>NZ_JADKPS010000005.1:0-339163 GCF_015350755.1 Flavobacterium sp. JLP | reverse complement strand
CGATAAAGATTCTTTAAAAGGAGAAAAAGGTATTGATGGTATTGGCGGTAAAACAATGGAAGGAACAAACATTAAGATTACAGGCGATGGCACGGTTGCAAATCCGTATGTTGTAAATGCAGTACTTCCTCAACAAGTAATAGAAGAATTTATAGCTAATGCAGGTCAATCTAGTTTTACATTATCAGACACGCCTTCTGCTTTGTCAAAAGTGAAATTATATATAAATGGAGTCCGTATCGATAAAGATGCAATTTCTGTAAGCGGTAAAGTAGTTACTTACAATCCTGGAAATAATGGCTCGTATACATTAATGGCAAATGACAATTTAATAATTGATTATTCAAAATAAAATCAGAGTTTTTGAAGCTACGTATTCTTGTGTATAAGAATGCGTAGTTTTCAAATAAGTAAATTATAAATTTTTAATAATAATATGGTTGTAAATCATAGAAACATAGTGACTTAAATATGAAAAAAATAATATGTATGCTGTTATTAATTCAATCTGGATTTATTATGGCACAAACATCTGAAACGGTTGTTACTCCAAATGGAAAAAAAGTAACTTTTTATCCAGGTGCCCCTGGTGCAGCAAATAACGGTTTAACCATTACAAACGGTACTGTTCAGTTTGGAGGAAGTTTAATACAGCCTTCAGTTTTAACGACTACAGCAAGCAATACTTTAGCAATTACAGGATTGCAAACAGGTGCATTAACAGATCAAATTCTATCAATGGATGCTAATGGTGTATTACGTAAAATAGTTAATAATAGTTGGAACATCAATGGTAATACAGGTACAACTGCTGGAACAAATTTTATAGGTACAACTGATGATCAGGATTTGGTTTTTAAAAGAAATGGATTTGAGAGTGGAAGAATCGGTTTACTTAACACTTCTTTTGGATATAATTCATCAGTTGCAAATACAGGAAAATATGCAGTAGCTTTCGGAATAAATGCTCTAGAAAATAATACAGGTAGCTATTGTGTAGGAATTGGTTACAATGTACTTAAAGTAAATACGGCTTCTAATAATATAGCGGTGGGTTACAATGTTCTTATGAGTAATACTACAGGAAATTCAAATGTAGGTTTTGGTACGCATACTCTTGCTAGTAATACAATAGGTTCTGAGAATGTTGGAATAGGTCTGCAAGCGCTTCAGGTAAATAATACTGGAAGTGATAATGTTGCAATAGGATTATCTGCACTTAATGCCAATTTAAGTGGAAATCAGAATATTGCTATAGGGTTTGCACTTGCGAAATCTGAAACTACCAGTTTTAATATCGCATTGGGAGCAGCGGCGTTAGGCGGTTTAACCAGAGGGAACAATAATATTGCTATTGGAATGGAAGCAGGGGGATATTATGGTGTGGAGAATAGTATACAGATACTTACTTCATTAAAAAATTCTGTTGTGATAGGTAATAAAGCTTATCCTCAGAAAGATAATGATGAAAATGAAATCGTTATTGGTCATGATAGCAGAGGACGAGGTTCAAATACAGTACAAATAGGAAATGATCAGATGACAAGCATTGGAGGTCAGGTGGCGTGGTCAAACCCTTCAGATGTTCGTTTAAAGAAGGATATCGTAAAGAGTAATTTTGGTCTAAATTTCATCACTAAATTACGTCCGGTAACATACAAAATGAAAGCAGGAGTTACAGGTTTACAGTCAGGGTTCATTGCTCAGGAAGTTGAGTCAGCAGCAAATGATATTGGATATGAATTTAGTGGGGTAGTTAAGCCACAAAGTGATAAAGATTTTTATAGCCTCCGTTACTCTGAATTTGTAGTACCATTAGTAAAGGCAGTGCAAGAACAGCAAACTCAAATTGAGAAACAACAAACTCAAATTGAACAGCAACAAAAAGATATTCAGGAGTTAAAAGAACTTGTGCAAAAATTGTTGAACAAATAAGATTACTAATTATCTTTTTTACACAGGCAAATAATAGAGCCCAACTGCAACTTGCAGTGGGCTTTTTTGCTTACATAAAAAAAAGTCTTAATCTAATAGAATTAAAACTTTCAGGAGTAAATAAGTTTTCATAACTGAAAGAAATTTGCACCGTCAAAAAAACAGCAAATGGCTTATGGACAGGCTTTGTAAATCTTATTTATTGATTTTCATAGCTTTTAATTGAATAAAAAGAAATAATGAAGAATAAATTTTTACCACTACTTTTAGTTTTAAGTGGATACGTAGGGTATTCCCAAGTTGGTATTGGGACACTTAAGCCAGATAAATCAGCACAATTAGAAGTCATCGCTTCAGATAAAGGGATATTGATTTCGCGAGTTCCTTTAACGAGCTCAACAGATGCAACTACAATCAAAAACGGAAATGTAAATAGCTTGCTGGTATTTAATACTGCGACCGCTTCTGATATTCAACCAGGATATTATTACTGGTATATTGATAAATGGCATCGAATTGCAGTTTCTGATGAAGCGGCAAAATGTTGTGGAGCAACTGGTGGAGATGGGCCTCCGGGTGATAAAGGAGAACCAGGTTATCCAGGAGAAGATATTCTTATATATACAGATAATTCATCAGGTGATGTATATGTTCAAAATCCAGATGGGACCTGGGCTAAAATCAATGGAAAGGACGGTAAAGATGGTAAAGATGGTGCTGTTGGCGTAGCTGGAGGTAATGGTGCTCCTGGAAATAAAGGTCAAGACGGTTACCCAGGTCAGAATATTAATATTTACACTGATAAGGAAACTAATACAGTTTATATACAAAACTCTGATGGAACTTTCACGCCAATAAATGGAAAGGACGGAAAAGATGGTAAAGATGGTGCAGTTGGAGTAGCAGGCGGCAACGGTGCTCCTGGAAATAAAGGTGAAGACGGTTACCCAGGTGAGAATATTAATATTTACACCGATAAGGAAACTAATACAGTTTACATTCAAAACTCTGATGGACTTTCACTTCAATAAATGGAAAGGATGGTACTAATGGAACCAACGGGATTGATGGAAGAAATTTTAAATATGAAGATTTCACACAGGAACAATTGGAAGGTTTGAGAGGTCCCAAAGGTAATGATGGAACTAACGGAGTTGATGGGAAAAATTTCAAATATGAAGATTTCACAGAGGAACAATTAGAAGGGTTGAGAGGTCCAAAAGGTAACGATGGCGCTCAAGGAGTTCAAGGAGAAACAGGAAAGCAAGGTATTCAAGGAGAAGAAGGGAAACAAGGTCCTCAAGGTATACCAGGACAGCAAGGTGTTCAAGGTATACCAGGACAGCAAGGTGTTCAAGGTATACCAGGACAGCAAGGTTCTCAAGGTGTACCAGGAATTAATGGATTAGGTGGTAAAACAATTGAAGGTACAAATGTAACTGTAAAAGGTAAAGGAACTGAAGAGGAACCTTATGTGATTTCTTCACCTATTGAAACTGCATCTCAAACACCAAGTACTTCAATTGCTGCAGTGCCAAATGTAACTGTTGCAGTACCTTCAATAAATGTACAAGGTGCAATTGAAGATTTGGCAAAAGAAATAGTCAAAAAATGGGATGTAAGAGGAAATGCAGGAACAACGGCTGGAACGAACTTTATAGGTACTACAGATGATATGGATTTGGTTTTCAAGAGAAATAGCGTTTTAAGTGGTAGAATAGGAACCTCAGGAGGTAATACATCTTTTGGAGAAAATGCCTTAGGAAGTTCGGTAGAAGGAGATAATACAGCTTTTGGTTATGGTGCTTTAAGTAGCAATGATTCAGGAATGTTTAATGTAGCAGTTGGATTTAATGCGCTTTCTCAAGTTACTACAGGTACACAAAATGTTGCAATAGGTTATCATGCACTTGATAATGTTACACAAGAAGGTTTTAACACTGCAGTAGGCGATCAAGCACTTCATAAAATTATAGGTTCTAATAATGTGGGAATTGGTCATTTAAGTGGTGGAGGAAATGCTTATTTATCGAGTAAACAATCAGTTTTTATTGGATCATTTTCTGCACCGCACGATAATAACGAGACGAATCAGATTGTTATTGGGTATAACACTATTGGTAGAGGTTCAAATACAGTACAAATAGGAAATAGTTCAATGACAAGTATTGGTGGAGCTGTGGAGTGGTCGATAGGGTCAGATTTTCGTTTGAAAAAAGACATCGTTACCAGTACTTATGGTTTAAACTTTATCAATAAACTACGTCCAGTAACTTATAAAATGAAAACAGGTCCTACAGAATTACAATCAGGTTTCATAGCTCAGGAAGTAGAAGCTGCTGCAAATAGTATTGGATATGAATTTAATGGTATTGTTAAACCGCAAAGCGAGAATGATTTTTATAGTCTGCGATATGCAGGATTTGTAGTGCCTTTAGTAAAAGCAGTACAAGAACAACAAGCAGAAATAGTAAGTCTTAAAGAAGAAGTTGAAAACTTGAAGTTGCTGGTTCAAAAAATAATTGATAAAAAATAAATAAGTTTATTGTAAAAACAAGGAATATAAAAACCCGATTGAGCTAAACAATCGGGTTTTTTTATAGATAATTATAGCAGTAACTTAGACTTTATGTTGATTTTGCCTCGTTAAAAAGATATTTTGTGACTAAACGGAAGAAAACAAAAACATTCACTGTTGATGATCCAATCAATGTAATAATTATTTCATCAGATAAATTTAATTTTCCCATTCCTTTCCAAATCAATATAAATAATATTGCAATACACCAAAGGCAGGTAAAGCTAAAAATATATTCAGCATAATTTTTCCGTTCGACCATATTCTGATCAGAATTTTTTATTTCCTGAATATGTTTTTCATATGACATATATTCAGCAATAGATACTGGACTTGTTGGAGCTGCTGTAGCATCATCTAGTAAATTATTAAGATTAAAACCTGAAACGTTTGCTGCCATGCTTCTTATAATTGTTCTTGTTGTTCTATGAATCTCTGAAAATATTCAGCAATAGACTCGTTTGAAATATAATCGTCATTATTGTTTCTTGCATTTGCCCAAGGAGACTCAGGAAGGTGGGTCCAGTTGGATAGTTGAATGGCATTAAGATTTTGAGCCACCTGTAAAGCGAAGTTGATAGCCTCATTGGCAGTGGCATCAAATTCCTTATCCAGGTTCATAGTATATGCAATCGGAATTTTTCTAATATCCGTATTACCATATTCTTTAAATTCATGATATACTGATTTTATTACAGGTCCGTATGGCCATACTTCAATAGGTTCATTGAATAATGGCTTACCTTTTTTTGCAAGATATAGCCCATTTGCAATGAAAAGAAGCTTTTGAAGCGACATGTTAGAAATTCCTATGTTTTGCTCTTTTGCACGTTTTAGAATTTCGCCTGCTAAAAATAAAGCTGATTGTGACACATTTAGAAATTTAGGTATCAGCAAATATTTATGTTTTGCTGATTATATTTAATGATAAAATTAATCAATTTAACATGTTATTCAGCATTTAAGCAAAAAAAAGTGATGTCACTCGTTTTTTTTGTGAGTATTTACTTATTAGTCATTTTTTTTATTTGTTATAAATAGTTTAACTAATCTTCTCCTAAAATATTTCTTAGTAAAATTTCATAGGCATACATTCTGTAATATATAGATATGTCTTAATCTATAAGTTTAAAAACTTTTACAGGCTAAAAATTGATATTGATAATCAGAACTTTGCGCCGTTTAATTGTTGTGAAATCAATAAATAAATGATGTGGTAAAGCAGAATTGATTTAACCCTATTATGATATAGCAATAACTTTTAAGGGAGGGGTAAATTTTATTGATCAATTAATTTTACGGCCTAATTCAAAGTGTAATTTATATAATAAATATATGCCTATTTATGAAAAATAAAAATTTATATAATGTGAAACTGCCAGCTTTTAGAATGGCAAGTAAAAAATGTTCTTATTGTGCATTAGGTCTTTTTGCCGGCTTATTTTCTTCTTATAAAGTAAATGCTCAAATGGTTAATAATGGTGATGTGAAAGTAGACAATAATACAATATTGTCTATCTACATGGATTATGAAAATGCATCTTCAGGAAAATTTATTAATGACGGTGAGGTTTACGTTTTTCAAAATTGGAAAAATGAGGGAGTAGTTGGTTATAATACTGCAGCAAACGGTAAAACCTTTTTTATAGGTGAGCAAGATCAAATTTTAGAGGGTGGACAACCATCAGGTTTTCAAAATATAATTTTTAACAATTTGAACTCTCCAATTCCATTTCATTTAGCTACAACTTTTTCTGTCAATAAAGAAGCGGATTTTAAGAAAGGAATTGTTGATGCTGATGATTATGATGGTTTGGTAGTTTTTAATGAAAACGCTGTTCATAAAAATACAGGAGACCAGAGTTTTGTTGATGGAAAAGTACAAAAAAAAGGACAGAAAATGTTTGAATTCCCAGTGGGTGATGGCCAATTTTATAGACCATCGGTACATGCGGCTAATTCTTCTGTGAATAATCTGTATACAACACAATATTTTAATAAAAATTCAGGAAATCAATATCCTCATACAAGTAAAGAATCAGGAATTCAACTTATAAATGATAAAGAATATTGGGAAGTAAGACAGAATGAAGGAGATGAAAAAATTGTTTTGAGTCTTACTCTAGATACAGATACTACACCTTCTGACTTTTTCACACAAACTTCAGGAACAGAGTTAGCAATTGTACGTTGGGATGAAACAACATCAAAATGGGTTAGAGAAGGGGGTGTTTTGAGTAATGAGATAACCGGAGAAACATACTCACATTTGTTGACTGGTCCAGTAAAAGGATATGGCATTTTTACAATGGCAATTGTTACTAAAAAGAATACAGATAAAGATGATTTGATTGTGTATAATGCAATTACGCCAAATGGAGATGGAATAAATGATAGTTTCCATATAGAAGGTATAAATAAATATCCTGAAAATAAAGTTGAAATATACAACAGATGGGGTGTAAAAGTATATGAAGCTAATTCATATAATGAAACTGACGTAATGTTCAGAGGATATTCAGATGGACGCGTAACTATTAACAGAGGTGACAAACTTCCTACGGGAACTTATTTCTACATATTAAGCTATAAAAAAGAAACTAAAATGGTTGAAAAATCAGGATATCTGTACATCAACAATCAATAATCTTAGAATTTAAGAATCAAAAATTAATTTAGAACTAATGAAAAATATTTTTTGTCTGGCAGCAATATTGTTGCTAGGGATTTCTAGTGCCTCAGCGCAACAAGAATCTCAATATTCGCAATACATGTACAATACAATGACATTCAATCCGGCTTATACTGGTTCGAGCGGTGTTATTAGTGCTATGGGATTGTATAGAACACAATGGGTTGGATTAGATGGCGCTCCAAAAACAATGAATTTTTCGATTCAAAGTCCTCTAGGATATCATGGTAATGGAATTGGTTTAAACGTAGTGAGTGATCAAATCGGGCCATCAAAAACTACAGAAGTTACAGCAAGTTATGCTTATACATTGATTTTAGGTCAGAACGATTGGAAAATGTCTTTCGGTATATCAGGGGGTATTGAAAATTTTAAAGTTGATTATGATAAGCTAAATCGTGAATCTCCTGATCAATATTTAACTGGTTCCCCATCTGAATTTTCACCAAATGTAGGTGCGGGTGTTTATGCTTATAATGATAATTGGTATGTTGGAATATCAGTTCCTAAATTATTAAAAACAAGTTATTACAGTGATGTCGCTTCATCGGTATACAGTAAGGAATCACATTTTTATGTAATGGGAGGATATGTATTCGATCTTAATCCAAATTTAAAATTTAAGCCGGCCGCATTATTAAAAGTAGTTCCTGGTGCACCAGTAGCTGTTGATTTATCAGCAAACTTTTTAATTAATGAGAAATTCACTCTTGGAGCTGGATACCGTTGGGATGCTGCAGTAAGCGCTTTAGCTGGTTTTCAAGTTACAAATGATTTAATGGTAGGTTATGGTTATGATTATGACACAACAAAACTGGGACATTATAATTCGGGATCGCATGAAATTTTCTTAAGATTTGATTTATTCAATAAATCTGACAAACGATTGATTAATCCAAGATTCTTTTAATAATGAAGATAAATATACTCATGAAAAAATACATATTACTTTTTATAATATTGTTTAGTATACATAATACGTATTCGCAAAACAAATTAATTAATCAGGCAGAAAAAGATTACGATCAATATGCATTTGTAAGTGCAAGTGAATTGTATAATAAACTTATTGAAAAAAAATATGGTTCACCGGCACTTTATTCAAAATTGGGGGAGGCTTACTTTTTAAATGGCGAATATGGTAATGCCTTAAAAGCATATGATCAGATGTATAAAACTAAAGATAATTTTGTTATTCCTAATATACAATTACTTAGATATGCACAAACGCTAAAGTCTAATGGACAGTATGATGATGCAGCAAAAATTATCAGAATATACAATGCAAGGTCAGGAAATACTTCTATTTCAGCAAGTACGGATTATTTGCAAGATTTATTGAATAATTCAAATCCTTTTACAATTAAGCCAGTAAGTATAAACTCTCAGGTTTCTGATTATGGACCTGCTTTTTATAAAGACAATAAAGTCATTTTTACTTCTGCAAGAGATACAAATGTTGTTAAAAAATATATTGACAAATGGAATGGAAAACCATTTTTTAAATTGTATGAAGCAACGATGACTGATGACGGAGATCTTACAGATGCTAAAAAAATTAGTGGAAAAATAAATTCAGTTTACCACCAGTCAACTCCTGTAATTACAAAAGATGGAAATCAAATCTATTTCACCAGAAGTAATTATTTAGGCGGTAAATTTGGAAAAGATGATACAAATACAAACCGTCTTAAAATCTACAGAGCAACTTTGCACAATGGTAATTGGACTAATATTGAAGATTTAAGTATTAATGATAAATCTTTTTCGAATGCACACCCAGCATTAAGTGCAGATGGTAAAACTTTAATCTTTGCTTCTGACAGACCTGGTACTTTAGGACAGACTGATCTATATGAGGTAGAGATAAAACAAGACGGTACTTTTGGAGAACCAAGAAACTTAGGTCCATCAATAAATACAGCTGGAAGAGAAACTTTCCCATTTGTATCTAAAACAGGAGAGTTTTATTTTGCATCTGACGGACATCCTGGATTAGGTGGACTTGATGTTTTTGAGGGAATTAAACAAAAAGATAATTCTTATAAAGTAGTAAATGTTGGCCAGCCAATTAATACTACAGAAGATGATTTTGGTTATATTGTTAACCCAGATACTCATAAAGGTTTTTTTGCTTCAAACAGAACTTCAAAAGATCAGATATATAGCTTTACTGAACTTCATAATACTATAAAGTATGAAATACTTGTATACGGAAAAGTATATGACAAAAAACATAGTGAATTACTTCCAAAAGTTAAGATCACTGTTTATGATAAAAATCAGAATAAGTTAGATGATTTTTATACTGATAATGCAGGAGAGTATTTATTGAAAGTTCCAGTAGGGGACTATTATTTGACTTATGATAAAACGGGATATTATCAAGAGAAACAAGATCTTCATATAGCTGAAGAACAGAGGAATCAGACAATTGAAATAAATAAATATTTGATTAGTGATCCGAATGCGAATTCCCTTATTTCAGAAGATAACAAAACTATAACAGATAATGGCGATCTAACAAAACAGCTGGACTTAAAGCCAATTTATTTTGATTTTAATGGTGATAAAATTAAACCTATTTCTGAGATCGAACTAAATAAAGTACTTCAGGTATTAAAAGATTATCCAAATATTTCTGTTGATATTAGATCACACACTGATAGCCGTGGTAATGCTGATTACAATCTAAAATTATCTGACAGAAGAGCAAAATCAACAGTTAAATATCTCTTGAGCAAAGGTGTAAGAGCAGATAGAATTACTGGCAAAGGATATGGAGAAAGTCAATTAATTAATAAATGTGCTGATGGTGTTAAATGTTCTGAAGAAGAACATCAGCTTAACAGACGTTCTGAATTTATTATTAATTTCAATAAATAATTTCGTGAATATCACGAAAGTATAAATAAAATAAAAGGGTATCATTTCTGATACCCTTTTATTTTATAATAATTACTCATGCATTTAGCATTAATTCTGATAATTAAGAGTTTAATAAATATTTTACCTTAACTTTTAAGTTATATAAATATACTTATGATAATTTTTTTACGAAATCTTCTGAAGGCTTTCTTTTAAAAAGGGCATAATACTTTGAGCTAAAATAAGTTAGCTTATTATAATTTAATTCATAGATTATTTCTGTTAATGTATTAAATTTTCCACTTTGTAGTAGATTCTTAGCAAGCCTCATTTTTTCTACAATAAATAAGTTATTTGGCGTATCCTTGAAATATTTCTTAAATAACATTTTATATTTTGAATCAGACATACCCGCTAAAGCTGATAAAAATGCTATCGAAGGAAATGGACCATATAAGTTATCAAGAAGATAGTTTTTTGTTTTGGTTATTGCTTCAATTTCAACATCAGTGATTTCATTTTGAGCAGTATCAATATTATAGAATTTATTAAAAAAATTCCCTAATAATTTTAATGAAACCCCTTTTAAAAATGAATCAAATGATAAATCATAAATAGATTTGCTTTTAATGGCTTGAATGAGCAAAAGACTATTACTATCAATATTGCCATAATGATAAAGTGTGTTTTGTGTTGACTTGCCTTTATTTTTTGTTATTTCTTTACTAGGATACTTTTCTGTAAAATCGTTTAATAAATTTTTATCGACTAAAATCCGTAAAGCAATTGTTCTTTCATTAACAGCTGGTTTAAATGAACTTTCCAGTTTATTATCGATGATAGCAAGATCTAATTTGTCAAAAGAACCAATCTCATAGTCTTTATTATTGATTTTGATTAAATTGACATGTTCACTTAAATCATAATGAAAAATATATAAATAGTGATCAGATTTTAGCCTGGTTATTTTAACAGGAGTATTAAATTCAATGTCAAAAAACAATGCAGAAATACCAGATGTAATTTGAGTAAAATAAGTATGTCCTCGGCCTATATTTTCGGGCACAACAATTATTTTATCATCTACTACTTTCGTTCCCATTTCTTCAGCAAGTTGATTTTGCCACTCGGGACCTAAACTATAAAAATGTGTAATTTTTTTCATAAAGGAGATTAGTTATTATTACTACATTCTGATGTTTGGCATTAATTACAATTGTTTAATAAAAGTTTTTGGAGATAATCCGAAATGCTGTTTAAACTTTGAAGCAAAATAGGAGTTATTAGTAAAATGGAGCTTATATGATATCTCCGAAATAGACAATTGTTTTTTTTCCAAAAGATTTTTGGCTAATAGCAATTTATTATCCATAAAAAAGACGTTTGGTGTGATACCGGTAATTTTTCTAAATAAATTTTTAAATTTTGATTCAGACATATTTGCCATACTCGCCATCATTTTAATACTTGGAAAATGACCTTCAACATTATCAATTAAATACATTTGTATATTAATAATATTAGCAAGATCAGTTTCGTTGACCGTTTGAATAATTATACGGTTGCTGGCTATTTTTTTTAAATAATTTGAGATTAGCAAGTGTACAGTTCCAACTAAATTTAAATTAAACACAGATCCTCCAGTTTTTAGTTTTCTTAAGTCGTCTAAAAGATGAAAGCTTTCGTTACTCATTCTGTCGAATCGCACAATAGTATTTTTTGATGGATCAACCATCCTATTCATATTATGAAATTGAATGTTGTTTTTCTTTGCATATTCTTCGATATTGCTCCTTTTTATAAAGATACATAGTGCAAATGTTTTGCTTCCATTTTTAACTTTATAACTAGATTCTAAATTTCCATCAATGACTGCCAAATTATATTGCCATCTTCCAAAATTATAAGTGAAATCAGTACTGGAAACACTAGCTTCTCCATCGGTAAGATTATAGTATATTCCTACGAAATCTTTGTTTTCGTTTCTCTGTATTAAATGAAAGGTCTTTTTATATTCTACATTAATATAATAGGCAATAATACCGTCTCCACAATCATAAAAATATCTTGTTCCGGACTGTAAATCTTCTGGAATAATTATGAAATTGCCTTCAACTTTTCCTCCGAACTGTTTAGCAAAGGGCTCTACCCAATTTAAATCTGCGCTGTAAGAATGATGAATTGTTTTCAATGGCATAATGAATTTAATATATAAAGTTAATAATTTTTAAGTTAATTTATTGATTATATGTTTGTTAGTGTTTTTTCTTTGCTAAGAATAACCTTTTAGTAATTAAATGGAATTACAAAAAACAATCTAAAAAGAAAATATTTTAGGCAATTGAGATTTAATTTTTACCTTAAAAAACACACTTAAAAAAAGTAAGAAATTATTTATATTTATTTTAAATTAAATTCAAAAGTAACTAAATATTTTAGTTAAGATTGTAAAATAATAAGTTTATTTAACTATTTGAAAACAAAATAAATAGTATTGTTTTTTAAGCCTTTTTCTGATATTTTTTTGTCTTATTAAGGGATTTTTATAATTTTTTTTGATGCACAAAAAAGATGAAAAGTTTGAAGGAATATTTCTTATTTATTGTTTTCAAAAACAGCCATGTGTTTTTTACATCCATTCTTATAAAAAGTCTTATTCTGATATTTAATTGACGTATCTGCTAGAAAGATAAACTGTGGTTGTATTAATTTTGAACTGTTGGAAGATTAATCTATCTAATTTTTCAGAAGGTTCAAATAAATAAATATCACATACAAAATGGACAGTATAAATAACTTTTCCTTGGAGTTTGAATTGAATGTTGTTGAAATAAGGAAATTAAATAAAATGTATTTTAAAAATTTATACAAAGAAAGAGTTAGCATATTTTTTAGTCTTCTTTTATTTTTTTCTATTGTCTATGATTTTTTCAACTTAACTACTGGTAATGATTTTACAATATGGATTATAAGAAATTTATTTGTTATAATATTCTTTCTAATATTTCAATATTCACTTGTAAATACAATTTGTAGGCTTATTTTCAGGTTGTTAAAAAAAATATCCAAGTTTGAAAGCATTATTGGGAAATACAAACTTAATTTTAATAACACTGTAATAAATGTACATTCACCACTAGGTGAAATAACTCATAAATGGATTAAAATTGAAAAGGCGATTTTGACTAAAGATTTTTTCTTTCTGTATGTAAAAGAAAGAAATGGATATATAATTTCAATTTCTAACAAATATAATGATGAAAGAAATATGGAAAAACTGCTAACTTTTGTAGAAAGTAACGTAACTCCTATTATAAAAGTTTGATCAAATAATTCATTATCCTGCTAAAATTTATTAAATATAATATTGAAAGATAGGTATTAAAAGGGTTTTAAATTATTGATATACATTGTTTTGCGTCTCATAAAAAACCTTATTTTAACTGTTTCATGTCTTATCAAGTTACTCAAAGCAAAAATTGTAAAATACCTTTGCCCGGTTTTTAAGCGCTAAGTTTTTAAATAAACTAAGTGCTTTGATTTAAAGTATATTAACAAGAACAATTTTAATTGAATAATGGAAAAGGAAAAGGTTTTAGTGCGGGATAATAAAGGGTTTTTCTTAAAAATGTTTAAAAAAAAGTTTAAAGATGAATTTGATTTCTTTGAAAGCTCTTTTTTATTGGAAAATGAAAATAATTCTAAAGATTATGATCGTTCTATATTTGTTGTTTATGATAAATTTGAAATGATTGAATATCTAAAATTAGATAAAAAAGAAGCAAATGTTTTAGTTTGTCTTTTTAACAAGCAGTTGTATAATAGTTTAAGTTTTTTAGAGGAAGTTAAAAACTTAATTTTATTAGATAGCTCAAAAACACGATCACAAATTATTAGTGATTTAAAGCAACATTTTAAAATGACTTTAAATTTGAATAAGATAACATTGGAATCAAGACTTCAAAATACTCCAATTCTCCCAACACAATTTGATAATTTTTATAAAGCTTTATTTTTTTTAATGTAGTTTGATTTATAGTAATCAACTTCTTAACAGAAGTTATTACGTTAGTTTATTTTTTTTTTAAGTAGGTTATCGGTTGCTCAATAACCTACTTTTTTATTATAGTAAAATACTAATTGCTTATTGTTTACTCTTTTTTTAATATATTGATTTCATCTGCTGAAACTTTTATAACAGTTCCGTGACGTGTTCCGCTTGGAAAGCTTACTTGATCTGAAATATCTTCCCAGCCTTTTGAAGTTTGTTTTACAGCTCCATATTTCTTAAGTGTATACTTATCAAAATAAACCACCCAATTATTATCTATTTTGATTGCTGTAGGCCCTTCTGCCCAATAATTACCGGTTATTGGCTCGCTAGCTTTACTGTAAGGTCCTGTTAAATTTTTACTTATTGCAATTTTTAAATTTTTCTGTACAGGATTACGTGTTTCATCTTTTAAATACATTACAAATTCCTGATCTTGCTTTACAATTGTTGCATCAATGACGTTAAAACCTGGCTCGTAAAGCAGTTTCGTTTTAGCAAATTTTTTAAAATCTTTTGTTATTGTATAATAAATCCTATGATTATATCCTTTCTCTTCATCTGATTTTGTTTCTGGAAATTTGTCCTCAATAGTAGAAGCCCAATAAATCATATACTTTTTTGATTTTTCATCGTAAGTAATTTCGGGAGCCCAAGTATTGCGAGCCTTTTTTTCATGTTCCATTACTGGAATAAATTCCTGTTTTGACCAATGAATCAAATCTTTTGAAGAGGCATAACCAATTCCTTTATCTGTCCAGCTTACTGTCCAAACCATATGATACTGGCCATCTCCGCCTTTTATCACACAAGGATCTCTCATTAATTTATCTTTTCCTACTTCTGGAGTTAAAAATGAAGTATCATTTTTTAAGGCATTCCATTTTAAACCGTCTTCACTGTAGGCCAAATGCAAACCGTCTTCACCATTTCCTTTAAAATAAGTAAATACATAACCATCTGGACTTAAGGTATAATTATTTGCATTAAGCCATTTTTCGCATGTTTTTGGCCAAGAAGCATTAGTTCCTTTTACACCTAAACCAAAACCGTGACCGCCACTTTCATACAAATGCATTTCTGCAGAAACTTTTTCTTTTTTTAAAGCTAAATAATAATTAATACTATTTTCAACGGGAACAGCTTTATCATCTGTCGCATGAACCAAAAAGGCTTTTGGTGTTGCAGCAGTTATTTGTTTCTCATTTGAATATTTATCACTTATCTCGCTATTGGCATTTTTTCCTAATAAATTATCTTTAGAGCCTTGGTGCGTAATGCCGTCCTGCATTGAAATAACAGGATAAATCAATATCGAAAAATTGGGTTTAGCACTTGTCGTATCAGAAGGAGTATAGACTTTATCGCTGTAATGCGTAGACAAAGTTGCGGCTAAATGTCCTCCAGCAGAAAATCCCATAATACCAATTTTAGTTGGATTTAATTTCCATTTAACAGCATTTCTTCGTACTAATCGCACTGCTTCCTGTGCATCTTGCAACGGTCCTATAGTTTTGTTTTTCATGATTAAATCACTTGGGAGCCTGTATTTTAGAACAAATGCATTTATTCCTAAAGTGTTAAGCCATTCTGCAACTTTATAACCTTCTTTGTTAATAGCCAGCATTCCATAACCGCCGCCCGGGCAAATAATAACGGAAGTTCCATTCGATTTTTCAGCATTCGCAAAATAAGCTGTAAGAGTAGGTAATGTTACTTTTCTAACTCCTTCAGCAATTTCGTTTTTATGATCGATTTCTTCAGAATATCCTTTTGTTTGAATTTCATCAGGAATTTTATCCCATAATGGAATTTCCTTTTTTTGAGAAAAAGCAGGAATTGATATCCATAACATTAAAAATATTATTGCTTTTGCCTGTTTTAAACTATTTGATTTTTTCATAAAATTCTATTTCAACAATGCGTAATTGTCCAGTTGCATCAACTGATGTTTTATCTTTATATAAATCTAATTCTTTTGTTGGATCTACTTCAACAATTTTAGAAAAACTGTCTTTTTCAGTGTTAGCTCCAATCAATTCAATTGTAATTTTTTCAGCTAAAATTGGTTCCAGCGAAAGTGTAATATAACCTAAACTTTGGGTTGTATTTCCTTTAAAGACTTCTTTTCCATCGGCTAAAATTCTGATTGGATAAACTTTAGTTCTCCAGCCTGTCAGCTTAACCGTTACTTCATTTACAACTGATGGTTTTGCAAGGGTATAAGTTATCGATCCTGTGTTGATGTTTCCATCGTTTCTCCATTCTGTTAATTCATTGTCATCATAGCTTTTATAAGCATCATTATTGTTTGATGGAGACGTTGCATTTAAGATATTGACAGGAATTCTTTTTTGTGTGTAAGAAACCTTTTTAGGCGTTGATCCACGTTCTAGGTTTGAAGGTAAGCTGTTCCCAGGAAGTTGTTTCGAAAGTCCATTTGTGACTTCAGCTGCTTTTGAGTTAATAGTTAATTCAGCCGGCTTTAATGCTTTTGCCTGAGCAGAAATTTTGATTTTTCCGCCTTTTGCCAAAGACTGGATCATTACTCTGTTAATACCATTTTCAACCGGAATTTCTTTTGATAAAATATAATTTTTTGGACCTTGAGCAATTCCTCCAAGCCAAGTTGCCGGACCGTCCATAGAAAAGGAAATTAAATCATTACTTATTGGGCAGCGATTTCCGTTTTTATCAACTACCTCAACCTCAATTAAAGCAACATCAGCTCCGTCTGCTGATAAACCTTGCGGATGTGTGTTTAGTTTTAGTCTAATTTCCGAAGGATCTCCTGCAGTCGATTTAATATCTTCACTTAAAATTATTCCTTCATCATCATAACCAATTGCTTTTATAGTTCCTGATTTCCAAGTGATATTTTCGAAAGTAAATAAGAATTCACTGCTTCGTTTTCCAAAACCTTGTGAAATTCCATTCAAGAATAATTCTACTTTTGAAGCTGTTGAAACCACATAAATGTTTTTTACCACTGCGTGATTATAATTCCAATGTCCCATAATATGTGTGCGATATTTTTCAACATCTACCCAGCCATCCCACATAACTTGATGTGCCCAAAAACCGTCTTTAGGGATACGCATCGCATCGACTTCTCCGCTTGTTCTATAGTTCTCTTCACCCCGATGATGTGTATTCGAGTCAGAAAATATAATATTGACACCGCCAGAATTTACTCTTTTTCCGGTTCCGGGTCTTTCTTTGTAATAATCATACCAGCGAACAACATCTTCAATGGCATGGCGATCTTGATTGTGGTTGTAATCAGTTGCAGGATTTCCTCGGTATAAAGGGCCATCACCTTCTTTATGAAACGGTGGTGAAAATTCATCCCAATATTTGCGAAGACCTTCATCCCTAGAATATTCTGTTGCCCATAATGGTTTTTTGGCGCTTTTATTAATGTATAACATTTCTCCGCCATATTCAGCTTCTTGGCTGTCAAGCATTTCTCGAGAACCAATCGCACGGCCTCCAAAAGGGTCATATGTATCTCTCAAACTTTTCATTTCATGCATATGAGGTTCGCTTATAACTTCATTTCCACTTTCGTAAAAGATAATACTCGGATTATTACGGTTGTAAATAATGGCATCTCGCATAAGGTTTACGCGCTGTTTCCAAGTATCTCCCTGCGCATCTTTTTCGGCATCACCAGCTGGCATTGCTTGAATTAAGCCAACTCTGTCACAGGATTCGATATCTTGTTTCCAAGGTGTAACGTGCATCCATCGAACTAAATTTCCGTTGCCTTCTACAATTAATTTATTGCTGAAATCACTCAGCCAAGAAGGAACCGACATTCCAATAGCCGGCCATTCATTACTGGTTCGCTGTGCATATCCTTTAATTTGCAATACTCTGTCATTCAGCCAAAATTGACCTTCTTTAAAATCAGTTTTTCTAAAGCCTGTTTTGGTAGAAACTTCATCAATAATTTTTCCATCTACTTTTAAAATGGTTTTTACAGTATATAAATAACCGTAACCCCAGCTCCAAAAATGTAAATTATCAATTAGGCTATTTGCTTTTATGATTTTAGTTTCATTGGGCAAAATTGTAGTTTTTTCGCCTGAAAATGAAGCAATTGTTTTCCCTTCAAGATCTGCAATACTAACATTATATTCAATTGTTTTTGAAGTTTCAAATTCGTTGCGTACTTCAGTTTCTGCGTTTATAATAGCGCTTTCTTCCTGAATATTAATTTTTGTGGGATAAATATAAACTCCAGTAGTTTTTAAATTAGAATAGAGTGGAAGCGTTTGATATAATTTACTTGTAATATGCAGAAAAACATTTTTTGGAATGCCTCCGTAATTCGCATTAAAGTTAATGTTGTTCCACTGAAAGGATGCTCCAGTGGCTTGTTCTTTGTATTTCCAATCGTTATCAATTCGCAGCGCGACTAGATTTTCTTGTGGAAACGGCTTTACCAAATTTGAAATATCAAATCCAAAGGCCATGACGCCATTTTCATGAAGTCCAACCTTGTGTCCGTTTACATAAATAACGCCGGCTTGCCGAATACCTTCAAATTCCAAGAAAATTTTATGGTCTTTGATTCCTTTTGGAAGTTTGAACTTTTTGCGATACCAAACAATTCCTGTAGTCAGATGTTCGATATCTTTTTCAAAAGCCTCTTCCTGATTATAAGCATGCGGAAGCGTAACCTTTTTCCATGAATTATCATTAAAAGAAGGAGACTCAGCATTTTTTGAGTCTCCAGTTTTTAGTTTCCAATCGGAATTAAAATTGTATTTTTCTCTCTTAAATTCTTGAGAAAATAAAGCTGTATTATAAATAAATAGAGCAAAAAATAAGAGAGTCTTTTTCATTATTTCATTTTATAAATTTCTGAACCTGCCAATAAAAAACAGCCTAAACCGTAATCTTCAAAATCCGGAAATTTATCATATGATAATGGCTGTCCGTCTTTCGGTTCTTTACCTGTTGACTGTAAAAAGCCTAAAGCTCCGTTGGTATGAAGACTTTCAGTTACAAGTGCATTCCATGCTTTTTGAATCACGGGTAAATAGGTTTCTTTTTTCAAAATCCCGCTGTTTACTCCGTATGCCATTCCGTAAACAAATAGAGCTGTTCCAGATGCTTCTTTTTCACCAAAATTTGTAGGATCATGCAAGCTAACATTCCAGAATCCATCTGCTCTCTGAACAGGAACTAATGCGGTTGCCATAGCTTTTAAATCTTTTACATATTGGTCTCTGTGAGGTGCATTTTCAGGAATAATGGTAAGCACTTTTGCCAAAGCTCCAATTACCCAGCCATTACCGCGGCTCCAATAGCAGTCTTCACCATTTGGTTCTTTGTACGGCGGATCAAAATCTGCATCGCGCCACCACAATCCATCTTTAGGGTTAAATAGACCGTTGTCGCCATGTTTGTTTCGTGAATACATATACATTTGATACATTTTTTCGAAATAACGGTTGTCTTTCTCTAAAACTCCCATTTTTGCAAAAACAGGCATTCCCATCTGAATGGCATCAATCCAAGACCAATCATCTAGTTGAGGCGTATTTAAAAGCATGCTGATATTTGCTTTTGTATTTTTTAATTTTTTTGCATCTGGCTCTAAATTGTATAAATCAATATAAGTTTGAGCAGCACAATAATTATCGGCATTTCGGGTTATGTTGCCTCCGTTGAAACCCCATTTATGAAATTCTGACCAAGAATATGCATAATCATAATAGGCTTCTTTTGGGAAAATTTCGTGCAATGCCATTAATCCTTCATAATAAACGCCACGTGTCCAGATATTGCTCGGACGTTCTTTATTAGTGACAATTGTTTTTCCGGTTTCTGGCCATTTTTGCATAAAATAATCATTAGCCAAAATCATTTGTTTTAAAACTAATTTCTTATCAAATGGCTGTTGTGCGCTTGCTGTACTTGTATATAAAAAGCATATAGCGAAGATTAAAAGTAATTTTCTCATTTTTAATATCGGTTATTTAATAGTTAGTTTTGTTTTAATGGAGTGAGCGTGATAGGCCCTAGCAATCCAGATGGCATTGGGCTCCACTTTGTAGCGTCGAATTTTTTATAATCTTTATCGACCATATTTATTTCGTAGAAAATCTTCCATTCTTCGCCTTTTAATTCTTTATCGCGAATTCGGTTTGCTGATAGATTCGTAACCTGAATTTTTAAAATATTTTTTCCAGGTTTTAATTTTTCGATGTTCAATTTATAAGGAACAGACCAAGCAGTCCCAATAAATTCATTGTTTATCCAGACTTTTGCGCTTTCGCGGACATCACCTAAATTTAAACTCCAGTTATTTATTTTAGCATTCGGATTATCAAATTGAAGCGTATATGTTGCAGATCCTGAAAAAGCTTCGGCTTCTGGTCCTAATTTTGTCCATGATTCTAAATTAGAAACAGTGGCGCCAGGAGGCAATTGCGGTCCGCCTTTATCGAAATTAATTTTCCAATTTCCCTTAAGAGCGATTGATTCTGAGGTTGGTTCATAATAATTCCATTTTTTTTGAGAAGCTGTGTTTTCTGTTTTTAGAAAGTAAGATTGTCCCGGTTCTATTTTAATCTTAACCAATGTAATATTATCTGATTTTTTTACAACAGCATTTCCAAAATCTCTATTTAATGGATCAAAAATTACGACCTCTTTATTACCCACTTGAAGCGGAATGAAATCATCTATAGTTTTTGTAGTGTGATTTACTAAATAATATATTTTTTCTCCGTCAACAGTTCTTCGAGTGTATTTTAAACCTGTTTCTACAAGTGTTTCGGGGAATATTTTAGCAGCATCTAAAGCACTAAAAATATCCGAAGCCGGTTTTACTAATTCGCTGTTTGCTGTTAAAACATTTTGCAGTTCTTTTTCCTGATTTTTATAATCGTTAAAACCCGGAACCGATTCTGGAAGTCCTTCAAAAATGATATTTGCTCCGGCTTTTTTCAGTTCAATTAATTTCTTCAAAGTTGCAAGAGGCATTTTTTTAGTTTGAGGAATAACAAGTGCTTTAAAAGTTGTACCAGAAAGGCTGATTTTTCCATCTATTACTTTTGCTTCTGCAATAAAATTATCTGAGATGTAATCTACTCCATATCCTTTTTTCATCAAGTTTTTAGTAGTGTCATAAAAAGCAGTTTTATGAAGCCATTCTTGCAAAGAGTGTATTTTAAATTCGAAAAATAATGTTCCTTTTTGGTATTTGTCCCAAGTATCAAAAATAGGCCAGTAAATCAAAATTTCGTTGTCTGATTTTCCCTGTTGAAGCATTGACTGACAGTTCGCTATATAAGAGAATAGAGAAGGAGCATCTTCCCAAATACTATTATTGGAATTAAAATTTACAGAAGCGTAAAACTGCCAACCCGGCCACGCAGCTCTTGTTGGAGAATAAGTAGAACCGTGCAGAAAAATATGATTGATTCCGTTAAGCATTAAATCTTCTGCCTCGGGCTTGCATTGCGATAAAGCAGTTTTAAAATGCTCTCTCAGCCAGGTAAATGTTTCTGACGAAACTAAGTTTTTACCAGAAATATGTGCAGCAGAGGATGAAAATTTCAACATTGCAGGATCAGCATCGCCTTCGCGGATATCTTCTTTCTCGCGTCTAAAACCTGGAATATCAAATGGCATAGAGCCGAAAGTTTCGCATTCTGGAATATCTGCAGCAGCGTACAAATCGATTAAATTTCCGGGAGAGCCATGCGCCTGAAGTTTGGTTTTAAAGTTTTTAGTGTGTGCCCATTGTGTCCAATTTTTATCAAATTTATTCAAAAGCAAATCACCTATAGTCTGTCTGTAGTCACTTCGTATGCGATTTCCGATTTCATTGTCAGTCTCATTGAGTAATAATGGGAGCTGTTTTTTTAAATCATAGCCTCGTAGTTTTTGGAATTCTTCGAAAAAAGTTGGCGTAAAATCAGTTCCGTAAACTTCGTAACTGTCATTAAAAATAGCTCTTATTTTTCCTTCACGGCCTTTAAAAGCAGTATTGAAGGGTACTACATAAGCATTAAAAGCTTCTTCTGAATAATGATCTAATGTATACCCTTTTCCGCCTGGAGCAGCTCTTTTTACCTGTTGTCCGGTTTTACCGCTAAAAACAGCATATAAAGTATAATCTGTTTTTTTTGCTTTCCATTTTAATTTATTTAGCTCAAGCTGATTTGGAATAGCCACTGAAGTTCCGTCAATACCTTTATCTTTTGAATTTGTCTGATTTTTTTTCAGTTGATCTGTTAAATTGACAAAAGATCCGTCGCTTCCATATCCTACAACATATAAAAGTTCTGCTGGAATTTTTTCTTTACTGCTGTCTAGTGTTATATTTCTGTCGAAAGTTTCATTTTTTTTCAATTGGTATTTTTCTACAATTAATTTTGTAGCAGCATGAGGCAAGGTTACATGTGATCCTCCATACGGCCACCCAGTTCCCAAAACCATGTCTACCTGCATATGAAGACTATCAGATACATGAATGGTATAGTCTAGCATTTCCATCCATTTTGGAGAAAGATAATCGATGAAATTATTTTCTTCTCCTTTGACTCCATATATAGGAGTAATTTCCACGCCTCCAATTCCAGCATTATGAAAATCTAAAAGACTCTTTTTTAAGTTGGGTTTGTCAACAGCGCTCCCCATCCACCACCAGCGCGCCCATGGCTGATTTATATTAGAAGATTTTGGCCAAGGTGAATTAGTTTCCTGTGCTGCTAAATTGAAAATGCAGAAAAGAGATAATAATATAAAGTAATTTGATTTGGTCAGTCTCATTATTTATTGTTGAAGGGTGGTTAATAGTAGCTACTAATATAATGACTTCAATTAATTTTAAAATTATAGTACAGCAATTATATTCTTAGTCTTAAACGTAAAATTATAAGTACTGTCTTAAATTGCCATCCTGTAGCGTCCTGTTTAAAATTATTTTCTTAAAAATCAAATGAATAAAAAATTGTCATATTTTTTTCTCAATTCGTATTTTTCATGTAGAATAAATAGGAATTACAAAAAAAAAATTTAATAAAATTTTAGATATTATATTTGTAGTTTTTACATTTATTTAGCCTTGTAAATCAAGGAGTTGAGGCTTTTTATAGTTAATAAAAACATAAAAAAAAGCATAATAACCTGAAAGTTAACAGGATACTACAGGATGCCACGCACCCCTCTTCTAAATAAATTTGGATAAACTAATTAATTAACCAAATTTAACTTTTTATGAAAAACAAATTTAGTCTTTTGCTGATTTTGGCCATGTTTGCGCTTCTGCAGACAGCAGGTTATGCGCAGAACAAAGTGGTTAAAGGAACAATCACAGATGCGGCCGGACTGCCAATACCTGGAGCAAATGTACTTCTTAAGGGAACAAAGCAGGGAACAAGTACTGATTTTGATGGAAAATACTCTATCAGTGCAAGTACCGGACAAGTATTGGTTTTTTCATCTACTGGATCTAAATCAGTAGAAATAACAGTTGGTCAGT
Source organism: Flavobacterium sp. JLP (assembly GCF_015350755.1). Lineage (NCBI taxonomy): Bacteria > Pseudomonadati > Bacteroidota > Flavobacteriia > Flavobacteriales > Flavobacteriaceae > Flavobacterium > Flavobacterium sp. JLP. Next base: position 315,531 of record NZ_JADKPS010000005.1, on the reverse strand, counting down.
CTTCAGAAGTTAACGTAAAACTTGTAGATGACGTGTCTCAGCTTAATGAGGTTGTTGTTGTAGGTTACGGAACTCAAAAGAAATCTGATGTAACAGGAGCTTTGGTAAGTGTAACTGCAGAACAGTTAATGACAAGACCTGTTACGAATGCGCTTGAAGCATTGCAAGGTAAAGCAGCCGGAGTAGATGTTACAAGCAATGAGCGCCCTGGACAGCTTGGTACTGTTCGTATTCGTGGTACGCGTTCGCTTGCAGCAAGTAATGATCCTCTTTATGTGGTTGATGGTGTGCCTTTAATGTCTGCATCTGCTATTGAGACACTTAACCCGAGGGATATTGCTTCTATGGATATTCTTAAGGATGCTTCTGCAACTGCTATATATGGTTCTCGTGGTGCTAACGGTGTTATTATCGTTACAACTAAACAAGGAAAATCAGGACAGTTTTCATTAAATTATGCAGGAACACTTACGACGTCTGAAATTGTGGATAGATCTCCTTCTATGAATGCAGCAGATTTTATTCAGTTCAGACGTTGGGCAGCATACAATTTAAATCCAACAACTTACGCAAATCCTAATAGTCCAACCTTAGCAAATGACAGACTGATTTTTGACAGTGCATTAGACGGTCAGACTTCTAGAGATAATGTTTTAAAAGGATGGGTAAACGGAACGTATGATGCTTCTAGAGTAACGAATACAAATTGGACTGACCTTGTAACGCAAGGCGGATTAACAAAAGAACACGTTTTGAGTGCAAGCGGTGGATCTGATAAAGTAAATACTTATGGATCTATTGGATATTTAGATCAAGACGGTACTCAAAAAGGACAGTGGTACAAACGTTATACTGGAAAAATTACATCTAATATTACGCCGGTTAGCTGGTTTAAAATGAATGCTTCATTAAATGTTTCATGGAGTGAGCAGGATTTTGGTATGTCGACTTTAGGCGCAAGAAGCGGAACAGCTCCGAATGCAATTTATGGTGCCGCGAAATCTTTATATAATATTGCAGTGCCTTATGATGCAAATGGAAAGATGGTGATTAATCCAGGTGGAGAATCAGGAGTTTATACAATTATAGATGAATGGGAAAAAAGTACGCAACAGTCACAAACGATGCGTGTTTTAGGTAATTTCTCTGCAACTTTTGACTTCGGTAAATTAGCAGACGCGGTTGAAGGACTTAGTTATAAAATAAATTTTGGACCAGATTTTCGTCATTGGAGAGAAGGATCTTATATAGACGGGACTTCATCTCTTAAAATAAACTCAGATGGAAGTTCAGGTACTAATTATGCTCGTCTTCAAAATCGCCGTGATCTTTCATGGACATTGGATAATATAATTTCGTATGATCGTACTTTTGCAGCTAGACATAAAGTTGGTGCAACATTGCTTCAGACTGCATCTTCATGGAATATTGAAAACTCTTCAATGAATGCGAATAATATTCCAAAACCATCTTATTTATGGAATGCAATGGGATCTGTAGATGTTACAAATCCTGCAAACAGTGCTCGTATGAGTTCAGATATTACGGAACGTCAGTTGAGTTCTTACATGGTTCGTGTAAATTACGGTTTCGATAATCGTTATTTATTGACTATGTCAGGCCGTTGGGACGGAGCATCTCAATTATCAGAAGGAAACAAATGGGAATTTTTCCCTTCAGCAGCATTGGCTTGGCGTATCAAAAATGAAGAATTTTTGAAGAATGTAAACTGGCTTGAAAATTTAAAACTTCGTTTAGGTTTTGGTACAACAGGAAATTCTTCTGTAGATCCTTATGAAACAAAAGGAGATATTACTTCAATTTATCTTCCTTTCAACGGAATGAGCAACCAAATTGGTTATACTACAAATGAACCATATTATACTGCTACTCAATTAACAATGGCTAATCCAGCTCTTACTTGGGAAAAAACAACACAATATAACCTTGGTCTTGATTTTAGTTTCTTCAAAAATAGAGTAAGCGGTACTATTGATGTTTACAAATCATATACAAACGATTTATTATTAGAGGTAAAAATCCCTACACTTACAGGTTTCCCTTCTATTACTTCTAATATTGGTGAAACAAGCAATAAAGGTGTGGAGGTAACGCTTAACTTGATTCCTATTCAGACTGGTGGAGGTTTTACATGGGAAACTAATTTAAATGCAGCTTGGCAGAAAGATCAAATTGATGCATTGGCTAACGGTAAAAATGATATGGTTGACAATTCATGGTTTATTGGTAAATCTATTGCGGTTCGTTATGGTTATGATAATCAAGGAATTTGGCAAAATACGCCGGAAGATCTTGCTGAAATGGCAAAATGGAATGCAAACGGGAACGCATTTAGCCCAGGTAACGTGCGTCCTAAAGATCAAAATGGAGATTATAAAATGGATGCAGCCGATCGTGTAGTTTTAGGAAACAGCAATCCAAACTGGACTATGGGATGGAATAACAATTTTACTTATGGAGGTTTTGATTTAGGAATTAATTTATACGGACGTGCAGGTTATACAGCATCTTTAGGCGGAGAAGCATTAACTGCTCACGCTAACCAACGTGAAGTAGATTACTGGACTCCAGATAATACAGATGCTGAGTTTCAAAAACCAATTCTTGGACAAGCATCATCAGGTTCAGCTGATAAATTTGCAGGATTGCTAGGTTTTCAAAAAGCTTCATTTGTAAAAATTCGTAATATTTCTTTAGGTTATAATTTTGATAAAGATTATGTAAACAAAATTGGAATGGCGAATCTAAAACTTTATATACAAGCGGTAAACCCAGGAAGCATTTATCAATCTTTAAGCTGGTATGATTTTGATACAAATAATACCTATTTCAACCGCAGTTTCGTTATGGGTGTTGAAGTTGGATTCTAATAAGCTGTTGCGAACTAAAGTATAATAATAAAAGTAAAAAAATGAATAATATAAAAAATATCGGAATCGGTCTTTTGATAATGATAGGGGTATCTTTTGCCTCTTGTTCGAAAGATTTTCTAGACGAAGAATTGACGAATCAATATTCAACAGACTATTTTGAAACGTCTGAAGGTCTTCAGGCCTTGACGGTTTCTCTTTATGGTAATATTCGCTGGCATTTTGGTTTTGAGTGGTCGTATGCAAATACACTTTACGGAACTGATGAGTTTACGAATGCAAATGATCTTACCAATGAAATGTGGAATACGTATGATAACCGTTTTGGACCAGCAGGTGCAACAACGGCTACTGGAGCAGCAAACGGGAATGCTACAAACCCAGCAGCGCTTTGGGATGAAATGTATTACGGAATTGCATCTTGTAACACTATCATTGCAAATGCAGAAAAAATTACAGATCTAAAAATCCGTAATCGCTGTTTAGCTCATGCTTATTTTTTACGTGGCTATAATTATTACCGTCTTACAGCACAATATGGAGGAGTGGTTCTTCAAACTAAACCTGCTGTAGGAGTTGTTCGTAACTTTACTCGTTCTACAGACGAACAATGTTGGGAGCAGGTGGTTTCTGATTTAAGAAATTCATATAATCTTTTCGAAGGTGAAGTATTTACTTATGGAAAAGGAGTTACATGGACAAAAGCAACTGCTGCCCATTTCTTGGCAAAAGCGTTGTTATTCCGTTCTTCAGAGCGTAATGATTCATGGAATGGTAAATATAAAGATACAGACCTTAAAGAAGCAATTGATGCATGTTCATATGCAATTACGGCGCGTGGACCATTGACGGCTAACTATAGTGATCTTTATGCTAACTGGACAGGAATTGATTGTCCAAACGAGCAATTGAATGAAATATTAATGGCCGCTGGTCATAATGGAGATGCTGCAACTGTAGGCCGTTTTGGAAACCGTACTTATAACTATTTTGCTCCTCAATTTTCAAGTTTTTCTGGAGGATGGGTAAAACGCGGCGTATGGATTGGAAGTATGGATTTTCAACGCTGTCGTCCTACCGAATATTCGTATGCAGTTTACGATCACGTAAACGATGCTCGTATGTGGAAAACCTTCAGGACAGTTTACGGAGCTAATACTGTTGTAACTGCTAATGCAGGTGTAAAAATTGGAGATCCTGGAATTGTTATGATCTTGAATACTAAAAACGATAATACTTATAATACAGCTAAATTTGGTGCGAGTGTTCAGGCTCCTACTTGGACAGATGCTGCAGGACGTTTGCCAGAATGGAATACTGGGGCAAGACAAACTCCTACTGCTGGAACTTTGGCTGTTAAAAAAGGACAATTTGTGCCTAACTCTTCAGTGTTGTATCAAAACGGAAATTATGTTGCGCCTACATTTAAAAATCAGCCAATTTGTAATTTCTTCGCAGGTATCAATAAAACAGATGATGGTTCACGTACTGCTGAAAGAGGAGATGCGCACCGTGATGTAATTATGGCTCGTTTAGGAGAAACTTATCTTGTGCGTGCAGAATGTTATGCTCGTTTACAGCAATACGGAAATGCAATGCAAGACATAAATACAGTTAGAGCAAGAGCACAATGGAAAGCTGGAGAAAACAGATCTTACTATAATGACGGATCTCAGGCATTTAAAACAAATGCTCTAAATACAGGAACTGCTGCAACAAACTTTACGGCTTCAAATTTAGATATGAATACGTATTATTTATCTAATCCAACAGTACCGGTTACAACTGCTGCATCTGACTTAAGATTAACATCATTCCCTAATAATCTGCCAAGTGAAGATGAGGCAATTATTGCTAAGGTTGGAGCTTCGAGTGATTATGAGCGTGCATTAAACTTTATTTTAGATGAATATACTCGTGAATTGCTAGGAGAATGGCAACGTTGGGAAACGCTTTCGCGTACAGGACAGTTGATCAAAAGAGCAAAAGCATTTAATGCTGAAGCAGCTCCAGGTATTACTGCAAATAAACATGAGCTTCGTCCAATTCCGCAATCGTTTATTGACGGATTGTTGAACGACGATGGTTCAAATCTTTCTGCTTCACAAAAAGCAGAATGGCAGAATCCAGGTTATAAGTAAAATTTTTTAATTTTTGTTTTTTTGAAAACCGTCTCATTTTTGAGACGGTTTTTTTTATGCTTTTATCTAAAAATGTAAACGATTTTCAGAGAGTAATCACGGTAATTAGTATTAGTTTTTGAATACTTTTTGTTGATAAATTTTTAATAATGCTGAATCAGTAGTATTTTTAGTAATATTTTTTGTATTCAATAAAAAATTTTGAACAAAATTATGGTATATGGAAAAAAAATACAGATTTATTTTAGTATCAATATTTTTGACTCTAAATCTAATTTTCTCTTGAAAATCAAGGCTTTGAAGGTTTTTATGGTTAAAAAAAACTTAATTATTTTTTGTAAAACACTGTAAGTTAGATTCGTACTAGATAATTTTACAGGATACTACAGGACAGTACGGAATGAACTTCTAAATAAATTTGAGATAACTAACTAATTAATTAACCAAATTTAACTTTTATGAAAAACAAATTTAGTGCTCTGCTTGTGATAGCGCTGATGACATTATTGCATGCATCAGGCTATGCGCAGAACAAAGTAGTTAAAGGGACCATTAGAGATGCTTCTGGATTACCGGTTCCGGGCGTCAACGTACTCATCAAAGGAAGTCAGACTGGTGTCAGCACTGATTTGGATGGAACTTATTCCATAAGTGCTGCTACAGGAAGTACACTTACCTTCAGTTTTATTGGCTTTCAAAAACAAGAAGTTACAGTCGGAAATGCAACTGTTTACAACATTGTACTTAAAGAAGACGATAATTCTCTTGATGAAGTTGTAGTAGTCGGATATGGAGTAAAAAAGAAAAAGGATCTTACCGGATCTATTGTCAGCGTTGGTGCTGAAGAAATTGCTTCAAGACCGGTTGTAAATGCAGTTCAAGCCATGCAGGGTAAAGCTGCAGGTGTAGATGTTTCTTCAACAGAGCGTCCAGGAACTGTGGGAAGTATCACCATTCGTGGAGCCCGCTCTATTTCGGCTTCGAATGCACCGCTTTATGTGGTTGATGGTATTCCGCTAAATTCGAGATTGGTTACTGATGCCTCTACAGGAAAAATTAGTGTAGATCCAAACTCAGGCGGGATAGATTTCTTGAATCCAACAGATATTGAATCAATAGACGTATTAAAAGATGCATCTGCAACTGCTATTTACGGATCTCGCGGTGCAAATGGGGTTATTATCGTAACAACAAAAAAAGGTAAAAACGGAAAATTTACTTTAAACTACGATACTTCTGTTGTCTTAGAAACTATTCATGAAAACGCTCCGATGATGAACGCAGCAGAATATATCGAATTTCGTCGTTGGGGAAGATATTACTCAAATCCAACTGCTTTCCCAAAAGGAGATACTCCAAATATAGATAATGACAAATTAATTTTCTTGGCTTCCGCCGATCCATCAGCATGGGCAAATATCGAAAAAGGATGGAGAGATGCCAGCGGAAACTTAACAACAACTTGGGATGGTTCTAAAGTAGCAACTACAGACTGGACTAAATTTGTAACCCGTACTGGAATCACACAACAGCATACAGTTAGCGTAAGTGGTGGTACAGAGAAAATGAAAGGTTACGGATCTTTTGGATATTTAAATAATACAGGAACATTATTTGGTCAAAGCTACCTGCGTTACAGTGGTACGGCAAATGTTGATGTTACGCCAACAAAATGGTTTTCTATGGGTGTAAGCCTTAATACAAGTTATGGGGTAAATGAATACGGACAATCAAACGTAGGAAGAACTGCCGTTACAAGTTCTGGCGGGATCTATGCAACTGCCCGCACGAATCTTCCATATGCAGTTCCTTACGACAGCAATGGAAACAGAATTGATAATCCAGGAGGAGATTCTACAATCAGAACTCCTGTTGATGAATACAAATTATCACAAGATCAGCGTGTAACATTGCGTGCTTTTGGTAGTTTGTACGCACAATTCGATTTAGGTGGTCTTTCATCTTCGCTTGACGGTTTAAAATACCGAATTAATTTTGGTCCGGACCTTACTTCTTATCGTGATGGGGTTTATTTAGATGGAAAATCAGCCATTCGTTCAGGAACAAGTTTCGCTTCTTTAACAAATGAAAAATCAATTTCATATACTTTAGATAACTTGATTTTTTACAACAAAACATTCGGTAATCATAGTTTTGGCGGAACATTATTAATGAGCCAGACAGAATATCATAATGAGAACAGTTCACTGTCTGCCAATGATATCAAAAATCCTGAAAACAAATGGAATGCTTTAAATCCTGCCAATGTAACACTTGCGGGATATTCTTCAGGATTGACAGACACTGGCTTATTATCTTATATGGGAAGGGTAAATTATAGTTATGCTGATAAATATCTGCTTACTGCATCAGGACGTTTTGATGGAGCTTCTCAATTAGCAGCAGAAAACAGATGGGCATTTTTTCCTAGTGCATCTGTAGCTTGGGTACTGAATAAAGAAAAATTCTTAGAAGATGTAACTTGGATCAACCAGTTAAAAATGAGAGTAGGTTACGGTGTTACCGGAAATGCAGCAGTACCAGCTTATGCAACACAGCCGCCGCTGATCGGAATTGTATATCCAAACGGATCTGGTGTGATAGACAATACTTCATTAGGAAACATAGAACTAGGCTGGGAGCAGACTGCACAGTTTAACTATGGTATTGATTTTTCTATGTTCAACAATAGAATATCTGGCGCTTTAGATTATTACACAAGCAAAACTACTGATTTGTTATTAAAAAGCAGTGTTCCAACCGTTATTGGTGTTAGAGATACTTACCAAAATGTTGGAGAAACGGAAGGAAGCGGAGTTGAGCTTACCTTAAACACAGTAAACATAACTGGAAAAGATTTTGAATGGACTTCGAACTTTAGCGGATCGTACCAACAGAGTAAAATTGTAGCCCTTCAAAATGGAAAATTCGACGACATCAACAACAATTTATTTATTGGAGATTCTCAAAATGTAATTTATGGTTTTGAGTCAAACGGAATCTGGAAACCTGAAGATGCAGTTGAAATGGCAAAATTCAATGCCGCTGCCGGATCTAATATTTTCTCTTTTGGTAATGCAAGACCTGTAGATCAAAATGGTGATTATAAAATTGATGCCAACAACGACCGTGTAATTATTGGAAGCAAAGATCCAAAATATATCGTTGGATTAACAAATACTTTCATTTACAAAAATGTCGAATTGTCATTTTTTGTTTACGGACGTATGGGCTATTTATATGATACTTTAGGAGAAAATGAAGGAGCAAAAGGAAGTCAGAGATCGATAAATTATTACACTGATAATAATATCAATGCAGAATATCAAAAACCAATTTATTCAGCAGGTACTGGAGATCCTTATTATCCTACTTTAGGATATCGCAATGGTTCGTTCTTAAAAATACGAAACATCTCCTTAGGATACCATTTCGATAAGGAATTAGTACAGAAATTGGGACTTTCTAAATTGAGATTATACTGCCAGGCAAGTAATCCAGGTATGATTTTCACCAAGCTTAAATGGACTGATTTGGATACGCAGACGACAGCTTCTAACAGAGGTATGACTTTAGGGTTAAATGTAGAATTCTAAATTAAACTTAAAAAAAATCATTATGAAAAATTATAAAAACCGATATATAAATTTGATGCTGATTGCTGCGCTTGTTTTAGGAAGCAGTTCATGCAACAAAGATTTTCTTGACGAAGAACTGACCACAGCTTACAGTAAAGATTATTATAAAACAGAAGCAGGAATTCAGGCTTTGGCAAATGGTACTTACTATCAAGTATTTGCTGCAGAATTCTCAAGCGAAGTACCGCTTACAGCAACCGAATCTGGAACAGATGAATTTCATGCAGGAGGAGATCCTTCAAACTGGATTTGGAATTCTTATTCTTCAGGTTTTAAAGCTTTTGTGACAGTTTCGAATGCAAATACAGTTGCAGCAAACACCAACTGGGACAATTTGTACATCGGAATTGGAAATGCAAATCAATTGATTGAGTCTGCCACAGATATTGTTTCGACAAATGATGCAATCAAAAAAACAGCTTTAGGCGAAGGTTATTTTTTAAGAGCTTTTAATTATCTAAAATTAGTTAGCCAATATGGAGCCGTTCCGTTAAAAACAAAAACAAGTTCTACAGTTGAATTAGAATTTACAAGAGCAGAACCGCAAAAAGTGCTTGAACAAATAATTGCTGATTTTACACAAGCCTACACTTTGTTGACGAACGCCGGCGCTCCAGCTAAAATTACAAAAGATGCTGCTGCTCACTATTTGGCCAAAGCTTATTTAGCACGTGCTAGTGAAATTAACGACAGCTGGAACTCAGCTACAAAAGCAGCCGATTTACAGCAAGTTGTAACTTTATCTGATGAGGTAATTTCACATCATCCTTTGGCATCAAATTTTGGTGAGCTATGGAATTATACTGTAGCCGATGGCGTAAACGAAAAACTTCCAGAAATAATCTTATCTGCTCAGTTCAATGCCAGTACATTAACTACTGGAGGAAATCAGCAGCACCTGTATTTTCTTTCTACTTACGATCAATTGCCTCAAATGAGAAGAAACCTTGCCGGAGGAAGACCATTCAGCCGTTTGGCACCAACTTACTTTATTTATGATGTTTTTGATCATGTAAATGATTCTCGTTTTTGGAAAAGTTTTCAAACTAAAAGCATTATCAATAATAAATCAGGAAATTATTATGTAAATGGAGATTTAGGTATTATGTACATTGTCAACAGTGCTTCTGATACGCGTTTTGCTAAAACCAAAAATGCAGACGCTATTGTTTATGCAAAAACAGGAAAAACAATTCCGAGTGTATATGTAGCTTATGCAGCAGATAAAATTGGCTTAATGGCCGACGTAAGATTTCCTTCATTAAGCAAACATTTAGATGGAAATAGAATAGATGTCAGCAACACAAAAGGATCTCGTGATATTATATTGGCACGTTCAGCAGAAACGTATTTGATGGCAGCTGAAGCAAAAATACGTCTCGCAAAATTAGGATCTGCAACATTTGCCGATGCACTGACTTATATCAACACAGTTCGTACTCGTGCAGCTTATAAAACCGGAGAAAACCGCTCTGCTTATACGGATGGCTTAGCAGCTTGGACAGTTTCAGGTCAGGCTGGAATTCCTATTTCTTTTATTCCAGAAAACTCGTATTACGAATCAAATAATATTCCCGTTTTGACTACAGCAACAAGTTTAGCCATCTCTAGTATTGGAGCTTTGCCAGCTGAAGATTTAGCTGTAATTGCAAAACTAGGATATGGTACTGATTATGACAGAATGCTTTGTTTGGTATTAAATGAAAAATCTAGAGAACTTGTTGGTGAATTCCATCGATGGGAAGATTTAAGCCGAACTAAAACTTTGGTCGCCAGAGCAAAAGCTTATAATATTGAAGCAGCTCCAAACATTCAGGATTTTCATAATCTGCGTCCAATTCCGCAGACTTTCTTAGATGGTGTTTACGCAAGCGGAAAACCATTAACGCCAGAAGAAAAAGCAGCAATGCAGAATCCAGGTTACTAAATTTTGCCCCCAACTATATTGTTTAAAGCCGTCTCAATTTTGAGACGGTTTTTTTATGAAATTTAGCAGGGTACAACAGGATAGTTATGAGTTATTTAATAACTAGATTTGAGTATCATTTTAAGAATATTGGTTTTTCGTTTAATGGTAATGGTAAAATTAAGTGGTTTTGATTTTACAAAAGGCAGTAACTTGGTTACTGCCTTTTTTTGTTCATAATTCTGCAAATAAACAGGGAAGCACAGGATACCGATATCGATTTAGTACTATATCTTTAAAGTTTTAGTATTAAAATTAAATTCCGAATGATATATTTAAAAAAACTTCTTCTATTATTCATTATTTTAGGATTAAAAATAACTGCCATTGCTCAGGTAAAACTGCCTGCTTTGGTGGGGGATAATATGGTTTTACAGCAAAATTCAAAAGTTAATTTATGGGGATGGGCTTCTCCAAACGAAAAAATAAAAATTCAATTGGGCTGGCAAAATAATCCTGTAGAAATCACGGCAAATCCTGACGGAACTTGGAAAACAGCTGTAAATACTCCACAAGGAAGTGAAAAGCCTTTTGACGTTTCAATAGAAGCTTCAAATAAAATCATTCTAAAAAATATTTTGATAGGCGAAGTCTGGATCTGTTCCGGGCAGTCAAATATGTATTTTCCTGTTGGGAAGGAAGACGGAACTTGGAAAACAGGGGTTAAAAATTACGAACAAGAAATTCAAAATGCCAATTTTCCATCCATCAGATTGTTTACGGTTTTAACCAAAGCTTCTCAGAAACCTCTAGACGACGTAACCGGAAGCTGGAAGCAATGTTCTCCATCTTCAATAAAAACATTCTCTGCCGTTGCATATTTTTTTGGAAGAGATTTATACCAAAATTTAAAAGTTCCCATTGGCTTAATTTCGTCTTCTTGGGGCGGAACAAAAGCAGAAGCTTGGACATCTCAAACCGTTTTAGAGGAGAATCCAGATTTCCTTCCGATTTTGGAACAGGATGCAAAAAACGAAAAATTATTTCAGGAGAAATTAGAAATTTATTATGCTGATTTGCAAAAAGAACGAATTGCAAACAACAATGATATTTCGAAATCACAACTGAAAAGACCTAAGAAAGAAGAGAATAAAACTTCATACGTTCTCTATAATGCGATGCTTCATCCGCTAATCAATTATACGATGAAAGGCGTAATTTGGTATCAAGGAGAAAGCAATGCAGAAAGCGCCTTTTTGTACAGAACTTTATTTCCAGCAATGATTAAAAACTGGAGAAGCGACTGGAATCAAGGTGATTTTCCATTTTATTTTGTTCAGATTGCGCCACACAAAGGACAAAATCCAGATATTCGAGAAGCGCAGTTAATGGCTTCTAAAAGTGTTTCAAATACTGGAATGGCCGTTACTACAGATGTTGGAAATGCAACAAATATTCATCCAATCGACAAACAAACTGTTGGGTATCGTTTGGCTTTAATTGCAAGATCGAAAACGTACAATGAAAGTAATTTGGCTTATTCTGGACCGCTTTACAATCATATGAAAATAAAAAAAGGTAAAATTCAATTGTTTTTTGATGATGTAGAAAATGGTTTCAAAAAAAGTAATGAAGATTTAAAAGAATTTGAAATTTCCGGAAACGATCAAATTTTTTATCCTGCTCAAGCAAAAATTGATGGCAAGACTATTGTAGTTTCTTCATCAAAAGTAAAAAATCCAGCTGCAGTTCGTTTTGCATGGAAAGCAGTACCGGAACCGAATTTATTCAACGCCGAAAATTTGCCTGCATCGCCTTTTAGAACAGATGATTGGCCAACAGAAAATCAAAAGAAATAAGCTGCTGTATCTGCCACTGCGAGAACATAAATAAAATCCAATGTCAAAAATAAATCTAAAATATTTCTTTACAAATCTCGCAGCAGTATTGTTCTGCCTGACCATTTCAGCGCAGAATAAAATCAAAAAAGAAAATATTCATATTGCAAACAAACCTTTATATCGAGATCCTATTTTTGACGGAGCTGCAGATCCTACGATTATTTGGAATAAAAAAGAAAAAAAATGGTTCATGTTTTATACCAATCGCCGAGCAAAAGATTCAACTGCAAAAGGAATTACTTGGGTACACGGAACCAAAATTGGTATTGCAACATCGCCAGACGGAGCAAAATGGACATATAAAGACACTTGCAATATTGATTATAAAATAAAAGATGCAACGCATTGGGCGCCAGATGTTATTGAGTATAAAGGTCAATATCATATGTATTTAACGATTGTACCTGGAATTTTTAATGATTGGTATCATCCGCGATCGATTATTCATTTAACTAGCAAAAATTTGATGGACTGGAAATTTGAATCAGCATTAAAATTAGCTTCAGAAAGATGTATTGACGCATCTGTTTTTAGATTGCCAAACGGAACTTGGAGAATGTTTTATAACAACGAAAATGATGGAAAATCAATTTATTATGCTGACAGCAAAGATTTGTATAATTGGATTGACAGCGGAAAAAAGATTGTAAAAGATAGAGGAGAAGGCCCGAAAGTATTTACATGGAAAGGCAAAAACTGGATGATTTCTGATTCATGGCGAGGCTTAAATGTTTATTCTTCTGAAGATTTCCTGAATTGGAATCGACAAGAAAAAAACATTCTTCAAACTCCGGGAAATGGAGAAGATGATAAAGTAATTGGCGGGCACCCCGATGTTATAATAAATGATGGAAAAGCCTATATTTTTTACTTCACTCATCCTGGGAGAATTCCTGAAAATAAAGGTTTAGACAATTACGAAACAAAAAGAAGTTCTATACAGGTTGCCGAACTGGAATATTTAAATGGAGAAATTGTCTGCAAGAGAGATAAACAAGTTGAAATTAATTTAAAACATTAAAAATGGCAAATAATAATACGATTCGAAATGCTTTCAAAATGAAGTTAAAACCGGGTTTTGAAGCAGAATATAAAAAACGACACGATGAAATTTGGCCGGAACTTGAAAGTTTGCTTTCAGAAACAGGTATTCAGGATTACAGTATTTTTTTAGATGAAGAAACATTGATACTTTTTGCTGTTCAAAAAATCAGCGCAGATTTTGATGAAAGTTTTTTGCCAAATCATCCAATCGTAAAAAAATGGTGGGCTTATATGGGAGATATCATGGACACAAATCCAGATAATTCACCAATTTCAATTCCGTTAAAAGAAGTTTTTCACTTAGATTAAATGATTAAATTGTTTCAACTTGAACAATGAAAACATTAAACAAAAAAAAGCATAAAATGAGAACAAAAATCTATCTGTCAATTGCCCTTTCAGCCACATTTTTGATGAGCTGCAAAGCACAGCAAAAAGTATCTGGAACTAAAATTACATTAAAAAACACCGCTGCTTTAGCAGTACCTCAAAAGGCAATTACAATAAAAAGAAGTCAGCTTTCGGTAAAAGATGCAACGAATGTTTATCCAATTTTAATCAATAAAAATGATACTATTCCGGCTCAATTAAATGATTTGGATGGAGATGGAAAATGGGATGAGCTTTTTCTTGTAACTGATTTTGCTCCAAAAGAAAAGAAAACGGTACAATTGAAATGGTCTTCGGTAAATCCGAAATTCCCAATAAAGACTAGTGTTCGTTTCGGAAAAAGAGAAGCAAAGGATTTACCTGTTCAGCCCGCAACCGAAGAAGTTTTATTAGCCAATCAAGTGCACAAAAAATTAGGTTTTCAAAAATACCAAACCGATGGCCCAACTTGGGAAAATGATAAAGTAGGTTTCAGACATTATTTGGATGGAAGAAATTCTAAAGATGTTTTCGGAAAAAAACTGCCTGGAATTACGCCAGAAGATGTCGGAATAAACAGCAAAGGCGCCGTTGAAGATAATTATCATGTAATGTACGATTGGGGAAGAGATATTTTTCCTGTTGGAAATTCTGCTGGTTTGGGTGGCTACGCTTTATTGATTGAAGACAAAATCAACAGACTTGGAATCTTGACGAATGATACTTTAAATAATGTCGAAAAAACAACTTTTAAAATTGTCAGCGAAGGTCCTGTAAATTCTGTTTTAAGTTATAAATACGAAAACTGGAAAGCTTCAGGAAATCAATATCAAGTTCAGGAAACTACCTCAATCTGGCCCGGAATGTACGGTTATGAAAATACGGTTTCAATAAACGGACTTAAAGGAAAAGAAACTTTTTTAGTGGCAATCTCAAACCTGAACAATAAAAATCCGTTGAAAATTGTTGATGCCGGAGATTGGGTTTGCTTAATCCAGCATGATTATTTAACCTATGACCGTACTTGGATTTTAGGAACGGCAATTCTGGTTCCAAAAAAACTGTATAAAGGCTATATCGAAGCACCTAAAACCGGTCAGTTAACAGATTCATATTTGGCAAAATTGACGATCGAAAACAATAAAAAAATCAGCTACTATGCCATTGCCGGCTGGGAGTTGAGTGCTGATAAAAACTTTAAAGATTCGACTTATTTCAGCAATTATGTAACCACTTTGGCAAAACAGCTTTCTGCCAAAATAGAGGTTGAAATAAGTAAATAAAAACATTTTCACTTTAACTAACACACTAACCAAATGAACTATAAATTAACCACTGTAACATTGTTCGCTTTTGGAGCATTTTCTATTGCAAATGCTCAAAAAACAGATGCTACTGCACCATTGCATTTGATGCAGCCGGATTATCCAACACCATATGTTATTCCGCAAAAAGAAAATATAAAAGCTGTACTGGACCGAGTTTATAATTTTTTAGACAAAAACTCCGCTTCAAAAATTGTAGATGCAAATACCAAAGCTGAAATTACAGATTATAAAAAGGCCAATCAGGATATTGTTTTTGAACCTGGTGCTTTTAGATTAACAAGCTACGAATGGGGCGTTACGTATGCTGGAATGCTGTTGGCATCTAAAGCCACAGGCGAAAAATATTTTGCAGATTATTCAAACAAAAGAATACAGTTAATTGCTGATATCGCTGCAAATTATAACGAAAAAAATATCAAAGACAAAGACATGCTAAAAACGCTTCATCCCGAAGCATTAGATTTTGCAGGTGCTCTTTGTGCAGCATTTATTAAAGCCAAAAAAGAAGGTTTAAAAGCCGATATTGATCCTTTGGTGAACAATTATATCGACTTCATCAGCAATAAACAATTTAGATTAAAAGACGGAACATTAGCACGAAACAGACCGCAGGACAATACTCTTTGGCTGGATGATATGTTTATGAGTGTTCCCGCCCTTGCACAAATGGGAAATTATACGGGCAATGCAAAATATTACGACGACGCTGTAAAACAGGTAAATCAGTTTTCTGAAAGAATGTTTAACACTCAAAAAGGAATTTACATGCACGGCTGGGTCGAATCTATGCAGGTTCATCCTCAGTTTCATTGGGCTAGAGCCAATGGCTGGGCAGTAATGACAATGGTAGAATTGTTAGAAGTTTTGCCTAAAAATCATCCTGGATATCCTCAGGTTTTGGCGCAATTGCAAAAACACATTGCGGGATTGGTACAATATCAAGACGGAACAGGTTTTTGGCATCAATTATTAGACAGGAATGATTCTTATCTAGAAACTTCGGCAACCGCTATTTATGCTTATTCTATTGCCAGAGCAATTAATAGAGGCTATGTTGATAAAATGACGTACGCTCCAGCGGTTTTATTGGCGTGGAATGCTGTGGCTTCAAAAGTTAACGATAAAGGTCAGGTAGAAGGAACCTGCGTTGGAACCGGAATGGGTTTTGATCCTGCATTTTATTACTATCGTCCTGTGAGTGTTTTCGCAGCACACGGTTACGGCCCCGTTTTATTGGCTGGATCCGAAGTGATTATGTTGCTAAAAGATAGTGAATTTGTAATAAATGACAGTTCAATACAATTGAAAATTCCAGGTAAAAACAATCTGCTGAAATAAGTTATGAATTATGAATTATTAAAAAGAAGTAGTAATAATCGGCTTTAACCAATAATATTTAAAAAAACTTAGCGTCTTTGTGCCTTTGCGGCAAAAAAAACACAATCTATGAAATCCACTATAAATATACTTTTCCTATTATTTAGCTTAACAGTTTTTTGCCAAATAGGAAAACGATTTCCATCAGAAAAAAAGATAATCAAAGATCCGGTTACAGGTATCGATTTAATCTTTTTAACCACCAAATCGGCTGGAGATTCTAAAACCTATCCTACGCATCCTCAATGGTCTTCAGATGGAGAATGGCTCATCTTTAGAACTAAAAGAGCAAATGGCGAAGCAATGGCTGTTAACGAAAAATCAGGTATCATGGTTCAAGTTACAGAAGGCGGTTATACCGGAACTTTATGTATGGCGCAAAAATCGATGAAGTTGTATTTTATGAGAAAAGCCGACGGCGATAAAATGCAGATTATTGAGGTTAATCTAGAAGCTGTTTTTACTGACAGTCAAGCTGGAAAAATGAAACCTGTTTCGGCTTACGAGCGCGTTTGCGGTACAACGAATCCAGAAATGGGCGCTTCTGGCGATATGGCTTTAGATGCAGATGAAGAACGCGTTTATTTTAGAATTGGAAAAGAAGAGGCAGCACGACATTTAGATCCGAATATTAAAATAGAAAAAAGTTTTGGACCAAGAAATATGGGCGCTGGTCCGGGCGGGATTAGCAGTATGAATATAAAAACAGGAGAACTGAAACATGTAGTTTCTGTTCCCTTTCAGGTCGGACACATTCAGTCAAATATTTGGAATCCGGGAGAACTTGTTTTTTGCTGGGAAACTGGAGGAAAATCACCTCAAAGAACTTGGACAGTAATGGCAGATGGATCTGGTCTAAGACCTTTATATCCAGAATCTGATTTTGAATGGGTTACGCATGAAGTATTTATTTCTAAGGACGAGGTTGCCATGGCAATTATGGGACATCGAAAAATTGATATTCAAAAAGAAGCTCCAGCTGAAGTAACAGACAGCAAAGAAGTTCAAAATCCGCAGAATCCAGGTCAGGAAAGCAATTGGGGAAATTCTGGAACACGCGAAAAACCAACAGGTTTAGCAATTGTAAATTTAAGAACCAGAGAAATGATTATTGCCGGACAAACCAAAAGCGGAAGTGGTTTATGGCACGTACACGGCTCTTCTGACGGAAGATGGGCGGTTGGAGACGATTTCTCAAGAAGCTTATATTTAATCGATAGAAAAACAAACGAAATGATGATGCTGACCACTGGACATAAAGAAACTGCTGCAGATCACGTTCATCCTACGTTTAACAGAGACGGAACAAAAATAGAAATTCAATCGGCAATGCTTTCTGAGGATAATAGGACACTGAATATTTGTATTGTAAATGTTCCAAAAGACTGGCTGAAGCGTAAATAAGGACGAAAATTAACTTCTGAAAAGCTAAAATAATTAGCAAAAAGTAATTAGTAAAATGTTTAAAAATAGTTATTTCATTTTGAGGTATTTCACCATTTGTATTGTTTTTGGAAGCAATACAGCGGTTTCTTTTGCGCAAGACACAGCCAAAATGGATGCCATTTATTCTGGAGTTCCTTGGTTTGACCAAAACGGAAATATTGTAAGCGCACACGGCGCAAATATTATAAAAGAATTAGATACTTTTTATCTTTTTGGTGAATCACATACGGACACCAGCAACGCATTTGCTGGATTCAACTGTTATTCTTCTAAAGATCTCTATAATTGGAAATTTGAAAGTGTTGCACTTCCTGCACAAGAATCTGGGAAACTGGGTCCAAATCGAGTGGGAGAAAGAGTAAAAGTTATGAAATGCCCTAAAACGGGAGAATTCATTATGTACATGCACGCTGATAGTTTAACGTATAAAGATCAGTTTGTGGGTTATGCAGTTTCAAAAGAAATAAAAGGTCCTTATGTATTTAAAGGTCCGCTTTTGTTTCAGGGAAAACCAATTAAAAAATGGGACATGGGAACTTTTCAAGATGATGATGGTTCTGGATATGTCTTAGTTCACGGCGGTGAAATTTATAAATTAAGTGATGATTTTACATCGGTTACAGAGAAAGTAAACGAAAATATAACGTCTGGATTTGAGTCGCCAACGCTGTTTCGAAAAGATGATATTTATTATTTTATAGGATCACATTTGACAAGCTGGGAAAAAAATGACAATTATTATTATACTTCAATTTCTCTAAAAGGGCCGTGGATTTCGCAAGGATTAGTTGCTCCAGAAAATACGTTAACATGGAATTCTCAATCCACATTTGTATTGCCCATACAAGGTTTAAAAGAAACAACTTATATGTTTATGGGTGATCGGTGGTCTTTTCCTAAGCAAGCCTCGTCAGCAACTTATGTTTGGCAGCCACTTTCAATTGCAGGAACTTCTGTATCAATGCCAAAATTTCAAGAAGCTTGGAGAATAAATACTTCAACAGGAGTTGTAACTATTGTGGAGAATAAAGATATAATTATCAAAAACACTAATGAAGAAATTCAATATTTAGGGAAGTGGATTCATACTGATAATGGAAATATGCTTTTAGAAAGCAAATCTGATGACAAAAACGCTTCATTTTCAATAAAATTTAAAGGACAGCAAATTGGTTTAACAAGTTTTGTTGGTCCTGAAAATGGTTATGCAAAAGTGGTTTTAACAGATAAAAAAGGAAATACAATGTATACAGCAATTATTGATATGTACAGTAAGTCTTCAGATTTAGTACAAGTATTTAAATCTCCTATTTTGAAAAAAAACAATTATGAATTAATCGTTTCGGTTACAGGAGAAAGGCCAAACTGGTCTGATAAAAAGAAGGCCAATTACGGAAGTACAGGAAATACTATTTCGCTGCATCAGATTACAATTAAAAAATAAATATCAAAAAAAAGCAGACAATGAAAAGATTAATAACACTAGTCATTTGTATTTTGGGGATTTCTCAATTTACATTTTCTCAAAAATATCAAAACGACAGCTTTCCAGACGGAACAGCAATTTCAGCTTGGTTTAAAGATTATACCAAACTTCAATTGAAGGATTTAGGAAAAAAATACACTATTACAGATTTTGGTATTAGCAAAGACAGTACAAAAGTGCAGACAGTTGCCATTCAAAAAGTGATTGATAAAGCGTCTGCAAATGGCGGAGGCGTTATTGTAATTCCGAAAGGTGTTTTCTTGAGCGGTGCTTTGTTTTTTAAACCAAAAACGTCTTTATATGTTAGTGAAGGCGGAGTTTTGAAAGGCTCTGATAATATTGCTGATTTTCCAATTATGCCATCAAGAATGGAAGGACAAAATCTGGACTATTTTCCAGCTTTGGTAAACGCTTACGGAGTTGATAATTTTTCGATTTCAGGGAAAGGAACTATCAATGGAAATGGAAAAAAATATTGGGATGCTTTTTGGGCACGCCGAAAAGAGAATCCGAAATGTACCAATCTAGAAGTTTCAAGACCAAGATTGGTTTTTGTGTGGAATTCAAACAACGTACAATTTCAGGATGTAAAATTGATTAATTCAGGTTTTTGGACAAATCATTTCTACAAATGCAATAATGTAAAAATAGTAGATACTTATATTTTCTCTCCGCACAAAAAGGGAGATGCTCCAAGTACGGATGCCATAGATCTTGACATTTGTACCAATGTACTTATAAAAGGGAGTTATATGTCTGTTAATGATGATGCTGTAGCATTAAAAGGCGGAAAGGGCCCGTATGCAGATCAAGATAAAAATAATGGGCCAAATACCAATATTATCATTGAGGATTGTAAATTTGGATATTGCCATTCAGCATTGACAAACGGAAGCGAGGCGATTCATAACCGAAACATAATTATGCGTAATTGCGAGGTTGACGGACCTTCAATTTTATTGCATCTTAAAATGAGGCCTGATACACCACAGCTTTACGAGTTTATTAGGCTTGAAGACATTAAAGGACAAACTAAAAATGGTTTGGCTATTTTAGGATGGAAACAGTTTTTTGATTTAAAAGGCCGTCCTGATATTCCACTTTCTTATGGCAATAATGTTACTCTGAAGAATATTGAACTTAAATGCGAAATGTTTTATAAAGTAGAAAACGATCCAAATGTGCGTTTATCAAACTTCACTTTCGAGAATTTAAAAATAGAATCAGTAAAAACAGATATCGATAAAAGCCTGATTAACGGAGTAACTTTTAAAAATGTTTATGTTAACAAAGTGCTTGTGGATTAAAATTAAGAGGTTCAGAAGTGCAAAGGCTTTCTGTAGAGGCGCACAGGAGCGCGTCTAACACAAAGTAACCATAAACTTTGTCATTGCCTATAGTCGCAAAACTGGAGAAAATAACAGCGTAAACCTGCTAGGTCAGTAAAATCTGTGCGCTATTACAATTCAAACATTATCATAAAATGAATAAAATACTCTTATATATTTTTGCTTTAGTAACTTTAAACTCCTACAGCCAGAATAAAAGTTTCGTTAACTTTTCCGTTGCCGACTCAAATAAAACAACGTCTATTTATATTGACAAAAATACGGATCCATTAATTGTTTGGGCAGTAAATGAATTGGCAGATGATGTTAAAGAAATAACCGGAAAACGTCCAGAAATTATTCAGACAAATTCAATTTCTAAAAGTGGCATTTATATAGGACAAGCTTCTTCAAGTCTTTTAAAATCAAAAATAAATCAAAAAGAATTCTCAAATCAATGGGAAAAATTTTCGATCAAAAAAGAAAAAGAAAACCTACTAGTTACAGGAAGTGATGTTAGAGGAACTGTTTATGCTGTTTTTGAGATTGCAGAACAGCTAGGAATTTCTCCTTGGAAATGGTGGGCAGATGTTCGTTCGATAAAAAAAGAAAATCTTTCGTTGCAATTGCCTCAAAACGGAATAATTTCTTCACCCTCAGTTCAATATCGAGGTATTTTTTTAAATGATGAAGATTGGGCATTACAGCCTTGGGCCGCCAAAACATTTGAACCGGAAACAGGAGATATTGGACCAAAAACGTATGAAAAGATATTTCAGTTATTATTGCGATTAAAAGCAAATACGATTTGGCCAGCAATGCATCCGTCAACAAAAGGCTTTTTTACCCTTCCGGGGAATAAGGAAATGGCGCAAAAATACCATATTGTCATCGGATCTTCGCACGCAGAACCAATGCTCCGCAATAATGTTGACGAGTGGAAACCTAAAATTAATGGAGACTATAATTATTTTACCAATAAAACTCAAGTTGATAAATATTGGCAAGATCGTTTAGATGAATTAAAAAACGCGCAAAACGAAACCATTATGACTTTAGGTATGCGTGGCGTTCACGACAGCAAAATGGAAGGTGCCAAAGATTTAGCAGCATCGATTGAAATGGTCGAGAAAATTATTGTGAATCAGCGTGAAATGCTTTCAAAAACCTTCAAAAAATCATTGTCAGCTATTCCGCAAGCTTTTGTTCCGTATAAAGAAGTTTTAGAATTGTATGATAACGGGCTAAAAGTTCCAGACGATATAACCTTGGTTTGGCCTGATGATAATTACGGTTATATTCGACGTTTGAGCAATGAAAACGAACAAAAGAGAGCAGGAGGGAGCGGGGTCTATTATCATATCAGTTATTGGGGAAGACCTCACGATTATCTTTGGCTGAGCACCATGCAGCCGGGATTAATTTGGTATGAAATGAATAAAGCTTATGAAAATGGCGCAAAGAAAATGTGGATTGTAAATGTGGGCGATATAAAGCCAGCAGAATATGATATAGAACTTTTTCTAGATATGGCTTGGAACATCAACAGCATAAAATCAGATGGACTTCATCAATATTTAAAAAATTGGGCTTCGAGAGAATTTACGGAAAAAGTAAGTGCAGATTTGAGTTTAGTTTTTGAAGAATATTACCGTTTGGCTTTTCTAAGAAAGCCTGAATATGTGGGCTGGAGCCAAACTGAACCAACAACTCCTGTAAAGCTTTCTGATTTTTCGACAGCAGAAATTTGGAGCAGAATCAAAGCCTACGATCAACTTATGGAAAAAGTAGACAGCCTATCTGCTTTGATTCCATCAGAGCGAAAGGACGCTTGGTTTCAACTAGTAGTTTATCCCATAAAAGGAGCTGCTTATATGAATCATAAATTTTTATATTGGAATTTAGCTGCAACGACTTCAGATGCAAATCAAAAACAAAAATTCGAGGTTTTAAGTGCGAAAGCCTATCAGGAAATAAAAGAACTCACTGATTTCTACAATACAAAATTAAGCAACGGAAAATGGAACAATATGATGTCAATGCATCCGAGAAATTTGCCTGTTTTTGATTCGCTTAAAAAGAATATATTTTCAAAAGAAGACAAGAAAATATCAGGAAACAGAATTGCCATTCAAGCCAATCAATTTATTTCCCAAAAAGGATTTAAAAACTTTCAGTGGCAAACAATTAATGGTTTAGGATACAGCAATAATGCAGTTACTTTATTTCCGCTGAAACAGCAGTATTTTAAAACTGAAAAACCTTTTTTGACTTATGAATTTATAATTGAAAATGCTGGAGAATATGAAATTGAAGTTCGATTACTGCCAACCCATGCTAATAATTTTGATCACGAAATCGGAATACAAGTAGATAAAAACACGACTCAGTTTTTTAAAACCAATACAAAAGACCGCGACAACACCTGGAAAGAAAATGTGTTGAGAAACAGCACAATTGTAAAACTACCAGCCACTAAAATAGAAAAAGGAAAGCATACGATTAAAATAGAAGTCAATCAAACCGGAATTGTTCTGGATCAGCTTGCATTGTATTTTGCCTCTGAAGGAAGTTCTTATGAAATACCATTTAATTGATTTATGTGTTATTATTTATGCGCTGTAAATTGTCTTAATAATGTAATAATCGACTAAAAGTGAGTTGTATGTAAAATATTTTTTCTTTTTATAATTTTGTAATGATCTGATTGTGAAGTATCAATGACCTTTGTAAAATTAATATTAACGCAATAGTCTAAAATAGGTATAATTTTAACACTAAACGTGCGTTATCTTTCCAGCAAACATTTATTTTTGCGCCTTAATTTAACAAGTATAAGCATGAAAGATCTATTAGTAAAAATCAACGCCGAAATTGACGCATTTAAAGCAGAAGCTGAATCTTTAACTGAAAAAGGTATTAAAGCTGCTGGACCAAGAGCTCGTAAAGCTACTTTGGAAATTGAAAAACTTTTAAAAGAATTCAGAAAAGTTTCTATCGAAGAATCAAAAAAATAATACTTTGTATTCAAAAGATAAAACCTCGTTTAAGTAATTAAACGAGGTTTTTTTTTAATTGTTAATTATGAATTGTTAATTATGAATTGTTAATTATGAATTGTTAATTATGAATTGTGAAATTACTTAGAAACATCTCAAACTGCATTTTACAATTCACCATTAACAACTAACAATTATTTAGGTATTTCAATATAATCTTTCAAATTGCAATCTTTTAATTTTTTAAGGCTCTCTGCAACAGTTAGTGCATTTAGAGTTGCACCTTCTAAACCCGTATGTGTATGATCTTTTGGGAAAAAGGATTTTACTTTTTCTTTACCCAAAACTTCATATTTTAAGGCAACAATTTCATTTAAATCAATATAATATGCACCTTCTTTATCGGCTGCAATTTTCGACCAGTTTCCGTAAGTATCCGTTCGGCGTTCTACTTTATCGTTTGGCCATTCATTTCTTGGTGTCTGGCTTAAAACAATAGGAATAGCACCTTTTTCTTTCGCTTCACGAATAAATTTTGCCATATACCACCCAAAAGTATTTACAATTTCTTTTGAGCCGTCAGGGCGTATTACTTCTTGAGTTTCGTCGCCATTACCTTTTAAGGATCCTCTTAATTTTTCTTTGTCGACTGCTCCGGCATCATTATGTCCAAATTGAATTATAATAAAATTTCCAGGTTCAAGCTGTTTTTTTACTTCGTCCCAAAGCCCTTCATTAACAAACGTTCTAGTGCTTCTGCCGCCGCGAGCTTTATTGATGACTTCAATTCGTGTCGTATCGCAATATTTAGGAAAAGCAACTCCCCAGCCAACAGCATCTGCATTGCCGTCGTTGCTGGCCATTGTAGAATCGCCAATTAAAAATACTTTTTTCTTAGCTGGAAGTACGATTTTTGGATTTCCTAAAATATAATTTTTTAAAGAATTTTTGCTCTCTTTTAATTCATTGATTATTACTGAAGCCGAAAGTACAGCGCCTTTTGCAGAAGTATGTGTGTGATCTTTTTTGTAAAAATAAGTTCCCGTTACTTTTTGCTCGCCGAATTTCTCCATTTCAAGCGCCATTTTTTCATTTAAATTAATGAAAGTAACGTTTTCCTTTTTAGCTATTTGTTTGGCCCATAAACCGTACGATTTGTTATTTCTTGGTACTTTTCCGTCTTTCCAGTCGTTTCTAGGAATCGGTGAGCAAATAATCGGAATTGCTCCTTTGGATTTTGCCTCTTGCACCACTTTCTGAATATACCAGCCGTAACTGTGAACGGTTTCGTGTTTTTTGGTAAGCAAATTGTCTATTTCCTGCATTTCTTTTCCAATGCCTTTAATTGTGCCGCGAGCACGAATTGTATCATTAATGGGTCCGTCATCATTATGTCCAAATTGAATCAGTACATAATCTCCTTTTTTGAGTTTGTTCAGGACTTCAATCCACAAACCTTTATCTTGAAATGTTCGGCTGCTGGTACCGCCCAAAGCGTGATTCTCAATGTTAACTTTTGTAGTGTCTAAAAATTGCCCAATATAATCTCCCCAGCCCCAAAGCCCGCCAGCTCCGTCGCCTTTTCCGTTTTTTACGGTCGAATCGCCAACCATATAAACAGTAGGTTTGTCGTCTTGTTTAGATGTAAAATTGAAAAATAATAGTGCCAAAATAGAGGCGAAAAGTATTTTAAATGTTTTCATATTGTGTGTTGTAAAATGTAATAGGTAAGATGTAAAACGAGCCTTCGACTTCGCTCAGCCTGACATAGGTATTATTATGAAAATGATTGTCATCCTGAGCGAAGTCGAAGCCCTTTTTATCTAATTTGTCATTTCGACGAAGGAGAAATCACACTAGAAACTCCGTAATCAAAATCATCGATTTTATAGATAAAGATTAAAACCTGAAACCTGATCCCGAAGCTTCGGCACTGAAACTTGAAACTTGAAACATGAAACTTGAAACATGAAACATGAAACTTGAAACTAAATCTTATCTCTAAAATCAAACCACAAATTCATTTTAATTCCGTCATCTCCGCTTTTAATACGAATGTTTGTCGGCTGACTTTGAGGTCCTTGCTGTTCTAAAGGTTTAAAATCTCGCATTGCTGGAATTTCATACATAAACGAAATATCTCCTTCCGGAAAAGCCGGTTGTGGGTTGCTTCCTGCAAAGCCATTTTTTGGCAAATCAGGCGTAAATAATCTCAAAAATAAATTATCATTTTCACTGAAAACTTTAAAGGAAGATGCTCCCGCTTTTAAATTTGCTCCCAATAAATTGGCATGATATCCTTTAAATTCAGGATAAATTAGATTCTCAAAACTTTCACCTGTAATGGTATTGTTATATTCTTTTTCCCAAATACCGTAAGTTGTTCCTTTAATTCTGTTTTTCCAAACATGATATGGACCTCTTCCAAACCATTTGATGCCAGTAACTTCTTTTTCAGGAAAACTAAACGTAATTCCAAAAGCACTGATTTTATCTTCAAAAAAAGCACCGTCAAAACCTTCTCCTCCAGATGCATTTTTAAGGGCAATTAATTCCATTTTAAATCTTCCGTCCGGTTCCATAATCCATTTTATAGAAGATAATCCGCCAGCATACGAAACACTGCAAACAGCTTTATCTCCTTCTTGCGAAAGCTGAATATCTTTTAATTTTGCTTTCATACCAATTGGGCGAGGTCCATTTGTAAGCGAAATAGTTGATGTTCCATTTTTAATAGACATGATTTCTCCAGTTGCAGCATCAAAAGTAACGGTAACATCGCTTCCTTTTAAAGTGATTTCATTTCCAGATTTTACGCCAGTTGCTTTTGCTTTTGTATTTTGAACGGCTAAAAATTTAGAAGCATAAAATTTAGCTTTATGAATAGGCCAAGTCCAAGTATAAATTTCTTTATTGAATTGATCATAAGCTGAGATCGATAAAATGTCGCCTTCCGCAAAATTGCTCGGAACCGCAAATTGAATTTTGCGTGTTTCACCTGGATCAATATTCGGAATTTCAATTTTTCCTTCACTTATTTCTTTAGAAGTTCCATTTGTATAAAGTACATTATTATCTGCTTTTAATACTTTAAATTCCATTTTGCAAGAATTCAAATTACTAAAAAGATATTCATTTTTAATGAGGAACGATCCGTCAAAATCTTCTGAAACCTGTTTCGGCTGAAATTGAATTGGCGCCCAAACTTCTTTAACTGTATAATAACTTCCTTCTCTTTCACGGTGAGGTCCAAGAATTCCATCCGCGGCAAGCGAACCTTTTGAGTCAAATTTTACATCTCCTGTCCAATCTGAGCGTTTTACAGCCTCATCTAGCATTGCCCACATAAAGCCTCCAGCAAAAAGCGGACTTTCCTTATAGCGGTTCCAGAAATCTTCCAGGGCTGCGCCGTGTCCGTTATCGTATGTTCCGTGCATGAATTCAGTTGGGAAAAATACATTTTCACCTGCGTTAAAACGATGCATTCCAGTTAAATAAGTAGGATAATGATGCGTGTCCCAGCCATTAAAATCAGCCCAAGGATGAATTACAATTCTCTTTTGTGGATCTTTTTCTGCAAAAACCTTATCAGTATCATAATTCCAACCGCCTTCATTTCCGTTATCCCAAATAATTACAGAGGCGTGATTCACATCGCGTGTAATCATTTCATTTGCTAATTTGGCTCCAGTCTCAGTATCGTACGAGTTTTGCCAGCCAGCCAATTCATTCAAAACAAAAAGACCTAGCGAATCACAAACTTCTAAAAAGTGCGTGTCCGGCGGATAATGCCCTCGAACCGCATTCATATTCATGTCTTTGATTAATTTGACATCTAATTCGCTGATGCGTTTGCTGGTGCTTCGTCCGCCTTCTGGCCAAAAAGAATGGCGGTTGATTCCCTTCATCAAAATTTTAGTACCGTTGACATAAATTCCGTCTTGTTTTTTAAATTCTAACGTTCTAAAGCCAATGCGTTTATTGTATTGATGAATTGTAGTTCCGTTTTGTTTTAAAACCAACTGCAAATCATATAAATTAGGATTTTCTGGATTCCAAGGTTTAATATTTTTCCATTGTGCTGCAATCGATTCCTTTATGCTTTTTGCTTTAATCGGAAAAGTAAAAGTTTGAAAATTTTCTCCATTTAATCCTTTAAGAGTGGCTTCTAAAGTTGTGTTTTTAGAAATATTTTTAAGATCCAAATCAACAGTCAGAGAGCCATCCATTTTTGGATTCACGGCAATATTTTCAATGTGAGTTTTAGGAGAAACTTCCAGCCAAACCGGACGATAAATACCTCCAAAAAGCCACCAATCTGCTCTTCTTTCTGCTGCATTTACTGATTTATTGGCAGAATGTTTCCAGACATGAACTTCTAAAGTATTTTTAACACCATATTTTAGTAAAGTTGAAATCTCATATTTAAATTCATAAAAACCGCCTTGATGAATTGCTCCCGCCAGTTTTCCATTTACTTTAACTTCTGTATCCGTCATCGCGCCTCCAAAAACAATCAAAACATCTTTGCCTTTATAATCGGCAGGAACCTCAAATTCGTATTTGTATAAGCCTTCTTCTTTGCTTGGTTCTTTTTGGTTCAATTCTTTGTACCATCTTCCATATGTATATTCGCCAAAACCTTCTAGTTCCCATTGCGACGGAACATTTATTTTAGACCAGGTTTTACTGTTATTTCCTTCCGTACAATAAAAATCCCATTGTACAGGATGTTCAAAATCTTTTCCGGAAAGATAAATTTTATTTGTTTGCTGTGCGTTGCTGTTTTGGGTCAGAAAAAGCGTAAACGCAATAATAGAGAGGTTTTTGATAGTGTTTTTTAGCAGCATAGTAATTGAATTCTTTGATGGTTAATTGCCATCTGGTTTTGAAATTTCAAAGCGAGCACTCATTGGTAGAGTCCAGTTCGAAATAGAATTTGGTTTTTTCGGATTGTAATTTGGTATTTCTTTTTTAATCTGTTTTTTTAATGGAATATCAAGCTCACGAATGCCGCTTAGTACACAAAGTGCGATCTCATTTGCTCCAAAACTATTAAAATGAGTATTGTCATCCAAAGCTTTTTCTTGTCCTGGAAAAGTATTGGCAGGGTATTGCACAAAAGCTTTTCTAGAAGGTTCGTCGCCCCAAGCTTCGTATAATTCTGTTGTTATTTTGGTAATGTCAATAAGCGCAATCTTATTTTTTTGTGCAACTGCGCGCATCGCATCAGGAAATTCGCCGTGTGTTTCTTTTAAAGTTCCGTTTTCATTAAAAAACCGGCGCTGTGTTGGCGTTACTAAAACCGGAATTGCACCTTTATCTTTGGCTGACTGAACAAATTCGGTTAATAAGATGGAGTACGATCCCCATGCGCCATTTCCTTCGCCTTTTATTTTTTCGTCGTTATGCCCAAATTCGACAAATAAATAATCTCCTTTTTTAATTTGAGTAAGAATCTTTTTTAAGCGGTTTCCAGCTTTAAAAGAACTCAGTGCTGAACCAGAATAAGCATAATTTGATACCACAACAGAATCATCAAAATAGTTTGTGATAAATTGTCCCCAAGAGGCCCAAGGCTCAACATCTTGATCTGTAACTGTTGAATCTCCCGCTAAATAAACAACGGTAAGATTATCTTTTGGCGTAATTTTTATACTTTGGATAGATGCTTCTCCCAAAAATTCTAGTGTCAGTTTATCATCCCAATCTAAAATATCTTTTTCTCTATCTTTTAGAGTAACATTAATATTGTCATCTATTTTTGGATTTCTCACATTTACGTTGAAAATTTTGGTAACTGTTTTTCCCTTTTTAATAAAAAGCTGATCGAGCATTAATCGTCGCGATTCTGCTTTTATAGTAACATTTGATTCTTTTTCAGAACTTCCGAGCAGAACTTCAATTTGATAATTTCCTTCAGGAAGTTTTACTGAAAAATAGGTTGGTTTTTCAACAGAAAAAGAATTAGAATTGATTTTTACATTCGAAACTGAGTTAAAATCAAAGCCATATCCTAAAGTTGAATTATAAACCAAAGCATTATTTATGATTTTTGCTTTTGAAGTTTTTAAAGCAGTTCCAAATTGAAATAATAGAGGTTTAGTATTTTTAGTACTATCAGCCGAAATTTCTTTTGATAAAATTAAATTTCCATTTGAATGCATAGCAAAGAAAACAGCTGGCATGCAAAGACAAAAAGAGACGAGTAATATTCTAATTTTTATCAATTTTTTGAGATTTTAATTTATTTGATTTTCAAATCTAGCGGTTCATTTTTGATATACTATCCTGTACTATGATGTTAAAAACAATTTGAAATCGCTAAAATTTAATATAGTTTTTATATTTAATGAATCAGGTAGGTACAGGATACTATACCACAAAAAAACAAAGAAATTGCATCATAATTATTGAATCAATAAAATAAATACATAATAATTTTATTTTATGTTTATTTATAATTAGTCATTTTTACCATTTTATGAAAACAAAACGGCATTCTATTCAAATTCTAATTGTGTTGTTCCTTTTATGTTCAGTTATAACATTTGGGCAGGAAAAAGCAGTTCGAAAAATTCATTATGCGCCTGATGGAAATAGTTTTGTATTAAAAAATGGTACCCGAAAATTCAATCGTGCTCTATACGGTTCTAATACCGGATTTAGAGTCGAAACGGGCGATTTGCCTGAATTTGCAATGTACATGCCAGGAATGGGAGGAAATCTTAAATTAGGTTTGATAAATGGAAAAGAAAGCAAATGGATTACCGAAGCATCAAAAATTGATACTCGTTATGTTTTGGGAACCATGTGCTACGAAATCCAAGACCCGATTTTAGGAAACGGAAAGCTCTTTATTGACGTTGTCGCTTTAAAAGAAAAAGAAGGTTTTATTGTAAAAGCTTATGGTAAAAATATTGATAAAAAAATCAATTTACTTTGGACTTTTGGCGGTGCAACCGGAAAGAAGTTCAGTCGTGACGGCGATATCGGTGCAGATCCAGAATCGGTCTTTTATTTACAGCCTGAATATTGCATCAATAATACATACACTTTAAATAAGGATTTTTTTTTACTGGAATACGGTTCAGAAAGCAACAAACAAAAAACAGGAAACAATAAAAGTCTGTTTGGCTTTTTTCCCGACTCAGAAACACATTTAGCCAATGCAAATCAGCAAAATTCGCCTTTAGAACTTTATAATGCTAAGCCAGAATCTTTGCCAGTCATTACTGGAAAAACAAAAAATGTTCAAAAAGATATTTATTGGCTATTTTCTACAGAAGATTTAAAACTTAATGTTTCGCAAAAAGGTTTAGCAGAGCTTTTTGATAAATCAGTTCAAGAAACAGCGATTTTAGCAAACAGAGTTAAAGTAGTAACGCCGGATCCTTATATTAATACTTTAGGTTCAGCTCTTTCAATAGCGGCTGACGGAATTTGGGAAAGTCCAGCTTATCTCCACGGCGCAATTGCATGGAGAATGTACCTGAACGCGTGGCGCGGCGCATATACTGCTGATCCTTTAGGATGGCACGACCGTGCAAAATCGCATTTCTCGAGTTACAGCAATTCGCAGGTTACAACGCCAGCAAACGGCCCAGTTGTTTTTGATACTGAAAAAAATTTAGCACGCCAGAAAGAAGAAATGGGAACATCTATGTTCAGCAGCGGTTACATCAGCCGTAGCCCGAATAAAAATACGATTCCGCATCATTACGATATGAATTTGGTTTTTATAGACGAAATGTTGCGTCATTTTAAATGGACAGGTGATACAGCTTTTATAAAAGAAATGTGGCCAACCATTCAGAGACATTTAGATTGGGAAAAAAGAAATTTTGATGCAGATGGCGACGGACTTTATGATGCTTATGCGTCGATTTGGGCTAGCGATGCTTTACAATATAGCGGAGGAGGCGTGATTCATTCCTCAGCTTATAATTATTACGCGAATAAGACAGTTGCAGAAATTGCTAAAAATATAAACGAAGATGCCAATCCATTTTCTGCGGAAGCGGATAAAATTATAAAAGCCACAAATGATCAGCTTTGGTTAAAAAATAAAGGAATTTTTGCCGAATATAAAGATGCTCTAGGAAATAGATTATTACATGAAACGCCGGGAATCTGGAGTATTTACCATACAATCGATTCTGAATTGTCAACGCCTTTTGAGAGTTATCAAATGTTGAGTTATATTGATAATCAGATTCCGCATATACCCATTTCGGCCGAAGGATTAGATAAAAAAGACCTTTATGTAATTAGTACAACAAATTGGCAGCCGTATACTTGGTCGATCAATAATGTGGCTTTGGCTGAACAATTGCATACTTCTTTGGCTTTCTGGCAAGGAGGAGAAGCCGATAAAGCCTACACAATGTGGGAAAGTGCATTGATAGAAAGTATGTATCTCAGTCCTTCGCCAGGAGGTTTTGAACAGCTGATGTATCAAGATGCAATGCGAGGTGAATTGTACCGAGATTTTGCAGACCCAATTGGTATGGCGTCGAGAACTTTGGTTGAAGGTTTGTACGGAATTCAGCCTGACGCAATCGCTGGAGTTTTGACTATTCAGCCCGGTTTTCCTTCAAAATGGGATAATGCTTCTTTAGAAATTCCAGATGTTTCTTTTTCTTTTAAAAGAGAAAATAAGACAGATACTTATCATATTGAAAATCATTTTACTTCAAAAATGAATTTAAAATTGGTTCTCAGCGCCCCTTATGACAGAATCGAAAGCATTACCGTAAACGGAAAAGCGCAGAGTTGGAAAGTGATTCCGGAAAGTATCGGAGCACCAAAAATTAGTATCGAAGCGCCTTATAATTCAGTTTATGACATTAAAATAAATTGGAAAGGCGGTACTCTAGAAAAAATGTTTTCGAAATTAAATTATGCTTCAGGCGACGCACTGCATTTAATAACGGCTAAAGCTGAAATTGTTTCGGTTTATGATCCGCAATCTTTTTTAGGGGAAATTTCGAAGACAGAGAAAACTTTTCATTCTAGTGTAAAGGGAGATGGAAATAAGATGTTTTTTTTGCAGCTGAAACAAGGCGATTTTGCATGGTGGCATCCTTTAGAAATTATACTAAAATCTAAAATTGAATCGCAGGTAAAACTTTCTAATAGTATTTTAGAAATTTCGCTTAAAAACAATACAAACCAAAAGATTGAAGGAAATGTGGTTTTTGATGCTTCCGCTAAAGAAAATCAGGATAAAATTATTTTAGATTTAAAAGAGCATCAATCAATTCAAATTCCCGTTCAGGATTTAATGCCGGGAACAAATAGCTTTTCAATAAAAAACGATTCAAAAGTTATTCAAAAAATAACTTTTACGAATTGGGATATCCCTCTAAACTCTAAAAATAAATTTGAAACAGTTTCGCTTTCAGCTTTTTTTAATGCAAAAGTTACCGATATTTTTAATAACGAATATGTATCACCAAGACCCAAAACCACGTCAATCCAACTTCCAAAACAAGGAATTGGGAATTGGTGTTATCCAAATTTAGCTGTAAAAATTGATGATTCTGGCTTGCGCCAAAAAGCAAAAGCAAACGGACAGATTAGAACTCCAGAAGGGATTTCGTTTCAAACACCATCTGATGAAAATCAGAAAAATATTGTTTTCACTTCTATGTGGGATAATTATCCTGAAAGCATTAATATACCGCTTGAGGGAAAAGCTTCACACGCTTATTTTATGGTTGCCGGAACAACAAACCCAATGCAAAGCCGTATGATAAATGGCGAAATAAAATTCGAATATACAGACGGAACTTTTGAGATTTTACAGTTAAAAAATCCAGAAAACTGGTGGCCAATCGAACAGGATTATTTTACAGACGGATTGGCGTTTACGACAGATGCTCCAAAACCGCCAAGAGTTTATTTGAAATCAGGTGAAGTTTCAAGGAATTTTAACCATTTCAGCATCATAAAAGGATTTACAAATTATGGTGTTGACGGCGGCGCTGCAACAATTTTAGATTTGCCACTGAACAAAAATAAAACATTAAAAAGCCTGACTCTTAAAACAATTGCCAATGATGTGGTGATTGGTTTGATGAGTTTGACGTTAATCAGGTAATTAGTTTAATTAGAGAATGTGTCAATTTGAAAAGTAGATAATGTGGAATGAGAAAAACGAAATATGAAGGACTGTTTTATTTTCTTATAACACAATATTGTCATCCCGAGGAACGAGGGATCACACTAGAAATTCTTCACAGAATGTCGCCAATCGTTGTCTAGCTACTAGTGTGATTTCTCCTTCGTCGAAATGACAATACTGTGAGAACTGTAACTGTTAAAAAATAACCAAATGAAAAAACAACTTTTAATTACTTTATTTCTAATTGCGATTTCGTTATCGGCACAGCAGAAAATTGACCGAAAAGCATTAGTAAATCGCCATAATATTCAAATTTCTGCTATAGATACTTTGGCTTCTTTAACTGTCGGAAACGGTGCTTTTGCTTTTACTGTTGATGCTACTGGACTGCAGACTTTTCCAAAAACCTATCAGCACGGAATTCCGCTTGGAACACAGTCAGAATGGGGCTGGGACAGTTATAAGAACACAAATGGTTATAAATTCTCAGAAACTTTAAAAGATTACAAACAGTACGGAAGGGATATTTCATACACCGTTCAGATAAAAGAGCCCGCTCGAAAAGTTGAAGCGGTAAATTGGTTTCGCCAAAATCCTCATTTATTGCAATTGGGAAATTTAGGTTTTGAAATTATCAAAAAAGACGGAAGTGCAGTAATCCCATCAGACATAAAATCGATTTCTCAAAAGTTGAATTTATGGACTGGAGAAATAGAAAGTTATTTTGAAGTTGAAGGAATTCCAGTTACCGTTTTAACGGTTTCACATCAGCAAAAAGACGCAATTGGCGTAAAAGTAAAATCAGATTTATTACAGCAAAAACGCTTAAAAATAAGTTTGAGAATTCCGTTTCCAACTGGAGATTGGGCCGATATGGGAACAAAATGGGAGGGAAAAGAAGATTATAAAAGTACGCTTGTCGAAAAGTCAAAAACAGAAGCTGTTATAACGCATGTTATGGACAGCATTTCGTATAACGTCAGTTTGAATTGGAAAGGAAATGCGCAGATAAAAAAGACTTCGGATCATTATTTTGTTATTGAAGCATCAAATACGAATACTTTAGAATTGAGTTGTCTTTTTGCTTTAGCAGATAAAAAAGTTTCAAATTCATCTTTCGCAGAAATCGAAAACAGCAGTATAAAAGGCTGGGAACAATTCTGGAAAAGTGGTGCTGCGGTAGATTTTTCAGGAAGCACAGATCCGCGTGCAAAAGAACTGGAAAGAAGAGTTATACTTTCTCAATATTTGACAAAAGTACAATGTACTGGAAAAATACCTCCACAGGAAACGGGATTAACTTATAACAGCTGGTATGGCAAACCGCATTTAGAAATGCATTGGTGGCACGGTGTTCATTTTGCACTTTGGGGGAGACCAGAATTATTGGAAAAAAGTCTTCCGTGGTATCAAAAGGTTTTTGATAAAGCAAAAAATATAGCAAAAAGACAAGGTTTTGAAGGCGCAAGATGGCAAAAAATGACCGACCCCGATGGTAATGAAAGTCCGTCATCAGTGGGATCATTTTTACTTTGGCAGCAGCCGCATTTTATTACATATGCCGAATTAATGTACCGCGACAAACCAACAAATGCGACATTAAATTTATACAGCGAACGTGTTTTTGCAACAGCAGATTTCATGGCTTCGTTTGCAAATTATGACAGTAAAACCGATCGTTATGTTTTGGGACCCGGTGTAATTCCGGCACAAGAACGCTTTAAGGCGATGGAAACTTTTAACCCAACTTATGAATTGGCTTATTGGAATTGGGCCTTAAAAACAGCAATCGTGTGGAAGAAAAAATTAAACCAAAAAGTACCTGAAAAATGGGAAAATGTGTTGGCTAAGTTATCTCCATTACCCGTTGCAAATCAAGTTTATCTGGCAACAGAAAGCGCAACTGATTCGTACACAAACCCAGAATTCAAAACCGATCACCCATCTGTTTTGGGAACTTTTGGCATGTTGCCTGAAACTTCTCTTTTGGATAAAAAAATCATGAAAAATACTTTTGATCTGGTTTGGAATACTTGGTCCTGGGATAAAACTTGGGGTTGGGATTTTCCGATGACAGCAATGACAGCAGCGCGTTTGCAAATGCCTGAAAAAGCAATTGATGCCTTGTTTATGAACGTGACAACAAATACGTATTTAAAAAACGGACATAATTATCAAGCAGAAAGATTGACGTTATACCTTCCCGGAAACGGAGGTTTATTAACAGCAGTTGCTATGATGTGCGCTGGATGGGATGGAAATACGGAAGAAAATCCAGGTTTTCCAAAAGACGGAACATGGAAAGTAAAAAGCGAAGGATTTAAGAAGTTTTTTTAGTTTTTAGAGATGCTAAGATACTAAGTTGCTAAGGTTCTGAGTTGCTAAGGTTTTTGAGTTTAGTTTGTCATTCCGAGGAACGAGGAATCACACACGAAACTCGACAAAGATTTGTAATTCTCGTTGCGGAGCTACTCGCGTAGATTCCTCGTTCCTCGGAATGACAAGAAGACTAAAAAAATCTGCGCAAATTTGCTAAAATCATTAATCTGCGTGAAAATTTACAATTAAAATAATCAAGCCAATTATGAAAAAAATAATTCCACTACTATTATTGCTTTTATCAGCTTCCCTTTTTGCGCAAAGGCAAATGGAAAACCTTGATCGAGGCATAATTGTTATAAAAGACAAAGGCCAATTTTTTATTGGATGGCGCGTTTTAGGCACAGACTCTGATGCTTTAGCTTTCAATTTATATCGAAAAAGCGGTTCAAAAAAAGCAATCAAATTAAACGATAAACCTATAACTGGCGCAACTAATTTTCTGGATACAAAGGCAAATGCTCAGGAAGAAAATACTTGGTTTGTAAAAACGGTTTTAAAAGGAAAAGAAACGGATGCAAAAGGAAGTTTTACGATTCCGGCTTCTAGTCCAGATAAAGATTATTTGTCAATTGCTATAAAACCGGTTGAAGGTTATATTCCAAATGATCTTTCAACAGGCGATTTAGATGGAGACGGAAAATATGATTTGATCGTCCATATGACGGGAAAAGCACATGACAATTCGCATACCGGAATTACGGATCCTCCTATTTTTCAGGCGTATACTTTAGAAGGCAAGTTTTTATGGCAGATTAATTTAGGAAAAAACATCCGCGAAGGCGCACATTATACACAATTTATGGTGTATGATTTGGATGGCGACGGAATTTCAGAATTTGTCTGTAAAACGGCGGACGGAACAACGGACAGCCAAAATAACGTAGTAGGAGATGCCTCAAAAGATTGGGTCGATAGGGATCCTGCTTCAGGTACTTTTGGAAAAATTTTAAAAGGACCTGAATTTCTTTCTGTTTTTGATGGAAGAACCGGAAAACTAATTACAACAGTAGATTATATTGCTGAAAGAGGTGATCTTGCTGGCTGGGGCGGACATGGAGGCAGTGGGGGAAATGATACAAAAGGAAATAGAATTGATCGTTTTACGGCTTGTATTGCTTATTTAGACGGCATACATCCGAGTGTTGTAATGTGCCGAGGGTATTACGGAAGAACCGTTTTAGCCGCTTGGGATTTTAAAAACGGCAAATTAACTTCGAGATGGGTTTTTGACAGTAAAGATGCCGAAAATCCGTATTCTGGAATGGGAAATCACGGACTTACAGTTGCGGATGTAGATAACGATGGAAAAGATGAAATAATTTACGGCTCGATGTGTGTTGACGATAATGGAAAAGGATTGTATACCACAGGTTTTAGACACGGTGATGCTTTGCATGTCTCTGATCTTGATCTGGATGTTCCAGGTTTAGAGGTTTTTGGAATACACGAAATAGAAAACGGAACAACTGGACCTGGAGTAACTTTGGTTTCAGCAGCCGATGGAAAGGTTTTGTTTACGGATTCAATCAATGAAGATGTCGGCAGAGGCGTTGCAGATAATATTGACCCGACTAGAAAAGGTGCACAATGCTGGTGGTCAGGCTCTCCCAATTTATATGACATGAAAGGAAAAGTGATAGGAAAAGCACCAAGCTCTATTAATTTTTTAATTTACTGGGATGGTGACACTTCAAGAGAATTACTGAATTCAAATTATATTGATAAATACGATAAAGGAAGATTATTTACAGCAACAGGAGCAGTTTCTAATAATGGAACAAAATCTACACCAGCACTTTCTGCAGATCTTTTTGGAGACTGGAGAGAAGAGCTGATTCTGAGATCTGAAGACAATACAGAGTTACGAATTTATTCTACGACAATTCCAACCGAAATTAGGCAATACACTTTGATGCATGATCCTCAATACAGATTGAGTATCGCTTGGCAAAATGTAGGTTACAATCAGCCTCCTCATACAAGTTTTTACATGGGAAAGGACATGATGCCGGCGCCTAAGCCAAATATTTTTTTGGTGGTTAAGAAATAGCTTTTATTTAAGGTGCTAAGATTCTAAGATACTAAGGTTCTAAGGTTTTTTTACAAGAGGTTTTGTTGCAGACACACACAGCAGTGCGTCTATCGCATTTTATGAACACAACATTATCATTTCGAGGAACGAGAAATCATACTAGAAACACTACAAAGAATGGCGAAAAGCTGTGTAGATAAACAAGTGTGATTTCTCGTTCCTCGAAATGACAAACGATGCGGAAAAGCCTTAGAACCTTAGTATCTTAGAACCTTAGCCCCTTAGATAGAATTTCGATCAATAAAATTAAAAGGCACTTTAACCTGACCTTTTTCTTTGTTCAAAATCATTCTCGCAGCGGTTTCTCCCATTACATTGAAATCGGTTGACATTACGGTTATTCCTAAAAGCTCTTTAAGTGGTGTGTCGTTATAGGAGATCACGCCAATATCTTTGCCTAAAACATATTCTTCATCGCGAATCTGTTTCATTAAATTCACTAGGTCAGATTCTTCAATAGTAATAAACAAATCACCTTTTTTAAGAATCATATCATCGTAAACTTCGCTTAGAATCTCAAAATTGATTTCATGTTCTACACAAAATTTTCTGAAACCATGCAGGATCCTGCGCGGATAAGGATAAACTGCTTTTTCAGGATATACAAGAATTAGTCTTTTATATTTTGATATTTTCGAAAGCCCTTCTTTTAAGGCGTTATAAATATCATTTTCAAAATCCTGATAAATCTTGATAATTTCGCCTTCCATTCCAAGTTTTATATTATCCATTAAAACGAGCTTTTCGTCAGGAATTTTCTGGATTGCTTTGGCTACTTCATCGGTAAAACTTAAATGTTTTAACTCATCCGTTTTAAAATGGGTTGTAATAACATAGTAATCGTAAGCGCCTTCAAATTTGTCTAACAAATTCAAAAACAGCGTTTCGTCGCAATGATAAATGTGCAGGTCTGTATGGGCATTGGCTCCCAGTGTATTAATAAAAGAGCTGTAGGTTTTCATCTTATATGCGCTCACTTTATTAATTAAAAACAAAATATTTACTTTCGATTCTAATTTAGTTCGCGTGATGTAATATCCTTTTCCTCTGATTGAAGAGATAATTTTTCGCTCTTTTAAGATATTATAAGCCTTTTCAACAGTATCCCGCGACATATAAAACTCTTCGCTGAAACTGTTTATGGATGGTATTTTTTGATTTATTTTTAGATTTCCATTGGCAATATTCTGCAGGATTGAATCTACAATCTGCTTGTACTTAGGAACCCTGGAGTCTTCATCTATTTTTATTAGTTTAATCATTTTGTAGGTTCTTGCAAATTATGCTGAAATTTTCGGGACATAATTCTGAATTATAATTTGTATTCAAAAGGTTTATATAAAACCTGAAAAATAAGCGGTTTTGGTACTTTTCTCACAAAAGCATCAAAATTAAATAAGGCTTATTTTATGTTTTTGCTGATTTGTTTATTTATGGCTTATCGAGGATATAATAATTACGAAATCGATTGCTAAAATAGAAATTTTAAATTTATATTTCGACTTTAAATGCATTCTTCTTTGCAATAATCTTCGCTTTTAACATAATTGCAAAATCATAAAGGATAGTACAGGACAGTTTTCTTTTTTACATTCTCTTATTTTACAAAACCAGATTAACTATCAAATAACCACAAACTAAAATTATTAAATG
This sequence comes from Flavobacterium sp. JLP, assembly GCF_015350755.1. NCBI lineage: Bacteria > Pseudomonadati > Bacteroidota > Flavobacteriia > Flavobacteriales > Flavobacteriaceae > Flavobacterium > Flavobacterium sp. JLP. The sequence goes on along the minus strand of NZ_JADKPS010000005.1, from coordinate 275,421 downwards.
GAATCATTACTCGGTATTATTTTTCACTCCATAGGAGGTTTTTCTTCCGGCAGTTTTTATATGCCTTTCAAAAAAGTTAAAAATTGGGCTTGGGAAAGTTACTGGCTCGTAGGAGGTTTTTTCTCTTGGCTGATTGTACCGCCAATTGCTGCATATTTAACTATTCCAAATTTTACCGAGATTATTGTTCATGCTGCTCCGTCTGTTAAAGCGTTAGCATTCATAATGGGATTGATTTGGGGAGTAGGTGGACTTACTTATGGTCTTGGCGTTCGCTATTTAGGAATGTCATTAGGAAACTCAATTACTTTAGGATTCTGTTCTGCTTTTGGAGCTTTAATTCCCCCCATTTATTATCATTTCAATACAGTCGAAGGCAAAGAATCAATTAGTGATATGTTTTCGAATTCAGGTGGACAAATGGTTTTGGCTGGAGTATTGATATGTATTATAGGTATTGCTATTTTAGGAAAAGCAGGAATGCTGAAAGAAAAGGATTTTGCAACGGGTCATGAAGATAAAGACAAAGATTTTAATCTGGTAAAGGGGTTGATTATTGCTATTATATCAGGTGTTTTAAGTTCATTCTTTAACTTCGGAATCGAAGCGGCTAAACCAATGGCTGCTGTTGCAAATGAGGCTTGGAAATTAGCAAATCCAAATCAGGGGGAATTTTTATTCCAAAATAATGTAAGTTATATTGTTATACTCTGGGGAGGATTAACAACCAACTTTATCTGGTGTTTATACCTTAATTTCAAAAACAAAACTTTCTCAGATTATGTAAATACACAAACGCCAATTGCTAAAAATGTTATGTTTTCAGCCATCGCGGGAACAATGTGGTTTTTGCAGTTTTTCTTCTACGGAATGGGTGAAAGCAAACTAGGAAACGGAGCTAGTTCATGGATTCTCCATATGTCTACAATTATCTTGACCGCTAATTTCTGGGGATTCTATCTGAAAGAATGGAAGGGCGTTTCTAAAAAAACATTCCGAACTTTTTTATGGGGAATTGGATTGATTATGCTTTCGATCGTAATCGTTGGAATCGGAAATTCATTGTAATACAGTAATAAAAAAATAAACAACCAAATGTCGAATATAAATACAAATAATATGAATTTTAAGCATGTAAGCTATCTTTGGGATGAGGCTAAGGCGGCAGCATTGGCAGGAGATGAAGTAGGGCTTTTTATTTATCGCTCTAATTTATTAGGAGCCGATTTAAGATTGACAAACTATGGAGGCGGAAACACTTCTGTGAAAATAACAGATAAGGACCCATTAACCGGAGCAAGCTCTGAAGTTATGTGGATAAAAGGTTCTGGTGGAGACATCGGAACATTAACAAAATCAGGCTGTGCGGCACTTTATTTAGACAGGCTTCGCAATCTTGAAAATGTGTACAGAGGAATTGAATTTGAAGATGAAATGGTAGAGTTATTCAACCACTGTATTTTCGATTTAGCGTCAAAAGCACCTTCTATTGATACGCCTTTGCACGGATTTTTGCCTTTCAAACATATTGATCACCTTCATCCTGATGCGGCAATTGCTATCGCTGCTGCAAAAGATGGAGCAAAAATTACCGAAGAATTATTCGACGGAGAAATTGGATGGGTAGGATGGCAGCGCCCTGGTTTTGACCTTGGACTTCAATTAAGAAGCTGTTTGGAAGAAGCTGAAAAGAAAGGAAAAAAACTTCGCGGTATCATGTTAGGTTCTCACGGTTTATTTACTTGGGGAGATACGGCTTATGAAAGTTATATTAACACGCTTGAAGTAATCGAGAAATGTGCTGATTACTTAGAAAGCAATTACGGAAAAAAACGTCCCGTTTTTGGAGGCAAGAAAATCGAAAGTCTTCCAGAAGCTGACCGTAAATTAAAAGCAGCAAAAGTAGCACCAATTTTAAGAGGTTTCTGTTCTTCAGAACGTCAAATGATTGGACATTATACAGATGATGCAAGAGTTTTAGAATTCATTAATTCAAATGATCTGTCAAAATTAGCACCGCTTGGAACTTCTTGCCCGGATCACTTTTTAAGAACTAAAATCAGTCCGCTTGTTTTGGCATTAGACCCAAACGAAGATTTATCAGATGTTGATGCTGTAAAAGCAAAATTAACACCTGCTTTTGAGGCGTACCGTGCTATGTACAAAGACTATTATAATGCATGCAAAAAATCGAATTCGCCTGCAATGCGTGACCCAAATCCGGTGGTGATTTTATATCCTGGAGTTGGTATGTTCACTTTTGCAAAAGATAAAACAATGGCACGTTTGGCCTCAGAATATTATGTAAATGCTGTGAATGTAATGAAAGGTGCTGAAGCAGTTTCAGAATATACTTCGTTACCGCATCAAGAAGCATTTGATATTGAGTATTGGTTATTGGAAGAAGCTAAATTACAGCGTATGCCTAAACCAAAAGCCTTATCAGGAAGAGTGGCTGTAATTACAGGTTCTGCCGGCGGTATTGGTAAAGCGATTGCTAAAAAATTCGCTCAGGAAGGTGCTTGTGTAGTAATCAACGATATTAACGAAGAGCGTTTAGAATCGGCTACAGCTGAATTTATTACGCTTTTTGGAAAAGATGCTGTTGCCAGTACATTATTAAATGTTACCGATGAAGTAAGTACAGAAAAAGCATTAGATCAGGCATCTTTAGCTTTTGGAGGTGCTGATATTATTGTAAACAATGCTGGAATCAGTATTTCTAAATCAATAGCTGAACATACACTTGAAGAGTGGGACAGATTATATGATATTTTGGTAAAAGGACAATTTATTGTTTCTAAAGCCGGAATCGAAGTAATGCGCAAACAAGGATTTGGCGGCGACATTGTAAACATAGTTTCTAAAAATGCTGTTGTGGCTGGACCTAACAATCCTGGATACGGTTCTGCAAAAGCGGCTCAAGCACATTTAACACGCTTAATGGCAGCCGAATTAGGCGCTGATAAAATTCGTGTAAACACCGTAAATCCTGATGCAGTAATATCAGACTCTAATATTTGGTCTGGAGGATGGGCAGAAGGGCGCGCAAAAGCATACGGCGTTACTGTTGCTGAATTGCCAGCTTACTACGCAAAACGTACGTTATTAAATGAAATTATATTGCCGGATGATATCGCAAACGCTTGTTTCGCTTTCGTTGGAGGTTTACTTGGTAAATCAACAGGAAATGCCTTAAACGTAGACGGCGGTGTATCAATGGGCTTTTATAGATAAAATTGTTTAGTTTTTTTTAAGTTTGTTTAAGCAAAAGTGGTTTTTTGTAATATCTAACGTTCGATAAGTTTTCGAACGTTAGATTTTTTAAAATTATAGAAACTGCTCTTAAGCAAATAATAGAATAAATAATAAAATAAAACACGGGCACAATTATAGAATGTTATACATTGTATGCTCTATTAAAATTTACTACTATGCTAATCCAATCAACCACTATAGCATCTCATAATGATGATTTGCTAAAAAAACATCAAAATAAATTAGTTTTCACAGCATCAGAAATTGCAAATACAGAATCAATAATTCAAAAATTAATTGATTTTCAAATTGCAATTCCATCTTGGGCTTTAGGAACTGGAGGAACAAGATTCGGACGTTTTCCGGGAGGCGGAGAACCGCGGTCATTAGAAGAAAAAATCGAAGATGTTGGTTTGCTTCATGCGTTAAACAATGCTTCTGGCGCTATTTCGCTTCATATTCCTTGGGATATTCCTACAGATTATAAAGCAATCAAAAACCTTGCTGCACAACACGGATTAAAGTTTGACGCCATGAATTCGAACACTTTTCAGGATCAGGCTTCTCAGACAAATTCGTATAAATTTGGTTCACTTCAAAATGTAAATAAAGCGGTTCGTAAAGAAGCGATCGCTCATAATATTGAAGTTATTCAGCACGGAATTGAGTTGGGATCTGAATCATTAACCGTATGGCTAGCTGATGGATCTTCTTTTCCAGGACAGTTAAACTTCCGTAAAGCGTATCAAAATACTTTAGAAAGTCTTGAGGAAATCTATGATGCTTTGCCTTCAAACTGGAAATTATTTTTAGAATACAAATGTGCTGAACCTAACTTTTACTCTACAACAGTTGCAGATTGGGGTCAGTCGTATTCATATGTTCAAAAATTAGGAGATAAAGCACAGACTTTAGTCGATTTAGGACATCATTTGCCAAATGCTAATATTGAGCAAATCGTTTCATTATTATTAATGGACGGAAAATTAGGCGGTTTTCACTTTAACGATTCAAAATACGGAGACGACGATTTAACTGCTGGAGCTTTAAAACCCTATCAATTATTTTTGATATTTAATGAGTTAGTTGAAGGAATGGATGCAAGAGGAATGAATCACGCCAAAGATTTAGGCTGGATGATCGATGCATCTCACAATATAAAAGATCCTTTAGAAGATTTACTTCAATCTGTTGAAGCAATTATGATTGCGTATGCTCAGGCACTTTCTGTAGACAGAAAAGCGTTAGAAATTGCACAGCAAGAAAATGATGTTGTTAAAGCACAGGAAATTCTTCAAAATGCTTTCCGTACAGACGTTCGCGCACTAGTTGCTGAAGCTCGTTTGCGTTCTGGAGCAGCTTTAAATCCGGTTGAATTATATCGTTCTCTTGCGGTTAGAAATAATTTAATTGAAGAAAGAGGATTAAAAACAATGGCTACAGGATTATAATTATGAATTGTAAATTATGAATTATGAGTTATGAGTTATGTTGGTGTTAGCCATAATAAATTTGTAACTCATAATTCTCAATTCATAATAATCCGCATTCAAAATTCACAACTCACAACTCACAATTCACAACTAATTAAATGAATGTAGTAGCAATTTTTGATATTGGTAAAACAAACAAAAAGGTATTTTTATTCGATGAGAATTATAAAATTGTTTGGGAAAAATCAGTAAATCTAGATGAAACTGTTGATGAAGATGGTTTTGCCTGCGAGGATATTGAAGTGCTCAAAAATTGGATATTAGATCGACTTTCGGAAATTAAAGAAAGGACAGATTATGTTCTTAAAGCAATAAATTTCAGTACTTATGGCGCTAGTTTTGTTTATATAGACGGGCACGGAAAAGTATTGACACCGCTTTATAATTATTTAAAAGATTATCCGGCAGATTTAAAAACTGGTTTTTATAATAAATATAAAGGCGAAGAAGTTTTTGCTGTAAAAACGGCTTCTCCTGTTTTAGGAAGTTTGAATTCTGGAATGCAGATTTACAGACTGAAAGAAGAGAAACCCGAATTATTTGAAAAAGTAAAATATTGCCTGCATTTGCCGCAATATTTGAGTTTTCTTTTAACGAATGAAGCATACGCCGATATTACAAGCATTGGATGCCATACTAATCTTTGGAATTTCAAAAAGATGAAATATCATAAATGGCTTAAAAATGAAGGCATTTCAGATAAGATTCCGCCGCTTCATTACGGGAAAGATATCATTAAAAAAGAAGACGGATTAGCAGTTGGAGTAGGGCTTCACGACAGTTCTTCGGCTATTATTCCATATACAATCAATTTTACAGAACCTTTTGTTTTATTGTCGACAGGAACTTGGAGTATTTCATTGAATCCTTTCAATACAAAACCTTTGACTTTTGAAGAGTTACAGCAAGATTGCTTGTGTTATATGCAGTATACAGAAAAGCCCGTAAAAGCGGCGCGACTGTTTTCTGGCAATGAACACGAAATTCAAGCGAAAAGATTGGCAACACATTTTGATGTTCCGTTTGATACTTTTAAAGACATTTATTTTGATAAAAAAATAGTTTCGAATTTAAGAGCGCTCAATTACCAGATTGTGTATCCAAAGAAATATGATTTTGATATTTTGAAGGAATGCCCTTTTCAAAAAAGAGATTTATCGTCTTTTAAAAGTTACGATATCGCCTATCATCAATTGATGCTTGATCTCGTTGAACAACAGGTTTTTTCGACTAATTTAGTGATTCATAATAGCCCTGTAAAGAAAATTTTTGTAGATGGCGGTTTCAGTAAAAATTCAATTTTTATGAATTTGCTTGCAGAGGCTTTTCCAGATGTTGAAGTTTACGCAGCGTCAATGGCACAGGCGAGTGCATTAGGTGCGGCGTTGGCCATTCATCAAAACTGGAATCCAAAACCAATCCAGAATGATTTAATTGATTTGAAATTTTATAAGCATTAATTAACAATTACGATTTAAAAATTAAAATCTGCTCAATCTGCAAGATCTGCGTGAAAAAATTAAAATAATTACCTTGTCATGAAAATCGGACTTTTTATACCGTGTTATGTTGATCAATTTTATCCAAAAGTTGGAATTGCAACCTATGAACTTTTACAGAAATTAGGCTGCGATGTTCACTTTCCGATGGGACAGACTTGTTGTGGCCAGCCTATGGCAAACAGCGGTTATGAGCATTTAACGAAAGGCTGTGATGCGAATTTCATTTCTAATTTTGCTGGATTTGATTATATTGTTTGTCCGTCAGGAAGTTGTGTTTTGCATGTTAAAGAACATTTACACGACGAAAAAATGGAAGTTGTTGCGGCTGAAATGCGAAAAAGAGTATTTGAATTAACTGAATTTATAACGGATATTCTCAAAATAGATCATATCGACGGAAGCTTTCCGTACAATGTAGGAATGCATGTCAGCTGTCACGGTCAACGCGGATTAAAGCTTTCGCAGATGACCGAATTAAACGCGCCATTTTTCTCTAAACCTGAACAATTATTGCATAACATAAAAGGTTTGAATTTGGTTTCTTTATCTAGAAAAGACGAATGCTGTGGCTTTGGCGGCACTTTTTGTGTAACTGAAGAAGCAGTTTCTGTTAAAATGGGTCAAGACCGAATTAAAGATCATGAAAATCACCATGTTGATTATATAACCGGCGGCGATATGTCGTGTTTAATGCATTTGGAAGGAATTCTGAAAAGACAGAAAAGCAGCATTAAAACGATTCATATTGCGGAGATATTAAATTCAATGGCATAACAATAAATTTAAACACATAGGAACATAGATTTTCTTTGTGTAAAAAAGATTAAAATAAATGACAAATCATTTACACATAGCTCTGTTTTTTCAAAAAAGCGAACATTCTTTTTAAGTTATAAAAACTATGTTTCTATGTGTTTAAATATAAAAACATGAAAAAAATAATTCTTTGTCTAACCCTTTTGCTTTCGCTTCTTTTTTTATCATTTAAGAAAGGTCAATCTTCTGTAACACAAACAGAAGTTACTGTAAAGGCACCATTTGAAATGCCCACAATCAAGATTCCGAATTTCAGCAATTGCAAAGAATTTTCAATTGTAGATTTTGGTGCTGTAAAAGGCGATAAAAATAAAACTTCAGATGCGATAAATACAGCAATTGCAAAAGCCAATAAAGCGGGCGGAGGTACGGTAGTAATTCCAGAAGGTGAATGGCTTACGAAGAAAATACACTTTAAAAGCAATGTAAATTTGCATTTGAATAAAGGCGCAGTTTTGCTTTTTTCAGAAGATCCAAAAGATTATTTACCGGCTGTTCGTTCGACTTGGGAAGGTTATGAATGTTACAACTACTCGCCGTTGATTTATGCGTATCAATGTAAAAATATTGCCATTACAGGCGAAGGCGAATTAAAAGCGAAAATGGATGTCTGGACAAAATGGTTCGCGCGGCCAAAAGCACATATGGAAAGTCTGAAAAGATTGTACTATCTGGCTTCTTATAAAAAGCCTGTGGAAGAAAGACAAATGGTAAATGATACGGCAAATTTGCGACCTCATTTTATTCAGTTCAATCGCTGTGAAAATATTTTAATGGATGGTGTTAAGATAACAAATAGTCCATTTTGGACAATTCATCCGTTCTTGTCAAAAGATGTTGTCCTTAGAAATTTAAAAGTTTATGCCCACGGACATAATAATGACGGCGTTGATCCAGAAATGAGTCAGAATGTATTAATTGAAAATTGTGTTTTTGATCAAGGAGATGATGCTATTGCAATTAAGTCGGGATGTGGTATAGATGCTTGGAATCTGCATACACCTTCAAAAAATATTGTAATGCGCAATTGTACTGTTAAAAACGGACATCAATTGGTTGCCATAGGAAGTGAACTTTCGGGCGGAATCGAAAATGTTTTTATAGATAATTGCACTGTCGTGGATGGGGCAAAACTGAATCATCTTTTATACATCAAAACAAATGAAAGAAGAGGCGGTTTCGTCAATAATATTTATATGACAAACATTACATCGGGTAAAATTGATGCAGGAATTCTAGGTATAGAAACCGATGTTTTGTACCAATGGCGTGATTTGGTTCCAACAATTGAACGACGCCTTACGCCAATAAAAAATGTGCATTTAGAAAATATAAAAGCGACTGACGTAAAATTCATTTCGAGAATTCAAGCTCAAAAAGAACTTCCGGTAGAAAACATTTTCTTGACCAATGTAACTGCTGATAATGTTCAAGGCGAGAAAGCAATTCATGAAAATGTAATAAATTTTGACAGCAAATAAAGATTTTAAAATTCCAAACTCGTTTTATATTAAACTATTAAAAGATGTCTTCAGAGAAAATAATAGAACATAGTGAAGCTGCTGCGCGTTTTAACAAAGATGTAAAACGGGTAGACTGGCATGATGAAACGCTTTGGTTTGTCCGTGAGAAGCGTGACAAGGCAGCACATCAGATTGAGGATTGGGAATTGCTTCGAGAAACGGCTTCGAAAATTAAAAATAATGTGCTTTCTAATATTCACGATTATTTAGTTGAATTTGAAGCAAATGCGCAGAAAAACGGAATCATAGTACATTGGGCCGCCGATGCAAAAGAACATAATGAAATTGTGCATTCGATATTAGAAAAGCACCATGTAAAGCAAATGGTAAAATCAAAATCAATGCTTACAGAAGAATGTCACTTAAATGAATATTTGACTGAAAAAGGCATTGATGTAATCGATTCAGATTTGGGAGAACGTATTGTTCAGTTAAGAAAAGAACCGCCAAGCCATATTGTTTTGCCTGCCATTCATCTTAAAAAAGAAGATGTAAGCGAAACTTTTCATGAATATCTGGGAACAGAAAAAGGAAATATCGATCCGCAATATTTAACCGAAGCTGCTAGAATACATCTTAGGGATACTTTTTTAACCCGAAAAGCATCTTTGACCGGAGTTAACTTCGCTATTGCCGAAACGGGTGAATTTGTGGTTTGTACAAACGAAGGAAACGCAGATATGGGCGCACATCTAGCAGATGTTCATATCGCCTGTATGGGATTTGAAAAATTGATTCCACAACGAAAACATTTAGGTGTTTTCTTGCGATTATTAGCCAGAAGTGCCACTGGTCAGCCTATTACGACTTTTTCAAGTCATTTTAAAAAACCAAGAGAAGACAAGGAAATTCATATTGTAATTGTTGATAACGGAAGAAGTACGCAGTTAGGAAGAGAAGATTTTAGAAATTCATTAAAATGCATTCGTTGCGGTGCCTGTATGAACACTTGTCCTGTGTACAGAAGAAGCGGCGGACACAGTTACCATAATGCAGTTGCGGGACCAATTGGAGCCATTCTCGCACCAAATCTAGACATGAGCAAAAATGCCGATTTGCCTTTTGCCAGCACACTTTGTGGTTCCTGTACAAATGTTTGCCCAGTAAAAATCGACATTCACGATCAATTGTATAAATGGCGTCAGGTTTTGGTAAAAGAAGGCCATACACCAACATCTAAAACTATTGCGATGAAAACAATGGCGACAGTTTTAGCGAATCCGACTATTTTTAATTTAGCAGGAAAATCGGGAAGATTTGTAATGAAAAATGTACCGGGATTAGTAAATAACAAGATGAATAAATGGTACGATCAGCGCGAAATGCCAGAAGTTCCAGAAGAATCTTTTAGAGAATGGTACAAGAAAAATTCAAGAGAAGCAAAAGCAAAAGACAATGAGCAGTAAAGCCGAAATATTAAAAAAGATAAAACAGAATCAGCCTGATTTTGTGACTGATTTGCCAAATTTAAATGCATTAGGTTCTGAACAGTTTGATGTTTTGCAAACGTATAAAACGGTACTAAAAAACATTGGAGGAGATTTTGTTGAAGTGGCCAGTTACACCGAAATAATTGATTTTCTTAAAAATAATTATTCACTCGAAAAGAGAATCATAAGCATGATTCCGGAACTATCTGAAATTGCAAATTTAGATTGGACGAATGACGATGCGCATTCTCTTGAAAATGTAGAGTTAACGATTATAAAAGCACATATTGGCGTGGCAGAAAACAGTGCCCTTTGGGTAACTGATGATCTTTTAGGACAGCGTGTTTCGCCTTTTATTGCTCAATATTTAGCCATTATTGTCGATAAAAACAATATTTTACCAACTATGCATCAAGCTTACGAACACATAGCAAATCAGGAATATGGTTTCGGAACTTTTATTGCCGGACCTTCAAAAACTGCAGATATTGAACAGTCTTTGGTGCTGGGTGCACATGGTGCAAGGGGATTAGTTGTTTTTTTGTTGACTTAATATTTTAGATGTTCAAAATCTACCAAAGATGTTTTAGATGATTTATAAAAGTATGATTTGAAATTCAATCAAATCAAAAAGAAGCCTAGAAAATCAACATATTTTCTAGGCTTCTTTTTGATAAATATTTAATGATTTTCTCCTCGCTCCGCGAAGAGTTCCTTTTTGAAGCTGCGCAAATGTCTCTGACTTTGCGCATTTTTTTTGCCTGTTAGAAATTGTAAACGTTATAAAGTCTCCTGAATTTTACTAACTCTTCTAATAAAAGGTTTAGATGAGTTCAGTTTTTTATTATAAACGGTATTTTTTATAATTTATATTAAATTTGGTTTAAAGTCAGAGACTTTTTCGCGTTTTCGTTTTTATATTTGATTTTGTAAATGTGTCGCAAAGTCAGAGACATTTGCGCAGCGCTGACGATGAAGACTTTGCGGAGCGGAGAATTAAATCAAGGCCATACGTCTAACCCACATGGACTAGCTGATGAAGTGAATAGAATACTTTATAATAATATTAGATATAAAGAAGAAGCTATTAGAAAAATTAATGAAGCTTTAAAAAAATAAATTAAATACAAAAGCCATGGAATATAACACCAATGAACTTTTTTATTATTTAAATCAATCTATATCAAAAGATATAACCTATAGAGAGTTATCAAATTTATGCTTAGCATTATTTTGTACCTGTAGTATTTTGCCTGAAAGATTTGAAACAACAATTATTAACAAAGAAAAATTAGCGATAATATTTTCTAAAATTGCAAAAGACAAAAATATTCTTTCTTATCCACCAACAGCTTCATTTTATGGAGCTTCATTTCATGACACACATAGTGAAGGACATTGGTTAGAGGTAATGGCTAGTGTATTGAAATTAGCACGAAAACCTAATATTGAAGAAGCTCAAAATTTACTTGTCTAAAACTCGATGGTTCGGAAATCGCAAAATAAAGTCCCCCCGCTCCGTGAAGAGTTCCTTTTTAAAAGCTGCGCAAATGTCTCTGACTTTGCGCATTTTTTGCCTGTTAGAAATTGTAAAAGTTATAAAATTCTCTTTACTTTTTACTAACTCTTCTAATAAAAAGGTTTAGATGAGTTCTGTTTTTTATTATAGAATGAACAAACTGTATTTTTTATAATTTATATTAAATTTGGTTTACAGTCAGAGACTTTTTCGCGTTTTCGTTTCTATATTTGATTTTGTAAATGTGGCGCAAAGTCAGAGACATTTGCGCAACGCTGGCGATGAGGACTTTGCGGAGCGGGGGGTAATAGAGGAAAAACTGATTGGAAAGGATTTGCAGTTTCTGGCGGATACGCGCCAGGATTGAAATTTGGAGCAAAATGGGGGGTATCAGATTATAGTTTTGCTCAATGGGCTGGCACTAATGGTAAAATCTATACTCGTCGCTAAAAATAAATTACTATGACTATCAAAATTAAAATAAATGACTACTATAATGATGAATTAATTTTATCCCATTTAAAGCATCATTTAATTCAACAAGGTATAAGCGAGGTTTTAGTTTTAAATAATAAACTCCTGCTTAAAAACAAATTCTTTAATACTCAAAGTAGAATGAATCGCTTTGCTTATATTAAAGATGGCTATCTTTACACTCGTCACTTTGAAACATATGGAATGCTTTATTACAAATATTCTAATTTTAAATTTCCATTATATATATTTTTTGCTTTATTATTCGTAAGTTTTTTTTGGAAAATCTTTAGGATTTTTACTTTAATCTTTTTTATTATTACTTTTCTTAATCAATTTATTTATCACTTAAGACAAAAAAACTTTATAAAGAAAAAAATTTCAGAATTTATGTCAAATAATTAAATTTGATTATTTATTAAGGTGATGTGATCGTCTCGCCCACTGGCACAAGCGTCCCTCTCGCGAACACAAACAGAATTGACAATTAAGAAGAGAATAAAGTAGCTTAGAAAATATTTTCTATTCAAAATTTAACAACGAAAAAGAGCAACTCATTTGAGTTGCTCTTTTATTTTTTATAATAAAAAATATTATTTTCTTCTCCCTCGCTCCGCGAAGAGTTCCTTTTTAAAAGCTGCGCAAATGTGTCTGACTTTGCGCAATTTTTTTGTCTGTTAGAAATTGTAAACGTTATAAGTCTCCTGACCTTTTACTTACTCTTCTAATAAAGGTTTAGAGGATTTCTGTTTTTTATTATAGAATGAACAAATTGTATAATTTACATTAAATTTGGTTTAAAGTGAGAGACTTTTTCGCGTTTTCGTTTTTATATTTGATTTTGTAAATGTGGCGCAAAGTCAGAGACATTTGCACAGCGCTGGCGATGAAGACTTTGCGGAGCGGGGGGAATGGTAAATAAACCGGGCACAAATAATCTATTTATTGAAATGAAAAAGTAAAATAAAATTATAATGAAAAAAATAAGATTTTTTATGGCAGTATTCTTTATCTTTTTTTTAAATATCACAGAGGGACAAATTATAAAACCAACCTCGTATAGATTTGAAGGAAAAGTAGAAAGTCCAAAATTTAGCACATATAATGTAAACATATTAACTCTAAATGTGGATAAAACATATAAGATTATATTCCAAACTGATGGATCGAAAAAGTTGGCGAGAAAAAATATTATTCGCGAAACAGAAATTGAAGAAGGTACTTGGAATATCAAAAGTTCAATATTAACTCTTTTATCCAATAATAGTAAGCAAGAATTAATATTTTCTTTAAAAAACAATAAAAAATTAACGGTTATAATTGATGACGTCGAAACGTCGTCTTTGGTTTGGGAAAAAATTGATAATAATTAAAGTATAATTGGATATACTGCCGCTCCGCGAAGAGTTCCTTTTTTAAAAGCTGCGCAAATGTCTCTGACTTTGCGCATTTTTTTGCCTGTTAGAAATTGTAAACGTTATAAAAGTCTCCTGACTTTTTACTAACTCTTCTAATAAAAGGTTTAGATGAGTTCTATTTTTTATTATAGAATGAACAAACTGTATTTTTATAATTTATATTAAATTTGGATTTAAAGTCAGAGACTTTTTCGCGTTTTGCGGAGCGGTGCAAACAATAAAAAAGTTATAACGAAAAAATAAAATGAAAGAAAATCCACATCTAATAATTTTTAAAAGCGCATTAACTAAACAAGTAGATCTAAGTAGGTCTAGGGTTTATCACATTAAATCATTTGAATATACGGAGTCCAATATGATGTTGTTTAATAAAAACAGAGATAACAGTAATTTTTATAACATTCTTGATAAGATGCAATATAATTCACAATCAAATAATGTAGACCTTTATTATGTTGTAAATCTAGAAGGTCAAAATGATATATATATGATCTCTGACCCGCTAGAATTATATGAGAAAGAGTATGTAATAGAAAAGTATTGTGGCACGCTAGATGAACGCGTTATGGGATTAAGTACGGTAAAACAAATCAATTAATAAAGCCCCCCGCTCCGCGAAGAGTTTCTTTTTAAAAGCTGCGCAAATGTCTCTGACTTTGCGCATTTTTTTTGCCTGTTAGAAATTGTAAACGTTAAAAAAGTCTCCTGACTTTTTACTAACTCTTCTAATAAAAAGGTTTAGAGGATTTCTGTTTTTTATTATAGAATGAACAAAATGTATTAATATTAAATTTGGATTTAAAGTCAAAGACATTTACGCAACGCTGACAATATAGACTTTGCGGAGCGGAGGTAATATTTTAGATGTTCAAGATCTACCAAAGATGTTTTAGATGATTTATAAAAGTATGATTTGAAATTCAATCAAATCAAAAAGAAGCCTAGAAAATTAACGGATTTTCTAGGCTTCTTTTTGATAAATATTTAAATGATTTCCTCCATTTTATTGGGCTTTTAAAAAAGTTAAACACAAAATGTGGAAACCCGTAAAAATTTAACAAATTAGTAAATTAGATTTGCGTACGAAATTAAATTTAACAACTGTTTATCCTAATTGTGTATGAAAAAACTTTACCTATTTTTTTCTCTTTTTTTACCACTTTTTACTTACTCTCAAGATATACTTTGGGAAAAATCATATGGCGGAACTCATGCAGATTATCTTTTTGATGCACAGCCAACTGCCGACTATGGTTTTATTTTGGCAGGAAGTTCTGTATCAGATAAAACAGGAAATAAAACAGACGATAATCATGGAGATCTTGATTACTGGATCTGGAAAATGAATGAAAAAGGTGAACTCGACTGGCAGAAAAGCATTGGAGGAAATGGTTTTGATTTGCTTCAAAGTATTAAAGGCACAAAAGATGGAGGTTTTATTTTAGCGGGTACTTCAAGCTCGGGAAGTGGTTTTCAAAAAGGCGAAGACTGTAAAGGAATAACTGATTTTTGGGTAATAAAATTAGATGCATCCGGTGGAGAACAATGGCAGAGAACAATAGGAGGAAATGGCCAGGATGAATTACTATGTGCCTTTCAAACGAAAGATGGAGGCTACATTTTAGGAGGTTCTTCAAGCTCAAATCCGCCGTCACTTTCAAATACTAAATCTGATGGAAAAACAACTGCAACAGCAAAAGCCGACTTGTATAATAAGTCTGAAAAAAGCAGAGGTAATATGGATTACTGGGTTGTAAAACTTAGTAAAGATGGCGCTATCGAATGGCAAAAAACGTACGGTGGACAATATGCTGATCTGTTGCGAAGCATGGAGCAGACGACAGATAATGGATTTATTCTGGCAGGTTATTCAAATTCACCAATTTCTGGAGAAAAAGCAGACAATAATAAAGGCGCTGGAGATTACTGGATTTTAAAAATAAATGATACAGGTGAAATTCAATGGCAAAAAACCTACGGAGCAGATGGAGACGATCAGCCATATGCAATTCATCAGACAATTGATGGAGGTTATATTATAGGCGGTAACTCTAACAGTACAAATGCATTGACTCCACAGGGTGGTATTGTAAGCAACGGAACCGACTTATGGCTTTTAAAAACAGATTCTGAGGGAGCCGTCGATTGGAGCAAAACCTACGATTTTGGGAAAGTCGACATTTTAACTTCTTTGGTTGAAAATTTAGACCACAGTTTTTTAATTGGTGGTTATGCCAAAACAGAAGCTAGCAAATCTGCAGCAGGTGCTCTTGCAAAGGCCGTTGGAGCAGGAGGTGATAAAGACGGAGTGAATGACTATATAGCACTTAAAGTGGATGAAAAAGGCGAGGAAATTTGGACCAAAACTGTAGGCAGCAGCGGAGAAGATATTCTCAGAAAGTTAATTGAAACCCGTGATGGCGGTTACCTGATGGCTGGAACTTCTAATTCAAACTCTTCAAAAGATAAAAATTCGAATATTGGCAGTAATGATTTTTGGGTTGTAAAATTAAAAGACAAAGCAAAAATCGAGAAAATAAAAGCCAGTATCGAAGCGATTCCAAACCCAGTTAAAACGTATACAAACGTCATAATCGGCTATGATTTTAAAGAAGGAACTGCAACTCTGGTAGATATTTCAGGACGCGTATTGCAAGAATTCGCAATTTCTAGCAGGACAGTCCCAGTTGACTTAAGCCGATATTCTGAAGGAATATATATCATTAACATCAAAACGGATGTAAAAACAGAGTCTGTAAAAGTTATTAAATCAGTTAATTAAAGAGAATGAAAATAAAAATACTATTCTTAGTCTTTGCCATTTTTTGCATGAACAATCTAAATGCTCAGCACAGTTCGGATGAAATTCAGCCTAATTATATTCCACCATCTCCTGCTACAGCCAGCTTAGGCAATTTTGGTAATATTCCTGTCGGATTAAATACTGGAAAGCCTAACATTAATTTAGAAATATTTAATCTAAAAGATGGAAATATTTCTGTTCCTATATCAATAAATTACAGCTCCAGCGGAGTTGCTGTTGATGCGGCATGTTCCCAATTAGGGCTTGAATGGAGCTTAATAGCTTCGGGAGTTGTCAGCAGACAAGTCAACGGACTGGATGATTTTAAATTTGCATTTTATTCACCTGATCCAAACACAACTGATTTTTGTAGTCCTAGTTCCGTATTGGCACAAGGAATTATGAACAGCAATACAGAAAAGGATATTTTTAATTATAGTGCTTTCGGAATTTCAGGCAAATTTATTTTTGATGGAGACAATATTGTCCAAATCAACCCAAATAAAAATAAAATAGAATTATTAAATCAGACATTTTCAGATGGTTCGGTGCATAAGTTTTTTAAAATCACTGATACCAGTGGTAACGAATATTATTTTGGTGATAATGAAACTTCACTTGAATGGTCAAATAACAGAAATTTATGCGGTGCTCCCGCACAGACGCCAAGTCATACAGGATGGTATTTAACTAAAATAAAAAAAACAGATGGAACGACTGCTTATTTTAAATATAATTTAAAATCATTTGATTTTACGCAGGCTTATTCTCAAAATGCAAAAGCTGTTGGAGGAATCCTAATCAATGATGCAGCTGTTGGATTACCTTGCGTCAGCAGTGCTGTAAACCATACTATTCCTTACCTTGAAGAGATTGATATTAATGATAAAAAGATAGTTTTCGAATATCAAAAACTTGATTCTCATACCGAAGATAGTAATCAGTTAACTAAAATTACAATTTATAAAAATGCAGTTGATATTTTAAAAACCTTTGATTTTAGTTATTATCTTATTCAGAGAAACAATAGTTCAGACGTACTAAATCAATATACTACAACTGCGGGTTTAGATACAAAACTGATATTTTTGAAAGAAGTAAAAGAATTTACGGCTGACAGAGTTTCTAATATATCAAAGTTTTCATTTGAATATTATAATCCTGAACAACTCCCTCCGAGATTTTCATTTTCTAAGGATATTTACGGTTATTACAATGCTGCTAGTAATATAGATTTTGTTTATAATAACTTGAATGAGGAGAATGGAGATTTTTATAAAGCATTTTTACTGGCCAGTGCTAATAGAAATGCCAATCCAAATACAGTTTATTATGGTATGCTTAAAAGTATTACATATCCGACTAAAGGAAAAACAGAATTAGTTTATGAGCCTAATTCAGTTAATATTGACAAAAAATTTTATCCTCCATCAACAACGACTGATGTAGCTTATCAGGCAACTGGTGGATTATTTGCAAACATTACGGTATCAGAACCTATTACAATTCCTTTTAATCAAACAATTACCTTAAACGGGATTGCTGACTTTTATCCAACTCCAGGACAAAACTGTACTTATGCTGACAGTCATGGAGCAGCATGTACAGTGGAGTTAATAAATATGGCTAACAATACAGTCGTGAAATCAATATTAGCAGAACCTAAAATCTCGGTTAAAGTAGATTTATTAGCAGGAACAACTTATCAGATACGAGTTACAACAAGGGGTGCATGTGTAAGTACTTTTGCATCTCTGGTTTATCACAAAGATCCCGTGTATACCATGAGAGTTAACGAGCCTGTTGCTGGGGTTCGGGTAAGCAAAACATTAGATTATGATGATAATGGGAAAGTAATAACTAAAAAATATTATTATGGTAGTTTAGAATGCTTAAATTGTAGTACAGGAAGTTTTGCTACAATAAATCCAGCAGCTGAACCAAGCTATGATGCGAAACCTCTAGCTAATAATTCGGGTAATTTATACACCATGTATTCAGGTCCCAAAAGCCCACTATCTTGCTTTGATGGAGCAATTCTTACATATGGAAAAGTAATTGAATCTTATGGAGAAAATTTTGAAAATGGGGGAGTGCTTCATATTTTTGATAATAATATGGATGAGCCTCCAGCATCAACATGCGGTGACTTCATTAGAGGAGGAACATATTCAAATGGTTTCTACAATGGCGAGATAAGTAATTTAACTTTTAGAAAACAAGGCAGTACTATTATTCCAATTTCTTTAGAAGAAATGGTTTACAATCATAACTCTTCTTTAGATGTTGCATTTAATAATTTTTTTGGAGGACTTGCGTATACTTTGAATCTTCCATACGGCGGATATACAGATTATTTCTATAATTTTAATATTTATCAAGTTAGAAGCCAATGGCATTACTTGTCTCAAAAGAAATCAACAGTTTATGATTTAAACGGGTTAAATCCAGTTACAACTATTACCAATTTCAATTATAATAATCCCAATCATTTACAGCTGACATCACAGACAACTACAAGTTCAGATGCTAAACTTATAGAAACTAAATATTTCTATGCTCAAGACACTGAAATGTCGAATAAACCATTTGTAAATGATTTGATTGCAAAAAATATTGTTGGTGCTCCGTTAGACACTCAGTCTTTTAAAGCTGGAAATAAATTATCTGAAAAATTAACTGTTTACGAAAACAGTATTGCAACAAATAATTTACTGCTTCCGAAATCTATTTATGCAGCCAAATTTCCAAATGCATTGCCAAGCATTGCCAATCTTGGAAATCTAGAGAAAAAAATCACTTTCGATAAATATGATGATAAAGGAAATGTACAGCAATACACCTTAGAGAGCGGTTCAAGTGTAACTTTTATCTGGGGATATGGCAAGACGCAGCCCATTGCTAAAATCGAAAATGCAACTATTGCAGAAGTTGCAACTGCTCTGGGAGTTTCAGATCTAAGTACTGTAAACGAATCAAATTTTACAGCCATAAATAATTTGCGCACTGGTTTGCCGAATGCAATGGTTACCACGTACAGTTATTTGCCACTGGTTGGAGTTAGTACTATAATTGATCCTAAAGGATATAAGACAACATACACGTATGATAATTTTAACAGATTAGAATTTGTTAAAGATCAAGACGGAAAAATCCTTTCTGAAAATCAATACCATTATAAAAACTAACCCAAAATGAGAAAAAATATACTACTTATTGTTTTATTACAAGTGTGTGTCGTTTTGGGATATGCACAAGAAAAGATTTCAACTCAATCACAAATAATTGTTACTCCCATGGGCAAGCCTACAGATCCTTGTCCAACTTGTCCTGTAAGCTATCAGTGGAATAGAGATACTGATGGAGATGGTTTTGGTAATCCAAGCCAGTCTACTTTTAGCGACACACAGCCTCCGGGATATGTAGCAAATCAAGCCGACTTAAATGATAATGATTTTTATATAACCGATATAACGCCGCACACGGTTTACAGAGATGCAGATGGAGATACTTTTGGTACAAGTGCAACTACGGCTTTGGCGAGTAATTCGCGTCCGGGATATGTAAGTAATGCTGCTGATTGTAATGATGCAGATGCTTCAATAAATCCCAATACAGTTTGGTACCGTGATGCGGATGCTGACGGATATGGAACAAGTTCATTAACAGCAATAAGTTGTACACAGCCGGGAGGGTATGTTCGAAACGCAGCTGATTATAATGACGGAACAGCTAATATAACCAACATCGCTCCACAGTATTTTTATTATGATGCTGATGGAGATGGTTTTGGGAATCCATCTATTTATATATATTATAGTTCTGGACTGGCAGGATATGTAACAAATGGATCCGATTGTAACGATGGTGACGGCTCTATTAATCCTAATACAGTCTGGTATCGTGATGCTGATGGCGATGGATTTGGAAATGGAGCAGTGCCCACATATAGTTGTTCACAGCCTGGAGGATATGTTAGAAATGCTGGCGATTATAATGATGGAACCGGCAATATTACAGACATGCCACCACAATATTTTTATCAGGATGCTGATGGAGATTGGTATGGGAATCCATCCGTTTATGTTTATTACAGTTATCAGCCGCCAGGTTTTGTAACGAATGGAGCGGATTGTAATGACGGAAATGCTTCTATCAATCCCAACACTATCTGGTATCGTGATGCGGATGGTGACGGATATGGAAATAACAGTTTAACAACACTTAGCTGTACACAACCATCGGGTTATGTTTCTAATAATGCTGACTGTATAGATTATGAAGCAAGCTTAAACCCTAATACAGTATGGTACCGAGATGCTGATGGAGACGGTTATGGAAATGGCGCAATAGCAACAGTTAGCTGTAATACGCCAATGGGTTTCGTCATGAATGCGATGGATTATGATGACAGTACAGCAAATATTAATTATATAGCACCCCACTATTTTTATCAAGATTATGATGGAGACGGGTACGGAAACCCATCTGTTTATGTGTATTACAGTTATCAGCCCAATCGTTATGTAACAAATGAATCTGACTGCAATGATGGTGACGGTTCTGTCAATCCAAATACGGTATGGTATCACGATGCAGATGGCGACGGATTTGGAAACGGTGGAATAACAGCAAACAGTTGTAATCAGCCAGGAGGTTATGTACGAAACGCAGCCGACTGTAATGATGGTGACGGTTCTATTAATCCAAATACAGTTTGGTATCTTGATGCGGATGGCGATACATTTGGAAATGGAAATGTAACAATAGTGAGCTGTAACAAACCACAAGGATATGTTAGAACTGCATCCGATTATAATGATGACACTGCAAATATTACCAACATTCCACCTCAATATTTTTATCATGATAATGATGGAGATGGTTTTGGAAATCCATCAGTATATGTTTATTACAGTTATCAACCTTCAGGTTTTGTATTAAATGGTGCAGATTGCAATGATGGAGATTCTTCTTTAAATCCAAATACAGTATGGTATCATGATGCTGATAATGATGGATATGGAAACGCTGGAGAACCAGCATACAGCTGTATTCAACCGGGAGGCTACGTTCGTAATGCCGGTGATTACAACGACGGAACCTCTACTATTACGAACATTCCGCCACAATATTTTTATTACGATTCCGATGGAGATGGCTTTGGAAATCCAGCGCAAGGGATTTATTATAGTAATATGCCAAGTGGCTATGTAACCAATAATGCCGATTGCAATGATAGCGACGTATCTATTAACCCAAACACAGTCTGGTACTTAGATACTGACGGTGATACATTTGGAAATGGAAATGTAATAATAGTAAGCTGTAACCAGCCACAAGGATATGTTAGAACTGCATCTGATTATAATGACGACACTGCAAATATTACGAACATTGCACCTCAGTATTTTTATAATGATGCTGATGGAGACGGATTTGGAAATCAGTATGTTTCTGTTTATTACAGTAATAAGCCAAGTGGTTATGTAAACAATAATGCCGATTGTAATGATGGCGACAGTTCTCTTAATCCCAACTCAGTTTGGTATCTAGATGCTGACGGTGATACCTTTGGAAATATCAATGTAACCTCAGTTAGCTGTACGCAACCTTTGGGTTACGTTCGAAATGCAGCGGATTATAACGATGGAACAGCCAATATTACCAATATTGCACCACAGTATTTTTATCAGGATGCTGATGGCGACGGTTTCGGAAATTCTTCTGTTTCGGTTTATTACAGTAATTTGCCTATAGGTTACGTTTCTAATACTTCAGATTGTAATGACGGTGATGCCGCTATTAATCCTAATACAAGATGGTATGCCGATAATGATCTGGACGGTCTAGGAGAACCTTCAAACTATGTCCAGCAATGTACTGCGCCAGCAGGTAATTATGTACGTGATAATACAGATAATTGCCCTTTGGTTTCTGGTACAAGCCCTGACTGTTCTAATATAGTGTCACCTTCGGCAGATCATAATTATATCATTACAAAAACGTATAAGGAGCCAACAGCAAGTGCATTAGTTTCTCCGACTGCTAATCAGGTTCAGACCAATATTACTTATTTCGACGGACTTGGACGACCTATGCAACAAATCGCTAATAGGCAGTCTTCGTCAGGGAAAGATATTATCACGCATATTGGTTACGATGATTTTGGCAGGCAGTTTCAGGAATATCTGCCTTACGCAGGAACCTCAACTAATATGGCATTCGAAAGCAGTGCAGCTGAAAATACGATCAGTTTTTATAATACCGAAAAATATGAAAACACCTCAAATCCGTTTTCGCAAAAACAGCTTGAATCTTCGCCACTCAGCAGAGTACTAAAACAAGCTGCGCCGGGAACGCCTTGGCAAATGGGTTCAGGACATGAAATCAAATTAGATTATCAGACTAATACGGCAAGCGAGGTAAAATTGTATCAGGCAACAGCAACTTGGAATGCAGGTTCTGGTTTATATGATATTTCTTTTTCTGATTCAGGAAATTATGCAGCCAATGAGCTTTATAAAAATGTTACCTATGATGAAAACACAACTGCAAATCCAGCAGAAAGTTCAGGATCAACGGTAGAATTTAAAAACAAAGAAGGTCAGGTTGTCTTAAAAAGAACGTACGATGCAGGCGATAAACACGATACATATTATGTGTATGATGATTATGGAAATCTGACTTATGTTATTCCGCCAAAAGCAGAAGGAGCAATAAATACTGATGTTCTGAATGATTTATGTTATCAATACAAATACGATTACCGAAACCGTTTGGCAGAGAAAAAACTGCCGGGCAAACAGTGGGAATTTATTGTATATGATAAATTAGACAGGCCAGTAGCAACAGGACCAGCATTATCACCTTTTAAAGATGATACTGCTTCAGGATGGCTGATTACTAAATATGATGCTTTCAGCAGGCCAATTTATACAGGCTGGAGCAGTCAGGCTTCGAATGCTTCCACCAGAAATTCGCTCCAGACGGCTCAAAATGCTGCATTAGTTTTGTTCGAAACCAAGCAGACATCTGGTACTATTGACGGTTTTGCCGTGTATTACAGCAATGCTGTTGAGCCTACTAGTTTTAAGCTTTTAACCGTTAGTTATTATGATGATTATGCTTTTCCAAGTGCTCAGACTGCACCCTCTGCAATAGAAGGACAAACTGTCTTGGTTAATGCTAAAAGCTTAGCAACCGGAAATTGGGCAAGAGCTTTAACAACAGCTTCGTCAACAGCAGGTGAAATAACGACAACGTTTTATGATGCTAAAGCGAGGCCAGTTAGAACGTATACGCAAAATTATCTAGGAGGCTACACGTATACAGACAGCAAACTCGATTTTACAGGAAAAGCATTATATACAATTGCCAAGCACAAACGTACCGCTGGAGATGCTGAACTTACCATAAAAGAAGAATTCACGTATTCGCCTCAGGATCGTCTGCTCACGCACACACATCAAATTAATGGCGGAGCGGTAGAGCTAATGGCATCAAATACCTATGATGAACTAGGACAGCTTACAAGCAAAAATGTTGGCAACAGTACCGGAAGCCCATTGCAGAAAGTCGATTTTAATTATAACATAAGAGGCTGGCTTACAGAAATCAACAAAACAGCCAATTTACAGCAAGGTTCAGATCCAACAGATTTGTTTGCTTTCAAAATTAATTATAATGCACCTCAGGCAGGAATTGCAGGCGTGAGTTCGCTTTATAATGGAAATATAGCAGAGATTCTCTGGAAAACAGGCTCTGATGCGACAGACCGAGGTTACGGATACAAATATGACAATTTAAACCGATTAAAGAATGCGGTTTACGAAAAGAGCGGTCTGACAACTAATGCCTACGATGAAAATTTAACCTACGATAAAAACGGAAATATCCTCTCTCTGACCAGAAAAGGAGACATAGACCCACAGGCAGGTACTATAGAAATTGATAATCTGGCTTACACCTATCCGCCAAATTCGAACCAGCTGAGCAAAGTAACAGACAATGCCAATAACACGAGCGGTTTTAATGATTTTAATAAAACGGGCGATGATTATACCTATGATGAAAATGGGAATATGATCACTGATAAAAATAAAAACATTACCGCGATCACCTATAACCAGCTGAATTTGCCAAAGAAAATAACATTTGGAACAACTGGCAGCATTGAGTATATTTACAGCGCAGCAGGCGAAAAACTGGAGAAAATCGTAACAGACGGACCTGTTACAGACAACACGAATTATTTAGACGGTTTTCAGTATAAAAATAATACTCTGGAGTTTTTTTCAACGGCAGAAGGGTATGTAAAAAATATTTCCGGCGCTCTATCGTATGTGTTTCAATACAAAGATCATTTAGGAAACATACGTGTTAGTTATGCTAAAAACCCGCAGACACAAGTTCTTGAAATTATTGAAGAAAATAATTATTATCCATTTGGATTAAAACACAAAGGGTATAATGATTATTTGGCTACAGGGAATAAGTATAAGTTTCTTGGTCAAGAGCGTCAAGACGAGCTAGGACTGAACTGGGACACGTTTAGGCATAGAAATTATGATTATGCTATTGGAAGATTTTTTGGAGTTGACCCAGTTTCTGAAGAATATATGTCGATTTCCCCGTATCAATTTGCTCATAATAATCCTGTATGGAAAATTGAATTAGAAGGTTTGGAAGGACAGGTAACAACAAATCAGGATATAGTAAATAGAGAACCAGTTTATATGACAACGAATATTATTATAAACACTACAAACATTCAGTCTGCTAAACCTCAAAACTCTAGACCAGGAGTTCCTATGCTTCGAATGGGAATTGGTGTTGATAAATCGTATAAAAAGGAATTTGGTAGTGAAAATGATGGAGCAACCGCAACCGCAACCGCAGCTAAAGCGAATGTTGGAATAGCTGTTTGTGTAGATGGAGAGAGAGTTGAGTATGGTTTGACAGTTGGGCAAGTAAGTGCTGACGGTAAAGTTGGAGGGCAAACAGTTGGAGAAGGACAGTTTACAACTTTTTCAGCTGAAGGTTCTTATAATATGAAAACTGGAGAGCAACAGTCAAACATAAGTACTTTCACAGGTGAAGTAACAACAGTTTTGGGAAAAGATAGTAAAGAAGCAGAAGATTTAAAGTTTAGTTTTAATGCTGTAGGAGCTTATATTGAAGCAAATTTGACAGAAGCAGGAAATAATTTAAAAGATTTTGCTAATTTGGTAACCTCATATCTTCAAGGTGCAACTCAAAGCTATTTCAATCAAAATAACACTAGTAATACAAATATAACGCCAGTTAAATAACAATGAAAAAATCAATTTTAATATTTAGTTTCGCTATTTATTTTATTTGTTTAATAATAAACATCGCAGAGTTGTTCATCTCAGATTTTAATTTTGAGACTATATTTCTAATTTTCTTAAGCTTACTGTGTCTTACATCATTATATTTTATTTTTGAAAAAAAGTATCTAAAAAACGCATTTATTTTTTTATCGATTGTTTATTTTTTACAATCTTTTAGTGTTATATTTTTAGGATTGACTTTTAAGCTCATAATAGGTCCAGATATTTCATTATATCTGGTAGATTCTTCGGATAATCTTCTCCGTCTTTCTACAAAATTGTTTAATGTTTTTGCTTATTTTAATTATGTGAAAAATGATAATACACTTGCTTTAGGAATTAATTTTATACATTTATTTCTTTTCCTTTCTTTTTATTTTGGTGCAAGAAAGATAAAAACTAATTAACTTTGAACATAATAAAAGCAAAAGCCACTCCAATTGAGTGGCTTTTGCTTTTATACCATTTTAAGGCATACCAAACTGTTAAAATAGAATCCACGTTATCCTGTAACTATTAAGGTAGCTGAATAGATTTGAAAAATAGGACTCAGAACATCCTCCCTCCCTGTATCGGCTGTTTCAGTACTAAATCCCACGATTTAAACCTCAAATTACCTCCCCGTACTATAAAATTGTGTACTTATACCAACCGATATCATCTGTGTTCCAAGTGAAAACTCCACAGTTTTTCAAATTTCCCAGAACAGTGTCTCACTTTGGAACACTTATTTACTAAGTAAAAAAAATATTTTTGAAAAAAAGTGCCAAAAAGCTACACTTTTCCAGATTCGTTAGTATTTATTGTAAAGATGCTTGACTAACCTCCTTGTATGGAGTTCTTGTATCTGATAATAACGAGATACTAATCAATCAACAAAATGAAATATGAAGATTTAAAGAAATTTATAATAAGCACCAAAGCAAGCAAAAGCACCATCTACAGATTCTACAAAAAGAATGAAGACCTATTTTCTGAAACTAAAAAGCCAAACGGAAAACGATTATTTCCAAGTGACCACGCCAGATATTTTGACAGCGAAATGATGTTCGATGAGAACAAAGTCCTAAGACAAGAAAATCAATCCATGAGAAACCTCATTGATTGTCTGGCAGACAAAGAGAGCCTGCAACATACTTTCTGGCAGATGGATTGGAGTTTCTTCTTCACGGTATCTTACAAATCGGAGCGCAACAAGACCAGCTGTTTTAAGCAGATGCACGGGCTTTATGATTATCTGAACAAAAAGTATCAGGATTCAACGGAACTCAGACTGTTCTTTACAACAGAACCTTTCACTAACAGAAGCGGTCACCACAATCATTTCGTTATCCATGTCGGAAATAAAAAGCTACATGAGCAGATTGTGACCGACATTCAGCAGTACTTCAACTACGACAGAACCGATGTGAGCATCTATGACCGATACAAAGCTGGACTGTTCTACATGAGCAAAGAAAAGCTCAATGGAGAGGACTGGGATTTTATCAGCAACACTGCCAAAACTAAAGAAGATAAGAGTCAGGCTTAAGTTTTCCCAGCTCAAACGAGTGCTGATGACCGAACCGCTCAAACTTCCCCGCTCCGCGAAGAGTTCCTTTTTAAAAGCTGCGCAAATGTCTCTGACTTTGCGCAATTTTTTTGCCTGTTTGAAATTGCAAACGTTATAAAAGTCTCGTGACTTTTTACTAACTCTTCTAATAAAAAGGTTTGGATGAGTTCTGTTTTTTATTATAGAATGAACAAACTGTATTTTTATAATTATATTAAATTTGGTTTAAAGTCAGAGACCTTTTCGCATTTTCGTTTCTATATTTGATTTTGTAAATGTTGCGCAAAGTCAGAGACATTTGCGCAGCGCTGGCGATGAAGACTTTGCGGAGCGGGGGATGGTGATAATAAATTTATGAATGGTTTAAGTAATACATTTTTCGGAATTGTTGGAACTGTTGGTGCCGTTGCTGCTATACCAGAAACAGGTGGTGCTTCTGGAATCGCTTTACCATTAACAATTGGTGAAACATCAATTGGAATTAGTCAGATGGCTGATTCATTTAGTGAAAAACCAAGTGATGTTCTTCACAATTACAGCACAATACCTGGACTTATGGCAGGACAAAGTGGTAGTGAATATGCTCCTTTAATTGAAGGTGTTGCGGGCTGGTTACCAGGAAGCATGTCTGGTGGAAATTTAAGAGGTGGTTG
Source organism: Flavobacterium sp. JLP (assembly GCF_015350755.1). NCBI lineage: Bacteria > Pseudomonadati > Bacteroidota > Flavobacteriia > Flavobacteriales > Flavobacteriaceae > Flavobacterium > Flavobacterium sp. JLP. The sequence goes on along the minus strand of NZ_JADKPS010000005.1, from coordinate 247,624 downwards.
GGATAATTTTTCTGGCCTAGCTAAAGGACATGATCCAGTAAACAATGCTGCAAATCTTACTGATGCTATTTTAGATGGAAATGGTTTAATTCAGGGAGTAAGTTCAGGAGTAGAAACAATAAAAAAAAATAATTAATGATTTATAAATTAAGTTTATCAACAATATTAATAAAGCTTTTATTAGTAGGGATAGTATTCAACTGTTTGTTTTATTTTGCTACTAAAAATTTTGATTTTGTAGTTTATGTCGTTTCTTTTATAATAATTGTGGGATTAGAAGTTTTGATTTTCTTCTTAAAGCCTTTTTTATACAAAATCGTTATACTTGAAAATTCAATCTGTTTGTATTATAGAACTTATTTAATTAATAGCTTTTTTAAAGAAGTGAATCAAGAAGAACTTAGTTTCTCATACAAATCCGAAAAAGGAGCTAGAGGAAGTGAGGCTGACGAATTGAGATTTTACATGAATGGAAAGAAAATGACTGGAATCGGAAGAGGTCTTGATGGTTGGAATCAAGAAACTGTCAATAATATAATTGAAAAATTGGAAAACTTAAATATAAATAAAATATAAATGAAAACAAAAAATAAAATATTGATTCTAGTTATTGCTTCTGTCATTGGTATATTCTATTCAATACACCTGCTCTATAGCAAGAAGGGATATCTAAATACAAGTGATTATATAGCTTTAAGTGTTACCTCTATATTTGTGATAGGATTAGATTATTATTTTATTAACAAATGGAAAAAAGGGTAATGTATTAGATGTGTTGGCGGTTAATTATTGCATCAAACATTTACAGAAAATCGGTAGTGTTACAGATTAGGTGTTTTTATTATTTACCCCCGCTCCGCGAAGAGTTCCTTTTTAAAAGCTGCGCAAATGTCTCTGACTTTGCGCAATTTTTTTGCCAGTTAGAAATTGCAAGCATTATAAAAGTCTCCTGACTTTTTATCATTTTTCTTAAAAAAAGTAATATAAAACTTATATTTTTATCGAAAAAAAATAAAAATAGAAAATGAAAGAAGGATATGTAATTCGAGATCAAAGTCTGCCTCATTTTTTAACACCTACTGTTGTAGACTGGATAGATATTTTCTCTCGAAAAGTTTATCGCGATATAGTTATTGAATGTTTAGATTATTGCATCAAAAACAAAGGAATGATTTTGTACGGTTATGTTATCATGACCAATCACATTCATTTAATTGTACAGTCTGAAGATGGAAAGCTATCTGATTTAATTCGAGATTTTAAGAAATTTATCGCAAAAAATATATTAGAAAAAATACAAAATAATCCAGAAAGCAGAAAAGAATGGATGCTTGAGCGTTTCAAATTGGCATCAGAAAAACATCAACGCAATAAAAACTTTCAATTTTGGCAATATGGTAATCATGCTGAAGAAATTTACACAGCTGATTTTATGTGGTCTAAATTGCATTATATACAATTAAATCCTGTCAGATCCGGTATTGTTGCAAAAGCTTCCGATTATATTTATTCTAGTGCCAGTAATTATGTAAATGATTCTGGCTTATTGCAAATTGAAAAAGCAGATAATCCTGTAATAAATGTTTTAGAACCTAAATCTTTGATCGTTCATAATTTATATTAAATTTGGTTTAAAGTCAGAGACTTTTTCGCATTTTCGTTTTTATATTTGATTTTGTAAATGTGGCGCAAAGTCAGAGACATTTGCGCAGTGCTGACAATGAGGACTTTGCGGAGCGGGGGCAAGTAATTAATTGAATTAAATATGAGAAACTTAATATTTAGATTGTTTTTAATAATTATTACAGCGATTATATTTTTTACTTTTAGAGAATTAGCTTATTACGATTTTGTGATTACATTTTTATTGTTGATTGGCTTAATTATAAATTATCGAACAACAGAAAATACATATGATGTAATTTCAAATTATTTTTTTTGGATAATGATGTTTTTGTTTATTAACATTTTTAAAAAGATAGACCTTACTACTCTTTTAGATTCTTTTGTAATACTTTTAGTCCTTAAAAACATCTGTCTTAATGTACAATTATCTTAAATATAAAAATGTTGCTGTAAACAATTCATATTTGAGTAAGATTTGGATTTTTACATTTTGTTTGTATCAAGTTGAAATTATATTGAACAGTACGCATGGACTAAAAAATTTATGTTTTTTTCTTGGATTGCTTTCAGTAACTGAAACTTTTTTAATCATTTTCAGAAATAAAGAATGGAAATTTGAGAAACCATATTTTTGGTTTTAGATTTGATTTTATAATGTGGCGCAAAGTCAGAGACATTTGCGCAGCGCTGGCGATGAAGACTTTGCGGAGCGGGGAAAAAAGAAGGAATAAAATTCGACTATGCAAGTCCGATCAACGAACCGCAGTGGGAGTGGATGCCAAAACACGGCGACACAAACAGCCAGGAAGGAACGCCAGCAACGAATCAGGAAATTTATGATTTGACCAAATCGCTTTCGGAAAAACTAAAAGCTCAAAAAATGAGCACAGAAATTGTAATTGCTGAAGCGGGACAAATCAATTTTTTATATGAAAATGTAAATTCAGAAAATCGCGATAACCAGATTGATTATTTCTTTGGAAAAACAAAAACGAATATTTCGAAATTTTCAAATGTAAAAAGTGTTATTTTAGGTCACAGCTATTTTACAACGTGGCCAATTGACAAACAGGTTTTAAGCCGAAAATTAATCGCTGTAAATGTGAAACAGAATTCAGGATTAAAGTACTGGCAGTCCGAATATTGTATTTTAGAAAATCCGGGAGAAAATGAAATTCCAGGCGGTTCAGGCGGTGGAAGAGATTTAGGAATGCAGACGGCCTTATTCGTAGCGCGCTTGATACACAATGATATTGCGCTTGCCAATGCAGCTTCATGGCAATGGTGGACATCGCTAACGCGAGTTGATTATAAAGATGGTTTGATTTACCTAGATGATGGCAAAAGCAACGGCGGAACGGCTCCAGATTATGTTAGAAATGACGGAGAATTTCACGATTCTAAACTGCTTTGGGCTTTAGGAAATTACTCTTTATTTGTACGCCCTGGAATGGAGCGTGTTGATGTTCCAAACCAAAATGAATCAGATGCAGCAAACGATGTAATGTTAACGGCTTACAAAGATAAAGCAAACAAAAAACTGATTGTAGTTGCTGTAAACTGCGGAAAAGCAGCTCAAAAATACAAGTTTGATCTTTCAAAAGGAATAATAAAAAACAACGATTTTACGCCATATTTAACTTCTGAAAAGTCAAATTTGAAAAGAACCGAAATTCAAAAAATAGATAATTTAGAAATCCCTGCAAGGTCAGTAGTGACGTTTGTTGGTGAATTAGAATATTGAGAAAGTTTCAAGTTTCAAGAACCTGAAACCTGAAACTTGAAACAAAAAAATAACAAATAAAAAATAGCTATAGTGTTTACAAAAAAAATCTTGTTACCTGTTTTTCTCTTCTCGTGTTTGTCTGCTTTTAGCCAGATATCGTTTGGAGATTCTAAAAAAATTAATGACAACTGGAAATTTAATCTTCAAGATGTTTCAGATGCAAAAAACGAAACTTTTGACGACAGCAAATGGCAGTCTGTAAATGTGCCGCATGACTGGAGCGTAAAAGGACAGCTGAGTCCCACTTTAGCAAGTTGTACTGGTTTCTTGCCGGGCGGTATTGCATGGTACAGAAAATCAATCAATGTACCTCAAAACAAAGCGGGCGAAAAAGTATATTTATATTTTGAAGGAGTTTACAACAGAAGTGAAGTTTTCATCAACGGACATTCTTTAGGAAAACGACCAAACGGCTATATTTCTTTTGCTTACGATGCAACTCCGTTTGTAAAATATGGAGGAGAAAATACAATTTCAGTTCGTGTAGATCACAGTCAAAGTGCTGATTCAAGATGGTATACAGGTTCTGGAATTTACAGAAATGTTTGGTTGGTTTATGCAAATCCGGTTCATATTGCGCAGTGGGGCGTCTACGCTTATCCAGAAGTAAATAAAGGAACTGGGACTTTAAATGTTGAGGTTCATGTAGAAAACGGATCTACGGCAAAGACAAGTCTTACCGTTATTAATGAATTGATTTCTATAGACGGAAAATCAATCGCAAAAGCTTCTTCTAAAGTTGAGGTTCCAGCGAATCAAAGCGGTAAAATATCGGCTAAAATAAATGTGAAAAATCCTCAGTTATGGGATTTAGAAAACCCAAATTTATATCAGCTAAAAACAACGGTTTTAAAAGACGGAAAACAGATCGACCAGACCGTTACAAAAACTGGTTTCAGAACTTTTACTTTCGATCCAAACAACGGTTTTGCCTTGAACGGACAATGGATGAAAATGAAAGGTGTTTGCCTGCATCACGACGCAGGAGTTTTAGGTTCTGCAGTGCCTCGCGAAGTTTGGCTGACAAGACTAAAAACACTTAAAGAAATTGGCGTAAATGCAATTCGTACCAGTCATAATCCACAAGCACCAGATTTTTATGAGATTTGTGACGAGCTAGGATTATTGGTTTTAAATGAAGCCTATGACGAATGGGAATTTCCTAAGCGAAAATGGCTGGAAGGATGGAATTACGGAACACCAGGATTTCAAGGCTCGTTTGATATTTTTGCAGAATATGCAGAAAAAGACTTAGAAGATTTTGTTCGTCGCGACAGAAACCATCTTTCAGTTTTTGGATGGAGTATTGGAAACGAAGTAGATTATCCAAATGACCCGTATTCACACCCTGTTTTAGATAAAGGAAAAGAAGGTTTTGGACAAGCGGCTTACGGTGGTTACAAAAAAGATGCGCCCGATGCCATGCGTCTAGGGGCAATTGCAAAACGTTTGGTTGCCGCAGTAAAAAAGTACGATAAGTCCCGACCAACAACTGCTGGTTTAGCGGGTGTAGCCATGTCGAATGAAACAGAATATCCGGGGGCATTAGATATTACAGGATATAATTATACGGAAAGCAAATATCAGTCGGATCATGAAAAATATCCAAACCGTGTTATTTTCGGAAGTGAAAATGTCCACGATATGGAACCTTGGCTTGCGGTAAAAAACAACAAACATATTTTTGGGCAATTTTTATGGACAGGAATTGATTATTTAGGAGAATCAGGAAGATGGCCTTCAAGAGGATTTTACTCTGGATTAGTTGATTTTGCTGGTGTTATAAAACCTAGAGGATATTTCCGTCAATCATTATGGTCAGATAAACCAATGGCATATGTTGGAACTTATCCTTTAAAAAATCAAAAAGAAATTTCTAAAGATGCTTGGGCAATTTGGAATTACACTCAAGGTGAAATGATTCGCGTAGTGTGCTATACGAATGCAGCAAAAGCACGTCTAGAATTAAACGGAAAAGTTGTTGGGGAAGCAAAACCATACGACGAAAAAACCAGAATTATCTATTGGGATATTCCTTTTGCTTCAGGAAAACTAGAAGCAATCGGGCTAAATAAAGACAATAAAGAAGTAAGCAGCTATGCAATTAACTCTACACAGCAGCCAGTTGAGTTAACTATTGCAGATACTAATATTACCATTAATAAAGAAAAAGGTGTTGCTAAAATTATGGTTCAGGTTAAAGATCAAAACGGCCTGCCAGTAATGCTTTCCGATAATGAAGTTACCTGTACTATCAGCGGTCCTGGAGTTTTATTAGGACTTGAAGCTGGAAACAACAGTGACATGACAGATTATACAGATAATGTACAGCGTGTATTTCACGGACATATAGCAGCTTATATTCAAGCAACTGGAGAGGCACAGCCAATCAAAGTTACTTTCACCAGTCAATGGTTAAAGCCAGTTGAAGTTACTGTTAATGTAAAATAAATAATTTCTAAAAAGAAAATTATTAGTTAGTTATTTTAAATTGTCAATTGACCTGTTTGCTTTTTGATTCAGCAGACAGGTTAATTGTATAATTAGGAGAAAAGTTTATTATATTTGAAGTGTATATTTTACATTTATTACTATTTATCCCAATTAAGATGAAAATAAAAAATAGAATTGTTCTGGCTTTAGGTGTCGCTTTTGTTACAGTTTCTGCAGGCGCACAAAAAACAGCATTCAACAAAGACGAATTCAAACAATGGGCACAAACACCGCCAATGGGTTGGAACAGCTGGGATTGTTATGGTTCTACCGTCGAAGAACATGAAGTAAAAGCCAACGCCGATTATATGGTAAAAAACCTGAAAAAATTTGGCTGGAAATACATTGTTGTAGATATCAGATGGTTTGTAGAAAACGATAAAGCAGGAGGTTACAACCAAACAGATCCGCGTTATGTAATCGATCAATACGGCAGATATCAGCCGGCATTAAACAGATTTCCATCTGCAAAAGACGGACAAGGATTTAAGCCTTTAGCTGATTATATTCATAAAAAAGGTTTGAAATTTGGTATTCATATTATGCGCGGAATTCCTAAAAAAGCGGTAGAAGACAAAATGCCAATTAAAGGAACAAACGGAATAACAGCAGACCAAATTTATACTACCGCTTTGCAGTGTGAATGGCTCAAAGATAATTACACCATTTTAGCAGACAAACCAGGAGCTCAGGAATATTATGATTCTTTATTTGAACTTTATGCACAATGGGGCGTAGATTTTATTAAAATAGATGACCTATCAAGACCCTATCACGAAGGCGAAATCAACTTAATAAGGAATGCCATCGACAAATGCGGACGCAAAATTGTACTGAGTACTTCGCCGGGAGAAACGCCAATTTCAGCCGCACCGCATGTAAAAGAACATGCAAACATGTGGAGAATGGTAGATGATGTGTGGGATACCTGGCCACACATAACACACCTAATGAAAGTCAGCGAAAAATGGTATCCTTACATTGCACCAGGAACTTGGCCTGATTGTGATATGATTCCGCTAGGCCGTATTTCATTAAGAGGAGAACGAGGAGAAGACAGAATGTCGCGTTTAACAAAAGACGAACAATATACACTGATTACTTTTTTCAATATTTTTAAATCTCCTTTGTTTTTTGGTGGCGATTTACCAAGCAATGATGCTTTTACATTATCGTTATTAACGAACAAAGATGTAGTAAAAATGCATAATGAAAGCACAGATGTAAAACAGCTTTTTCAGAAAGACGGAAAAATTGCTGTGACTTCAAAAAATGTAAAAGATGGAAGTGTCTATTTGGCACTTTTTAATATTTCAGATACAGCTTCAGAAACTATAGCCGTAAATTTTTCTGATCTTGGAATTTCAGATTCTGTTGAAATTTTAAATATGTGGACGGGTGAGAAATCGAAAGTCGCTTCTGCAACAATTTCGGCGGTGTTAAAACCGCACAGTTCTATTCTATACCAATTAAAAAGTAAAAAGTAATGAAAAAAATACATTTTACTTTAGTACTATTTTTCACGATTTTTAATTTTTTGCAGGCTCAAAATAATAACCAAAAAGGTATTCCGACTGTAATTTCCGAAAAAGATTTAACCGCTTATTTATTTGTGTATTTTACTGGAAATTCTGTCGAAGAAGAAGCTGTACGATATGCTGTAAGCGCTGATGGTTATCATTATTATCATCTTAACAACAATAAACCTGTTATCGACAGCAAAGCAATAAGCTCTACAGGCGGCGTTCGTGATCCTCATATTTTGCGCGGAGACGACGGCAAAACATTTTATATGGTTTTGACTGATATGACATCTTCAAAAGGCTGGGACAGCAACCGGGCTATGATTTTGCTTAAAAGTATGGATCTTGTAAATTGGAAAAGCAGTGTGGTAAATATTCAAACTACTTTTCCGGGGAATGAAAATTTGAAACGTGTTTGGGCACCACAGACAATTTATGATGCTAAAGCGGGAAAGTATTTGATTTACTTTAGTTTACAGCATGCTGGCGGACCAGATAAGATTTATTATGCTTATGCAAATAAAGATTTTACAGGACTGGAAAGTGCTCCAAAATTATTATTTGTGCCAAAATCAGAAAAGTCTTGCATAGATGGTGATATTATTGAAAAAGACGGAATATATCATCTTTTCTATAAAACTGAAAGTGGAAAAGCAGGAATAAAAGTAGCCACGACAAACGATCTAACTTCTGGTAATTGGATAGAAAATGATAATTATCTGCAACAGACACAAGATGGAGTTGAAGGTTCGAGTGTTTTCAAACTAAACAATTCAGATGACTATATTTTGATGTATGATGTTTATACCAAAGGAAGATATCAGTTTACAAAAAGTAAGGATTTAGAAAATTTCACCGTAATAGACAATGAAATTTCAATGGATTTTAATCCGCGTCACGGAACTATTTTGCCAATAACGCGTTCTGAATTAAAGAGTATAACGGCAAAATGGGGAATGCCAGAGAAATTTCCAAAACTAAATAATAATCCGGTTTTAGAAGGATATTATGCTGATCCTGAAATTTTATACTCAAACAAAACAAGGAAATACTATATCTACCCAACAAGCGATGGTTTTGACGGCTGGTCTGGAAATTATTTTAAAACCTTTTCATCAGATAATTTAGTTGATTGGAAGGATGAAGGGATTATTTTAGATCTTAGAAAAGATGTAAGCTGGGCCAACAGAAATGTATGGGCGCCTTGTATTGTAGAGAAAAAAATAAACGGCAAGTACAAATATTTTTATTATTTCACAGCTGCCCAAAAAATTGGTGTTGCCTCTTCTGACAATCCAACAGGACCTTTTACAGACAGTGGAAAAGCATTGGTAAGCATGAGGCCACAAGACATAAAAGGCGGACAGGAAATTGATCCAGATGTTTTTACAGACCCTAAAACTGGAAAGAGTTATTTGTATTGGGGAAATGGCTATATGGCTGTAGCCGAATTGAATGCAGATATGATCTCACTTAAAGAAGGAAGTACCAAAATCATTAAAGTTGACAATACATTTCGCGAAGGCACTTATGTAATTTACAGAAAAGGAAAATATTATTTTTTATGGAGTGAAGATGACACAAGAAGCCCAAATTATAAAGTGAGATACGGAACTTCAAATTCACCTTTGGGACCAATTGAAATTCCTGAAAATAATATTGTAATTCAAGGAATTCAAGATCAGGGAATTTATGCAACGGGACATAATTCGGTTTTACAAATTCCAAATAAAGACGAATGGTATATTACGTATCATCGTTTTTCATATCCAACCGGAATAAAAATGGGAGATGCCGGAGGATTTCATCGTGAAGTCTGTATCGATAAATTAGAATTTAATGCTGATGGAAGCATCAAACAAGTAAAGCCAACACACGCAGGAGTAAATGCTATAAAGTAATTTTTATTAGAATTAATTTTAATCAAAAAAGGCTGTTTCTTTAATTAGAAACAGCCTTTTTTATATATTATTTAAATGAATTTTAAACCGTTTGATCGTCTACAGCAGCGTCTGGTGCATTTGATTTTACAGATGCAATTCCGTTATCTCTTGCAGAAGTACTTTCATACATTTCACTTGTACCAATTATTTGGCCGTTCCCAGCTTTTAAAGTAAAATAAGGTTTACCGCTCTTTGATTCTTCTTTGCTGTAACGAGAATCGTCTTGCGAGTTTGTTTTTACAGATTCGATTCCATTTACGGCTGATGCTTTGCTCGCATAACCTTCGCTTGTTAGAATGGTTTGTCCATTTCCAGCTTTTAAATTAAATTGAAATTCCCCATTGGCTCTTTTGGTGATAACAAATTTTCCCATATAGTTTTTTATTTAAGTTAAGTATTCCAAAATTTTGCTATTGATAAAAATACGAAACTTAGTTATATAAATTGTATTGGCTAAAAAATAATTGATTATTAGAATGTTAAAAAATTTGTTTCAAACTATATTATAGAATAAAATTTTAATAAAATATAAATGTAAAAGCCTTAAAACACTTATTTTTGTTAGTGATAGCAATTAGGAAATATGAAGGAAATCCGCGAAATTTTAAAAGCATATTCAGAGGCTAAAACGGGAGGAAAAAAGACTGCGCTGGCAACAGTTGTCAAAGTTGAAGGTTCTTCTTACCGACAGCCTGGCGCTCGTATGCTTGTTACCGAAGACGGCTCTCTGACAGGCGCTATCAGCGGTGGCTGTCTGGAAGGCGATGCGCTCCGCAAAGCCTTGCTTGCAATTCATCAAAAGCAAAATAAACTCATTATTTATAACACTAATAATGAGGATGATATTGAATTAGGATTACAGCTTGGATGCAACGGTATTGTTCATATTCTTTTTGAATATATTGATGATGGGGTTTCTAATAATCCAATGCAACTTTTAAAGCAATTAGAAATTGACCGCAAAGAAGCAGTGGTTGTGACATTATTTTCATTAAAAAAACAGGCGCCTCAAATCGGAACGGTCTTAATTTATAAGGTAGATACAACACTTTTGCAAAACCATAAAATTGCTCAAGAATTGCTTTCAGATGTGAAGCAAGTGTTAGAGAATAAAATGACAATTGTAAAAAATATTCAAGAAGAAACGCAAACCGAAGCATTAATAGAATATATAAATCCGCCTATTTCTCTTGTAATTGCTGGAGCTGGAAATGATGTACAGCCTCTTTCTGAAATGGCTTTTTTATTAGGCTGGGAAGTTAACATAGGCGACGGACGCGCAACGCATGCAACTCCAAAACGTTTTCCAGAAGCAAAACGAGTGTTTGTTGCAAAGCCGGAACAATTAATACAAAACACAAAAATTGATGCTCAAACGTATTTTGTTCTCATGACGCACAATTACAAATATGATTTAGCGCTTTTAAAATTACTTTTAGAAAGCGATTGCCCGTATATTGGTATTCTAGGTCCAAAAACAAAACTGAATCGAATGTTCGGTGATCTTTATAATGAAGGCATAATTATAAAAGAACAACAATTAAAATGCATTTATGGACCAATTGGACTCGATATTGGAGCCGAAACTTCTGAAGAAATTGCCTTGTCAATCATTGCTGAAATAAAAGCGGTTATAAGCGGAAAGGAAGGATCGCCATTGAAATATAAATTAGGAAAAATACACGAGAACGCGCCGTATGTCAAGTAAAGAAAATAATATTGGAATCGTCATTTTGGCGGCAGGAAATTCTTCTAGGCTTGGCAGACCCAAACAATTATTAGAATATAAAAATTCTACATTATTAAAAAATACAATTAAAGAAGCTTCTCTAGTCCAAAATTCGAACATTATTATAGTTGTAGGCGCCAATAATAAATTAATAGAAAAAGAACTACTTGAATTTCCTAAAATAAAAACAACGTTCAATCCTGATTGGCAATCTGGAATGTCATCTTCAATCGTAAAAGGTCTTTCAGAATTATTGGTTTTATATCCAGATTCTCAAAGCTGTATTTTTGCAGTTTGCGATCAACCTTATGTAACAGCAGCCGTTTTTGAAAATTTAATAAATGAAGCTGTAAAAACTAGAAAAGGAATCGCAGCTTCTGCTTATGCTGAAACTTTAGGAACACCTGTTTTATTTGATAAAAAATATTTTAATGCACTTTTAGAATTAAAAGGTCAGGAAGGAGCAAAAAAAGTCATCAATACATTTTTGAATGATACAGTTGCAGTTCCTTTCGAAAAAGGAAATATCGACATAGATACGGAAGAAGATTATAATGAGCTTATTTCTTGAATGAAGCTTCAAAGGTTCCTAGGTACAAAGGCATAAATTACTATGTAATAAAAGCTTTGCGATTTTACGTATTCGCTATATTATTTCTAAAAGCTTAAAAAAACTTTGTGTCTTAGTGTCTTCGTGGCAAAAAAAACTATGACAATTGGCGAAGCAAACTTAAAACACGCTCAATCGTTTCTTCAATCTCTTCAGCTGTTGTATATTGGCTTAAGCTAAATCGTATTGAACTCAAAGCATTTTCATCGGATAAACCCATCGCTTTTAAAACATGCGAAGGTTTGGAAGTTACAGCGGAACAAGATGAACCATTAGACACTGCAATATTTTGCAAAGCAAGAATTAGCTGTTCAGAATTTACTCCCGGAAAACAGATATTGGTTGTATTATAAATTCTGTTTTCAGTATCTCCATTAACAAATGAACCTTCAAATTGAAGTAATGCATTTTCAAGTTGATTTCTTAATTTAAATATTATTTCTTTGTTTATTAGTACTTCATTTTCAGCTATTTCACATGCTTTACCTAAACCAATAATTCCAGTAGAATTTAAAGTGCCGCTTCGCAGATTTCGCTGTTGTTCGCCTCCATGCAATTGTGCGGTAATTTTTATTTTGGCTTTCGCCGAAATATACAAAGCACCAACTCCTTTTGGCCCATAAAATTTATGTGCAGAAAGAGGCAAAAGATCAATTTCGAGTGTTTTAACATCTAAAGGAATCTTCCCTACAGCCTGAGTTGCGTCACACATTAAAAAGGCATTTTTGGCGTGAACAAGTTTAGAAATTTCTGCCATATTATGCATGACACCAGTTTCATTATTAACTATCATTATAATGACTAACAGTGTTTTATCCGTTATTGCTTCATTTAATACATTAATATCTAAAATTCCATTTGAGTTGACAGGCAAATACGTTACATCAAAACCAATTGTTTCCATATATTGGCAAGTATTCAACACAGCTTTATGTTCTGTCGAGGCAGTAACAATATGTTTTCGATCTTGATTAGACAAACTTTTTATAGCAAGATTGATAGCTTCAGTTGCTCCAGAAGTAAAAACAATTTCTTCTTCATCTGCTCCAATCAAATTGGCGGTTTGCCATGCAGCGTTTTCTACTGCTTCTTTTACAGATAATCCAGCAATATGCGCACTTCCTGCATTTGCATAATCGCTGGTAAAATAAGGAAGCATTGCCTCTAAAACCCTGTCATCAAGACGAGTTGTTGCATTGTTGTCTAAGTAAATGAGTTTTTGTGGAGACATAAATTTGGCTTATTATAGTAAAAATACAATTTTGAATTTTATTGAGCGATGATTTTTATCAATTGAAATTATTCTAAATAGTGGGTTTATGTGAATTTTATAACTATTTGTCAGCGAAGATTGTTAAATTTGTTAGGATGACAAAAGTGATTTTGCTAATTAAAAAATAGAATGAATGGCTGCTAAAAAATCAATTACGAATAAAGTAACCGAGGATGATTCGAACTCCCGTCGTGACTTTATAAAAAAATCAGGACTTTTTACCGCTCTCGCCTTGACACCACCTTCATTGGTAATGGCTTCAGAGAATAAATGGGATGAAAAAATAGCTGAATATTTAGAGACTGTGCCACTTTCTATTGAAGTAAATGGCAAAAAACACAACTTAAACGTTGAGCCAAGAACTACCTTGCTCGATTTATTAAGAGAAAATCTGCAGTTAACAGGTACTAAAAAGGGCTGTGACCACGGACAATGCGGTGCCTGTACAGTTCACGTAAACGGAACACGGATTTTATCTTGCTTGTCATTGGCTTCAATGCAGCAAAACGCTCAAGTAACCACTATTGAAGGACTTTCAAAAGGAAAAAAACTCCACCCAATGCAGGAAGCTTTCATTAAAAATGATGGTTTTCAATGCGGTTATTGTACTCCAGGCCAAATTATGTCTGGGATAGCCTGCATCAAAGAGGGTCACGCAAACAGCAGAGAAGAAATTCGAGAATATATGAGCGGTAATATTTGCCGCTGCGGTGCTTACCATAATATTGTTGATGCCATTACAGAAGTTAAGGAAGGAGGGATGCTGTCATGAAAAACTTTCAATTAATTAAAGCACTATCAGCTGGTTCTGCGGTAACCAGTATCAGCAAAGAAAGTTCAGCCATGTTTATCGCCGGCGGAACGAATTTGGTCGATTTAATGAAAAAAAATGTTGTAGCTCCAGATAAATTGGTAGATATAACTGCTTTAGATTTAAAGAAAATAGAATTCTTAACAGGCAAGACCTCAATAGGCGCTTTGGCAAAAAACAGTCAAGTTGCTGAAGATAAAGAAATAATACAAAAACATCCATTGCTTGCTTTAGCTTTAGCAGCAGGAGCATCACAGCAAATCAGACATATGGCAACTGTGGGCGGTAATATGCTGCAACGCACAAGATGTCCTTATTTTTACAATACCGATATGCCCTGCAACAAACGCGTTCCTAAAAGCGGCTGTGGTGCAATTGGCGGATCAAATCGCATGCATGCTATTTTTGGTGCATCAGATAGCTGTATTGCAGTTCACCCAAGTGATATGTGTGTAGCTTTAGCAGCACTTGATGCAACAGTTTTAGTAGAAGGCCCAAAAGGCAAGAGAGAAATAAAATTCACAGATTTTCATCGCCTTCCTGGAAATACGCCAGAAAAAGACAACACACTTCAGAATAAGGAATTGATTACTTCAATTGAAATTCCAAATAATAATTTCACTAAAAATGTACATTATCTAAAAGTTCGAGACCGAAGCAGTTATGCATTTGCATTAATTTCGGTTGCTGTGGCTTTAGAAATCAGTAATAATACAATTACAAATGCACGTCTGGCAATGGGCGGTGTAGCACACAAGCCTTGGCGATTAAATGAATCTGAAGAATTTTTGAAGGGAAAAACGGTTTCTGAAACTGTTTTCAAACAGGCAGCCAATCTGGCGATGAAAGGAGCAAGAGGTTATGGAGATAATAATTTTAAATTGACACTTGGACCTAACGCCATTACCGAAGCATTAACAATAGCATCATCTAAATAATTCGAATTATGAGCAAGACAAGTAATATTAATAGAGTTGATGGATTTGCTAAAGTAACAGGTGCTGCAACATATTCTGCCGAATATAAGATGCAGGGCATGGTTTACGCCTGTTTAGTTGGAAGTACAATTGCAAAAGGACGAATCAAATCAATAGATACAAAAAAAGCCGAATGGGCTCCAGGAGTTTTAGCTGTAATTACACATCTAAATGTTGATAAGCCATCCGGATACGAAAAGGCAAAAGACAAGCATAATTTTGGTCAGCCACTTCAAATTTTTAAAGATGATACCATCCTTTACTACGATCAGCCAATTGCAATGGTTGTTGCAGACACTTTTGAGCGTATGCAATACGCGGCGAGTTTAATTAAAGCAGAATACCTGAATGAAGAACATATAACAGATCTTCAAAAAGCAAAAGAAAAAGAGAAAAAAATTGAAACTGATAAAGGCGATGATTATCATCGAGGAACTCACGACGGATATAAAAATGCAGAAGTTGTATTAGAAGCAGAATATACGATTCCGACAGAAGTTCATAACCCGATGGAATTGGCCAATATTATTGCAAAATGGGAAGGAAATAAACCCTCTCTTTATACCAAAAGTCAAGGAGTTGAAGGAACCAGAAAAAGTGTAGCTGGAGTGTTTGGAGTTCCTGTAGAAGATGTTACCGTAAATTCTGAATATCTTGGCGGTGCTTTTGGTATGGGGCTGCATACTTGGCCTTACGAAATTGCAGCTTTGATTGGAGCAAAGAAATTAAATCGTCCGGTAAAATTAGTTTTGCATCGCGAGCAAATGTTTACTAATGTTGGATTTCGCCCTTACACAATTCAGAAAATGGGTTTAGGCGCTACAAAAGATGGAAAACTGACTGGTTTAACACACGAAGCTGTGGCAATGACTTCGAGCTATGAAGATTTTATGGAAGGAACCGTAAATATGTCCCGATTTATTTATGATTGCGCCAATGTTTCAACGCGCTATCGAATTGTACCTCTGGACACCTGCACACCAATTTGGATGCGTGGTCCCGGCGAGGCAACAGGATCATTTGCGTTAGAATCGGCAATGGATGAATTGGCACATAAACTAGATATGGATCCAATTGAATTTCGCAAGAAAAATTATGCGGAAAAAGATTTGGAGCAAAATAAACCATGGAGCAGTAAATACCTTTTAGAATGTTACGAAGGCGGTATGGAACGTATTGGCTGGAAAAACCGTAAAAATAAACCAGGTTCAGTGCGTGAAGGCGAGTGGCTTGTTGGTTACGGAATGGGAACAGGAACTTTTGGGTGTTATAGAAGTGCAACTTCTGTAAAAGCAAAATTTTTACCCGATGGCAATTTAGTGCTGCAATGCAGCGTAAATGATATGGGACCCGGAACCGCGACTATGATGACCGCAATAGGTGCTGAAATAACAGGATTGCCAGCTGAAAATGTTATTATAGAAATGGGTAAAAGCGGTTTGCCAAAAGGCCCTACGCAAGGAGGATCTGCTACAACTTCGTCTGTAGGTTCTGCGGTTCATGATGCCTGCAATTTATTGGTCAGTAAAATACTTGGATTAGCAACTGAAAATCCAACATTAAAAGGAACTCCAATTACAGAATTGTCTTTTTCTAATGGTTTGATTTCTTCTAAAAAAGACAATTCCAAATCAGTTTCTGTAGCTGCATTGCTTACTGCAAATAAATTAGAAGAAATTGAAGTTGAAAATCAATCAAAAGCAACGGAAGAAGCAAAAAAATATTCGATTTATTCGTTTTCAGTTCACTTCGTAAAAGTATTGGTGAATCCGAATTTGGGAAAAATAAGATTAGCTCACGTCGTTTCCTGTGCTGATATTGGAACCGTTATAAATCAAAAAACATCAGCAGGACAAATGTATGGCGGTGCAGTAGGAGGAATCGGAATGGGATTAATGGAAGCTCTCGAAATCGATCACCGTTTCGGCCGTCCAATAAACAACAATTTCGCAGATTATCATGTTCCGGTAAATGCTGATATTGAAAAACAAGAAGTATTTTTCGTCAATAAAAAAGATCCTATAAGCAACCCCATGGGAACTAAAGGTTTGGGAGAAACTGCTTTGGTTGGAATGGCGCCTGCAATTGCAAATGCTGTTTTTAACGCAACCGGAAAACGTGTTCGAGATTTGCCAATTACGTTGGATAAAATTATAGAACCTTCTGTGGCAACTGCTTAAACAATTCTAAAACATAAAAAATCCCTTTAGATTATTTCTTAAAGGGATTTTTAGTTTGAATGGGGGAATGTGAAAAAATGATGCATAATGTCATAAATCAATTTCGTAAATCACTGTCTTAATTTATTGAGGCACAAATTAAAAGAATGCTATGTAATTACTTAGTCGATTATAAAAAGATAGTTCTTTTAATTACTGTCTTTATTTCATTTTAAACCTTAATGTTACGTTCATGACAAATGCACCATTTTTTGCTTTGGTTCTGCTTAGTATAGATTTCTGATTGAATAATATTTAAGTTTTTTTTTAAAGATGTGGAACAATTTTCTTAATAATTATTTATCTATACCTCTCAAAAATAACCGTACACTAAATATCATTTTTATATAATTTTGTAAAAATGTTATATAATTCCCATATTTGTTAATTCAATTTATCTTGTAATTGCAAAGCCCTTATCGATGTATTTTTTAATTACCTAAATAAAAAAAAGCCGTCTCATAGGAGACAGCTTTCTGCTTTTTAAATACTCGAAAGTATTATTTAATCGTAATAGGCAATTCAACAGTTGTTTTGTCCCATCCAATAACTAAATTGGTTACTGTACCTTGAGTTGTAAAAGCAATTGACAAAGCTTCAATAGCAGTAGAAACTGGTTTTACCGGAACTGATACTCTAACTAAATCTTTGCTTTCGTCATAAGCGTAAGCTCCCCACATATCAAGTTCTTTGTTGATAATGATCGTCCATTTGTCTTTTTCTGGAATAGCAAATAAGCTGTAAGTTCCCACAGGAATTGCTACACCATTAATCGTTGCAGGTTTGTAAAATTTGATCTCTGTATTTTCATTTGCACCAACTCTCCAAACTTCACCAAACTTCAGCAGTTCTCCAAAAACAACACGTCCTTTTGCTGAAGGTCTTGCATAAGTAACTTTAATTGAAGGAGAAGGAGTGTCCGTTTTTTTGAATTTAACCGATCTGCTTGGGAAATAAGAAATATCAACTGGACTTGCATCTAACGGAGCAAATTTTACTACGTCTTGTGCTTTAACCGAAATGGCAACTAAAAAAATAACTGCCAGTAAACTAAATTTTTTCATAGGATAATTTATTTGGAATACACAAAGTAAGAGAATAACAAAGAGAAATCATACAATTATTACTCTTTTTTCTTCTTTGCGTACCAATCCTGCATAATATAAAAAGCTTTCTTTTTATTTCCGTCATTTGAGATTAATCCTTTACGGTTATATTCGTCCTGAATTCCCGGAAGCAAACGTCGCGGTGACCTGAAATCAACTAAAATCCAAGGACTTAATCCACTCAAGTGCGGAATTTTTTCAATCATCTTCAAATTTTGAATGTATAAATATTCTTGAAATTCTTCGGTCCAGCGTTCATTTTTTTCTCCGTGCAAGCCTTGTTTGGCATCGCCTCCAAATTCAGAAACTATAACGGGTTTGTTGTACTTGGTTTTCCAGAAGATTTTTTCAGCATCTTCAAGATTTCCGCCGTACCAGCCTAAATACTGATTAAACGAAATAATATCTAAATATTCGCCAATTGCATCATTAATAGTTCCAAATCCGTCAGCACCGCTTTGTGTTAATAAAGCCGCACTAATTAATCGGGTATTGTCTAAAGATTTTGTATGATCTACTAAATTTTTAATGAATAAATTTCGAGCATAAGAAATTGGCGTTTCATTTGCCATTGACCAAATAATAATACAAGCTCTGTTTTTGTCTCTTGTGACTGCGGCAGTCAATTGATCTTGAGCATTTTGATAGGTATCTTTATTAGTAAATTCTACTGTCCAATATACCGGAATTTCCTCCCAAACCATTAATCCCATTTTATCAGCTGTTCTGATAATGTTTTCGTTATGTGGATAATGTGCCAGACGAACATAATTACAGCCCAATTCTTTTGCCCAGTTTAACAAGCGTAATGCATCTTCTTCAGAATTAGCGCGTCCGCCTTTTGCATTTTCTTCGTGAATCGAAATTCCTCTTAAAAAAATTGGTTTTCCGTTTAATAGTATTTTGTCTTCTTTAGTTTCAATTGTTCTAAAACCAATATTATCGTTTAATTTTTGTCCGTTATAATCAATTGTTACATCATATAATTTGGGATTTTCTGGCGACCAATATGAGATTTTCTTAGCTGGAATTTCGAAGTTTAAAAAAATTCCGTCAGCACCAACTTTTCCTTTATAATTAATTTTTAATTCGGGAATAGAAATTGACACCTGATTTTGATTTTGATCTGGAGTATTGATTTTGATAAATCCAGAAATCAAACTTGGATTGTTCTTTTTAAGTTGAATGTTATAATCTTCAATAAACGAAGCTTCTTCTTCAATCAAAGTCACATCGCGCGTAATTCCGCCATAATTCCACCAATCGGTATTAATTGTCGGAACATCTTCCTTGTGGCGCGTATTATCCACTTTAATAACTAAATAATTATCTTTTGGCTTTACAATCGAAGTAACTTCATAATTAAATGGGGTAAAACCTCCAACGTGAGTTCCTAATTTTTTTCCATTCAAATAAACATCAGCTTTATAATTGATTGCTCCCAAATAAACAAAAAGGCGTTTTCCTGCCTTTAAATTATAATCGAATGATTTTTTGAACCAAACATTTCCTTCGTAATATTTGAGTTCCGGAATCTGTGAAGTAAAATCGCCAGGAATGTTAATTTTTGGAGATTTATCAAAATCATATTCAACCAATTCCTGTTTATTTACTGCGTGATAATTATTAAAATATGCAGCATTTGACGGTTTTGCCTGTTTGTCGTATACATCATGATGAAAGCTGTAATAGCCCGTTTCATAAGGGTCAACAATGTAATTCCAAACACCGTTTAGTGAAGTTGTATTTCTATTGGGAACATTTGAAATCAAGTTTTGATTTTGCGCAAATCCGAAAAGGGAAAAGGTTAGAAGTAATGTGGTTATTAGTTTTTTCATTAGTTTGTATATTTGTTATATTATAGTCAAATGATGCTTTAACCGCAATGCGCACTAAGGTTTACGCAAGGTTCGCAAAGTTAAATGCAAAAATTTGTGTGCCTTGCGATCGTTTCTTTGCGAACTTTGCGGTTAGATTAAGGTTCAATCTTCAAATATTCCCCTTTAAAACTCTGATTCAAAGCTGTCATTTCAATGGGTGTATTTGATCCATCTGGAACAACTTCAATCGAGGCTTTTCCATTTGCCATTTTAATCGATTCACTTCCTGTAGGAGTTCCTTGATTTTTCATGGTTTTCCCGCCTTTAAGACATTGAAAATAGACATTTTCTTCATAATCCAAGCAACGTAAATTATTATTGTCAATCGCAATTGCGGTAACCAGATAATGGCCGTTTTTTAATTTTTCAGAAGATAATTGCAGTGAAGTTGCCGCTTCATTTTTAGTAAAGCGATAGTTCACTTTTATAGTGTCTGAAACTGTTTTTCCGTCTTTAGATTCTCCTATCGCAATTAAAATATTCTCACCTTTAGAAAAATTAACATCCCAAGTTAAGCCATTTGCTGGATATAATGAAAGATTTCTCTTTTTTTCTCCAAGCGTTTTACCTTGATGATATAATGTAACTCGATCACAATTACTGAAAACACTAATAGTTCTGGGAGTATTTTCTGGTCCTTGGCGTTCTGTCCAAGTATGCGATTCGATATAAGTGAAAGGTTCATCGCTCCAATAACTTTTAAAAACATAGTATGCATCTTTCGGATTTCCGTTTCGGTCTACAAGTCCTTTTTGATTCATGTACGGAATATCATCTTCTGGTCGCAAAGGCGTTGCAAAATCCTTAAATGCCCATTGTACATTGCCCACAAACGTTGGGTCATTCTCGGATATATGCAAATGCCAATCGAATAAATCAACGATATAATTTTCGCTCCAATCGCCAATTTGAGCAATATTTGCAACTTTTGTCTGAACAATTGCTTCTTCCCAGCCTTCTGCCTTTATAATATTTTCGCCCGTTACCGGATTTTCACTGTGACGCCCAACATGACTGTCGCCGCCATATTCGGCATGAATAAAATGTTTGTATTCTTTTTTGTATAGGTCGATTGCTTTTTGATAGCTTTTGTAACTTCCAGAATACCAGCCCGACCAGATAGAAGGAGAGAAGACATCGACAATCTGCGAACCTTCGTAATATTTACGAATCGCTGTTTTTCGCGTTGGATCAAGTTTATGAGCAATATCGTTTAATTCGGTCAAAAACACATTGGTTTTATGTGTATTATCTCCGTCAGGAAAATCTGGAAGCCAGTTCATTTCATTACCCAAAGACCAAATAATAATGCTCGGATGATTGAAATTTTGATTGATGATTTCGCGCAGCATATTTTTTGTGTTTGTCTGCCAAAGTTCATCTCCAATACCGCCTCTGCACCAAGGCAATTCATCCCAAACCAATAAACCCAATTCATCACAAGCTTTGTAAATTTCAGGATCTTGCGGGTAATGTGCCAAACGAACAAAGTTAGCACCCATATTTTTTATAGATTTCATATCAGCCCAATGTTGCGCATTGCTCATTGCTGCGCCAACTCCGGCTTGTTCTTCATGACGATGAGTGCCGCGAAGCAATAATCGTTTTCCGTTCAAATAAAACGGACCGTGATCTTTAAACTCAAACCATCTAAAACCAACTTTTTCAGATACGCTGTCTTTGATTTGGCTGTTCTCTGATAAAAAAGCAGATACACTATATAAATTTGGTTTTTGAGTATCCCATAATTCTGGATTTTTAATGTTTTCGAAAGTTATTTTTGAAATTTTATTCGAAACAAAAACGGTTTTGCTTGCTACTTTTTTTCCTTTCGGATTTTTGAGAATTACAGTCAGCGATAAATCTTTTGAATTTTCAGGATTTGCTGTTTCTGCCATTATATTTAAAGAAGCTTTTTTAGCCGAGACTTCCGGCGTTGTAATTTTTAAATTCTCGATATGACTTTTATATTTCGAAATAAGCCAGACATCACGCGTGATGCCGCCATAAATAAAGAAATCACTTTTTTGAGACGGAATAATTTCGATATCATAACTGTTATCAACGCGAACAAAAATTTCGTTGTTTCCTTCTTTAATAAAGTTTGTAATATCAATCGTAAAACCAATATATCCGCCAATATGTCCACCGGCTTCTTTATCATTAACATACACTTTTGTAGTTACATTAGAACCTTCAAAATATAAATAATAACGTTGATTTTGATCTATTTTCGAAATATTAAGTTTCTTTTGATACCAGCTTGCGTCGCGTCTGTAACCCGGATTTAAATCGGTTGCATCTTCTGCATTCCAAGTGTGTGGCAGATTTAATTCAGTCCAGTTTTTTGCTTTTTTTGCTTGATCAAGGTTTGGTGTATTATTTTCTAAATACAGCCAGTTTTCATTAATGTTTGTTTTCGTCTGAGCAAAACTGCTGTTCAGACAAAACAGAAAGAAAATTAGAGTTACTATTTTAGAAAATGGCTTATAGCTGTAAAGTTGTTTTTTCATAAATTATAAAGCTTTTTTTAGGTTCTCAGGTACAGAGGCTGAAAACCTTTGTTGCTTTGTACCTCTGTGCCTTTGTTACTTTTTTCTTAGCAATGCTTCCAAAAAATAATAATCAGCATAGATAATTGGTTCGTCAATTTCGTCGTGTTTTGGCCAGTTTCCGGTACTGTGATCCAGAATAAATGGTGCATTAATTTTAGCGTCTAAAATGTATTTATCCGAATTTAAAGTCGCAATTATTTTATCGGCGAAAGCCAAATAACTTTTATTCTTTGTATAACTATAAAGTTCGTATAATGCCGAAGCCATAACCGTTGCAGCAGAAACATCGCGCGGTGCATTTGGAATGCTGGGATCTTTAAAATCCCAATACGGAACTCCGTCTTCAGGCAAATTTTTATTGGTCATAAAAAACTTCGCAGTAGCTTCGGCTTGTTTTATGTAAGCTTCATCTTTGGTATATCGGTACGACATGGTAAAACCATAAACTGCCCATGCCTGTCCGCGTGCCCAAACTGAATCGTCATTAAAACCCTGAAGTGTAGTTTTCTTTCTCACAGCTCCAGAAACAGGATCGTAATCAACAACATGATAACAGCTGTTGTCATCCCTAAATTGATTTTTTAAAGTGGTATTGGCATGTTTAATAGCGATATCTCTAAACTTTTTATTTCCAGATAATTTAGAAGCTTCAAAAAGCAATTCTAAGTTCATCATATTGTCAATAATAACAGGATAATCCCAAATTTCCCTGTTGAAATCCCAAGAACGAATTGCACTCACTTTTGGATCAAATCTTGTACATAAAGTTTCTGCGCCTTTAATAATTACATCTTTGTATTCTTGCTTGTTTTCCACTTTCAGCGCTTCTCCAAAACTGCAAAACACTTTAAAACCAACATCGTGCGAATTATTGTTAACGCTTTCTTTTTTGCTGAAAGCTGTCCATTTTGCTGCTTGTTCTTTGTATTGAGGATTTCCAGTCAAACGATATAATTGCCAAAGATTTCCAGCAAAAAAACCGCTTGTCCAGTCTTTTGAAGGAACTTTTTTAATTGAATTTGTTTTGGTAGTCATACTTCTAGGCATTGACAAAGAATCTACAGGATATTCCAATAGCATATTATATCGGTTTTCCAGAAGTTTTGATGCAGAAATATTTTGGGAATTAATTCCGGATTTGCACGCTGTCGCCAGCAGTGCAAACCCAAGAATTAAAGTAAAAAAACTAACTTTATTCATACTAATTAATCTAATGTTTAGTAACCAGGATTATTTGGTTTTAAATTTGGATTGATTGCCAATTCAGTTCCTGGCAATGGAAAAAGATAATCTTTTGCCGGATCAAAATTGGCGTGCGGTTCTAATCCGTTTGGACCAAAAACTTCCGGGCCGTTTTTCAATCTTTTGATATCATACCATCTGATATATTCAAAAGCAAATTCTAATCGTCTTTCTTCAATAACCATTTTTTTAAAATCGGCTTTTGATAAACCTGGCGTTACGTTTGCAGGAAACGAAACTAATCTTCCAGCTTTGTTTCTTGCTCTAGCACGAACTCGATTTACATAACCATCGGCTTCTGTAGTTCCGGGTGTAATTTCGTTTAATGCTTCTGCTGCTGTCAATAAAACTTCGGCATAACGCATTGTAATATAGTTGTGCTGTGAAGTTCTTCCGTTTGCACCAGCTTTACCCGGAAAACGATAATATTTCGCAATATGCGGACGAGGCGCTTTTTCGTTATCGCTTGAAGGATAAACTTGCAATGCACCGCCTGGACCCGTTTTCTTTCTAATAATTGTATCAAAACTTACGGCTCTTCTGTAATCTCTCTGATCCCAAGTGTTAAAAACTTTTAAGGACGGAACCGCAACAGAAAAACCTTGTCCATAACTGTAACTGTCATCTTTAAGTGATCCAGTAAAAAAAGCGGTATAGTCTTGACCGTAATTTCCTGAAACTAAGTTGTTGAAATCGATTGTAAACAAAGGTTCTTTTAAAGCTGCTGTTTTTGTAGCGTTAAATAAATCCTGAAAATCAGCATCTAAACCTAAACCAAATTTTGCTTCGTTTGTAATTACATATTTTGCTTCATCATATGCTTTTTGATAATTTCCTAAAGTTAAATAAACAGAAGCCAAATAACCTGCCGCTGTACCTTTTCCAGGAACCGCCTTTACTTTTGGTTTGTCTTCAAGCCATTGCTTTGCAAATTCTAAATCGGCTATAATTTTTGGATAAACATCTGCTTCTTTAGTCCTGCTTAAAGCATTTACCTGCGAAACATCGTTTACAACAAAATCAATGTATGGAATATCTCCAAAAAGACGTACCAAATGATAGTACGTAAAAGCTCTTGCAAAATAAGCCTGAGCTACAATTGCGTTTACTTTTGCGGGATCTCCTGGCGTTTTTTTCGCGCCTTCGATTGCCTGATTTGCTGCTGTAATGATAACATAAGATTGAGGCCAAAAGTTAGCAACAAGCGCGTTTGTATCGTTCATACTCATGTCGTTCACATCGATACGTGCGGCTTGAGTTGTCCTGTCGCCAATGTCAGACATGTCATCACGAAGCATTAAGGCAATTGTAAATTCTCGTCCCCAATAATTATTGTGTGCGATGTTGGCAAAAGCTCCGTTTACCGCAGCTTGCAAATCATCTGTATTATTAAAGAAATTGTCAGGACGAATAATTCCTACCGGATGTTCTTCTAAATCTGAACATCCTAAAGCGAACATTCCTAAGAAAAGAAAAGCTATATATTTTTTCATGTGTAGATAATATTTGATTTTTTAAACTAAAATTTTAAGTTAAAACCCATTGTAAATGTTCTTACATTCGGGTAACTTCCATAATCTAAACCTAAGTTGGTGTTGCTTCTGGCATTTGTATCGTTCAGATAATTGGTCTCTGGATCAGAACCTGGATAATCTGTAATGGTCCATAAGTTTTGTGCACTGATGTAAAAACGAACTTTGCTTAATCCCATTTTCGAAACAAATTTTTCATCTAAACTATAACCAATAGAAATGTTTTTTAGACGGATATAACTAGCGTCGTACACAAACCTTGATGTAATTCTTTTTGTTCTTGCAGCATTTGTCGGAACATTTGTATCTGTATTTGTTGGTGTCCAAGCGTCTAGAACTTCTGTTGTAGCATTGTTGTTCCCAGAAGCCAATTCCATCAAAGTATAGTTCAAGATTTGATTTCCTTCTGAACCTTGAAAGAAGATATTTAAGTCTAAATTTTTATAAGTGAAATCATTATTCAAGCCAAATATGAAATCCGGATTTGGATTTCCGATAATTGTTTTATCATTAGAATCTAGTTTTCCGTCGCCATTTATATCTTTAAATTTTTCGCCGCCTGGAGCAGTTTCAAAATTACCCGGAAGAACTGTTTCTCCTTGTTGAATTACGCCATCATAAATAAATCCGAAAAATGATCCCACTGGCTGTCCAACTCTTAAAATTTGAGATTCTGTTGCAAGGAAATGCCCTGGTGCAGAGTTAATCAACAAGTCTTTATTATCAGCTAATTTCAATACTTTATTTTTGTTAGAGGAGATGTTGAAATTTGTTGACCAAGTAAAATCAGGTCCAGTAAAGTTTTTAGTATTAATGCCCAATTCCCATCCTTTGTTTTCTAATTGTCCAACGTTTTGAAGCTGAGAAGCAATTCCAGAAACTCCTGGCAATGGTCTGTTAAACAATAAATCTTTGGTAATTGTTTTGTAATAATCTGCAGTAAGGCTGATTCTGTTATCAAATAAACCCAAATCAATTCCGTAATCCTGCTGATATGAAGTTTCCCATTTTAAATTCGGATTATCCAAAGAGGTCAACTGCACCGCATTTACAATAACGTCGCCGCTCACATCATAAATTTCAGAGAATCTTGATAAAGTAGAGTAGGCGCCAATTGACGGATTTCCGGTTGCACCATAACTTGCTCTCAATTTAAGATTTGAAACTGTTTTGCTGTCTTTCAAGAAGTTTTCTTTCGCGATATTCCAGCCAATTGCTCCCGAAGGAAAAGTTCCGTATTTGTAATTTTTACTAAAACTTGAAGAGCCATCGCGTCTGGCAGTAAAAGTCAATAAATATTTATCGTCGTAATCAAAGTTCAATCTTCCGAAAGCAGAAATTAATTCGGTTTCAGATAAAGAAGAATCGGGTTTTAAATACACTGTTCCGGCTCCTAAATTGTGATACGAATTGGTATTCGTCAAAAATCCTCTTGAAGCTGCAGAAGATGATTCGCTTTTATTTTTTTGATACGAATAACCTCCAAGAACTGTCAAAATTCCTTTTTCGATAATTTCTTTTTTATAAGTCAAATAATTCTCTGTCAAGAAAGAAGAAAATCTATTGTTGCTTACAGAAGCTTCTCCTTTAATTGTTTTTCCAGCAATTAAAGTAGATGGAATATATCTACCGGTTTGAGAATTTGTTTCGTTTAATCCTAAAGTTGTTTTAAAATCAAGATCATTTGTGATTTTATATTGTGCAAAGAAATTAGATCTGTTTACGATAGAAACCGTTTCTAAAATATTTTCCATTGCTGTTGCGTACGGATTATCGATATCATCTCCAATTGGAGCTGTAGAGGTGTAACTTCCGTCTGCATTGTAAATTCCTTTATCTGGCATAAATCGGTACGCCGCTGCAATTACGCCCGCTGCGCCAGTTCCTCCAGCTCCAGTCTGGCTTATGATTCCATCTTTGTTTTGTTTGCTTTGAAATAAATTCAAACCCACTTTGAACTTATCAGATAAATCAGCTTCCAAATTGCTTACAATTGAATATTTATCAATTCCTGAATTTATTACAACTCCATTTTGATTAAAATAATTTCCAGAAACATAATACCTCACTTTTTCTGATCCTCCCGAAAATGATAGTTGACTGTTCGAAATCATTCCGTCACGGTAAATTACATCTTGCCAATCTGTATTAGATCCTGCCGCTGTATGCGTGGTAAAGCTTTTTCTATATGCCACAAACTGATCTGCGTTTAATAAATGTAATTTATTGTTTACAGATTGTACCGAAGTTGAATTGCTGAATTCGATTACTGGTTTTCCTGCTTTACCTTTTTTAGTTGTAACCATGATAACGCCATTCGAACCTCTCGATCCATAAATTGCCGTTGCAGAAGCATCTTTTAAAACTTCAATAGAAGCAATATCTTGTGGCGCGGGCATCGAAACCCCTGCAAAACCATCAACAACAATAAGGGCATCTCCGCTGGCATTAATTGAGGTTCCTCCACGAACTCTGATTTTTACCGGAGCACCAGGCTCACCGCCATTATTAGTTTGTACCGAAACCCCTGCAGCACGGCCTTGCAAAGCCTGTTCTGCATTTAATAAAGGATAAGCCGTTAACTCTTTTGCAGTTACAGATGAAACTGAACCCGTAATGTCACTTTTTTTACGCGTACCGTAACCCACAACAATTACTTCGTCAAGATTTTTGGTGTCTGGCTTTAAACTGACATTTACGGTGGTTTTATTTCCAACCGGAATTTCTACCGTTTGATATCCCACAAAGTTGAAAACCAATACTGCGTTTTTCTCAGAAACTATAACAGTATAATTCCCGTCCATGTCTGCAGATGCTCCAACTGAAGATCCTTTAATATAAACATTGGCACCAGGAAGCCCGAGCAAATCTTCACTAGAAGTTACTTTTCCTGTAACTTTTCGTTCCTGTGCATTCATCACAATATTTGCCAGTAAAAAGGCCGCCAGCAAACACCATTTAAGCGATTTGATTTTTTGGTTTGTAAACATTCATTTTTTGGTTTAAGGTTAATGTTAGATAAAATAAAAAAGCAATAAACTCATTCCTATTATGACTATCACAAATAGAATTTGCAGTAGTATGAATTTTGTTTTTTTGATTTTCATACCACAAATGTATCAGGCGGAACCGATATAGAAATACAAAAAAGGGTATCTAAAAATACAGATACCCTTTTTTAAAGCGTTTAAAAATGCAGATTATTTAAAAAACTTCTGAAGATTTGAAAAATTTGTCAGCAAATTGTGAAGGCGTTTCTCCGTACTTTTTCTGAAAGCATTTGCTGAAGTATTTTGGATTGTTGAAACCCACTTTATAACTGATTTCAGAAACGTTTAATTTATTTTGTTCTAATAATTGAGCAGCACGTTTTAATCGTATTTCATGAATAAATTCGTTTGGTGTATAATTCGTCCAAGCTTTGATTTTTAGAAATAACATCGTACGGCTTACGCCTAATTCTGAACAGAAAAACGGAATATCAAATTGCTCGTTTGAAATATTTTCTTCGACAATTTTAAATGCTTTTTTCAGCAAATCTTCGTCTAAAGAAGAAACCGTGATTTCTGACGGAATAAAATTATCATCGCTTGTAAATTTGTTTTTGAGTCTTTCGGTTGAATTTAAAAGATTTTTTACGCGAAGTTTAAATTCAATTAAATTGAAAGGTTTGCTGATGTAATCATCGGCACCGCTTTCGAGTCCTTCAAATTTATAAACCAAAGATGATCTCGAAGTCAGTAATATAACCGGAATATGACTTGTTTTGAGATTTTCTTTAATTTTAGAACAAAGCTCTGTTCCCACCATTTCTGGCATAATAACGTCGCTGATAATTAAATTTGGAATATGTTTTATTGCTTTGTCGTAGGCAATTTTCCCGTTTTCGGCTTCAATAATATTGTATTCTTTTTTGAGAAGATTTTTCATAAATGAACGAAGTACTTTATGATCTTCAACAATCAAAATAGTCTGTTTTTCTTCATTAACTACAAAATCATTAATGTCTTCAGGTTCTGAAATTTCCGAAGTTTCTAATTGAGAAGTGTATTGAACAATATCATCACTGATTTTAAAATCTTGAATAATTTCACTGTCTAAAAGATGTTCTCTGCCCAGCGGAAGTGTCACTTTAAAAACAACCCCTGCCTTTTCTTTATTGGTTACTTCAATGTTTCCCTTATGTAGTTTTACAATGTTTTTTACAATTGACAAACCAATTCCAGTTCCTTTATTATAGTTTTTCTGAACATTGTTGTGCATCGGAACTTCAAAAAACAAATCAAAAATTTTATCTATATGTTCTGCTGCAATTCCAACTCCAGAATCCTCAATAGCAATAAAAATATTTTCGCTGTCGTGCGATATTTTAAGATGGATTTTGCCGCCTTTTGGCGTATATCTAAAAGCATTTGAAATCAGATTGTAAAAAACACGCTCTAATTTGTATCGATCAAAATAAACCAGAATTTCTTCTTCAGATGATTCAAAAGTATAAGTGTAACCGCCGTCTTTTGCATATTCAATAAAAGACAAAAAGATTTCTTTAGTAAATTTTACAATATTTCCCTTTGCTGATTCGAGTTTCACTTGATGATTTTCTAATTTTCTAAAATCCATTAAACGGTTAATGAGACTTAAAAGATGATTGGCGCTTCCTTCAATAACCAAAAGCTTTTTATACATTTCATTGGTTCCGTTATAATCGGCTAAAATCTGTTGTAATGGACCTAAAATCAGTGTTAAAGGTGTTCTGAATTCATGCGAGATATTGGTAAAAAAGTCAAGTTTTGCTAAATTGTTTTCTTCAATTCGTTTGGTTTCTAAATACTCCAATTCCAATTTTTGTTTAAGCCTGGCTTTTGATTTCATAATCCAAATTAAACCGTACAATCCGAGCCCAATTAAAATTCCATACAATAAAAAAGCCCAAATACTGCGCCAAGGAGCTGGATTTACAATCACTGTTAAAGTTGTTGGCACCTTATTCCAAACACCGTCATTATTGGCTCCTCGAACTTCAAAAACATAAGTTCCCGGATTTTGAATGGCAAAAATAGCTTCCGTATTTTTAGTAATGGTCCAATTGTTTTCCAATCCCGTCAAGCGGTAACTGTATTGATTGTTTTTTGATCGAATGTAATTTGGAATCGCAAAATCTATTGAAAAATTGGCTTTATCGTAATCAAGCGTAATGGTTTTGGTGTAGCCAATGCTTTTTTCTAAAATCTCAGCTGCATCATTTGCGTTGATCGTTTCATTTTTGATTTTCAGATTAGTGATTAAAACCTGCGGTGCATATTGATTTATGGAAATTTTCTTGGCATCAAAATAAGTTGCGCCAGACGGGCTTCCAAAATAAAACTTATTTGAATCGAGTTTTAACGCCGAATTATCATTGAATTCATTACTCGCCAAACCATCTTTCTGGTCATAAATAACAACGGTTTTTTGAGTGGTACTGTATTTTATAATTCCCTGATTCGTACTGATCCATAGGTTTTTATCGTCATCTTCGAGTATCGAATGTATAGATGTAATAACCGTATTTCCAACTCTTAAATTAATTTTATTGAATTTTTTCCCATCATAATAATGAAGCCCTTTCGCTTTGGTGCCAACCCAAATTTTCTTGTGGCTGTCTTGAAACAAAGTCAAAATATCATCACCAGATAAAGAAGAACTATCAAAAAAGTAATGTTTAATGGAATAATTATTTGGACTAAAATTATTACTCGGAATAAAATTTAGACCGTTTTGAGTTCCAACCCAGATACCATTTTTTTGATCTACTAAAATGGTTCGGATAATATTATTGGTTAAGAAATTAGGTTTAGCAGCATCATTGCCAATAACTTGAAAAGTTTTAGCAATGGTATCGTAACGAATTAATCCTTTGCCAAAAGTACCAATCCAGAGAATGCCATTTTTTTCTGATTTAATAGAATAAACACCGGATTCTTTTAATAAGGCATTTAAATCAGAACCAATTCTGTTGTCTTCAATTCTTTTAGAAATAGTATTGTAAGCAGACAAACCTTTCGAAAAAGTTCCAATCCATAAAATGTCGTCTGCAAGACACATTGATTTAATATCATTTTTTGTAGTCTGACCACTTTTGCTGTTGATATAACTTGTAGTTTCACTATTCTTATTATAAACAGTGATGCCGCCACCTTCTGTTCCAAAATAAATGTTCTGATTTTTATCAGCAATAATCGAACTTACGACATCAAAACTCATCGGAATTTTTTTCGAATTCTGATTATAGTTAGAAAAATTGACATTCGAAATATCCCAAATATTAACCCCTTTGTAATAGCATCCAATCCAAACCGAACCTTTTTGATCAATAAAAACAGATTTTACTTTGTCGATTCCGTTACTGTTGTTGTTGCTGTTTATTTTTTGCAGGCTTTTGTCTTTGCCTAAAATGTAGATTCCGTCATAAGCACCAATCCATAAAGAACCCTGACTGTCAATTGCCAATGAACGAATATCAGTATTGATTTCGCGATATTTTTCATCAGATAAAAAAGAGACAAATTGATTAGAAGCTTTATTGAATTTTAAAAGGCCTTTATTTTTTGTCCCGATCCATAAATTCCCTGAAGTATCTTCGGCAATTGCCTGAACATTTAGCTGATCAACAGGATTTAAAAGGTAATTTTTGAAGATAAATTTTCCGTTTTTTCTGCTGAGAAGATTACATAATCCTTTTGTAGTTCCAATCCAGATTTCGCCTTTTTTTGTTTTTAAGATTGTAATGATATTATTGCTAGGCAGAGTATAAGCGTCTGTATCCGAATGAAAAATAGAAGTGAATTTGCTGTTTTTTTTGTTGTAAATTGTTAATCCTTTTGAAGTTCCAAACCACATTTCATCGCCAATTTCCTTTATAGACCAAATAGCGTTACTGCTTATGGTATGATTGGTTTTGGTATGAAGATATCTTGTAAATGTATTCTGAACAGGATCGTAACAGTTTAGCCCATTGTAAGTTCCAACCCAAATTTTTCCTGAATTATCTTCCTCAATCGATAAAATATCGTTGTTGCTGATCGAATGTTTATTTGTCACATCATTTCTAAAAATGGTGAATTTGCTTCCGTCATATTTATTTAGACCGTCACGCGTACCAAACCACATCTGGCCAAATTTATCCTGATGTATAGCAATAACAGAACTCTGCGAAAGTCCATCAGCAGTAGAAATATTTTTAAGCCGATATTTATTTTGGGAAAATATATTTCCTAAAACAGATACGATTAATAGAAAAGCTATTTTGTATTTCATGGCATGAGGTTTTGGCCACAAAGCCACAAAGACACAAATAATTTTATACTAAACTTTGCGACTCTGCTGCTTTGCGCGATTAAATCTAATCTTGAAAAAAAACTTTGCTCCTTTGTGACTTCTTGGCATAAATCACTTCAAGCGTTTTAGCAGTTGATAATCATACAGTGAAGGAATTTTATCCATTGGTGTATTTACAAATTCAATATAAGCGTCGGGTTCATATTTTATTTCGAATTTGGCATTTCCGTTAACGCCTATAATTCTGGCAAATGGTCCGTCTTTCATTCCGTATAATAAAACTGCTTTAGAATCTGGATTTGCAACGTCTATATTTAAATTCCAAAACGTACTGAACGGTCCGTGTGAGGGTTTCCAATAATCAGCACCGCCACCGCCAAATAACAGGTAACTGTTGTTTTTATCTGGAGTTATGTGAACGGTTATATTATCGAATAAATTTTGATGATTGGCTCCAGAATGCTGATCTAAAAGTGGATCAGCAAAAATTTCACAATTCTGATATACATTTTTCGTCGCAAAAGTATTGAAGCTCAGCGGATGAACTGTTTTGTTATAAATTTTAAGATTTTTGACCAAAACATTATGCACACCGCCTAAAGTCACAGTATAATGAGCCATATGATCACCATTTGTAATGATATCTTGAACCGTAACATTTGAAATTTCTTCAGCTAAAATACCGCTGTCGGCATTGGTAATGGTAACATCTTTGACCCAGCTGTTAAAAAGACGCGTTAAAAACATCGCATTATTTCCCGGCTCGACATGATGCGCAACTCTTGGAATATCAGGAAAAGTAAAACGCAGATGCTCAATTCCAACTTCATTTAAATGTTTCCATTCTACCAATTGTGCCTGATAACTCGGTTTTATACCAATGGTTAAAGGTGTTTTTATAGTTATTTTAGAACCTGAAATCTTAGTAATTTCTACTTGTTGTCTAACGATTGGAAGTTTCGGAAATTTCCAATGATGCGAACCTGGTTTTACATTGGCACCGTTATATAAATCTTTGATGATTTCGCCTTTTTCTCCATCTTTATTGAATAACTGAAGTTCGACAATATCTCCGACTTTTAAATTTTTGACATCAGAAACTGTAATGCTATGTTCGCCCATATTGCCAGAGCTGACTTTCGCTAAAACATTTGGAGTTGGCTCGTATTTATCTAAATACGATTTTACACGCTCATTCGGGACTTGTGTCCAAATAAAACCTCCAGACCAGGCATATTGCGAAAAAGGCAAATCAATATTGTTTTCTGGTTCGCGCTGTCTTTTGTCGAAAGTGGTTAAATATTCTCTTAATTCTGCAAGTGATTCAGGATCTTTAAGATACATCAGCGGTCGAGGACAATAAATTTCTGTACCATTTTCTCCTGAACCTGCACCTCGAAGTACAAAATTGCTTCTTTCGATGTATACTACATCACTTAGAATAATTCGTCCGGCGGGTAATTGCAAAATTACATTTCCCTGTGTTTCATTCGCAATTTTTAAAGCCTTCAAAAGTGCTTTCGAATCATCTAAATTATCATTTGCCTTTACGCCAAAATCTGTGGCATTAATAACTTTTCCTTCGTTTTGTGAGATTTGGCTTTCGCCGAAATGATATCCGGCATAGCTGAAATCAGGGAGATAATTGGTTTTTGAAGTAATAATCTTGGGTATTTCCTGTGCCATTAAAGTGTCCATAAAAAGAACACAGGAGATAAGAATGGCTTGGCGAATCATGGTTTTGTGGTTTTTTGTGGTTAGTTAGTTTTTTTTGAGCTTTTGCCGCTACGCTAAGACACTAAGTTTTTATTTCTCTCGCAGATCTCGCCAGATTTAGCAGATTACATTTAAAAGTGTAGTTTGTCATTTCGAGGAACGAGAAATCACACTAATAGCGCTGTAAAGATTATCTGTTTTCTTTTAGAATTTCGAGTGCGATTCTTCCTTCGTCAGGATGACAAAAAATCCGCTAAACCTGCGAGATAAAAAAAATCTCTACCTTCTTCGCAACAAACTTTTATAAAGATCTCTTGATCCCCATTTCAAGACCGCGCAATTCTGCAAGACCTCTTAAACGGCCAATTGCAGAATAACCCGGATTTGTTTTTTTATTCAAATCGTCCAGCATTTGATGCCCGTGGTCAGGGCGCATCGGCAAGCTGCTTCCGTTTCTTTTTTCTACTTCGATAATTGCTTTTACAACTTCGTACATATCTACATCACCCTCAAGATGATTGGCTTCATAAAAACTTCCTTCTTCGTCTCTTTCGGTACTTCTTAAATGAATAAAATTCATTTTATCGCCATGACGTTTTACAATTCCTGGCAAATCGTTGTCTTCTCTTACGCCGTATGAACCTGTACACATCGTAAAACCGTTTGATTTAGAAGGCGCAGCATTCATTAATTCAGTTAAGTCTTCTTCGGTGCTCACAACTCTCGGCAAGCCTAAAATCGGGTGGGGCGGATCATCAGGATGAATCGCCATCAAAACGCCTTTACTTTCGGCTACTGGAATAATTTCTTTTAAAAAGAAAAAAAGATTTTCCTTTAATGCTTTTCTGTCAATATGATTATAACCACTCAAAGTCACTAGAAAATCTTCTACAGAATAAGCTTCTTCAGCACCTGGAAGCCCTGCTAGAATATTTTGCTGCAATCTTACTTTATCATCATCGCTCATGGCGTTAAAGTATTTAGAAGCCTTTTCAATTTGTATTGAGGTGTATTCTCTTTCTGCTCCAGGTCTTTTCAAAATAAACAATTCAAAAGCAGCAAAAGCATTAATGTCAAAACGCAAAGCCTTTGATCCGTCTGCTGTTACATAAGCCAAATCAGTTCTTGACCAATCTAAAACCGGCATGAAATTGTAACAGATGCATTTTATCCCGCATAAAGCTAAGTTTCGAATGCTTTCTTTATAGTTTTCAATGTATTGAAGGTAATTTCCAGTTTGTTTTTTAATGTCTTCATGAACCGGAACACTTTCTACAACAGACCAAGTCAGGCCAGAAGCACCTTTTTTAGGATCTCCATCCTGATGTTCAATTTCGACTTTACGTTTTATAATTTCGTCGATACTCCAGACTTCTCCATTCGGAATATGATGGAGAGCGGTAACAATTCCGGTTGCTCCGGTTTGTGCGATATCTTGTAAAGAAACAGGATCATTTGGTCCGAACCATCGTAATGTTTGTTCCATTCTAATTTGCTTTTTGATAATTATTTAAATACTAGAAGCCGAAAATCCTCCGTCTACTTTTATAATGGTTCCTGTCACAAATTTTGACATGTCGCTGCATAAAAATAAAAGCGCACCATCAATATCTTGCGGCGTTCCAAATCTTCCCATTGGAGTATGATCGATAATTTTTTCACCTCTTGGAGTTAATTTTCCTTCTGGAGTAAGCAATAAAGCTCGATTTTGTTCTCCGATGAAAAATCCAGGTGAAATAGCGTTTACACGAATTCCTTCGCCATATTTTGTTGCCAGTTCAACCGACATCCATTGTGTGAAATTGTCAATCGCGGCTTTCGATGCTGAATACCCAACAACTCTCGTCAGAGGTCTTTGTGCTGAAGCTGATGAAATATTGATGATAATTCCCTTTTTTTGTTTGGCAAAAAGCTCAGCAAATACTTGGGAAGGAAGCATTGTTCCAATAATATTCAGATCTACTACTTTTTGTAAATCATCAACCTGCATGTCATAAATAGCTTGATCTGGACTAATGGTTGCTCCGGGCATATTTCCTCCAGCAGCGTTGATCAGAATGTCAAGTCGGCCGTATTTTTCAACAATTAAATTTTTTGCGTTTTCTAGTTCTTCTTTATTCAAAACATTTGCCTGAATTGCAAAAGCTTTTCCGCCATTGCTTTCGATTGCTTCTACCGTTTTCTTGGCTTTTTCAATCGATTGAGAAACGATTCCGACAATAACGCCCTGATTAGCCAAAACGTTTGCAAAGTTGCTTCCTAATACACCGGCGCCGCCCGTTATAAGTGCTATTTTTCCTCTTAGGTTAAATATTGAATCCATATTTATATTTATTTTCTAATCGTCTGAACTATTTCAAGAACTTTCCTTGTTTCATTGGCAATTACATCATAATCAGCTTCGTCCATACGTTTTTTACTGATTAGTTTGCTTCCCAATCCAACAGAAGAAGCTCCTGCCAAAAACCAGTTGTGAATGTTATCGTGTGTAGTATCGACACCGCCTGTTACCATAAAAATTAGGTTTGGAAATATATCTTTAATACTGCTCAAAAAATCTGGACCTAAAATATTTCCAGGAAAAAGTTTTACGAATTTTATTCCAGCATTTTCAGCGGCAATTATTTCTGTTGGTGTCATACAGCCAGGAGCGTACAAAACGTTTTTGCTTTTTAAATAAACAGCAACCTCAGGCACAAAACCAGGACTTATAAAAAAGTCAGCTCCAGCAGCATAAAATTCTTCTGCCTGTGATACATTTTTTATAGTTCCGATGCCCAACAGCATTCCAGGCATTTCTGCATTTCGCACTTCAACCATTTTTTTGAAATTGAATATTGCTTCTGAACCTCTGTTGGTATACTCAACAGCTCTGATTCCTGCATTGTACAATGTTCTAAGAACATCAATACTGATCGTTTGATTGGTATTGAAATACAGCGGAAGAATTCCTTGGGCTGCGACAATGTCTATTGAATTTTGGATAGTACTCATGCGTCTATTTTTACTTTAATAACGATTTTTTTTAGCGTGCCTTCGCCAATCATTGCAGCGTGAACATCTTCTGGGAATAATATAGCAAACTGTTTTTCCTGTAATTGAAAAAACATATCTGGCTTGTCATGAAAAAAGCGAACGTCTCTCTCATCGCTGTAATCTCCATTTGGACTGATGCATTTTTCTCTCGGTTTCCAAGCAAAAGTTTCTGGACCTTTTATTGAAATTTGTATGTCTATATTTTTATCATGACATTCAAAACCTTTAATGCTTTCTTCTTTAGTCGTTCCTTCGCCAACTATTACAATTACTTTTAGTCCTTCGGCAATTTCAATAACGCCTTCTTCAAGTTTGCTTATGTCATTTTGGTTTACATAATCAAATGCTTTTTTGAAATTAGGATGCAGGCTATGATATTTGGCTGCATTTTGTAATGAATCTACTATCATTTTTATGTTTTATATATTTTAATTATTAATTTTGCGTGTACGCACACGGATTATTACAAATGTATATAAAAAGTTAAGTAAAACAACTTATATTTACTGAAAATAATAATAATTTTAGGTCTTTAACAACTTCATTTTAACTTAAAAAGAAAGAATATCATAACTATTAAAAAAATTGCAGCACTTGCAAACGTTTCGCCGGGAACGGTTGACCGCATTATCCATAATCGTGGGCAGGTAGCTCAGGAGAATGTAGATAAGGTAAATGCTATTATAGAAGAATACGGCTACAAACGAAATATTCTGGCTAGTAATCTGGCATTAAATAAGAAGTTTCGATTTGCTGTTTTTCTTCCAAAATATGAAAATTTAGAATACTGGAAAAGTCAGATTATCGGAATTGAAAAAGCCGCTGTCGAATTTGGAAAATTTGGAGTTATTTTAGATTATTTCTTTTATGATTTTAATGAAGTTTCTTTTAAGGAAATGATCAAAAAAGTACTCGATTTTGAGTGTGACGGATTATTATTCGCACCTATTTTTTACGAAGAATCGGTACGTTTTTTAAATGAATATGAAGCTAAGAATATTCCAGTAGTCATGATCGATTCTAATATTTCAACTGATGAAGAACATGCTTATGTAGGTCAAGATGCTTTTCAGAGCGGTTATCTTGCAGGAAGGCTGATTAGTTTTGCTGTGAAAAATGAAAGGCAGATTTTGATTTTTAAGATTACGCGCGAAATTGAAAGTACATCTGTTTATTTGCAGCGTATCGACGGATTTTATTCTTTTTTTAGAGATAACCATGAACTTACAAATTTCAAATTTTCAGAAGTTACCATTAAAGATTCTGGTATTGATCAACTGAATTTAGAAATGTTTTCTGGGATAAACAGTGTTTTTGTTCCAAATTCCAGAGCTTATATTGTAGCCCGATTTTTATATGAAAACAATATCAAAGGCGTCCGAATTATAGGTTACGATTTATTAAAAGAAAATATCGAATACTTAAATAAAGGTGTAATTGATTTCTTGATTAACCAAAGACCAGAAGAACAAGGTTATATGGCTGTAAATCATTTGTATAAAAAATTAGTGCTTCAGGAAACAGTTGAAAAAACGCATTATATTCCGTTAGAGATTATTTTGAAGGAGAATTATTTTCCTGTGGGGAGAAAAAAATAGCCCGCGGGTTTGGCGGATTTAAGAGGGTTTTCGCTGGTTTATTATTCTCATTTTTGTCATTTCGAGGAACGAGAAATCACACATGCGACGCTACAAAGATTAGTGATAATTTTGCGGCATTTCTTGTGTGATTTCTCGTTCCTCGAAATGACAAGATTGTGTGTTATTTTCATTTTTTTTAATAACAAATCAGCGAAAACCCATTTAAATCCGCTAAACCCGAGGCCTCAATAATTTACTTCTTTACCTTAACACTAAGCGGATTATTTATTTTTTCAGCAAAAGAACTCAAATACTTTTCCCATTCTTGTTGGGTTTGAAACGGACTTCCTTTTTTCCATCCAAAACCGGTGTAATAGATTGCCTTCTTTTTCTTTATGCTGATATTTGCGTATAAATTACTTAAGTCTTTGTCGTTAGTTACATAATTCTCAAAACTAAGCAAGGTGTTGTTTGGAGCTACAATTCCCGTTCCGATTTCCGAATCATCGATAGGTTCCCAATGACTTATCCAGCCTTCTTTTACATTCGTACCAATAATTCCTTTTTTGTCATGTAGCGTTAATCCGGCAGCAATTGTTTTGCTTCCTTTGATATTGATTTCGAAGCGAGAAAGATAACTTCCATAATCTAAACTGATTAATTTCGATTCAGTTATTTTATGTCCTTTTGCATCCCAATTCGCATAAGTCAAAATAAAACTTGTTCTGATTGGTCCTGTTGTAATAGTTTTCCAGCTGATGAAATTCTTAGAAAAATAATATTTTCCGTCTACGTTTACAGCAATTCCGCCAACGCCTCGGCTGTCTCCAACATGAAAATTATCCAAACCTTCGCCTGTATCTTTATGGTACGTTCCGGTTCCTAAAGTTGCTTTTTCATACCATTTATTAATAATGGGATAATCGACTCTTTTTAACCAAGCGTCAATTCCGCTGGTCAAAGTTCCTCCGGCAACATTGTCTTCAACCATTTTTTGTGCAACTGGGCCATAGGTTCTAAAAGCAACTTTATTATTTTCCCAAGCATAATCGTCTGTCCTTTCTGGAACAAATCTGGAATAGCAATTAATGTTTTTTGATGGTTCAGAATTAGAAGCGACAATTTCGAAATCTTTGCTTGACGAAGCGCCTATTTTTGGCTGAAACAATAATACATCCATATTTCCGTCGCCATCGTTATCAACGCTTTGCGTTTCTAAATATAAATTGGTGCTTGCTTCTTTAATACTAAAATTTTCGAGCTTTGCTGATTTTGGCAAACCAAGTGATTTTTTTGTCAGTTCTACGGTTTCAAATTCACGATTTACTGGAAGTGAATTTATTACGGTAATTGTTTTATTTTGAGATTGAACAGCAAAATTAGCTGCTAAAATTGCGATGAATAAAAGTGGTTTTTTCAAAATAGGATATAATTAATTTCTTTAAAGAAATGATTTTTTGATTTCATAAAAATACAAATCAAATAGCATATATAAATACATAAAAGGTATAAATAAGTACAGAATCTTGATAATGAGATTAATTCGAAAAAATCTTGCAATTAAATAGTATCTTTAGTTATAAAATCAGGATAACATGAAACAAAGCGCCGGCATATTAGCATACAAATTTATAGGTAAAACAATTTTTTTCTTTTTGGTTCACCCAGGCGGGCCATTCTGGAAAAACAAAGATTTAGAAAGCTGGTCAATTCCGAAAGGAGAATTTACAGAGGAAGAAGACCCTCTTGATGCTGCAGTACGCGAATTTAAGGAAGAAACGGGTTTTGAAGTCGAAGGCGATTTCATTAAACTAGAATATGTAAAATTAAAATCCGGTAAAATAGTCCACGCTTGGGCAGTTGAATTTGATCTTGATGAAACTATGATAAAAAGCAACGATTTCGAAATGGAATGGCCCCCAAAATCTGGAAAACTTCAAAATTTCCCCGAAATAGATAAAGGCGATTGGTTTCAGACAGACGAAGCTTTGAAAAAAATAAATCCCGCACAAGCTGATTTTATTATTCAAATAATTTCTAAAATTTCATCCTCACTTTAGATTTTGGGCATTTTAGGCTGTGAGCTTCAAACAGATTTTAAAAAAGCTTCTGGCTTAAAGCCTACAGCTTATAAATTGTAAAAAAAAAAGTATGGAAGTTAAATGTATAATTTTTGATTGTGATGGCGTTCTCGTAGATACTGAAAAAATAGGCAACGGCATCTTGCTTTCAATGGCTGCCGAATATGGCTTTCAAATGAAAATAGAAGATGCTTACCGAAATTTTAACGGACGCAGTTTAAAAGAATGTTTTCTTCAAATCGAGAATTCTATCGCTAAAAAACTTCCAGATAACTTTGAAGCAGATTACCGCCAAAAAAGTTTCGAAGCTTTCAAAACGCAAGTGACGCCTATGGAAGGTATCTTCAAATTCATAGAAAAATTAAAAATTCCGTATTGTGTGGCTTCAAGCGGTCCCGTTGACAAAATCAGACTG
This sequence comes from Flavobacterium sp. JLP, assembly GCF_015350755.1. Lineage (NCBI taxonomy): Bacteria > Pseudomonadati > Bacteroidota > Flavobacteriia > Flavobacteriales > Flavobacteriaceae > Flavobacterium > Flavobacterium sp. JLP. Next base: position 206,174 of record NZ_JADKPS010000005.1, on the reverse strand, counting down.
AATCTCGAAGTAGCAGGTTTGTTAGATAAATTCGAAAATAAAATATTTAGTTCGTATGAAATTAACAGCTGGAAACCAGATCCTGGAATCTTTTTACATGCCGCCAAAGAAATGAGTTTCGGTGTAAAAGACTGTATAGTTATTGAAGACAGCAAAGCCGGAGTAATTTCTGGAATTGGTGGAGGTTTTAAAGTGTACGGTTTTGCAAACGGTTACAATAATGAAGATTTAGAGAAAGAAGGTGCAATTCTTTTTCATTCGTATGAAGAGTTAAGCGATATTTTAGGATTTTAAAGTTTCAGGTTTCAAGTTTCAGGTTTCAAGTTTCAAGTTTCAGGTTTCAAGTTTCAGGTTTCAAGTTTCAAGTTTCAGGTTTCAAGTTTCAAGTTTCAAGTTCAGCGACTTTGTCAAAGTTTGCAAATTATCTAATTATCTAATAATCGAATTGCAAGATTATCAAAATCGAATGTAATTTGTTACATTAAAATAAATTTTTATATATTTGAATTTCGACATTCTCTTTTTTGATTGATAATTAATGTTAAATTATTAAGCTTTGATTGAAAAATTGGATGGTTTTTTATCTGACGAAAAGCTTTTCCCAAAGAGCTTTTTTCAGAAGTGATTTCCCAAAAGTCACTACATAACCTACATACAGAAACAAAAATGACGAAATTTATAATTAGAATTTTAGTTCTATTAATATCGCTTATTTCTCCAATTCTTAATTCCCAAATTAAAAAAATTGGCGTTCCTTTTATAACAAATTACAGTCCGAAAACTTATAAAGCAGCTTCAGAAAATTGGGATGTTCTCCAAGATTCTAAAGGAATGATGTTTTTTGCCAATCATTTCGGGATCATGCAGTTCGATGGTGTGCGATGGAGTATAATTACCCAGCCTGAAAACAAAAGTATGGTGCGTTCTCTTGCCATTGACAAACACGACAAAATCTACGTTGGCGCGCAAGGCGATTTTGGTTATGCATTTCAGTTGCCAAACGGACAGTATAAATATACTTCTCTAGCAAAATTACTCCCTGCTGCAGCCAGAAATTTTGGTGATGTTCTGCACACGGTTTTATTTAATAATGAAGTAATCTTTTTTTCAAGCGAAAAAATATTCATTTATAAGAATAATAAAATCAAGGTTATACAGTCAAATTCTAATTTTGATGAATTTTTTAAAGTCAATTCGGATATCTATGTTTTAGATAATGCAAAAGGTCTAATGAAACTTAAAGATGGCGTTTTGCAACCCACAACCGATGGGCAACAATTCGCTGGAATTAAAATTAGAAAGGCATTCGACACAAAAGAGGGATTATTATTGCTGACCCAAAAAAATGGGCTTTTTATTTATAAAAACAATCAAATAAAGCCTTTCGCTACTGAAGCTGATGATTTGCTCAAACAAAATCAAATCTCTACCGCAATACTACTTTCTGATGGATATTACGGAATCGGAACACGACAATCTGGGTTGATAGTTATAGATAGTGCAGGACATTTGATCCAGCACATCAACAAACAAATGGGGTTGCAGAACGAGTATGTAACGAATCTCAAGGTTGATAAAGAAGATAATTTGTGGGTGACGCTTAAAGAAGGTATTTCATTGATTCAGATTGCTTCGCCTTTGTCAAAAATTCGCGATACCTCAAATTCAGAAACTAAAATATATTGCAGTCACATTTATCAAAGCAAACTTTATATTGCTACAGACAATGGTGTATTTTGGCTTGATTGGGATGCCTATAAAAACGGTCAGCATGAAAATGTACATTTTCAGCATATTTCTGGTATGTCAGAAAACGTATGGAATGTTGGAGTTTTTGGAAATTCGCTGTTGGCTTTTGAGAAGAATGGAATTTTCGAGATAAAAAATAATACAGCCAAATTATTAGCAAAGATAGATGGCGCTTGGCAAGGTATAATTGTACCAAATCACCCTGATCTTTTGCTCGTTGGCGGTTACACGGGACTGTATTTATTAAAAAATAGAAACGGATCGTGGGCTTATCAAAATAAAATTAAAGGCTTTGAAGAAAGCAGCAGAATCATCGTAACGGATAAAGAGGGAAATATTTGGATTGCTCACGGCTATAAAGGAATTTATAAACTCAACTTTAATAAAACATTCGATGCTGTTTCAAATGTTCAGTTTTACAATCAGGCGGATGGTTTTCCGTCGAGCTTGTTTCTCAATACTTTTAAAATAAATAACGAGATGCTGTTTGGAACAACAAAAGGTATTTATAAACAAAATACGGTTTCAAAAAAAATGATTCCAGATCCAGTTTTTAAGAAATACTTGGGCTTAGAAAGTCATATCCGTTTGCTTAAAGCTGATAATCAAAATAATATCTGGTATATCTCAGGAGAAAATACAGGCAAAATGAGCCAGAAATCAAAAGGAAATTTTGAGATAGAAGAATTGCCTTTTCGAAAACTTCGATATTTATATGTACCAGGTTTTGAGAATATTCAGACGACTTCAAGCGGTGATGTTTTTTTTGGAACTCAAGACGGTTTGATTCATTATAATGCAACTAAAAATAAAAGATATCAATCTAAATATAAGGCAGTTATTTCTGAAGTGAAATCTATTTTTCCGAAAGACAGTTTATTATATTCCAGCAGGTATGATGTACTGCCAACGAATACGGAAACAGCAAATAATGTACTTTGTCCTGTTTTATCTTATTCAAATAACGCTTTGCATTTTTCATTTGCTTCACTGTGTTATGATGAAGCCGATGCAACAAAATACGAATATTGGCTTGAAGGTTTTGAACCAAAATGGTCAGAATACAGTCTTCAAACCGAAAAAGAATATACAAATTTGCCTGAAAACGAATATATCTTTCATGTGAGAGCAAAGAACATTTACGATGTGGTAAGTGAAGAAGCTGTTTTTAAATTTGAAATTCTACCGCCTTGGTACAGAACCGGTTGGGCTTATATTTTGTATTTGGCACTTTTTGGAGTTTTAATTTATGCGATTATCCGTTATCAAAAAAATCTTGCTGAACGTGATCGTGAACAGTTAATATTGAATCAGGAAAAAGAACTTTTACGAAACCGCGCCGAATTAAACGAGCAAAAACTCGCTTTAGAACAAGAGAACATGGCTATAATCCGTGATAATCTTGAAAACACAATTAATCTCCAAAATGCAAAAGTAGCTTCAAACACCGTGAACCTTATTCATTTGAATGAAATTCTTCTTTCTATAAAAGAACTGATTGGACAAATTGATAAGAAAAATGAACCAAATGTAAACTTCAGTTTATTAGCTAAAATAAACAAGTTAATCGATCATGAACTTCAAGGTGATAAACATTGGAATGAATTTGAAGAAATTTTCAATCAGCTTCACGATAATTTTATGCAGCGCCTCAAAACAAGCTATCCGGAATTAACGCCTCGCGACATGCGTTTGTGCGCTTACCTGCGAATGAATTTCAATACTAAAGAAATTGCACCGCTTTTAGGAATTTCGGTTCGAGGTGTTGAAGACACACGATATCGTATTCGAAAAAAATTACAGCTTCCTTCTGATGCAAACATAACCGAATTCATTCTAAATTTTTAGTTTTTTATTATTAAGTAAAATCTCAAGTAGTTTTACGCTTTTTGACGGCTATTTATTACATTTTTTTATAAACACCGTAGTCAAACCGTACCCCAAAATGTAAGTCTTGCCTGATTTATTTGTTAATATTGTCGGATTATTACCAAAATAACAATCTATTTTCTACAAAACAGATTTTATCAGCGTAATAAACTGTACTAACAAAAACTAAAAAAAAATGAAACAAAAAGACTCTTTTTTCGGCCGACCACCGAGAAATAATTATTATTTTTTGAAAAGGTATGTAATGCTTTTGCTCTTATTTTTATCGCCCTTTTTCAAAATTTATTCGCAATGCAACACGCTTATTTGGTCAGATGAATTTAACGGCACAACCGTCGATTTAACCAAATGGCAAAGTATTTCTGGAAACGGCTGTCCCTCGCTTTGCGGATTCGGAAATGCAGAGGCTCAGCGTTATGATCCTAATCAGGCCACAATTGTTAAAGAAGGAACAGACAGTTATTTAAACATTCAGGCGAAATACGAGCCAAATGCTTCCTTTCCGCAACAGCCTTATGCTTCGGCAAAATTGACGACGGAAGGAAAGTATGCTATTAAATATGGAAGAATCGAAGCCCGTATGAAATTATCAAGTGGAATGGGAGCTTGGCCAGCATTTTGGATGCTTCCTGCGGGAACTTCAAATTGGCCATACACAGGTGAAATTGACATCATGGAAGCCAAGCACAGAAACCCAAAATCGATTGATGGAACAATTCACTACGATGGCGGTGGTTATCATTATACAGGAAGAAGTTATAGTTCTCCTACTGATTTGTCTACAGAATTTCACGTTTATGCGGTAGAATGGGGACCAAATATCATTAAATGGTTTATTGATGGAAATTTATTTCATACCGCTACCCCAAATACAACTGTAAATGGCGGCTGGCCTTTTAATGACCAGCAGTTTTACATCATTTTGAATCTTGCTGTAGGAAGTTTAGGAACACCTTACACAAGTGTAAACGGTGCGGGCGTAGAACCCATTCCAGCTGATTTTCCAGCAAAATTGCAAGTTGATTATGTTCGCGTTTACAGTGGCAGTTTTACTTATGGCGTACTAGGTGATGCAAAAGTATACAACAATGAAACGGGTAAGACGTATTCTATAAATGCAATTGCAGGTGCCGCCTACAATTGGACAGTTCCTGCAGGCGCAACTATTACATCAGGACAAGGTACAAACACGATTACTGTAAACTGGGGGACATCTGGAGGAGATGTTTCTGTAGCGACGACAGTTTCAGGATGTGCCGCTAATACTTATAAATTGGCGGTAACGACAGAAGTGCCTTTACCAGTAGAAAGAATTTACGAAGATTTTCAATCGAACAGAAATGTTGTATACGGAAATAAAACAGGAGTCTTGACAGAAGCAGTTGCAAATCCTTCAGCTACTGGAATTAATACTTCGGCTTTGGTTGGTAAGTACGTTCGCAATTCCTCTGAATTGTATGATGTCTTAAATATCAAAAATGTAGTGATCAGTAATGCAAACGATTATGTTTACGGCAGAAAAAAGATCTCTTTTGATATTTATACTTCGGCGCCTGTTGGAACTAAAATTTCGATGCAGTTAGAAAATAGTTTGGTTACAACTGCAACAAATTTTCCATCAGGACGACACAGCGGTTATAAAGCGACAACAACAGTTCAAAACAAATGGGAAACAATTGAGTTTGAATTCGAAAAAGTAATCGACCCAAATACAAGTGCACTTACAATTAACAACGTAGTTTTCCTTTTTGAATCCAATTCTAATTCAGGAGCTACATATTATATTGATAATCTGCTTACAAAGGCAGCTCCAGAAAAACCAATTATTGCGACCGATGTTTTACAAAATTACGACGGCATCAATAAAATTATAAAAGGCACTACAACCGGAACGTATTCTGTTGTGGCAAATCCTGGAACTAATTCCGTTAATTCTTCCCCAAATGTGGCGAAGTACGTTCGAAATGTAACGGAGCAGTATGATGTTCTTTTCTTTAATACCCAAAGCACCATTGAAGATGCTGGTTTGTTAAAAAATCAGACCAATAAAATTATGATTGATGTCTATACTTCTGCACCAATTGGAACAGTTGTAAGTCTTAATTTAGAGAATAGTGCGACATCGCTTCCAGCTAATTTTCCAACAGGAAGAAATAGTAATTATGTAGCAATCACGACCAAACAAAATCAATGGGAAACGTTGACTTTCTATTATAATTCAAGTCCAGATGCAGGAACTTCAAATCTGGCAATCAACCAAATGGTAATATTAGCAAATTCAGGTTCTTATACAAGCGATACGTATTATTTTGATAATATCAGAATAGGTTCTACAAAACTTCCGGATACTTACACAGCTGGAGTTGTTTATGAAGATTATCAAACGGTTCATAATATTTCTTTCAGAGATGCTATCGGAACTTATACGCCAAACACTGCAAACCCGAATGCAAGCGGAATTAATACTTCATCAAATGTTGGAAAATATGTTAGAAAATCAACTGAATTGTATGATAATTTTTCATTCAATACCAGTTTAACCAATATTGGGGATTTCAAAAACGGAACTAAAAAATTTGCTATGGATGTATATACTTCAGCTCCGGTTGGATCTATAATTTCGTGGCAGGCAGAAAGCAGTGCTTCTGTTCCGTCTAATTATCCTGTAGGGCGACACAGTATTTATCAAGCAGTTGTAAAACAGACAAATACTTGGCACACACTTATATTTACGTATGCAAGCTCGCCAGATGCATCGACATTAGACAGCGAAGTAAATCGTTTTGTTTTCTTGTTAGAACCGGGTACAAGTTCTGGAAATACCTACTATTTTGATAATATCAGAGCAGTAAATTTAGTTTCTACAGAAAATCCTCCAGCTGGATTGCCATCACCTTGGATCAGTACCGATTTAGGAGCTGTCACTCCTGCGGGAGAAGCAACTCACGCTAACGGAACTTTTACCATAAAAGGTTCAGGAAGTGATATTTGGGAAACAAGCGATCAATTTCAATTTGTAAACCAATCCATTACTGGTGATGCCGAAATTATTGCCAAAGTAAATTCTCTAACCAACACAAATACATACGCTAAAGCGGGAGTGATGTTCCGTGAAACGCTTACGCCAACATCTAAACACGCTTTGACCGATGTAAGTGCCGCTGCGGGTATAGAATTTTTAACACGAGATGCTGTTTCAGGAATTACGACGGCTCAGGTTGTTGCGGGAACAGCTCCAAAATGGGTTCGTGTCGTACGATCAGGAAATGTGTTCACATCTTATTCATCTGATAATGGAACAACTTGGACACAACTTGGAACCCCAAAAACTATTGCAATGGCAAACACAATTTATGTAGGAATGGCAGTTACCTCTCATGTAAATGGAACATTAGGGACAGGAGTTTTCAGCGATGTTATTGTGCGAAATATTACGCCAAATCCTAATGTGAACTTAGCTTTAGCTAAAACGGCGACAGCCTCTACAGAAGAAAATGCTACTTACTCATCGGCGAAAGCCACAGATGGAGATGCAGCAACACGTTGGGCAAGCAGTTTTGCGAACGCAAGCGAGTGGATTTACGTTGATTTGGGAAGCAATTACAATATTAATCGTGTAGTTCTAAAATGGGAAGCCGCTTTTGCAACTCAATACAAAATTCAAATTTCGACAGATAATGTTTTTACCGAAAACGAAACCATAAACACACAGACAGCCAGCGATGGAGGAACTGATGACTTGGCAGTAAGCGGATCAGGAAGATATCTCCGAATATTATGTACGTCAAAAGCTTTAGCGCCTTACGGATATTCTTTGTTTGAAATCGAAGCTTACGGATCTGCATCAACAGCCAAAAAAGCAGCTGCTGTTATTGATGATGCTCCAGCAGAAATTACAGTTTTTGCAATGTATCCGAATCCGGCAAACAATTATGTACAGCTTTCAGTACCTGAAAAATTAGATAATAAAGTGATAACAATTTATGATAATTCAGGAACACTGATATTGCAGAAAGAATTGAATTCTGGGACCACTGAAAATGCTATAGACATCAGCAAACTCAGTAAAGGAATTTATATACTGAATTTCAAATCAGACCAAAAAAGCTGGACTAAAAAATTAATTAAACAATAACAAAACCCGTTGGGTGTGATGATCCTAAATAATTGCACCCAACTTTTTACGCCTAATTATTTTCTCATTCTTACTATTAATTAAAACCAATTTATTAACCCAAATAAAAAAATCAATGAGGAATTTTAAATTACTAAAAAGTGTTTTTGCGACAGTATTATTTGTATTGCTGTCTAACTTTATGTATGGGCAGGGTCCTATACCGTTTACAATCAGTAATACTTCTACATTTAATGACAGCGAATTATATGTGGCTATTGTGGGTATTGATTACACCACTGGAAATCACGTCTGGGTAAATGCCAAAACGAGTCAGGTTTTGCCAATGAGTTCATCTTATAATACTGTAACCGGACCGACAATTGGCGGAAATACCGGACCGGGACAAAACTCAAAATATGCTGCTTGTTTTACTAAATTGAGCGAAATTCCGAATAAGACTTTTACACTGCCACAAATTGCAGGCTGCAGGGTTTTTATTTCGAAAGGGCAGCAATTGTATTTTTACTTTTTTGGAGCAAGTGGAGCGCCATCGGGATATACTTCACCAAATCCGCTGAATGCTACAGATCCGAATCAGGGAATTTTATATGAAATCATTGAATTGACTAACAATCAATATGGTTTCTTCGGAAATCCTTCTCGAGTGGATTCGTATAAATACCCAATGGGATTAGAATTATTTGGAGCCAATGGATATCAGAAAAAAGTAGGTGAATTAAAAAAGCACGAGGATATTGTTGCAGCCTTCAAAGCCAATGTTCCATCAGAATTTCAAGGTTGTGTCAACGATGCAACGGGAGAAATTACAGCACCGTCTAAAACGCCTGCTTTTGCAGACGGAACAGGAGGAACCAGTGTTGGACCACAAGCTAATTATTTGAAATCTTATATTGATGCAATTTGGAACAAATACAAAAATGAAGATTTGATCTTTTACGCCGGAGATGCCGGAGTTTTTAAAGGAAGAGTTATTGGCGAACAGCTTGAAATGGTTGGGCAGTCTGGAGGTTTTGTCGGTCGTACAGGAAGGGTTCAAAACAGACCTTCGACTCAAGAAGCACTAGAAGGGAAAGGTGTTCTGGACAGAAGATTGGTCGATGGAGATTTAGATCTTGTTATTCAGGCACAATTAACTGCAGCTATAAACAGGCATGTTGTAAATACTACAACTGCAAATCCGGGACAGCAAAATTGGTACGATGCTTCGAAATTTTATCAGGTAAATCCAACGAATCATTATTCTAAATTTTGGCACTTGCCTGGAATAAGCGTTGATAATCTTGCTTACGGATTTGCTTATGATGATGTTGCTGATCAATCGCCATCACTTCATTCGCCACAACCTACTAAAGTTATCGCAAGTTTTGGAGGATACGCAGGAATTGTTCCCGCTGTTCCTGCAACAACAGATGTAATCACGGTTTATAAAGATTGTAATTACACTGGATTTTCTGGCGGATTGACAATTGGAGATTATAATCTGGCACGTTTAAATACTTTAGGTGTTTTAAATGATGATATTTCTTCGCTTAAAATTACTCCTGGTTTTCAGGCAATTTTATATCAAGATGATAATTTTACTGGAGCCTCAACTGTAATTAATTCTGATAATGCTTGTTTAAACACAACGTGGAATGACAAAGTAACTTCTATCAGAATTTTGGCAAACGGAACAACAACTTTAGGAAATCAGACTTTCTTTTTGCAAAATAGAAATAGCGGTTTGTATATGGATGTTTGGAATTCAAGTTTATCTAATGGCGCAGGAATCAATCAAGGTGCTCTTAATTCCGGAAATAATCAGAAATTTACTTTTACACATCTAGGAGACGGATTGTATAAAATTATTGCCAATCACAGCGGACAGTCTTTAGATGTAAACAATTTTAATAAAGCCAATGGTGCGCGTGTAGAACAATATCCATACAATGCCACAACGAATCAGCAGTTTGTACTAGTTTCTACAGGCGATGGATTTTATAAAATTGTAGCCAGACATAGTGGTAGAATTGTAGAAGTTGCAGGAGCAAGTACAGCTTCTGGCGCTATTGTACAGCAATGGGACAATAACAATCAGACTTGTGGACAATGGAAATTAGTTCCAGCTACAACGTCACAGACTTCAGTTTTAATTCAAGCCGAGGATTATTCTGCAATGAGCGGTATTCAGGTTGAAGCTACAACAGATGCAGGCGGAGGCTCAAACGTAGGTTACACAGAAACTGGCGACTGGTTAGCATATAACAGTATTAATTTTCCAACAACAGGCTCTTATTTAATAGAATACAGAGTAGCAAGTGCTGTAACAGGCGGCAGGTTATCATCTGATTTAAACGGAGGAACAATTGTTTTAGGAAATGTGGATATTCCAAATACCGGTGGATGGCAGAACTGGCAAACTGTTTCGCAAACTGTAAATGTGAATGCTGGAACTTACAATTTCGGAATCTATATTCAAAATACGGGAATGAACATCAACTGGATAAAAATTACTAAAGTTGGTGCTGGTTTAGCTGCAAAAACGGCTTCTGCACCAGTTGCCGAAGAAATTCCAGTTGAAACAGCTTTAAATGTTTACCCGAGTCCGGCAGACAGTGCAATTTTCTTTACGACAGATGTTTCTGGAGAAAATGTAAAAATTGTTGATTCTCAAACGGGAACAATGGTTTTATCTCAAAAAATCAATAATAACAGTATGGATGTTTCTCATTTAAAAAAAGGAATCTATTTTGTTGTTTTTGAAAAAGAGGGCAAGCAGACTATCAAACGTTTTATTAAAAAATAGTTTTAAAAACTGATTTTTGGCTTTAAATTTTAGATAATAATAAGTAGTGTTAGTTCTACGAAATTAGATTCCAAATTAATCTAAAATTTAAAGTCTTAAATCTATCCCGTCCCGAAGCTTCGGGATAGGGATTAAAAAAATACAACTCAAAAACCTCCCCATAATTTACGAGTTTATTAATCTATTAAAACAATTATTATGAAAAACAATTACAGAAGAATGCTGCAGAAATGCATACTTATTTTAGTTTTGGGTGTTTTTAACTTAGCAGTAGCCCAAAAAAAAGTTATCGCTTATATTCCAAACTGGATTGATTTAAATGCTTTTTCGAGCACGATTCAATACAGTAAACTAACGCACATCAATATTGCGTTCGAAAACCCTGATGCAAATGGATATCTGACTTTCAATTCAGGAAGCAATACTATTATCAATGCGGCGCACGGACAAAATGTAAAAGTTTTTGTTTCGCTTGGCGGAGGTTCCGTTTCAGAAGGCGGTGCAATTCGCGATAATTATTTTAACCTCATTACACCGGCAAACAGAACTGCTTTTATTCAAAAAATCTACGATTATGTTGTAGCTCATAATTTTGACGGAGTCGATGTCGATCTTGAAGGCCCAGCAATTAACGGAGATTACGGCGGATTTGTAATAGCTCTGGCTAATAAATTACATGCTAATGGCAAGCTGATTTCAGCAGCGCTTTCAGAAGGTTATGGCGGTGCAAATGTACCTTCATCAACTTTTGCAACATACGACTGGATTAATATTATGGCTTATGACGCAACAGGTCCTTGGGCGCCTGGAAGTCCAGGACAGCATTCTCCTTACAGTATGGCAGTAAATCAGTTTAATTACTGGACAGGAAGAGGATTACCAGCAAGCAAAGCTATAATAGGATTGCCATTTTATGGTTATGGTTTTGGAGCTGCGGCTAATCAAGGAATTTCATATGCAAATATCGTAGCGCAATATCCTGGAGCTGAAAATTTAGATCAGGTAGGAAATACAATTTATTATAACGGAATTCCAACAATAAAAGCAAAAACAACTTTCGCGATTCAAAATGCGGGCGGTGTTATGATCTGGGAATTATCACAGGATGCTGTTGGTTCTAAATCATTATTAACAGCTGTTAACCAAGTTATTACAGGAAGTCAGCCACCAGCAACAGGAACTTTGATTCAGGCTGAAAGTTATAATGCTATGAGCGGGATTCAAACAGAAGCAACAACAGATACCGGAGGCGGTTTAAATGTTGGTTATGCAGATACAGGAGACTGGCTGGCGTATTACAATATCAATTTCCCAACTTCAGGTTCTTATGTAATTGAATATAGAGTTGCAAGTGCTGTTTCAGGCGGAAGATTATCTTCTGATTTAACTGCAGGAACCATTCAGCTTGGTGCTGTGGATGTACCAAATACAGGTGGATGGCAAAATTGGCAGACGATTACGCAAACCGTAAATGTAAATGCCGGAACATATAACTTCGGAATATATGTTCAAAATACAGGCTTTAATCTAAATTGGTTCAGAATCACAAAATCAGGTTCAGCTTTAGCGGCAAAATCGGCTTCTACAGATAAGATTGAAAGTCTGACTGTTTATCCAAGTCCTACAGAAGATACACTTTTCTTTTCTGCAGAAGTTTCTGGAGCAGATGTAAGTGTAATAAATTCTCAAGACGGCGGTACAGTTTCTACACAAAAAGCAAATAACAACAGTATTGACGTTGCTGGTTTAAAAAGCGGTATCTACTTGATTTTAGTTGAAAAAGACGGAATCAAAACAGTACGACGTTTTATTAAAAAATAAGTTTTTGCTTTATTGTAAAATTATTTAAACACATAGAAACATGTTTTATTTTTTTAATAGAGTTGATTTTAAAACGCCTCTATGACGAATTATAAACCATGTATCTATGTGTTAAAATTCATAATTTAAAATTGTAATCCCCTTTAACCCCCAAATTAATATGAAAAACAATTACAGATTTCGATTAAGTTTACTTTTATTTCTGGCTTTTGGCTATTTTGCAATGGCTCAGACTTCTTTAGGTTCCAGTAAAACTTTTATGAACAATTTAAAGAAAGAATTGGTAAAATCAACTGCTTCAAAAAGTACAGATAAAACAGTTTTGCTTGAAGCAGCAAATTCAAAAACCTTTACTGGAAAAATCAATTACAAAGAATCAAATGAATCAAGCGAATTTTTAATTGGAGAGATTAAAAATGTTGCAGAATCTTCTTTTTACATTAAAGTAAAAGATAAATCACTCGAAGGTCATATCATTTTTAAGAAAACAAGAGAAGCCTATAAATATTATTCTGATGCTCAAGGAAATGCCTACGTTTCTAAAGTTGATATTAATACACTAGTCTGCATCGATTATAAAAATGTTCCTTCAAATACTGCTAACACAACAAGTAAAACTGCCGCAGCACAAATTGCTCCTGCATTATTAAATCTGCAAAGTTTGCCAGGCGCAGCCGGATGTGTAATGTTAGATTTTGACGGTTATAATATGCCGGCAGGAAATCTTTGGAACAACGGAAATGCCATAAACGCAGCTCCATCAGGAATGAGCGATGCTGATGTACAGCAACATTGGGAAGTAGTTTCAGAAGATTATAGACCTTTTAATCTAAATGTAACGACAAGCGAAGCGGTTTTCAATTCGTACCCAAGAAATAGAAGAATGCGCGTGGTGGTAACTCCAACCAATACTGCAGCTCCGGGAGCAGGAGGTGTAGCTTATATTGGTTCCTTCAATTGGGACAATGATGTACCTTGCTGGGTATTTATTACTTCAGGTAAATCTGGTGGAGATGCCTCAGCGCATGAAGTTGGCCATACTTTTGATCTTGGTCATGACGGACGTACGAATCCAGCTGAGGATTATTTTCTTGGAATTGACGGAACTTCGTGGGCGCCGATTATGGGTGCAGGTTATTACAGACCTGTGGTACAATGGAGTAAAGGTGAATACAATTATGCCAATAATCTGCAGGACGATGTAGCCACAATTGCTGGCTCTAAATTTGGAGTTGGCTATCGTGGAGATGATTATGGAAATACTACGGCTTCTGCAGCAAATTTAGATTATAACGGAAGCGGAGCCATCAATCAGAAAAACGGTATTATTTCGAGTGAAGCTGATTATGACTTCTTCACTTTTACAACTGGCGGAGGAAATGTTTCAATAAATGCTAATACGGTTTCCAGAGATGGAAATCTGCATCTTTTGCTTCGATTGTATAATTCGGCTGGAGCTGAAATGGGAACGTATTGGAATTCAGATCCATTTGCTTTGAATGCTTCTATGAATGTTAATCTTCCGGCTGGTAAATACTTTATTGGAGTTGATGGAAACGGAGCAGGAAATACAGGTTATGGAGGATATTCTGCCTACGGTTCTATCGGGAGTTATTCTATTACAGGGACAATTCCCCCGGGAGGAACTATAGCGCCTTCTACAGATGTAATCACAGCTTATAAAGATTGTAATTACACAGGATTTTCTGGAGGATTGACAATTGGAGATTATAATTTAGCACGTTTAAATTCTTTAGGAATTTTAAATGATGATATTTCGTCTCTTAGAATAACGCAGGGATTTCAGGCAATTTTGTACCAAGATGATAATTTTACCGGAGCTTCAACTGTAATCAATTCAGATAATTCGTGTTTAAATACAACTTGGAATGATAAAGTTAGTTCTATCAGAATTTTGGCAAACGGTGTTACTACTTTGGGGAATCAGACTTTCTTTCTTCAAAACAGAAACAGCGGTCTTAATATGGATGTCTGGAATGCCAGTTTAGATAATGGAGCCAATGTTGCCCAAGGAACAGCAAACACAGGAAACAACCAAAAGTATACATTCACACATTTAGGTGATGGCTTATATAAAATTATTGCCAATCACAGCGGACAATCTTTAGATGTAAACAATTTCAACAAAGCAAACGGTGCGAATGTAGAGCAATATCCGTATAACGGAACTACCAATCAACAGTTTATTTTAGTTGATACTGGAGATGGTTTTTATAAAATTGTAGCCAGACACAGCGGCAGAATTGTTGAGGTTGCCGGAGCAAGTACGGCAAATGGTGCCAATGTACAGCAATGGGATAACAACAACCAGACTTGTGGACAATGGAAATTGATTTCTACAACTGCGTCGCAGACTTCCACTTTAATTCAAGCCGAAGACTATTCGTCAATGAGCGGTATTCAGGTTGAAGCTACTACAGATACTGGCGGAGGTTCAAATGTTGGCTATACTGAAACCGGTGATTGGATGGCTTATAACAATATTAATTTTCCATCAACGGGTTCTTATTTAATAGAATACAGAGTAGCAAGTGCTGTAACCGGAGGAAAATTATCATCTGATTTAAACGGAGGAACTATTGTTTTAGGAAATGTTGATATTCCAAATACGGGAGGATGGCAAAACTGGCAGACCGTTACGCAGACTGTAAGCGTAAATGGTGGAACGTATAATTTTGGAATCTACATTCAAAATACCGGAATGAACATCAATTGGATTCGTATTACAAAAGTAGGAGCAGGAGCGCCAATTGCGTCAGCGAATATTAAAGAAGAGGGAGAAATCAAAGAAGTTGCATTTAATGTATATCCAAATCCAGTTTCTGAGACGCTTTTCTTTACAAAAGACGTTTCTGGAGGAAGCCTGAATGTGGTTGATTCTCAAACTGGAAATGTAATTTTATCTCAAAAAATAAATGACAATAGTTTGAATGTTTCGAATTTGAAACAAGGAATTTATTTAGTTGTTTTTGAGAAGGATGGAGAAAAGACAATTAAGCGTTTTATTAAAAAATAATCTTAACCCATTTGCCATAATGGTTTTTGATACATTAAATTTAAGGTTTTAATGTAGTGGAAGGCTGTCAGAAATGACAGCCTTTTTTTGATAGATTTGAATATTTTGCTAATCAGATATTTATTAAGCATTCAGTTTTAGATCGTAACGTTCATCACGAAAGTTTTTTCCCCATTGATTTATCTCAATAGATTCTGTAAGTGTAAATCCTGCCATTTTATACATTTCGAGCGCTTTATTTTGCATGCTCGTTGTGAGTAGAAAAATGTTTTTAAATTTTTTATCTTGACAGAAATCCAATGCATCAGTTAAAAGTTTTTTTCCTATTCCGAGTCCTCGAAACGCTGGGTCTAGTAAAAACCATCTCAATTGTGCTTCTTCTTTGGTTTTATGCTGGATAGCAACACAGCCAATAATTTTGTTATTATATTCAGCCATCCACAGGCGATCTTTTTCGGGGGTATAATGTTCTAAAAAATCATAGAATGTCTTTATGACATATTTCTCAAATTCATTCGAGAAGTTAGATTCCTTATCGTATAACATTCCGTGTAAATAAATTATATAACCAATATCTCCCGGAGTAATTTCATGTCGGTATTTAATGTCGCTATGAACTAATTTATTGTCCGATAACAAATTCTTTACTACATGCATTGAATTTACCAATTCTAGTTTTTCAGTATAATTCAGCTTTTCTATTTTATTTTCTAACTGATTATCAACTTTTTCATTGAAAGCTTTTAATAACTCATTTCCTAATGCAGTAAGTTCAATATTCAAGGTTCGTTTATCGCTGGTAGATAAAACTTTTGCAATTATATTTTCCTTTAAAAATCGTTTTAATATTCTGCTTAAATAACCTTTGTCAAGACTAAGAATTTCTGATAGTTTTTGAGCTGTTATTGTTTTGCTTTCACCAATTTCATAAATAATTCTTACTTCGGTAAGCGAATAATTACTGTCGAGATAACGTTGGTTTAGTATATCTAAATAGGAAGTATAAAATCTATTAAAGGATCTAATTTCTGATGTAGTATTTTCCATGTTTAAAATTATTTAGCATAATGCAAATATAATAATTTAGTTGCTTTTGTCAACTAAATTAAAATAAAGTTCAGTAAAATTATTATTCCGTAACAATACGATAAACTCATTTCAGCTTTTAATCCATAAAATTGCTTGTATTTAAAAACGTTACCTATTTTAATAAATTACATTTTTCAAAAGCTTTCAACCTATGAATTTAAAATATACTTTCAGATTGATTATACTGTTTTTTGCATTCTTCAATTATACAATTTCAGCCCAAAAACCAGCAAATTTAGACGGAGTACAAGTCGCATTTTTATCAGATGTTCACTTACAGGATTTGTTCGGAACATTTTCTGATAATGATTTTAAGGGAGTTATAAATACCAAAACCGGAAAATATACGTTAATAAGAACAATGGCATCGCAGTTGCATTCGACGAGAATTTTCAATGAAAATTATTTTGCTTTCATTGCAGCCTTAGAAGATATCGCAAAGCGAAAGATAAAATACGTTGCGCTTCCGGGAGATTATACAGATGACGGACAGCCGATACACGTAAGAGGATTAGAAAAAATTTTAGAACAATACAGAAAAAAATATACTATTGAGTTTTTTATCACAACAGGAAACCACGATCCTGTTGGACCATTTGCACAGGAATCTGGCAAAGAAGATTTTCTAGGTAAAGACGGAAAGAGTCAGCCCATTTTTAGCAAAGACGGCATGTATAAGCCGAATTTAACTACTGAACAGCCCGTTGTCATAACAGCCGATATTGCTAAAATGGGTTATCTAGGAATCACAGACGGATTAAAAAACTTTGGTTTTTATCCGAATAAAAAATACAAATTTTGGGCAACTCCTTTTTCAACTTACACGAGCGAAAATTACAGTTATGCAAAAGCAGCTGAAAGTGCTTTATTATCTAATCGAGTGTATAATGTTGCCCCCGGTTATGAAGTTCCGGATGTAAGTTATGTGGTTGAACCAGTTGATGGACTTTGGCTGATGGCCATCGACGGAAACGTTTATATGCCGAAGAAAAATGATGGTGATCCTAAAGATTCTAAAAGTTATTCTGAAGCAAGCACGGGTTATAACAATGTACTTTCAAACAAAAAACATTTAATTAAATGGGTCGAAAAAATTTCGGCGGAAGCCAAACTTCGAGGTAAAACTCTAGTTGCTTTCAGCCATTTTCCAATGATTGATTTTAATGATGACGCTTCTGCAGAAATAAAAGAATTATTGGGTCCAAATAAATGGCAGTTAAATCGCGTTCCGGTTGAAGAAGTAGCGCAGGTTTTTGCAGATGCAGGATTGCAGCTTCATTTTGGCGGACACATGCATATTAACGATACTGGAATCCGCAGGACGGAAAAAGGCAATACTTTGGTTAATATTCAAACGCCGTCTTTGGCGGCTTATATTCCAGCATATAAACTTTTGACAATCAAAAAAGACAATTTGATCGATATTCAGACCATTACAATTGATGCAGTTCCGAGATTCGACGAGCTTTTTGATTTGTATAAAATGGAATATCAGTTTTTGCAAAGTCAAAATGCAAAAGACATTTGGAATGTCGCTATTTTAAAAACCAAAAATTACCACGATTTTACCGATTTTCATTTGAAAGAGTTAGTTCGTCTCCGATTTTTAGCCGATGATTGGCCTTCTTCTTTTAGAGATTTTATTCTAAATGTTTCTGCAAAGGATTTATTGGTATTAGCGAATATAAAATCGGATCAGGATTTGGATTTTATTCTAAAAAACAAAGAAAACTTTCAAAAAGAATGGAATGAAGCAGAAATAAAGTCGGAACAAATTTTAACTCAAAATCAGCTTGAAAAAGAAAATTTCAATTGGACAGGAAATGATCTTTTAATTGACTTTTACCGTTTTAGAAGTGCCGATGAATTGGCTCTTGTAGATGTTGGAGAACAAAGAGTTAAAGAATATAAAATATTGTCAAAGTTGTTTTTAGAAAACTTAAATGAAAAACCATTGCAAAAGCAAATGAAGTTGTTTTTTATCATCTTCAATAAATTCATGCACGAAGTTCCCGCTGATCATTTTACAGTCGATTTGAAGACAGGTAAAGTTAACCGCAAAGAGCGCTAAGGTTTACGCAAAGGGCGCAAAGATTTTTATTTTTGTCATTTCGACTGAAAGGAGAAATCTCACTAGTATATCGACAAAGATTGAAGACTTTCTTTGCGGATTAACGAGTGCGATTTCTCCTTTCAGTCGAAATGACATAGTGTATGTTTCAGGTTTCAGCCTGAACTTGACAACTGAAAAATAAAACTTGAAATTAATTATTAACCGGATCCAATCTCACATAAGTCCCATCATCATATTTAATTTGATAAGGAGAATTGAAGAAGGTACTCGGTAAATAATAATCGGTTGTAATGATTTGTGCGCCAGAATTTTTAGCGGCATTAAAATGCGAATAATCATTTGCGCGTGCTTCTTTTGTATCAGCATCAGCTCTAGTTCTTATAATGTATCCTTTTTTAACTAAATCAGCAATTGCGTGATCTTCTGGATTGTTGCGGAATAAAGTTGCCGCTTCTGGTTTTCCAGGTTCTGCATTAATAAAAACAGCACGTCCTTTTAATGAAGGATGATTTAAAGCATACAAATCTCTTTTGGCTCCATTGTTATCCAAAATAAATAAAAATTTCCCCTTCGCTTCTTTTAGCGTTGGCCAGTTATTATTTAAAACGGCTTCTTCTAAAGTTTTATATTTTCCACGAACCATATCTGGTGTGATCAATTTGTTTCCTAGACCTTTTCGAAGTTCTTTGTCTAAAGCATCAAATAATTCAGGTGTAAATTTCTCAGCTTTTGTACCTAAGAAGCTATCGTCATCTTTTGGCTCCAAAGTAATAAAAACAGGAACGTGATCGGGATTTGCATCAGACCATTTTTTAAGTTCTGCAAGACAATTTTGAAGTGTATAGCAAGATGTTCTAAAATCAATATCGATCATATGAAAAACTTTAAAACCTGGTTTTTTCATTTCTCCTTTTGGATCGTATGCAGTTTCAGATTTTGCAATATCCAAACCTTTTGGGTGCGCATATTTTCCACCTTTAGTATCACCTTGAACATCAATTTCAAGATTTCTTAAACCTTTATTTAATTGTTCTGTAATGCTTATGTGTGTGTATTGCAGGCCTTTCAGCGAACGCGTTGTGTCTTTTGCCTGAAGGGTATTATATAAATCAGTTTCGATCGCTTGGCGGTAACTGTTATGCGACCCGATAACTTGAAGCTGATTAATTTTTAGATTGTCATTTTGTGCCTGAGCATTGCAATTTAGAGCGCTGGCAAGAAATAATGTAAACAGAATTTGTTTCATGATTTGAAAGTGTAAATTTTATTAATACTGAGGACGCAGCAATAAAGAAAATTACCTTTTTTTGAAAACACTAAGTTAAAATCAGTATTTGAATTTTATGTTAGTTAAAGAAAAAGAAATCGCAAACAGATTGTCATTTTTGTGCAAAAATAGTAGTATTAATACATCAAAAAAAATCATTATTTAATTTAAAGATAACCTTCAGGAAAAAAACATTGGCATAACATTTTATTATTTTACATCACCAAACACTACCAAAATAAGCTATGAAGAATCCTGAAGTTTTTGAAAAAATGTATACTGATTACTGGAAAAAGCTAAATGCTTTCTCGTATACGATGACTCAGGATAAAGACTTGGCACAGAATATAGTTCAAGACGTTTTTATCGATTTATGGGAACGAAAAGACGACCTTAATATAAATGCTATCGAGCCGTATTTATTTAGAGCGGTCAAAAATCAGGTCTTTAAACATTATCAAAATAACCGTTTCGACAAGACCATTCTTGAAGATAAATTTGAAGATTATATTATTGATAATTTCGCTTCAATTGATCCAGAATTAATGGATTTGCTTTATTCTTTATTAGACAAACTTCCTGAGAAAAGAAAAGAAGTTTTGCTGATGTATAAATTTCAAGATATGTCAATTGATCAAATTGCAGATGAACTCGGAATTTCGAAACAAACTGTTAAAAATCAAATATCTTCTGCTTTAAAACAATTGCGCGAAGGCCTGAAAGACTTGGCTTGGCTTGCTCCATTTATCATTTTTCGTCAAAATTTTTAAGATAACTTTGTGTTAATGGTTTCATAATATTTCTCAATAGTACGATTTAAAGTTTCTGGTACTTACTGGTAATAATAAGTATTATGATAAAAAGAATCAAACATAGTTTAGAACATCTTGTAGACAAAAGTTCACGAAATAAAACTTCAGGAGCAGAAGAAAATCTATTGAACGATTTTGCTTTTGACCAATATCAGAATTCAAAATATAACGAAGCTTCGATGGGAAATTCAGATGAAGCTTCAAAAAATATATATGACGGAATTCAGCTTCGAATAGTGAAGAAGAAAACCATCAATCGTTATTTAAAATATATGGCAGCTGCCAGTATTCTTTTTCTTGTTGGTTTAGGATTTTTATTCAAACCAAGCATTTCATCAGAAAAGCAATTATCATTTAAAACTTCGTCGATCCCCAAATCTATCAAACTAAGTGATGGTTCGAAAATTTATCTGGCAGCAAATTCATTATTTCAATATCCTGAAAAATTTGAGGGAGAAGAAAGAAAAGTTTCGCTTATAAAAGGAAATGCATTTTTTGAAATTGCCAAAGACAAAAGACATCCTTTTATTATTGCTTCTGGCGAACTAAAAACCAAAGTGGTCGGAACCTCATTTCACATTCAATTATCAAAATTAAAGTGCGAAGTTATTGTCGTAACCGGAAAAGTAAATGTTACATCAAAAGGACAAAGTGTCGATTTAGTTCCAAATGAAGAAGCCTTATTTGAGTCTCAAAAGTTAACCAAACAATTGGCAGATAAAGCTTATTTGGTGAATTGGTACTCGACAGATGTAACGCTTAATCAAACCACTCTTAAACAAGTAATTACCATTTTACAATATAAATACGGCGTTTCATTTCAATTTAAAAATGAGCAAGTATTAGCAACGCCGTTAACGGTATTCATAAAGAAGGACGCAACATTAGAGAATGTTTTAGAACAAATAAATTATATCACAAACCTAAAATTTAAAGTTTATGGCGAAATAGTAAAAGTAAACTAAAAAACAAAAAAGCAGTTGCTGAGAACAACTGCGATTAATAATTAAGTATCGTAAAAAAACCAATAACTTAAATCATGTATTTTAAACTTTCCTATTTAAATCTAAAGAGAATTGTCTTTTTAGTACTGGCGTTACTGGCCATTCAAAATGGTTACAGTAAAACTAATTTTCTTGAAAAATCAAAAGTAAAAAATAAAATAGAAAAAGCAACTTTAGTTTCTATTTTTTCAAAATTGAGTCAGCAGACTGATTATAAATTTAGTTACGGACAGGCTATTATTGCTGATAATACTGTTTATACGGTAAATTATACAAACGAATCCATTGCTTTAATTTTAAGTGACCTTTCTAAAAAAGCTAATTTCAATTATAATATTAATGGCAAATTAGTTTTGATTCAAAAAACAGAAGCGCCAAAAACGATAACTCGCAAAGCAGCTGACAAAATTAAGATAAAAGGAAAAGTAGTTGACGAAAATAAAGTGCCAATTCCGGGTGCAACAATCATGGAAACAAGCTCTTCAAACTCGACAGTTACTAATTTTGATGGGGAATTCGAAATTACTGTTGGCGATGGCAAAACAATCGAAATCTCTTATTTAGGCTATAAAAGCAAAACAGTTGCGGCTCAAAGTGGTTTTATGACCATTCAGCTAGAGCCAAATACTTCTGAGTTAAATGAAGTATTGGTTGTAGGTTACGGAAAACAATCTAAAAAAGATGTTACCGGAGCAGTTACACAGCTTGAAGCAGCAAATTTCAAACAAGGCCCTGTTATTTCTCCAGACAATTTATTGCAAGGAAAAGTAGCCGGTGTTCGTGTAGTTAGCACAAGCGGTGAGCCGGGAGCTGGAGTAAATGTTACCATTCGTGGAGTTGGATCTATCAGAAGCGGGAGTACACCTTTATTTGTTGTAGATGGTGTGCCATTATCAAACGATGATGTAAGTCCTGCAGCAACTAACGTAGGTTTTGGAAGTTCTCAGGCAAAAAATCCATTAAACTTTTTGAACAGCAGTGATATTGAATCGATTACGGTTTTGAAAGATGCTTCTGCGGCGGCGATTTATGGAGCAAGAGGTTCTAACGGAGTTGTTTTAGTTACAACAAAAAAAGGATCTAAAGGCGAAGGAACTTTAACTTTTGATTCGTATACAGGAATTTCGAATGTTGCTAACAAATTAGATGTTTTAAGCGCAGATCAATACAGAAAAGCGATTAAAGACCCAGCATTCGATCACGGAGGAAATACAGATTGGCAGGACGTAATTTACAGAACTGCAATCACGACAAATAATTCACTTTCGTTCTCAAAACAAACAGAAACTGGAAATTACTACGCTTCTGCAGCTCAGATGAATCAGGAAGGTATTATCAGAAACAGTAATTTTAAACGTATGTCGGGTAGAATTAATGCTGCTGAATCGTTTTTAGACAACAAACGTTTGAAAGTAAAAATGAATCTTACTGCAAGTGAAACTAAAGATGACGGAGTTCCCACAAGTGATGACGGTGGTTCTAACGGACAATTGATCGTGCATACATTAATGGCAAACCCAACGCGTTCTGTTTTTGATTCAAACGGAAATTACACCAACTTCAACATGAATGCCCATTATAATCCAGCGTATTTGCTGAGCATTTATGATGACCAAACACGTACTTTAAGAGTTTTAGGAAACTTAGAAGCGTCACTTAGAATTGTTGACGGATTAGAATATAAATTGAATGTTGGTTTTGACCGTTCTACAGCGGAAAGAAACACGACAATTTTTCCAAACTTGACAGATTTGAATCCAAAAGGGAAATATGTTCAAAATAATTTAGATTCTAAAAACTCTTTGATCGAACATTATTTGACTTACAATCTTTTATTAGACAAACACAAATTTGAAGTTTTAGGCGGATTCTCATATCAAAAATTTGAAAGATCAGGAACAGCTTTCAGTATTGACGGTATTTCAAATCAAGGAGTTGGTATCGCACCATCAATAAATCCTGGTTTTGCTGGTACGCAATCTGGAGTTTCTGGATATGCGCAGGAAAATGAACTGCAGTCTTATTTTGGAAGATTAAATTATACTTTCAACGAAAAATATCTTTTGACGGCTTCTATGAGAGCAGATGGTTCTACTCGTTTCGGAAAAAATAACAAATACGGTTACTTTCCTTCATTTGCTTTAGGCTGGAATATTTCTAAAGAAAGTTTCTTAGAAAATGTAGAAGCTTTGAACAATTTAAAATTAAGAGCGAGCTGGGGTCAGACAGGAAATCAGGAAGTTGAAAATAAAATCACACAGGCAAGTTATTCATTATCTGGAGCTGACGGATATTATTTGTACAATGATTTGAATTTGGTAAACGGAATTTCAGTAAACAGAACGCCTAATCCTGATTTAAAATGGGAAGTGGTAACACAATATAACTTAGGTTTGGACTTTAGTTTTTGGAATGATAAATTCTACGGAACTTTAGATTATTTCAACAAAACAACAACTGATGCAATTTTGAATGTTCCTTCACAGGCTTTGAGTCCAACAACTACAATTTGGACAAACATCGACGGAAAAATCATCAATAAAGGTTTTGAATTTATGGTAGGATCAAAATTAATTGATCACAAAGATTTCTCTTGGAACATCGACATGAACGGAGCAACTTTAAACAATAAAATTGAAGATTTGCCAGTTTCAGAAATCTTGACCGGAACTATTTCAGGACCTGGACAATCAGGCGTAAATGCAAATATCTACAAAAGCGGTTACGCTGCAGGTTCATTCTATTTATTAGATCATATTGGTTTTGATGCAAATGGCGCTAATATCTTTAAAGATCAAAACGGAGACGGAAAAATTGACAACAGCGACAGAATTATTATCGAAGGAGCGCTGCCAACATTCTACTACGGATTTAATAGTGATATGAGATACAAAAACTTTTCGTTTTCTTTCTCTATCATCGGTCAAACGGGAGGTTATTTGTTGAATAACACAGGATTGAATGCCTTAAACATAAACAACTTAGCATCTGACAGAAACGTTGCTACAGGTTATTATGAATCAGGTGCAAATGCTACGAACTCTCCAATTTTATCGACTCTTTTCTTAGAAAAATCAGATTTTATTAGATTGAATACAGCTCGCGTTGGTTACAATTTTGATTTAAAAGGAATCAATTGGCTAAACGGATTAACGCTTTACATTACAGGACAAAACTTAATTACGATTACGAATTATTCTGGTTACGATCCTTTAATCAACAGTCCGAAATCAAACGGAGGAAACCAATCAATTGGTATTGATTACGCTAGTTATCCAACTTCTAGAACATTCAGTTTTGGAGCAACTTTAAAATTATAATATTATGAAGACAAATACATTTTTTAGTATAAAATTAATCACATTATTCTCTTGCATCTTTTTATTTGCAAGCTGTACAGATCTTGACGAAGTTGTTTTAGATGAAGTATTAGGAGAAAATGCTTCTAATCCTGCTGGAGCTTTGGCGGCGGCTTACGACAGACTTGGAGATGGAACTTTTGTAGATCACGGAGGCGTTTTTTCTTTACAGGAATACACGACAGACGAAGCTATTTTGCCAACTCGAGGAAGTGACTGGGGAGATGGAGGAAAATGGAGAGACATGCATGAATTTACATGGAAATCTGACAATGCAATTGTGGGAGACAACTGGAATAAATTAACAAACGGAATTACGCGTTCATTGACTGCAATTCAGTCTGCTGAAGAAAGTTCAATTCCGGAAAAGAAATTGTTTCTTGCTGAATCAAAAGCTCTTTTAGCGTATTACTTATACACGACTTTAGATTTGTACGGACAAGCGCCATACAGAGATCCTTTAAATCCAAATGCACCTTTGCAGATTTTAAAAGCAGATACTCAAATTGATAAATTAATTACAGATGTTGAAGCTTTATTGCCTGATTTGGCAGATGTTGGTCAACAGCAAACGCACACAGGAAGATTTACAAAACAGGCAGCGTATGGTTTTTTAAGTACGATGTATTTGAATCGTGCTGTATTTAAAGATCGTTTTAATGCTACTTCAAACTTCAATTTTAATGAACCTGCAGTAAGCGGAGGAGGAACAGATATGGATCGTGTTATTTATTACACTTCATTGTTGATCAATTCAGGAAAATATACTTTAGAAAGCAATTATTTTAAAAACTTTGCAAGAGATAATAATACGGGAACAGAGCTTATTTTTGCGATTTCTCAAAAGATAGATTACATACGAAATGGTTCAAACAGTTTCGCTTATGTATGTATGGAACGTAACCAAAGAACATCTGCAGCAAACAGAGGGACAAATGCTGCTTGTACAACTCCAGAATTTTACGCTACTTGGGATAATAATCATGATGATCCAAGATTTAATCAAGCATATCAATACGCAGATGGAACTTGGTTTACAAACGACGGAACAACTCCAAGTGTTCCTGCAACAGATATTGTACCTAAAAGTGCTAATTTGCCTTGGTTCCACTTTACAAGAGGAATTGTTGCAGGACCACAATACGGACCAATATTATTGGCTTCTGGATCGTTAGAAATGGTTAATGGCCGTATCAAAGTTTCTCCATTGTATATGGAAAAAAGCACTACAACCAGAATGGATTTTACACCGTCATTAACATTTAAAAATCCTTCTCAAGCCGTTTTTGCTCAAAACGAAATCAATCAAGGTGCTCGTATTTTTAAATATGAATTTGATCCAGAAGGAGGAAACGGTAACAGTAATGTTGATATTCCATTGTATCGTTTAGGTGGAATTTACACCATGAGAGCAGAAGCGTATTTCAGAAAAGGAAATACAGCTTTAGCAATGGATGATTTAAACAAATTGCGTACCAGCAGAAAAAGAGAATCATTATATGCAAGCGCGCCAGGAAAAGCACTAACATCATTAGATGTTACACAATTGTATAACGATATAGGTTTCGAATTATACTGGGAATTATACAGAAGACCTCAAATGATTCGTTTTGGAAAATTTGATTTGCCAGGAACTGCTAAACCTGCTTCTCAGCCTTTCAGAAGAGTTTTCCCAATTCCGCAGTCAACGATAGATGTAACGAAAGAGTTTACACAAAATCAAGGATACAATTAAGTTTGTGTTAGTTTATTTTTTATTTTTTTACAAAAAGCCTGTTTCGAAAGAGACAGGCTTTTGTTTTTTTGTTTAAAGTTGCAGGTTCAAATGCGACTTGAATGGAGCTGATTTTTAACACATGGTTGGCAAAGATTTTTTAATTTAAATTGTTTTTACAAACATAAAAGACCCAAAGCTTTGCGAACTTAGCGTTTCTAAAAATTAACCTTTATAAAAACCTTGCGAACTTTGCGGTTAAATTCACAACAAATGGCAAACCTGAAACCTGAAACCTGAAACTTTAAACCTGAAACCTGAAACTTTAAACCTGAAACTTGAAACCTGAACCAAATCAATCATTAAAAAAACTCTGTTCGTATAAATCCCAAACGCTTCCGCTGCTTACAGCCTCTTTCATTTGTGCCATGATTATATTATCGCCATCGCATCTTAAATTAATCATTCCGTATTTTATTTTGGTTGAACTGTCAGAAACAGAACGTGCTAATTCGGTCGAAAATACAAGAGGTCTTTTAGATTTCGTATATTTTCCTGCACAGCCAATAGCATCAGCTCTTGGGTGCGAATACGATTCATTGTCTCCAGAGGAAATTACCGTTGCATACGGATTTACCTTATTCATAAAATCGGTTGTAAATTCAGAAGCTCCATGATGACAGGATTTTGCCACGTCAACTTCAAACGGATTTGTATTTTGATAATGCTTGAGCAAATGATCTTCTGCCGGAATATTCAAATCGCCTCCATATAAAAATGAACGGTTGCCGTAGGTAATTTTCAGTACAATGCTATGACCGTTAATGGTGTGCGCTTCATCATCAAAATATTTATAGGCCAATTTGCCATTAATTTGTGAAGTTACAGGGCCTAGAACCTCAATCTTAAAATCTTTAGCATTAATGTTTTTTACAGGTATTGCACTTGTATGATCAATTCGCTTAAAACTATCGAGTCGGCCTTGAAGTTTGGCATTGTTTACAGCACCGAGAAATTTTTCCTGTAGATCGAGCATACCTCCTTTAATTTTCAAAGCGTTAAATTCGTCCAAAGTACCAAAGCAGGTTTCTAAATAATATTCGCCTTCGTGTTTGAATTTTTTTCCGAGTTCAGAATTGTATTCTAATTTCGGAAAATTGATTTTTTCATTATTGAATTTTGCTATTCCGTTATGAAAAATAGTTCCCATCGTATAATGTTCATCATTAATAATATCAATTAATCCTTGATAATGATCCTTATCAAAATGACTTACGAATATGTAATCAATATGAACTTTTTTGTTATTGTCAAAGTAATATTTGTATTGCCATTTGCTTAAGTAACGGCTTAAATTATCATTTGGTCCTCCGTCAATGATAATTTTTAATCCGTTTTCATCATTTCCAACTTCAAGCAAAGCACCGTCTCCTTGTCCAACATCAACATAAAAACATTTTAAGGAAGGCGAGAGGCCAATACAAGTTTTATCAATCCAGCCTTCTTTGCTAAAAGCATACACTTTTTGCCAGTTTGCATTTTCTTCGGGTAAAATTTTAACGAATGAACCCATAAGAATCGTGTTGTTTTTTGATTTAGGTTTTCCATCTGTTCCAATATTTTTATAAACATCAGCATAAAGACTGGTAATAACTTTGTAAACGTCTGCCATAATAATTAGGATTTAAGTTAATAGATTTAATTCATTTGTAATGAATAAATTTTTGGTTATGTAGTATTAATACTATTACAAATATATGTAAATCAATCACATAGAGGTTATTTTTGTAAGATTTTTTTTGTTTCGAACGTGTTATTAATTGACAAAAAAGCACACTAAATGGTTTCATTTTATAATTTGAAACCATTAAAATTCAATATGCCATATGTCTGTTTTTATTTTATAAATAGCTTTGAGCCAGTTTTATATACAAGTGAAAAAGTCTATTATAAAACAAGAATTAATTAAAATTCTTATGGTTTGTAGAATTGATCTTCTTCATTTTACCAAGAATTAATTTGCCTAACTAAAAAGCAAATTCATGAAAAATAAATTACTCACCCTAAGGAGTACTTCTTCAGTGCTAAATATTTCCTGTAATAAAAATTTTCGGCGATACTGCAACCGAAAGATTCGTGAAATTTAATTGATGAAGACTTGATTTAATTTAAAACAAAAGAAGAAGTTTTAATAATACTTAAACCATTTATTAAACAAATTAAAAAATCAAAAATTATGAAAAAGTATCATGTATTATTCGTTGTTTTTTTCTTTTCGCTGGCAATGTCAGCCCAAAGTGCCCAGTCATTTTTGCTTAATTTATATGGAGGTTATACCTTTTCAGACAAAGTAGATTTTGACAATTCGTATGCAAAAGTAGAAGACGGTTTTGAGTATGGATTAGGTCTCGAATATTTTTTTATTGACAACCAATCAATTGAATTAAAATATAACAGATTTGATACAAATATGCCTTTGTACACAAAGATTGCCCTAAATAACGGTACCATTCCTCCTGGGACTCAGCTTAATGCCGGAGATGATAAAGGTGCAATTAATTATATATTAGCAGATTACACCTATTATTTCGGATCAAGTTCTCAAAAAGCAATTCCATTTATAGGAGCCGGTGCAGGGATTTCGATTCTTGAAACGCCACAGAGCGGCAGTGGCACTTACTTTGCCTGGGAAGTTAAAGCAGGTGTAAAAGTAAAAACTAATTCGCCATTGTCAATTAATCTTCATGCATATTTGCAATCTATGTCGGCAGCAGTTGGATATGACTATTATTGGGACTACTATTTTGGGCCATTAGCAGTTACTGATTATGCATCAACATTTCAATTTGGACTTGGAGCTTCGTTAAGTTATGATTTCAGTAAATAAATAAAAACAGATAAAGGAGTTTCAATATCAAAACAAAAATTATGGAAAAGATATTTTTACTGCTCGTACTTGTATTATCCCTTTTTTAATATCTACTTCAAAAAAATAAAAGAATGAAACGCCAACTGATATTTAGTAACTCATTGTCTCAGTAAATTAGAGTCTAAAAAAAAACATAGTTATTTTATAAAAATAGGTTGAGATGATATAAAGAATCAATCGTATTCTTGAACTATTTTTGATAGACAATTATTAAAATGCGAAATCATTTTAACCGTCCTTACTAACTTTCAAAAATTAAAAATATCATGATACATCAAATTGACACAGCAGATAATATAGTTGCTTTTAGAGCATTAGCAGAAGTAACAAAAGATGATTTCCTTACTGTAGTAACTCCTGCGGTCGAACATTTAGTAAAACAAACTAATGAAATTAATTTTTTGCTCGTTCTTGACACTGATCTTGAGAACTTTAGTGCCGGTGCATGGCTTCAAGATGCGTTACTGGGATTAAAACATCTGGGAAAATGGAACAGAGCTGCGATAATTACAGATTCGGAAGAAATTATTTCTTTTACAAACGGATTTAGTTATGTGGTTCCAGGAGAATTTAAAGGTTTTAAAAAATTAGACTTTAATAGAGCTTTAAATTGGGTTGAAGGAAATATTGAGGTTAAATAAAATACCGTAGTTTAAGACTAGTCTTTAAACCAAACATACAAATATAAAAAAGGCCTATAGAGATATAGGCTTTTTTGTTGGAATTTGGAATTTGCATAAAAAAAAGCATTTCTAAATAGCACAAGTGTGATTATAGAAATGCTTTCTTATAATTTTTATTCCGTTTTAATGATTGTATTCAATACCGCTATGGTGGATATCTTGACTTGTAGCTGAAATTCTATTTTTGTATTTTTTGTAAAAAGCAGAAGCTAATAAAGGAAGTGCAAGACTTGCAACAAAAGCGCCTGTTTTATTTTGGCCAGCCTTTTTTAAGACTGCTCCAATTACTAAAGTACTTACTCCAGCACAAGCCAATTGTTTAACTGATAAATTTAATGTTTTATTTTCTAAAGCTTCAGGAACAATTCCGTGTAATAATGGGTCTATGAAATTTAAATTTTCCATGATTGTAATTTGTTTGATTATACTTAATTATATTTATGAAGATAGTTTTTCACTATCTGTTTCATTTTCTATTTTTTCAATTTCTACCTTTTCTTTTTTTATAGCCTGCCTAAGCAAAGCAAAAAGACTCATATAGGCATTTGCTACAAATACCAGCGAGAACCCTGCCAAAACATAGCCTCTCCAATCATTTAACAAAAGTTTATATTCGCATAAAAACAAAAATAAAATAGTTATGTAATGGCTAAAACAATACTCGCAGGTAAATAGATAAAAAACTTTTCTTGATAATAAAAATCGGTCATTTTTTGAATGGTTTACGCACCATTCTCGAGGTTCTTTAAAAATTTCTTCATGCGTAACAGTCCAGCTTATACATGCTATTGGAATAGCTAAAATAAATAACCAGATTATTTGTGTTGTAATTTCCATATACTTTTGCCGTTCTAAATCAATTTTATTCTCTTAAAATCAATAATTTTAAAATTAACCTAATTCAATTTTAGAGTGGTTATATAGTTTTGTTTTTTTGTTATACAATTAAGATGAAAACACCGGAAAATAAAATAACCGTTAAGTAATTAGCTTAACGGTTATTATTTATATTTTGACATAATATTTTAGAATCTATCTGGATTAACACCTGGAAAAGGATCGTGAGAAACTTCGCTTAAGTTTAAATCCTCATCAACGTCATCTAAATCATCGTCGTCTTCTAAATCTTCATCATCAAGATCGCCATCTTCTTCTAAATCATCGTCATCAAATTCATCTGGATCAAGATCATTCGTAATTTGATTTTCTCCATTCAAAACGGGCTCATTTGGAAGATTTTCATTTCTATTGAAGTCATTTGTTTGATGGTTGACATCATCAATAAATTCTTCTTGATTTTGATGGAGATCTTCTTCTTGAATATTTTCATTAGAAGCTCTTTTTTCTTCTTCAATCAAATTCTCTTGATTTTGATTGTTAAAATTCCGATTGTTTTGATCGTAATTTTGGTTGTTTTGTGTTTCCATAATTCAATAGTTTTAGAATTAGTTATTTTTTAGTTGCCGCCGGCTTCTTAGCCTCTTTAGCTTCAGGTTTAGTCTCTCTTTTTGGAGAAGTTTCCTTTTTATCTATTTTTTTGTCTGTAGACTTTGCACCTGATGTTTTAGTGCTGCTGTTTTTTTGATCTTTAGTATTCATGATATTAAGTTTTAATTGTTATGTTACAAATCTACTTCGGAAGGGGAGCTAATGCCTTACAAAAAAAACAAATGTAATTGTATAATTAACAGCACTTTATAATATAAGGTTTCGTTTTAATGATATAACTTTTACATTGTATATGTAGATATTTTTTAAGATTTTATTATTTATGTTATTTTTTCATTATAAGTGTTTAAATGATGTAATCTTTGATCACAATCTTATAAAATATGCATTGTTTTGAGACTTAAATTTGCCTGTCTTGTTGTGGATTTTTTAGTAATAATAGATTGTCCACAAACTCGATCTTTAAAAATCTGAAAAATGAAAAAATTTATATATCAAAATAGTCTGTCGATTGTATTTTTACTGCTTTTTATTGGCGCTTTTATTGGCCAGATTTTTTTTGGTATTGAAGAGTATAACAAGGATCTTCTCGAAAATGGCGGTCATGCCGTTGCAATGAAGGAATATTTAACGACTGGACATTTTATAGAATCAACTTTTGAAAATTGGGAAAGTGAATTTTTGCAAATGGCACTGTTTGTATGGCTTACTATCTTTCTGAGACAAAAAGGTTCTTCAGAATCAAAAGGATTAGATGGAAAAGAGGAAGTCGACCGCGAACCTTCGGCTGAAAGAAAAGGAGCGCCATGGCCTGTGAAAAAAGGCGGACTTTGGCTTAAACTTTATCAAAATTCTTTAACCTTAAGTTTATTTGTTTTATTTTTTGCTTCTTTTGCACTTCACTTTTATGGAAGTTTAAAAGATGAAAATCAAATGAATGTTTTAAAGGGAAGCCCAGAACTTTCTTTTACAGAATATTTATGTGATTCAAGACTTTGGTTTGAATCTTTTCAAAATTGGCAAAGCGAATTTCTTTCTGTATTTGCTATCATAATATTATCTGTTTTTTTACGTCAAAAAGGCTCATCGCAATCTAAGCCAGTCGATGCTCCAGATAGTGAAACAGGTGAATGAATTAATACAAATTTTGTTTGGTATTTTAAATCAATTAGAAATTTTATTCACTAAAAAAGACTACATTTGGCGAGATACGTCAAATTAATTTTAAAAAAAATTGATGTAATGTTAAAGATCCTATAAATTGTTGAAAAACAACTTTCTATAATGTCTTTCTCTAAGCTTAACAATGATATGACTGAAATCCTAACGTTATATTATACGTTTTTCACATTTACTGTATTGCAGTAAATAAGTGGCAAATTGCCCAAAAATAAATTTTTCACTTAGTTAATTATACAATGATTTCAAATTTGGGCTTCCCAACAGATATTGATTTTTTAGATCATCTAAAAAATCATACCGCAAGTGCGCACAAAAAACTCGAAAACCTTTCTGTTTCAAAATCTATACTTTATGCTGATATGAAAATAGGCGAATATTGCCATTATTTATCACTAATGTATGATGTACATAAAAGTACTGAGGATGTTATTTTTCCCTTCTTAAAAGATATTGTTTTCGATTTAAAAGAGAGAGAAAAAACACATTTGATTTATAATGATTTATTATTTTTAAATTTTAACAAAAACGGAAGCAGTATCGTTTTTGAAAATCAAAAAATCACTACTGCATTTGCTCTCGGAATATTATATGTTATTGAAGGATCTTCGCTTGGTGGCCGTTATATCTTAAAAAATGTAGAGACAATTCAGGGATTAGATCAGCAAGAAGGAATTTCGTATTTTACAGGATATGGCAATAAAACAGGCAGTTATTGGAAAAATTTTCTGAATACACTTACGGAGTACCAACAAAAAAATAAATGTGAAAACGAAATTATTGAAGGAGCCGGATATGCTTTTGAATGTATTTACAATCATTTTTTAAATGCATCAAAAAATGAAAATTAAAGATATTGTTAACCGCGATTTAGTCACCTTAACCAATTGCGAGCATGAACCTATTCATATTCCAGGAAGTATTCAGCCACATGGTTTTTTGCTCGGAATTACGCTAGATTGGAAGATTGATTTTTGTACAGGTAATATTTCGTCATTTCTGGACTTAAAACATGATGCCGTTTTAGGACATAAATTCAGTGAACTTTTTGGAAGTGACGCCCAGAAAAAATTATACCACTATCTTCATAACAGCAAACAGCTTGTTTTTCCGCTTGAATTAGAACTTCAGGAAAAATCATTTCAAATAAGCATACATAAAAACGGAAATACTTATATAATAGAAGCAGAACCGCTTTCAACAGGAAAAGAACAGCTTGCCGATATTTATGCACAAACGATTCAGTTTGTGTCTAATATGAATAATACTCGTTCCTTGAAAGAATTATGCGCGCTTGTTGCCGAGGGGACTCGCGAAATAACGGGTTACGATAGAGTTATGATTTACCGTTTTGATGCTGATTATAATGGTGAAATTTATGCAGAAAATTGTCGGGAAGATTTAGAACCATTTTTAGGACTTCATTACCCGCATACAGATATTCCTGTTCAGGCAAGGGAATTGTATATGAAAAACCAAATACGTTTAATTGTAGATATTGGTTACGAACCTGTTCCAATTTTTACAATTGACGACAAAGAAAATAAGAATCTTGATTTGAGTCTTTCTGTGCTTAGGAGTACGTCGCCAATTCATGTCGAATATCTTAAAAATATGGGAGTAGGAGCTACGCTTACAATTTCGCTTATTCATCATGATCGCTTATGGGGGCTTATTGCCTGTCATCATTATTCGGCTAAAAATATTTCTCCCGAAATTAGGCTTGCCGCAAAACTTCAAGGGCAATTTATTACTTCGCAAATCGATTTAAGGCAGTCGAATGATGAATATGAAATTTCGCGTAAAACCAATAAGGCTCTTGAGCGTCTTATGGATTTAAACCTTGTAATGGAACACAAATCTTTTGAACGAATTTGTGCTAATCCTGAATTATTAAAACTTTGCAATGCCAGTGGTGTTTCAATTTGTATTGGAAATACAAAGTATAAAAACGGACTGACACCTTCTGATGAAGAAATAGAAAAGATTATTCAGCAGATACATCTTCATGAATACGGGCAAACATTTTCTACTAATAAGCTTAGTAATTTTGTGCCAGATTTAGTTGATTATAAAGATGTTTCAGGAATAATTTATCACTCTTTAGGCAATGGAAATAATATTATTTGGTATAGGCCTGAAACCGTTGCAGAGATTAACTGGGCCGGAGATCCAGAAAAAGCCATTATAATTGACAGCAACGGACTTCATCCCAGAAATTCATTTAATTTATGGAAACAAATAATTAAGCATCAAAGTAAAATTTGGCTTCAGCCCGAAATAAATGCTGCATCAACTTTTGCACATTCACTTCACAACCAAATTATTATGCTTTTGCTGAGTGAAGAAGAAGAAAAGTATCGCAACCTAAGTGAAGTATTGCGTGAAACCAATTTAGAGCTTGAAAATATTAACTGGATCAGTACGCACGACTTACAGGAACCTTTGCGTAAAATTCAGTTTATTGCCTCAAAAGTACTTTCAGATACGAACGAAATTCCATCTTTGTCAATTATAGATTCTTTACAGCGCGTTACAAAATCAGCCAACAGGATGCAGAATTTGCTGGTAGATATTCTAAAATATACAAGAATAAAAAACACTAAAGAATCTGTTCAAAAGGTGAGCCTGAACAATATTATGGAAGAAACCATAATAGAAATGAGAGATATCATTTTTGAAAATAAAGCTACGGTCAAATTCGAAAATTTGCCTGAAGTCCATGCTGTTCCGTTTTTAATGAAACAGCTTTTTTCTAATATTATGCAAAACTCATTAAAATATGCTTCACTAGAAAGACTTCCTGAGATTCATATCACGGCATCACAAAAGCCGGAGATCAATAAATATTCTAATAAGGTATATTGTCACTGGATCAGTTTTTCTGACAACGGAATTGGTTTTGAACAGGAATACGCCGAATCGATTTTTAAAATATTTACG
Source organism: Flavobacterium sp. JLP (assembly GCF_015350755.1). Classification (NCBI taxonomy): domain Bacteria; kingdom Pseudomonadati; phylum Bacteroidota; class Flavobacteriia; order Flavobacteriales; family Flavobacteriaceae; genus Flavobacterium; species Flavobacterium sp. JLP. The sequence goes on along the minus strand of NZ_JADKPS010000005.1, from coordinate 170,252 downwards.
CGATTGCATACACTCGAAAAATATGACGGTTCAGGAGTTGGGTTAGCATTGTGCAAAAAAATAATGCAGACTAGCCACGGAAATATTCGGGCATTTGGAAAATTAAATAAAGGAACTGAAATTATACTTTACTTTCCGTGTGATCCATCAGATACGTTAACTATCAATTGATTACATATTTGTAATAAAAAAGTATGAGATATTGTACTGATCAAAAAATGAATATAAGGAATGCTTTACATTTAGTATTGAATTATAACCTATAGTTATATTCTATTATGATAAATGTAAGAAAAAAAAGAAGTTATTGCGTAATATTGCATTTAAGAGTTGTTTTACTTACAAGTATTGCAAATTCCTCAAACAAATTCCTAAATCGTTTTACCTACTTATTATGTTCATTACAATTACCTCTAATCAAGTCCAATTTCGCTATGGTAAAAATCGTTGGCAATATGCTTTTGACGAAATAGACGAACTCGGAATAGTAAGAAGAAAGAAAACTTACTTTCTTGTTAATATGTTGTTTATTATCGTTACTGCTATCGCGTATTACAGTATGATTTTTACTCGCATACCTGATTTGTATTATATTATTCCAACATTATTATGTTATACTGTTTTAATAATCTTAAGGTTTCATGATAATGTAGAATTTGAATATTCTGTTTTAGTTCGAGATTGTTTTCAGCACGAAATAAAAATAAAAATTAAAGCCGCAGATCGTAATATTATAGGCAAGCAAATAGATCAATACCTAAACTTACAGTTTGATCGAATGGTAAAGAGAACAGCCTAACATTTTTAAAAACTTCCAATGTCATTATCCGGAATTCCCTCATACGATTTAGCATGTATTGCCATTGCTGTCGTGTATGGATTTATAATTACTACAAAGAAAAAATAACAATAAAGCTACTTCATTAACCTGCTAATGAAGTAGTTTAGCATGCATTAAAATTTGGTCTAGCTGCAATACAAAAAATGGTATTCGGCTGTGTCAGCTATTCCTTATCTCCAAATAAAAAATATGGCCACTTCAATCAAAAACAAAATCAAAAGTATCAGAGAACTAAAGAATTACACTCAGGAATATATGGCAGAACAACTCGGGGTAACCCAAGCAGGTTATAGTAAAATTGAAAAAGGAAAAACGATTTTATCCTATGTAAAATTGGTAGAAATTGCTCGTATTTTAGAAGTCAGTGTAGAAGATATAATAAGTTTTGACAGTGAGCGTTATTTCAGCAGTTTTAATAAGGTAATTGGAAACAACAACGGCAGTATTTTGATTAATACCGAAAATACTTCAACATTAAAATTACTTTATGAAGATAAAATAATACTTTTAGAAAAACTTTTAAGTAAAACAGAAGCAGAATTGGAGCGTTATAAAGACAAGTTTGGGGAACTTTGAAGTTTTAAAATTAAGCCTTTTTACAAACGAGCCGTATGATCAACAGCTCGTTTGATTAATATAGTAGTACTATTAGCCTAACAATTTTTCAGTTTTCGAAAGAAATTTTTCAGTTGCTTCTTCGATGTCAAGATCCATACGGGCAGCCAAAACAGTGAGCCACCAAATTGATTCGCCTAATTTATGTTCTAATTCTTCTTTAGTATTTTCTTTTGGCCATCTGCCTTGTTGTGACATGGCGTGGCGTCCTACTAAACCTGCGTCTGTAAGAAAAGCTAAAGCATCTTCTTCAACAGTCCATTGACTTCCATGATGTGCGAGTTCTAATTTGTGATAAGCATCTCTTATTTTTACAGAGCGTTGTTTCAATTGTTCAAAATCTATTTTTGGCATAATTTAGTTTTTATGAAATGATTCCTGAAACGCGACAGGAGTAAGGCTTGTTTTTTTCTTGAATAATTTATTGAAAGATTGCGGATGCTCAAATCCTAATTTATAAGCAATTTCAGAAATTGATAAAGTTCCTGTTGCAATATATTCTTTTGCTTTTTCGATTAATTTATCATGAATAAATTGCTGGGTATTTTGCCCGTTGCTATTTCGCAGTAAATCGCTCAAATATCTTGGCGAAAGCTGGAGTTCATTGGCTATAAACTGAACAGTTGGCAAACCATTTTCAATTGTTTTTTCAGTATTAAAATAATCTTCCAGCAAGATTTCTAATTTACTGATAACATCATGATTAATAGCTTTTCTAGTCAAAAATTGGCGGTTGTAAAAGCGATTGCTGTAATTCAGTAAAAGCTCGATCTGAGATAGGATAACATCTTGGCTGAAACCATCGATACGTTCGTTTAGTTCCTTCTGAATACTGTGAAAAACACCTAAAATGGTTTCTTTTTCACTTTCAGATAAATACAAAGCTTCAGCAGCCGAATAACCAAAAAAGCCATATTGCTTGATTTTAGTATTTAAAGAATAAGGACGAATAAAATCAGGATGAATGTGCAATGACATGCCACTGTAATCTGCTTCTTCATCTTGCATGCGTAAAATTTGTCCAGGCGAAATAAATGACATGCCGCCTTCTTCAAAATCATAAAAGCCATGTCCGTATCTAAGTTTTCCAGAGAAATGTGTTTTGAAAGAAATCTTATAGAAATTTAAAATAATACCTTGTTCATAATCTTTTGGATCAAAAACGGCTTCACCATAATTCAAAATACCAATTAAGGGATGCGATGGCTTAGGCTGTCCCATAGCTTTATGCAGTTCTGAAAGTGAATCAAATATTTTAGGCTGTTTTTTCATAATTATATATTGAACTGCTTTGGTTTTTACAAACTTACGAAATGTTGTACAGCTGCGATATTCCAGCTTACAGTGCTTTGGTCAATCATACCATGAACGATAGAATCGCTTAATTCGCTCATCAACTTATGCATGGCATCGGTTCCGTCTTCTACGCTGTCCCAAATCAGGATATCGTAAACGATACCTTTTTTTAATTCCGAAATATTTCTGGAACGAAATCCCTTTTGGCGTTTCAAAAATGCATCTACTTCTTTGTTGGCTTCAATAAATTGTGCAACGGTACAACCATTCAGTTTAAAGGTAGTCAATTCTATAGCTTGATTTTTCATCTGTGATTAGTTTTAAAAAGTAAACATTTCTTTAATTTTCTGAACTTGATTTTCAGTTCCCAATTCTATTCTTTCATTGTACAATGCATTCGCATCATTTCCTGCTACGTATCGCAACTGTCTTTTATTGTCTGTTGCTGCTTCGTAAATAATTTGAGCAACATCTTCTACTTTTGAATAATTTGCGATTTGTTCAGCACTATAGCCTTTGCTTACTTCTGCTGTCAGTTTTTCATAGGCCTTGTGCTGGCCAACTTCCATAGAACGAATAGCAAAATCAGTCTGCATACCGCCCGGTGCAACTACTTTTACTTGAATACCAAATTGTGCCAGTTCATAAGCCATACTTTCTGAAAAACCATCTACAGCAAATTTAGTTGCACTGTAAATAGAACACGTCGGAAAACCAATCAATCCAAAAGTTGAGCTGATATTTAAAAAAATACCACTTTTTTTCTCACGAAAATGTGCTGTAAATGCTTTTGAAACTCTAATTACACCAAGTAAATTAGTGGCAATCTGACGTTGAATTTGTTCATCAGTTAAAGATTCTAAAGCACCAATTAATCCGTATCCGGCATTGTTCATGACAACATCAACCGTATAATTTTCAGTAACTTTTTGTACAGTAGAATTAATTTGTTCTGAATCAGAAACGTCTAACGGAAGAATTATTACATTTTCTAAATTTTGTAATTCAGTTTCTTTTTCAGGATTTCGCATTGTTGCAATAACTTGCCATCCTTTATTCTGAAATAATTGAGCTGTTGCTTTTCCTAATCCTGATGAAGCGCCTGTAATGAAAATTGTCTTTTGCATTTTTTTATTGTTTAAAATTATAATGCAAAATTCAGCCGAAATGTAAAAAGTAATTTAGTCTTTTTGGTTGTTGTATAAGCCAAAATGACGAAAGTTGCTTTATTTCCAAAAAAATAGAAATTTCAAATGTCTTTTATTTTTATACCAATTCGAGCAATTTCTCAGTATTGATAACTTTTGCAAATTCCTTATTTAAACTCGCCAAAGCAGTTTGATGCATTAACTCGGAATCAAATTTTTCTCCATTTATTCCAATTCTGTCAAATGTAGCCGTTGCATCTGCAATTACGAAATTTTCATAACCCAAATTTCCGGCCATTCTGGTTGTTGTAGAAACACAGTGATTGGTAGTTAATCCAAAAATTACCAGATTTGTAATTCCTTGTTCGTCCAATTTTTCTTTTAAATCAGTTCCAATAAAAGCGCTGTTTACATTTTTGACGATAATGGGTTCGCCTTTAATTGGTTTTACTTCATCTTTTATTTCAAAGCCGGGATTTGATTCGTGCAATTTAGAATTAGGATGAATCGAACTGTGAACAATATGGAAAATAGGTAATTTAAGTATTCTCCATTTTTCCAGAATTTGAGCCATCTTGGTTTCAGCATCTTTATTGTTTCGATTACCGCCCCAAAAGGCTTCCTCATTAAAACCTTTTTGAACATCAATTATAAGCAAGGCGGGATTTTTGTCTCTAAGTTTCATTTGTATCTTTTTGATTATTAGGTTACAAATGTACTTTGGCAATTATTATAGAAAAAGGACAAACGATAGTCGTTTTAAGCCAGCATATTTTTAATTGCAGTTGGCAGTAGATCAATTTGATCATCTAGAATAACTCTTAATTGTTTAGACGTCTTATAACCACACAAATGCGCAATGTGTTCTATTTTATAATCAGAATTAGCGAGCAGGCTTTTGGCTTTTTCAATTCTTAATTTTGTTCTGTATGCGGCAATTGTAACGCCAGTTTCTTTCTTGAAAATCCGAGTCAGAGTTCGCGGACTCACATAAACCAAATCGGCTAAAAAGTCAATGGTTGATGTTTTTTCTAAATTGTAAATAATCCAATCCTGAATGGTATGAATTTTTTCATCGCGATGGTTTCGATTTTGAAGATAAACGCTCTCCTGTTCATCGGTTCCGTTTCTTCTTTTGTAAACTACAAGCTCTTTGGCAATGGCAGTTGCGGTATCTTTTCCGTGTTTTTCTTCAATTAAAAATAAGGCCAAATCGATTCCTGTTACAATTCCGGCGCTGGTATAAATGTTGTCAGATTTGGTAAATAAAGTATTTTTTTGAGGTTTTAAAAGCGGAAAATCTTTTTCTAATTTCGAAATAAGTTTCCAGTGTGTGGTACATTCTTTATGGTCTAAAAGTCCAGATTTAGCAAGCAGAAATGCGCCGGTACAAATACTGCAAATGGAGGTTTGATTTTTATTTGCCTGATGAAGCCATTCAAAAAACAACGGTTCATCTTTGAGATTCATTAATTGATGTGTACTGAATCCGGAAACAATAATAAAATCATTTTTTTGTGGCGCCGTTTCCGTAAAATCAATGAGAGAAGAAAGTGCTAAACCCGAATTAGAAATAACGGAAGATACAGTGCTGACAAATTTCAGTTCATAATTCAAACCTAAATTATTGGCTTCCTGAAACACTTCTACAACACCGCTTAAATCCAGTAAACTGACTTCTTTCGGAATATAAAAATAAACCGTTGCTTTTAATTTTGTCATTTATGAAAGTGTCTTCTTATTTCTTTTTTAATTTCTGTTTAAAAAAATCTATAGTTCTTGTCCATGATAAAGTTGCGGCGGCTTCGTCGTATCTTGGCGTGGTATTGTTATGAAAGCCGTGATTTACATTCGGATAAAAATAAGCCGTATTTTCGACTTTGTTTTTGTTCAATACTTCCTGAAAAGCGGGCCATCCCTCGTTTACGCGCGTATCCAAACCTGCGTAATGCAAAAGTAATGGTGTTGTTATTTTTTCAGCCTCTTCTTTTGTCGGCTGTCCACCATAATATGGAACGGCTGCTGCCAAAGTTGGAATTTTAACTGCCATCATATTCGAAATCCATCCACCAAAACAAAATCCGACGACGCCAACATAACCGTTGCAGTCCTTATGTGATTTCAGATATTCATAAGCGGCAATAAAATCTTCCAGCATTTCTTCGCGTGTACGTTTTTTTTGCAATTCACGTCCAGCATCGTCATTTCCCGGATAACCGCCTAATGGCGATAAAGCGTCTGGTGCAAGGGTAATGAAGCCTTCAATAGCAGCTCTTCTTCCAACATCTTCAATATACGGATTAAGGCCTCGATTTTCATGAACAACAATAATTCCAGGCAGTTTTTTTTTGGTTTCAGATGGTTGTGATAAAAGTCCTTTTATGCTCCCGCCTCCTTTTGGAGAATCATAATTTATGTAGCCTGTTTTTAATCTCGGATCTGTTGGTGGTACTAAAATACTGTCTACATAATTTGGCGTCATAAAACTCAAAAGTGATGGAAGAGTAAGTGTTCCTACCGCAAAAATGGATAATTTTTCAATAAATATTCTCCTGTCTATTTTGTTGTGAGCGTAATCATCATACAGATCAAATACCTCTTGACTGATATCTTCTTTGGTTAATTTTTCCATAGTTTTTAGTTTTGGAAACTAAATTAATAAATAAAACGTTTACTTTAAATAAAGCTTTTTAAATATCAGTTAATTCTGTAAAAAGTTTAAATAATTATATAAATTCTTATGAATTTAATTATAGAAATTTACGCTGACCAAACTATATACTATTAATTTAAATTGTCAAATGATGAAAAATACAACCTACATTATTACACTTTCGACGGCATTATTCACGCTTTTTAGCTGTTCAAATGATAAAGACAGTCCAGCAGATCCGGGAACAAAAACAGATCCGGTAGAAACTACTGCACCAAATACAACATATACTCCAGCATTTGCAGGACAAACTCGTGCTAGTGGTGTACAGACAAATACCAGTTATGAAGCAAAAATTATAACAAGTACGTTAGCAGCTCCTTGGGGAGTAAAAAGTCTTCCAGACGGCCGACTTTTGGTTACAGAAAAATCAGGACAATTGCGTATTGTAACTACAGCAGGTGTTGTTAGTGCAGCGATTACAGGTGTTCCGGCAGTTAACGCTGCAGGGCAGGGCGGTTTGCTAGGTTTGTGTTTAGATCCAGAATTTGCATCAAATAAAATGATATATTGGGTTTTCTCTGAAGCTACAACAGGCGGAAATAATACGGCTGTTGCCAAAGGAAAGCTTTCAGCTGACGAAAAAACAATTGAAGGAGCAACAGTAATTTATCGTGCAAAACCTGCTAACCCTAGTGATTTGCATTATGGAGGAAGAATTCTTTTTGATAAAACAGGAAATTTAATTGTAAGCACAGGAGAACGCTCTGTATTAGAAACTAGACCATTGGCACAATCAGTTGCATCTGGCCTTGGAAAAGTTATCAGAATTACAAAAGACGGACAGCCAGCATCTGGTAATCCAACTTTTACTGGAACGGGAGCATTGCCAGAATTATATACTATTGGACATAGAAATCCGCAGGGACTGGCGCTTCATCCTGTTACAGGCGAAATATGGCAGAGTGAGCACGGACCAAGAGGAGGTGATGAAATTAATCGCCTAAAAGCCGGTTCTAATTACGGATGGCCAACAATTACTTACGGAATCGAATATAGCGGACAAAAAGTAGGAGCAGGAATTACACAACAAGATGGATTAGAACAGCCGGTTTATTATTGGGATCCTGTAGTGTCGCCAAGCGGTATGACTTTCTATACCGGAAATAGAGTTCCAGAATGGGAAAATAACCTATTTATTAGCGCTTTAAGTGGTATGCATATTGTGCGTCTTGCTTTTCAAAATAATAAAGTTGTTGGCGAAGAAAGACTTCTTGCTTCAGAAAGTCAGCGATTTAGAGATATTACACAGGGAAGTGATGGTGCTTTATATGCTGTAACAGATCAAGGAAGACTGTACAAGATTGATAAAAAATAATATCCTAAATCTTTATAAAATATGAAACGCTGTTGAAATTTCAACAGCGTTTTTTTTTATTGAAAATTTTAGTAAACAAGATATACTCTTATAATACTCTGAATTACTGATAATAATATCATTTTTTAACTCCAAAAATACGATATATATAATAATAACATTTGTAAAATCGTTTTAGTATCTATTTTTATATATATTTGTGATATATTTAATAACTGTTTAAAAACATTAGCCTACAGATGAAAAAGATTACCATTAAGGATATTGCTACAGAAGCTAAAGTATCTATATCTACAGTATCTTTTGTTATCAATGATAAAGGCGAGAAAATGGGCATTAGTGCTGGAGTTATTAAAAAAGTACAGGAAGTTGCAGAAAAACTAAATTATAGGCCAAGTATGATTGCAACCAGTTTAAGAACTGGAAAAACAAGATCAATTGGACTTATAGTTGAAGATATTTCGAATCAGTTCTTTGCAGAACTTGCACGAGTAATTGAAGACGAAGCAAAAAATATCGACTACAGAGTGTTTTATTGCAGTACAGGTGATGATGACGAACGTTCTGCAGAATTAATTCACAGTCTGTTGCAAGCTAATGTTGATGGTTTTATTATAACGCCAACTCAAAATCTTGAAGACAAAATTGATCTTCTTTTAAAGTTGAAAAAACCAGTTGTTTTAGTCGACCGTTATTTTCCCGGGCAAAGAGTAAGTCATGTGGTGATGGATAATTATGAAGCCGCAAATTCAGCTACTAAATTTTTACTGAATAAAGACCGTAAACACATTGCAGTTGTCAATAATAAATCTGAAATGATTCAGATGAAACTGCGAGAAGACGGCTATAGAGATGCTTTAAAAGAAGAAGGAGTTTACAATGAAGCCCTTGTTCTTCATATGGATTATCATAGCAGTGAAGAAACTAGAATTGCCGAAATTATGAGCTTCTTTAAAAAAAATCCGAAGATTGATGCGGTTTTATTTTTAGCAAATTATATGGGACTTGCAGGATTACAAGCTTTTAGAGTTATGGGAATTAGTATTCCTAAAGACATTTCAGTAATTAGTTTTGATGATCATGACAGTTTTAAATTGCATACGCCAACAATAACTGTTATTGCGCAACCGATTGAGGATATTGCAATTAAGTCTATACAATTATTAATGAGTCAGATGACGGATATGAAAACATTTGATGTAGAGAAAAGTCTCAAAAAAGGAAAGCTGATTGTTAGAGAATCAGTTTGATTAAAATAACAGAAAAACGAATCATTTTTTTTAGTTATTTTACTAAATCGTTTTAGGTTCATTAGACGACTTGGATATAAATCTATTTAAGAATTAGAAAACATGCTTTTGCAGTAAATTTAAAATGGAATACAAAAAAAGCTTTTATCGGCTTATTGTTATTAGTCTCGTGAGTTTTTCATTTGCAGGCAATGCACAAAATATGGATTTAAAAATCGGCTGGCAGTACCGCGAAACTAAAACTGAAAAATGGTTTCCTGCTGTAGTTCCCGGTGAGATTCATACCGATTTGCTGCGCAATAAAATAATACCAGATCCTTTTTATCGCGACAACGAAAAAAAGCTGCAATGGATTGAAAAGAAAGACTGGGAATATAAAACTACTTTTCATGTAACTCCAGCAATATTAAAAAAGAAAAATAGCGAATTAGTTTTTGATGGATTAGATACTTACGCAACGGTTTATCTAAACAATCAATTGATTTTAAAAGCTGATAATATGTTTCGTCAATGGAAAGTTGATGTGAAAAAGATATTAAAATCAGGAAATAACGATTTGGTAGTAGTTTTTAAATCGGCACAAAATGTAGTCGATTCATTGGCCAAAAAAGATCTTCCTTTTATAATTCCTGACAATCCGCGTGCCTATGTGCGTAAAGCACAATATCATTTTGGCTGGGATTGGGGACCAAAATTTACCACTTGCGGAATTTGGAAAACACCGCGACTTGAATTCTATGACCAAAAAACTCCTGAAAAGCCTTATGTTTTAGATCGCAAAATCGAACTGGTACAACAACCGGATGAACTTGGCAAATCTTTTTATTTTAAAATTGACGGAAAACCGGTTTACATGAAAGGCGCCAATTATATTCCGTCAGATGCATTTCTATCAAGAGTAACCAAAAAAGAATACGAAAAAGTAATCGGAATGGCGAAAGATGCCAATATGAATATGCTTCGTGTTTGGGGTGGTGGCGTTTACGAAGATGATTATTTCTACGATTTATGCGATAAAAACGGCATTTATGTATGGCAGGACTTTATGTTTGCCGGAACAATGATACCGGGAGATGACGCATTTTTTGACAACGTAAAAAAAGAAGTTCAGTATCAGGTAAAACGCCTGCGTCATCATAAGAGTATTGTTTTGTGGTGCGGCAATAATGAGGGAGATGAAGCTTTTAAAAGTTGGGGATGGCAAAAAAGCATGAAAATGTCCAAACAAGATTCGACTCGTTTATGGCACGATTATGTTCGTTTGTTTCAGGATAGTATTCCAAAATGGGTTAAGGAAGTTGATAACAAACGTCCTTATATTAGTTCATCACCATTATTTCACTGGTCGAGAAAGGCAAGTATTAACGAAGGCGACAGTCATTATTGGGGAACTTGGTGGGGATTGGAAGATGTAGAAAAAGTTCAGGAAAAAACAGGCCGTTTTGTGAGCGAATACGGAATGCAGGCGATGCCTAATTATTCTTCTGTAGAAGCTTTTACTTTACCAGAAGACCGGTATTTATATTCTGATATTCTGCAGGCCCATCAAAAAGCCGGAAAAGGATTTCTTAAATTAGACTCTTATTTGAATCGCTATTTCATTGATTCAACCAAAATAAAGAAAATGAACGTTGAGGATTATACATACCTTACACAATGTCTTCAATATTACGCTCTTAAAAATATTATTGGAATTCACCGTTCTAAAGTGCCTTATAATATGGGAACTTTAGTTTGGCAGCTAAATGATTGCTGGCCAGTCGCAAGCTGGAGCGTAACAGATTATTATGACCGTCAGCCCAAAGCAGCCTGGTACGCGATGAAAGAAGCGTATCGGGATGATAAAACTCCTGAAATAGATCTGACACGTCCGATAAATTTAAGATTAGAAGATCCAAATATAACTTGGGAAGTAAAAAGAAATAAAGTAGTTTTAAAAGCATCAAAATTTGCAAAATATGTAAATGTCTCCATAAAAGGATATACTGGAAAATGGAGTGATAACTATTTCGATTTAAAAGCAGGAGAAGAAAAAACAATCAATTTTGAAGGGAAAATAATGAAGCCAGAGCTGAAAGTTTATTCTCTTTATGAGGTTTTGAAAAAATATAATTAAAGGTTCAAAGAGACAAAGGGACAAAGTAACAAAGGATGAACGGAAAAAAAACTTTGCGGACCTTGCGTAAATCCTTGCGCTCTTTGCGGTCAAATAAAAATAGTTGCGTAAATCAGTGAAACCCGTTTCATACATAGGGAATTACGCAAATTCAAATAAAAAACAAATAAAATGGTTACAAAATTCAGGCACATCGTTTTTTTAGTACTTATGCTGAGTAATTTAGCAGCAATTTCACAGGAGAAGAAGGTAAAAACAACTAGTTCAGATTATACCCAATATGTAAATCCTTTTATTGGATCTGCAGGTCATGGACACGTATTTGTTGGCGCTAATGTTCCGTTTGGAGCAGTTCAGTTAGGGCCCGTAAATATATTTGAAGGCTGGGATTGGTGCAGCGGTTATAATTATGCAAGCAACACCATTTTAGGATTTACGCATACACATTTAAGCGGAACCGGAATTGGGGATTTAAATGATATTCTCTTGTTGCCTGTTTCCGGAAAAGTGCCTTTGTTTAAAGGAACAAAAGAAGATATGGTAAACGGTTACGGCTCTTATTTTTCTCATGAAAATGAAGTAAGCAAACCAGGCTATTACAGTGTTTTACTTGATAAATACAAAATCAAAGCGGAGTTAACAGCCAGCGAAAGAGTTGGTTTTCATAAATATACTTTTAATTCAGCCAATGATAATCACGTTTTGTTAGATCTTGCTGATGGAATTGGATGGGATAAACCGGTAAAAACTTTTATCAAAAAATCAAATGAAACCACACTTGTAGGTTATCGTTTTTCGGCAGGCTGGGCGGCAGATCAACGTGTTTATTTTGCTATCGAATTTTCTGAACCAATTTCAAAATTAGCATTATATGATGATAAAACAGCTGTAAATGGTAATGAAGGAGAAGGTTTAAAAATGAAAGCCATTCTGAATTTTGCAACAAAAAACAAACAAGTTTTAGTGAAAGTCGGAATTTCTCCGGTAAGTTCTGAAAATGCTGCAGCAAATATTAAAGCTGAAATTCCGAATTGGGATTTTGACCAAATCGTAAAAACAGCGACTTCAAAATGGAACAAAGAATTAAATAAAATTCAGATTAAAGCAGACGATAAAACAATGAAAGTTTTTTATACTTCATTGTATCACACCATGTTTGCGCCTTCTATTTTTAATGATGCAAACGGAGATTACAGAGGAACAGATAAAAAAGTATACGAAAAAGCAAATTTCACCAACTATACAACTTTCTCACTTTGGGATACTTATCGTGGTTTACATCCTTTGTACACGATAACACAGCCTGAAAAAATTAATGATATTGTAAAGTCATTTTTAGCGATTTACGAACAGCAGGGAAGATTACCGGTTTGGCATTTAATGGGCAATGAAACCAATACCATGAACGGAAATCACTCGATCGCTGTTATTGTCGATGCTTATTTAAAAGGATATCGTGATTATGATACAGCTTTAGCTTATGAAGCGATCAAAAAAACAGCCATGCAAACGCGTGACGGAATGGATTATGTTCAGAAATTAGAATATATTCCTGCAGATAAATTACTGGAATCTGTTGGTAACGCTTTAGAATATGCAATTGATGATTATTGTGTTGCTCAAATGGCAAAATCTTTAGGCAAAACAGAAGATTATAATTACTTCACCAAAAGAGCCAATTTGTATAAGTTGTATTTTGATAAAGAAACAACTTTCATGAGAGGGAAATTAACTGATGGAAATTGGAGAACACCTTTAAACCCGCTTTCATCTGCGCATCGTAAAGACGATTATGTTGAAGGAAATGCTTGGCAATATACTTGGTTAGTTCCTCAGGATCCGTACGGTTTAATTGAATTGTTTGGAAGTGAAAAGAAATTTTTAGACAAATTAGATTCTCTTTTCTTAATTACAGATAAAGTTGAAGGCGAGGAAGTTTCTCCGGATATCAGCGGATTAATTGGCCAATATGCGCAAGGAAACGAGCCAAATCATCATATTCCATATCTTTATGCTTTTGCTGGACAGCCGTGGAAAACCGCAAAATTAATTCGCGAAATCGATGATAAATTCTATTCTGTAAAACCAGACGGATTGTGCGGTAATGAAGATTTAGGACAAATGTCGGCTTGGTATGTTTTGTCTTCAATGGGATTTTATTCGGTTAATCCGGCAAACGGAGTTTATGTTTTTGGAAGTCCGTTAGTAAATGAAGCAACAATTCATCATAAAGAAGGTATTTCTTTTACAGTAAAAGCAATTGACAATAGTAAAACTAATATTTACATTCAAAAAGCAGAATACAACGGAAAACCTTATACAAAATCATACATCACACAGGAAATGATTGTAAAAGGAGGAGAGTTGAAATTGTTTATGGGAAGCAAACCATCGACAACTTTTGGAGTTAAGAAAGCAGACAGACCGATTTAAATTTTAGATTTTAGTCCCGAAGTCTCGGGATAGATTTAGATTTAAGGAATCGGAGCTTTAAGTTTTCCTAAAAGGTTTTTAAACCTGTTAGGTATAGATTTACATTTTACAAACAAATATATTAATACCTAAAAGTTTTAGAAAAAACTGTTAGGATAATAAAACAGAACATGAAAATAAAGAGTTTAATTTTTTTAGGAATAATGCAGTGTTGCGTTTTCGTAAATGCACAAGTCAAAACTTTAGATCCTGTAGAATATGTGAATCCGTTAATGGGAACACAATCTTTGCACAGTCTTTCTAACGGAAATACTTATCCAGCGATTTGCCGACCTTGGGGAATGAATTTCTGGACACCGCAAACCGGTAAAATGGGAGACGGATGGGCTTATATTTATACTGCCGAAAAAATTAGAGGATTTAAGCAAACGCATCAGCCATCGCCGTGGATGAACGATTACGGTCAGTTTTCGATTATGCCGGTAACGGGTAAATTGGCTTTCGCGGAAGCGGACCGAGCAAGCTGGTTCAGTCATAAAGCCGAAGTTTCAAAACCATATTACTATAGCGTTTATCTGGCTGATTATGATGTAACAACAGAAATTACAGCGACAGAAAGAGCGGCGCATTTTCAAATTACATTTCCTGAAAATGAACAATCTTCTATAGTGATTGATGCTTTTGACAAAGGTTCTTACGTGAAAATAATTCCATCAGAAAATAAAATCATTGGTTATACAACACGAAATAGCGGAGGAGTTCCAACGAATTTCAAAAACTATTTTGTACTGATTTTTGATAAACCTTTTGCCTCAAATTCTACGTGGAATGACAAAGGTTTAGAAAAAGATAAATTAGAATTACAAGACAATCACGCAGGTGCTGTTGTTGGTTTTAAAACCAAAAAAGGCGAAATTATAAATGTAAAAGTAGCTTCTTCATTTATAAGTCCGGAACAGGCAGAACTAAATTTGAAAGAATTAGGAAATGCTTCTTTCAAGGAAACTGTTGCAGCATCAAAAGCAGAATGGAATAAAGTATTAGGAAAACTGGCTGCCGAAGGTGGAAGCGAAGACCAATTAAAAACGTTTTATTCTTGTCTATACCGCGCAACTTGTTTCCCACAAAAGCAATATGAAATAAATGCCAAAGGAGAAACAGTACATTATAGTCCGTACAACGGAAGTGTTTTGCCGGGATATATGTATGCGGGAACCGGTTTTTGGGATACTTTTAGAGCCTTATATCCGTTGCTGAATTTGGTTTATCCTTCTACTAATAAAGAAATGCAGGAAGGTTTGATTAATGATTATAAAGAAGGCGGATTTTTGCCGGAATGGTCGAGTCCGGGTTTTAGAAATGTAATGGTCGGGAACAATTCAGCTTCAGTAGTTTCTGAGGCTTATATAAAAGGTTTGCGCGGTTACGATATCAATACTTTATACGATGCCTTAGTTCATGGTGCCAATAATGAAGGTCCGCTAGATGCTGTTGGAAGAACAGGAGTTTCCTATTACAATACTTTAGGTTATGTTCCTTACGATGTAAAAATCAATGAAAATGCAGCACGAACATTAGAATATGCTTATGACGATTTTGCCATTTGGAAATTAGCCAAAGCTTTAAATCGTCCTAAAAAAGAAATCAGTTTATACGAAAAGCGAATGATGAATTATAAAAATCTTTATAATCCTGAAATTGGTTTTATGAGCGGTAGAAATAAAGACGGAAGTTTTCCAAAAAATTTCAATCCGTTAAAATGGGGAGATGCTTTTACAGAAGGAAATGCCATGCATTACAGCTGGAGCGTATTTCATGATGTTCAGGGTTTGATTGATTTAATGGGCGGACAGAAAAATTTTACAGCTAAACTAGATGCCGTTTTTACAACTCCACCCGTTTTTGATGATACGTATTACGGATCTGTAATTCATGAAATTCGCGAAATGCAGATCATGAATATGGGACAATACGCGCACGGAAACCAGCCCATTCAGCACATGATTTATTTATACAATTATGCAGGCGAACCTTGGAAAACTCAATATTGGTCGAGAGAAGTAATGAATCGTTTATACAAACCAACTCCAGACGGTTATTGCGGCGATGAAGATAATGGACAGACTTCGGCTTGGTATATTTTCTCTGCTATGGGATTTTATCCGGTTTGTCCGGCAACAGACGAATACGTTTTGGGTGCACCGTTATTTAAAAAAATTACTTTACAATTAGAAAATGGAAAACAATTGATTATCAATGCTCCAAAAAATTCTGAAACCAACAAATATGTGCAGGATTTAAAATGGAATAATTTGGCTTTCTCTAAAAATTATATCAATCATTTTGATGTATTAAAGGGCGGTGAATTAAATTTTGATATGAGCAGCGATCCTAATTTACAAAGAGGAACAGCTAAAAGCGCTTTTCCATATTCTTATTCAACTTCAAAATAAATACGATGAATTCACGTAGAAAATTTATAAAAAATACTGGAATTTTTTCAGCTGGATTATTGGCTATTCAAACCGATGTTTTTGCAATGCAATCAGATAGTTTCAATTTTGCGCTTAAAGATTTTATCAGCAAAAGACCTCCTTTAAAAGAAAGAAAATTTACAAGTCCAGCGATTGAAGCCGCAATTGTCCGAATTAAAAAACAAATCGCGAATCCTGAATTGGCTTGGCTGTTTGAAAACTGTTTTCCAAATACTTTAGATACAACTGTTGATTTTGAAATTATCGACGGAAAACCAGATACTTATGTAATCACCGGCGATATTGATGCGATGTGGCTGCGCGACAGTACAGCTCAAATCTGGCCTTATATTCCGTTTGTAAAAGAAGATAAAAAACTGGCAGAATTAGTAAAAGGTGTTATCAACCGTCAAGCGAAATGTATCTTGCTCGATCCGTATGCAAATGCTTTTTATAAAGATTTTACAAAAGTAAGCGAGTGGAAAAATGACATAACTAAAATGCAGCCCGGAATTCACGAACGAAAATGGGAGATTGACAGTTTGTGTTATCCTGTGCGATTGGCGCACGGCTACTGGGCGGCAACAGGTGATATCAGTTTGTTCGACAGCAAGTGGAAAGAAGCTATGCTTTTGGTTTTACAGACTTTTAAAGAACAGCAACGCTGGAACGATAAAGGCCCGTACAGCTTTCAAAGAACAACAGCCTGGGCTACTGATGGCGTGCCGTTAGGCGGTTACGGATATCCGGTAAAACCGTGTGGCTTAATTGTTTCGACTTTTAGGCCAAGTGATGACAGTACTTTATTTGGGTATTTAATTCCGAGTAATATGTTTGCCATTGAAGTTTTAGGTTACTTGATCGAAATCTTCTCTTTGCCAGCTCTTTTAGACAAAGATTTAGTAGCTAAAGCAAAAGAATTAAAAGATCAGGTTCAGAAAGGTTTAGAAGAAAACGGAATCATCGAACATCCAAAATTCGGAAAAATTATTGCTTTTGAAGTAAACGGATACGGAAGTTTCCATATGATGGATGATGCCAATGTTCCGTCTTTATTATCATTGCCATATTTAGGTGCTATTGAACCAGATAATCAGCTTTATTTGAATACCAGAAAAGTGGTACTTTCAGAAAATAATCCGTTTTTCTATAAAGGAAAAGCAGGGGAAGGAATTGGCGGTCCACATACAGGAGTCGATACGATTTGGCCAATGAGTATTGTTTTGAGAGCGATTACAAGTGTTGATGAAAAAGAGATTAAAATGTGCATCAGCAATTTGATCAAAACAAATGCGGATACCGGTTTTATGCACGAATCATTTCATAAAGATGATGTTGCGAAGTTTACCAGAAAATGGTTTGCTTGGGCAAATACACTTTTTGGCGAAATGATTGTTCATACAAGCATTAAGTATCCTGAAATATTAAAAGACAAGAATATCTAAAATAAAATACTAGCCATTAAAAGATTAAGAAGTCAGAAACTTCATTTCTTAATGGTTCAATTCAAAAAAATACAGAATGAATAAAGAATATGCAGTAGGAATAGACATTGGAGGAACACACATTACCACAGCAATTATAGATATTATAAACATGCAAGTAATCGACCCTTCATTGCATAAAGAATTTTTTGATTCGAATATGCCAGTTGAAGCAGTAATGTCTATTTGGGAAAAATCGATTCGAACTTCGGTAAAAAATTCGGAAGTTGAAGAAATAAAAGGTTTGGCTGTCTGCATGCCTGGACCGTTTGATTATGCTAACGGACTTTGCTGGATAAAAGATCAATCTAAATATGAGCATTTTTACGGTTTAAATGTTCGTTATTTAATTCAAGGCACACTTAATCTTTCAAGCGAATTTCCAATTCTTTTTGAAAACGATGCAGTTTGTTTTGGAAAAGGAGAAGTGCATAAAGATGCTGCAAATCTTTCTAAAAAAGTAATGGCAATTACACTCGGAACTGGACTTGGAGCTTGTTTCATAGACAATGGAATTTCTATTTCTTCGGGAGAATTAGTCCCTGCAGACGGCGAAATTTATAATATTCCTTTTAAAGAAAGTATTGCTGAAGATTATGTTTCAGCGCGAGGTCTTTTACACCGCTACAAAAAGTTGACAGGCCAAAATCTAAATGACGGATTAGAACTTTTTAATTTGGCTTTAGCCGAAGATGAATATGCTAAAAAGGCCTTTGAAGAAATGGGAGAAGATTTAGCGTCAATCGTAATTCCTTGGTTAGAAAAATTTGGCGCTGACAGTTTTATTATTGGTGGAAAAATAGCCAACGCCAGCGAATTTTTTCTGCCGAGTTTCAATAAAAAAATCAAAGAAGCAGGAATGGATATCAAGATTTCTGTTTCTACAGATAATGAAGCGGCGGCATTATTAGGTGCGGCAAGTATGCTTTATAAAGCATAGTTTTTTTTAAATTTACTAAGGTTTAAATTGTTTAACGTAATATAAAATTATATTACAATTCTTTATATGTTGTTACATTACTTATGGTTTTAAATTTTATCTAATTATGGCAAACTCAAATCGTAGAAATTTTATAAAAACAACGGCAATAGCTTCTGTAGCTGTGGCGTTGCAATCTTTCAACAGAAATTCAGAAGATGAAAAAATAGTGGTTTCTAAAAAAGGAAAGAAACCTATTGTACTTTCTACTTGGAGATTTGGAATTCAGGCAAATGAAGCCGCATGGGAAGTTCTAAATAAAAAAGGAACTGCATTAGATGCGGTAGAAGCAGGAGTTAAAATTCCGGAAGGCGATCCAAAAGAAAGAAGCGTAGGTTATGGCGGACGTCCCGACAGAGATGGCCGTGTAACCCTTGACGCTTGTATTATGGATCAAAATGCTAATATTGGCTCAGTGGCTTGTCTTGAATTTATTAAACATCCAATTTCAGTTGCAAGAGCTGTAATGGAAAAAACACCTCACGTTATGCTGGTTGGTGATGGAGCTTTGCAATTTGCATTGGAACAAGGTTTTAAGAAAGAAAATTTACTAGTCGAAGAATCTGAAAAAGAATGGAAAGAATGGCTGAAAGACAGTAAATACAAACCTATTGCTAATATAGAAAATCACGATACAATTGGTATGATTGCGTTAGACGCTAACGGAAATCTTTCAGGGGCGTGTACGACAAGCGGTATGGCTTTTAAAATGCACGGCCGTGTGGGTGATTCGCCAATTATTGGAGCTGGTTTGTATGTTGATAATGAAATTGGCGCAGCAACAGCAACAGGTCATGGTGAAGAAGTAATCAGGATTGCTGGCTGTCATTTGGTTGTAGAATTAATGCGTCAGGGAAAATCGCCTCAAAAAGCGTGTGAAGAAGCAGTTGCCCGAATTGTAAAATTGACCAAAAACAGAAACAAAGAATTAAAAGATATTCAAGTCGGATTTATTGCTTTAAATAAAGAGGGGGAATACGGATCGTACTGTGTTCAGGGAGGTTTTAATTACGCCGTTTATGATGACACAGGAAATCGATTAATTGATGCCGATTTTTTTCTAAAATAAAAATTTAAAAATATAAAAAAAACAGCGATTTAAGAGATCGCTGTTTTTTTATGACTCCATTATAATAACCAAAAAAGGCTGTCTGGCAATGACAACCTTTAATGACTAATAAAATAAAAATGTAGACTAAAGTATTATTTTCCTGAAGAATTCTCCGGATTCATAATAACTTCGACGCTACTAGAACTATCCAAGACGTGCTTACTTAACTGCTGAATAGTTTTTTGATCAATTTTAGAAATTAAATTTTTATATGCATCATCCGTCGAAAACGGAATCTGATTTAAACTGCTGTTGTAAATAGTTGAAATCCAGAAAGAATTTGTTTTTATTGATTCTTCTCTATTTTTTAAAAGTGCTTTTTTAATGTCTTCTAAATCATTAACATTGATTGGATTCGATTTTAAATCGTTTAATTCTTTCCATACAATCTGCATTAATTTTTCCTGTTTTTCAGGATTGCAGTCAAAAGTCAAGGCAAGATCAAAATTCGATTTCGGAATCAGTTCTAGATTTCCGGCAACATTTACGCCGTAACTGCCTCCTTCTTCTTCTCTAATTGTCTGTAGAAAACGTTTTGACAGCAATTCGCCAATGATGTACATTCCAACTGCATTTTCTTTGCTGTATTCCATTTCCCCTTTCAAATGAAGGTAAACAGTTGATTTAGCTACTTCCATCGGACGTTTAAAATGAACAACTGTTTTACCCTTTGCAGGTTCAATATTATAATCGATAAAAGTTTCTTTTGACAAAGAATCAGATTTTATATTTCCGACATATTTTTGAATCAGTCCTAATCCTGATTCTGGAATATTTCCAACAAAAACAAAAGTAAAAGCAGCGGCATTTTTAATTCGGTCACGGTATATATTTTCTGCTTTTTTCAAATCAATCGTTTCAAGGAATTTTTCGTTGAAGATAAAAGTCCGAGGATTGTGATTTGAATTTGCCAAATCAATAGTGTCTTTAAAAGCGCTTCCGTTATCTTTTTTAATGTTTTCCAAGCGATTTTTATACTGCTCTTTTAAAATGTTAAAAATAGTAGGATCAAAACGTGGCGATTCAAAAGAAAGATAAAGCAATTGCAGCATGGTTTCTAAATCAGCTTTATTCGAACTTCCCTGAAATCCCTGTGTAAATTCTCCGATAAATGGAGAAGCCTGTGCTACTTTACCGGTAAGGTTTTCTTTTAATCCAATATTATCAAAATTGCCAAGTCCAGACGATTTTGCAATTGTTGTCGCAATTTCGGCAGAAGTTAAATCTTCTGTTTTCACCAAAGATTTACCGCCTTTAGAAAAAGCAGAAAAAACAATCTGATCTTGAGAATAAGTCGTTGGAAGAATAATGATATTGGCACCATTTTCTAACGTGTAACCTTTTGCTTCTGTAATTCCCGGTACATCAAATGTTTTTTTAACAGCAACAGGTTTTAGTTCTTTTTCTACTAAAGGTGCGTTGTTTTCTTTTTTAGTGTAAGGTTCTAAATTCATGCTTTCAACCTTTTTGATCACCTGAACAACGGCATCTTTATTCGGAAAATTATTCTGATCCTGATCTGATCCAGTTACCAAAACGATCTGATTTGTTGGTTTTTGAATGGTTTTCGCATAAGCGTTTAATTCTTCCAAAGAAATACTTTTTATGATGCCTACAATTAATTTATAATCATCTTCTGCTTTTAAAAAAGGCTTTGCTTTTAAGAAATAATTCGTCAATTTATCTGCCCAAGTATCGTTATCAACTTTGTCTTTATTATTTATAAAATCATCGTAAGAACTGATAAAAAGCTTTTTTGTTCGGTCTAATTCGGCTTGTATGGCACCAAAACGTTTCAAGCGTTCGGTTTCAGTATAAGCTTCTTCAAAAGATTCTAAAGTCTTTCCTTTTTTGGCTAAGGCCGAAATATTAAACGAAGTATTTAATCTTGAAATAGGTTCTAAATAACTTTTAAAATTCAAGCTTGAACCTTTATTTTTTAAGATAAGTTCTTTGAAACGATTATTTAAAATACTGGTATAGAAAGAATTCATTACATTTTTACGTGTAACGATACTGTCTTTTACCAAAGGTTCATCGAGAATATATTGCAATGTAATTGTTGTTGACGAAGCTTCTTTGTCAGTTGCGGTTCCAAAATACAATTCGTCATGTTTTGGAATTTTTGCATAGGTTCTTGCAGCTGCTTTTTTTGCAAGGGGAATTCCAGAAAAAATTGCTTTTATTTTTTGCTCTATTACTTTAACATCAACATCTCCAACCACAATTACAGCTTGTAAATCTGGACGGTACCACTTTTTGTAATAATTTCTAAGTTCAGGATATTTGAAATTATTGATGATATTTAGATCACCAATAACATCTCTTTTGCTGTATTTAGAACCTTTGTATAACACTTGATCTGTCTGCATTTTTAGACGAAACCCGCTTGTTCTTCGCGTTCTCCATTCTTCACGAATTACGCCTCTTTCTGCATCAATTTCTTCATTTGTCAAAGAAAGAGAACCAGACCAATCATGTAAAACCCAAAGTGTAGAATCGATCAACTTTTCATTGGTTACCGGAACAGAACTTATGTTGTAAACTGTCTCGTCCTGAGCTGTATAAGCGTTAATGTCTTTTCCAAAACTTACTCCATTTTTTTCCAGCATTTTAATAATTCCTTTTCCTTTAAAATGCTCAGTGCCGTTAAAAGCCATATGTTCTAAAAAGTGAGCCAATCCGTTTTGATTATCTTCTTCTAAAATAGCTCCAACATTTTGAACAAAGTAAAAACTTGCACGATCTTTAGGCTCTTCGTTATTAAGGATGTAATACGTTAATCCGTTTTTAAGTTTGCCGGTGGTCACGTTTTTATTTAACGGAAGCGTAGTTTTAAATTGAGAAAATGCTCCTTGAAAGGAGAGGAGCATGATCCCAATTACTATATTTTTTTTAGTTGTATTGTGCATTTTTTTATTTTTTATCGTCTGTTTCTTCTGATCAATATAAAAGCACCGCCTAATATAATCAAAATAGGAAATAACCCTATGAACAGTAGCTTACTAATGAAAACTTGATTAGCATTTACTGCAATATGATTGTCGGTATTTTCTGGACGTGTTGTGTCAATTGGAAATTGATAATTGCTGAACCAAGTAAAAATATCTGTAACAAACTGAAATGTTCCTGAGCCGCCTCGGCTTAACTCGGCATTACCCATAAAATCAGCATCACCTGAAACAATTATTTTTTGAGATTTTCCGTTGATGTTTCTCGTCAATGCGACTGCAAGAGGCATTTCTGAAAAAGAAGACTGCTTTTTCAAATCTGCTGAAATAGTGTTAATTCCGGTTGGAGATTCCCACGCTGGTTGTTTATTTGTTTTTAATAATGGTGTTACTGTAAAACCAGCATTTTTAGCTGTTTTAATACCGCTGCTTCCTAAAAATGGAATAGGATTTTTAGTTTTATTTAATTTTATAACAGCTGAATCGATACTTTGGGCAAATTCAGTTACCAAATAATCTGGTGAATTATCTCCGCTTTCCTGAACTAAAGATTGTCTTGTAAAGCTAAGTCCCAATTTATCTGTAACAGCTGTCAAAGTTGAATTTGTTTCAGGTTCAGCTAATAACATTAAGTTTTTTCCTTGGTCGATGTATTTGTTGATTCTGTCGATTGCACCTTGGCTTAGCTGTGTTTTTGGATCTGCAATAATTAAAATAGTTGTTTGGTCCGGAATATTTTGTGCATTAATATCTACAGACGAAACATCGAACCCTTGATTGATCAGAGAATATCTGAAAGAAACTTCATTAAAACCTGTTTTGTAATTTTTGTCTCCATTTTTGTCAACGCTTCTTTCCATGTTTCCCGTCACAAATACAATTTTGGGCGGTGATACAACCAAACGTTTTAACGCAGCAGAAATTTCTTTTTCCATGGGAATTTTAAACATGTCGTCAAACATTCTTAAAAAAGTTTTTTTTCCGTTGTATTCAACCGTTCGGACTACTCTGTTTTGTTCTGGTTTCAGATCTATAATTTTGCTTATTTCGGCTGGGCTGTATAATTTTTTAAGCTTTAAATTTTGTGTTTCAACCATTTTTTGAGCAAGCTGTTTGTCATTTAATCCCGGATTTTGAGCATATAAAGCAGCATTGTTAGAAGTATCATAATAATACACATATTCCATTTCCATTTGAGGCAAAAAGCGAGAATATTTTTCAAAACTTGAAATGTCCTGATTCTGAGAATAAGGCATTACCATGTAATAATTTATATCTAATAAATTAACATAGGTTGTTATTTTTATTGGACCATCTATCTTATCTACAACATCAAGACTGTTTTTTGTCAAAGTTCTGCTTTTAGTTTTCGTCATATCAAAGTATACTGATAATGGCGCTCTTGACGTAATGTAGCCCAATGATAAAACAACAATTACTAATACAGTATATTTTAGAACTCTAGTAGAAGTTGTTTGTGCGTCTCTTCCGGTTTGTAATTTATAGATACTTAAAACAATAAAAAGACTGCTTACTAAAACAAAATAAAATACGTCTTTGCTTACAATAAGACCTTCTATCATTTCATTGGCGCGACCGGAGATAGAAAGGAAATATGTAATATCTTTTACATATTCGACTCCTTGCCACAATTTACCAATGAAATTTAAACCAGCTAAAACTACTAAAGTACTTATGGCAGCTACGACCTGATAAGAAGTCAGACATGACATAAAAAGGCCAATAGCCGCATAAGTACATACCAGTAAATACAAGCCAATTAGACCCGATAGAACAAATTTGATATCTAAATTATCAATAGAAAAATAAGCTACACCTGCAAGTATGCCTAATATTGCAATGAATAATAGGCAATAACTTGCAATAGCTAGAAATTTACCCAGAACTATATCTTTTATCTTTATTGGGGAAGAAAGCAAAAGTTTGATAGATCCGCTGTTAATTTCACGGCTTATAAGTCCCATTGTTAACAGCGGCACATATAAGTATAAATAATTTTGCATTTCTGTAAAAAGGCCGCTGAAACCAGAAAACAGAATTTGTGATAAATTGTCCATATGCTGGCCTATTTTTTGTCCTTTTTCAAATCGTTCGAGCGTGTCAAAGAATTTCCAGCTTGACTGGATTGAAAATATTACTAAAACAACCCACGCAACGGGCGAATAAAACATGGTATTGAGTTCTGTTTTAGCTATTCTGTATATTGTTTTCATTTTTATATTTTTAAGAAGTAGGAGAATTTTTAGAGGGAGCTTTTTTAGATAATTGTGCGAAAATTTCATCCAGAGATACTTTTTCGAATTGAATTTCGCGCAGTTTCCAATTGTTATTTACGCTTAGCGAAACAATTTTTTCGGCAATTTCTTGAGTTCCGGTAAAAGTAATCTGCACTTTTTTTGGAGTAAGAAAAACAGCAGCTGTAACTTCAGCAATATCAGTTAAAGCAGTAAGGACAGGCGGATTTTCAAAACTTGCTGTCAGTTTATCTGCTTCGATATAATTATTGAAAGCATCAAGTGTATCGGCAAAAACCATGTGTCCGTTTTCAATCATTCTGATATCTTGGCAAGTTGCCTGAACTTCAGATAAAATATGAGAAGAAAAAATAACGGCTTTATCTTTTGATATTTTTTTGATTAATTTTCTAACTTCTAAAATCTGGTTGGGGTCAAGTCCGTTGGTTGGTTCATCTAAAACTACTAATTTAGGTTCGTGAATAATAGCTTGAGCAATACCTACACGTTGTCTGTAACCTCCAGATAAGTTGCGAATTAATCGGTTGCTGAAATGTGAAATACCGCATTGTTCTTTGGCCTTCTCTAAAGCATTTTTTAAATCTTCTTTTTTTACATGTCTTAATTCTGCGCAATGAATCAAATATTCATCTACTGTTAAGTCTAAATGCAAAGGCGGTGTCTGCGGTAAAAATCCAATTAATTTTTTAGCTTCAACAGGGTTTTCTTTTAGATTAATTCCATCAATAAAAATATTGCCGCTGGTCTGGTTTAATACGCCGCAAAGGATATTCATTGTAGTTGATTTTCCCGCTCCGTTAGATCCTAAAAGACCTAGAATTTTGTTTTCTTTAATTTCAAAACTTATATTTTGTATTGCCCAATCCTTACTGTATTGATGTGACAAATCCTCAACTCTTACAATTGTTGTTTCCATAGTGAATTTTAAAACCTCAAGAATGCTTTTCAATGAAAAACATTCTTGGGTATTTATTTTAATATTATTTAATATCCTGAATTTTGAGTCAAAAAGGGATTAGAGCGAATAGCCGTTTCAGGTATCGGGAAAAGGCTGTCTGCAGAAGTCCATGTTTTTCCTGCAGTTGCACCCAATACTTGGTCTATTGTTCCGGTTCTTTTAAGATCGAACCATCTGTGGCCAAACTCTGCAAAAAGTTCGCGTTCTCTTTCTAAAGCAATTAAAGCTAATAATTGCGTAGGATCTGTCAGGGTAGTTGAAGGCAATAAAGCTCTATTGCGAATCACATTAATATCTTGCTGTGCTCCTGTAATATCATTTGATTTTACTCTGGCTTCTGCTCTTATCAAATAAAGTTCTGCCAATCGAATAACAGTTGAACGTTCTACAGGAGTTGTTACATAAGCATTTTTATATTTTCGAGGTGCTAAATATAGGACTCCGTCACTTGCCGCAACACTAATTGTCCAGTTTGTTTTTCTGGCATCTCCTGTTTCAAAAAGTGTATTTCCTTTTCGAAGCAAATAAGTTCCTGCTGTAGAAAATAATGCAGCACCTTCATACGAATACGCTGTTGTAAAATAAGGTATTTGCCAGATTGCTTCGTTATTATCAGCAATAAACGGACTGTTAACTGAAGTTAATCCAGTAATCATTTTATAAGTCGCAGTTTGACTGATTACTGCACTTGCGTGAGTAGAAGCTTCTGTCCATTTTCCTAAATAAAGATTTACTCTTGCCAATAAAGCTTCTGCTGCCCATTTTGTAGCTCTAATACGCTGTGAACTGTAATTGCTGTAATTAACAGGAAGGTCATTAGAAGCATCTGTTAAATCAATAACAATCTGGTTGTATATTTCAGCTTGAGTGTTTCTCGGCGCTAAAGAAGTTTGATCTACATTTGTGGTTAAAACCAAAGGTACATCTCCCCAAATATTAGTCATATAAAAATAGCAGTAGGCTCTTAAAAACTTTGCTTCAGCAATCCAACGCGGTGTTTTGCTTGCTGTTAGTGTTTTGCTTTCGCTTATTCCTTCTATAACGCTGTTTGCATTAAATATGGTTTTGTAAAAGCTTGTCCACATTGCGCCAGTATCTCCATCATTTACAGGGATTTCGTTTGAGGTATAAACATTTGCAAGCTGTGTTTTTAGAATAAGTTCGTCTGAAGTCTGTCCAAAATCAGCGTGCAGCGAACCGTAAAAAGCATAAGTTACCATACTGTTGTAAATTCCGTTTACAGCAGCTTCTGCAGTAGGATCAGACGCATAAATAGTTACAGAAGATAACTCGTTGCTTGGAAGATCAACTTCAAGCATATCATCACAGCCCGTTAATCCTATCAAAAGAAAAAACGAAAATATATAAGTGTATTTAGTATTGTTTTTCATGTCTTTTAGATTTAAAATGTAAACTGAGTTCCAAGTGTGATCGTACGCAACGGAGGCAAATTTAAACCTTGCGTTTCAGGATCAAATCCTTTGTATTTTGTAAAAGTTACTAAGTTTTGTCCTTGAAGTGAAAGACGTATATTCTGTATGAATTTTTGCGTGCTTTGGTCTAACGGAATGTTATAAGTAGCGCTTACATTTTTAAGTTTAATATAAGAAGCATCTACAATTGTTGCCGTAGAACCTGCATAGTTAGAGAAACTAGCTTGGTAAGCAGAACTCAATACATTTCCTTGAGCTATATAATCATTGTATTCATCTACTTGATAATTTGCTAAACCATAAGGATATCCCGGCTGTATGGCGATAGACGAAAGCAGGCTTCTTCCTTCCTGTTTAACAAATTGAAATAAAAAGTCAAGAGAAAATGCTTTATATGAAATCGAGTTTGAGATTCCACCATAATATTTAGGATAAGACGGACCATAATATTTTCTGTCTCCATTTCCTGTCTGAGCAAATCCTGTTGAAATTTTTCCGTCTCCGTTCGCATCTTCAAACTGTGCTATTCCTGCTGCGTTTACGCCTGTGAAATTGTATAAATATCTGCTGCTTAACGGATTTCCAACTACATAAGTTGTGTAATAACTAGAAGTTTCTATACCTGGAAATGACAATAATTTATTCGAGTTTTTAGAAATGTTGAATGAAGTTGTCCAGCTTAGGTTTTTCGTACGAATATTAGTTGTTCCTAATGTAAATTCCACTCCTTTATTTTCAACTTCAGCATTTAAATTGGCTTGATAAGAAGTAAATCCAGCTTGGGGGCTCAAAGTTGCGCTTACCAATTGATTTCCAGAAACGTTTCTGTAATATGCCGCACTGAATGAAATACGATCGTTAAGGAAACTTAAGTCAATTGCAGCTTCAAATTTCTTAGTAACTTCCCATTGAAAATTTGGATTAGCAATTCTAGTTGCAGACATAGCAGAGTTTCCTATTCCATACGTTGAAGTACTGTAAGTGTTTGCATATCCGTAATCTCCAATAGCATCGCTTCCAACTTCTCCGTAGCTTGAACGAAGTTTACCAAAACTAAGCCAAGACCAAGAATCTCCTTTTAAGAAATTTTCTTCGGTAAAAATCCATGCACCTCCCACAGAACCAAAATTTCCGTAGCGGTTGTTGGCGCCAAAACGTGATGATCCATCTCTTCGATAATTTACATTCAGAATATATTTGTTTAAAATATTATAATTTACTCTGCTAAAAAGAGAAGCATATTTATATTCAGATGAACCATTGTAAATCGTTGCTGTCGTTGCAGTTCCTGTAATACCTATAAGATTGTCAGAGCTATACCCTGACGTATTTACATACGAAGGCATTTCAGATTTTCTGTTCTGCCAAGATCCACCTACTAAAGCCGTAAGATTACCTTTCCATAACGGAGTAGAATAATTTAATTGAGGATCAATACTAAAATTATTAGTATTATTAATTGAAACGGTGTACGATCTTGAAGTATTTAGCGAAATGTTATTGGCCGTATAATAAACATTATTCATTCCAGATGCCGGCAAAATTTGTTTTGACGTCATTTGCGCTCTTCCGTATCCTAAGTCTGTTTTAAAAGATAAGCCTTTTGCAATTTCAAACTGAACGCTGAAGCTTGTAATTAAATTGTTTCCTTTATCTTCAACTCTCCTGTCTAAAGCAGCAATTGGGTTTACATCGCTAAAATATGTTGGCGACCAATAATAGCTTCCGTCGGCATTGTAAATCGGGTGATTTGGAGCAGTATTAATAGCATAATTTGTAATATCGTAATAAGGCAATTTATTTTCATCAGTCGCAAATAATACTGAAGCTCCTAATTTCAGCTTTTTATTTAAAGTATAATGGTTGATATTAAAATTAGTAGAAAATTTATTATAACCAAAATCTCCCGGCAAAACAGTAGTTTCTTTATGGTAAGCACTGCTTAAAAGAAAATTGGTATTATCGCTGCCGCCTTTTAAACTTGCTGAAAAATCATTAAAATCAGCCGAACCGCCTATTAATTTCTGTTGCCAGTTTGTGTAAGCATTTTGGTCAAAAGCGGTTAAGGCGATGCCGTTACTAAAAGCACTTGGTGTCGCTTTGCCATTGGTTAATGCTGTTTGAAGCATGTTTAGATAAGTAGGAGTATCTAAAGTTTTTACCATATGTGCTACTTCTGAAATTCCAGAATTTGTATTTACAGTAAATACAGTTTTTCCAGATTCTCCTTTTTTAGTCGTAATAAGTACAACACCATTTGCACCTCTCGATCCGTAAATTGCAGTTGCATCTGCATCTTTAAGAATTTCGATGCTTTCGATATCATTTGGATTAATAATATTTAAAGGGCTGGTTGATTTTTGCGCGCCTCTAATTACTCGGTCTGATTGAACCTGCTCTTTGATATCGTCGCCGATATAAGGAACGCCATCAATTACATATAATGGCAAGTTGTCTCCTGCAATAGAGTTTGTACCACGAATACTGATATTCATATTGCTTCCTGCATAGCCAGAAGTCTGCGTTACAAAAACTCCAGGAGTTCTTCCCTGCAAACTCTGAAGAATGTTTGTTATAGGCTGTTTTTCAATATCTTCAGCAGTAATTTTTACAACAGATCCTGTAGAAGTTCTTTTTGTAGTTGTTCCGTATCCAATAATTACAACCTCATCTAATTTTGCTAAATCGGGCTGCATTTTGATTGTTATTGAAGTTTGATTTTCAACCGTAACTTCTTGGGTTTTATATCCAATATAAGATACTTTTAAGACATGTTTTCCTTTCGGCAAATTAATATAAAACTGTCCGTCAAAATCAGATATTCCTTGTTTGTTGCCACCAACAAGCGCAACGCTTACGCCGGGCAAAGGCAATCCGTTTTCATCTAAAATTTTACCAACAAGCGAATAATCAACTTCATTTGAATTTTCTGTTTTTGAAACTGTTGGAGCAGTTTTAGCAACTTCTTTTTTGTAAATCACAACATTTTTATCTACTTGTTTGTAGACCAAATTAGTGCCTTGAAGTACAGCGTCTAAGATATCACTAACAGTTCTGCGTCCTCTTGGTGTAGTAATTTTAGGAAAATCTTTTATGATTTGCGGCTGATAAGCAAACAGCAATCCAGTTTTATTTTCGATCGTTTTAAAAAGAGTCTTGATATCCTGATTATGAAGTTCAATATCTACAGATATAGATTCTAAATTCTGTCCGCTCATTTCGGTGGCAAAGACCATATGAGTACCACAGGTCAGTAAAAAGATGTGGAATAAGCTGATTCGCATGATCATAATTGTTTTTTTTGATAGGCGAAACAAAGAAGTGTTCTTTTCCCTATCAAACGTGGTTGTTTTACAGCGTAATTTCATAAATTTGCATGTTTTTTAATGGTTACTGGAATTAATTATTAAGAATCGTGGCCATCTGGTGTAGGAGCTAGATGGCTTTTTTTTTGTTTAGTTTATAGGCTAGTTTTTTTAGGTTAATATTTTTTATCTATTTTTATTATTCACAGCCGTTTCCTTTCAGAACAACTGCGCCATTTTCGGTATAACGATATTCAGTTTCGATAACGCTGCAGATTACTTTTAAGATGTGATCAAGATCTTCATCATTAAGAAAACTTGCCGTAATTCTGCAATTTTTAATTTTTTCGTTAGATAATGTAATTGGCACTTTATATTTTTGAGAAATAAGCGAAATTGCCTCTTCCATATTGATGTTGTCCAGAATTAAGTATTTGCTTTTCCATTCCATTACAATGACAGCATTCACTTGGTTTTGTTCGTATACAAGCGTATTTGTATTTACCTTAATCTGCTGATTAGGAGTAATTACGCCATATACTTTTTTAAGATCGCCAACCTGAACTTTACCGCGTTCTACAGTAACCTCAACTTCATCGGTATTGCTTTTGGCTTTAATATTAAATGCAGTTCCTAAAACTTGCGTTCTTACTTTTCCAGTATGAACGATAAAAGGTTTTTTCTCATTTCTTTGAATATCAAAATAAGCTTCTCCTGATAATGTCACTTCTCGAGTTTTAGTATCAAATTCATTTTGGTTGTATTCGATGCTGCTGTTGTCGTTTAAAAGTATGGTACTTCCATCTGGCAAATGTATAAGCTGTTTTCCGTGATACGCCAAAACTGGATTTACTTCTTCAGTCTCATTTCCTTTTGTTATAACAGGAACTGTTTTTTGGTTATAAACTAAAGCGTTTTTAACAGCAAAAAATATAAGAACAGTTGCTGCGATTGCAATTAAGGCACGTCTAATTTTTCTCGAATTTTCTTTTCTTGAAATCGGAATAACTTTAGTTTTTATATCAGATTCAGATTGCGAAAGGATAAATTGAAGGATATCGTCTCCCTTTTGTTTATCTAATTCCACATTATCGTTTTCTTTCAATAACAGCTGAATTTTTTCTTTTATGAAATCATCGTAAATTCCCTCTTGAACAATCTCCATCAGTTTTTTTTCTTCTGCCTCAGAGAGATTATTTTGAAGGTAATTTTCAAATAATTCTTCAAATACTTTTTTTTCCATTTATTTATAAATGTGAGTTAATACTAATTTATGGTAAGCTTGGGGCTTTATTTTTTGAAAGAGCCATATTAAATTTAGGGGTAACCTAAATAAATAATAATCTTTATTATAATGACGATTGAAAAATAGGGAGGGAGTAATCGAAAGTGAAAAAAATGTAAAAAAAATAAATTTAGGTATAGTTCTTTGCATATGGAAGAAGAATATAAAGCATCAAAAACAAAAGAATCGACATAAACATATTCATGTAAGGCGAAATTTTATGACGCACAAATTTTAATGCCAACGCCATATGTTTTTTTACCGTTTCTGTAGAAATTCCTAAATCTTCTCCAATTTTTTGGTGACTTAGTCCATCCCACTTGGCCATTTTGTAAATTTTTTGCTGTTGAAAAGGAAGCTGTTCTACAATTTGATTTAAAATAACATTATACTGATCGTCTTTTATAATCGTATCAGTATCGTTTGAAGAAGTATTAATGTGTTCAATTTCAGAAATTAAGGAAGTTTCTCTAGCTATTTTTTTAATCATATCGAAAATATGATTTCGAGATACAATAAAAAGATAATTTTCGATGCTGGCTATTTCGGCAAGGTTTTCATGATTTTGCCAAATTTTTAAAAATACATCTTGTACAGCTTCTTCTGCCAAAATTTTAGATTTTGTAATTTTTAAAGCTGTTGAAAAAACAATGTTTTTATATTGATTGTACAATTGTGTAAACGCCAGCTCGCTCCCTTGAGATAATTCATAGAGAAGTTTATTTTGCTCTGAACTGGAATTAATTGACATACTATAAACGTTTTATTCAATTTAGCAATATTATTTATTTTTTTTGAGACTTCAACAATAACTATCTATCAACAACTTCAGAAATGCTATTTTGATAATTTATGACTCTGATTATTGGAGTATTTAAAAAATAACTATTGTAATATTAAATAAGATTTAAATTGTGATTAACTCTGTTTTAAGTTTACATTATTGAATTGTAAGTTAACTCTTGTTTTAGTTGAGAAAAACAACAAGTTAGAGTTTTAAATTAATCGTTTTTTGAAGGATATTTATAAAATGATTCAAGTTTTTTATCTCTGACATTGTAATTTAAAAATGATTTAGAATCTAATTTACATTTGAAAGTTAATAAGATGAACAGTTTATTTAATAATACTTAATTGTTCAGTGATTTAATTTATTGATATTAAGTCTATAAAGTTCTTTTAAGATTTTATTTTTAAAATTTTAAAAAAAAAACTTTTTTAAACTATACTAATTCTGTAGAATTTGTATATATTTGCATCAGCAAAGAAAATTTTGCATGACTTATCCAGAAAGACTGAGGGAGTAGGCCCTATGAAGTCTTAGCAACCTGTTGCCAAATAAGGTGCTAAATCCTTCCGCTTTGGCGGACAGATAAGAACGATTTCCTAAGAAAATCTGAATAAGCTCATTAATTATTTAAAACTTTTACAATTAAGATGAAGAATGAGCCATTATTTTTACAAGCTAGTCCCGAACACACTAAACTATCATTCACAGAAAACAAACTCATAGTTTTCCGAATGTGAAGCTGATAATTTTTAATCCCCTTTTTTCTGTTTTTACAACATTTGATAAAAGCCATTCCAAAAGTGACAGAAGAATTTTTTTGTCCAATTTTAAACTAAACGACAACAAATTATACTTAAAATTCAATTTAAAATCCAAACCAAATGAAAAAGATACTAATCGGTTTTGCTTTATTTCTTGGCTTTACCCAAACTCAGGCGCAAGAAAATAATTTACAATTAAAAGGAACTGTTATAGATACAGTAGCAAATTATGTTTACCTGCAAAAATTCCACAACAAAATGTTTACTACGATAGATTCAGTAAAAGTTGTAGACGGGAAATTTGCTTTCAAAACAAAAGTAAAAACTCCAGAACTTTATGGTTTAAGTGTTAATACAGAAAATTCGCCATTTTATATTTTCTTAGAAAAAGGTCCAATTACCGTAAAATTAAGTCCAAAGAAATATTACAGCGCTTCTGTGGTTGAGGGATCAGTTTCTCAGGAATTATTCGATGCTTATAGAAAAGAGAATGACATCGAAATCAGCAAATTTATTACAGAGCATCCAAATTCTATTGTTTCTGCCTATGTTTTATATCGAAATTGGTCGTACAGATTAACACCAGATCAAATTTTGGCAAATATAGCTTTGCTTGATAAAAGCCAGCAAAATACCACTTACGTGAAAGAACTAAAAGAACTTGTAACGGTTTTAAACGGATTACAGATTGGCAAAAAAGCACCAGATTTTACAGGTAAGAATCCTGAAGGAAAATCAGTTCAGCTTTCTGAAAATTTAAAAGGCTATACTTTAATCGATTTTTGGGCTTCATGGTGTGGACCATGCCGAAAAGAAAATCCAAATATTGTAGCTGCTTACAAAGAATTTCACGACAAAGGATTCAATATTGTGGGCGTTTCTTTGGATAAAAAGAAAGAAAACTGGGTAAAAGGAATTCAGGATGATGGTTTAAACTGGATTCAGGTTTCTGAATTAACCTTTTGGAACAGCACAATCGCTAAATTATATGGTGTAAGAGCAATTCCGGCTAATTATTTAATCGATTCAAAAGGAATTATTGTAGCAAGAAATCTTCGCGGAGAGGAACTTCAAACTACACTTAAAGCACTTTTAAATAAAAAGGTTTAATCATAAAAAGGAAATTTTCTAAGAGAAAAATAGATTAAAATTTAAATGATAAGGAAATGAATGCGATTGAGACAGAAACACAACAAATAGAATTAGAATGTTATTTTTCTAAATTTAGAGCAAATACAATTGGAGTTAATCATACTTTTAAATCGGTTTACGGCAAGCAAAAATTACTGTATGCAGATTGGGTTGCGAGCGGCAGATTATATGGTCCGATTGAAGATATCATGCTGACTAAAATAGGTCCGATGATTGCCAATACGCATTCATTTTCGAGTCAAACCGGAAAAACTTCAACGTATGCTTATCAGCATGCGAGAGAACTAATCAAAAAACATGTAAATGCCAATGCAACTGATGTTTTGGTAACTACAGGAACAGGAATGACGGCGGCTTTGTCTAAACTGCAGCGCTACATTTGTTTAAGAAAAACTGATACTACTGAAAACGAGAAAACAAAAAATGAAAATGAGCGTCCAGTTGTTTTTATTACGCATATGGAGCATCATTCGAATCAGGTTTCTTGGTACGAAACAATTGCCGATGTTGTGATTTTACCTCCAAATGAAGACAATTTGGCCGACCCTAAAATACTATCAGAAATCATAAAAAAATACGCAGACAGACCTTTAAAAATTGGTTCTTTTACTGCTTGCTCGAATGTTACAGGAATCATTACACCTTATCATGAACTGGCAAAAGTAATGCACGAAAATGGAGGTTTTTGCTTTGTAGATTTTGCTGCTTCTGCTCCGTATGTAGCAATAAATATGCATCCTGACGATCCAGAAGAACAATTAGATGCTGTTTTCTTTTCTCCGCATAAATTTTTAGGAGGTCCCGGAACTTGCGGTATTTTGGTTTTTAATGAACAATTATATAAATCTACTTATCCTGATAATCCTGGCGGAGGAAATGTAAAATGCACAAATCCGTGGGGAGGTTATTATTACAGTGATGTTATAGAAGTTAAAGAAGATGGCGGTACGCCTGGTTTTTTGCAAGTAATAAGAACAGCCTTGTCTTTAGAACTTAAAGATAAAATGGGAGTTCATAATATAAAAAAAAGAGACAAAGAATTACTTGATCTTTGTTATGAAGAATTGCAGAAAGTAGAGGGTTTGTCTCTTTTAGGTGATTTGGAAACAGAGCGAATTGGCTGTATTTCTTTTATAGTCGAAAATATTCACTATAACTTAATTGTCAGACTTTTAAATGATAGATTCGGAATTCAGGTACGTGGAGGGTGGTCGTGTGCAAGTACGTATGCACATTATTTATTTGATATTGATCAGAAAAAATCTGAAATAATAACAAATGAACTTCTTCAGAGAAATCAAACCAATAAGCCAGGATGGGTGCGTTTGTCATTGCATCCGATTATGACAAATGAAGAAGTTTTGTTTATTTGCGAAGCGATTAAAAAAGTAGTTTCAAATCATAAAGAATGGCAAAAAGATTATCGTTATAATCCTTCTACAAATGAATATGAAAGCAGTATTGAACAAGAAAATATTGCAGAAGATGTTAAAGAATGGTTTAAGCTGTAATGCTTAAACCAATTAACAAATAGATCATCAAGAACAAATTTTTTACAACATATAACGATTGGTCTTTTTTGAAAGATAAGAAAGTGCCCCTGTTGACCACAATACTAAAAATATTAAAACAGGCTGAAAACACAATCTAATAAATCGAGATTGGTCTGTATCTAGTCCAAAGGCATCAGTTCCATTTAGATATTGAGCAATATTGCCTGGAAAAACCAAAACATAAAAAACAGCCAGTGCTATTCCAAATTCTATTTTGTATTTGGTTAAAAAAATCATTCCAATTCCGAGAATAATTTCTACAATTCCAGAGAGGATTACAACAAGATCTTTATCCAAAGGAATCCAATTTGGAACTTGAGCTTGAAAATCATCTCTTTGAAAAGTAAAATGTCCAATTGCGGCAGTTATCATAAAAATTCCTAGCAATATCCTGAAGAAATTTTGAGTTTTAGAAGTTTCAATAGTGCTCATAATAATGTTTTTTTTAATAAATAAGTTTCTCAACCTATTGTTGAGTTTAATTTTTTAGTTTGATTTATTTAACAAGTTTTAAGCTCTCCAGCTGGTATACCTCTTTTCGAAGACCGCTGCTAGAAAATCGATGATTGCGTTGATTAAAAATCAATTTAATATTCATCTTTTCGCAATAGCTTCTTCCTGTAAAGCTTACATCTTTATATTCATCGCCTAAAATACGAACATCTATAGGCAAAGCCTGAAGAATATCTTCGAGATCTTGTTCTGTCGTATAAGGAATAATTTCATCTACAAATTTACAAGCTTTAAGCTGAATGTATCTTTCGACAACAGATTGTGTTGGTTTGTTTTTTTCAGGACGGTCTATTGTAGGGTCGGTTTGCAAACCTACGATTAGATAATCACAATGCATTTTTGCTTCCTCAAGCATACGCACATGGCCTGCATGAAGCAAGTCGAAAGCACTGAATGTAATTCCGGTTTTAGTTTTCTTTAGTTTCATTTTACATCTCATTATATTGATTATCTAAAAAGGTTGAGTACAAAATCCATGATTTTGGTCGTATTCTTAAATTTTGATGTTGCATTTTTAATAGATTCTATATATTCCTGATGGGCGATTCTTTCACCATTTTCATCCAAATCAAAAATTCCACAATTAGAGTAACTGTTTAAATTATCCCAATCTGGCCTGTCGGTAACCGGATAAATACAAATACCGTTTAAATCAACTCCGTTTTCTTTGGCAATTAAAGATTGACTTATAATCTCTTCAATCCATTCTACTCGGCCTGAGCCAAAATGACCCGTTTCAGAAATAAAAATCGGCTTTTTGTATCTTTCATGTGCCGTTTGCAGCAACTCAGAAAGTGGTGTTCTTTTTTGTTGTGTATCTGGCCAATCCAGCGGTTCACTATTGGCTATCCATTGGCAGTTCCAATAATAATTAAAACCCAAAATATCCAGATAATCTTCAGATCCGCCAAGTTCAGGACAGATTCTTCCGGCAATAATATCCATCGCCTGAAATTGATGTCCATTTAATTCAGTTATATCCAAATTTTCCTGTTCATTCGCATGAATTTTCACTAACGGTTCTACCAAAATAATTACACATTCAGGATCAACAGTTTTTAAGGCTTTAATTCCAGAAATAGCCGCTTTGCACAAATGATATTTAATATCCCATCCACTATTTACGGCAAATGGTACAGTACCCCGAACATCGCCAGAATGCCAAGACAAAAAGCTGATTTCATTAATTGGCACTACATATAATTCTTGAATGGAATTTTCATTGTAAAAAGAAGCAAAAGCAACACACAAGGCGGTAAATCGGTCACAAAAATGCGGATGCGTTGGGTAAATATCGTCAGGGTAACCAAAGTGAATCAAATCCCAGATTTGCTGAATACCTATTTCTTCAGCCGCTTTCATACGGTTATACACTTCGGTGAAGTCAAAAAATCCAGGAGATTTTTCGACTTCACTCCAGCAAATTCCTTCACGTACTGTTTTTATTCCCATAGCATACAACGCTTCATAGTCTTCGTATACGCGAGTATCGTGCTGTGTTTCTTTAAGAAGATTTATTCTTTCGCCAGATCTATTAATATGATCTGCGCATTCAAAACCTCCCATGAAAAAGGTGTTAAAAAGTTTCATTTAGCCAGCAGTTTTATAATTCACTTTATTTTTATTCTCAAGAGTATCAAAAAGATCCAGCGCATTTTTAAACGCTTGATCCATGTTGAAATATTTATAGTTAGCCAATCTTCCAACGAAATGAACATCAATTAGTTTTTCAGCCTCAGCTTTGTATTTTGCGTAAATTTCTTGATTTCGAGGATTAGGAACAGGGTAATAAGGTTCTCCTTCATCTACCGTAAATTCTCTTACGACAGTTGTTTTGTCTGAAACTTGATTTCCAAAATGCTTATACTCGATTATTCTGGTAAAATCAACTTCGGTTCCAGGATAATTAACAACTGAATTTTCCTGAAATAATGCCGCATCAAAAGTTTCACTAACAAAATTGATAGAACGGTATTCTAATTTTTCTGTCATACTGTGCTTAAAATCAAAAAAGCGATCAACAGGTCCGGTATAAAATAATTTTTCGTAGCCTTTATATTCCTCTTTTACATCAAAATAATCGGTTTCCAGTAAAATTTCAATGTTTGGATGGCTCAATATGTTTTCGAATAATTGAGTGTAGCCGCCTTTTGGCAAAGCCTGATATTTGTCAGAAAAATAACGGTCATCGTAATTATGACGAACAGGAATGCGTTCTAAAACAGAAGCATCTAATTCAGCAGGATATTTGTCCCATTGTTTTTTGGTGTAATGCTTAAACATTTTTTCATAAAGTACAGGGCCAACACGATTTAAAACTGCTTCTTCGCCATTTGAAGGTTTTTCGATAGGAGTTCGGTTTTGTTCAAGCCAATTTCCCATCTCTTCTTCAGACTCGATTTTGGTTTCAAACAATTGATTTACAGTGGTAATGTTTACCGGAATCGGTACAGTTTTTTCATCAACTCTTGCAATTACTTTATGTTCCCAAGGATACCATTCTGAAAATTGGTTGACATATTCCCAAACCGATTCTTCATTGGTATGAAACAAATGAGCTCCATATTTTGAGACCAAAATGCCATTGTCATCAATATAATCATAGCAGTTTCCTGCAATGTGATTTCGTTTTTCAATAATTAAAACTTTTTTGCCTATTGAGGCGTATTTTTCTGCAAGAACGGCACCAGATATGCCGGCTCCGATTATTAGTATGTCTATATGCTTCATTTTGTAAATTCTTTAATAATGGATTGCATTTTTTCTGCAGTAGCATCCCATGAAGTGTTTTTTAGTATTTCATGATATTTTGCCTGCAAGGATGAAGTGGCTCTTTTATCAAATAAAGAAGTAATTGCATCAGTAAATTCGTCCGCATTTTCTACAAGGCTTACACAATTGCTGTAATCGCGTTCGACATCGTGAATTTTTGTAGATATAATAGGTTTTCCAGCCGCCATATATTCTAATGTTTTGGTTGGGCTGATGTATTTTGTAGCATCATTTATAGCAAAAGGCATCATAGCAATGTCAAAAGCTTTTAAATAGTTTGGCAATTCATTGTAAGATTTCATTCCCAAATAATAAATATTTTCTTCTCTTGGAAGATCAGATTCGTCAATTTTAGCTAACGGGCCAATCATTACGAAGAAAACTTTAGGCAGTTTTTTTGCTGTTTCTTGTATTAATTTCAAATCAATACGTTCATCTATTACTCCAAAATAACCTACAATAGGGGTGTCAATATTTGCAATGTCTTGTGGAATTTCGATTCCGTTTAACGCTTGTACAAAATGTTTTTCGTCAACAGAACTCGGAAAACAATATACATTAGAGTGCGATTGTTTTTTAGATTCGTATAACGATTTTCCTCCTGTAAATACGATATCAGCATTAGCCATTAGGTATTTTTCCTGATGAATTAAATACTCTGGAGCACCTTTAAACAATGAAAGTTCATCCATACAATCATAAACTACAGTTTCGAATTCAAAGAAATCTAATAAAGGAGTAAACGAAGCCGAATAAAACCATCCAATACTTGGATTACTGTTTTTTATATAGTCAGGCAATATTTTAGCAATCGATTCGATGTCTTTTACTTTTGGCTGTAAAACATGAAGATTGTCATTTACAACAGTAAGATTTGCAGTATTTTCTTCTTTGCTGTCATAGCTTATTGGTTCCTCAATCAATAAAACTTTCATATTATCTGACATTCTGCTGATAATATGCTGTGGGCGCTGATAAACAAATTGCCATCTTAAGTGGCAAAAAACGATCATATCGTAATTTTGAGCAGTTTCATTATTTGCAGAAACTATTTTGTTTTCATTTTTTTTTGGGTCTTTTAAATTTGTTAGCATGACATTCTATTTGTTTGATTAGAATAAGGGTTTTAGATAATTAGCTTTAGTTAGTTCTGATTAACTATTAGAAAAAGCTAACCAAAAGTAGATAGGATATACACTATTAAATTATATGATTATCTAAGTTTGTTATAGAATTAATACATTGTTAACTCCTGATTATTAAAGGTTTAAATAATGTAATCTTAACCGATAATCCTATAAGAACTAAGGTCGATTGTGATTATACATTTGACAAACAAATTTTAAAACTATAATCATGAAAGATTCAAACACAAAAACCGCAACTAAAAAGGCAACAGGTACAACTGCTGCAAAATCATCAAAAACTACAACTTCAAAAACGGCAACTTCAAAAACTGCTGCACCAAAAGGTACTGTAAAAGCTAAATCTTCAGCAGCTGAAGGTTTAAGAGAATTATTTGTAGATTCATTAAAAGATATCTATTGGGCAGAAAAAGCTTTGACAAAAGCATTACCAAAAATGGCAAAAAACGCAACATCACAAAATCTTATTGATGCCATCAACGATCATCTTACTGTAACTGAAGAACAGGTAACTCGTTTAGAGCAAGTTTTTGCTTCTGTAGGAGAAAAAGCATCAGCGAAAAAATGCGATGCAATGGATGGCCTTATTAAAGAGGGTGAAGGAATTATGGAAGAAACAGAATTAGGTGCTGTTCGTGATGCTGGAATTATTGCAGCGTCTCAAAAAATTGAGCACTACGAAATTGCTACTTACGGAACTTTAGCTGCATTTGCTAAAACTTTAGGAGAAGATGAAGCTGTTGAATTATTAGTTCAAACTTTGAACGAAGAAAAAGAAGCAGACATTACACTAACTGAAGCAGCATACAATACAATTAATTTTGATGCTACAGAAGAAGAATAGTCAAAAACTCTTCTACCTAAAAAAACCTGCAATTTAAAATTGCAGG
Source organism: Flavobacterium sp. JLP (assembly GCF_015350755.1). NCBI lineage: Bacteria > Pseudomonadati > Bacteroidota > Flavobacteriia > Flavobacteriales > Flavobacteriaceae > Flavobacterium > Flavobacterium sp. JLP. Next base: position 128,690 of record NZ_JADKPS010000005.1, on the reverse strand, counting down.
TTTTTTTATGTTTAGAAATAAAATTAATTGTAACTTGTTAATATTGTAATAGTTATAAATAATAATGTAACTAATAACGAATGAATCCGTTTAATTTAGTGCTATTACAAACTATAAAAACATTATTATGAAAACGCTATTCAAAACCAAAATGGCACTTTTAATTGTCGTAGCTGGCCTTGCATTTTCCTGCAAAAAAAATGAAACCGCTCCAGCCGATAATTATACAAACGAAGCAGATACTGCGGTAACAACTCTAGACAGTATTGGACCAAATGGTGATACTACAAATGTAAATGCAAGTACAACAGGAACAACTGGCGCGACTGGAGAAGGTTCAACCGGTTCTGGTTCGGCAGGAACAACTCAAAAAGGGAAGACCTCTGTTCGAACAGATTCTTTAACTTCAAAGAAAGCAAGTAATTAGAGGTTGATTTTATTGAAACAAAAAAACCTGCGACGAAATGCGGCGCAGGTTTTTGGTTTTATATATTTAGTCTGTTAGTGTGACTCTAGATACGATTTAAAATTTGTAATATCATCTTTTACCAATTTTTCAAAATATGGATTTAAAAGTTTTGCAGCGCTTTCGCCAGCAATTCCAAGTGGTGCTTGATACGAAATGGTTACATCAATTTCTGTAGCATTTCCTTTTGATTTAAATGTTACTTTTCCAACATTTTTGACTGCTGCTTCTTCTAAAGATTGCCAGCTCAAGAATTTTTCTTTTTCATCTTTAATGATTTCGGCTTTCCAGCTTATTTTTCCAATGCCACCAGGACCTTTTGCCGTCCATTTTGATACAGTAAAGTTTATAGGCTGCACAGATTCTAGATGATTCATGAATTTTGGCAGATTTTCGACATCACGCCAAAAAGCATATACTTCGCTTACAGGCTTATTGATTACACTGTTTACACGAATATTAATATTTGAAGCTTTGTCATTTTTTAAATGGTCTACGGCATCATAAACGGGGCAATATCCCGAAAGACCTCGTAATAACATTGATCCTCCAGTACCAATTTTAGTAATGTTTTTTTTCTCTGCAGCTAGACCTTTGTATAATAAATAAGAACCGCTTGTAATCATTGCAATTCTTTCTAAAGCAGATACATTAGTTTTAAGTTTAGACGTTTTTTGTTTTTGTGAATTTATCGGAGATGCAATTTGTGTTTCCATGATTTCTTTTTTTATGAATAATTGATGTTGAAGTAATTATAAGAATTCAAAACTACTATTTATAACCTGTTAAAAATTACAGCTTTAGCTTCATATTTTATATGATTGCCAGTGGTTTTTTATATAAGAATTTACTTTAATATTATAAGCCTAAACACTTTTATAGTAGTTAATTAGCTATTATTAATTTTAAAAAGTAACATTATGAAAGCAGCCGTAATTCATGGTCCCGGATCTGTAAAATACGACACAGTCGATGATCCAAAAATTAAAGAGAAAGATGATATAATTTTAAAAGTAACCTCAACAGCGATCTGCGGTTCTGATCTGCATATTTATTCTGGAGGGTTGCCTCAGCCTAGACCAATGGTTTTAGGGCATGAGTTTATGGGAATAATAGAAGAAGTTGGTGCTGGGGTAACGCATCTTAAAAGAGGAGACCGCGTTGTAGTGCCGTTTCCTATTGCGTGTGGCAACTGTTTTTTTTGTAATCACGATGTTCCAGGAAATTGCGAGCATAGCAATCCAGAACATTACGGACCAGAAGGCGGTATATTGACAGAAAAGGGCGGTGCTCTTTTTGGATACACAGATTTATATGGTGGTTATGACGGGGGACAGGCACAATATGTTCGCGTTCCTTATGCTAATTTTGGACCAAGAGCAGTTCCGGATGATTTAACAGATGAGCAATTGCTTTTTTTAACCGATATTTTCCCAACGGGATATACAGGTGTTGATTGGGGAGAGGTAAAAGGCGGTGAAACTGTAGCTATATTTGGCTCAGGTCCAGTTGGACTTATGGCAGCGAAAAGCGCTTGGCTTCGCGGAGCAGCGCAAGTTATTGTGGTAGATACATTGCAATTTAGACTGGACAAAGCAAAAGCCACAACCGGATGTACAACAATACTTTGGGAAGATGGCGCAAAAGAAGTTGTAGAACAAATTCGCGAACTGACTAATGGGCGAGGAGCAGATGTATGTATTGATGCAGTGGGTTTTGAGCCAGACCGAAATTTTGCCGATCGTTTTAAAGCAACTATAAATTTCGAAAAGGGATCGACTAAGGTATTGGAAGCTTGTATGAGTGCTGTGAGAAGAAGCGGTATTGTATCTGTACTTGGTGTTTATCCTGTAAACTATGATAATTTTCCGCTAGGTCAATTTTTTGATAAGGGTATTACGCTTAGAGGAGGACAAGCACCAGCGCACAAACATATAGACAAACTTTTGGAATATGTTGTAGAAGGGAAAGTAAAACTTGATGATATTATCACGCACAGATTACCGCTTTCTGAAATTTCTCATGCCTATGATATTTTTAAGAAAAGAGAAGATGGCTGCGTAAAAGTAGTTCTAGATCCTTGGCAATAAAATTTTATACAAAAATGAAATCCTAAATTATGCATTGAATTGCTAATTTAGGATTTCATTTTTAAATATAGTAGCGCAAGGTTTTAGTTCAAATCGATTTTAATGCTACTTTTTCCGCACACTTCATACTTGTGCATTTTTTTTGTCTTTTTACTTTCTTTTAATACTTCACCATTTGCTTCAAGTTTAATTTTAGTATCAGCAGTTTTATTAAGGCTGATAATGTTTAAATTGCAAATCATTTCTTCACTGCCATCAAGATGAAGAGTTACTGAATTTCCTTTTTTAGAATATTGCGTAATTGGGTAATCGATAAAAAGTAAAAAATCTTCGTTGATTTTTATGTATTGTCTTGGTACAACTCCAAATGCTATTCCTGCGCCATATACTTCTTGACCTACTTGACCGCTTTGTTCCCAGCCATTATATAAGTCTTCTACAGGTACCCATAAATCTGGCTGCAATTCACCCGTTTTAACTTCTTCTGATAACATCTCTTTTGGAAGCATTAAAGGATAATAATACGGAATTCTGTTGATGGCATATTTTACAAATTCAGGAATTAATATTCGCAATGCAGGCAAAATATCTATTCCTTTCGCCTGAATCAAATATTCTGATAAAGCGGCATAAACTTCCATTTCTTCATAAGCAGCAGTATATGGTGCGTCATTGAGAGGGAATACACAGAAATAGTTATTATAATTTTTTCCAAATCCGTATTGGCAGTCCCAAATCTGCATGTTTTTGAACAAGCCCGCAAGACATGCGTAACTAATATCGAGATATAATTTTTTATTGGTGATTTTATACAATTCTAATAAAGCACCTGCTGCAAAGGCAGTATTATTAGCCTGATAAAAAATGTTAGATCCTATATCAGTCAGTTTTTTTGCTGCTTTTTCTGCTTCGTTCAAATACCGTTTATCATTGGTTAAACGAAATATCAAAAGCATTAAATGTGCGTATGAACCTGGTACATCTTTTTCTCCGCCATCTCCTGGTGCGGTTTCTTTTTTAATAACTTCAAAAGTTTCCATATCATAAAAAACCGGCCATTCGTATTTAAAATGATGCGCTACTTTTATCACATATTCAATAGAATCTAAAACCAATTTTTCTGCAATTTTATCTTTTTTTAAAGCTAATTTTGCCAGATTCATGAGCGGATGATGCAGGTACCACGAATCCATTATCATTTCTTTTTTTTGCTCTTCAGAGTTATCCAAATCTGCGCAAAGAGCAGGAAGCCAGCGGTTAATGCAATTTATTTTTGGATCATAAAAAGCAGGAATCCCACTTATTAAATCATTGTATAAAGGATGTTTTTTACCGCTCCATTTTTCAAATTCTTTAAAAGGAACCGATACGGCAAGCTGTACCATACTTTCTGCCGGCGTTTTATAATCGCACAAATAAGCATTGAGATACGGAATTCCGTTAGTTTGTGTCCAAGCACCTTTATTATGGTATAAATCTTTTAATACTTTTTCAGCAATATCAGGCCAATTGTGATATTCTGTTTTTGGATGAGGAAGAACTTTATAAATTCTTGCCAGATGCTCTAAAAAATTTTGGCATACTTGTGAAGATTCATCAGCAGTTTCATTTAAAATTACATATGCATCAGAAATAGTATAAGCTGTTCCAGCTGGCATTGGCAAGTCTTTCGTTATAGGAAGCTGAAATCCGATCTCTGGCCAGCTTCCGCCAACAGTTTCCCCAGCTGAAGTTTTGGTGGCTTCACAATAAGGGGAAATAGAAGTCAGATCTTGAAAATAAAATATTGAAATATCTTTTGGCTGTGTCATGTTTGCAAACAGTAATCCAGAGCGCGTACCCACCTGATGCATGTGAATTTTTCCCATTGTATTCTCAACGCTTCCATTTTGTGTAAGAGGCATAATATCTCGTGGCCAAAAAGGTATCAACAATGGAATATTTGCTGTAAAAGATGTTTTGTAATGAAGTATATTATCTGGAAAATTTATTCTTACTTCATAACTTCCTAATCTTGAATTCAATAAAACAACAATCGTTTCCTCATCATCAAAAAGATTAGCGACTTCAAAACAGCTGTTCATTCCGAATGCAGCTCTAAAAGCGATTTTTCTATTTTCCGGCATAAGTACCACAATCCATAAAGAATCTCCAGTATTATACAACTGATAGGTATAATCAAGAATTTTTCTTTCCAGTACTACTTCACTATTTTCAATATCTGCCTGCGCCGTGGCACTCCAAGGTGTAATTGTGTTCATAATGATTAATTTAAAAATTATTGATTATCTAAACTTTATATGTCTTAAAGTTTGCAAGTGCTCTCCGTTTAAGGAGTTTATTAATAAGATACTGCCTGTTTATTTAATAGTAAATCCATTTTCTTGTAAAGTTTCAGCAACTTTCATTATAATTTCAGATCGGTGTTTTCCATCTGTGATAGTAATGTCTGTTTTTACCCAATATTTTATACTGATTTGAATTGTATTACCAGTGATTCCTGAAACAACAGCAGAATTAGAATATCCTTTGTCTACAATTTCGGTATCTGCTTTCATGACTTCTGTAATAAGTTCTAATGCTTTTCTGTAATCAGAGCCATATTCAAGGCCAATTGTAAAATCCTGAAGCAGAAATCCTTCGCTGTTAAAGTTGATCAGCGTATTCTTAATTAAAAGAGCATTAGGAATATAAATATTTTTGCTGTCGCTTTTGATTTCAGTATCACGCAGATTAAGAGCTGCAACTTTTCCTTTAACGCCGTTGCTTTCGATAATATCTCCCACAGAAAAAGGTCTTTTAAAAGCAAGTAATATACCCGCTAGAAAATTTTCTCCTATATCTTTTAGAGCAAAACCAATAATAAATGCTGAAATTCCTGCACCGGCAAGAACGCTTTGCGCAACTCCCGTAAGTCCGATAACGCGAAACATGAAAAGAAATCCAATTACAATTAAAATAGCCTTTATTAGATTTGCAATAAAAGCTGCTAATAAAGGATCATGCATTCTGCGCTTTAATCTTTGGTCTGCAAACCCCTTAACGCGTGATGCAATAATCCAGGCAATTAAAACTACTAAAATCGCTAGCAATAATTTTGGAGTGATATCAACAAGACTTTGGTAATATCCTTCGACATGTATTGCAATGTCATGTAAAAACTCTTCCATATTTATTTTATTAAATTGATTATATTGATGCTGTCATTTAAGAAATGAACTGCTATTAGATATTAAAAGTAATAAGCGATTTACTGAAAGTTTTACAAAATGATAATGTTTGGTTATATAATCATAAGTCATTGGAGAAAAGGTTTTTAGTATAAACAAAAAAAAACATCTGCATTTTGGTGCAGATGTTTTTTATAAATAATTGGATAACGCTTATTCAGCTGCCACAATATTGACAGCATTTAATGCAACATCATTAAGCAGACAATCAGCTTCTTTTTCTTCGGCCAATGTTTGCGTTAATAATTTAGATGCATCATTTTCGCCAAGAGCTTTTGCAAAGGCATTTAATGTACCGTATGTTGCAATTTCATAATGTTCAATTTTTTGTGATGCTGCAATAATACCTGCATCACGAACTGCTCCTGGTGTAGTTTCTTCCAGAATACTGTCGCCTTCTTTTAAAAGTCCGGCCATTGCTTCGCATTTTTTTCCTTCCGCTTTTTCTCCAAGCAAGTCAAATACTTTTTCTAGTCTTACGACCTGATTTTTGGTTACAGCTAAATGTTCTGTAATAGTGCTCGCAAGATTTGCTGATGTAGCGTTGGCAATCATTTTTGGCAATGCAGTTACAAGAGCATTTTCAGCCCAGTAAATATCTTTAAGACAATCGATAAAAAAGTCTCTTAAATCTGTAGCGGCATCTGAAGCTGGCGCTACAAAATTGTCTTTAGAATTTTTTAAATCAGCTTTATTTTGATTCGGTTTTTCTTGATTTTTCATGGTGTTATATTTTTAATATTAATTGTATAAGTTTTTTTCACGTTCCCAGAAACGGTGTTTTCCCATAGCGGTAATGAATTTTTGTGCAAAATCATCTGTTCCAGCTTCGCCTGTTAATACTAAGCCTTCATCATCATTGGTAATTTTAGAAGCAAATGGTGCGGCATTTATTACTGAAGTAGCATGGCCGTCTGCGCCAATAACTTTACAGTGCTTGTAAGCGTCACTTAAAAATTCATTTACATCCTGATCGTCTGCAAGTGCATCGACATTCAATCCGTCTGCAATATATACAGCGTCAAAAAGTACAGATGAAGCAGTTAAAAAACTAAAATCAACTCCAATTGCGCCATCAGAATCTGTGTTTACAGAACCTAAATGCGGAGCTACGATGAATCCTTTTGCATCTTCTTTTAAAAGTGCATTTTTAATATTGCTCACAGCAGCTTCAGAAACACCATCATTACAAATAATAGCTACTTTTCTTGAAGCAATTGTAGGCGAATTTGTTGGATTTTTAAGCATTGTCAAGGCATCAGAAGATGAAACAGACTGCTCTACAGTTTGTGGTTCGTGTTTAAGAGCTTCTTCGTTTTCTGGAGATACACCACGATTAATAGGCGTTTCTAAAATTGGAGGAACCGTAGCACCAAGACCTTCTGCCACTTTTTCAGCCAATTCTCTGTCTACTTGAGATAAAAGGCCAAGCATTCTTACTCGAATTGCTGTAGTATCTACTTTACCAAGTTCAAAACGCAATGCTTTTACAATATGGCTTTTTTCTGTTGGAGTTTGACTGTTGAAGAATAATTTGGCTTGACCAAAATGATCTGTAAAACTTTCACTTCTTTCTCTAACTTTATGTGCGTCGATTCTTTCGTTAAAACTAGAAAATCCGCCTTCAGCAATTTTTGCCTGATAAGGACATCCGCCACCTAGCGAATTAGGGTGATAGCTTACGCGGCCAACATTAATTTCCTGACGCATATGTCCGTCACGTTGATTGTTGTGAACTGGAGCAACACTTCTGTTGATTGGAATTTCATGAAAGTTCGGACTTCCTAATCTAGACAATTGTGTATCGGTATAAGAAAACAATCTTCCTTGAAGAAGCGGGTCATTTGAAAAATCAATTCCCGGAACTACATGTCCTGGGTGAAAAGCAATCTGTTCTGTTTCTGCAAAGAAATTATCAGGATTTCTGTTTAATACCATTCGGCCAACAATCGTTACCGGAACTAATTCTTCTGGAACTAATTTGGTTGGATCAAGCAAATCAAATTCGTATTTGTTTTCATCTTCTGCTGGAATTACTTGTACGCCTAATTCCCATTCAGGGAAATTTCCCATTTCAATAGCTTCCCATAAATCTTCTCTATGAAAATCAGGATTTTTTCCAGAAATTTTTTGAGCTTCATCCCAAGCGACTGCGTGAGTTCCTAATTTTGGTTTCCAGTGAAATTTTACGAAAGATGATTCATTTGCTTCATTAATCAATCTAAAAGTGTGAACTCCAAAACCTTCCATCATTCTGTAACTTCTTGGAATTGCACGGTCAGACATCACCCACATAATCATGTGCATTGATTCTGGCATTAAAGAAATAAAATCCCAAAAAGTATCATGCGCAGATGCTGCTTGTGGGATTTCGTTGTGTGGTTCTGGTTTTACGGCATGAATAAGGTCTGGAAATTTTGCAGCGTCCTGAATAAAAAATACGGGAATGTTGTTTCCTACTAAATCATAAATACCTTCCTGTGTGTAGAATTTTACTGAAAATCCTCTCACGTCTCTTGCTAAATCAGTTGATCCTCTTGACCCGGCTACTGTCGAAAATCGTGTAAAAACAGGAGTTTTTAATCCTGCTTCCTGCAAAAATCCTGCTTTTGTCAATTCAGGAATTGGGTTTGTTACTTCAAAAAAACCATGTGCACCAGATCCGCGGGCATGTACAATTCTTTCTGGAATTCTTTCGTGGTCAAAATGGGTAATTTTTTCTCTTAAGATAAAATCCTCTAGCAGAGAAGGACCTCTTTCGCCAGCTTTTAGCGAATTGTTATCATCATTAATCTTAACGCCTTGGTCGGTCGTCATGAATTTATTAGTTCCATCTGATTTGTTTATAGACAAATCTCGCTGTTTTTCATCTTGAAAATTTTCCATTAGTAAAATGTTATTGGTTTAAACTCAAAGTTATTGTTGGATATTACTTTAAAATTTTATCTCCTTATTAATATTAATTAAGATTTTATTTACTTTTAATTATCCAGTAAACCAAATTTACTTTATATAACTACCTCGTTATTATATTATTAAGATTGAAGATTGTAGAATTACCATTATTTGAATAATGATTTTAATCTTATAATAATTATGGGTGACCATTTTTCTGGATTAGAAAATAGATTTTTCAATTAATCGTAAAACAGTTGTAAAACATGTTAATTATGTAAAATAATCAAGTAATTATATAAATAAACAGTCTAACTGAAAAGATACATTTGGGACGCAAATTTTATAAGTAATTGCATTAATTTTGAATTTTTAAGTAACATTCTTCTCCTTAATATTATAGTTTTTTAAAATAGTTTTTTTTCTCTTTTATAAGATTAAACTTAGTTTTTTATCAATATTATAAGATAAATAGTATTATTTTTGTAAAGTTTTGCTTAATTTTTTTTGAATTTTAATAAAGTTATTTGTATATATTTGTTATACAAAAACCAAACATACAGCAAATGCAAAAAAATGTCTTAGGTGCTTTAAAAGAGCATGAAAACAAATTACTTACAATATGGTCTCAGCTTCTTTTAGAAAACGGATCGACTGATGGGGCAACAGAAGAAGAAGAATCAAAAGAATTTGCATCACTCTTACTAGATGCATTGCACCAATCCAAGGACAATCAAAATTCAGAAGAGTTTGAAAAAGTTCACGATTTGCTTATCGGAATTTCTAGCTCAAGAGCAAAGCGCGGTTTTTCACCTAGAGAAAATGCACAATATCTTATTTCTTTTAAAGAAGCGGCTTCAAAAATCCTATCCGATATAGAAAAAGATCCAGTAGAATTATACAACGCTAATTTACAATTAGGCTCAGTTTTAGACAACATGACCATCATGACTTTTGAAGCTTATATGAAAGGCCGTGAAGATGTGATTTCAAGACAAATAGATGAAATCAGCGAAATTTCAACTCCGGTAATCAGAGTTTGGGATGGAGTTGTAGCATTGCCAATTATTGGAACTTTAGACAGTTCAAGAACTCAGGTAGTAATGGAAAACCTTTTGCAGCAAATTGTTGATACAGGAAGTTCTATTGCGATCTTGGATATTTCAGGTGTTCCTGCAGTAGATTCATTAGTAGCACAGCATTTAATTAAAACTGTAAGCGCAACAAGATTGATGGGTGCGGAATGTATTATCAGCGGTATTCGCCCAGAAATTGCTCAAACAGTAGTACACTTAGGAATAGATCTTACAGGGATTATTACAAAAGCATCACTGGCAAGTGCTCTTCAAACAGCCTTCGAAATGTTGCAGCTGACGGTGGTGAAGAGAAAATAATCGAATAAGAGTTTAAACAATATGGAAAGAATTCCTATACTCAAGATGGGAGATTTTTTATTGGTTACAATACAGGTTGACTTGTACGATCAATTAGCAGAAAATCTCGAATCTGACTTAATAAACACAATAAACAAATACAGTTCTAAAGGTGTGTTAATTGATATTTCAGCAGTTTCTATAATTGACTCCTTTATGGGACGAATTTTAGGAAATATTGCTGTAATGTCTAAAATTATGGATGCACAAACAGTGGTAGTAGGAATGCAGCCTGCAGTTGCTATTACTCTTGTAGAACTTGGACTGTCTTTGAAAGGTGTTATTAGTGCCTTAAATGTTGAAAAAGGGATGGATCTGCTTCGCGCGAAAATGTACAATGGCGATAACGAAGAGCAGGTAGATGACGACGACAACGAATAAAGAAGAAATTCCTATCCTAAAAGAACAGGATGTGGTGCCATTGCGCAACCGCGTGCGGGACTATGGCGTAAAAATTGGCATGAGTATCTTAAATCAAACCAAATTAATTACTGCGACAAGTGAACTTGTCCGCAACCTTTTGAAATATGGGGGAGGCGGCAAAGTTATTATTGAAGCTGTAAGTAACGGCCGTGATAATGGCGTGCGTGTTACTTTTATAGATAATGGTCCTGGTATTCCAGATATTGATTTAGCGATGAAAGACGGATATAGCACAGGAAAAAGCCTGGGTCTTGGCTTACCAGGAACAAAAAGGCTTGTAAATGAATTTGATATAAAAACAGAACTAGGAAACGGTACTACTGTGACCATAACAAAATGGAAAAATGGATAATACTTTTTCCAGTTATAAAATTGAAGATAGAAGCCTTATTGCTTTTATAAAAAGAGAAATACATAATTTGGCACTTCAATTAGGTTTTAGCCCACATAGAGCTGCTGAAACAGATATTATTGTTGCCGAATTAACTTCAAATCTTATTAAATATGCTGGTGGTGGTGAATTGCTCTACAGAGCTCACTTAGAAGAGGGACATAATGAGATTGAAATATATTGTTTGGATAGTGGTAAAGGAATTGAAAATGTCAATAAAATAATGCATGACGGCTATTCTTCTTCTAATACTTTAGGACAAGGTTTAGGCGCTATTAAAAGATTGAGCAATGATTTTCAGATTTACTCCCTGCGAAATTGGGGAACAATACAATATGTAAAAATTTGCGAAAAAACTGATTTTACTGTATCACCAATTGCTAGCGGACTTAATTTTTCTGCTGTAAGAGTAAATTATCCTGGAGAAAGAGTATGTGGTGATGGATATCATATCAAACATTCAAAAAAAGGTTTTCAAATATTAGTTGGAGACGGATTAGGTCATGGAGCAAATGCACATGAAGCGGTTCAGCAAGCGATAAAAGCTTTTAAGCAGTGTGGTGAAAGTGAGCCTGAAGCAATTCTTCGTGATATACATGAAAAAGTCAAAAAAAGCAGAGGATTGGTCGCTACAATTGCATGCGTTGACTATCAATCTGAAAATTGGAATATTTGTGGTATAGGAAATATTAATACACGTATTTACAGCGGTATGGAAAACAAAACATACACTCCATACAATGGTATAATTGGTCATAATATTCCGCGTACCTTAAACAGCGCGATTGTGCCTTACCAAAAACATCAGGTTATAGTAATGCACAGTGACGGTTTACGTACAAGGTGGAATTTAAATGATCTGACTTCTATAATAAAACAGAATCCTGGAATAATTGCTTCTTCGTTATATAAAGATAATATAAGAGGCACTGATGATGCAACAGTTCTGGTGGGTAAAATAATTTAAGTGCTATGAAAGAGATTGTAAAAATTAATCTTGATAACGAAATGGACTTAATACTGGCACACAAGCGAGCAATGAAAATTGCAGAAATGTGCGGTATGCCATCGTCAGCACAAACTAGATTCTCTACAGCTGTTTCAGAAGTTGCGAGATGTTCTATTGCTAAAGGAAAAAACTCAGTTTTGAGAATTGGGATTAATATTCTAAGACCAAGCCATAAAGAAATACTGGCAGTACTTACAGATGCTGTAGATTTAAAAAAATGCAATCCTGAAGCCTATCAGTATGCAGCAAAAATATCAGGAAATATCGAATATTCTTATTCAGACAATCAATCTGTAACTACACTAAGTCAGCAAGTAGCAGCACCAGGACTTCTTTCAGATATAAAAATAAAAAGTTTAGTAGATTATTTTAAGTATGAACCGCCATTGTCGCCGTATGATGAGATCAGAAAGAAAAATATCGAATTAATAGCACTTTCTGAAAAACTGGGAGAAAGTGAAAACAGATACAGGCAATTGGCGAATACGCTTCCTGTTTTAATTTCTGTTGTAAATGAAAGAAACCATGTGCTTATCGCTAATGATTCGCTAAAAGATTATGTACAGCAGCCTTTTACTGTTTTTGATAAAAAGACTTTAGCCACTTTTATTCATCCCGATGATTTAGATGAAATAAGTGAAGGGTGGAGTAAAGCCAAAAAAGACAGATCAGATTTTTTTGGAGAAACAAGAATTAAAAAAGATTCAGAGTATGTTTGGCATTTAATATCGATAATTCCAAATAAGGCTGAAGATGGTTCTTTTAACAGCTGGCTTGTTTATTTTGTAGACATTAATGCCCAAAAAACAGTTGTCGAAACTCTTAAGGATAATTCTGAGCTAAAGATGATTCAGCAAGAATTAGAAAATGCGAATTCTAAGTTATTATTTAAAAATAAAGAGTTAGAGCAATTTGCTTTTATTGCCAGTCATGATTTGCAGGAACCGCTTCGCAAAATTCTGATTATGCTTTCGCGTGCCGCAGAGTTTTTGACCGAGGAGCAAAGGAAACAGTATTATTTTGATAAAATCACCCTTGCAGCAGGCAGATTATCTACTCTTATTTCTGATGTACTTAATTATTCCAGAATAGATAATAAACTGCAAAATCTGCAGGAACTAGATTTAAATCATATTATTACAGAGACGATTAGTGATCTTAGTCTTGTTATTGAAGAAAAGAATGCCTTGATCACAGTAGAAGCATTACCGCGTGTTTCTGGTGTTAGTTCGCAGCTCCGTCAGTTATTTTATAACCTGATTAATAATGCGCTAAAATTCAATACATCACAGCCATCAATAATTATTTCTTCTGCTTTGTCTGATAATTTCAAGACAGATAAATTAAGTCCAGTAGGTAATTTTTATGTTATATCGGTTTCTGATAATGGTATCGGAATGGACAATGAATATTCAGGACGTATTTTCGATATGTTTCAGCGACTGCATCAGAGGGATCAGTTTGGCGGTAACGGAATCGGACTTGCGTTATGCAAGCGAATTATAGAAAATCACGGCGGTGTTATAAATTTTACAAGTAAGCCCGACGAAGGAACAACTTTTTGGATTTACCTTCCAAAAAGAGATTGATAGTTGTAGGATGAAATTTAATGTTAGAAATTAATTTAACGATTTTTGTAAGTTTTACTTTAAAAATCATGAAATTAGAGTGCTTATTTCTAATACTTGAGTATTTTGTTGAGGTTTAAATTACTACATTTGAGTAAGTAAGATGCTATTTGTTTGTAATAATGCAATTTAGGCAAATGCAATTTTAAATAGCTAAACGATTTTCAAATAATGAAATTAACGTTTCTTGAAATGATTTAGCTGAAAATTTATTTTTAAAATTAAAAAAAATAAGCGTGATGACTTATAAAAATATACTTCAAATTGATGATGATTGTGACGATTGCGATTTGTTCATGGAAGCATTAAATGCTGTTTCTTCTGCGGCATATACAGCAATTTACAGTCCTGTTGAAGCATTGCGCAAATTGATGCAAAACGAAATTATGCCCGATGTTATTTTTCTTGATTTAAATATGCCAATTATGTCAGGACTGGAATTTATGACAGAAATAAAAAAGGAAGACAGACTTAAACAAATTCCTATTATTATCTTTTCGACCTCACAGTTAGATGATATTATTCAAGAGGCAAAAGAGCATGGAGCAGATGATTTTATTTCAAAGCCAAATAACTTTAACGACTTAAAAGAAATATTGAGCAGATATACTTACAGCGCATAATCTTTAGTATTGGTAATCTTTCGCAATACGTTATCTTATTAAAATTATTCAATGAACTTTTTGTTTTTTTTTTCTTATTTTTATTAAGAAATAAAGTGTCTGATATTCAGGCGTATGTTAATTGTTGCCGATGAAATTATCTACTCAAATTCTTTTAGCGTTTACTGTAATAATTTTATTGTCTGTGGCGGACTCGTATACAAATTATATGTTGTCTAAAAAGGTACAGCGCAACTCTCAGTTTCTTGCCAGATCTGAAGAAATTATTCGGACTTCAAATAAAACTCATAAAGCAATAATAGAGATGCAGAGTGCTTTTCGCGGTTATCTTCTTACAGACGATCAGACTTTTTTAGACTCTTATTTTAAAGGGCTTAAAATTGTGCCTTTATTAATAAAAGAACAACAGTTACGAATTGGAACTCATAACAAACAGCGTATTATTTTAGATTCTATTAACCTGCGTCATAACGACTGGCTGAAATATTCGGCACAGCTAATAGAAATGCGAAAAAAAGGACCTGATTCTTATCGAAATCTTTTTGAAAATACACTTAAAAAACATGTAGGGAAGAAAATAAATGATGAGATAGCCGGCAAGTTTTCTCGATTTGATAGAATTGAGTATAAGATGAGAAAACATCATACAGATATGCTTCTGACCTCAATCAAATACGCTCGTACATTTTCTTTAATTTTCTTGACACTAACGATTATCATCGGAGTAGGAAGCACTGTATTTATTGTTTTTCTTACGACTAAAAGAATTAGTTCGATGATTCATTTGGCAGAAAATATCTCAAAAGGTAAATTTACTATAGTTAAAGATACACGAAACGATGAATTGACTGCTTTAGAAATTTCACTCAACAGCATGTCTCTTAAATTAGATAAAAATATTCATGAGCTGAAAAATAGAAATGCAGAACTTAATAAATTTGCCTATGTTGTTTCGCATGATCTTAAGGCACCAATACGCGGTATTCATAATGTAGTAAGCTGGATAGAAGAAGATCATTCAGATGAACTTTCGCCTGAGCTTAAAAAATATCTTAATATTATTCCGCAGAAAACCAGACGTATGGAAGCTTTGATAAACGGTTTGCTCGATTATGCTAGACTTAATCTTAAAACTCCAGCCGAACATATCAATACAAATGCACTGGTTCATGAAATTGCAGATTCGATTGTTCCTAGAAATTTTAAATTAGAAATAGATGATCTTCCTGATTTGTTTACAGAACGAATAAAACTCGAACAAGTTTTTGCTAATTTAATTAGTAATGCAGTAAAATACATTCCGCAGGAGGAAGGCCATATTCACATAAGCTGTAAATATTTTTTACCTATTTATGAATTTTCTGTAAAGGATAATGGAATTGGAATTGCACCTGAATATCATCGAAAAATATTCGAAATTTTTCAGACATTGAGGGAACAGGATGAACAGGAAAGTACCGGAGTTGGACTGGCAATTGTAAAGAAAATAATTGATGATCAAGATGAAAGAATCATCGTTAAATCTGAATTAGGAAAGGGAGCTGAATTTATTTTTACTTGGAGAAATAATAAGTTATGAAAAAACCAACAATATTACTGGTAGAAGATGACGGGCTTGATATTATAAGTGTGGAGCGGTCTTTAAAAAAGTTAGAAAGTGAATACGTTCTTCATACGGCATATAACGGAATCGAAGCTTTGAAAATTTTACGAGATCCAAATGCAGGTTTGGTTCCGGATGTTATTCTCTTGGATATTAATATGCCAAGAATGAACGGAATAGAATTTTTGAAAGTGATTAGGGAAGATAAAAATCTAAAAGATTTAAAAGTGTTTATAATGACTACTTCTTCAGAAGGAAATGACAGGTCTCAAGCAGAAAAGCTTGGGATTTCAGGCTATATTATAAAGCCCTTAAATTATACTGAAAATACTAAAAGATCGGATTCAATGGATGCTTTTGTTCAGTTTCATTTGCGAAAGATATTACTGGATGAAAGTTTATAAACAGACCTTTTAGTACTAAGAAAATAAAATAATGTATCAGATTTTTAATCATTCTATAAAGAATTGAGATATGAAAAAAATAAAAGAAAATAATAAGGTAAATACTGAAACTATTGTGGCACTTCCAATAGTGGCAGGAGAAAAACCAGCAAAATCCAAACAAAAGAAAATCGAATCTGAGGAATCTATTTTGAATGATGCAGAATTTTTAAAGATTTTGCTTAAGGTTAAAAATGGAAATTTCACACAGCGTTTTCCAACGGATCAGAATGGAATTAAAAGATCGATCTGTGATACATTAAATGAAATTATTGATCTGAACGAAAGAATGGTTTTCGAGTTTCAGAAGGTAGGAAAAAGTATTGGTAAACAAGGAAAACTGACTAACAGAGTAGCTTTAGATGGTGCAAGAGGATCTTGGAGTTCATGTGTTGATTCTGTTAATACCTTAATCTCAGATCTGGTGCATCCGACTATTGAAATTGCGCACGTAATCACATCGGTAGCAAAAGGAAATTTATCTCAGGAAATGCCACTTTCTATTGAAGGAAACCCGCTTCAGGGAGAATTCCTCAGAATTGCCAAAGAGGTAAATGGAATGGTAAAACAGCTGAATTTATTCTCGATGGAGGTGACCCGTGTGGCGCGTGAGGTGGGTACCGAAGGAAAACTGGGAGGTCAGGCAAAAGTGCGAGGTGTTGGTGGAGTTTGGAAAGATTTGACCGACTCTGTAAATAAAATGGCATCGAACTTAACGGGTCAGGTACGTAATATTGCCGACGTAACAACGGCGGTAGCAAAAGGGGATTTATCTAAAAAGATTACAGTAGACGTAAAAGGAGAAATCCTGGAACTTAAAAATACCATCAATACGATGGTGGATCAGCTGAACTCGTTTTCATCAGAGGTAACGCGTGTGGCAAGAGAGGTAGGAACCGAAGGAAAACTGGGAGGACAGGCACAGGTAAAGGGAGTTGGTGGAACTTGGAAAGATTTAACAGATTCTGTAAACCAGATGGCGTCAAACCTAACAGGTCAGGTTCGTAATATTGCCGATGTAACCACAGCGGTAGCAAAAGGAGATTTGTCTAAAAAAATTACGGTTGACGTAAAAGGAGAAATTCTGGAGCTGAAAGATACGATTAACACCATGGTGGATCAGCTGAATTCCTTTTCTTCTGAGGTAACGCGTGTGGCAAGAGAGGTGGGTTCTGAAGGAAAACTGGGAGGTCAGGCAAAAGTTCGAGGTGTTGGTGGAGTTTGGAAAGATTTGACCGATTCCGTTAATCAAATGGCATCGAACTTAACAGGTCAGGTACGTAATATTGCCGAGGTGACAACCGCGGTAGCAAAAGGCGATTTATCTAAAAAAATTACGGTAAACGTTGCGGGAGAAATCTTGGAACTTAAAAATACAATCAATACCATGGTGGATCAGCTGAACTCCTTTGGTGCCGAGGTAACCCGTGTGGCACGTGAGGTAGGTTCAGAAGGAAAACTGGGAGGTCAGGCAAAAGTAAAAGGAGTTGGGGGAACCTGGAAAGATTTAACCGATTCCGTGAACCAAATGGCCTCGAACTTAACGGGTCAGGTACGTAATATTGCCGAGGTAACAACAGCGGTAGCAAATGGCGATTTATCTAAAAAAATTACAGCTGTAGCCGAAGGAGAAATTCTGGAGTTGAAGAAAACCATTAACACGATGGTGGATCAGCTGAACTCGTTCTCATCTGAGGTAACGCGTGTGGCACTTGAGGTTGGTACGGAAGGAAAACTGGGAGGTCAGGCAAAAGTAAAAGGAGTTGGAGGAACCTGGAAAGATTTAACAGATTCTGTTAACCAGATGGCATCCAACTTAACCGGTCAGGTGCGTAACATTGCTGAGGTAACGACAGCGGTAGCAAAAGGTGATTTGTCACGTCAGATTACCGTAGATACAAAAGGAGAGATTCTTGAGCTTAAAAACACCATTAATACGATGGTGGGCCAGCTGAACTCATTTGCATCAGAGGTAACTCGTGTGGCACGTGAGGTGGGTACCGAAGGAAAACTGGGAGGTCAGGCTCAGGTAGAAGGTGTTGGAGGAACGTGGAAAGATTTAACAGATTCGGTAAACCAGATGGCATCGAATCTTACAGGTCAGGTACGTAACATTGCCGAGGTAACAACTGCAGTTGCAAAAGGCGATTTATCATTACAAATTACAGTAGACGTAAAAGGAGAAATCCTTGAGCTTAAAAATACAATTAATACCATGGTGGATCAGCTTCGAGGCTTTGCTTCGGAGGTAACGAGGGTTTCACGTGAGGTTGGTACAGAAGGAAAACTGGGAGGTCAGGCGAATGTGCCGGGAGTTGCGGGAACCTGGAAAGATTTAACCGATTCTGTTAACCAGATGGCGGGTAACTTAACTGCTCAGGTACGTAATATTGCCGATGTGGCGATTGCCGTAGCAAACGGAGATATGTCTCGAAAAATTACGGTTGACGTTCGTGGAGAGATTCTTCAGTTAAAAGAAACCTTAAATACGATGGTAGATCAGCTTCGTGAGTTTGCATCAGAGGTAACTCGTGTGGCGCGTGAGGTTGGTACCGAAGGAAAACTGGGAGGTCAGGCGAATGTACCGGGAGTCGCGGGAACATGGAAAGATTTAACGGATTCTGTTAATCAGATGGCGGGTAACTTAACCACACAGGTACGTAATATTGCCGAGGTAACGATTGCCGTAGCAAACGGAGATATGTCGAAAAAAATTACGGCCGACGTTCGTGGAGAAATCCTTCAGTTGAAAGAAACGGTAAATACGATGGTGGATCAGCTTCGTGCCTTCGCATCAGAGGTAACTCGTGTGGCGCGTGAGGTAGGTACTGACGGAAAACTGGGCGGACAGGCATTCGTGCCCGGAGTTGCAGGAACCTGGAAGGATTTAACAGATTCGGTGAACCAGATGGCATCGAACTTAACGGATCAGGTACGTAATATTGCTGAGGTAACAAAAGCCGTAGCCAATGGCGACCTTTCGAAACCTATTACGGTAGACGTAAAAGGAGAGATTTTAGATTTGAAAAACACTTTCAATACGATGGTGGAACAGCTGAACTCGTTTGCATCAGAGGTAACTCGTGTGGCGCGTGAGGTTGGTACCGAAGGAAAACTGGGAGGACAATCTGAAGTAAAAGGGGTTGCCGGAACCTGGAAAGATTTAACAGACTCTGTTAACTTGATGGCATCGAACTTAACGTCCCAAGTACGTGGAATTGCAAAAGTTGTAACATCCGTAGCAAAAGGAAATCTAAAACAAAAATTATCTATTGATGCTAAAGGTGAGGTTGCACAACTTACAGATACCATCAACGAAATGATTGATACTTTGGCAACGTTCTCCGATCAGGTAACTACGGTTGCCCGTGAGGTTGGAGCCGAAGGAAAACTAGGAGGCCAGGCAAATGTACCGGGAGCTTCGGGAACGTGGAAAAACTTAACAGAAAACGTAAACCAGCTTGCGGCGAATTTGACGACTCAGGTGCGTGCGATTTCTGAGGTGGCATCTGCGGTAACACAAGGAGATTTAACGCGAACAATTGGTGTTGAAGCAAAAGGTGAGGTAGAAGCCTTAAAAGATACTATTAACCAGATGATTTCGAATCTTAAAGCGACGACTTTAAGAAATCAGGAACAAGACTGGCTGAAATCGAATTTGGCGAAATTTACTCAAATGCTTCAAGGGCAAAAAGAGTTGAATTCGGTTACCAAAAAAATCCTTTCTGAGCTTGCAACGGTTGTAACCGCACAGCATGGACTGTTCTATATTTTACAGGAAGATGAAAACTTTGAGGATTCTAAATTAAATTTAATTGCTTCTTACGCCTATATCAAAAGAAAAAATTCGCCTACGCAATATGCAATGGGAGAAGGACTTATTGGTCAGGTTGCGATAGAAAAAGAAAGAATTATTTTGAGCAATGTTCCTAAAGATTATATCAGAATTAATTCTGGTTTGGGAGATGCAAAACCGCAGGACGTAATTATTTTGCCTGTATTGTTTGAAGGACAGCTTAAAGCAGTTATTGAATTGGCATCGCTTGATACCTTTAGCCAGACACACTTAGATTTCTTGGAAGGATTGACAGAAAGTATCGGAATTGTATTGAACACAATTGAGTCGAATTCAAGAACGGAAGAACTTTTGGTACAGTCACAATCGCTGGCAGGCGAGTTGAAAAGTCAGCAGGAAGTATTGAAAAATACCAACGAAGAATTAGAAGAAAAAGCTTTCTTATTGGCAAATCAGAAAGAAGAAGTGGAGTTGAAAAATCAAGAGGTTGAGGTTGCAAGAAAAGCTTTGGAAGAAAAAGCAGATCAGCTGACTTTAACATCAAAATATAAATCGGAGTTCTTGGCGAATATGTCGCACGAGCTAAGAACACCGCTGAACAGTTTACAGATCTTGGCCAACGAATTAATCGCCAACAGAGATGGAAATCTTTCTGAAAAACAGATTCAATTTGCCAAAACGATTAATTCATGCGGAGATGACCTTATTCAGCTGATTAATGACATTTTAGATTTATCAAAAATCGAATCCGGATATATTTCTGTCGATTACAATCCGATTAGTTTTGCCGAAATCAGCCGATTTGTTGAATCTACTTTTAATCCTATTGCAGAAGCGAAACACCTTCGTTTTAAAATCAGTATGGATGATGAACTTCCTGAATTGATGGAAACCGATTCACAGCGATTAAATCAAATCTTAAAAAATCTTTTATCTAATTCATTTAAATTCACTGAAAAAGGTGAAGTTCAGCTAAAAATATACCGAGCAAGCAACAACTGGAAAACGACTAATGCAAGCTTAGAAAATGCAGAAGCAGTAGTCGCTTTTGAAATTTCAGATACAGGAATTGGTATTTCTAAAGAAAAACAAAACATCATTTTTGAAGCTTTCCAGCAAGCCGAAGGTTCAACAAGCCGAAAATATGGAGGAACGGGATTGGGATTATCAATCAGCCGTGGGCTTTCTGATTTATTAGGAGGAAGTATTGAACTGGAAAGCGAGACCAACATTGGAAGTAAATTTACACTTTTCCTTCCTTTGCAATATGTTGACATTTCTGAAATAGAAGATATTGAATTTACAGAGGAACCAGATGTAAAAGGCCGAATCAAATCACTGCCATCGGAAAAATTTAATCGATCTGATATTGATTTATTCTTTGTTGATGAGGTAGGTGATGACAGAACAGATATTAAACCAGGCGATAAAGTATTATTGATTGCAGAAGATAATTTAACTTTTGCTAAAATTATGCTTGAGCAGGCGCATATTAATGGAATTAAGGCAATTGTAACTACAAAAGGAAATGATGTTATTGATTTTATAAACCAGTTTCATCCTCATGCTATTACAATGGATCTTAATATGCCGGATACGAGCGGATGGAAAATCCTGGACAGGCTTAAAACCGATTTTAACCTGCGTCATATTCCGGTTTACATCATTTCTGGAGAAGATGAAAGAAATAAAGGGCTTAAACGAGGCGCGAGAAACTTCTTTCTTAAACCCGTAAAAAATGATTCCCTGGCTTATCTTTTTAACGATATTCACGATTTCAAAAATAAAAAAGCTAAAAACTTACTAATTGTAGACGACAATCAGCAGGAATTAGACAGAATTTTGCAAGCAGTGAACGGCGAAGACATAACTGTTTTCAGTGCAAAAACGGCTGCTGAAGCAGTTGCACTTATAAGAGAAAAATCATTTGATTGTATTATCTTAGATTTAGTATTGCCAGATGCAGATGGACTTGATCTTATTACCGATCTTGAAAATAATATTGCAGGACAAGAAACGGCAATTATTATACATTCCGCAGGAGATGTTGATAAGAAACAAAAGGTAAAATTGAATCGATTTGCTCACAGTATTATTACAAAAAGCGCAAATTCTATGGATGAACTTATTGATCAAACAGCTTTATTTATGCACCGTGTACATAAAGAACTGCCAGTTGCAATGAGAGAAACAATTGAATCTTTTTATTTGAAAGAAGATGTATTAGTCGGCAAGAAAGTATTGCTGGTTGATGATGACGTTCGTAATTTATTTGCATTGACAACTGCTCTTGAGCGTTACGGATTGGATGTTATAAGTGCCGAAAGCGGTCAGGAAGCAATTGATCTTCTTAATGAAGATCCTGCAATTGATATCGTTTTAATGGATATCATGATGCCAGAAATGGACGGATATGAAACCATGAAACGCATTAGAAAAGATGCCAAACACAAAGATTTAACAATCATAGCAGTAACAGCAAAAGCAATGAAAGGTGATAGACAACGCTGCATAGAATCAGGTGCCTCAGATTATATGACAAAACCAGTGAATGTTGAACAGCTTTCCTCTCTTATGCGTGTATGGCTTAAATAATAATTATATTCAAAAGTATAATGGTAGAGAATGCAATTAAAATCTTAATAGTCGATGACAAAAAAGAAAACCTACTTTCTTTGCAAGTCATCCTGGCAGATCGCGGTTATCAATTTGTTGAAGCAACATCTGGAAAAGATGCATTGCGGATATTATTGAAAAATCAGGATTTTGCTATTATACTTATGGATGTTCAAATGCCATTGATGGATGGTTTTGAAACAGCCGAACTCATTCGCCAAAGTGATAAACTAAAACATGTTCCTATCATTTTTTTGACGGCAAATATGAATACTACTGAATACATTTTCAAGGGATATCAATCTGGTGCTGTTGATTATATGATTAAACCTTTGTCTCCAGAAATATTGCAGGCAAAGGTGATGGTTTTTACTGAATTGTTTAAGAAAAATAGAGAATTACAAATTAAGGAAGAAGAGACAAAAGCCCTTAATGAAATAATTTTAAAATCGAATTCAGAACTTGCTTCACAATATGCAGCAATTGAAAAGCACGCAGAAGAACTCAGAAAGAAAAATATGGAATTGGATGCTTTTACTTATATATCAAGTCATGATCTTCAGGAACCTTTACGAAAAATCCAGACCTTTGTCAATCTTCTTCTTTCCAATGAATACCCAAATTTATCTGAAGACGGTAAACATAAGTTTAACAGAATTCTCTATTCGACAAACCGAATGCGAGAGCTTATAAACAGTCTTTTAACTTTCTCTCGTACTACTATTGTTGATCGCAGATTCGAAAAGGTTGATTTAAATACTGTTATTTCTGATGTAAAAATAGCCTTGCACGAAAATTTGTTAGAGAAGAATGCAACAATTACAACTGATTTTCATGGAGTACTTACTATAATTCCTTTTCAGTTTGTTCAATTAATGGAAAATTTAATACATAATGCCATAAAATTTTCGAGAACAGAAGTACCGCTTGAAATAAATATTAAAAGTCAGCTCGTAAGTGGAGCCAATTTAGAAAAAGAAAAATTAGCCCCAAATGTTGACTATTGCCACATCAGTTTTGGCGATAATGGAATCGGATTTGAACCGCAGCACAGTGAAAAAATATTTGGCGTCTTTCAAAAATTACATAGTAAAGACATGTATGATGGAACAGGGATTGGTCTTGCGATTGTCAAAAAAATAGTTGAAAATCATAATGGTCATATCAACGCAACGGGCGAACCCATGAAGGGCGCAACTTTTAATATTTATATTCCTGCTAGCTAATAATTGTATTTAAACTTCTAAATAAGAAAGTATTTCATTTATAGAAAAATCGGCCCCGCAGACAAATTCATCAGCAGCTCCATAGTAAATAGTCAATTTATCACCATTTACAACGTGTCCATTTGTGAAAACGACATAACCAAAGAAACCGCTCAATTCATAATTTTCCTGCGGAAGCATAATAGGTTCTAATGTGCGGGCAAGAACTTTAGATGGATCTTCGAGATCCATCAAAAAGGCGCCAAGACAATATTGATGTTCAGCATTTGCTCCGTGATAAATTTCGAGCCAACCTTTATCTGTTTTAATTGGCGCAGCTCCAGCACCAACTCTCGCGCTGTCCCAAAGTCCTTGTCGTGTTTTTATAATACATTTGTGATTTCCCCAATGAATGCCATCTGGTGATTCAGAAAGCCAAATAAAATTCCCTCCAATTTCTGGGCTGGAAGGACGATGCAAGGCATAGAATTTTCCGTTTACCAATTCTTCAAAAATAGCACAGTCTTTATTATGAGGTGGGAAAATCATTCCTTTATTTTCAAAGCTTTTCCAGTTTTTAGTAGTTCTAAGTCCAACACCAACACCGTTTTCAGAAACTGCCGTATAAGTAAGGTAATAAGTGTCTTCTAATTTACTGACCCTGCAGTCTTCTATACCAAATTGTTCTAAAATCCCAGAACCCATTAATAATGCATCATGCTCTGGCTCATAGAATTTTCTGCCGTCATCACTGCAAAGCAATCTAAGATGCGAAAGTGTGGTCAGGTAGTCCAACCCTTTATATTTAATTACTCGCGGGTCATTCGCCACAAGATCTGGGTCATTCAAGGGAATTTCAATAATTTCTACTTTACCCAATGCATTAATGACAGGAAAAAAAATAACACCTTCTTTTTGAGCTATCGATTCTGCTACTCTGACCAACAGCCAAGTCTTATTTTCAAAAACAAAAACACCAGGATTTAAAAGGCTTATAATTTGAAGTTCTGTACTGCTGGCTTTTAGATCTTTTGGCATCAGCAATGGATTCTCGGGAAAACGTCTGGCAATGTCGCTCATAATAACTTTATTGTATAAGTGTATAATGTTTAAAGTTATGGAATTTTCAGGAGTATGTATTTATATAATGATCGCAGTATTTTGCAAAATTGAAAGTTTAACCAGCTGATTTCAATACTGCTAAATCATATAAATTGAGCAGATAATGATATAAAATAATACAGATCAATAAATTTAATTTTACTTCATTCAAATGATAACACATAAATTTTTTAATAATATTTAAATAAAAGAAATCATGTTTAAAACAGGACAAAAAGTACGACAAGAATTTGGCAATCAAGTTATGAAGGTAATAGGATTCGAACCAGAACTTATTGAAAATGTAGTTACACAATGGGAGGATGAAATTGGGAATATCAATACAGGAAAATTTATTGAAGATCAACTCGTGCCGGCAGAGGAATAAAAATTCAATTTTTAATCGAAACCCTTCTTCTCATCAGATAAATCAAAGCAAATATTTGATTTTTTATTTAATGCCGAATTCCAACAAATTTTTTATTTTCAACCAAATTTTAACTTTTCATATGCTAGGTTAAAGTATATCTTTGGCCTCAAAAAAAATAAAAAATAGGTTAAAAATTATTAAGATGAGTGATGTTTGGGGAGATAAGGAGTATTACAAAGGAATAGGAAAAATTAATTATGAAGGAAAAGATTCCGATAATCCTTTAGCGTTTCGATATTATAATCCAGATCAAGTAGTTGCTGGTAAAACAATGAGAGAGCATTTTAAATTTGCAATTTCATATTGGCCCAGCTTTGGCGGAAACGGTTCAGATCTTTTTGGACAAGGAACACACCAATTTGCATGGAACGAATTCAGAGAACCTATTCAGGCGGCAAAGAAAAGAGCAGATGCAGCATTTGAATTTATCAGTAAAATGGGCTTTGATTATTTTTGCTTTCATGACTACGACTTGGTTCAGGAAGGTCAAAGTTTTACACAGTCAGAACTTCGATTGAGTACAATGACAACGTATTTAAAGGAGAAAATGGATTCTTCTGGCATAAAAGTTCTTTGGGGAACTGCCAATTGTTTTTCAAATCCGCGTTATATGAATGGCGCTGCAACAAATCCTGATTTTAAAGTATTGGCCAGAGCCGCAGGACAAGTTAAGTTAGCGATGGATGCGACCATTGCTTTAGACGGAGAAAATTATATTTTTTGGGGAGGAAGAGAAGGTTACATGACGCTCCTTAATACAGATATGAAAAGAGAATTGGACCACTTAGGACAATTTCTTGCTCAGGCGCGTGATTATGCTAAAGAACAAGGTTTTAAAGGAAATTTTTTAATAGAACCAAAACCTATGGAACCTTTAAAACATCAATATGATTTTGACTGTGCAACGACAATTGGCTTTTTGCGTGAATACGGACTTGAAAAAGATTTCAAATTAAATATTGAAGTAAATCACGCTACACTGGCACAGCATACATTTGCTCATGAACTTGAAGTGGCTTCAAAAGCCGGAATGCTCGGCAGTATTGATGCAAATCGAGGAGACTATCATAATGGCTGGGATACAAGTCAATTCCCTAATAATGTATATGAAGTTACAGAGGCTATGCTGGTTTTTCTTAAAGCTGGCGGGATTCAGGGCGGTGGAGTAAATTTTGATGCAAAAATTAGAAGAAATTCTACAGATATTGAAGATATCTTTTTGGCTCATATTGGTGGAGCAGATACTTTTGCAAGAGCATTACTCACCGCTGATAAGATTATTACCTCTTCGCCTTATGAAAGTTTGCGACAACAGCGTTATAGTTCTTTTGATACTGGCA
Source organism: Flavobacterium sp. JLP (assembly GCF_015350755.1). Lineage (NCBI taxonomy): Bacteria > Pseudomonadati > Bacteroidota > Flavobacteriia > Flavobacteriales > Flavobacteriaceae > Flavobacterium > Flavobacterium sp. JLP. The sequence continues at coordinate 101,968 of NZ_JADKPS010000005.1, read as the reverse complement.
AGGGAAAAGAATTTGAGGAAGGAAAATTAAACTTTAAAGATCTGTACGCAATTGCTCAAGAAAACGAGGAAATAGAATTGAAAAGCGGTAAACAAGAACTTTTCGAAAATATTATTAACCGATACTTATAAATTTTCAAATTTAAGAATTATCCATTTTATTGAATGAAATGGATAATTCTTATTAGAATAAAACATTTTTAGATATAGCGCAGTTTTTCTTCTTCGATATCTAAATAATGCATTTGCCGTCTTATAATTGACTCGTCTAAAGTTTTATCTTCCTTATTTTTATTTATAAGCCACTGCCTCTGCTGTACTAATAAATCAAGATAAATATCTTTAAGATCTGTTCCTATAGACTCGTCATCAACACCATTATTGCGATGTTCCCATTTCTGAATAAGATGCTGTAACGAATTATTGCTCTTAACCTGCTCGCTGTAATTTGTTTTCAAATAATTTAAAGTGTAAGCAGTAAGCTCTTGTTTAATGTTATTAGCAGCTTCATCTCGAGGAATAGGATCGTAAATATCTGTCAGTTTTATTTTTTTAATGAAATAAGGCAATGTCAATCCTTGAATCAGTAAAGTCAGCAGAATAACAATAAAGGTTATAAATAAGATTAAATTACGCTGTGGGAAACCGTTGCCATTGTTGAGATAAACTGGAATTGATAAAGCTGCGGCCAATGAAACCACACCTCTCATTCCGGTCCAGCCCAAAATAAAGGGCGTTTTCAAACCAGGATTTCTGCTGTCAGCAACAGTAATAAAATTTCTGGCAATCAATGTAACTACTACCGCGCCATAAGACGATAATATTCGGCCTACGATTAAAACTGCTGTTATTATAACACCATATCCAATTGCTGTTGGAAGACTAATATTTACTTCTTCAAGCCCTCTTGTAATTTGCGGCAAATCTAATCCGATCAGCATGAAAACCAATCCATTTAAAATAAAACAAAAACTTTCCCAAACATTGATTCCCTGCAGACGAGATCTGCTGTTCAAAAAACGATGTCTGTTATTCGATAATAACAATCCGCCGCTTACGACTGCTAATACACCAGAGCTGTGAATTTCTTCCGCAGCGAGATAGATTATATAGGGTGTAAGAAGTGACAAAACGATATCTGCATTAGCATCAGTAGGCAGATATTTATGCGCTTTCATAAAAAGCCATCCAATTAATAAGCCAATGCCTACGCCGCCAAAAATCATCCAGCTGAAACTCGCCGCGGCTTTATAAAATAAAAATTGTTCTGTTGCAACTGCGATCATTGCAAATCTGAAAATAATCAACGATGAAGCGTCATTCAATAAGCTTTCTCCCTCTAAAATTGACGAAATTGTTTTGGGTACTTTTACAAATTTTAAAATAGCGCCAGCACTTACTGCATCTGGAGGAGAAACGATTCCACCAAGTACAAAACCTAATGCTAATGAAAATCCAGGAATAAGATAATTGGCTACTAAAGCTACAGATAATGCCGACAGAAAAACAACGACAAATGCAAAACTTGTAATAATGCGGCGCCAGCGCCATAATTCTTTCCAAGAAACTGTCCAGGCTGCTTCATATAGTAATGGAGGCAGGAAAATAAAGAATATAAGTTCGGGTTCGATGTTTATAACAGGTACGCCAGGAATAAAACTTATAGCAAGTCCTGCCAATACAAGCAGTACAGGATAAGCTACTTTTATTTTATTGGCAAGCATTATCAGCAATAAAATAATTATTAAAAGGCCTAAATAAAAAGGAAAGTTTTCAAGCATTCTTTTTGGTTTGTAATTGAAATTTATAATAGAATCAAGATATAAAAATAAAACTTTAAAAGAAAGATTTAGCTCAAATAAGAATTAATTATTTGAGTATTATTGTATTAAAACTGACTTTTATGCTATTGAAAGCTCAAGTTTCATTATCAAATTATTTATTTGTTTGAAAAAATAAATGTTTCTATTTCAGACAAATCATCATTAAATTTCACAAAACTTGCAGGAAATCCAGATTTTATTTTTCCTATTTTATTTTCTAAACCAATTGCGTTTGCAACATTTGAAGTTGCCATTTTTATAGCTTCATCTACAGAAACATCTAAATGATTATACGCATTTTGAACCGCTTCTAACATTGATATAGTGGCTCCAGCCAAATTACCATCTTTGTTTCTGTAAAAGCCATTTTCTAAATGGGCATCAAAATTATCCCATTGAAAGCTGTCGACTTTTCGGCCTAGAAATGTAGCATCGCTTATTAAAAAGAATTTTTCGTGTTTGAGTTTATATGCAACTTTTGCAGCCGCATAGTCACAATGTGCACCATCTAAAATAACGGGAGCATATACATTTTCATTTTCAAAAACAGCTCCAACCAAGCCTGGTTCACGATGACCAAACTGTGTCATCGCATTAAATAAATGAGTGACGAGTTTTACGCCTTTCGAAAAATAAACCTGAGCTTGTTTATGTGTAATAGTCGAATGTCCGATAGAAATAATGATGTCGCTTTCTAACAACATCTGCAACTGTTCGTCTGTAAAACATTCGGGAGCAATTGTGATTACTTTTATAACATCTTTCCCGAGTCTGATAATCTCTTCAAGTTCTGCATTCGTAGGTTTACGAACCTGATCGATGCTGTGTGCCCCTCGTTTTAACGGATTCAAAAACGGACCTTCTAAATGCATTCCGATAACGCCATTGTTATATTTTTCTCGATAATGACGGATTGCTTCAATTCCTTTAAGAATCGTTTCATTTGAAGAAGATATCAAACAAGGAAGCATATATGTTGTACCATATTTAAGGCTAGAATCGTAAATATCCTGAATCGTTTCTTCGGTAGGATTTTGACTAAAATAGTGTTTTTCTCCTCCATTTATCTGAATGTCTACAAATCCAGATGCAATATGTTTTCCTTGTAAATCGATGGTTTCAATATCATTTGGAATTTCTTTTTGTACCGAAATAATGATTCCGTTTTCAATGATCACTGCGCCGTTATTAATTATTTCATTTCCTGTGTGCACAATAGCATTGACAATTGCCTGTTTCATTGTTCAATTTTATTTCTTGATTATTTTATTATCAATTTTAGAATTTATGTCGTTTGCATTTAAAAAATAAGTAACTTGAATAAAATACGCCAGCAAAATAAAATTGTGGTTTTGTCTGGTGTTTAAAGGTGTTGATTGAGTAAGTTTAACTGAAACTATTTTATATAAAGGTACAAATGTATCAATATCATTTATCAATCGATTTTAGAGAAAAGCAAATTTATTCAGCAGATGAAGTTTTCGTATTTTTATAAGAAACTCAAAATTGCCTTAATACAAATAATGTTGCCATCATTTAATATCTGGAATCTAATGTGGAAAATTAGCAAAATAAAATAAGACAACAATTTTTTTTGAAAGTTACAAGATTAAATAATTGCATATGGAAAATTTAAAAGCATCCTTAACAGCTATCGATAGTCTGTTTATAGAAGAAAATCTTATTCCTCAAGAATATAAGATTTTAGAAATTCATCAGCGGGAATACCTGCTAAATGGTCAATTAGTTCCTTGGAATGGTGAAGTAACGGAAGTATTTTCTCCGATTTTTGTTCCAGGTGCAGATGGACTTAAACGCAAACTGGTAGGTACAATACCGCATACTACTGCTAAAGAAGCATTAGAATCGCTGGATGCAGCAGTAGAAGCTTACAACGACGGACAAGGGATATGGCCAACAATGAGTGTTGAAGACAGAATTAAATGTATGCAGAAATTTGTATACCTAATGATTCAGCAGCGCGAACCCGTTATTAAATTGCTGATGTGGGAAATTGGAAAAAGCCTTCCCGACTCAACTAAAGAATTTGATCGAACAGTAGAATATATCAACGCTACAATAGATGCTTTAAAAGATTTAGACAGACAGTCTTCCAGATTTGAAGAATCAGAAGGAGTTTTGGCTCAGATTAGGCGATCTTCATTAGGTGTTGTTCTTAGTATGGGTCCTTTTAATTACCCACTTAATGAAATTTTTACCACATTAATTCCCGCACTAATAATGGGGAATACCATTTTATTTAAATTGCCTAAACATGGTGTCTTGGCACATTATCCTTTGCTTAATGCCTTTAAAGAAGCATTTCCTCCTGGAACTGTAAACACGCTTTACGGCAGAGGTGCAGAAATTATTTCGCCATTAATGGAAAGCGGTAAAGTAAATGTGCTGGCTTTTATTGGGTCGAGTAAAGTAGCAAATGGCCTTAAAAAATTACATCCAAAAGCAAATAGATTAAGATCAATATTAAGTCTTGATGCAAAAAATGCAGCGATCGTAACGAAGCACGCAGATCTAAGTGTTGCAGTAAATGAGTGTCTGCTGGGTGCACTATCTTTTAATGGACAACGTTGTACGGCATTAAAATTGATTTTTGTACAGAAAGAAGTAGCAGATGAGTTTGTACAAAAATTAAGTGAGGCTGTGGCGACTCTAAAACCGGGACTTCCTTGGGATAAAGATGTGAAAATCACACCGCTTCCTGAATTTGATAAACCAGATTATCTTAAAAGTTGTTTGGATGATGCATTATCAAATGGAGCCAAAATAATAAACGAAAATGGTGGTTATACTAATAATTCATTCGTGTTTCCGGCCGTTGTTTATCCTGTAAATGATAAAATGAAATTGTATCATGAAGAACAATTTGGTCCAATTATACCAATTGTGCCTTTTGATTCTATTGATGAACCTATAGAATATCAAATCAATGCTTCACACGGTATGCAGGTAAGTATTTTTAGTGAAGATCCGAAAGAAGTAGCAAGCTTAATCGATCCGTTTGTGAATTTAGTAAGCAGAGTAAATATTAACTGCCAGTCACAACGTGGACCAGACGTTTTTCCGTTTACCGGAAGAAAGGACAGCGCAGAAGGAACTTTGTCAATATCAGATGCATTGCGCTCTTTTTCAATTCGTTCACTTGTTGCTACTAAAGCTACAGATGCCAATAAAAAGCTGTTTAATTCGATTGTAAGAGATCATGATTCTAACTTTTTGAGTACGGATTATATATTTTGATTTAACCAAAATACTTTAATATGCCATGGAATCCAGAGATTTATAATAAATTTAAAAACATTCGCTATCAACCTTTTTATGATTTGGCAGCATTCATTCAGCCAGTAAAAGGGATGATAGCTATTGATTTAGGTTGCGGTACCGGAGAACAGACCGCAATTCTAGCCAATAAATTTAAAGATGCGAATTTTATTGGTATCGATTCTTCTGCTGAAATGCAGGAGCAGTCAAAATCTTTGGAAACTGAAAATTTACATTTTCGAAGAGCAACAACAGAAGATATGCTGTTGTCAGTAGAAAAATGGGATTTGATTTTTAGTAACGCAGCTTTGCAATGGTCTGATAATCATGAAATATTATTTCCAAAATTATTAGAAATTGTTAATTCTAAAGGACAATTTGCAGTACAAATGCCGGTACAGCCAGAAAATAAGCTTAATAAAATTTTATCAGAGTTAATAGAGGAAGAACCTTTTAAAACTTATTTCAAAGGATATAAAAGAGATTCACCGGTTCTGAGTATTGATGAATACGCACAAATGCTTTTTGATGGCGGTCTTGAAGATATTCAGATTATGCAAAAAGTGTATCCCATAATTGCAAAAGACCATGATACGCTATATGATTTTATTTCAGGGTCTGCTTTAATTCCTTACATAGAGCGATTGGAAAGCGAACAGGCAAGGCTTTTTATTAAAATATATAAACACAGAATAGCGATAGAATTTCCTAAGCTTCCAGCAATTTATTCTTTTAAAAGAATATTAATGTACGGAAGAAAGGCATAAAATTAGGATTGTAAATCCAGGATAAAATAAAAATATGTAATAAAAGCAACATTGCTTTTATTACATATTTTTATTTTCCATCAAGTCATAAGAAGTCTGATTAGAAGATGCACTTTCAGGCAAATCGTCCCAGTGTCCCCAGTCTCCTTTATAAGCTTTTCTGTAAATGAAATCATTATTGCTTGCTACATAAATTTCACTGTGAATTGGACATCTATTAAAATCCTTCTCTTGGTAGTTGTTTAAATTTTCCATGGCTGTACTGTTTTATGTTCATTAACGAGCTCAAAATTAAGATTATAGCAATAGGTTTTCTTATATGATATTGCGGAAATGTTGTCAAATTAACATGTTGCATTCAATTTTTGATGTAGTAATAATATAAATTAGCGTCGCTGGGGAATAATGAGCGGTATTAAAGAATTTTTTTTATAAAAGCAAAAGAAACTCCAAGATGATTGGAAGTTGCAGTTCTTCGGTTTAATTTTTTTGAAGTTGCGATAACAATTCCATAAAACAAAAAAGCTGTCAAAACAGACAGCTTTTAAGAACAGGGTATACGTTTAAAATTAATTAATTTTCACCAAATGCGCTTCGATAGCCGCTCTGTCACCTTCGTATTGTGCAGGAAGTTTTAGGTTTTTTCCCAATTCTTCTAAACTTTCATCTACTGTAAAACCAGGGTTTTCTGTAGCGATTTCAAATAAAACTCCTCCCGGTTCTCTAAAGTAAAGAGAATGGAAATAATTTCTGTCAATCTGTGGCGTAATAGACAATCCGTAAGCTTCGATTTTTTCACGGAAGTGCATTAATATTTCATCATTTTGAACACGGAAAGCTACATGGTGAACAGATCCGTTTGCTACATGACCGCGTTTTTCATCAGTCAATTCTACTAAGTCAACAATGGCAGCATTTTCTACAGCATCTGTTGCATAACGATAGCGGTTTACATCTTGGTCAATCAATTTATAACCAAATATTTCGGTTAAGATTGCAGCTGTTGCTTTTATACTGTTTAAAGTCAAAGTAATGTTGTGGAAACCTCTTGTAGCCACATCTGCTTTTACTTCATCGGTTTCCCAAGGTTTTCTGTTATCGTCTGTTTTAGATTCGATTAACTCTAATTTTAATCCGTCTGGATCTAAGAAAGTCAAATATTTTTCTCCAAATTTTTCAGCCGGTTTATTGTAAATTACATTATACTGTTCAAAACGTTTCTGCCAGAAATCCAAACTTCCTTTTGGAACAGAATAACCAATTTCAGTTGCCATTCCAGATCCTTTTCTTCCTTGTTGGATTCCTTCTCCCCAAGGGAAAAAAGTTAAGATAGTTCCGGCACTTCCTACTTCATCTCCAAAGTAAAAATGGTACGTTCCAGGATCGTCAAAATTCACCGTTTTTTTGATGAATCTTAATCCTAATATGTTTGAGTAAAAGTTGAAATTACGTTTAGCGTCACCTGCAATTGCAGTAATATGGTGTAAGCCTAAAATTTTATTTTCCATGGTTTTTATATGTATTAAATTGTTATTGATTTTCTTTTACAAATTTACGCCTGTTATAGTCCTGCATCGATTAACCTAGATTAAGAAATAAAAAGCCGTTAAATTTTTATCAGTCAAACAATAACCAAATAATATTCCATTTAACTTAAAGTATTGTAAGTTAATGATTTAATGCTAAAGTATTGTCTTTGTGACTACGATATATCGTAATTTTATTATCCCAACCTGTTTTATTTAGAAAATCGATAGCAATTTAGTTAGGGCTATTTCTTAAATTTACCCTGTTACCAAATACCACATGAATTATTATTTATGGAAAAGCCGACAGATCAAACTGCAGTTTTAATGAACCGACTGCAGGAAAGAGAGCGAGAACAGACGTTAATTACGTCGATTTGCAGCGCACTTTCTCAGGCTTTAACGAAAGAAGAATTTGATCATGTAATTAGTAGTGTTTTAAAAGATGAATTTTCTTTTGATGATTTTATTCTGGCTTCTGCCGATGAGAATGAAACCGAGTACCATATTTTCTATCAATTTTTGCAGAAAAATTCCAAGTCAAAAGGACTAATCATTAAAGATGGTTTTTTTGATTTATGTATGGATTCGGCTGATACGGTTGTTTTTGATCTTAATGCTTTAAACGGAAAAAAAATTCCAGAACCTATTACTTTACCAAATAATAAAGGTTTTAAAAGCGGAATAGGAATTTGTCTTCCTTATATTAAAGGAAACAGAAATGTTCTTTTTCTTTTCTTCAAAAATGCTAAAACGTTCAGCAGGGAATCTAACCGAGTTATTATAGGAATTGCCATGCAGCTTTCTATTACGGTGAGAAATATTATTTTGACCCAAGAATATGAAAGTAAGATTGATGTACTTTCAAAATCGAAAATTAATCCGCCAGAAGAAAATGAAGCACCTATAATTAAAAACGAAGGTTTTCATGGAATTGTAGGAAACAGCGATGCCATGCAGAATGTTTACGAATTGATTTCGCAGGTTGCTTCTTCGCAATCTACCGTTTTGATTTCTGGAGAAACAGGAACGGGAAAAGAACTCGTAGCAAGCGCCATTCATAATTTATCATCGGTTTCGAATAAAAAAATGGTAAAAGTAAATTGCGCTTCGATTCCGGAGAATCTGATTGAAAGTGAATTATTCGGACATGAAAAAGGAGCTTTTACAGGTGCTTTAGAAACGAGAATTGGAAAATTTGAACAAGCCGAAAACAGCACCATTTTTTTGGATGAAATAGGAGAGATGCCTTTAGAACTGCAGGGAAAACTGCTGCGTGTGCTCCAAGAAAAAGAAATAGAAAGAATAGGCGGCAAAAACACGATAAAAGTTAATGTTCGTGTAATTGCGGCAACCAACAGATTACTAGAAAAAGAAGTTGCCGAAGGCCGATTTAGAAGTGATTTATATTACCGATTGAATGTTTTTCCGATTCCGCTTCCTCCTTTGCGTGACCGCGCAGAAGATATTGAAGTTTTAGGGAATTTTTTCCTGGAAAAACATTCGAATAAAATCAATAAAAAGATAAAAGGTTTTTCTAAAAAAGTATTGAACAGCATGACGGCAAATGCATGGCCGGGAAATGTTCGCGAGCTGGAAAATATGGTGGAAAGAAGTATTTTGTTTGCGAAAGACGAAACGATCAAAGAAATGAGTTTTCCTGAGATTTTTAAAACCGAATCTACAGTTTCTGAAAATGAATTTTATACTAAAACATTACAGGAAATAGAGCGAGAACATATTTTAAAAGTAATTAAAAAATGCAACGGAAGAATTTCGGGTCCGCAAGGTGCAGCAGTTTTATTGGACTTACCCGGAACAACACTAATTTCTAAAATGCAGAAATTAGGGATCAAAAAAAAACATTTTTAGATTCATTTACTCGTGAATCATTTTTATTTTTCCAGAAGAAACTGCCCAGAAAACCAATAAAAGCATGCTGATCGCCAAAGCAATTGTCGGATATTGAAATGAAATTCCGAATGCAATTAAGTAAGTCGGCAATCCATATAAGTAATTATTTCGGATTTTAATTATTGCCGAATTTGTGATTTCAGGACGTAAAAGTTTTTTGTTGTGGCTTGCAATAAACCACAATAAATTATACGAAAGATTGATAAGCACAAATATTCCTGTATAAATCGCTACAGCAATATTCGACGCTTCTCCGTCAAAAAATCGTGCTAATAAAGCCGTAGGATATGAAACTGCCGTTACCAGAAAAAGAATCAATCCGTTTGCAAACATTATAGCTGTATTACGGCTGTAAATCTGCTTGAAAATCTTGTGATGATTCACCCACATGATAAAAATGCTGAAAAACGAAAGCGTAAAGGCAAGATACGTTGTCCATTCTCCTTTTAGAAAAGATAGTAGTTCAGTTCCGTTTTTTATAGTAGCAGCACTTGGAGCATGAAGATCCAGAACCAAAAGCGTAATTGCAATCGCAAATACGGCATCACTGAAATTCTCTATTCTTACGGTTTCTTTTTCCATTTTATTTTTTTTATTTTAACCGCTAAGTGCGCTAGGATTTTAGACAATCCTGGAGTTATAAATAATCTATTCTCATTTTATGTCATTTCGACGAAGGAGAAATCACACACGGTAATCGACAAAGATTGGAGAAATACTTTGTAGAGTCTCAAGTGTGATTTCTCCTTCGTCGAAATGACAAACTTAACGGTTAATAAGAAAAACCTTTGCGTGCTTTGCGGTTAAATCCGTATGCAATTATAATTTTATAAATATTGATTTTCGAAGTTTCGGCTCCAAATTCTTTGTTTTATGTCCTTTTCCTTTGGTGTCTTCAACTAACAAAATTGACCCGGTTTCAAAGCTTCTTTTTTCTCCTAATGAGGTTTCGATTTCTACACCGCCATCCAGTAAAACAATATATTGTCGGTCTGGCGCATTATGAAAATCATAATCGTAAGAAGGTAAGACTTCTCTAAAAACAATTGATCTTACAGGTTCATCATCAGATAAAAATCCGATGTCGCCGTTGTTTTTCAATGGAACTTCGAAGTCTTCAAAATGACTTTCTCCATTTGCATCGCTGAAAACTTTAGTGATCTGAATCATTATTTTGTAAAAATAAGTTGGTTGACCAAATCAACTTCGTCCTGACTTATGGTATGGCCCATATTTTCGTAGATTTTTTTGGTAACATTAGCGCCCAATTTTTTAAGAAGCGCTTCAGATTCATTTACCCTTTCTACAGGAACATGAAAATCAGGATCGCTTGTGCCGATGAAAATTGGAGTGCCTTCGAAATTTCCTGAGTAATGGTCTTCATACACTTTATCGCCAATAAGTCCGCCGGTAAAAGCAACAACGCCACCGTATTTTGCAGCATTTCTGGCTGTAAATTCTAAAGCAAGACAAGCTCCCTGCGAAAACCCAAGGAAATAAATATTCTCTTTTTCAATTCCGTTTTGCTGGATCGCAATAACAACCTGATGAATTGCATCTAATGATTTTGAAAATGAAGGCTCGTTCTCTTCAAGCGGTACTAAAAATGAATATGGATACCATGTTCTGTTTTCTGCCTGTGGTGCAACCAATGCAAAATTTTCTACATTTAGATGTTTTGCAATGGAGAGAATATCATGAGCACCTGCACCGCGACCGTGAATCATAATTAAGGCTTTTTTAGCTTGATCTAAGGGTTTACCGTCTGTTATAATTTCTGTATTCATAAGTTTTTTTTAATTGTTGTGTGTAGTTATTTTTTCTCGCAGATTTTGGAGATTTTGGGGATTTTTTAATTCGTTATTCTATTGATTCGTGGAGTCAAATAAAGTATTTACCCCAATCTTGTCATTTCGATCCCGAGGCTTCGGGAGAGAAATCGCACTCGTATATCGACAAAGATTGGTAATTGTATTGCGGATTTTCTTGTGTGATTTCTCCCCCGAAGACTCGGGATCGAAATGACAAACTTTGACGACAAACTTTGACGACAAACTATGCCGACAAATTTGAATCCAAACTATGGCGACAAATTTGAATCCCAACTTTTTAAAAATTATTTATCTCTTCCAAATATCCTGATATTCATCCGGATGTCTTTTGAACTGCGCATGAACATAAGGACAAAGCGCTATAACCATCATATTATTAGCACGAACATACGAAACCATTTCTTCGAGAAGTTTTTTGGCGTAGCCTTTTCCTTCCGCTTCTGGTTCAACTCCTGTGTGGTAAACAGTTAGAACATCATCTTTGATGCTTACTGTCATTTCGCCAAGCTTTTTATCATCAACATAAAGATTAAAAGCGCCGTGTTTTTTTTCGTCTAATTCTAATTTTATTGTTTCCATATCTTTTTAATTATATCCTTGTTTTATATCTAATTTTTTCATTTTCGAATACAAAGTCTGCGGTTGTATTTTTAGCAATTCTGCCGCGCCGCCCGGACCAGAAACTTTTCCGCCACAAATTTGAAGCGCATTCATAATATGCTCTTTTTCCATTTCTTCCATCGATTTCATTTTCCCGCTATTTACTTCTAACGGTTTTGCATTATTTAGTGGAAGATCAAATTTTTCGATTTCATTTGTTTTGGCCAACAGTACATTTCTTTCGATTAAATGTTCTAATTCTCGAATATTTCCAGGCCAGTCATATTGCATTAATTGTTCTAGAGCCGTTGCACTGATACTGCTTACATTTTTACGGGAACTTGTTGCGTATTTTTTCAGAAAATAATTGGCCAATGCCTCAATATCTTCTTTGCGTTCTTTTAATGTTGGAAGCTGAATCGGAAAAACATTTAAACGATAATACAAATCAAGTCTAAAACGGCCTTCTGCAACTTCTTTTTCCAATGATCTATTCGTTGCGGCAACTATACGAACATTGATTTTAATCGTTTTATTGCCGCCAAGTCTTTGGATTTCTTTTTCCTGTAAAACACGCAATAATTTTACCTGAGAATCGAGTGGAAGCTCTCCAATTTCATCCAGAAAAATGGTGCCGTCATTCGCTTGTTCAAACTTTCCGATTCGTTGCGAATTGGCTCCGGTAAAAGCACCTTTTTCATGTCCAAATAATTCTGATTCGATCAAAGAATGTGGCAGCGCCGCACAATTGACAATTACAATAGCATTTGATTTGTGCGCCGAAAGATCGTGTATAGAATGTGCTACTCTTTCTTTTCCGGTACCGCTTTCTCCGAGAATCAAAACTGAAGTTTCGGCTGGAGCTACAATTTTTATTTTTTCTATAACTTCTTGTAAAAGAATACTTTTTCCAATGATTCCCTCAATTTCTTGGTTTTGAGTATCATTTGGAATTTCTGCTAAAGTTCCGTTTTCCTGACCAAATCTGTATTTGGCAATATCAAGCATCACAATAAGATCTCTCTCTCGAAACGGTTTTACCATAAAGCCGTAAGGATGAGTTGCTTTGACAGCTTCTAGGGTCGATTGATTCGTATTGGCAGAAATATAGAGAAACGGCAATTGCATTTCACGAAGTTCCCAAGCCAGGTCAATTCCGGTAAGATCGCCTTTTAGCATAATATCCAGTAAAACCCAGTCGGGCCTTTTTGTCTCGATCAATTTACGGGCTTGAACCACAGAAGAAGCAATTCCGGTTATTTCATAACCAGCCTTTACCAACATGATTTTTAGATCATTTGCTACTATAAATTCATCTTCAACAATTAGAATTTTCTCCTTCATCACCATAAGTTATATTATTTGAGAATTTTCAGTTGATCCTTCAAATTCTGTATTTCGTGTAAATGTAATTTTGATGCTCAATCCGTTATCGTTTTTCATATCAAAAGTTCCATCAATCTGATCGGTTAATCCCATCATTAAATTCATTCCCAACGAGTTTCTTTCTGTATCTTCAAAATTCTCAGGAAGACCTACACCGTTGTCGGCAATTACCAATTGATAATTATTTTCGCCGATATTTTTAAGTTCAATATGCACATCTCCTTTTTTGTCAAGTGGAAAAGCATATTTTATGGCATTGTTAATGGCTTCATTTATAATTAATCCAAGCGGAACTGCTTGCGCTACATCAAGATATACTTTTTCTGTGTCCAGAACAAAATTGATTTTTTTATCAGTATCAAAACATTCTCTCATATAAGTGATGAGCTCATAAATATACCATGACATATCAATATTAGCCAGATTATCAGATTGATATAATTTTTGATGAATCAGCGACATCGCATGCATTCTGTGCTGGCTGTTTTGAATTGCCATTAAAGCATCTTCATTATCCAAATAAGCCGATTGAGTGTTCAATAAACTAATCACAATCTGAAGATTATTCTTTACACGATGATGGATTTCCTTTAAAAGCCATTCTTTTTCAAGCAGCATCTTTTTGTTCAGTTCGTTCTGCTCATTAATCTGCTGACGCTGCATTTCCAATTCTTCATTCTTTTTCTTTTTAGACCTGAAACTATTGTATAAAAATGCCAGAAAAAGTACCAAAACGACAACACTTCCAATAAAAACGTAACGGATAATCTGATCGTTATGAATTTTTATTTCCTGTAATTTTCCTTGCTGTGTAAGCAGTTTGATGTTTTTGTCTTTTTTTTCTGTTTCAAATTGAAGCTGTAATGCGGCAGATTGTTTCAGTTTTTCTACATTAAAAATAGAATCTCTTAAAAGTTGATGCTTCTGCAAATGTTTTATAGCCGACTCGTATTTTTTGCTCGCGTGATCAGACTGAAAAGACAAAAGTTCGATTTGTGAATACAAAATAAGCTTATCCGATTTTTTAGCAAATTCTTTGAATTTTTCGATATAAGCATACGTTTTTTCGACCTGACCAGACTGTTGCAAATAAATGATAATTGCTGTCAGTTTATACGCAAGACCCGCATCAGATTCCTTATAATCTTTTAGTATCTGCTCGTAGTAAGGCTTTGCATTGTCAAGTTGTTTGAGCATGGAATAACAAACTACAAATATAAAGCGCTGTCTTACTTTCGTTATTTCATCGTTTGGAGGATAATCTTTGGCAGTTCGTTTTAGCGTGCGTAATGCTTTTGGATAATTTTTCTGCTGACAATATAATGAAGCCAGATTATAGCTTATAGTATTGATATCACTTGTGTTTTTATTTTCTAATGCAATATTTAAAGCTTTTTCAAAATTAGAAAATGCCAAATCATATTTGAGAAGATCATAATATGCAAGCGCAAGATGATTGTAAATGGTGCACAGCTGATAGCTCGTATCATGAACTTCTTCGGCTGTTTTTTCTGCCATAAGAGCATATTGCAGTGATAGTTGCGTATTTTGTAAAATTCCGTAATTGTCAGACATTAAGGTGTAAACTCCCTGAAGACCTTTGAAACCAATAGCTTTATAAACTGCAACTGCATTTTCTAAAAGCACTAATGCTTTTTGATTTTCTTCTATGCTTCCGTAATAATCGGCAAGATCTTTTAAGGCATCAGCTTGTTTCTTGTAAGCTTTACTTTTTTTGTAAAGCGGCACTGCAATTTCAAGATATTTTATTTTGGCTTCTGTATCTTCTTTTTCATAACCTTTGTAAGCGCAAAGTTCCCTGTAAGCATCTGCTTTTACAACTAATAAATTGTTTTTTTTAGAATAGGCGAGTGCTTCATTGGTTTTCTTTAATCCGTTTTTTGAATCTCCTTTTTCTCTGTAAATCTGACCTTCCAATAAAATGGCTTTTCCTTTTCCGAGTTTATATCCTAAAGTATTACTTAACTTTTTTGCTTCAAAATTTAAATTATTGGCACTGTCAAGATCAGCTTTAAGTTCACCCGGTTTAGTAAGATAATAAGAGCTTAAGGTCAAAAGTAATTCTACTTTCTGACTGTCACTTTCTGCTGCATCAATTTTCTTTTTTAATTGATCAGGATCTTCTTTGGACTGTGCCATTCCGTTAAGGGAAACAAATAAAAAGAAAGACACTGTACATAAGATGCACAGGCGGTATTTGGCAGAAATAAAAGGGATAAAATTCATTTTTTAAAGATAATATATTATCAGAAATCCGCAACTTTACAGCCACCTTTGTTTACTATTCACGATGGTAGAGGTAACATATTATCATGGCAATTCCAGGCAGAATCAAAGTGCCTAATCCGAAAAATTTTCCGGCAACGGCTCCTAAAAAACATCCCACAAGAAACCCGATTATAGTAACTAATTGTTTCTTAAAGCTTAATAGCACCTCAGCATCTTTTAACCCGTTTTTTAATAAATTTCCCAAATCAAGAGAAGCTTGTGTTACATTACCTGTCATCATCGTTGTTGGTCCGTGTGTTTCTTTAGCATACAATTTTCCAAAAGCATTTTGTAGTCCCATTGCAAAAACGGTTGTCATGGCAACGGCGTACATTGCCCATTCAGTAAAAATTTCGAAATAACCGAAAACGTACGAAGCAATACCGCTTAAAAACAATATTACGCCTTCCCAAAACAAGATTGTATAATGATTTATGCTTTTTAAAGCAATTCTTCCGCCCACAATAACGGCTAAAATAAAAACAGGAAAAGTCAATAATTTCACCCACGCATGCAGATCAGAACCTTTAATGATTTGATAAGCGAAAACAATAAAGTTACCTGTAACGTGTGCTGAAAATATCGAATCTGCTGCGACAAAAGTTACGGTATCACAATACCCTGCTATCATGGTGAGAAGCAGGGTAACGTACCAAATATTTTTTTGTATTTCCATAATTTTTAGTTCAAGTGAGCGCGAAGCATCCACGCCATTTTTTCGTGATTTTCTAAAAGTCCTGTGATATAATCGCTGGTTCCGGCATCGTGAAGTTCTGAAGCAAAATTGTTAATGTTTTCACGTAAGTGTATCAAGATGCTTTCATGATCCAAAAGCAATTCTTTGATGTACCCTGTGCTGTCGTTTTTTTCTCTTGATTCTTCTGTAAGATGTGTCAGCGCTAAAAATTCTTTTAAAGTTCCCGGCGCATAATGTCCTAACGTTCTAATTCTTTCTGCAATGGTGTCGACAATTTCGTCAAGCGCTTCATATTGCTGTTCGAAGAAAAGGTGTTTGTTGTAAAAATCCGGACCTTCTACATTCCAGTGTGCTTTTTTTGTTTTGGTATAAAGTACAAATTCGTCAGCCAAAACTTTAGTTAAAACCTCAACTACTTTTGAGATGCTTTCTTGTTTAATTCCGATGTTTGCTTTCATTTTAAATTAGGTTTAATAAATATTGTTAGTGATAATTATAAATAAATCAAACACATAGAAACATAGATTTTCTTTCCTTTTGAAAAAGTATACAAAAAGAAACTAGTTTCTCACACATAGATATATGTTTGTTTAAACAAAGTAAAATACCTTTTTATACGTCTAAAAAATCTATGTCTCTATGTGTTTAAAATTAATTGTTCATAATGCTTAATAAATAATAATCAAGTGAATATGTTCCTGCTCCAAGCGCAAGAATTAGTAATAGTGATAAAGTATACATGTAAGGAACATCGCGTACTTCGAGTGAATCTTTCCTGTGCACCACAAAATATCCTACGGCTGTAACGCCAATTGTAGGCAGTACAACAAGTCGGGTTCCGATACCCAGAATAATAAGAAACGGAACTACAGTATCAGAAAAAGTGGCCACTAATCCGTTTAATTTTTCAGGCAGATGAAGTGGATTCGGAACATGTTCTCTTTGTCCGTTTTCAACTCTAAATTTCTTCATTCCGTGAACTCTAAAAAGCTCTACCGCAAGTAATACTCTAAAAACTAAAAGTGCAGTATTATTGAAAGATGTTCCTAAATCTGAATAAAGGATTTGTTTTATAATTTCTATCATTTTTTTAAATTTAAAAAGCAAAGCAAGAACACCCAAGAGCGCCCCAAAATGCATTATAATTATTTACAGGAACGTTGCTCATTCTGGCAATATCGTGGCTGTGAGCGTGAACATCACAACTGCCGCTGCAACTGTGTATCTGCGAAGTCAGGCTTGGTTTTGCATCTGCTTTTGCATTTTTTTCAATCGCACTCTGGAAATTACTTTTACTTGGATAACCGTTGTAAATATTCGTTGGCGACCAATCCGGCAAAATCGGAATATGCGGCGGCGAAAAGGATGAAAAATCACCATTGGCATAGACAATTTTTCCGTCGACAATCGTCAAATCGGCTTCGATTTTTTTAATGTCTTCATCAGCAACAGTAAAATAGTCACTGTCGAGCACAACTAAATCGGCAAACATTCCTTTTCTGATATCTCCTTTTTTAGCCTGTTCCTGCGAAAACCAGGCACTTCCTCTGGTGTATAATTCCAGAGCCGTTTCTCTGCTTAATCTGCTTTCATTGTACAATTGCAGACCTCCAACGGTTTTTCCAACTGTCATCCAATACATGGAAACCCACGGATTGTAACTGCTCACTCTGGTTGCATCAGAACCTCCGCCAACGGGAACTTCCATTTCGAGCATCTTTTTAATTGGAGGTGTACTTTCGGCTGCTTTTGCACCGTATCGATCTGTGAAATATTCACCTTGATAGGCCATTCTGCTTTGTACCGCAATTCCTCCGCCTAAATTTTTGACACGCTCAATATTGCGTTCGTCAATCGTTTCGGCATGGTCAAATATCCACGGCAATCCGTTAAACGGAATTTCCTGATTGATTTTTTCAAAAACATTTAAAAATCTTGTAATGCTTTCGTTATAAGTCGCGTGAAGTCGAAACGGCCAGCGATTTTCTACCAAAAGGCGGACAACTTTTTCCAGTTCTGCTTCCATGTTTTCAGGAAGATCAGGTCTTGGCTGCAGAAAATCTTCAAAATCTGCCGCAGAAAAAACTAACATTTCACCCGCACCGTTATGTCGGTACATATCATCGCCCTGATATAATTTTACCGTATCAATCCAATCTTCAAAATCTTCAAATTCGTGTTTTGGTTTTTGGGTAAAAAGATTATAAGCGATTCTAACTGTTAATTGTTTTTTCTCATTCAATTCATTAACGACTTTATAATCGTCTGGAAAATTTTGAAATCCGCCTCCTGCATCGATAACACTTGTGATTCCGAAACGGTTCAACTCTTTCATGAAATGACGTGTAGAATTGATCTGATGTTCATAAGAAAGCGTTGGGCCTTTTGCTAAAGTCGAATACAAAATCATTGCATTTGGAGTCGCAATGATAAGTCCGGTTGGTTCGCCTTTAGAATCTCTTTCAATTTGCCCTCCGGGAGGCGCTGGTGTATTTTTAGTATAACCAACGGCTTTTAATGCCGCTCTATTCATAATCGCTCTGTCATACAAATGCAGAATGAAAACTGGAGTATCGGGAGCAATGGCGTTGATTTCTTCTAAAGTCGGCATTCTGCGCTCTGCAAACTGAAATTCAGACCAGCCGCCAACCACACGAACCCATTGCGGATTTGGTGTACGATCAACTTGCTCTTTTAACATTCTAAGTGCATCAGCTAAAGAAGGAACTCCATCCCATCGTAATTCCAAATTATAATTTAAACCGCCTCGAATAAGGTGAATGTGAGAATCGTTGATTCCCGGAACAACTCTTTTATTATGAAGGTCAATTATTTTGGTTTCTGCAGATGCAAATTCCATTACACTGCTGTCATTTCCAACTCCAATAAATTTTCCGTCTTTGATCGCTACAGCTGTAATATTTGGCGTTTCCGCATTGAAACTATGAATTTTACCGTTGAATAAAATTAGATCTGCTTTCATAATTATTTGGCGTTAAGTTTAGCAATCGCTTCTTTAATTCCTTCGCCTGCAACACTATAAAAAGCAGGTCCGGCAAGCAGAATAATTTTAGTTAAAGGCTTGTAATCGGCTAATTTTTTCTCTTTTAAATAGGTCTGCGTTCTGTAAGCTTCAAAAGAGCCTAAAACTACATTTGTTGCTACTAAAGCTGTTGGCGAATCAATTCCGGCATCTTTAATATCACTTGCAAAAGAATAATTAGAAACTCCCAAACGTAAAGCTTCACGCATTGCAGTGCTTCCCACGCTGATCATTAAATCTGGCGTAAATTTATTGCGGTCCCCAAGACCGATAAGCAATAATTGTTTAGAAGCCAAAGTACCTTTTGGAGGTGTAATCAATAAAGTTTCAAGTGAATGTCCTGCAAATTTTCCGCTTTTGCGTAATTCGGTAATAATCCCTTTTAAAGCGTCGTCTAAATGCACCATTCCGTTTAGGTTTGCAGGAAGGGCAGGAGGGTTGAAGATGTCACCTTCGGTATATTCAAAAACGCAGGCAACTTGTAATTCTGCTTCTGCTGCAGATGGTCCCTGAACCAATCCGTTTACGGCAACTTCGTCTACTTTACCCCAAGTAGTAGTCGAGCCAAGAGCAGCCATTTGTGCAAAAGCAGTATTTGCAAATAATATTGTGATAAATAGAGTTAGAGTAGAATTTCTAAATCTGTATTTTGAAAGAATGGATATGTTTTTCATGGCTTTTGTTTTAATTGTAAAAAATATTTAAACACATAGGGACATAGGTTTTATATGCTGTTATGAATAAAAAAGAATATAAAAAGAAACAAGTTTGTCACACATAGTCCCGAAGCTTCGGGATTTACTGATGTAAGTGAAATGCCTTTTTTAAAGTATAGAATCTATGTTTCTATGTGTTTAAATTTAATTGTGTTGTTAAAATTTAAATCCAAGTCTGGCATTAAAAAAAACGCCGTCTTTCGAATTTGGAATGATATCGTCGATAAAAGCACCAGTTTTAAAATATTGGATACCGCTTACGACTGAAATATATTTGTTTACGCTGTAAGTAAAATTGGCAAGATAAGCAGTCCCGATATATCGCTCTTCTGATGAACTTCCTGGAAGATTCAGCGAACCGCTTGGTCTGTAAACACCGTCCTGCAGTGAATATCTCCAGTTAAAAACCACATCGACCTGCATCTTTAGCTGTGGCAGTAAATCCATTGTGGCGTAAGGATGAATGTCGATAAGGTTTACCGGACCAACCTGCGGGCTGAAACCAAAGTATCCTCCTTTTGGATACAACGGATTGAACGTCTGCAGACTTCCATCGCCTTTGTTTTTATCTCCTGAAATATAATCATTTCGAAGGTTGATCGTTGGCTTAAGTTTCACGTTTTCAAAAGAGTAGCCAATGTCAATTGATCCTGTCCAGGCATTTATGTTTCCCGAACCAAAAGTTCCAAATTGATAAGCCGCTTCCAGATTGTAGATAAATCCACCGCCATATTTCCAAAATCTTGTTCCAATGGTGTGTCGTCTTTCTGGTGCAATTCCTTCTTCAAAAAGGGATTCGTCTCTTCTGATTCCGAGATAATATAAATCCAGATTTCCTGCTTTTGGAAATATAATTTTAGAATAAGCTCCCCAAAGATTCAGCTGTTTCGACATTTTATTATCAAAAGCTCCTGTATAAATCGTGTCAGCCATCATCGCAAATCCGTCAATGGAGAATCGGGAAGAAGTGTACATTACTTTTCCTCCCGTAAAATAAAGTCTCGCATTTGGACCTTCTCTTACCGAAATTAATCTTCCGGATCCATAATCCAATTCTTGTCTTCCGGCGCGAATAGTCAGTTTTTTATCTTCTTTCTGATATAAATTCACATCTAAAAAAAGATTCTGAACATTCAGCTGATCTTCGTCAATGCCACGCGGCCCGTTAATTCGTCCGTCCTGCAAGGCACTTCTCAATTGAGCAAATACTCTAAAGGTTTTTCCTAAATGAATATCGGCTCCAAGATCATAACGCTGTAATAAAAAGTTATTATGTCCAATATTTAATCTTCCCCAATCTTCATTATTGAAATCGACATATTCATATCGGGCTTCGCCTCCAAGAGAGATGTAAAAATCTTTCTCTTTGTTTAACGGAATGAACTTTAAATTCTCATAAAAGTTTCTAGTGGAGTCTTTTAGAAATTCGTAGTTTTCGTCATAACGCAAAAGTTTAAAATTTTGTGCCGATGCAAAGCTTCCAATCAAAAGAAAAGAAAGAACAATGGTCTTAAAGTTTAGCGATATGAATTTTGATGATTTCAAAATAATGAAGCGTAAAAGGTTTGTATTTATTTAAGGTTTCAGTTCCGAAGCTTCGGGATCAGGTTGAAATGAATTAGTGTTTCAACATGTTGTGTGCGTAATGAATACCTAAACCGTAAGAACCGCCGTGTTTTTTCATTAAGTTCGTCACCGGAACATAGGTTTCCTGACGCGCCCAGTCTCTTTGCAATTCTAATAAATATTGGATAGAAGTTATAGGCTGCACACCAACCTGAATCATTCTTTGAATCGCACGTTCATGAGCTTCGTTACTTACGTCTCCACAGGCATCTGTAATTACATACACTTCGTAACCTTCTTCAATTGCTGAAAGTGCTGGTCCAACGATGCAGACACCTGTCCATAATCCGGCAAGAACTATTTTTTTCTTGTTTGTTCCTGTAATAGCTTTATAAGCATTTTCATCTTCCCAGGTATTCATTGTAGTACGGTCAATATATCCTGAAGTTGCGATTGGGTAAAACTCCTCAACTTCTGGGAAAACAGGTCCGGAAAAACTCTCTTCTGCAACAGTAGTAACTATAGTTGGTACATTAAAGATTTTTGATGCTCCAGAAATAATGGCAACGTTATTACGCAATTCGCTTAATGCAATGCTGTTTGTAGCAAATGCCATTTGCCCTTCAAAGTCAATTAATACTAATGCGTGATTGTCTGGTGATAATAAGTTTACTGATGGTTTCATAAAATCGTTATTTTTAATATTATTAATTATGCCAACAAAATGCCAAATTTATAAATGCTTGTTTTGTTGGTGTTTATGGTTTAAAGCGATACGTTTTACTTACGATATTTCGTGAATTTATTATCGTATTATGAAAATTATCGGGAATGTGTTGAAAGTTTTTTTATCATTTCTGTAGAAATAGAATCGGCATAAATTCCAAACGCACTTGTCAAAACACCTTTTATGCTATAAATCTCAGATACAATTCCGTAAACTATATCTTCATCTCCTGGATCTGTATCTCCTTCAAAACGAAATAGATATTCAATTTTAAATTCTTCCGGAGACATTGTTTGTGTGTTATTATTATAACGGATACAATTTTCATCAAGATTAAAGTTTTCCGTAAAACCTTGATTGTTTAGCCATTGTAAAGCCTCGGTAACTGTATCAAAAGCGGGTTGTTGAAATGAATTCATAATTGGAAGAGATTAACTGCCCGCAAAACACGGGCAGTTGTGATTACTTTTTAGGACTATATGCTTATGCTTTAATAAAGTCTAAAATGTCTTTATTAATTGTGTCTGCTTCTGTAGTTGGCATACCATGAGGAAAACCTGGATAAGAAATCAATTTTCCGTTTTTCAAAAGTTTTGCAGCTCTTGGTGCCTGACCAAAAGGAACGATTTGATCATCTTCTCCATGCAAAACCAAAACAGGAATATCTAAACTTTTAAGATCTTCAGTAAAATCTGATTCAGAAAACGCTTTTATTCCTTCATAATGAGCTAATACTGAACCCATCATTCCCTGACGCCACCAGTTGTGCTTAATTCCTTCTTTAACCGTTTGGCCTTCGCGGTTCCATCCGTAAAACGGAATAGGGAAATCATAAAAATATTGTGCTCTGTTAAATCCTGTACCTTGTCTGATTTCGTCAAAAATTGCTAAAGGCACACCTTCTGGATTTGATTCGTTTTTAATCATAATTGGCGTTACAGCGCTAATAATAACTGCTTTTGCAACACGTTCTTTACCGTATTTTGCAGCATAGCGAATTACTTCACCGCCACCAGTTGAATGCCCTACGTGAATAGCATTTTTTAAATCAAGTGCTGCTGTCAATTCAGCAATGTCAGATGCATATGTTTCCATATTGTTTCCTTCTGAAGTTTGGCTAGAGCGACCATGACCGCGTCTGTCGTGTGCAATAACTCTGTATCCTTGTTTTAGGAAAAACATCATTTGTGCATCCCAATCATCACTTGATAATGGCCATCCGTGGTGAAAAACTATTGGCTGTCCTGTTCCAAAATCTTTGTAGAAAATTTCTGTTCCGTCTTGTGTTTTAAATGTGCTCATTTTTTTATGGTTTTAGATTATTAAATTTAGAAATGAATAGTTGTTGTTATTTTCTTTTACAAACTTAGATTAAGTTCGAAAGTCTGTCGATTAACCTAGATTAAGAAAAAACTTAATTTTATTAATCTGCTTGGTTTTCATTTGTTGTTTCATGTTTACAATTTTTATTAATGTTGATGCCAAACAATAGCCAAACAATATGCCTTAAATGTTAACTGTTTGATTTTAAGATAAATATACTATTTTTAAAGATGTTTTAATTTACGATATTTCGTAATTTTATTAGTCTCTTGTCTGTTTTGTATGTAGTAAGGCGATTTTATTGCATGAAAAGGCAAATGGAAAAATCCATATAATGTAGTTTAGAAAAAAACCAGACGCGAAAAGAAGAATCTATTTTTGATTATTTTGTTTATGACAAAAGAAATAATTTAGTGATGGCATCAGGCACAAAATTTTATAACATATGAGCTAACATCTTCATAAAATAGGATAAAAAGGAAAAATTATAAACGAGCTGGATAAATCAAGATTATGTTTTTCAGTTATGATAATCAAGTTATGATCACAAAAATGTCATACATAAATAGATTATAGTTGATGGTACAACTGCGTGATGTTTTGCATGTAGAAAAGCGCAGCTTTCAGAATGATAGCTTACTTAAAGCAATATTATAAATCTAAGATTGCAAATGTATGATTACAGATCAGATTTGTCTTTCTGATTAAAATCCATGTCATTGCGTTCTTTAGTATTGGTATTATTTAATAAATCTTCATCATCCCATTTAAGAGCATTGCTTTTTTTAAAACTTGGACAACTATTATAATCATTTATAATAGTTATAGAATCATATAAAGAAGAAGGTTTTAAATTATGTTTTCCCAACTTTGCATTTTTACTGTGAAAATCCTTATCATGCCGATTGTGATTTTCTTTTCCTTCACAATTCATAATCGTTATTTTTAGGGGTATTTTCTTATTCAGTATAAATATAAAATAGGTTATTAAAATTATTTTACATTTATCTCTTACACAATTATATAGTCTTCATGTGTTAGCTGTTATTAGCTCAATTTTATGTTATTTTATACATAAATACTTTTGGTTTAGAAAATTCATCTTTACTATTATTCTATTAACATTTTAAATTTAACAATTGAGTACTATATTTTAGAAAAACGATTTTGTTTTAGATAAATTATATTCGTTTATTTTTACTCAATTGCCTGTATTTGTTGATATTTTTTATTTTTAATGTTAAAAAACATATTTACATCTAAAAAAAAGTACTAAAACGTTTTTGTAAATCGTTTTATTAAATATATATTTGTTTTAACAAATTAACTAAGTTTTAATATAAACTTAACATTTCTATGATAAAAAAGATCACGATCAAAGACATAGCGAAAGCTGCAAATGTATCTATTACTACAGTTTCGTTTGTTTTGAATGATAAAGGAAAGGAGAAAGGTATAAGCAAAGAAGTGATCAAGAAAGTTTTTAAGGTTAGTGAAGAAATGAAGTTCAAACCCAATATGATGGCCAGCAGTTTAAGAACTGGTAAAACAAGATCTATTGGTCTTATTGTGGAAGATATTTCAAATCAGTTTTTTTCTGATTTGGCAAAAGTGATTGAAAGAGAAGCAATCGATTTAAATTACAGAGTGTTTTATTGTAGTACAGGAGGAAATAATGAACGTGCGATTGAATTAGTGAATAGTTTACTACAGGCAAATGTTGATGGTTTTATTATTACGCCTACTGAAGGTATGAAAGCAACTATCGATCGATTATTGGAACTTCAATGTCCAGTTGTCTTAGTTGATAGATATTTTGAGGGTCAGGAAGTTAGTCATGTAGTACTTGATAATTTTGAAGGAGGCGAAACTGCTGCTCGTTATTTTTTGAAGAAAGGATTCAAAAAAATTGCATTTGTTACTAATTCATCTCAATTGATTCAGATGAATTTTAGAAAACAAGGATATAGTAAGGCATTGAGAGATGTGGGCTTGTACGATGATTCTAGAATTCTAGAATTAGAATATGATATTACGGAAGAAGAAAGAATAGAAAAAATTTCAGATTTTTTGATCCTCAACCCTAAAATTGATGCTATTTTGTTTGGTGCTAACTATTTGCTGCTTGCCGGTTTACAATCATTAAGGAGATTAGGGCATAGTATTCCTGCTGACAAAGCTGTAATTAGTTTTGATGATCATGACAGTTTTAGGCTGCATTCTCCTTCTATAACTGTTTTGTCTCAGCCAATCGAACAAATTGGAAAAAAGACTGTAAGACTATTAATGAAACAAATGACTGACGGAAGTAATTATGAGATTATCAAGGAAAAGAAAAAGGGAAGCCTAACGATAAGAGAATCGGTTTAAAAAATAAGCCTTTTTTTAGAATTATTTACTAAAACGATTTAGTACAAAAAAAACTCAGAGTAATTAGATAAATACTAAATAAATAAATACCGCTTATGATATAAATAAATAGAGATGTTGACCAAGAAACTTAATTATTACCGAGATTCTGAGAGAGAAGCTGGTAATAAAAAAATTAAAGGTTTTAGTATTCAATATTTTTCTTTAAATCAGAAACTTTTAATTAAACACAAACAAAATCAAAACAAATCAAACCAAATTAATATTAATTATGAAAAAACTGCTATATCAATCATTGTTAGTTTTTCTAACGGTATTTTGTTACCAGGGAGTTAATGCACAAGACAAAATAATTTCCGGAACAATTACAGATAATGCAAATATGCCTGTGCCATTTGCCATTATAAAGGAAAAAGGAACAAAAGCACAAACGAATAGTGATGAAAATGGAGATTTTAAAATTTCAGTAAACGAAGGCGCTACAATCATCATTAGTTCGATAGGATTTAAAACAATAGAAATAAAAGCTGTTGATGGATTAAAAGTTAAGTTGTCAACTGATACTAACGAGCTTGATGGTGTTACCGTTACGGCTTTAGGACAATCTAAAAAGAACAAATCAATTGGTTATGCTACAAGTATCATCAAATCTGATGCGATAACAAAAACGGCTTCGCCAACAATTGCAAATTCTTTATATGGTAAAGCGCCAGGTGTACGTGTTTCTTCAACTCCAGGTGGAGCGGGAGCGATCAACATACAGATTCGTGGATTAAACTCTATCACTGGTAAAAATCAGCCTCTGATAGTTTTAGATGGTGTGCCTATTCGTGATGGTGAGGTGAATAATAATGATTACTGGAATGCACCACGTGTTAAAAGTAATGGATTAGCTGATATTAACCCTGAAGATATTGAGAATATCTCTATTCTTAAAGGAGCTTCTGCTGCTGCATTATATGGTTCTGAAGCTGTAAATGGTGTTGTATTGATTACTTCTAAATCTGGAAAAGGCAAAAAAGGTTTAGGCGTTGATTTCAGTACAAGTTACTCTAACAATTCAATTGCATTTTTACCAAGATTTCAATACGAAAGAGGTCCAGGTTATTCTAATCCAGCGTATTCTACTTCTGCATTTTTAGCTCCAGACGGTTTTGCTCATTATGACACAAACGGAGATGGAATTGCTGATACGAGAGGAGTTTCTAACGGAAGTTCTAACTTCGGAATGTGGTTTGACGGTCAGCCTATTATGTCTTGGGATGGAGTAGTGCGTCCGTATTCAGCTCAAAAAGATGGATATAAAAATTTATTCCAAAATGCTTGGGACGGAACAACTAACATAGCACTTTCTAACAATACAGAAAATGCAAGTGTTCGTTTTTCATATACACATACGGAATCTGAAGGATTGAGTATGGGTAATAATAACAAAAAAAATACTTTCAATTTAAATACATCATTTAAAACAGGTAAAAATTCTAAAACTGATGTTATAGTAAGTTATATGAATCAAAATATTCATAACCGTACTTATGCTATGGATCGTTTGATCAATAATTTTACAGGAATGCTTAGTCCATTTGATAATGGAGATTGGTATAAAGCTAAATACCAAACAAGTTTAGGATACAAATATGTTACAGGAACCAATCAAAGTTTAACTCCAAACGAAAACATTATACGTAATGGTTTCAAAGCAGATATTGGTGACTATTTCTGGAATATTAACGCAAATCAACAAGACGAGATCACAAATCGTTTGATTGCAAGTCTTACTGAAACGCTTACTCTTACTAAAGATTTAACATTACGTGGGCGTGTGTCTACCGATTTAACTTCAGTAAATACAGAATCTAGAAATCCGGTTGAAAAACCTTTAATTTACGGATTTGGACCTGGTTCTTATTTAATAGATTCTCAAGATTATAATATTCTTTACGGTGATTTATTGTTGACTTACAATAAAAAAATCACAGAAGATTTTAGTTTAAATGCTCTTCTTGGTTATTCAGGATCAGATGAAACAGGTAAAATGTTATCTCGCTCTACAAATGGCGGTTTAAGTGTTGAAGGATGGTACGATATGAATTCATCTGTAAATACTCCAACAAGTACTTCTTCAAAATATGAAATAGTAAAAGATGCCGTTTTTGGAACTTTAAACGCAAGTTTTAGAAACTATTTATTTGTTGAAGGAACTATCAGAAGAGACAGAACTTCTACAATGAACCCAAATAATAATGCATTTACGTACCCATCTGTAAATTCAAGTTTTGTATTGTCAGATGCAGTTCAATTGCCAGAATTTATCAGTTATGCAAAAATGCGTGGTTCTTGGGGTATTGTAGGTAACTATCCAGATCGTTATGCAGCCAACATTGCATTCTCACAAACTTCGTTAGGAACTCAAGGAACTACAACTCCAGTATTGATTACTACTTCTCCAACAAAATATGGAAATGAGGGAATCAAACCTGAAATGAAAACGGAGTATGAATTTGGTTTTGAAACTAAATTCTTCGACAGAAGACTTGGCTTAGATTTCTCTTATTATAATGCAACAGTTAAAGATCAAATCCTTGATTTGACTTTGGCGCCAACTACCGGAGCAACTTCTATTTTAGCGAACGTGGGTGAATTAAGTAATCAAGGGTTTGAAGTTGCTTTTACAGCTTCTCCTTTTAGAACAGAAGATTTTTCTTGGGATGTAACTTTAAACTGGGCAAAAAACATAAACAAAATTGTAAAATTAGCTAACGGTGCAACTGAATTATTGCATGCTGATTATGATGGTTCTGCAGCTCAATTGAAATCAGTAGTTGGAGATCCGATGGGAGGTATTTATGCACACCCTGTTAAGACAGATGCTGAAGGTAATAAAATGGTAGATTCTGATGGATTTTATATGATTGATGGAGACAAATGGGAAAAATACGGAACAGCTACACCAAAAGGTGTGGGAGGTTTGATCAACTCATTTACTTATAAAAGTTTGACATTAGATGTAAACATTGATTATTCTTACGGAGGTTATTTAATGCCAACTGGAGTTAACTGGATGAAATCTAGAGGTTTGACAGAAGAAACTTTGAACTTTAGTACTAATGAGCGTGGTGGTTTAACTTACTACAAAGATGCTAACGGTCAAGGAGTTCAAGTTCCTAATAGTTCTACTTCAGGACCAGGAGGTCAAACATTATACCGTGATGGTATGATAATGGATGGTGTAACTTCAAGTGGTGCAACAAATACAAATGTTATCTCTCAGGCAGGTTACTATAATATGACTTACAACTGGGGTGGACCTCAGTACAGCAGTTCACGTTATGATTTATATATTCAAAAAAATAACTACGTTAAAGTAAGAGAAATATCATTAGCATATAATATGCCAGCTGTCTGGGCGAGTAAAATTGGAGCATCTAAATTAAGTTTTTCTGTTTTTGGACGTAATCTATTTTATATCTACAGAACTATTAAAGATATGGATGCAGAGGCAACAACTTCAGGATCAAGATGGTCTCAAAACGTTAACAATGCAGGTTTAACTCCAGCAACTAGAAGTTTTGGTGCAATGCTAAGAGCATCTTTCTAATTTTATAAGTTATAATTAAAAAAACAACAACATGAAAAAATTATTATATATATCATTAGTGGCGGCAGCTGGTTTCTTCGGCTCTTGCTCGCAAGGTGATTTCGAAGATGCATACAAAGATCCGTCTACAGTAACAACGACAACTGTACCGAAACAGTTTGCAGGTTTTATGAAAATTAACTTTGAGGATGTAATTCCGTCTTATTGGAATTATTATACTGTTATAAGATCAACTTCTTTAACTTATACACAGGCTCATGGATTTACCAACATAACGGGACGCTATATTCCTGGACCTGCGGTAAATGACAGATGGAAAAGATATTACAATTTCATTACTCAATATAGAGAACTAGAAAAAGTGATGGCTTCTTTGTCTGCAGCAGAACAGACAGAAAATAGAATCTATACTATTACTTCAACTATTTATCTGTATGATCATACTGAAAAAATGGTGGATAACTTTGGAGATATTCCTTTCTCTCAAGCGGGTAAAATTAGTTCAACAGGAGGTAATTATGCTAATGCAGCTGCTAAGTATGATAACCAAACAGAGCTTTATATCAAAATGTTGGATGAATTGAAAGCGTTCTCTACTGAATTGAATTCGATTGCTTTGTCTCCAAAGGTAGATCTGGAATTTAAAAATCAAGATTTGATTAATAAAGGAGATCTAGTAAGCTGGAAAAACTATTGCAATTCTTTGCGTTTGAGGATTTTAAACAGAGTTTCTGCGGTTCCTTCTTTGGCTTCTAGAGCAAATACTGAAATTGCTGAAATCATTGCTGAAGCTAAAATTGTAGACGAAAACTCAGAAAATATTGCATTTAAAGTTTATACTCAAGATATTGATTTGGATAGTGCAGGTTTTATAGATGCTTTAGAAGGTGCTAACAATAATGTTGCTCCAAAACCAATGATTGACCACATGAATGCCAATGGCGACCCTCGTGAAGCTTGGTTGTTCGAAAAAGGACAAACAGCAACAGTTTTTACAGGACTTGACCCAACGCTGACTTCAGGTGTTCAAGATCAATTAATAGTTGATGGTAAAATTGCAATCTACAACAGATCTGTAATCAGCAGAAACAAATGGCTTCCAGGAACATTAATAAATGCTGCTGAAGTAAATTTGATTCTTGCAGAGTATTATTCAAGAAACGGAAATGGCACAACAGCTAAAACGTATTTCGAGAAAGCGATCAGACAATCAATTGAATATTATGTTAGATTAGGTGATAAAGCTGATGTACTTACTTGGAAACCAACTACAGAACCTACAACTGCAGAAATTGAGGCTTACATTCTTAAAATTAACTTTGCAGGAGCTGTAACTGCCGCTGCTCAATTAGAATTGATTGCTTTCCAAAAGTATATTCATTACAACATAATGCAGGCTGATGAATCTTGGGCAGAGCAAAGAAGATTGAAACTTCCTGCTTTGGTATTCCAGGAAGATGAAACAAGTACGGTTAGAAAAACACCGCCAACGCGCTGGACATATCCAAATTCTGAAAGTGTTTATAATACTGATAATTATAATGCGGTTAAAGCAAATGATAATTTAAGTACTAAAATTTTCTGGGACGTAAAATAGTTAGTTTTTAATATTTTTGTTAGTACAAGTAAAACCCTTGATTGAGAATTTCTCAAATCAGGGGTTTTTGATAATATAGGCATAGCAGTTTTACAGCAAAACCAGTTTGAATCTTTAGATTTAACCAAACACCAATAAATCTTTTATCTTTGATTTGGCAAAATACAATTATGGAAAAACTTAGAAAACATATTGAAGAAATTATCTCCATCAGTGATGAAGAGTTTGAATCGATCAAGCCCTTTTTTACAATAAGAAAGGTTTTGAAGAATCAATATTTAATTCAGCAAGGTGATGATGCAAAATATGAATACATTATTATGAGCGGTATTTTTAGAGTTTTTTATCTTGATGAAGATGGGAAAGAACACATCGTACAATTTGCAACAGAAAATTGGTGGATGTCTGATTATATTTCCTATTTCAATCAAAAACAGGCAAATATGAATGTTTTATGTATGGAAGCGGGAGAGGTTTTATGCCTCACGCTTGATGGAAGGGAACAATTGTCAACTGCACTTCATAAAATGGAACACTTTTTCAGGGTAAAATTAACTAAAGGATATATTGCGCTTCAGCAGCGCGTTATTTCGTTACTTTCAAATAATCCGCAGCAGCGATATAAAGAATTTGCAGACCTTTACCCCAATTTAATGCAGAAAATTCCAAAAAAATATATTGCAGAATATCTTGGAGTCAGCCGCGAAACCCTTAGCAGGCTTTACTCCAGCAATAAATAACATAACTGTTTTTTTCAAAGTGTGATTTTCATCACACTTTTTTTGTGACTTTTCTCCTCGTATTGAGGAGTAGAGCTGGCATAAATTTGCCCTATAAATAATTCATTAACAACCTTTAAAATTTATAGAAATGAAAAAACTTATTATCGTGGCAATGGCTTTTGCCTTTTTTTCTTCTCATGCCCAAAATCAAAAAGATAACACATTAGTAAAACAAAAAACAAACCTTAAAAACGAAACAAAAATGAACAAGAAAATTTTAATTATTGTGTCTAATGCCAATGCTATTGGACCAAACAACAGAAGAACAGGAACTTTTCTTCCAGAAGTAGCGCATCCTTATGCAGAATTTGAAAAAGCAAATTACCAGATTGATTTTGCTAGCTTAACAGGAAATACTCCGTATTTAGATGCCCTTAATTTGGCAAATGATCCTGACAATCTTGCTTTTTTAACAGGCAAAGGTTGGGAAAGTATGCAGAAAGCCGTTAAACTTTCAGATGTTGATGTGAGTAAATACGATGCCGTTTTTGTTCCTGGAGGATTAGCGCCAATGGTGGATATGCCCGAAAATCAGCTTCTTAAAAAAGTAATTAAAGAAACGTATGAAAGAAATGCTGTTGTAGGAGCGGTCTGTCACGGTCCTGTATCCTTATTAAATGTAAAATTAAGCAACGGATCTTATTTAGTAAATGGTAAAAATATTACTTCTTTTACAGATGAAGAAGAGAGAGGTTACGCTATCGCAGATGTGCCTTTCCTGCTTGAAACTGCATTAACAAAACAGGGTGCAAAATTCCACGCAGCTGCAGTATGGTCAGCGCACAGTATTGCAGATGGCAATTTAGTTACCGGTCAAAACCCTGCTTCTGCAAAAGGAGTTGCTGAAAAAATGATTGTTATCTTAGAATCTGCTAAGAAATAATATTAAATTGTATTGACCTTCTTCAAAATCTGAATGAAGGTCAATATTATTCATGATTAAAATTGAAAAATAATTATAAAAAATCAAAAATGAAAAATCAAAAACCAATTCATGTTTTTGCAACATGGAAAGTTATAGAAGGCCAGATTGAAAATGTTTTAAATCTGCTCGAAAAAGTACAAGAAGAAAGTGTTAAAGAAAGTGGCAATCTGTTTTATGAAATTCATCAAGGCAATTCGGATCTACATACAATCGTTTTATTTGAAGGGTATAGTAGTGAATCTGCGATAGAAGAACATCGAAATTCATCTCATTTTCAAGATTTAGTTTTAGGAAAAATTGTTCCTTTATTAGAAAAAAGAGAAATTATTTTAACTACTCCCGTAACTTATTTGTAAAAGCTGTCAAAGTTTAATATTGTGTTATTTGGCATTGTAATCATCGATAATTTGATTAAATTTAAAAAACAAATCATGTTTAAATGAATTTCGTTACAATTGAAACATGGTTTTAAGCTTATATATTAAAAAAAATATTTATGGAAAATACCACAAAAATAATATTCCCCTACGATCAAAGTCTTGTAAAAGAACTTCCGTTGGTCAATAAAGATGATATTGAAAATGCTTTGCAAACTGCTCAAAAGTTATTTAACGATCAATCGAATTGGCTTCCGGCTTATAAAAGAATAGAGATTCTCGAAAAAGCAGCCTCAATAATGAATGAAAGGAGTGAGGAATTAATACACTTAGCCATTAGTGAAGGCGGAAAACCATATAAAGATTCAAAAGCAGAAATAATAAGAGCTGTTAAAGGTGTAAAGTTAGCAGCCGAACATATATCGCAAATTAAAGGCGAACAGATTCCTATGGGACTTACAGAAGCTTCTTTAAACAGAATTGCTTTTACGACAAAAGAACCTATTGGTGTTGTTGCTGCAGTCAGTGCTTTCAATCATCCGTTAAATTTAGCGGTGCATCAAATCGCAACTGCTGTTGCCGCCGGCTGTCCTGTTATTTTTAAACCATCAAGCAATACACCATTATCAGGTCTTGCACTCGCAGGTATTTTAAAAGAA
Organism: Flavobacterium sp. JLP; assembly: GCF_015350755.1. Classification (NCBI taxonomy): domain Bacteria; kingdom Pseudomonadati; phylum Bacteroidota; class Flavobacteriia; order Flavobacteriales; family Flavobacteriaceae; genus Flavobacterium; species Flavobacterium sp. JLP. The sequence goes on along the minus strand of NZ_JADKPS010000005.1, from coordinate 68,173 downwards.
GCCGGTTTGCCAGACGGTTGGGTGCAAGTGGTATTATGTGATAATGAAACGGCAGAATTGCTAGTTACAGATTCTAGAGTTCATTTTTTAACTTTCATAGGTTCAGCAAAAGTAGGCTGGTCTTTAAAAAGCAAATTACCTGCGGGAACAAGATGTGCGCTCGAACATGGCGGTGCAGCACCGGTTATTGTTGAAAGTGATGCTGCTTTTAGTGAGATGATTCCAGATTTGGTAAAAGGAGGTTTTTATCACGCAGGCCAAGTTTGTGTTTCTGTTCAGAAGATTTATGTAAATCAGGAAATTTGTGATCAGTTTGTTGAACAATTTTCTGAAGCAACCAGCAAATTAATTGTTGGAAATCCGTTTGATAAAACAACAGATGTCGGTTCGCTTATTACGACAAAAGAAGTTAACCGAGTTGAAGAATGGGTGAATGAAGCGATAGAAAGTGGCGCTAAATTAGTTACAGGCGGAAAAAGAATTTCTGATACGTGTTTTCAGCCAACAGTTTTGCTTAATCCATCAGAAGATGCTAAAGTATCAACGAATGAGATTTTTGGCCCTGTTGTATGTATTTATTCTTTTACAGATAGAGAAGAAGCAATAAAAAGAGCAAACGCTTTAGATGTTCATTTTCAAGCCGCTGTTTTTACAAAAAATGTTGATATCGCTTTAGAGGTTTCAAAAAAATTAAACGCCACTGCTGTTATGATTAACGACAATACTGCATTTAGAGTCGATTGGATGCCCTTTGGAGGAAGAGATGCTTCTGGCTTAGGAATGGGTGGCATCTCCTATACAATAAATGATATGACAAGAGAAAAAATGACCGTTTTTAAAAGTAAATATTTGTAATTATTTTTAAAATTTTATATAGAAAAAGCAACAGCCATTATACTGTTGCTTTTTTTTTATTATAAAATGCTTTGGTTTAATTTTTAAGAAGCAAAAACACTAGTGTAAATATCATCATAGCTTTAAAACATAAATTGGGTTTTGGCTTATCTCTTAAATTTTATAATTTCTGCATTAAATCATATAACAAAAATTAGACAGCGTATTTGATATTTGTAAATGCAGTATGGCACCTTATAGGCATATTTTTGAATAGCGATGTAATTTATATTTTTTATATCTCTGTTATCAGCCTCTGCAAAGTAGATTATTGTCTCAAATAATACTATTATTCTTTAACTAAAAGATAAATAATATTCAATATTTAAATCGAATGGATATCAAAAATAAAAAACGTATTGCAATTTTAGGAGGTGGTCCGAGCGGTCTTTTTGTTTATAAAAGGCTGATTGAATCTGGAACCAATGATTTTGAGATTGATATTTTTGAGAGAAAAGCAGAGCTTGGCTCGGGAATGCCTTACAGCAGTGAAGGTGCAAATGATGAACATATAACAAATGTATCGGATAATGAAGTTCCTAATATTGTAACTCCAATGTCAGATTGGATTCACACGGCGCCAGCTGCATTATTAGAGCGATTTAAAATCGACCCAAATAAATTTAACGAATATAAAGTAGTGCCAAGATTGCTTTTTGGCCAATATCTTTCGGCTCAATTTGAAATACTGCGCAAAAAGGCATCAGAATTAGGAATTATTACAAGAACTCATTTCCAGAGCACAGTTACAGATATCAGTTATAATTTGGAAGATAAAACTGTAACGGTTGAAATATTAAATGGAGATAGCGAAGAATTTGACTTTGCCATTATCTGCACGGGACACAAATGGCCAATACGTCACGAAGGCAAAATACCAGGCTATTATGATGCTCCATATCCGCCTCAAAAATTGGTGCAAAAACTAAATCACGCTATCGCGGTAAAAGGATCTTCTTTAACTGCAATTGATGCTATTAGAACACTTGCAAGACATAACGGGTCATTTGAAAAAGGAACTGATGGCAATCTTTCTTTTCAATTACTTCCTGAAAGTCGTGCATTTAAAATTATGATGCATTCTAGAAGTGGTATGCTTCCTGCGGTGCGTTTTCATTTAGAAGATTCTCATCTTTCGAATAAATCTCTTTTGACTCAGGAAGAAATAGAAAATCACAGAAAAAATAATAAAGGATTCTTATCGCTTGATTTTATTTTTGAAAAAGACTTTAAAGATATTTTTAGAGATCGAGATCCTGATTTTTATCAGCGTATTAAAGACCTCTCAATTGAGGATTTTGTGGCAGAAATGATGGAACTGCGTGAAAATCTAGATCCGTTTCAACTTTTAAAGGCTGAATATGTTCAGGCAGAGAAATCAATCAAAAGACACGAGTCAGTTTATTGGAAAGAAATGCTGGCCGTTCTCAGTTTTGCGATGAACCATCCTGCTAAATATTTATCTGCAGAAGATATGCAGCGCCTTCAAAAAGTTCTAATGCCTCTAATTTCGATTGTAATTGCATTTGTTCCGCAGAAATCTTGCGAAGAATTGCTTGCACTTCATCAGGCCGGTGTTCTGGATCTTGTTCCGGTTGGTGCTGACAGTACAGTTGAACCTCAAAATAAAGGAGGTATTCTATATAATTTCACTGACAGCAATAATAAAAGTCAATCTGTTTATTACAAAACATTTATTGATTGTGTGGGACAGCCACATTTATCTTATAATGATTTTCCTTTTAAGAGTCTGCTTTCCCAAAAAGCAATTAGTCCCGCCCGCCTAAAGTTTAAATCGACACAAGCTGGACATGAAGCATTTACGCAAGATCAAGAAACCATTCAGAAAGATGCACACGGAGATTATTTTATGAATGTTTCTGGAATAGCAATTAATGACAATTTTCAGATTATCGATCAATACGGCGCTTATAATAAAAACCTTTATATTATGGCAGTGCCTTACATTGGCGGACTTAATCCGGATTATTCAGGCCTTGATTTTTGCGAAGCGGCTTCGTTGCGTATTGTCGAGGATATTTTGAGGGATTAGAAATCCGTTAATTTTGTTGTAAAAGTGGCGCAAAGTCAGATATACTATTAAAAGGAAAATAACTATAATAACATTAGCAAGAAATAAAGTTTTGAAAAACAAAATTAGTTGAAAACTATAAATACCTGTTTTGAATTTATTCTGATAATATATAATTGCTTGATCTAAAATATAATACAATAAAGTAATAACTAAATAAGTAAATTGTTATTTTTACTGTATCTCAATTCTATTTATGAAGAGTTTTTACTTTTTTGTACTTCTAATGCTTGGCTTTTTCCTGACGCCGGGCTATGCTTTTGCGTGTGGAAATACACCGAAAAAAAATCATGCTACTACAGAAATTACATTAAATAAAGATAAAAAAAATTGTTGCGATGCTAATGGTCATTGCGAAAAAGAGAAGCACCATTCTTGTGACGGCAATTGCAAACATTCTAAATGTATTTGCACAGCTTCATCTGCTATTTTTTTAGTGTTTGCTCAAAGTGTTTTAAAAATCAACGACTTTGATTTTTCTGATAAAAATCAAAAATTCAATACTCCCGAAACTTTTATTTCTTCGGGTTTCTCTTCTCTTTTTCTAAAACCTAAAATAGGTTAAAACAAAAATTGACAGCCATAAGTTTGTCAAATTAGCAGCAAAATTGCTGGAGTATATCAATTCAATTTTTCAGTTAATTTAAATGAATTCGAGTTGTGTTTTAGGCAACTCGCTTATCATTTATTGACTGAACTTTTTTAAAAACTATAATACATTCATTTAAATGAAATTAACAACAATATTATTTTTCGTGATACTGCTAAGTATTTCGAAATCTCAGGCAAAAGTAAAGTTACAAGCGAACTATGAAAATAGTCACTCAGAAACATTAGATACTTTACGCGATTGGTTTAATTTAAAAAAGAAAAACACAGCTAATCTCATCAAAGGGAAAAGTCCGGATATTGTGCTAAACTTTTACGAATATTATCTGCAGGAAAAAGATAGGAGAAGAGCTGATTCTTTAGTATCTAATATATTAAAATCAACGAATGAAGTTTCTTATAGGTATAAAATTAGTTTACTATCATATAAATATACTTTTGATACAAAGACGCATCTTCTTTTTCTTTCAGATACAAATCGGGTTAAAGAATACCGAAACTATTTTTTAAAATCCGGTATTTCATCATTGAAATCAAATGGAGATTTGCGCGCTCACTATCTTGATTTGACAGCATTGGATTCTGCTTACTATAAAAGTACCCCGGACAGTTTGGTAAAAATACAAATGGGACATCATTATAATAGTCTTGCCTGGTATAGTATCTTAACTCAAAAACTTAATGATGTTGAGTATTATTTAAAACAAAGCATCAAGTATGACCCGACTTCTAAATATCCGTATTCTAATATGCCACTTTTTCTTTTATTAAAAGGGCGATATGAGGAAGCCAAAGTACTCTATACAAAACTTAAAGATGAACCTTTTGACGGACCTGATTCAACTTTTAAAACTGAGTTTCTAGAAGATTTCAGATTACTGGAAGCAGAGGGAATTAAAATCAAGAATAAGGAAAAAATCATACTCTTATTGCAATCAAAAAAATAGTTTATAAAACCCCGCTCCTCAAAGAGTTCCTTCTGAAAAAAGCTGTGCAAATGTCTTTGACTTTGGACATTTTTTTTCTTTTTAGAAATTGTAAACAATGTAATAACAACGTAACTTTTATTTGAGTTTAAAATCAGATACTTTGTTGCGTTTTTATATATTTGATTTTGTAAAAGTGAAGCAAAGTCAGAGACATTTGCGCAACGCTGAAACTGAAGACTTTGCGGAGCGGGGAATATTTATTAAAAGAAACAATCCAATTGAGAGATATTAATATTGGAAGATGGTTGGCTGCTCCATTAGATGGCAATACTGGTGGATTGTCACTGGAACTTTATTAAAGATATTATAATTAAACTAATACTATGAAACCGAAACTCAAAAAACCATTCTAATTATGTTCAATTTTTTTAAAAATAAACAAAAAACATTAAAGTTATCAGATTGTGATTTGCAAAATTATATAAGAATTTTAAGCAAAATATTAGATGTACTAAGCGATGAGAAACTTAGTGCACAAGCCAATATTATTTTAAATTTAATTGATTTAATTCAATTTAAGCATCTAGATGAGTTTAGGAAAAACATCAATGGAATTGATATGTGGGGCGGATCTGGAGCAGTTTGGGAAGTTTATATAGAAGATAAACTTCAATCTATAAAATTTGAAAGATCCATCATTGAATTAATCAATTTTATGGAAACTACAAAAATTTTGGGAAGTGGTATAAAACCAATAAAAAAAAAATTTATAGATAATTTACAAAATAATGAAGGGTAATGTATCAATTGTGTGGTTTTTATTTTTTGAAATGAAAAGACATTGATAATCAGTGTTTATTGAATAAAGTTAGCTTAAAGGGATGAGTATTATACTCATGCCTTTTACTTTTATAGATTTATATAAAGGATGGAAACATAATGTTTTAAATCCGACACCCCGCTCCGCAAAGAGTTCCTTCTGAAAAAAGCTGTGCAAATGTCTCTGACTTTGGACATTTTTTTTCTTTTTAGAAATTGCAAACAATGTAATAGCAACGTAACTTTTATTTGAGTTTAAAGTCAGATGCTTTGTTGCGTTTTTATATATTTGATTTTGTAAAAGTGACGCTAAGTCAGAGACATTTGCGCAGCAATGAAACTGAAGACTTCGCCGAGCGTGGGGGCTTGGTCGCTGTCCGAAACTAAAGCGCATGATTGGGAAATTTACATGAGCCAACACTTATTAGAATCTTAAATTGTAAAATATGAAATATGTATTAATTTTTATTATTTTGTTTTTGTGCATTAGTAATGAAGTAATCAAAAAAGAAGAATTAGAATTTAGAATTGTAAATAAATCTATCACTAATGGTAGTAATATAGATGTTGAATTAGTAAATAATAGTAAAAAAGATTATTATCTACTCCTAGACACAACTAGTTTCTATAATAAGCTTGCGCCTTTCAATGCTTCCGAATTTTTACAATTAGCAAATATTGGTATTAAGGATAATTATAATAATGTTATTGACTTAGAATTTAAAGATTATCAATGCTATAATAATTTGGAATATAAAAATCATGTAAAATCAAAAAATATTTTAAAAATAAAATCAAACCATAAGGTATATTTTAGTATCCCATTTAAATTAAGAACTGACATTAATGAAAACTGCTGGTATGGATATCAAATCCAAAAAATGAAAATTGATAGAAAATATTTTTGCTTTTTAATGAATGTGAAGCCTGATGAATATCTAAGACAAAAATTACCAATGGAAGTTAAAGATTCTTTAATGCAAATGGGTTATGAATTGTATGAAAAAGAAATTATATCCAATAAAGTAGCATTAATTTTAAGATAGCTTATGTTATTAGAAGTCCTCATTATAAAAGCTGCGTTATGTCACAGCTCCGCAAAGAGTTCCTTCTGAAAAGTTGCGCAAATGCCTCTGACTTTGCGCTTTTTTTTTCTTTTTAGAAATTGCAAACAATGTAATAGCAACGTAACTTATTTGAGTTTAAAATCAGATACTTTGTTGTGTTTTTATATATTTGATTCTGTAAAAGTGACGAAAAGTCAGAGACATTTGCGCAGTATTGAGGCTGAAGACTTCACGGAGCAGGGGGAGCTTCGGTTGGATTTCGTACGCCAGGTGCTGGAGTTTATGGAGGAGTTTCTTTTTCAACACCTTCATTTGGAACTAAAAAACGATTTTAAATATGAAAAAATGGATATTTTTTTTAGTAATTTTTCTAATAGCTATTGTTGGATTTATTTTTATAAATGTATTTATAAAATCACGTCATGAGTATTGTAAAAAGTATGATTTTATCATAACTAATATCGACGAAAATGTTAAGGGAGATTTAATATTTTATGACAGTTTTAATAATAAATATTTTTTTACAAACTATAGATTTAATGAATTTGACAAATTAGGAATTTCCGTTGGAGATAAAATATTTAAAGATCAATATTCAGAAAGTTTGACTATTAGTCGAAAAATAAAAAACAAATATAAAATTTACTATATACAACAGCCTAATGGTTTAATTCCTTTTACATTTTATAACTATTAAATAATTTGTAAAACAAAGTTGCTATTGATGATATATTGGTATTTCTCCCCGGTGGCGCGAGCGTCTCGCTCATGAACACAATTAAAATAAAAGTAACCCATTCTTCAAAAGGATAGTTTTTACTTTTTAAAAACAAAAAATATATGTTAGCAGTCCGATAGAAACAGGTTTGTAATGAATCCGGCAGATTGGAAATATAGTTCAGCGAGAAACTGTGGAGAGGATGATCAAACTGTTTTAGAAATTGACATAAATTGATATTGATTACTTTCACGAGCGGGAAACCCCAGCTCCGCAAAGAGTTCCTTCTGAAAAGTTGCGCAAATGTCTCTGACTTTGCGCATTTTTTTTCTTTTTAGAAATGGCAAACAATGTAATAGCAACGTAACTTTTATTTGAGTTTAAAGTCAGATGCTTTGTTGCGTTTTTATATATTTGATTTTGTAAAAGTGGCGCAAAGTCAGAGACATTTGCGCAGCAATGAAACTGAAGACTTCGCGGAGCGGGGGTATTAATGAGTCATTTAAATATAACAAGATATGCAATCAAAAATCCTTAAAATGAGTATAGTATTATGTGTCTTACTAGTAGCTATATTAATTTCAAGTTGCAAAGGGAAGAGTGACTTAGAAAGCCAAATTACTATAATAATAAATTCAGTTGATAATAAAACAAAACAAAAGAGAGTTAATATGTTTGACACTATTGATGTTAGAGTAGCAGAATTCGGCATTCCAACGCGAAAGTATGTTAAAGTAGCAGAATATACTACAGATTCTACAGGTTCGGTTAGAGTTAAACTTGATAAAAATGAAGAATACCACTTTATACTTGGTGGAAAAAACATCTATGGATCAACAGAATTTTCGAAAGGAGAGCTAAAAGATGGTCAAGAGGTAAATATAGAAGTTATATCTCTTGAAAATAGGTAAATATCTTGATGAATTTAAAACAGGAAAACCCGAGCAAATGCTCGGGTTTTCCTGTTTTAAAGCGAAGCTATATTTTTAGCAAAGAAGTCTTTGAATTTCTTTTGAGTTAAAAAAGTATCGACCATTTTAAAGACCATATTTTTTTCCCTCGCTAGCGCGAGCGTCTCGCTCGTGAACGCAATTAAAATCAATTAGCATACTCCAAATGGGTATGTTTTTTTTAAACAAAAATTTCGTTTTACGTTTAAGTCTGAAACTTGCAGTCTTTTTATATATTTGATATTATAATGAAGATCAAGATTTCATGAAGCAATGATAATTATAAATAAATATGAAAAAAACCGTATTGTTAATATCGATATTTAATCTGATAATTAGTTGTCAGGAACCAAAAGATACTGATAACTGTCATTATAAAATTAAATTTAAAAATAATACAAATAAAGTTTTATATGTTTATAGTGTTTCAGATTCGGTTATGCCAGAAGGAGACTTTCGTACAGATCCATACTTTGAGCCTATTCCTGCATTTGCGGGTAATGGAAATATAAAGATTGGAGAAATTCGTTTTATTGGTGGTGGTCGACCAACATGTGTCGAAGACATAATGAGTACTGAAAAACAGCTTTATATTTATGTTTTTGATTCTGCTTATATCGCTAAAAAAGATTGGAATGAAGTTTTGAATAATAACCTCATTGATAAACGGATTGATTTAAAAATAGAACAATTAGTAGAAAATAATTTTACATTGGATTATAACCAAAAATAAAATATTGCGCAGGATGTCATAATTAAAAGGGAATTTACACAATTGCTCCCCGCTAGCGAGGGCAAAAACAGCAAAAGATTTGGTCTGCCTTTATGCAAAAACTTATTATAAGAAAGAATTTAAACTTATAGAAAAAACAGACAATTTTTACAAAATTACATTTAAATGAAAGCCATATTAAGAGTGATTATTATTTTAATTGAATCGTTTACTATTTTATTTACAAATCTATACATCCAAAAAATAATTGTTGAGTATATTGACACCCATATTAAACATATTTTTTCATATGTATTTCAAGATGTACTTGCATATATATCTTGTATATTTTTACCAATTGTTTATTTTTTTATAAACTGCTTTTTTGTTTTTAATAGAAAAAAACATTTTTTATCTATTTCTTTATTTATTTTATTTTTATATGAAATCATTTTCAGGAAATTATTTTTTAAATATTTTCTATACCATTCTATTATAGTTTCTCTATTAATAATTATGAACATAGTAGTATTCTATATTTTGTATTCTTCATTCAATCTATATAAAATAAGGTATTTAAAAGATGCAGGTTGGTTTAAACATTATACAAGCAGATAGAGAAATTAGAGGTAAAAAAATATATTAATGGCTCTAAAGGGAATCCCCAGTTAGCGCGAGCGTCTCGCTTGTGAACGCAATCAAAATCAATTAAAGCATACTCCAAATGGGTATGTTTTTTTTTAAACAAAAATTTCGTTTTACGTTTAAGTCTGAAACTTGTTGCGTTTTTATATATTTGATTTTGTAAAAGTGACGCAAAGTCAGAGACATTTGAGCAACATTGAGGCTAAAGACTTTACGGAGCTGGAGATAAATAAATTATGACAGAAAAATATAAAATAGCAGCAGAAAATCTTGCCAAAGCCGCCGATATAGCAATAACAGTATTTCAAAAATTTCCTCCACAAGGATGGAAAGAGCATTACGTTAGTAAAGAAAAAAAACAAATTACTCATTTTATAGATTTATATAAAGAATGGAAACATAATTTTTTAAATCCGCAACCAAAATTTGCTACAATGCAAAGTCTAAAATATGATATTGACTCTATCTTTACATATTTTCAGGAAGGTCACGGAAATTGTGTAGAAGAATTTTGGAAAGAAATTAAATCTCAAAATTTACCTTACAAACGTGAAAATAAGATGGTAAAAATCTTAAAGAGAAAAAAAATTAAAGATATCAATGAATATGATTTTGTGATAGACGTAATTGTACCTTATGAGCAGGAAGGTCTTATTACTCACGATCAAGTTACTCTTTTGAATGATTTCATAGCTCAATTTGAAGCTAAGAAAAAGAAATAATAACAAATTATTTTATGAGTTAAATATTAGCAAGAGATGCGCGAAATGTTACAAAAAACAGTTCCTCCGCATCTCATGCAAATAAAATATTAAGCCTCAAGTGCTGTGTTTATCACATTCGCTGACTGTTGCTGAAAATTTTCTAGTTCTGATTTTAAAAGGTCTTTGTATTTTGCAACTCCTATGCCAATGATCGGAATAGTTAATTTTCCTATGACAGAGCCAGCCTGCTTATGGCCATTTTTATTAAGATAAGAAGATAAAAGCAAAGCGCCGACTGCTCCAAACAATATAAGTTCGCCGGGAACATCACTGATTTTGTCTTCTATAAATTCTCTGATGTCTTCAAGATTTTCCTGATTGATTAAGTTTTCCATAATTATATTTTTTTATGATTTTATACTTGATGTTATAAGTATAAAATTAAAACTTAAACAAGGTTCAATATTATACAATTAGAAGCTCTAATTATATAATTATCAGTCTTTATGATTTTATATAAGATGCTGGTAAAATCTATGTGAATGTCTCTAAGTAGTACTCTTTTATCTTTTGCTTTTCGAATATTAAATAATCACTTCGTTAAGAAGCTTATCTTGTTTTAAGGGCAAGGTTACTATGAATTCTGCTCCATTATCTTTTTCACCAGTGGCCGTAATTGTTCCATTATGGCGTTTGGCAATTTTTCGGCATAGAGAAAGTCCAAGACCATTTCCTTCGTACTCATCTTTAGAATGCAGTCTTTCAAAGGCATTAAATATTTTTTCTGCAAAAGCGGCATCCATACCTATACCATTATCTTTGATTGAAATCTGTACTGCTTCAGCACCGTCAATAGTTGTTGAAGAGCAGGTAATTATTACTCTGGGAGGCTCTTCAGCTTTAGAGAATTTCAATGCATTTTGCATCAGGTTATAAAAAAGCTGGCTTATAAGAATAGGAACTCCTTCTATTTCTGGAAGATCACAACCAACGAATATGGCTCCTTTTTCTTTGATAATAAGTTCAAGATCTATTTTTATATTTTCAATAATTTCATTAAGATTAATGAGTTCATTCGGCTGTGTGTTCTTACTTAAAGTCGAATAGGAGAGAATACCTTCAATAAGATTTTGCATTCTTTGAGTACTCTGATCTATTTTATTTAAATACTTGATGCAGTTGTCATTAAAATCAATGTCTTTTTCATTGCGCAAAAGAGTATTAAAAATTTTTATTTTTCGAACAGGTTCTCTCAGATCATGGCTCACCACATTGGCAAAATGCAAAAGATCATCATTAGATCTCCTTAGCTCTTCCGTGTTGCTGGCTACCTGTTTTTTTAGTTCATCCTCGAATTTTCGCTGTTCATTAATGTCCTGAACAACTCCAATAATAGTAGTTGGAATATTGTTTTCATCTTTGATAATTTCACCCTTAATTTTAGCCCATTTTATGGTATCATCATTATCTATAATGCGTGTTTCATAACATATCTTTCCCGTTTTGACTGCTTCTTCATGAGCTTTCTCACGTACGGGCAAGTCATCAGGATGAAGCTTTGCAATGATTTCTTCATTAGAAATTTCGCCCTCCACAGACCATATTGAATTAAAATTACCAGATGTTTTTATTTTTTTTGTAACCAAGTCTATTTCATAAGTGCCAAGACCAGAAGCATCGATTGCCATTCTCAGCCTTTCTTCTGAGTTTTTTATCTGCTGTTGTGCCAAGTGCAGCTCTGTAACATCTGTACCTGTATTCATAACGCCATAAACAGTTCCATCGGCATTTTTAAGCGGAATAAAGCTGTAGTTGAAATAATGGGTGGTCATAACACCTTCGATAATTAAATCTACTCTTTTATTATTGCCATGAAAAGGTATGCCGGACTTCATTACAGTTGTGGCCTGTTCAAAAAAGTCCTCTTTTTTAAGTTCTGGCAGCACATCGAGGTAATTTTTTCCCAGGACCTGATCGCCTTTTCCCCATGTTTTGATCATAGATGTATTTGCAAGTTCTATTTTGAGATTATTTCCTGAGTACACTGCAATGGGCAAGGGTGTATTGTCCACTATATCATTTAAGAGCCCCATATTTCGGTACATAGCTTTTTGATTTAGTTTTGTTGGTGAATTTATTTTGTTTTAAAATCCTTTCATTACATTAGTTTAGTAAAGTGTTTCACAATTCCAATCCGGAATTTTCTTATAATATACTGATTATCTTCCTCTTCGTTTCGAAATTTTGTTGTTAGATATCATACGCTGTTGATCTGATTTAAAGCGATCGATTGTCTGTAGGCGTTTTTCTCTATGTTTAGTACTGCAATTTTCAACTCTTTTTCGCCATAGTTTATAACTGCTGAATTTTAATTCTTTTTTCATGAGCTTTCTAACGTCTGATTCAGTTAAATTAAACTGAAATTTTATAGCGTCAAAAGTGGTTCGGTCTTCCCAAGCCATTTCAATAATGCGGTCGAGTTCGATAGGCGAAAAATCATTATTATTTGGTGTCATAATTTAATGTGGTTTTAAAAATGCTATTATATAAAATCCAAATTTAGAAATGATTATTAAAGTTATATTTCTAACCATCCCTAGCTAAGGTAATAAATTAGATTTTATTTTGTTTAGGTTTTTTTTAAAATAGTTAAACATTTTAGTATCTTTAACAATGTATAACTGCAAATTTGAAATTACTTTATATAGCAGTTCTAATTTAATAATGAAAATCTCATTTTCTTACTGAATCTTAATCTAAGAAGATTGAGAGAGCATAATGAAAATATTAAATTTTAAAAAAATGAATAAGATTTTAATTATCGGCGGGAGTAAAGGAATTGGAAGTGCAATTCTGCTGCAGCAACTCGAATCTCAAATTGTTTATAATATAAGCAGGACTGTGCCGGACATTTCCCATCCAAACTTAATAAATTTTCAGGCAGACGTACTTCACGATGAACTGCCTGATATTGAAGATATTGATACCTTGATTTATTGCCCAGGATCTATTAATCTCAAACCTATTTTAAGTTTAAGCATAGCAGACTTCAGGGATGATTTTGAAATTAATGTAATTGGGGCTGTGCGTGTTATTCAAAAATATCTGCCTGTTTTAAAAAGAGGGGACAATCCTTCTATTGTGTTGTTTAGTACGGTTGCAGCAAAGCTTGGTATGCCTTTTCATGCCAGTATCGCCACGGCTAAGGCAGGGGTTGAAGGGTTAGTAAAATCACTTGGCGCTGAGCTGGCTCCCGTAGTAAGGATAAATGCTATTGCGCCAACGATTACTGAGACTTCATTATCGGCTTCGATTTTGCGAAATGACCGCATGAAAGAAAACATGAGGGATCGCCATCCGATGAAAAACTATTTGAAAGCAGATGAAGTTGCACAGCTCACAGATTATCTTATTTCAGAAAAGGCTGCTTCGATTTCTGGACAGGTTTTTCAAATGGATTATGGTTTGGTGAGTTTTAAATTATAATAAAAAATAAAAACATGAAAATTCTTCTTACAGGTGCGACAGGTTACATAGGCAAACGGCTCTTGCCCTTGCTATTAGGCAAAGGCCATGAAGTTGTTTGCTGTGTAAGAGACACCAAAAGATTTTACTATGAAGAAGAATTTGCAAGTAAAATAACGGTTGTTGAAGTAGATTTTTTAGATTCAAACACACTCCAAAATATTCCGAATGATATTGATGCTGCGTACTATCTTATCCATTCAATGTCAGGTGCTGCTTCAAATTATGATGAACTTGAAAGTATTGCTGCGCGCAATTTTACGCTGTATCTAAACCATACCAACGCCAAACAGATTATTTACCTGAGCGGCATTGTAAATGACAGCTCATTATCCAAACATTTGTCTTCGCGAAAGGCAGTAGAGAATATTTTAAAAAGCGGATTAATTCCAGCAACTACATTAAGAGCTGGAATTATAGTAGGATCGGGAAGTGCCTCATTTGAGATTATTAGGGATTTGGTTGATAAACTTCCTGTAATGATTACTCCAAAATGGCTCAATACAAAATGCCAGCCTATTGCCATTAGTGATGTTTTAGAGTTTCTGACGAGATCACTTTTTAATACAGCAACTTACAATCAAAGTTTTGATATAGGAGGACCTGATATATTAACCTATAAAGAAATGCTGTTGGAATTTGCAAAGGCAAAAAAGCTTAAAAGGTATATTTATACTGTACCTGTAATGACACCAAAATTGTCTTCATACTGGCTCTACTTTGTAACGGCAACATCATTTAAATTAGCTTCCGCCTTGGTGAGCAGTATGAAAGTTGAAGTGATATGCCGTGATAATCGCATCAATTCTCTACTAGAGGTAAATCCGATCTCGTATGAACAGGCACTAAAAAGAGCCTTATTGAAAATAGAGGAGGATGATATCCTTTCGAGCTGGAAAGACTCTATGATCAGCGGCCGATTTATCGGTAATGTCACGCAGTACCTTAAAGTTCCTAAAAAAAACTGTTTTATAGACAGGCGAAAAAGAGTAATCAAAGACAGGGATTATACTATTGAAAAAATCTGGTCTATAGGTGGCGAGACAGGATGGTATTATGGAGACTGGCTTTGGAGTCTGAGAGGACTTATTGATAAAATTTTTGGAGGCGTGGGACTTAGAAGGGGAAGGACTCACAAAACAGTAATTTATCCGGGCGATGTAGTAGATTTCTGGCGTGTAGTGTATGCCAACAAAAAAGAAGGAAAATTGATTTTGTATGCCGAGATGAAAATGCCAGGCGAAGCTTGGCTGGAGTTTAAAATAATTAACAATACGCTATATCAAGCTGCTACTTTCAAGCCCGAGGGAATTCTGGGTAAATTATACTGGTATTCTGTTTTGCCTTTTCACGGCTTTATTTTTAAAGGTATGATACAAAATTTAATAGGGAAATCGTAAAGCATAGATTACCCTGTAAAATTAATTCTTTGAGTTATTAAATCTTAGTCTTCAGCAGTGATCTTCTACAGCGGCAATTGGAGCAATTTTTTTTACTGTGTTTATTGCTTTTTCGCGAGCGAGATAAGTATTGTAATTTATACTTGTGGCTATGGGTTTGCCTTGAGCTGTTTTAAGATAAAAATAGAGTTCCCATTGTACAGTTGTCCTTTTTTGAAAGCTATTCTTGTCCTGAGCATAGGCTCTGAATTTTTCAATTGCTTTTTTGCAGCTTATCTTAGATGAATATTCTTGTGAACACAACAGGACCTTGCCTGTTTTTGATTTGAGCTGCACCTGAAATTTCGCTTCTGTTTTTTTGGTAATAACAAATGTTCCCATAATCTATTGGATTTGAGTTATTATTATCAATTTGGAGCGGCAGGTTAAAATTACAAAAAAAATGAAAGCATCATTTAAGTAATTGAAATATTATGATTAAATAATTATTAAATTTAATTTTTAATCAGTGATGTTATTTCCATATTAGGTTTTGCATAGCTTAATCGGTCTAACTGTATGGTTTTATGATAACTGTCTAAACCGGAACAGGTAACAGTATTTGCTTTTTCTAAGTTGACAAAACCATCCTCAGAGAAGCAGTCTTCTGGAACGAAAACTTGGACTATTTCACCGATAACCATCGTGGTATTATTGATTTGAATGTCTATTTTTTCTTTAAATTCAATCCCCAGCTGTACGTTGCTTTCGAGTACAAAAGGAGCGAAAAAATTATTTTTATACTCTTTACTAAGTCCAGCCGCTTCAAACTCAGAGATTTCACGACTATATCGAGCCGATGTCTGATGTGACTGTCTGTAAATATTTTCATTGATATGATTAATAGTATAAAAACCCGAATCAATAATATTTCGCATAGTATCTCGCTCAGGCGGACTTGGTCGAAAAATCATTCCTATTAATGGAGGATTGGCGCCAATATGAAAAAAAGAACTAAAAATGGAAAGATTAGTGTTTCCTTCCAAATCAGAAGTTCCTACTAAGGCTACACTTTTAAAGCCTCCTAAACTATTTATTAGATGTACAGCAGTTTGCTTTTCCATTTTTTGCAGATCACTGCTCGTGAAATTTAATATTTTTTTCATTAGATTAAGATGTATTTAAAAAATGGGATTTTTAAGATCGAGTAAAACCCATTTTTTATCACTGTTAAGCTGAAAAGTTCCAATATGTTCTTTGTTCCATTCGTTTGGCCCTATCAGCGAAAGAAAGTTAAAACCTTCATTATCTTTATAAAGATGATATATTTCTCCAACAATTGGTTCAAAAGAAAACTTGGCATTGTAAACCAATTCATTCCATTGAAATTCTTCGATTAGATTCTGGTATTGAATCTTAAGTTCATTGAATTTGCTTTGAAATTCTTTGTTTACTTTATTAATTCCTATGTTTTTCCATCCTGCTAAATCATCTGCTTTTATTACAGGCGCACTTACATTGGTAGCATACGGCAGCCTGCTTGCATTATAGCCTTGTTCGGTAGAAAAAACAACATTATCAGGTTTTTTGTTTTTTATCATTATAAATATTTTTGTTAGTGCTAAAAGAGCTTAACTATTAAAGTTGCTATATTTTATGAAAGCTTATTAGTAGCATGCAAGTAAATGCGAACAGCCAGCTTATCAGGTATTTGGTAATTGTTAAATTTTAATTTGTTTAATGTTATTTTAAAAATATTAAACAAAAATAATCAATTTATATTTAAATAATGCCCCAGAACATAAATTAGTGAATCGGAAACATTCGCTTTTCTTTTACATTTCTTTTAAATTAAATTATTAAATCTAAAACGTACATAAAATATCTAAACTGGATTTTTTTGTATCTAAAAACGTACTTTTTTACTCTCCATTAGAATTGTTATTACTCAACTTTGTAATGTCATTACAAATTGCCAAACAGATCTAGATCTGATTTAAAATAAACAACAAAATATAACTGCATGAAACATAGGTAAATAAAACAATCTTTTTATTTACTTATCTATTAACTGTTTTGAAAATTGGAAAAAGTCTTCTGTTTAGGCGTAAAATAATGTATCACTATCTATCATTTACTAACCATTAATTATTTACTAACCATTAATTTGTTCAAAATGAAAAAAAACCTGAAATTATTAAGTTTACTGTTTATTACAGTATTAGTGTTTAATTCCTGTGAAAAGGAACAAGATTTGAATGTACCGCAAGCCGTCAAAAATGAAGTTTCACAAAGCGCAAGCAAAGAGGTACAGCAGAATGCCAACAAAGATGCCGCTGTCGCTGCAGGCGGTGGTGCAGGAGCGAGAACTATCACATTACAGACAAATACATTATCATGTCCAGGCGGTTTATGCACATCTTATGGTGTATGGTCAACTGGCGTTTATACTGTTTGGTTCCAAATGAAATTTAATTCTGGATTTTATTGGAGCAGAGGTGGTAAATGTGGTTATGGTATTTTAATTGGTGATCAGAATACCGGGGTCGACCCAGGATGGGATGGAAATGGAGGCAGTGCAAGATTTATGTGGTATTGCCCAAATGGATCAAATACAGCCAAAGGAAGCGGTGCTTATCTTCAGCCTTATGTATATTATCGAGATCAGCCTGGGCAATTTGGCAATGATTTTGGAAAAAAATATTACATACAAGAAGGAGTAACATATAATTGTCAGATATCTGTTAAGTTAAATACTGGCTCCAATACTAATGGATATGTCAAATATTATGTAAATGGTACAGAGATATTGAATCAAACAATTCGCTGGGTTACTAACGATTCTAAACGAAACGTTAATGCAGTAAGCCTTCATACTTTCCGTGGCGGCAGTCAAGATTACTGGACAGCACCCGTAACAAGTTCAATTTATTACGCAAGTGCAGCTTGGGATGCTCAATAAAATTATTTAAGAGCAATTTCTCATTGAAATTAATTGATTTAAACTAAAAAAGATCCCGTAACATTTTGTAACGGGATCTTTATTTTTTATAAAAATTGATGCGGCTGATTTTCCATATTAGATTAATATACTGGGAATTGTATAACTTCTGAATGAAATTAAATACTTTTTAAAGCTATCCTCATTTGTACCTTTAGTAAAGTTAAAATTTTATTACAAAAACAAATAAGTTATGGCAGAAATTAAAATTGAGAAAAAGAAGGCTGTATGGCCATGGATTGTAGTAGTTCTGTTAATCTCAGCACTTGTATACTATATATTTTTGAGAGATAACGATACTCAGGGTGAAAGAAGGGTAGAAATCGAAAACACTACAACTTCGGGAACTACAAATTAATTAAGTTACTGGCAGGAATAATAAACGCTGCGATCAGTGGTTTCCTGCTATAAACTTAGAGGGAAAACAATTTAATATTAAAAAAAAAGGTATGGAAAATAAAGATAGAAATTTATACAGACTGGATGAACTTTCGGGCTATAAAGTTGCTTCAAACTATTCTGATGTAACAGGATGGAAAATAGTAGACGCTGACAACAGAACTATTGGAAAAATTGATAATCTATGGGTGAATAAAGATATGCAGCGCGTTGTTTATCTGGACGTAAACGTGGATAAAGGCTTAATAGAAGATAGCAAAAATGAAGTTCATGATGCTATAGCAAACGACAATGGAAATGAATTTGTATACAAAGATGGAGACAGCCATATTATCATACCAATTGGATCTGTCAGCATAAATAAAGATACTAAAATTGTTATGGCTAACAATATAGGATACAACACCTTTAGAAAAACAAGCAGATACAATCGAGACCATAATTTTGACAGAAACTATGAAAGAAAAACATTAAGGTCTTATTACCCTGAAAGTGAGTCACGCCTTGAGTCTGAAAGCGATGATGATACTTTTTATAACCGCAGAGAATTTGACAACCACTAATGCTGCTTCTTTAATGCGGAAACGACATATTATAAAAATCAATTAAAAGATCAAACGTTTAAAAATGTTTGGTCTTTTTTATTTTTCTATGCTTTATAACTAAAATAGTGTCTTTAAAGAAATCGTTACTTTAGAGAAATTGCATATACTGGTTTAACAATTCTTCGATATAACTCTCAATTTTGAGCATCTATTACTGCTTCAATACAATCAACAGATAGCTGGAAACATTTTAAAAATAAGATTTAATTTTTATTTAAAATTATAATGCATTCAACCCCTAATATATGTTTTATATCACATTTCAGCTTGATAAAGATCATTTTTCCTGTTGTTCTATTATTACAATTTTGCTAAATAATAAGTGGCTGAAAATGCCTTAAAATATTAATTAAAGTGAAATTTTAAAAATTTTCAACATGAAAAAAAGTAATGATATTTTGCGTAAAGAAGTAATAGAGGCTATAGAATGGGAACCTCTTTTAAGCTCTAATGAAATTGATGTTAGTGTTCAGGATGGTATTGTGACTTTGGAAGGAACGGTAGATAACTATATTCAAAAAAGAGAGGCTGAACAAGCAGTCAAAAATATTGCCGGAGTAAAAGCAGTAGTAGACGACGTAAAAGTTGATTTATTTTTTTCGGCTATTAAAAGTGATACAGACATAGCCAGTTCTGTAATTAAGGCACTAAAAGAAAATTGGGCTGTTCCTGATCATAGAATACATGTAACTGTAGAGAACGGATGGGTAACACTTGAAGGAATTTTACACTGGAATTTTCAAAGAAAGGCTGCAGATAATGCTATTCGTCACCTGCCGGGTGTAAGAGGGGTAATTGATAAGATAAAGATAGAAGCTGAGTTAAAAAATGAACTAAACCAAGAAATCGTTGAGAAAGCTCTTCATCGCAGCTGGATTCTGGATGTTGATAATATTAAGGTTAGAGTTGAAGGTAAAACAATATATCTAAGTGGTATTGTTGATTCTCTTTTTCAAAAAGAGGAGGCAGAACGAATTGCATGGAATACACCGGGAGTATGGTACGTAGATAATGAACTTCTGGTCGAATTTGATTAATATTTAAAGAACTATAAGCTATGAAAAGTAATGAAGTTTTACAGAGAGAAGTTCAGGAAGCTATTAAATTTGAACCTTTGCTGCACGCCGCAGAAATTGGTGTTATTGTAAAAGATGCAATAGTTACGCTTACGGGGAATGTAAATTCTCTTATAAAAAAAACAGAAGCCCTGCATGCTACAAAGAAAATTAAAGGTGTTGCAGCAATTGTAGATCAAATTCAGGTAATTATTGAAAAAGCATCAATGGTAACAGATCAACAAATTGCAGAACAGCTTGTTAACAATTTTAGAGAGCATCATATTGTTCCTAAAGATACCGTAACCTTAACCGTAGAAAAAGGATGGGTCACACTTGAGGGAATATTGCCTTGGAATTTTCAGAGAGATATTGCACGAGAGACAGCAGAAAATCAAAAAGGAGTAAGGGGAGTAACAAATAATATAAAACTTAAAAGAGAACTGTACGATCAGGTAGAAAAAGAAATGCTTGAAAAGGCACTGCAACGACATTGGGCTTTTGATCTGGATGAAATTAATATTCAGGTTGCAGGTGCAACAGTTCAACTATCTGGAACTGTTGGCTCTATTTTTCAGAAAGAAGAAGCTGAACGAATTGCTTATAAGACTCCTGGAATAATTAAAGTCGTAAATCATTTAAAAGTAAATCTGGAACAGCCTTATCTATGTTAAAGGATCAAATAGTATAAATTATGATAAAGCGTAAATCCCAAGGTGATAAGTCAGAAATTCAATTTCTAGAAGGTCCGCAATCGAGATTTACCGAGCTTAAATTCATAATAGCTACTTTATGGGAACTTATAAGATGTTTTAGAAAACTTTACAATATTGGCCCTTGCATTACTTTTTTTGGATCTGCCCGTTTTAAAGAAGATCATCCTTACTATGATTTTACCAGAAAAGCAGCTGGTGAATATGCCAAGCTCGGCTTTACAATAATGACGGGCGGTGGTCCGGGACTTATGGAAGCTGCAAACCGTGGAGCAAAAGAAGTCGGAGGTCGGTCGGTAGGATGCAATATTAAACTTCCCGTTTATCAGATGCCTAATTCATATCTCGACAAATGGGTTGTGGCAAAACATTTTTTTATTCGAAAAATACTTTTGGTAAAATATTCTTTTGCATTTGTTGTAATGCCAGGTGGTTTTGGAACTCTAGATGAATATTTTGAAGCACTTACCCTTGTACAGACCGGAAAAATTAAAAACTTTCCTATTATCATCTTTAATACTTCGTATCATAAAGCACTGATTGAACACCTTAATAATATGAGAGAGCAGGGTACTATAAATGACTCAGATTCAAAATTATTTATGATAACAGATGATATTGAAGAAGCAAGACTTTTTATAATGGAACACAGTATTAAAAATTATGATTTAAAACCCAAATTTCAGGTTTAACATGCAGATTTTTTACGCTGTTGAAGCTTGAAAAGTTAATGGAATGAATAGTGCACAAATCAAATAAATGCCTTCTAAACTTCTGTTATTATTAAAAAAGATCTTTTAATTGATTACGTGTATTTGATCCTTAAATCTAAAAAAACAGCACGATTAAAATCAAATTATATGAAAACGAAATTTAGTATTTTGGGTCTTATAACAGTATTGTTATATTATTCCTGTCAGGATAAAGCTTCTTTGGTTGAAGACAGTGTTGATTCAGATTCAGTAATGACAAGCAAAAATATAGAGCAGCAAACTCTTAAAAAGTGGTTCTCGTTTAATAAAGAATCGGATAGTATAATTACATCAGCTGAATTAATTATTAAGCAACAAGAGCAGGATATGGTCTTGCAATCTAAAGATAGTAAAAAGGAAAAGAGACTTCATGAAGCCCTATATCACCTTGAGGAATTAAAGAAGAGAGTAAATTACATTAAAGAGTATGAAACTCGTACTGAAAGTTTTGATTCATCAGTTGTAAACAAATTAGATTCACTAAAGCTTGATTATTTAAAAGAAAAGCTTAAACTTGAAGCCGCCTTATGCGAATTTCAGGAATTTAACATTCCTTAGTATTTAACTATTAAAAAAACTTTTATAAGAATTATTTCTAGTGAAAAGATAGAAAAATAAATACAATAGTTTGGAAGAAAAAATCGATAATTTAAACAAATTGACCGGTAGTCAAAGCGATTACCGGTCAATTGTTATTTTCTAAATACCATCATTGGTGTTTTAGTGTCAAAGCCTTTTTCGGAGGTCTTAAGAGACTGAAAAAGCTGTTCGAACCAGGTTCGGTTTTCTTTAGCAAACATGGCAATTATAGATGGTTTGGTTTTTATGATGTCTAATTGCAAGTGACGCAATAGAGATACGTCTGGATTTAATTTCTTAAATTGAAAAGATACTTTCTCAGACTTAAATTTATTTTCTATTTTGTTTGTTTTTTTATTAATCTCATCCTCATCTGTAAAATAATCGTAATGATATACTGTTACAGGTGCATCAAACGCAGCGGCAAACTTTTTAATCACTGGGAGTTCTGTACTTATATTTTCAATATCAGATGGGTATAAAACAGAATTCAGTTTTTTCATCCTGTAATATTTTGGGACAACCAGAACAGGAACGGTGGAATCATGTAAAATTTTGTTGGTATGACTGCCTAATAACTTATTGGCGAGACCACCACCTCTTGTACTCATGCAGATGTAATTTGCCTTTATTCTTTTTGCACAGTCTAGAATAGCCTCATTTACGTCAAGCTTATTTTCAGCTATATAATTTACTTTTCCAGGTTGTTTACGTGCTTTTCTGTACAAAGTATGTATAAATTTTATCAAACTTTGTTCTTGTATTTTTGTATCAGATTCTGGAAGACCCACGAAAGTAACAGCTGAAAAAGGATCAATAATAATTGAAGTGTTTACAAACAGAAATGTAAGTTCATATTCTGCCTGTGAAGCAAGTTGTATTGCAAAGCGTACAGCTGGTTTGGAGTTGTAAGATAAGTCAGTTGTAACAAGTATTTTTTTCATATTTTCTAATAATTTAATGTTCCTAATTGGAAGCAAACTTCATTTCATTTACATACAGATTTAATTTTTTCCATTGTTTGTGATTAATTTTATTGGTATCTATATCCGTAGTCCAATCGAATCCTGGAAATAATTTTAATCTGTTTATAACTCGCTTTTTGTATCCAAAAGAAAAACGGTCGCCCCTCATTTGGAATTCTATTGTATTATTGTCATTCGTTAGGTTTCGATAAAGAATTGTTTGTGTTTTCCAGTCACCTCCCCAAGTCAAAAAGGACTGTATAAAACATACAAATACAACAATTAATACTGTAAGCAATCTTGATTTTACAGTTTTTAATTTTCCAAATACCTGTCCTAAAATTAGAATCAATGTAATTGACGCTATTATGAGTAATATAAAATGTGTTATTGAATTATTAATATACAAATCTGAGTAACGATTCAAAAAGAGTAATGTTGATGCAAATAGGAATGCGATGTAAAATGTCAAAGTTTTCATTTTATGTATGTTATTAATAAATTTACTTGTCTAGACTACCATTTACATTATAATTATTATTGCACATCATTTACTTCAGATTGATCCTCATAAAAATTTGAAGGCTTGTTTAAATCATCCTCGTAAGCCTTTCTGTCTTTTTTGTTTTGTCTGAAAATATAAATCATCATGATTAATACTATAATACCGGTAAAAGTTAATATGATCCAGCTTGGTTCCATAATATTTGATTTTTTAAATTAAAATTTTGCTTAAATTAGAATTTAGGAATTACGAGGTTTTTTGAAAGGATTTCTCCTTTTCTCAGTAAAAAAGGGAGATCAAATCTCCCTTTTCTAAATTTACAGTACAGGAGTATATTTATATTCTACCACAAGCTGATTGTCTACAGCCCAGATACCAGGAGTTTTCCATACTATTTTTTCGGCTAATTCTTTCTGATGTAATGAAGAAACACCTCCTGTCAGAGTAACTTTTGTCCCGTCTACTTTAACAAGGATGTTTTCAGAATGTAAGGTCCAATTACTGGCCAAAGCTCGTTTAATATTTTTTTTCTCAATCTCATTTTGTACTTCAGCCTTAATCTTGATGCGGTTCGTTACACTTTTAACTCCGTTAAGATGCTCAATAGATTTACTTGCAGCTTCTTTTTGATAATTCCAAGTAACCTGGCCTTCAAGTGTAACCCAGCCTTTCTCAACTTTCACCTGGATTTTTTCCTGAGGAACATTCCAGCTATCAATTAAAGCTTTTAAAATATCACTTGCAATATCTTCATCAGTCCTACCGCTGTTAGAATATTTTACTTCAATTTCTTCAACAACTGCTTTTACGCCGTCAACATTTTTGGCAGCATTTTCAGCTTCAGTTTTTTTATAATATGCATCTACAGTTCCCATAAGGGTTACAATTCCATCCTTAGCAGTTACTCCAATTTCTGCGGCATGCAACTGTGGTTCCCATTTGATAGCATTTTGCACGTCTCTTTGTAATTCTTCATTTGTTTTCATTTTGTTTGTATTGTGTAGTTAATTAATAAGGTTTCTGAGTTTTAATTTTTTCAATTCCTTCCGAGATGCAAAGTTTTAATTTTCTAAAATCATCTGGTTTTCTTTTTCTGCTATTGAGTTTTCTTTTGGAATATGAATCTGCAATATGTTTCTTATTACTTCAATTTTCGCAACATTATCTTGAGCAAAGAGCATGAATTTTCTTGCCTTTACTTCTGTTTTATATTTTATGTTTTTTTCTTTTGAAAGTGCCATACCAATTAAAGGCAGCATAGCTCCTAAAAGTATAGCGATACATGCATATATAATTGGAATTTTAAAATAAGGAAGGTTTACAGCGAAATTAAAAATAAATGAAAATCCAAATATAAGTCCACATAAGCCGATAGCAAATAACCCAACCGTGCTCCATTTTTCCATTTTGTCGTAAATGTTAAAATATCCTACAATGCTTTGTTCTATATAGCAATCTGTTCCTACTATAGTCAAATTTGTAATATCGTAACCACTTTTTTTTAGTTTTTTGACAGCATCTTCAGCTTGGTCCATTGTTTTATAATTTGCTACAAATAGTTTTTGATTTTCCATTACGTCTATTTTTTAGTTATTATAATTTTTACTGAGATTTTTTTTTATTAATGCTAACCTTAAAGCCATATTTAATAAGCTATAATTTGTTACAAGTGAATAAAAAAAGTCTTTTAATTTCTTTGATAAAATTCCAATAAAACGTAAAAAAATAAAATGATCTGAATCATGGATAAAAATGATCTTTACTACTTTTTGTTTGCAATATGGTAGCATTATAGTGTGATGAAAATCATTTCTTATAAAATGACAATGAATTAATTTAGTTATTGCTAGAAGCAAAATAAATGACCTGAACAGACAACTTTAGATACTACCTAAAAAAACGTTATATGGAAAATGCAGAAGAATATCAGGTAAATTTAGATTGGCAAGAAAATAAAAAAGCACTATTAACATCGGTGATTTTTAACAACACTATTGAAGTGGCTCCATATTCGTGTTTAAAAAAAATAGATGAAGATGTATGGTCGTCTGAGCATTTGTTTATTGCATCTATAGAAAGTTCTTATATGACGGCATTTTTTAGAGCAGCAAAAAACAAAGGCATTATATTTAAAAGTTTTAAGAGTACGGCACGAGCTTCTATACTTATATCCGATGAATTTTCAGAAATAACAGATATTGTGATTCGCCCAACAGTTATTATTTCAGAGAGTAATCATATTAATAAGATTTTAAAGCTTTTTTCTGTATGCAAGGATCAGGGTTTAGTTTTAAACGCTTTAAAAGTGAGACTGCATATATTTCCATCTGTTTGTGTAGGATAGTTAAATTTTATCACAGCTTTATTGGGAGCTTAGAACTGACCACTTTTTACCAGTTAAAATTTTGTTTTATCTCATAAGGATAAGTAGCTGTTTTTATTGTTTTAAGGGAATAAAAGATCAAGAGAAATAAATGATTTCTAAATTTCTATTTCCGTTCCCATAAACGGAACAGTGCATGTAAAACCATATCTATCTTGAATTTTAATTCGAAGTTCCTCTGATGGAAGGTTTTCTCCATGAACCAAATAAATGCACTTTGGATTATTTTTAAGAGCAGAAAGCCAGTTTAGCAAATCTTCTTGATCACCATGCGCAGAGAACCCTTCAATTTGTGTAATTTTAGCTTTTACAGGATAATATTTTCCATAAATTTTAATTTCATCAGCTCCTTCAAGAAGCTTTCTTCCACGAGTACCTTCTGCTTGATAGCCAACAATTATTACTGTGGTTTTTTCTATACTTATATATTGTTGCAAGTACGATAATACACGGCCTCCTGTAACCATACCGCTTGCTGCGATAATTACTTTTGGCTGAGGATCTTCAATAATACGCATGGTTTGATCGAATTCAGAAACGATTCTGAACATTTTGAACATTTCATGACAATCATTAACAGAAAGCTTATGCCATTGCATATTTTCCAAAAAAACATCAAGTACGCTGGCGCCCATAGGAGTGTCAAGGATGTAGGGGACGTTAGGTATTTTTCCTTCTGTTTTAAGTTTCCATAAAAGATACATTATGGATTGCGCTCTCTCGACAGCAAAACCAGGAATAATTACAGTTCCGTTTTTTTCGATAGTACTATTGATATAGGTTTCCAGCTCTTTTTTTACGTCGAGATCAGGATGCAGCCGATTTCCGTAAGTACTTTCTAAAAAAATATAATCTGCCCTTGAAGGTTTTGTTGGCGGAAACATTAATACGTCATCATCTCGCCCAATATCGCCAGAAAAAATCAAAGTTTTCCCCTCAATAGTAAGCGTAATACTGCAGGCACCAATAATATGTCCGGCACTCGAAAAAACGGCAGCAATATCATTTGCCACAACAATTGATAGATTGGGTTGTATCACTTTAAAAAAAGGAAGAACATTTTCTGCCTGAACTACCGTATAAAGAGGTTCTGCTTTTTCATGTTTAGAATAATGTTCTTTGTTGGCTTTATTAGCTTCTTCTTCCTGAATTTTACCACTGTCTAAAAGAACAAGCTCAGCCACTGCTTTGGTGGGACTCGTGCAATATATATATCCTTTAAATCCTTGCGCAACCAATCTTGGCAGCCAGCCGCAGTGATCAAGATGACCGTGGGTTAATAAAACATAATCTATAGTAGAGGGTAAAATTGGCAAGGGTTCCCAATTGAGTTCTCTTAGAGCTTTAAGTCCTTGAAAAAGACCACAGTCAACCAATATTCTGACACCATTGCTTTCGATCAGAGTTTTGGATCCTGTTACAGTTCCTGAACCACCTATGAATTTTATTTTCATCTCAGATAAGTTTACAAATTTGTGAAGCTTCTTTCAATACATTTCGAACCCGGTTTTCGCTAAGGCCAATTTTATGAAGACTATGAGAATCGTTAATAAGATCTTTTACGAGTAATTGATCCAGAATCAGCAATTTTTCCTTTTCTACCATTGATAAGGTAGTGAGACAGGTAATAGGGTAGAGTGCACCTTTATCGATTTTACTTTTGATGTTGTTATCTTTTGGATAATCCCAGCTTAATAGCGATATTCCACTGCAGTTTGCGAAACTTTCCGCATCTTTAGTAAATCGGTTATTGGTCACTATTATACAGGAATTAATAGTTTCGCTGCTCGAAAAAATACTATGCTGTTTCACCTTAAGGTCATTAAAACGAGATAGAATATACATAGGAACTTTTACATCAGAAGAACCTTCTCTGCTGCTGTGAAATTTACATTCAATCATCGAAATTAGATTCTCTTTTTTCAGCATTACATCTACTTCATGCGAGACACATTTTCCCTGCAGCGTTAAGTTGGTTCTGGTTTTAAAACCGTCGGCAGCATATAGTCGTGCTATAAATTTTTCGAAGAAAAAACCAGCCGGACCAAGCATTTGCAGGGCAGAGCGCAAATTATACCGCGCAGCATGACCATTCGAAGCTTTTTTTAAAATAGCATAAGCCATTTTGTATATCTGTTTGGTTGTTATTCCTTCATAAATCTGGTTTTGTATTTGAGCCAGCGATTCCTGAATTAGGTCAGGTGAAGCACCGGATTTTTGAAGAGATATCTTTAATTTTTCTACATCAAAAGGAACAATATGTCCCGAGTGCTTAATTACTTTCATGGTTGCTTTTCCAGTTTAAAATTATAAAATACCTGCAGAATTGTTTCTGCAGGTATTTTATAATTTTACTATTATCCAATTTTAATTTGTTTTACAGGTGTTTTAGGGCTGCTGTTCTTTTTAGGAAGCGTAAGTTTTAAAACTCCATTTTTATAATTCGCATCAATTTTATCAGCTGCTATATTTTCAGGAAGTATAAATGAACGACTGAAAGAAGTATAGCAAAATTCTCTTTTTCTATAATTTTTATCTTCTTCTTTGAATTCTTCTTCTTTTTGTGCACTGATATTTAATACGCCATTATTAACTTCTGCTTTAAAATCCTTGTTTTGGAGTCCCGGCGCGGCCATTTCAATCTCAAAATTATCTGTGTTTTCTATTACATTTACATTAGGAATGAAAGCCCCTTTTTGATTTGCAAAAGCAAAAAATGGAGGAACATCAAGAAAACCATCATTAAAAAAATCTTCAAAAATACTTGGTGAAGAACCATTTTTTTTAGTTGGGATTAATGTTGTCATGATATAATAAATTTAAATTAAACATTTGTTGATTTGTTTAATCAAAATTATGATAGATTAGTGCAAAATAGAATGATATAAATCATGTAACAATATGATAATCATCACATTGTTCGCTTAGTTTTTTATTTTTCCTAATTTATCTAAATTAAGTACACGAATGGTACTGGCTGTTTTCTCAATTAATCCTTCTGCTTTAAAATCACTTAAGGTACGGCTCACTGTTTCTGGAGAAGTTCCAGAAAATGCCGCAAGGTCATCTCTGCTGAACTTGATACTGGAATCATCTGCACCGTGCTGTAACAGTAAATGAACGATACCTTGAGCAATTCTTTTTCGCACTGACATATAAGCAATTTGCAGGAGACGAGCCTCTTTTTCTCTCATATCGTTAGCGAGAATTTTAATAAATTTTGTACCTACATCAGGATAAAGAAACAGAAGTTTGTCGAGTTGTTGGGTTGGCAGAAAACTTAAAACAGTTTCTTCTAAAGCGATTGTAGTGTCATTGTAAGTATCGTTAGAAAATAAAATGCTGATATCGAGGTAATCATTTTCTTTATATACACCCGTAATAAGCTCACGCCCATCTTCTGTAAGTTTTACGGTTTTTACTTTTCCACTAATGATGTAATAAATGCCTGTTACATGATCTCCTTCATAATGAATGTATTGATTTTTTTTATACTGTCTGGTGTTGCGGTCCAGCATGATTTCCTTCAGTTTAAGAAGTCCATCTTCTTTAGAAATAAGAGTGTTGAGGTTTTCAGCAGTCTGTCCGTAAAACAGTTGTTGCAGTTCTCTTTTTTTTAATCTGGCTTCAATGGCTCTCAAAAGTTCTAAGTCGTCAAAAGGTTTAGTTAGATAATCATCAACACCTAATTCCATGCCTTTTCTTATATCCACTCTTTCTGCTTTTGCGGTTAAAAATATTATAGGTGTTGCCTGTGTCTCTGGATTTTTATGAAGAATGTGTAATACACCATAACCGTCAAGTTCAGGCATCATAATATCGCACAGCACAATATCTGGTTTCATTTTAAGCGCTATTTCTACTCCAGTTTTTCCATTATCTGCTTCAAAAACTTCATATCCTGAGAGTTCAAGTATCTCAACAACATTTTCTCTGATATTGTCATTGTCTTCAATAATAAGTATTTTAGTCATAACGTGGTAATTCAATAGTAAATAAAGTTCCTTTATCAACAGCACTTTTAAAAGATATAGTGCCCTTCATGAGCGATACATAACGCGAAACAATATGTAGTCCTAGACCAGTTCCTGGAATATTACCTGTATTGTGAGCCCTGAAAAAAGCTTCGAATAAATGCTCATGATCTTCCTCAGGAATTCCTATACCATTGTCTTTTACGTTAATCGTTATTATATTATTGTTCATTGAAGTCCAAAGCTCAATTTCCGTTTCTTCTCCCGAATACTTTATAGCGTTAGACACAAGATTAATAATACAATTTTTGAGGAGATTTTTATCTAATTTTACCAAAGTAACATCCGTATTCTGTTTGCTAATTATTTTCTGCTTTTTTTTAGTGAGAAGTTTGAGCTCTCCAATAATTTCCTTTATAAAATCCTGAAGATTAAAGCAGGATATCTGCAGTGTAATTTTATTCGATTCAGCTTTTTCAAGAAGCAGAAAATCATCGAGTATTCCGGTTAAATTTGCTATTGCACTTTTTATTTTAAGGATATGTGCTTGAATTTTTGAATTATTTCCATTTTCTGCATAACGGTGAATTAAAGAAGAAGAAAGTTGAATTGTACTGAGCGGAGTGCGAAATTCATGCGAAGCCATAGATAAAAGCCGGCTTTTAATTTTATTAAGCTCCTTTTCTTTTTCTAATGTACTGCTGACTTCTTCTTGTGTTTGGGTTAATGCCTCAATTGTTTCATTTAGAGTATGAGTACGATCTTTTACTAATTCCTCTAAATGCTGTGTATATTGCATTAATCTGCTTTCTGCTTCCTTTTGATGGCTCATGTCATGAATAAAACCTGCAAAAATTCTTTCTCCTTCAAATTTAACTTCGCTGACTCCAAGTCTGAAGGGGAAAATATTGCCATCTTTTTTTCGTCCAAGAACATCTCTGTCATGACCTATAATATGCGGAATTCCGGAGGATTTATAATTTTCTAAGTAAGAATCATGTTTTTCTCTATCAGGAGAAGGCATCAAGAATGCAATGTTTTTTCCAATGATTTCTTCGGGAGTATACAAAAAAAGCCTGCATGCCGAGGGGTTTATCGACTCTATAATTCCTTTTTCGCTAATCGTTATGATCCCATCTATAGCATTTTCAATAATTGCATTTAGAAGTGCCTGATTTTTCATATAACAAATCGATATTGGTATTGCCAAATGTAATAATAAATATTTATAAAAATTTTGGTAATCAGTAGTTTATAATAGTAGATATTATTTCAAAAATAATTACAGCGCTAAATAATACAATCTTTTTCTTGACAAGATTTATGTAATGCTTGGTTAATATTATTAATACCACTTATCACAGAATCAGCATTAAATGAGATACTGGTGATTCCTGCTTTTACCAAAAAAAATGTAAATTCTGCTGAGTCACTCGGTGCTTGTCCACACAAACCAATTTTTTTATTCATTTTATTTGCTGTTTGTATCATTTGACGAATTAGTGTTTTCGAAGCTTTATTTTGCTCATCAAAAAGATCAGCTATTAATTCGGAGTCTCTATCTATACCTAAAGTCAGTTGTGTTAGGTCATTAGATCCTATAGAAAAACCATCAAAAATTTGAGCAAATTCTTCTGCAAGTAACACATTAGATGGTATTTCAGACATGACATATATTTCTAGTCCGTTTTCGTGCTGTTTTAAACCGTATTCTGCCATAAGTGCAATAACTCTTTTTCCTTCTTCAGGAGTACGGCAAAACGGAATCATGAGTTTTACATTGGTGAGTCCCATTTCATCACGAACTACTTTCATAGCCTGGCATTCGAGCTTAAATCCCTCACGATATTTTTCATGATAATAACGAGAAGCACCGCGAAAGCCTAACATTGGATTTTCTTCCTGTGGTTCAAAAAACGTACCGCCAAGAAGTCCTGAATATTCATTACTCTTAAAATCGCTCATTCTTACTATAACTTCTTTTGGATAAAAAGCTGCAGCTATTGTGGCAACACCCTGCGATAGTTTTTCGATGAGATAATCTTCTTTAGTATTATAATTTTCCGTGAGTTTATTAATTGCTAGGCTTTGAGTTGGATCAGTAACTTTTTCGGGATGAATGAGTGCCATTGGATGTGTTTTTACATTATGAGTTATAATAAATTCAATACGAAGCAATCCCACACCATCATTAGGATAAAAAGAAAGCTCAAAAGCTTTTTCCGGCTCAGAAACAATAAGCTGGACTTTTGGTTTTTCAGGCAGTTTAATTTTATCAAGGGCGGTGGTTGTTTGAATGTATTTCAATTTATCTTTATATACATATCCTGTTTTTCCTTCGGCACAGCTTATTGTAATTAAATCACCATCTTTGATTAACTCCGTAGCATTTTCTGTTCCTACTATAGCGGGAGTTCCAAGTTCACGAGCGACTATCGAAGCGTGACTTGTTCTTCCTCCTTTATTAGTGATAATTCCGGCCACTTTTTTAAGGATAGGATCCCAGTCTGGACTAGTAAAATTGGTAATAAGGATATCTCCCTTATGCAATTCTAAAGCTTCTTCGGGAGAAAACAATATTCTGGCACAACCGCTGGTTATAGCATTGCCTATAGCTTCTCCCGTTATAATGACTGATCCTTTTTTCTCTAATTTATAAGAATTGATTGATAAGGTCTTTATCTGTGAATGGACAGTTTCTGGTCGGGCCTGAATGATATAAAGCTCACCATTTAAACCGTCTTTTGCCCACTCAAAATCCATTGGCTTTTTATAATGATTTTCTATAACTAGCGCCCATCTGGCCAGTTTTTCAATTTCATAATCGTCAAGAACAAATTGATTGCACCATTTTCGTGGCGTTACTTTTAGAACAGTTGAATTTATTCCGGCTGAATTTTCATTGTAAATAAGCATCTTAGTTTTTGTACCAAGGTTTTTTTGTAATATGGCTCTTTTATTATTTTTAATAGAAGTCTTAAACACAAGAAATTCATCGGGTGTTACAGTTCCCTGAACAATTGTTTCGCCCAAACCCCAAGTACCCGCAATATGAATCAAATCACGAAATCCAGACTCGGGTTCAAGCGTAAATCCTATTCCTGAACAAGCCAAATCTGAACGAACCATTTGCTGAATTCCTACCGAAAGAAATACTTTGTCATGATCAAAACCTTTATCCTGTCTGTATTTAATGGCTCTATCTGTATAAAGTGATGCAAAACAGCATTTAACCGCATATATAAGTGGCATAGTTCCTTTTATGTTTAAAAACGAATCATGCTGTCCTGCAAAACTTGCATTAGCAAGATCTTCTGCTGTCGCACTGCTTCTTACTGCAACCGCAAGTTCATTGCCTTCAGATAAGCTGTTGTAAGCAGATGAAATAGCAGTTTGTAAATCCAGCGGAAACTTTGCATCTAGTAATAATTTTCGGGCTTTTAAACCGATTTCACTCAAGTTCGTGAACTCTTTCTTGTCCAAAATTTTCATTAGTTCGTCTAGTTGTGCACTTAGATTATTATAAATAATAAAATCTTTATAAGCAGTTGTAGTAATGGCAAAACCATTTGGAATCCTAATTCCTTGCGGAATAAGATTGTTGTACATTTCTCCCAAAGAAGCATTTTTACCTCCTACTTTATTAACATCATTAATCTCAATTTGATTAAATTTTAAAATATACTTTTCCATTTTCATTGCTTTTAAAATCTTGTTTTACGGCTCTAATTTTTATAATAAAGATAAATTCAAACGCAATTATTAGAAAATGACGGCAATCATGCAATGATTTTTTTTTTAGTTTTTGACTTTATAATATGTGATGCAGATCATTTTACAGAACTAAATAATAATTGACATTTGTCACATCATATTAGATAAATACAAGGAATTTGTATATAATTGATTTGTGACGAGATCAATTTTAGCAATTTCATAATTGAAAAAATCTGTAGCATGAAAACAAGGAAATCACAAGCAAAAAAGAGATCTGTTTTTGAAAAACTCCGAAAAACAGATAGGGCAGGTCATGAATATTGGAGTGCTAAAGAGCTTTCAAAATTGCTGGATTATTCTAAATACAGTTTGTTTTTGAAAGTATTAGACAAAGCAAAAGCGGCTTGTATCAATGCTAGTCAAGATACGTTTATACATTTTAAAGATGTCAATCCAATAAAATCAGTCGGGGATGACTTGCAAAGGAATAATGGAGAGGTAAAATTATCACGTTACGGCTGTTATCTCGCAATTCAAAATGCAGATCCAAATTTTAAGCCCGTTGCACTGGCGCAGGCCTATTTTGCATCACAAACTCGTTTGCAGGAACTAAAGCAACAACAGCAGCGTAAAAATTTAAAAATTATAAAAGAAAGAAGGTATTTTCTTCGCGAGGAACTGGCTAAAAGAAATCTTCAACTGGCCGGCGCAGCGCGCAAAGCAGGTATTACAACCCCGAGTGATTATGCATTTTTTCAGAACCATGGTTATAGAGGGCTTTACGGAGGACTAGATGTAAAAGCAATCCGTGAGACAAGACATCTTGATCCTGATGAAAACATTTTGGATCATATGGATATTACTGAGCTGTCAGTCAATTTATCTCGTGTTACGCAAACTGCCGAGAAACTAAACCGTGATCAGATACATGATATTGTTGATGCCAATAGTATTCATTATGCTGTGGGATTAAAAGTTCGTAAAGCTCTCGAAGGCACAGGAAATACTTTGCCAGAGAATATGCCAGTATTAGAAAATATAACGCTAAAGAAGCAAAAAGATAAAGAATTGACTTCGCAAAAAAAAAGCAAAAAAGAGTTTACAGTAAATTCGATTAGTAAATAAACTTAGAAGGCAAATGTTTAACCCTTAAAAAATAAATAATTTTGACTATAATAGAATTTTCATTACGATTGGTAGTGGCTTTAATCGCAGGATTAATTATTGGTTTTGAGCGACAATGGCATCACAAAGAAACGGGTCTTACAACAAATATGCTTGTCGCTACAGGAGCAGCAGCTTTTGTGTTATTATCTATAAAGGTTTCAGCAACAGCAACAAATATTGATGTCACCAGAATTACTGCTCAAGTTGTTATGGGTGTTGGTTTTCTAGGAGCGGGAGTTATTTTTAGAGAAGGACCAAATGTACATGGACTTAACTCTGCAGCTACAATATGGTGCAGTGCAGCTATTGGCTGTATTACTGCGTCAGGTTATTTTATAGAGGCTTTATTGTGTACACTTTTAGTTACCATTGTAAATACTGTTCTAGAACCATTAGATCAATGGCTGCGAAACAGGAAATAGTGACATCAGCAATTTTCTTTTTTAAAAGCAGATACGTTCTGCAATCAGCTTAAATAATAACCGCAGGAAGAATTAAATAAAGTAATTATATGAAAACAAAGTTCTATGTATTGGCTGTAATTGTGGTACTGTTTTATTGCTGTCAAAAAAAGGATTGGACAGGTTCAGATGAAAATGGTATTCAGACAGATTCAGTTGAAATCTCTGGAGTCAATAATGAGATGCTTAAAAAATGGTTCTCATTGAATAGGGAATCAGATAGTATTATGAATGCAGCAGAACTTATTATTCATCAACAGAGAGAAGAATTAGAATCCCATCCACAGGATGAACGAGAGTACATTAATACACATATCAATGAAGCGGAAGAGCATCTTGAGAAAATGAAAAAAAAACTACGATATATTAAGAAATTTGCTTCTAATATCGAAAGTTATGATCCCGCCTTACAGCCTAAAATTGACTCATTAAAAGAAGACTATATTAACGAGGAATTGAAGCTTAAGGACGCATTAAAACAGTTATGGTAGTTTGAATTTTTTTGAATTTCTATCTTATAAAATAGTATAAATTCAAAAAGCAATATAGAATAGGCAATGAATTTACTCCGTTTCAGCTCAATAAAAATTGACTTATGTGCTTACAGTTTGTATTTTTGCCCTTATGAATGATAATTTTATAAATGAATATTTCGGGATAGGAATACAAAATGGCAAAACTCCTGAAAATTTGGGCGTATTGTGGCGATCGGCTCAAAACTTAGGTGCTACTTTTATATTTACCATAGGTAATCGATATGCCAAACAAGCCTGTGATACTCACGATGCTGTAAAAGCAATTCCTTATTTTCATTATGATACTTTTGAAGCTTTTTTTGAAAACTTACCGAAAGGAGCACGATTGGTTGGGGTTGAATTAGATGAAAAAGCTTCTGATTTAGAAACCTTTGAACATCCAAGACGTTGTGTTTATTTATTAGGTGCAGAAGATCATGGCTTATCCAAAAAAGTAATGGATAAATGCCACCACTTAGTAAAATTCAAATCTGCAAAAAGTTTAAATGTAGCTGTGGCAGGAACTATAATTATGTACGACAGAAACTTAGCTAAACCACGTTCTTAAAACAAAATTTACTAGTAATTATTTTCAATAAAAAAAGAGGTGATTTATTTTTCAACGCATTTTTAGATTTTTATAATTAGTTTAGATTTTTACTTTTAATTCTTAAACAGCGCTCCGTTCCTAAAAAAAGCGGATTTCCGTGTTTTTCAGACCAAAAACCTTCTAGTACATCTTTAGTTATGCATTTATAAACTGCAACTCCTTTATAGGTTTTATTTTCATCTCCTTTATAACTAAAATTAATGACTAAAATATTGTCTTTAAAGAAACCGTAACCCTTTTGTTGTTGAGTATTATTGATTAACCATTGCGCAATAATTCGATTATTTTCATCAAGAGATAAACTTAAAATACCTTTGTAAGTTATTTGGTCGCTCTCATCTTGATTACTTCCCGAAATAGAATAATCACCAATTAAATGTTGTACAGTCATTGCTTATTGAGGCAGAAATTTCAATCTCGTTTTAATATTTTTAAACATTGGACAGAACATCTCCAATAATTTTATGCAAAAGTAATAATTTCCAGATAATAGTAACAGCAATTTAGTGGCTGTAGAATTGTTTTAACTATGACAATTGTTTCAGATCGTTATATTCAAATACTACTTCATTCCATTTTATTCCATAATAAAAATTCTGAGCTGAAATTTTATATTCCGCTCAGAATTTCCATTGTAACTAGAGTATATTAAGTCTGTTACTTAATTTCTGTGATAAAAGTTTCTTTAGGCGTTCTAACTTTTTTCATATTTACAAGCCAGTCATTTGCCTCATCTCTATAGCCAAGAGGTAATAAAACAGCACTTTTCAATCCTTTCTCTTTTAATTCTAAAAGCTTATCTAATTCCGCTGGAGTAAAACCTTCCATTGGTGTTGCATCTACTTTTTGCTCTGCAGCGGCTGCTAATGCAGTTCCTAACGCAATATATGCCTGACGTGCTGCATGATTAGCATGCCATTCCTGCGGAAGAGGCTCATACATACCCCAAAGCGTTTTTTTATAATCATCCATTGTATTTGCAGGAAGCCCTCTTTCGGCAAGTGTTCTTGCAAAAACTTTTTCGATTCTCTCCAGAGAATAACCATCCCAGGCAGCGAAAACCAAGAGGTGAGAGCAGTCTGTGATTTGGCTTTGGTTCCATGCCAAAACTTTAATCTTTTCCAAAAGTTCAGGATTTGTGATTACAAATATTTCGTATGGCTGCAATCCAGAAGAAGACGCTGTTAGTCTTGTTGCTTCTAATATGTAGTCTAATTTTTCTTGAGGAACTACATTTCCATTCATTTTTTTAGTAGCATAGCGCCACTTCAGATCTTCTATTAAACTCATTTTTCAGTTTTTTATGTTATATCTGTAAATTTATAAAATGGTATGCTTTTACTATCTTTTAAAATCAAAAATAATTGTTAAGAAAATGGATTAGTAAACTGACCCTACAGAAATAGCAGATCCTTGTATTTGAATCGAAGTGATATAAAATCGTTTCTTGTTTATTTTGCTATCTTTTGTTAGCTTTATTTCCCAATACAAAAATTAGCAAAAATATTCCCCAGCAATTCATCATTAGAAACTTGCCCAGTAATGAGTCCAAATTGATATAAAGCTTCGCGAATATCAAGTGCAATCAAATCACTTGAAAGATTCGTTTCAAGACCAAATTTTACTTTCTGAATTTCATCTAATGCTTTCAATAAAGAATCATAATGTCTTGTATTAGTTACAATTGTTTCGTTATTGCGTAAAGCTCCAGTATTTACAAATGAAAGTAATTTATCTTTCAATTCTTCAATTCCAATATTTGCTTTGGCAGAAATTTTTAAAAGTGTTAAATCTAAAGTTTGAAGCTTCTCGTTGATTTTTTCAATTTCGATTTCGCTTAATAAATCGACTTTGTTTATTACGACTAATATAGGTTTTAACGGATATTTATTTTTAACCTTTTCAATTTCTACAATATATTCAGAACCTGAAGTTTGAAACTTGAAACCATCAAACAAAAAGATAACGACTTGTGCCTGATCTATTTTTTCAAATGTTTTTTTGATTCCAATGCTTTCTACAACATCTTTTGTTTCACGAATTCCAGCAGTATCAATAAATCTAAAGCCAATGCCACCAATTACAAGTTCATCTTCAATTGTATCGCGCGTTGTTCCGGCAATGTCAGAAACAATCGCTCTTTCTTCATTCAATAAAGCATTCAGCAAAGTTGATTTTCCGACATTTGGTTCGCCTACAATGGCAACGGGAATTCCGTTTTTAATTACATTTCCAACTGCAAATGAGTCAATTAAACGTTTTAAAACAAATTCAATTCGGTTTAATAATTCATGAAACTGAGTTCGGTCTGCAAATTCTACATCTTCTTCAGCAAAATCTAATTCCAATTCAATTAGAGAAGCAAAATTCAAAAGTTCTTCACGAAGTTTGGCAATTTCGTTACTAAAACCGCCTCGCATTTGCTGCATTGCAATTTGGTGCGAAGCTTCATTGTCTGATGAAATTAGATCGGCAACCGCTTCTGCCTGTGATAAATCAAGTTTTCCGTTTAAGAATGCTCTTAAGGTAAATTCTCCTGCATCTGCCATTCTGCAGCCTTTTCTCAATAATAACTGAATAATTTGCTGTTGAATATAAGTAGAGCCGTGGCATGAAATTTCGATTGTATTTTCGCCCGTATACGAGTTTGGTCCTTTAAAAACAGAAACTAATACTTCATCAAGTGTTTTTGAACCATCTACAATATGTCCTAAATGCAGAGTGTGTGTTTTTTGCTGCGTTAGATCTTTGTTTTTGATGGATTTAAAAACTGAGTTTCCGATCGAAATTGCATCAGAACCCGAAATACGAATGATAGCAATAGCTCCAGCTCCTGATGGAGTAGCTAATGCAACTATAGAATCTTGATTTATCATATTACAAAGGTATAAAAAAAGCCATAAAGTTTTGAGATTGAAGTAAAGCTGAAAATGGAATTTATCAATTCAAATGATTCAAATTTTAATAAATTGTTAAGTGTTAAATTACTGATAATTATCAGGTTGTTTTGTTTTTAGAATGCCTAAATTTGAGAGAAGATACCTTAAAATACTAAACAAAATGAAAAAGATATTATTTCCAACAGATTTTTCTGAAGCAGCAACAAATGCATTTGTACATGCTTTAGAGTTTGCTAAAATTGTCAACGCTGAACTTATTTTACTGCATACTTTTGAAATTCCAGTTTACGACAGTCAGTTTTTTCCAGAAAACTATGCGTCGATTTACAGCTCGATAGAACTGGCAAAGTTTGAGATGTTTAAAGATGAAATTCCGAAATTGAGAACTATTGCAATTGAACGAAAATTGGAAGATATTGTAATTAAGCATCGATTGATGGATGGCGATTTAATTTATAATTTGAAAAATGCTATTGAAGAAGATAAAGTAGATTTTGTAATTATGGGAACCACAGGTGTTTCTGACTGGACCAAATTCTTTATCGGATCAAATACAAATTCGGTAATTTCGGGTGTTAAAGTTCCTGTTTTGTGTATTCCGGTTACAGCAAAATTCAAAAAAATAAAACTTATAGGATTTACTACCCGTTATCGTGAAAAAGATAAACAAGAACTTCGAAAAGTACTTGAAATTGCCAAAAAAACGAATGCTAAAGTAAAAAGTTTATATGTTAGAACTTCAAATTCAGATGTTTCAGATGTTACGATTAAAGAATGGGAACATGAATTTGCAAATGAAAATGTTGAGTTTTTAGTCTTGCCAAGTGACGAAGTCAAAGAAACTATTCTAGATTTTATTCTTTATAAGGATATCGATATTTTAACCACGATTACACACAAAAAATCATTCTTTGAAAGTATTTTCGAATCCAGCTTTAGTCAAAAAATCACTAAAGAAGTTTCAGTGCCAGTTTTAATAATGCACGAAAGCTAAATTTGAAGATTTTAATATCGAAATTATAATGCAAAACCTATATTTGTAGTTCATCAAATTAATAAAATGGATTCATATCAAAATAAAGTCGAGCATTATTCTGAACTTTTTAATACAATCAATAAAAGATACAACAGTATAAGTATATTGCGCTTATTAAGTGTTTTTATTTGTCTTTTTATGTTGTTTTATTACATCAAGACTAATGATATGCTTTACGCAGCTTTTGCTTTTTTATCTTTTGTTGGTTTTATTTTTTTGATGCGAATTCATTCTAAATTATCCTTTCAAAAGGAAATTACGGCTGCAACTTTAAAAATTAATAAAAATGAAATCGCGTATTTAAATAGAGAAAAAATTCCTTTTGAAAACGGAATTGAATTCAACGATTTTCATCATCCATACGCTTACGATTTAGATATTTTTGGAGAACATTCTTTATTCCAAAATTTAAATCGGACTGCCACTTATGTAGGAAAAAAAACACTCGCAAATCAATTATTGAATCTTTTTTCAAATAAAGTAATTTTAGAAAATCAAAAAGCAATAAATGAACTTCAAACTAAGATCGATTGGCGTCAAGAATTCTTGGCATTGGCAACTGTCAGTCATGACAGTAAAAGCGCTTATGATTCGTTAATTAATTGGAATTCATTTAAAAATAATACTTTACCTAAAGTGTTAATTGCACTTTCATTTATAGTTCCCGCTTTATTTTTTGGAGTTTTAATTGCTTATTTTATTACCTCAAAAACGATATTATTATCTTATCTGACTTATATTTTTATTGGAAACATGATGATTATGGGGCGATCATTTAAACGCATTCAGTCAGAAATAGCAAAAGCTGATAATATTGACAAAATCATAAAACAATACAGTTTACTAGTTCAGAAAATCGAATCTGAAACTTTTCAATCTAAAAAATTAATTGATTTACAACAACAGCTTGTTTTTAAAAATGCAAAAGCAAGTGAACATTTAAAACAGCTTTCAGAATTATTTTCGAGAATGGATACGATTAATAATTTTGTTACAGCCATTGTTTTTAACGGAACCTTTTTATATAATCTGCATGTTTTGAAAGCACTTTTAAAATGGAAAGAAAGTCATTCTGAACAACTAGAAAAATGGATTGCTATCATTGGTGAATTTGAAGCTTTAAATAGTTTGGCAAATTTAGCCTACAATAATCCAGATTTTGTTTTTCCGGAAATCAATTCTGAACATAAAATTGGATTTGAAAATTTGAGTCATCCATTATTAAATCCGGCAACTAGAGTAGGGAATGATACGCATTTTTATCCGGAATCATTTATGATTTTAACAGGTTCTAATATGTCTGGAAAAAGTACTTTTTTGAGAAGTTTGGGAATAAATATGGTTTTAGGCGGAATAGGTTCAGTTGTTTGTGCTTCAAACGCTAACATTCATCCACTTCCTGTTTTAGTTTCAATGCGATTGTCCGATTCTTTGGCAGACAGTGAATCTTACTTTTTTGCAGAAATTAAACGTTTAAAACAAATTATGGACGCATTAGAAGATCGACCAGCTTTTGTTTTATTAGATGAAATTTTAAGAGGAACCAATTCTGATGACAAACGCAACGGAACTATCGAAGTAGTAAAAAAGATAATCGCTAAAAATGCAATTGGTGCTATCGCAACTCACGACATCGAAGTTTGTTTAACAACAAACGAATATCCAGATATTTTAACGAATCAGTGCTTTGAAGTTGAAATTAAAAATAACGATTTACATTTCGATTATAAACTAAGAAACGGAATCTGCAAAAATAAAAGCGCGACTTTCTTGATGCAGAAAATGGGAGTTATTTAGGATTTTAGAGTTGAGAGTTGAGATTTTGATCTAGTGGGATTAACCGCAAAGCACGCAAAAATTCTTATTCGCACGTTTGATAAAATCAAAAAGTTCGCAAAGCTTTATCTAAACTTCTAGAACTTTGCATAAATCTTTGCGTGCTCTGCGGTTAATCTAAAATCTAAAATTATTTAAGCACTTCCTTAATAGTATTCACAAAAGCTTCGACTGGCTGAGCGCCGGAAACAGCGTATTTTCGATCAAAAACAAAAAACGGAACACCTTGTACGCCAATTTCCTGGGCTTCGGTAATATCAGCTTTGACTTCTTTTAAAAATAAGTTTTCATCTTTTAGAACTTCTAAAACGTGATTCTGATCTAAACCAGCTTTTACAGCCAATTCTATTAAGGTTGGGCCATCATTTAAATCTCGTCCTTCTGTAAAATAAGCTTTAAAGAAAATCTCTTCCATTTCATCGCCTAATTTTTTACTTTTAGCCAATTGTATAATTCGATGAGATGTTAACGAATTTGAGATAATTGCTTTGTCAAAGTGATAATCTAAACCAACGCTTTTTGCGCGGTCTACGACACCTTTATGCATTTCTTTAGATTGTTCAACTGAAATTCCTTTTCGTTCAGCTAAAAACGTATAAACATCTTTTCCTGATTGAGGCGTAATGGTTGGATCAAGCTGAAAACTTTTCCACTCAATTTCAATTTCATCATTAGGAAACTGTTCCAAAGCCGTTTCCAATTGTCTTTTTCCGATATAACAAAACGGACACATGATGTCCGACCAAATTTCTATTTTCATACTACAAAGTTAAAGAAAAAATGTTTCAGGTTTCAATTCAACCGCAAAGTACGCAAAGGTCTACGCAAGGTTCGCTAAGTTCTTACATAAAGCTTTGCGCTCTTCAAGTTTGTGAATATAATCTGAGCACAAAAAACTTTGTGTGCTTTGCGGTAAAAATCAGCACAAACTATAATTGCATTTCAACTTGATCCCGAAGCTTCGGGACTGAAACCTGAAACTAGTAAACCCGACAGGTTTTTAAAACATGTCGGGTTTAGATTGTCGTTAAGTTAAATGT
Organism: Flavobacterium sp. JLP; assembly: GCF_015350755.1. NCBI lineage: Bacteria > Pseudomonadati > Bacteroidota > Flavobacteriia > Flavobacteriales > Flavobacteriaceae > Flavobacterium > Flavobacterium sp. JLP. The sequence continues at coordinate 24,917 of NZ_JADKPS010000005.1, read as the reverse complement.
TATATAGTTTGTCATTTCGAGGAACGAGAAATCACACTAGTTGCTACGCAAAGTTAATTATCAATCCTTGTCGAATTACGAGTGTGATTTCTCGTTCCTCGAAATGACAACTTTGCGCAACCCGACAGGTTTTTAAACCTGTTGGGTTTAGATTGTCGCGAAAATCACCCTAAAATAAAAAACCGCAACCCTTTTTGAGAATTGCGGTTTTTAGGTATAAAAAATGGTTGGTTAATAGCGATGTTTTTTTTTACAATGATATGTCTTTAATTTGAAACTAAAAAAAATCCCTGTAACAAAAAGAAGTTTTGATGTTAACTATTTAACATTACGGGCATTACCAGCATTGTTACAGTTTCGCCTTCTTCTAAACCATCAACTGGCGTTAGAATTCCAGCTCTGTTTGGTAATGACATTTCCAACATAATCATGTCAGATTGTAAGTTGGTCAACATTTCAGTTAAGAAACGTGAATTGAAACCAATTTGCAAGTCATCTCCTTGATAATCACAAGTCAATCTTTCTTCGGCTTTGTTTGAGTAATCAATATCTTCAGCAGAAACGTTTAATTCTGCTCCGGCAATTTTCAAACGAATTTGGTGTGTAGTTTTGTTTGAGAAAATAGCAACACGACGAACAGAACTTAAAAATAAAGAACGGTCAATCATTAATTTGTTTGGATTTTCTTTTGGAATTACCGCTTCGTAATTTGGGTATTTTCCGTCGATCAAACGACACATTAAAATATAATTATCGAATGAGAAAGTCGCATTCGAATCGTTGTATTCAATTTTTACTTCAGCATCAGAACTTCCTAAAATACTTTTCAAAATATTCAAAGGTTTCTTTGGCATAATAAAATCAGCTACTTGAGAGGCTTTTACATCTGTACGAGCATATTTTACCAATTTGTGAGCGTCAGTTGCAACAAAAGTCAAGCCTTCTGGCGAAAACTGAAAGAAAACGCCAGACATTACAGGGCGTAAATCATCATTTCCGGCAGCGAAAATCGTTTTGCTTACTGCAGTTGCCAAAACATCGGCAGGAACCAAAGTTACAGACGGATCTTCAAGACTTACTGATTTAGGAAATTCTTCTCCAGCGGCGTATGCTAATGCATATTTTCCTGAATTAGAACTAATTTCAACTGTATTGTTATCTTCAACTGTAAAAGTTAAAGGCTGTTCTGGAAACGTTTTTAAAATTTCAAGTAAAAGCTTTGCAGGCACAGCTACGCTTCCTTTACTTTTAGAATCGATTGATAATGTTGCTGACATTGTAGTTTCAAGATCTGAAGCCGAAACAGTCAAGGCATCATTGTCTAGTTCAAATAAAAAGTTGTCTAAAATTGGCAACGTATTGTTACTGTTAATTACACTACCTAAAACTTGTAATTGTTTTAATAAGTACGAACTCGATACTATAAATTTCATCTGTTTTGTTTTATTTTTTGATGTGTTTTTTAGCAATTTGCAGGCTAAATATACGGATTACAAATATATCGTAAACAATCTTACTTTCGCAATTTTTTTATTAACATCTATTTACTGTATTTTCTTTTTCTCAAGTAAGTAAATACAAGTCCAAAAACCAATAAAATTAGAATTGGAAGTCCGATAGTTATGAATTGTGTTAATGTATAGTTTTCATAAACTTTCTCTTTATCTAATAAAGGCAAGTCAACATCTTTGCTTCTAATGTTAATAAGTCCGGTATCATCTAACAAATAATTGATGCAGTTCATGATAAAATCTTTATTATCATAAAGGTTTCCTGTTCGCTGGTCATAACCTAACTCAACTGGCATCATGTTTTTGTCTAATTGATTTCTGGCCAAATCTCCATCAGCAATTACAATCATTTTGTTTGGTTTTCCTTTTGACTGAAATGAATTTTCCTTGAAAGGCAAAACACGATTCTCAAATGCCGAATGAAAACTTCCTTCTAACAAAACAGAAAGCGGTAAATTTCCTTTATTCACATATTCTTGAGGTGAAGTATGTTCGGTTACACTATTCAAATTAATTTCAGATGGAGTTCCGATGGTTTTAGAATATTGAGAAGATTGTAATAAAACCGTCTTTTTGATTCCATTTTTTAAAGTGTCGATCGGACTCGCAAAATCAAATCTGATACCGCCTAAATTTTTTACAATTGGGTGTTTGCTTGTCGGGTAAACTTGAGGTGCAAATTTCCAAATAAAATCTTGATATTGAGTTGCGCTTCCTTGTTCTCCAGTTGCTAATTTTATTGGACTTCCTTGTTCATCTTTTACTAAATCAGGATTAATTCTGAATCCGTATTTAAAGAACATATCATTCAAATTCAAATCTCTCGGGTATGCCAACGTCGCTCCAGCTTGATTGTAAAGACTGTCCATGTCTGCTGCAACTTGATCAATCAGCCATAAAGTTTTACCGCCGTTCATGATGAACTGGTCTAAAACCTGTTTTTCTTCATCAGTAAAAGTTTGAGTTGGTTTTGAGATAATCGCTAAATCATATTTCTTCAAAGCGTCTAAAGTTCCGTTTGGATTTTGAGCTACTGAATCTAAAGTAAAAGGTCCGATATAATAGCTTTCGCGGATTTGCATCAACATTTTTGCAATGTGAACTTCGTTGATTTCGCCATTTCCTTTTATAATAGCTACCTTTTTTTGTTTGGCTTTTGTGATTTTATTAATAGCATCTGCAATTGAATATTCTAAATGCTGAATGGATCCAATTACTTTTTTCGTTGTCGAAGCGCCCATGATGTTTTTCAACAATGGAATATTAACTTCTTTATTATCATAAACGGCAACTGCCCAAGGAAAAACCATTGCTTGAGATTGTTTTCCTTTATCGTCAACAGTAATATTTATGGGAGTCATACCTTTTTGGTAAAGTGATTTTACCACGTCCATGCTTTCTTCTCCGTTTTCTAGCGGGTTTACGAATTCAAAAACTATATTTTTATTATAAGCTTGAAATTCTTCTAGTAATTGCTTCGTTTCCTGCTGTAAGCGTCTAAAATCTGCTGGCAAATCGCCTTGCATGTAGATCTTTATAGAAAGCGGATTTTTAACCTGTTTTACAATTTGGAGAGAAGTTTCAGATAAAGTATATCGTTTGTCTTTTGTTAAATCAAATCGGTGGAAAAATAAACTTCCTAATACATTTAAAACAATTAAAATGAAAACGGTAATACCTAATATTTTGATATTTTGTTGATTAGATGGTTTCATTACGCTTTAAAAGATTTTAATTGATAAACGGTAAAAGATAAAAACAATATAGTGATGCTTAAAAAGTAAATAACATCACGCGTATCAATAACGCCTCGGCTCATACTTTTAAAATGATCTTGCATTCCCAATGCAGAAACAATTCCAGAAACGCCAGGAACTAATGAAGCTATTCCTTCAAAACCAAAATAAAAGAAAAAACACAGAAAAACGGCAATGATAAAAGCAACAATTTGATTTTCTGACAGGGTAGAAGTAAAGATCCCTATTGCGGAATAAGAAGCAATTAAAAATAATAATCCAAAATAAGAACCAATTGTGCTTCCCATATCGATATTTCCTTCTGGAAGACCTAAATTCGAGATTACTTTTACATAAATAAAAGTTGGAATAATAGCTAAAACGATTAGAAGCAGCGAACCAAAAAATTTCCCATTTACAATTTCCCAAATTGATAATGGTTTGGTTAAAAGCAATTCAAGCGTTCCTTGTTTTTTTTCATCAGAGAAACTTCTCATCGTGACGGCCGGAATCAGAAAAATCAAAATCCATGGCGCTAAAGTGAAAAACGGAGTCAAATCGGCATAACCCGTATTTAAGATGTTGTAATCTCCTTCAAAAACCCATAAAAACAGTCCGTTGCTGATTAAGAAAATAGCAATGACCAAGTAGCCAATAGGAGAGCCAAAAAAGGATTTTATTTCTCGTAAAATTATAGACTTCATATATTTTGTTTCAAGTTTTTTGTTGTTTCAAGTTTCAAGTTGCTTTACTTTGCGAACTTTGTTTTAAAACTTTATAATTATATTATTTGCGTTCTTTGCGTTTAAATCGTCCCTAATTTCAGTTCCAGCATTATAACTTTAAACCTGAAACCTGAAACAATTTTAAACTAAAGAAACCACTTTATCTACGCTCCAAGCTTCTGGCTTTGCGTTGAATAATCTCTTTGTAAAATCCCAAACGGTGTTAAACAGTTCAGATTTTCTGTAATTTTCTAAATCTTCTTCGGTTTCCCAATAACTGTACGTAAAAAATATGCATTTGTCATTTTTGTCCTGATACAATTCTAAAAAACGATTTCCGTCTGCATTTCGTATTTTGTCTTTCACGGTTTCAAAATTCTCCAGAAAATCAGGAATTTTTTCTTCATGAAAACTCATTTTAACTATTCGAACAAACATGTATTCAATTTTAGATTTTAGATTGCAGTCCCGACACTTCGGGATAGATTTTCTAAATGCTGTTTCAGGTGGGCAAAAATACCAAAATTGATTGTTGTTTTTAGAAAAAAATAAAATATTATAAATTCATCGTTTTTTAGATTGATATTTCAAACATAGCCTTCGGTTTCAAACTCGGGCTATTTTTATAATGCAGTAAATAATTGGCCTGTTTTTAACGGCAAAAAAGAATAAATAATAATGTAAATCCGATCAATCGGCAAAATCTGCAAGCCATTTAAATAAAAAAAAATCTAAGAAAACTGAATCGTAATCACATCACGATAATTCAATCCCAACAAACTATTGGCAGAACCTACTTTTGATGGATTACTTCTAAAAATGGCAATTTCAAGAAAACCAGCTTCGTTAAAAATGGCCAGTTTTTCGCCTTCATACGTTTTTATCGGATATTTCTCAGAAGTAGCAATTGCAGAATAATTTGGCAAAATGGTTTTGATACTTTTTGGTTTCATCACAATTTCGTAGGGACGGCCTTTTGCCACTTCTAAAAATTGTTGTTTTGAAATGTTGGTTACAACGTTTCCGAAATGATCAATATAAATTACATATCCTTTTAGTGAATTTCCGTCGTTTGAAAGAACAGCCTGTAATTCTGTAATTTGTTTGATCTCCGCAATTTCTTTACCAATAACATTCAGTAATCCGCCTTTTGCAAGATGGCAGGCCACTTGAATAAAAATATCTAAATCGCTCGATTCACTCGGAAAACGGTCGTGTATGTTTATGGCAACAATTTTCTGCGGGACAATTTTCTGCGTAAGCATACTTAAAATACCATTATCGGCACAAATAAAGTAATGATCGTTCCATTGCATGGCAATGTGCAAATTCTCTTTATTGCGCTCGATATCGACTCCAATTAGATGCACAGTTCCTTTTGGAAAGCTTAAATAAGAAGCTCCAATAATATAACTCGCCTCAGCAGTGTTGAATGGATCAATATCGTGCGAAATGTCAACAATTTGAACCTCTGAATATTCAGAAAGTATTTTACCCTTCAGCGAACCAACAAAGTGGTCTTTTAAGCCGTAATCAGTAGTAAGGGTAATTATTGACATAATTTTGTTTATAACTATTGGTAGTATTTAAATCTAATTTTCATTAAATTTGAGAAATGCAAAGCTAATAATAGTAAATGCAAATTGAAAGAAAGAAAAGACAAAATATAATATTAGTCTCAGTTTTCAGTTTCAGTTTTCAGTCCGTAAAAAAGAATTGAATTTTGAAAAATAGTATTGCAGTAAAAATGGCTCAGTAAATTTTATTTAACTGTTCTTTTAAAACTATGACTGTGACTAAAAACTAAGACTAAAAAGATACCCGACAACCACCGATTTATTAAAACTGATTTATTTTTAATTTAAAATTACCTCATTTGAACGAAAGAATTATCGAGCTCATAGACATCGCTCCAAAAGACTTTTGGGGCGCTCAAGACTCTCATCTTGAAATAATTAAAAAGTATTACCCAAAGCTTAAAATAGTAGCAAGAGGGACAACTTTAAAAGCATTTGGCGAAAAAGAAGTTTTAGATGAATTCGAAAAGAGATTTCAAAGGCTTATGCTTCATTTTACCCGATACAACAACATTGATGACAATGTAATTGAACGCGTAATTATGAGTGATGGTCAGGATGAAAAAAAATCATACGATCATGACAAAATATTAGTTCATGGAGTGGGCGGTAAAATAATAAAAGCCATGACGCCTAACCAGCAGCTATTGGTAGATACTATAAAGAAAAATGATATGGTATTTGCTGTCGGGCCAGCTGGAACAGGAAAAACGTACACCGGCGTAGCAATGGCTGTTAAAGCGCTTAAAGACAAAGAAGTAAAAAGGATCATTCTTACCCGACCAGCAGTAGAAGCGGGAGAAAATCTTGGTTTTTTGCCTGGTGATATGAAAGAAAAACTGGATCCGTATATGCAGCCTCTTTATGATGCTTTGCGTGATATGCTGCCAAACGAAAAACTCGAAGATTACATTTTAAAAGGAATTATTCAGATTGCGCCATTGGCATTTATGCGTGGGCGCACACTCGATAACGCTTTTGTAATTCTTGATGAAGCGCAAAATACTACACACTCGCAAATGAAAATGTTTTTGACCCGTATGGGAAAAAACGCCAAATTCATGATTACGGGTGATCCTGGACAGGTCGATTTGCCGCGCAGAACTATCTCTGGTCTTAAAGAAGCGATTTTGGTTTTGAAAGACGTTGACGGAATCGGAATTATTTATCTGGATGATAAAGATATCGTGCGTCACAGATTAGTGAAAAAGGTAATCGATGCTTATAAACAAATTGAAAATCACGATTAAGTTTTGTGATTTTTTGTGAAATGTGAAATGTGAAATGTCAAATGTAAATCGTAAAATGTGTTTTGATGTTTAATGATATTCGTTTTCTACGTGATCTTTATAGAAATGTAGAAAACGAATATTTTTTTGGGCTGATTTTAAATGATAATTGATGACAAGTAGAATATTCAGTTTTTTGTTGTTTATAGGCTTAATTTCTTGCAAAAAAACAGAAGTTCATGTAAATAAATTTGTTGGTACATGGTATGATACAGAATATGTCATTCCAAATTTAACTATAATAAAAATTAAAGAAGATAGTACTTTTTCTTGCGTAAGTGGAGCTTGCACCTGGCATGGTTTTTCGAGAGGCAAATGGAAAGTTACAGGAGATTTTATAGAATTGAATACTGTAAAAATTGATAGTTGTTATGATGTTTTTCCATTTTTCAGTTGTCGTTTTTTTGATAAAAATAATGAAGCAAAAATGACAATCGAGGGTTGTAAACCAAAAAGTCCTGATTCTTATGTTATATTTGAAAACGAAAATTTTTATATTAAAAATGACTCATTAATTCTACAAATTAAACCTAGTTCTGGGTGTCCTGATACTTTAAAAATTGTTTTTGCCAAAACTCAAAAGATTAGAAAATGAAACAACAAGATGATTTCTACTTAAAACAAGTTACCAAAAGGTCTGTTTCTTGCATTAAAAGAAATTATGCTAAAATACAAGTTTAAAATATCCTATATTCAATCATTTAACGAAATAGTTAAATAAATAATAAACTTGCCGTATTTCGGGCTTTTAAAGCTTTCAGTTTTTTTTATTCTGAGCCTAAAACCGTAAATTTGCATATCATAAATACTTGATCTTTAATATGACAAAATTAAAAAATATAAAAGTTGTTGTAAGTGACTTAGACGGAACTTTACTCAACCCTCAACACAGAATATCAGATTATACTAAATCTATTTTTCAGGAACTTCATAATCAAAATTATCTTATCGTTGTTGCTACAGGCCGTCATCATCTTGATGCCACGGCTATTATTGAAACGCTTGAAGTTCCCGTTTATTTGGTAAGTTCAAACGGGGCTAGAATACATTCGCCAGAAAAAGAGGAATTATTTTCTTTTAATTTAGACAGTGATGTTGTAAAAGCAGCACTAAATGTCGAAATCGATCCAGAAATTACAGTAGTTTTATTCAAAGAAAATGTTTGGCAGACCAATAGAATAAGCGAAAAACTAAATGCTTTTCAAGCGGAATTAAAATATCATCCAGAATTAGTTGATTATAAAACTTTGGAAGATTTTGGAGCTATTAAAATTTTCTTCTCCTGTGATAATCATGAAAAATTAGTAAAATTAAAAGATGATATTTTAGCCAATTCTTCAGAACATTTGCATCATGCTTTTAGTTTGCCAACTTGCTTAGAATTTATGGACAAATCAATAGATAAAGCTGTTGCTATTGAAAGAGTTCTGGAGAAAAAAGGATTTACTTTGTCTGAAGCGGTTTCATTTGGAGACGGTTTTAATGATGTGCAAATGTTATCTGCGTCAGGAAAAGGTTTAATTATGGGCAATGCTCCCGCTTTATTAAAGGAAACTTTGCCAGATTTAGAAGTGATTAAAACCAATGCAGAAGATGGCGTTGCAAGATATATTTCTTCTAAAATTCTAAACAAGGAATTTGCTGCAGGTTAATTACGAATTTAAATCTTAGATTTTCAACAAAATTACAATCCTTGAAGTTAATTCTTCAGGGATTTTTTGTTTTAAGTATACAATTCACAAAGGATTTCGCAAGCAATTAGCAAAAACATTTTTTTAATAATTTTCAAAGTGTATTTTTGTTTTCTCAAAAACTACCACTATGACAAAAAACATTTTTATCCTTGCCTTTTTATTTCTTTCTATTTCCGGAAAAAGTCAAAATCTGAAGTTAGAAGAAATAATGAAAGGTGAATCTTTTATTGGAAATCAACCTACAAACGGACGCTGGTCACTAGACGGAAAAAAAGTTTATTTTGAATGGAATCCGAAAGATGAATTAGGAACAAATACTTATTCTTGGCAAAAAGGAGCTACAGCGCCAGTACTTGTTGATCCAACTGAAACTGTTTTTTCGAAACTTGATTTTAAAAGAAAAGACAATTCAGACATCGTTTATTATTTGAATAAAGGAAGTTTGTATTCGTACTCTATTAGTTCTAAAGTAATTAAAAAAATATACCAGCAAACTACTCCTGTTTCTAATCTTGAATTAGGTCATGAAGCCGGAATTTTATTTTTTCAGCAGAATAATAATATTTTCAAATATAACAGTAAGGAAGGAACTGTTCTTCAAATTACTAATTTTAGCAAAGGAGTTAAAAAAGAAAAAACACCTGAAAAAGATACTTTTCTAAAAACGCAGCAAAAAGAATTATTTCAATTCATTAAAGATAAAGAAGCCAGAAAACAATGGAATCTTGCTAAAAGCAAAGCGGTTAAGTCTGATTTTGCAAAAGAATATTTTTACGGAAAAGATAATCTTGTTGCTTTAAAAGCAAATCCAAACGGAAAATTTGCCACTTTTGGTTTAATTGAAGATAAAGAAGACAAAAAAGAAAAAATGGAAGTTTTTATAACTGATGACGGTTATAACCAAACTCCAGATACCAAAGAAAAAGTTTCTATAGCTAATTTGGTGAAAACGAAATTCGGAATCTATTCAGTTGCAAAAGATTCTGTTTATTATGTGAATTTCTCGACTTTAAGTCATATTCAAGATACTCCAAAGTATTATGAATCGTATGATAATTTAAAAAATAAACCAAAAGAAGATAAACTGATTGTAGCACAATCTCCTGTTTATAATGAAGACGGTTCATTGGCAATTGTTGAAATCAGAAGTCAGGACAATAAAGACAGATGGCTGGTGAATTTAAATCTTGACAATGGAACTTTTGAAGAAATCGAGCATCAGCATGACGAAGCTTGGATTGGCGGACCCGGAATTCCGTCTTACTCATTTTCATCAGGAAATTTAGATTTTCTAGCTGATAATGAAACCATCTATTTTCAATCTGAAGCGACTGGATATTCTCATTTATATACTTATAATATAAAAACAAAAAAGAAAACACAGCTGACAACAGGAAATTGGGAAGTTCGTGATGCAGTTTTATCAAAAGACAAAAAAGTATTTTATTTAACTACAAATACAACGCATCCAGGAAACAGAAGTTTCTATAAATTAGCTGTTGCTGATGGCGTTTTACAGCCAATTTTAACTAAAGATGGAGCACATGAAGTGGTGCTTTCGCCAGACGAAAAATCACTTTTAGTTCGCTATTCTTATAAAAATATTCCATGGGATTTTTATGTTGCGGACAATAAAAAGAATGCTGTTTTACAGCAAATTTCATCTTCAACAACTGAGGCTTTCAAGGCATATAAGTGGAGAGAACCTGAAGTAATTACATTTAAAGCGCAAGACGGAACTCCAGTAAATGCAAGAGTTTATATACCAAAAGCTGAAATTGCAAATAAAGCAGCGGTTATTTTTGTTCACGGTGCCGGATACCTTCAAAATGCTCACAATTATTGGAGCAATTATTACAGAGAATATATGTTTCATAACTTGCTGACTGATTTAGGTTACACCGTTTTAGACATAGATTACAGAGGAAGCGATGGTTACGGAAGAGATTTTAGAACTGGAATCTATCGTTTTATGGGCGGAAAAGATTTATCTGACCACTTAGACGGTAAAAAAGTATTGGTTGAAAAATATGGTATTGATGCTAATAGAGTTGGTATTTACGGCGGTTCTTATGGTGGATTTATTACTTTAATGGGAATGCTGACAACTCCAGGTGAATTCACTTCTGGTGCGGCATTGCGTTCTGTTACAGATTGGGCACATTACAATCATGGATATACAGGCAATATTTTGAATTTTCCAGAAACAGATCCAGAAGCTTACAAAAAAAGTTCACCAATTTATTTTGCGGATAATTTAAAAGGAAATTTAGTAATGCTGCACGGAATGGTTGATGATAATGTTGAATACAAAGACATTGTTCGTTTGTCACAACGTTTTATTGAATTACAGAAAAAGAACTGGAGTTTAGCTTCTTTCCCTGTAGAATCTCACGGATTTAAAGAAACCTATTCTTGGATTGATGAGTACGGAAGAATCTTGAATTTATTTAATTCGACACTTTTAAAACAATAATTTTTAAGTCACAGTTTCAGTTTTCAGTTAACGTTTTGCAGACTGGAGGCTGAGACTCCGACTGAATACTGAATACTTCTTTTTTTCTTTGCATGCTCTTTTAAATAGTTTTAAATTTGCATTCAAACAAAACAAAAATACAACTACATATAATGAGCAATACAATCACAACTACAAATTTTAATTTCCCGAATCAGAAATCAGTTTACCGTGGAAAAGTTAGAGAAGTTTACAACATTAACGACGAACTTTTAGTAATGGTAGCAACCGATAGACTTTCGGCTTTTGATGTAGTTTTGCCAAAAGGGATTCCGTACAAAGGACAAATTTTGAACCAGATTGCTACTAGATTCATGGAATTGACAGAAGATATTGTGCCAAACTGGTTGATAGCAACACCAGATCCAAATGTAGCAGTTGGACATTTATGTGAGCCTTTTAAAGTAGAAATGGTAATTCGCGGGTATCTTTCAGGACATGCTGCACGTGAGTATGCTGCAGGGAGAAGACAAATTTGCGGTGTTACAATGGCTGAGGGTTTAAAAGAAAATGATAAATTTCCAGAACCAATTATTACGCCAACTACAAAAGCTGATAACGGTTCTCATGACGAGGATATTTCGCGTGAAGACATTTTAGCTAAAGGAATTGTTTCTGAAGAAGATTATATAGTTTTAGAAAAATTCACTCGCGATTTATTTCAAAGAGGAACTGAAATAGCTGCAGAACGCGGTTTAATTTTAGTAGATACAAAATACGAATTCGGCAAAACAAAAGAAGGTGTTATTGTTTTAATTGATGAAATTCATACTCCAGATTCTTCTCGTTATTTTTATGCTGATGGATATCAGGAAAGACAACAAAAAGGGGAGGAGCAAAAACAATTATCAAAAGAATTTGTTCGCCGATGGCTAATCGAAAATGGTTTTCAAGGTCAAGAAGGCCAACAGATTCCCGAGATGACAGATGCTTATATCGAATCTGTTTCTGAAAGATATATTGAATTATACGAGAATATTCTAGGAGAAAAATTCGTAAAAGCTGATATTGCTAATATTGATCAGCGCATTGAGAAAAACGTAGTTGAGTATCTTGATACAAAAGAGTAATTTTTTAAGCCACGAATTTTAAGATTCGTGGCTTTTTTAATTTTATAAGAGCAATATAAATAGCTAATCTTCCATTTTAGCTTTCAGATTGTTCAGACCTTTTTGTAAATCATTTCCAATCATCTCATCCATTTTCATTATTGGCAACATAATGTTCATAGGATAAGGCATAACACCGCTGATTCCCCATTTTACCTTAGTTTGATTTCCTGCCTCAGATTCAGTAGACATAAAACCTACGGCATTATCTTCCATTGGTTTTTTAAAACGGAGTGCGAAATCAATACGTTTTCCTTTAGTAATTTTTGTAATTTCTTGTTCTCCAACCCCAACTTCTTTTACTTCGCTTTCCCACGCGGAGATTGATCCAACAGTACCATCAGTACCTTTATAAGTTGATTTCATCTTTGGATCAATATTTGCCCACACACTAAATTCATTTTGATTTTTTAAGTACTTCACATAATTAAAAACACTGTCAACAGGTTTATTGATTGTGATTTCTCTTTCGACAGCATATTTTTTAGGCATAAAAAGAGCTGCAATTAATACAATAGCTACAATTAAAATCAGAATGATTAAAATTTTTTTAATGATTCCCATAGTTTTTGGTTTTAAGTTAATAATGGTTATTATTTATTTTAATTAGTCGTAAAAGAAGGCTAATGAACGATATGTGCTAGTTTTTTGCAAAGTAAAGTTATAAAAGTTAAGCTTTCATTTTATGATATTTGAAATATTCAGTACAATTTTTTGTAAATTTTTGATTTAAACTGTAACATTTTGAGATTGTGAGCGTCTATTAGTAAACAAGTAACTTAACATTAAAATTAGTTTGCATTAGTTTTATTAATTGAATGTTAAGAATTAGTTAAAACATAGTACTTTGTAATACACAATACATGAAATAGAATTACATTTGTATAGAAATTAAAATCATCAATATAAAAATCATTATCAATCAATTTAACAATCAATCAACATGAAAAATTCAGTAATTATTTTAGGAGTAGCTTTAGTAGCTTTTGCCAATGTTTCAATGGCAGCAAATCACACATCATTAGTTGTAAACCCACAATTAGAAATAACAAATAGCTTCTCAGCTCCACTGCACGTTGCAGTTAGCAAAGGAGATGTAGAAGTAGTGAAAAAATTTATTGCATACGGTGCAGACGTAAATGAGAAATCAGAAGACATGACACCATTAATGATTGCAGCACGATACAATAAAGTAGAGATACTTAAAGTTCTATTAGAGAACGGTGCTCGTCCTTCTGATAAAAATGAACAAGGATTTACAGCTTTAAAATATGCGCAATTATCAAATGCAACTGAAGCAATCGCTATTTTAAAAGATTTAAAATAATAGTTTAAATCTAGTTTGAGTTAGTATAACAAACGACCTTCATTGAGCAGAAGGTCGTTTTTTGTTTTTAAAAGCATTTTAAGTTTCAAAAATTATTTACTTTTAGTAATAGTTTATATTATTTAAAACTTAATTTAAAATGAATAATATTTTAAAAATAGTAATTTTCACTTTTGTATTCTTAGCATCTATAAGCTGTAAAAAGGCTGAAAAGATAAATTCAGTAAAGTATAATGTAGTTACTGACGGAGAAATTTTAATTGCTCATAATATCAATACATTAATTGACTCCGTTGCTAGTTTTGATTTACGGTTTTTGGTTAAAGACAGTAAAGAACCTAAATTGACAATTGGCTTGATTGATTCCATTTCTATTAATGGAAATACTGCGAAATTAGAAGATAATACTATAGCATTTTATAGATCTTCGTATAAATTGAATTTGGTAAAGAAAAACAATTTTGATGGAAATATATTGTTTATTACATTTTCTAATTTTAAAATTCAAGGCGATCAAGCGTCTATTGTGGTAAAAAAAGTATTTGGAATTTCTATGATGCAAGCAATATTTTACTTCAAAAAAGAAAAGGGATTATGGGTTTTAGTTAAAAAACAAAACTTTGGAGCAATTGGCTAATTTCTAGAAATCTATTTTTTGAATTTGTTTGTCCTGAATTCTCGAAAATAAAATCAATGCAGAAATCGCTCCAATTGTGGCAAATAGCATATCAGACTGTGTATCCCAAACATAACCTTGCGTTCCCAAAAATGAGTCTCCACCATCCCCAGTTGCCAGCGAAACAACCCATTCTATAAATTCATAAGCCGCACTAATAGCTAAACAAATGCTCACAATAATAAAGTTGAAAAAGCTTTTATTATGGATTACTTCTTTGCGGATAAAGAGTTCTCTAATAATCATTGCAGGAACAAATCCCTGCGCAAAATGTCCTACTTTGTCGTAATTATTTCGGCTCTGATGAAAAATTTCTTTGATATAATCAAAAAAGGGAACTTCAGCATAAGTATAATGACCGCCAATAAATAAAATAATACAGTGTATTAATACTAAGGTATAAGTGAAATTAGTAAATCTAAATTTCTTGAAAGTGAAAGCCAAAATCAAAAATCCAATAATTGCTGGAATAACTTCTAAAAAACAAGTAAAACCTTCCTTTGGATTTATGATTGATGCTAATAAAGAAATTGAAAAAGTAACTATTAGAAAGTAAATATATTTCATAAACTGGGTTTTGCTAATTTGAGATTTACTGCAAGATATTAAACTAAAATGTAACAGAATCAAAAAAGCACCATTAAAAATAATGATGCTTTTTCTTTAACCAAAACCAAATTAATTTAACCAATTAATTTATTTTCAAATCTGTTATTCAATTCTAACATTTTTCTTGCGATTAAAAACCCAGAAGATAATTGGAAAAACCAGCAATGTTAATATCGTTGCCGTAATTAGACCACCAATAATTACAATTGCTAAAGGTTTCTGAGATTCTGAACCAATTCCTGTAGAAATTGCAGCAGGCATTAATCCTATTGATGCCATCAATGCCGTCATAACTACAGCTCTAGTTCTTGCTTTAACTCCCATAAAAATAGATTCTTCGAGCGTAAACTTTGCCTTAAGATTATGATGAAATTCGGATATTAGAATTACTCCATTTTGAATACAGATTCCAAGTAAGGCAATAAAACCAACCCCAGCCGAAATTCCGAAATTCATTCCTGTAATATGCAAAGCCATAATTCCTCCAATAATTGCAAACGGAACATTCGCTAAAACTAATAATGAATCCTTTATATTTCCGAACAAAATAAACAACAGGACAAATATTCCAATTAAACTGATCGGTACCACTTGAGCCAAACGCGCACTGGCACGAACCTGATTTTCAAATTCACCTGTCCAGCCGGTTGTATACCCTGCAGGCATTTTTAACTCGGCGACTTTTGATTGGGCTTCAGCAATTGTACTTCCTAAATCTCGATCACGAACAGAGAATTTTACACCGATAAAACGTTTAGTATTATCCCTGTAGATGAAAGCCGGCCCTGTAACCGTTTTAATATCGCAGATTTCTTTTAGCGGAATTTTTACGCCGCTTATAGTAGGAACTTTAAGTTCGGCCAAATCTTCTTCATCTTTGCGGTATTCTTTAGAAAAACGAACTCTGACATCAAATTTCTTTTCGTCTTCATATTTTTGAGTTGCTGTTTTCCCTCCAAAAGCCAATTCTAAAACAGCTTGAGCATCGCTTAATGTTACTCCGTATGCCGCCATTTTTTCTCGATCCAAAATCACACTGATTTCTGGCTGCCCAACGTTTCTCAAAATCCCAACATCTTTTATACCTGGTATATTTCTAATTTTAGCTAAAACCTCATTTGATAATTCATCAAGTTTATCAAGATCATCCCCGTAGATTTTTACTGCATTGGATGCTTTAAATCCAGCAACAGATTCGGCTACGTTATCAATAACAGGCTGTGAGTAATTATAAGTTATACCTTGATGAACTTTCAGCTTTTGATCCATTTCATTAATCAGTTCATCCATATTGATGTTTCGTTTCCATTCTGATTTTGGTTTTAAATCAACTTGCAGCTGAATAAATCCAAAACCATTCGGATCTGTTCCGTCATTGCTTCGGCCTGTCTGCGAAAGCACATTTTTAACTTCTGGAAAGCTCTGCAAATCCTTTCTGATCATTGCAGCAGTGTTTACGCTTTCAGGAAGAGAAGTACTCATTGGCAATTCTGCAGTAACCCATAATGCGCCTTCATTTAATTGAGGTAAAAATTCAGTTCCTAAAAAAGTTGCCGAAAAGAAAACAGTAACTAATATTGCTATTGAAACGATCAAGGTTTTTACTTTATGCTTAAATGTCCAGGCAAAACCTTTTCCAACAATTCTATCCCAAAAGTTTACAAATGGGTTGTGTTTTTCTTTTACATTTTTATTTAATAAAATATGCGACAAAACAGGTACCAATGTCAAGGTAAAAAGTAAGGCTCCCATTAAAGCAAAACCTAATGTGTAGGCTAGGGGAGAGAACATTTTTCCTTCTACTTTCTGGAAGGAGAATATGGGCAATAAAGCTGTAATGATGATTAATTTAGAAAAGAATATGGCTTTACCCATTTCAGTTCCTGTTTTTTTAATCAAGCTTCCTTTCGCAATTTTATTATATGCTGTCATTCCCAATTGATGTGCACGGTGGTCTAATACAACAAATAAGCCTTCAACCATTACCACCGCACCATCAATAATAATCCCGAAATCGACTGCACCTAAACTTAATAGGTTTGCACTCATTCCCATCAGTTTTAGGCACAAAAAGGCAAACAATAACGATAACGGAATTACAATAGAAACGGTAAAAGTAGTTCTCCAATCGGCCATGAAAAGAAACACAACACAAGTTACCAGTATAATTCCCTCAAATAAATTGTGCATTACAGTTTCTGTCGTGAAATTCATTAAATTATCACGATCATAAAAAGTTTCAATTTTTATGTCTTTTGGAAGAACATTATCATTTAAATCCTTTATTTTAGCTTTAATCAAGGCTAAAGTTTCCTGAGCATTTTCGCCTTTTCGCATTACAACAATTCCTTCAACGGCATCATCATTTTTTCCAATTCCGGTTTGTCCCACTCTAGGCATAGAACTTTCATAAACCGAAGCCACATTTTTTACCAAAATTGGATTTCCGCCAGCATCATCAACAATAATATTTTCAATATCCGGAATAGATTTCAAAAGCCCGACTCCACGAACGACAAAAGCTTGCCCATTTTTTTCGATTATATCACCGCCAACATTTAAGTTTCCAGCATTTACAGCATTATAAACTTGCAAAGGCGTAATGTTGTATTTTGCTAATTTTATAGGATCAACCCCCACTTCATAGGTTTTAGTCTGACCTCCAAAAACATTCAAATCGGCAACACCGGGAACAGAACGAAGCTGTTTGTCTATAACCCAGTTTTGATAAGTCAATAATTCTCTGCTGTCTCTGCTGTCACTTTTTACTAAATATCTAAAAATTTCCCCAGTTGGTCCATATGGAGGCTGAACATCTGGTTCGACATCTTCTGGAAGCGAAACATTTTTTAATAAATTATTGACTTGCTGACGTGCAAAAGTATCATCTACACCATCATCAAATATGATTTTAATTACGGATAAACCAAACATCGTAATACTGCGAACGCTGGTCTTTTTTTGTACCGAGTTCATTGAAATTTCGATAGGCGACGTCACAAAACGTTCCACTTCCTCGGCACTTTTACCGTTCCATTGTGTAATAATAATAATTTGTGTATTTGTTACATCTGGAAAAGCGTCAATTGGCATATTTTTAAAGGAAATGAATCCTGCAACGGCCAAAAGTCCTACCCAAAAAAAGGTAAATGCTTTATTCTTAAGCGAAAAAGCAATAATATTTCGTATGAATTTGTTCATGTCTTAATCGTTTAGAGCGCGATAAATAAATAAATGGTTGTTGGTAATGACTTTTTCATTTTCCTTTAAGCCACTTGATATGTATGTTGTTTTTCCAACAACGCTGTAAACTTCAACTTGTCTTGTTTCAATATTGTGACGATCTTTAAATACCATCACAAAGTTTTTGCTTTTATCAAAAACTATTGCATCACTCGGAATAGCAATCATCGATTTATCTTCTTTAAAAGACAATTTAATATTAGCATTCATATCAGGTTTTAGCAAATAACCAGGATTTTGCAATTTGATGCGTGCTTGCATGGCTTTGGTTTCAGGATCAATAACGTTGAAAATTTTATCAACTTTACCTTTAAAAACTTTGTCAGGATAACTTAAAGTTGTAACATCAGCATCAATTCCCAGTTTTACTTTATTAATATCCACTTCATTGATATTTGCCATTGCCCAAACCTCGCTAATTTCAGCAATATCAAAAATGTTTTCAGATCGATCGCTTCTTAAAAGCATATCTTGATTGATACTTTTTTGAATGATAAAACCACTGATAGGAGCAGTTACTTCATAGATGGATCCTGCTTTAATATTGTATATTTTATAGGTTTCCTGAATTTTACCTAATTGAGATTGTGCTTTATTTACTTCAGATTTTGCCTGAAGAACATCGCTTTCAGAATTTAATTTTCCGTCGAATAATTCCTGTGCAACTTTTAAATTGTTTTTTGCAACTAATAAATCACTTTTTGCGTCAAGAGATTGTTTTTCAAAATCAGCTATATCAGTACTTTTTATAGTGGCAAGAACTTGTCCTTTGCGTACATAATCTCCAAGTTCTACATTTACTTTAATCACGTTTCCGCCAACAAGCGGATAAACATCAATCATTTTATTGTTATCAGCTGTAATTTTTCCATAAAAACTCAATTCGTTTTTTACGGGCTGTGTTTGTGCTTCAGCTGTTGTTGTAGTTTTTAACATTGAGTCACTTAGCGCGAAAGAGGTATTAGTTTCAGGATTTTCTACTTCTTTTTTGCAGCTTGTAATCGATAGACTCAAGATTGCAGTTGCTATGATTAGTTTATGTTTCATCTTTATTTAGTTTTAAAATAAGTCTTTGTTGATTGTGCTGTTTAATTCTTCGCCAGAAAGCGCTAATTTTTTCTTCAATTCATTTACTTGAATAGTAGCTTGATTGTAACTTTCCATAAAATCTGTAAATTCTAATAAACTCACATTTCGTTTTTGAAAGTTGGTCAACATTCCGTTATAAACTGCTTCAAAATCAGAATTCACAGTTGGTTTTATAACTGTATAATTTTTACGCGATTCATCCCATTTATTCCAAGCCGATGTAATTTCAGTCTGCAATTGAAGCTGGAAGTTTTGCTTTTCAACTTTAGATTGATCTAAAATGGTTTGAGCGTATTTAATGTTTCCTTTATTTTTGTTCCAAAGTGGCAACGGAATTCCAAGTGTCAAATTAGCTTCTTTATTAAAAGCACCGCTTCTCTGATCGTAGTTCGCTCCTAAAGTAAGATCTGGAATCGAAAGTGATTTTTGCCATTTTACATTCAATTCATTAGCGTCAATTTCTTTTTGTTTGGCCAAATAATCTGGACGATTTGCGATGGCTTGATCTTCAAAAGATTTTAAATCAAAGTCAATAGTTTTAAGGTATTTATTGAATTCGTCTTTAGAAACATCTGGAACTACATTTTCTGTTGAATTCAATAAGAGTTTCAAATTGGCTTGCTCTTCAATATTATTATTTACAACCTCCATTCGTTCGTTTTTGAAGTTTAGATATAAAGATTGCAAACGAACAACATCTTTTAAGGGAATATTTCCTTTTTGAACCTGAACAGAATACGAATTAATCAAATCTTCAATATGTGCAAGCTGTTTATCTGTAGTTTCAAGGTTTTTAGTATTATAATATACGGTATAAAAACTCTTGCGAAGTTGGAGTTTTAAAGTCCTCAGCAAATCATTAAATTGAAGTTCAGCTAATTGTTCATTTGTTTGAGCTAATTTTACTTCATTGCGTTTTTTTCCGCCTAAATAAATTAATTGTTCGATACCAAACGCTTTCTGACCTTCTTTCCCGATATCAAAATATTGATTTCTTTCCGGATTGTAAGCATTTAACTCAGCAGTAAGCATGGGATTATCCCAAATACGCGCTTGAATCGTTAGTGCTTTTGCGGCATCAACATTATAATGTGAAGCTAACAAAAAGAGATTGTTTTTTAAAAATTGGCTTTCACAGTCTTCGAGTGTAACTGTTTTTTGAGCCAAAACTATTTGATTAAGAGAAATCAAAAATAGTAATGCAAATAACTTTTTCATTGTATCAGTTTTATTTGTTACAAATATGCTATCAACAGACTTTAAGACACCTTAATAAACTCCTTAAAAAGAGCTTAAAAAAGTATTAAAGCAAAAAGTAAATTATTGAAAATAAAGTTATTAAACTTTTTAATAAAAAATTAGTCGGAATAAGTTTATTTTTTCGTGAGGAATAGTGTAGGTGATTGTTGCCTTATGAAGAGTAAGTATACGTTGTACAATACGTAATCCTAAACCAAAACCAGTAGTTCCTTTAGAATTTTCGCCACGCATAAAAGGCTGAAAAAGATTCTTTTGTTCATTCTCATTTAAAGTTCTCCCTGTATTTGAAACAGAAATAATAAGATGACCGTATTCTGAAGTAGAAATTTTTACTTTAGCCTGTTTGTTATCAGAGTAAACACAGGCGTTTTTTAAAACATTACTCAAGGCAATTTCTAATAAGTTTTTATTTCCTTTAACTTCTAAGGCTGTATCTAAATTATCATTTTCTTCCATCTCAAAAAGAATTACAAAATCTGGAAAACTTTTATTTAAATTTTCAATAGCCGAAAACAGAATTTCATCCATTCGATGCACTTCACTGCTTTGATGGTTCTTATTATCAATTTTAGAAAGAATTAATAATGAATTAATTAATTCAGTCAATTGATTCACATCAGACAAAATGGTTTTTAAAAAAGTTTTGCCCTTAACTGATGTTTCAGAATCTGAAATAGTATTCTCAATTTGTGACGTAATGCGCGATAGTGGAGTACGCAGCTCATGAGAAGCGTGCGCGGTAAATTCTTTTTGTTTTTGATAAGAGATTTCAATTCGATCCATCATAAAATTAAATTCATTGGCAATCAAATCAATTTCATTTTTATTGCTTTTCGATTCAATACGAGTGTCTAGATTATTCTCGTTTATATTTTTTATTTTTTGATGAAAAATACTCAAAGGACTCATGACTTTTTTAACCATAAAAGATGTCAAGACCCAGCAAATACATGTAAAAAATATGTAAGATACAACTAAGGTATATCTTAAGAAAAGTAATTTTCGTTTGCCATAATCATCAGTCGCTGATATTAAGGCATAAAAATCTCGATCTTTTGTGTCGTAAAAAACACCATAAACTTCGTAGTTTCCTTGTTGTTTAAAAAAGGTTTTGTGCTTTTTAAGGTATTTTAAATCCTCAACAGACCAATTAATTTTTGCATCATCAATACTGCTGTAGATCAATTTATAATGAGAATCAAAGACTAATGTTTTTTCATCATACAATTTATTGATTGAATTTTGATCAATCATTTTCAAAAGCTGATCGTCGACTTCTTTTACATTTACTAAAAGTTTGATATTCGAAAGGGCTTTAATTTCTAGTCGATCTCTGAATTCTTCTTTTCTAAAATTAGAATACAAAACAAATATCACGGTAGAAGCCAACCCAAATAGGATTGTAAATAATAAACTAACTAAAAGTGATATTCTGTTTTTTAATGTCATTCTTGATCGCTTAAATAATATCCGTAACCAATTTTGGTGCGAATTAATTTTGTTTCGTGATCTTTATCGATTTTTTTTCTCAAAAAATTAATGTACACTTCAATGGTATTCTGATTGGTTTCAATATGATAATCCCAAAGTTTTTCAGCAATAAATTGTTTCGATAAAACTTTACCTTTTGCATGAGCCAAAATCATAATCAATTTAAACTCTTTTGGAGTCAATTTAATTTCTTCTCCAGAGCGGTATACTTTCATTTCTTCTTCTAGAATTTCTAAATCCTGAATCAAAATTTTCTTTTCAGTTTGTTGCGGAATTTCTTTTCTCCTCAATAAGGAGGAGCTTCTCGCATATAGTTCTTCAAAATGAAAAGGTTTAACTAAATAATCATCGGCTCCATTATCAAACGAAGCTAATTTATCTTCAATTTCACTAAAAGCAGTTAACATTATGATGGGAGTTTTTTTATCGACTTCCCTAATTCCTTTGCAGACTTCGATTCCATTTGTTCCAGGAACATTAATATCGAGGATTATTAAATCATATTCATAAGGAAAATATTTCTTTAGCAATAAAGAACCGTCATAATAAGGAACACACTCGAATTCTTTTGAAGTAAAGAATGCTGAGATTTCTTTAGATAAAGTAAAATCGTCTTCCAGTAATAAAATTTTCATCCTATTTTTTATTAGTTAATTCGGTTACTATATATAGGTAACCGAATTAACATATTAATGATTCTTATTTGAAGTAAGAAAAAGTTTCATTGTTTTCAATTTTCAGTAACGACTCATAAATTAGTTGAATCACATTTTCTACATCTTCTCGATGAACCATTTCTACAGTTGTATGCATATAACGCAGAGGCAATGAAATTAAAGCCGATGCTACACCGCCATTGCTGTATGCGAAAGCATCAGTATCTGTTCCTGTCGCGCGTGAAGTTGCATGACGCTGAAACGGAATGTTTTTTTCTTCTGCTGTATCAACAATTAAATCACGCAGTTTATTTTGAACAGCCGGTGCATATGCAATAACAGGACCTTTGCCCATTTTAAGATCGCCTTCAACTTTTTTGTCAATCATTGGAGTAGTAGTATCGTGGCAAACATCAGTAACAATAGCTATGTTTGGTTTAATAGTTTGCGCAATCATTTCAGCTCCTCGTAGGCCAATTTCTTCCTGTACAGAGTTTACAATGTATAATCCAAATGGAAGCGTTTTTTTGTTCTCCTTTAATAAACGAGCAACTTCGGCAATCATAAATCCGCCCATTCTATTATCGATGGCACGACAAACAAATTTATTTTCGTTCAAAATCATAAATTCATCTGGATACGTAATTACACAGCCAACATGAACACCCATTTCTAAAACCTGTTCCTTCGTTTCGCAACCCAAATCAATAAAAATATTACTGATTTTTGGGGATTCTTCTTTATCGCGCAAACGCGTATGAATCGCTGGCCATCCAAAAACACCTTTTACAATTCCTTTTTTAGTATGAATATGGACTCTCTTCGATGGCGCAATTTGATGATCAGACCCTCCATTACGTATAACATATAATAAACCATCGTCTGTTATATAATTTACATACCATGATATTTCATCGGCATGACCTTCAATCACAACTTTAAAAGGTGCATCAGGATTTATGACACCAACTGCTGTTCCGTAAGTATCAGTAATGAAAGTATCTACATAAGGTGTTAAATACTTCATCCAAAGTTTTTGCCCTTCACTTTCGTAGCCAGTGGGCGAGGCGTTATTTAGGTAGCTTTCAAGGAAAGTAATAGAGGTATCTTTTAAGATAGATTCTGTGCTCATAAAAATATTTTTTTGCTAATTTATAAATTTGGTATTAGAGTTGTATATAAATATATAATTTTACACTTAAATTATGATTCAATGAGATTTACCAACTGCATTTTATTCTTTATATTGATTTCGTTTACAAGTCAAGCCCAAGTTACTCCAAAAGAGAATCAGCAAATGGGCTATATATTAACGGAACAAGATTCTATCTTAAACGATACAATTGAATTGCCGGAGATTATTATTTCTAAAGAAAAGCTGGATCCGGAGGCACAAAAGCAATTTTTGATTCTTCAAAACCGAGTTTACAAAGTATATCCATACGCTAGATTAGCCGCAGATCGATTAACGGCATTAAATCAAGGAATGGCCCGTTTAAAAACCAATCGAGAAAAGAAAAAATATTTCAAGATTGTAGAAGATTACCTTAATAATGAATTCGAAGATAGACTTAAAAAACTTTCGCGCAAACAAGGTCAGATTCTGGTAAAACTTATTCATAGGCAAACCGGAATAACAACTTATGAATTAATACGAACTTTAAAAAGCGGTTTCAAAGCTTTTGTATCAAATACAACAGCCAATTTGTTCGATATAAGTCTGAAAACCGAATACAAGCCATTTGAAGTTAATGAAGATTATTTAATAGAGACGATTCTTCTCCGTGCATTTGAATCTGGTCGCTTAGTAAATCAGAAACCCGCAAATCCCGTAAACTACGATAATCTAATGAGTTACTGGGAATCAAAAGCTAAAGCTCCTCAAGATAGATAGTACTATTATTAGTTATAACAACCCGACAGGTTTTTCAAAACCTGCCGGGTTTATTTTTTCTACATTATATAGTATAAATTACAATATATTTAATACTGTAAAATAGATAAGGAGAGGAAAATCCTTGACCCATTTTCCGTAAAATAACCCTGTAGCAGTCACAGTGCAAAAACAGATAAAAAACTTTGTATTGTAAAAAACGCCATACCAGCGAGTTATAAAATATATGGAAAATATATAATAAAAAGTCTTGCAGATGTAAATAAAGGTATTACTTTTGCACCCGCAACAGCGACAGGCGTTCACTGAAATACTGACAAGTTATTTAAACTAAACGAAAAAATATTTTCAAAAAAAGTTTAAAAAAAGCTTGCGAGATTTGAAAACAGATGTTACATTTGCACCCCGCAAAACACGGAAAGTTCATTGACAGACTGGCAGACAAGGAGAAGAAAAAGGGAATGAAAATTTCTCAAAAAAACTTCAAAAAACATTTGCCGGTTAGAAATAAGTTTT
>NZ_JADKPS010000004.1:0-388572 GCF_015350755.1 Flavobacterium sp. JLP | reverse complement strand
GGCAAATGACACGGATGCGGAAGGAAATGCGCTTACAGCGATTTTAGTTTCAGGCCCGTCAAACGGAACCCTTACATTAAATTCAGACGGATCATTCAGCTATACGCACAATGGAAGCGAGACCCTGACGGACAGCTTCACTTATAAAGTAAACGACGGAACAGCTGACGGAAACACAGTAACGGTTAATTTGACTGTTGCTCCGGTAAATGATGCTCCGGTTGTAAACAATCAAAATAATCCAAATATACCATCAACAGCAGGAGCGACAGCAATAAATGCGCTTACAGCAACAGATGTAGACGGGACTATTGTAAGTTTTACAGTTTTAAGTTTACCTGCTAATGGAATTCTAGCTTTATCAGGAACTCCAATAACAGTAAATCAAATATTGACAGTTGCTGAAGCAGCAATGTTGACGTATACTCCAAGTGGTACATTCACAGGAAACGATACTTTCACATTTACAGCGACAGATAATCTTGGAAGTTCAGCTTTAGCTACTGCTTTCACCATTCCAGTTGGAAATAATGCTCCAATTGTAAATGATGCGACAGGTGGTAATATTCCATCACGATCAGGCGCAACAGCAATCAATGCTCTAACAGCAACGGATACAGATGGAAGTATAGCAAGTTATACTGTTTTAAGTTTGCCGGCTAACGGAATTTTAGCACTAGCTGGTGTACCAGTATCAGTTAATCAAATATTCACACCTTTAGAAGCAGGTATGTTAACCTATGACCCTAGCGGCGCATTCTCAGGTAATGATACTTTTACTTTTACTGCAACTGATAATGCTGGTGATACTGATCTTACTCTAGGTACAATTACGATTGTTGTTGAAAAAGCTATTCTTAATCTAGCTGCAGATCAAATTGGCAATGTGGTGGGTATTGATAAGGTTGTAAGTGTTCTAAATGTATTTAGCAACGATACTTTAGATAATAATCCAATTGTGCCTTCTGATGTTAATTTAAATGTACTGACGCCAGACCCGACAGGTGTTTTGACATTAAAACCTGATGGAACTATAGAATTAGCACCAAATGCACCAGCTGGAACTTATACTTTGACATATGAAATTTGCGAAAAAGCGAATAGTTCAAATTGCAGTTCTGCTACAGTTTCGGTTTCAGTTGTAGCTCCAACTATGACAGTTACTGCAAGTGCATATTGCTCTAACAATACACCTTACGTTTCTTATAATGTTGTTGCAGATAACTTTACTCCAACAGGATTATTGACAATTAATTGGATTGACAGTGCAAATAATATTGTTGCAACACAAACAAATTTGCCATTAAGCGGCAATGTATTGTGGCCTGGAGCAACTGTTGATGCCAGCAATAACCCAACAGATTGGCCAGGATGGGTACTTGTAAATGGACAATGGACACAAGGTAATGATGGGTTTGGGTTAACAAGACCAGCAGTTACAATGCAGTTTACGCTAAACCCAACTCGATCTGTAATAGTGAATTATCCTGCTCCAACAGCTGGTTGTAATGCAATGCCAATATTTGGAATTGCAGCAGGAAATGAAGATGATGTGATTCTTGCGGACGGAATTAATGGCGCATTAGCAATAGTAAATGTTTTAGCTAATGATAGATTAAATGGTGTTCCTGTTAAATCTTCAGATGTTATTTTAACTGGAACAAATATTCCAGCAGGAATGACCTTGAATACAGATGGAACAATTGATGTAGCACCAAATACAAAAGGCGGTAATTATACATTGACTTATCAAATCTGCGAAGTTGCCAATTCAAATAATTGCAGCACTGCAACAGTGAAAATATTTGTTGAAGTTCCTGCGCTTGCAATCGTTAAAAAAGTAGTATTAAACGATACTAACGGAAATGGCTATGCAGAAGCAGGAGAGACTTTAACATATAGCTTCTCAATCAAAAATACAGGAAATGTTGACCTCGAAAACATATTGGTTGCAGATCCTTTGCCAGGAATTGTGATGAGCGGAAGCTCAATCAATTTAGCGGTTGGTCAAAACGATGATTCTTCGTTTACTGGAAATTATACATTAACTCAGGCAGATGTAAATGCTGGAAGTATAAGCAATCAGGCTACTGCATCTGGACTATCTAAAAGTGGTATCATAGTTTTTGATAAATCGGATTCTGATGATTTAGGAGGAGACAAACCGACTGTTTTAGAATTAAGCGGTTGTGTAATTAAAGTCTTTAACGCTGTTTCTGCAAATGGAGACAGTAAAAATGAGAGATTTTATATTCAAGGTTTAGAATGTTATCCTGAAAATACGGTTCAAATTTACAATCGTTGGGGTGTTCTAGTTTTCGAAAGAGATCATTACAATAATAATGATGTTGCTTTTAGAGGATTTTCAGAAGGCCGAGTGACCATTAAAGAATCGAACGGATTGCCAGAAGGAACGTATTATTATGTTCTTAAATATAAAGACGCTCAATCTAATCCGCATGAACAGGCCGGTTATTTATACTTGACCAAATAATATTCCACACTAATAAAATGGCTTAGTTACGGCTAAGCCATTATTAAAAATAAAAGAAATGAGAAAATTAGTTTTAGTTTTATTGTTTTGTTCAGCTGCAAGTTTTGCTCAGCAAGATGCGCAGTTTACACAATACATGTATAACACTATCAATATAAATCCTGCTTATGCTGGTTCACGTGGAGTAATGAGTGTTTTCGGATTGTACCGTACCCAATGGGTCGGACTTGACGGCGCACCTGAGACAAGCAGTTTTTCAGTAAATACACCCTTAAATAACAGTAATTTAGGACTTGGAGTTTCATTAGTGAATGACAAAATCGGACCCACAAATGAGAACAATATCTCTGCCGATTTATCATATTCTATTCCAACATCTGCAAATGCGCAACTTTCTTTTGGTATAAAAGGATCGGCCAATATTTTTAAACTGGATCCAACAAAATTATCTCAAGAAGATCAGGGAGATCCACAATTTCAGGATTTCGAAAATAAATTCACACCCAATGTAGGTGCCGGAATTTATTGGCATAGTGATAAAGCGTATGTTGGATTATCAGTTCCGAATTTTATTCAGACCAATCGTTATGATGATAATGATGTTGCTATTTTCAAAGAGCAAATAAATTATTATTTTATTGCAGGTTATGTATTCAATTTAGATCGTTATGAAATGGTAAAATTCAAACCAGCTTTATTGGCAAAAATGGTAGATGGTTCGCCATTGCAGGTTGATGCTTCTGCCAATTTTATGTTTAACGAAAAATTTGTTTTGGGAGTTGCATACAGATGGAGTGCCTCTGTAAGTGCAATGGCAGGATTTCAAATAACTGATGGCTTATATCTTGGTTATGCGTATGATCGTGAAACAACCAAGTTGGTAAACTACAGTTCAGGATCGCATGAAATATTTCTTCGTTTTGAATTCCTAAACAAATACAGCCGTATCACTTCACCAAGATTCTTCTAACTATGAAAATTAAAAACTTACTATATACCCTCTTTTTTTGTCTTTCATTTTTTAATGCAATTGCTCAAAAAGCTGTATTAAATAAAGCGGAAAAAGATTATAATAAATACGCATATATTGATGCAATTTCCATTTATGAGAAGGTTGCTGAAAGCGGTTATAAGGATGAGAAAATGTTTCAAAGATTAGGAAACGCTTATTATTTTAATGCTGAATTGACAAAAGCAGTAAAATGGTACGATGAACTTTTTTCTTTAAACAATCAGCAAGATTCTGAGTATTATTATAGATATGCTCAAGCTCTAAAATCTGTTGGCGATTACTCAAAAGCAGATAAAATGCTGGAGATCTTTAATGAAAAAATGAAGTCTGACAGCAGAGGTATTTTATTCGAAAATAATAAAAATTATTTAGAACAGATTAAGTTAAATTCGGGGAGATTTGAAATTTCAAGCGCCGGAATTAACTCTAAAGAATCTGATTACGGCAGTACAATGCTCAATGATAAATTGGTATTCGCCTCTGCAAGAGATACAGGAAAAGTAAATAAAATAACATTTCGATGGACAAATAAATCTTTTACCAACCTATATAGCGCGGTAGTAAAGTCTGATGGAAGTTTAGAAGCCCCAACACGATTTGACAAAAAGATCAATTCAAAATTCAACGAATCGACTCCGGTTTTTACTAAAGACGGAAATACAATGTACTTTACCAGAAATAATTTTTTAGCTGGAAAAAAAGGAAAAAACGATAACAAAATCACCTTGCTGAAATTATACAAAGCAGAATTTGTAAAAGGCAAATGGAGAAATGTTGTCGAATTGCCTTTCAACAGCAATCAATACAGTGTTGCGCATCCTGCTTTGAGTATTGACGAAAAGAAATTATATTTTGCATCAGATATGCCGGGAGGTCAAGGACAATCTGATTTATACAGCGTGACGATTAATACTGACGGAACATTTGGAAAACCAGAAAATCTTGGTGTAGCGATTAATACCGAAGGAAGAGAAACTTTTCCTTTTGTTTCAGGTGATAATGAATTGTATTTTGCAACTGATGGCCGTCCGGGATTAGGAGGTCTTGACGTTTTTGTGGCGAAAATTAAAGACGATTCCAGTTTTGATTATGTACAAAATGTTGGAGAGCCGGTTAATACCAAATTCGATGATTTTGCTTTTATAATAAACAGTACAACCAGAAAAGGATTTTTCTCTTCAAACAAAGAAGGCGGCATTGGAAGTGATGATATTTACAGATTTCTTGAAACCAGAAAACTGGATTGCGAGAAAAAATTATCAGGTTTAGTAACAGATTCTCAAACGAATGAAGCATTAAGCGATGCAAAAGTAATTTTGCTTGACGATAAGTTTGCCCAAATTTCAGAAGCTTTAACAAATAAAGACGGAATGTATACTTTTGATGTAAAATGCAAGAAAACCTATCATGTAAGAGTTGGAAAACAAGATTATGAAACTAATGAAAGTGTGATTACCGTTGCACCGTCAAATGATAAATCGGAGCTGAATGTGAAGTTAGAAAAACAGATTAAACCAATTGAGGTTGGAACAGATTTGGCTAAGACATTAGATATTCCGATTATTTATTTTGATTTAGATCAAGCGATTATTCAAAAAGAAGCGGCTTTTGAGTTAGAGAAAGTTTTGGCTGTGATGAAACAATATCCAGAAATGAAAATAGATGTCCGTTCTCATACCGATAGCAGACAGACCGAAAATTACAATATGATTTTGTCTACTAAAAGAGCAAAAGCTACAATCGAATGGTTTGTAAAAAGAGGTATTTCTGCTGAAAGAATTTCAGGTAAAGGATACGGTGAAAGCCAATTAGTAAATAAATGTTCTGATAATGTAAATTGTACAGAAGCAGAGCATCAGTTAAATAGAAGAAGCGAGTTTGTAATTGTTTCAATGAAATAAAATATTGCTTCTTAATGACTGAAATCATTTAGCATGAATTAAACTTCGTGTTAAGCAATGACTTAATGATTTAATTTGAAAAGCCTGTAGACTTTATTGTTTACAGGCTTTTGTCATATGCAAAAGTTTTTTTCAGTTTTTAGAATTCGGTAAAATGAATTTGGCTAAAATTTCAAAAGCCTGTTTCGCCTTAAAAGAGCCGTAATTGCCTTGCGTAAAAACAACGGTTAAATTTAAGTTTTCTATTATAAAAATATATTGGCCTCCGTTGCCTGATGCAAAAAGCACATTTTCCTCTAAATCCCTTGTCTTTATTGTTTCGCGATACCAGTAATAACCATAATAGGCAGGCTGTGGAATTCCAATCTTACTTTTACTGGATTTCATATAGGAAAAATCAGGAATTGCAATATCGCATACCGTAGATTGTTCAATCCATTTTTTTGAAATAATCTGTTTTCCATTATAAACCCCTTTGTTATTTACCAGCTCTCCAATTTTTAGCATATCAAAAGGTCTTATATAAAACGAACCAGCTGTCATAGCGTTACCGCTCGGATCTACTGTCCATCGATAAGAGAAAATACCAAGAGGTTCAAAAAGGTATTTTTTCGCAAAATCCTTGACAGACATTTTGGTGGTTTTTTTTAGGATCCCGCTTAAAATCATTGGATTAACAGAGGTGTAAGCCCAGACTTCACCAGGTTTGTTTTTCATCGGAAGATTCAGGGCATATTTCACCCAGTCTTTGCTTAAACTCATCGTGTCTTCACAATCTTTAGTATCATTAAATTCTTCGCAATCAAAACCGGATTTCATCTCCAAAAGATTTTTTATAGTCAAAAGCTTCTTGAGCGGATCTGTTTTCAGCGATGGATATTCTGGAAAGAATTCATAAACTTTCTGGTTAATATCTTTTATAAATCCTTTATCAACCGCAATTCCAACCAAAAGACTGGTGATTGATTTAAAAGAAGAACGGGTGTCATGAAGTGAATCTTTGGTGTAACCATTAAAATAATGTTCATACAGCAATTGATTGTCTTTTGCAATAAGAACACTATGAATTCCGGAGTAATAATTATTTACTATCGAATCTGTCATTTGATCCAAGCGAGAATGATATTTGGCTTTCGCAGTCTGTCCAGATATTGTAAAGATGTTGAGTATTATTACTAAATAAGCAAAGTGAATTTTTTTCATATTTAAACCTATTTATTTAAGTGATAAAAATTTAATACTTCGAATTTGGCGAGACTATAATTTTGGAAATTACAGTTAGAGGATCTTTTTTGAACATTTAAAGTAGTGTAAAAATACTATAAAAAAGTAAATTTTGATTTCTTCAACAATTCTAATTGATATGTGTATTTTTTTCTTAAAACTGATATATGTAAATTACATTAGATCTTAAGTTCTTTTTATATTTGAATGGTTATATTGTTTTATTTTGATTAATCACATAAGAGATATTTTAAACACATATATAAAATAACTAAACATAAATGTGGAATTGAGATAATTACAAGTTTTATTATAAAGTTTTTAAGCTTTAGTTTAGTATATGGCTTTACATGGATAACAACATTTTGCCTTTAAAAAAATAATAAACACTATTGAAAAATGATTAAACATAAAGAAATTGATATTGTTGCTGGAAATCCCTTTGCTAATTGTAAACTTGATAGGCACCAATATGCTAAAGTTTTAACATCAATTGTAGATACTTACGCAGATGGTTTTGTTTTAGCTATAAATAATAAATGGGGTACTGGAAAAACAACATTTGTAAAAATGTGGGAGCAAGATTTAAAAGATAATAAATATCAAACAGTTTATTTTAATGCTTGGGAAAATGATTTTGAAAACAATCCGCTTACTGCTTTAATGGGAGAATTGAAAACATTAACTAAGGAGGAAACAGAGCCTAAATTTAAAACTGTACTAAATAGGGCTGCCATTTTGTCCAAACATATTGCCCCAGTAGTTGTAAAAGCTATT
Source organism: Flavobacterium sp. JLP (assembly GCF_015350755.1). NCBI lineage: Bacteria > Pseudomonadati > Bacteroidota > Flavobacteriia > Flavobacteriales > Flavobacteriaceae > Flavobacterium > Flavobacterium sp. JLP. Next base: position 381,164 of record NZ_JADKPS010000004.1, on the reverse strand, counting down.
GCAGATCGGTATATCAATACAGATGGTATAAAAGAAGCGATTGAGAAGGTTACTGAAGGCGTAACAAATATTTTTGAAAATGAAGTAAATGACTATGCAGAAAAGAAAAAAGGTATTACTGAATTTAGAACAAGCCTTTCAAAATTTATTGCGGACACAAATGAAGGGAAGCCCTTAATTTTTATTGTGGATGAATTAGATCGCTGTCGTCCAGATTATGCAGTTGCGATTCTGGAACAAATAAAGCATTTTTTTTCTGTTCCTAATATTGTTTTTGTTTTATCAATAGATAAAGGACAATTGGGTAATGCTGTTCGTGGCGTTTATGGTAGCGAGCAGATTGATGCTGAAGAATATTTAAGACGTTTTATAGATATTGAATATTCAATTCCTGAACCTGATTCGGAAAAATATTGTGACTATTTGTATAATTATTTTGGGCTTAATGAATTTTTTAATTCTGATTTAAGGTCAAGAATTAGTCAATTGAATTATGATGGTATGACGTTTCTTAAAACAGCAAAAATATTATTTAAGAACACTAATGTTTCTTTGCGTCAACAAGAAAAAATATTTGCTCATTCTCGTTTAGTTCTAAGATCATTCCCATATAATAACTTTGTGTTTCCTAATTTGTTTTTGTTCTTGATTTATATTAAAACTCTTAATAATGCTTTTTATAATAAAATAAAATTTAAACAATTAAGTTTAAAAGATTTGCAGATAGAATTTATGACTACTATTAACTTTATTAGTCAAGACGACTTTGATTACGAAATCATCGATTTAGAAGCATATTTGATTCATTATTATAATAATTATGTTTTTACACGCTCCAATAGAAGTCTACTTTTTGAAGAAGATACTAATACTAAACAAAATAAATTACTTATTAATTCATTAACTGATAAATCTCCTGATGGCAGTAGATTTTTAACTATACTTGAGAGTAGGTCAAGAGGATATGATAACGGCGGGGATATAAATATTGAATTTCTGTTTAGGAAAATCGATATAACACAATCAATAACGTTTTAAAAATAGCCTTTAAAAAACTACTCTTTGTAAGGATTTAAAAAACTTTTATTGAATGCTAACTAATAGTATATAATTAAAAATTAAAAACCGTAATCAACTTTATTATTAGTGATTACGGCTTTTTTTTGTGGAGTCGCCGGGAATCGAACCCGGGTCCAAACAAGCAACTAAAGAGCTTTCTACGCGTTTATTTCCTGATTGGATTTTCGATGTTAAGCTAGGTCAGGAACAACCACTCAACACTTATCTTCTTAATTTCGATATCCACCCGAAGCTCATGGAAATCTAGGTCTATTTTTACGGTTCTCCTGGACTGACCGCCACAAACCAAGGCTTTCAAGGAGAATCCAGCTTCCCTATCTGATAGGGACGTGGCTAATCTTACTATAATTCAGATTATGCAGCTAAAGCGTAGTTATTTTCGCCGTGTAAAATTGTAAGATCTTATATTTACGAGCAAGGTCTCAATGCTCGACGTGCTTACTTTTCAATTCGACTTGCTGTCAAAACCAGTCGACCCCAAAAATGAGTTTGCAAATTTATACTATTTGAAGTTAGTTTGGTAATAAAATTTTCAGAAAAATTTTGTTATTCCTCATCTTTAAAATTAAAAGGATAATCACCAAAAATTGGAGCCAATTTTCTAACTGCATAAGTCTTTGTAGTCATTTTATTTGATAAGGCAATAATGGTAACGTGTTCTTTCATCAGCGGAATATAAGATGAAGTATTGCCGTGCCACCAGCCGTTATGGAAATAATAATTTTGTCCAGTTTCCCAATTGATCATTCTAATTCCTAAACCGTAATTTTTTGTTCCCTTGCGTTCATTGCTGTAACCTGTATAAACTTGTTTTAGCAAAGCCGGTTTTAAAAAGTCAGGCGAATTTCTGGCTCTGTCAAATTTTAAAAGATCTCGAACAGTCGAAAAAACGTTTTTATCGCCGTAAACATTATCCAAATAATCAAAACCAATTTCTGCGCCATTTCCTTTGTATGATGGAACGATTTTTTTTCTGTCTTTATCATCATCAAAAACATACGTATGCGTCATTCCCAATGGTTTAAAAATCATTTGAGACATTGCTTCCTTATACGTCAAACCCGTAATTTTTTCAATGATAAGGGCAAGCATTGCATAATTGGTATTGCAGTACCCAAAACGAGTTCCGGTTGTTGATTCTAATCCAACATTTTTTGTGGCTAGAATTTCTAGGATGTCTTTATTCGTAAGCTGATTATGTCTGTCCCAAACTGATTTGTCGTGATCTGTAAAATAAGCATAATTACGCATACCGCTTCGATGGCTTAACAGCATTCGAACTGTACATTCTTCGTATGGAAATGTTTTTAAAATGGTGTTTACTTTTTGATCCAAATCTAGTTTACCGGCATTAACCAATTTTAAAACTGCCGTAGCAGTTAAAACTTTACTGACAGAAGCAATTTGCACTGGAGTGTCAGGTGTTATTTTAGTGCCTTCATTTTTATTAGCATAACCATTGTAGCGTTCAAAAATAATTTGTCCGTTTCTAGCGACCAAAAAACTTCCGTTCATGCTGTTGTTTGGCCAGTTTTTATTGTAGAAATGATTTATCCTGCCTATCACTGAATTTTTATAAGCTTCTGAAATTTTCTTTTCAGGACCTAAAGGTTTCATTTTAGGTAAAGTATCTTCGACTGTAGGAGCAGCAGCTGTTTTTTTTGTTTTGTCTTTGCCACATGAACTTAAAACTAGTAGAGTAAAAAGTATTTGTGGTATCTTTGTTTTTTTAAGGAAAATCATTTGCATCGTTCTTTAAAAACAAATATATCGAATTCAATTTTGTTGTTTTGTCAATTTTTAGTGACTTAAGAGGGTTGCTTTAACAAAATTTTAACTACTGTTTTTTTTATTTGGTTGTTTTTCAGCTTTTAACGGTTTTTAAAGATTCTAAAATGAATTTTAACAACAAAAATTTAACAAAATTTGTTATATTTGAAACAAATACGATTCAAAAAGTTACATTAATAATTGCTTTAAACTTATTTAAATGAAATTTGGAATTATAAAAGAAAGAAAAAATCCACCAGATCGACGCGTTGTATTTTCTCCAAATGAATTAGTAAAACTGAAACAACTTTATAACGATGCAGTTGTAGCAGTAGAGAGTTCAGATATCAGAATTTTTTCGGACACACAATATCAAAGTATGGGAATTACTGTTACCGAAGATGTTTCTGACTGTGATGTTTTATTTGGTGTGAAAGAAGTGCCAATTGAAAATTTAATTCCAAATAAAGCTTATTTTTTCTTTTCTCATACGATCAAAGAACAGCCTTATAACCGAAAATTACTTCAGGCAATTTTAGAAAAAAACATCGAGTTATACGATCATGAAACTATTGTTGATGCTGAAAATCGACGCTTAATAGGTTTTGGAAAATATGCTGGAATGGTTGGTGTTTATAACGGAATTCGTGCTTTCGGAATCAAATTTGAATTGTTTAAGTTGCCAAAAGCAGAAACTTTAGCAGGAAAAGATGCTATGATTATGCACTTAAAACGCATAACAATGCCAGCTTTAAAATTTGTTATTACAGGTACTGGAAAAGTAGGAAGCGGTGCCAAAGAAATTCTTGATGCTATTAAAATAAAAGAAATTACAGTAGACAATTATCTGACTAAAAAATACGCTCAAGCAGTTTATGTGCAGTTGGATGTTTTAGAATACAACAAAAGAACTGACGGACAAATTCTTGATTTTAAAGATTTTGTATCACATCCTGAAGAATACGTTTCAGATTTTGAAAAGTTTACCAAAGTTACAGATATTTATTTTGCAGGTCATTTTCATGCCAACGGCGCGCCGATGATTTTGACAAAAGAGATGCTGAATGCGGGCGACTGTAGGCTAAAAGTTGTTGCTGATATTTCTTGCGATGTAAAGGGGCCAATTGCCTGTACTTTGCGTGCTTCGACAATTGCAGAACCTATATACGGTTATTTTCCTTTAGAAGATAGAGAAGTCGATGTTTTTCATCCTGCAGCAGTTGTGGTTATGGCAGTAGATAATTTACCATGCGAAATTCCAAAAGATGCCAGCGAAGGTTTTGGAGAACAGTTTATGGAACATGTAATTCCAGCTTTCTTTAACGACGATAAAGATGGAATTCTGCAACGTGCAAAAATGACACAAAACGGAAAATTAACGGAAAGATTTAGTTATTTACAGGACTATGTAGACGGGAAATAAGAGTTTTTGTTTCAGGTTTCAAGTTTCACGTTATTAAAAAAGGGAGAAAAGTTTAAATTTTTTCCCTTTTTTAATAATAGTTCATTTCTACTCATTCAGTACTTCATACATGAAACCTGAAACCTGAAACCTGAAACAAAAAAACTAAACCATTTCCTCCGGTTTCACCCAAGCATCAAAATCTTCTGGGGTTACGTATCCTAAACGAACGGCCTCCTCTTTAAGAGTTGTTCCGTTTTTGTGAGCGGTTTGTGCAATTTCAGCAGCTTTGTAATAGCCAATTTTTGTGTTTAAAGCCGTAACCAGCATTAACGAATTGTCTACTAACTCTTTGATGCGTTTATAGTTTGGTTCGATTCCTTGAGCACAATGTTCATCGAAAGAAACACAAGCATCACCCAACAATCGAGCCGACTGCAAAAAGTTAGCCGCCATAACAGGTTTAAAAACGTTAAGTTCATAATGTCCCTGCATTCCTCCAACGGCAATTGCCATATCGTTTCCAATTACCTGCGCGCAAACCATTGTTAAGGCTTCACATTGTGTAGGATTTACTTTTCCGGGCATGATAGAAGATCCTGGTTCGTTTTCAGGAATGTGAATTTCACCAATTCCAGAACGCGGTCCAGAGGCTAACATTCTGATGTCATTCGCAATTTTATTTAAAGAAACTGCTAATTGTTTTAAAGCACCGTGTGTTTCTACGATGGCATCGTGTGCGGCTAAAGCTTCAAATTTGTTTTCAGCCGTTACAAACGGATGGTTGGTAAATTGAGCAATATATGCTGCAACTTTTACATCATATCCTTTTGGAGTATTAAGTCCGGTTCCAACAGCAGTTCCTCCTAAAGCAATTTCAGATAAATGTGCTAACGTATTTTTTAATGCTTTTAATCCGTATGCTAACTGCGCAGCGTAACCTGAAATTTCTTGTCCTAAAGTCAAAGGTGTTGCATCCATAAGATGCGTACGTCCAATTTTTACGACAGAAGCAAATTCAGTTGCTTTTGCAGTTAAGGTTGCGTGTAGTTTTTCGACTCCAGGAATTGTGGTTTCAACAATCATTTTGTAAGCCGCAATATGCATTCCGGTTGGGAAGGTGTCATTTGATGACTGTGATTTATTGACATCGTCATTTGCTTTTATAAATTGTTCGCCCTCGCCAATTTCAAAACCTTTAAGAACTTGAGCGCGATTTGCAATTACTTCATTTACATTCATGTTGCTTTGTGTACCAGAGCCAGTTTGCCAGATTACAAGCGGAAATTGATCTGCTAGCTTTCCTTCTAAAATTTCGTCACAGACAGCAGCGATAGCATCTCTTTTTTCTATGGGCAAAACACCTAAATCATAATTGGCATAAGCAGCTGCTTTTTTTAGATAAGCAAAACCTTCAATGATTTCTTGCGGCATTGATCCCGAAGCACCAATTTTAAAATTATTTCTAGAACGTTCTGTTTGTGCACCCCAATATTTATCAGCTGGGACTTGAACTTCGCCCATGGTGTCTTTTTCTATTCTGTATTTCATTTTGTTGTTTGTAAAATGTTATTTGTAAAATGTAATGTTATTTAAAATTGAAACTTCTTTTGAAAATGAATTCTAGCCCTGATGGAAGCGGCATCCTTTTTGTTTTTTCTTTAAAAACAAAAAGATACAGCGGACAGCAGGAATAAGCTCCTGAAAATTATTATTGTTTTCTGTGAGCTCTTTATTTAAAAGCATTTCAGCTTGTAAAAAAAGCTTATTTAAAATGAGTATAAATATACGGATAAATGTTATTTAACGAAAATTGATTTGGATTTTATTGCTAAGAAAAAATATAAAACATACATTTGTGCTTACATTCAAAAATTCCGGAAAACATGTTTGAATTTTCACAGTACTTAGGCTTTTTACTTTTCTTGACCATACTAACTATAGGGTTTTGGTTGATGTTTTTCTTAGTAGGTTTCGTATCTTATTGGGTTACGGGTGCTAGCTGGGAAATGTTCAAAGAGAAAAGAGCAAAAAAGAGACAAGAAGAACAATCGATTTAATTTTAAATTGACTTCATAAAAAAAGGACCCGTGAAAACGAGTCCTTTTTTTTATTTCAAAATCTATAATCTCATAAATTCCAATAAAAAAAATCCAAATTCCAATTTGATTAAAAATTAGAATTTGGATTTTTGAAACTGATTTTTAGATTGTATTATCCAGGAAATTCTCCTCCGCCTTCATTATCATTTTTAGGCTGTGCATTTTTGTCTCTTTCGTTTTTAGCTTTATTGAAACGGTAAGTAAACGATAAATTGAATTGACGTTTACGGAACTGCATTTCACCGTAAGAAGTTTGGCTCTCAAGTGTTGTATCATTTTGAAGATATGTATATGATCTCATGATTCTTGAGTTGAAAATGTCACTGATGTTGAAAGCAATTGTTCCTTTGTCTTTCAATACATCTTTGCTTAATGCTGTATTCATACCAAACTGACCCAAGTTTTTACCTTGTGCGGTTTTTTGTTCCCCATTATAAACACCGCTTAACTGCCAATCGATTTTGTATGGTAAAGTTACTTTTGAGCTGATTCTGGCAAACCAAGAATTAGCTTGGTTGTCAAGATTTTGTACTACTAAATTACCATTCGTATCAGTGTAAGTGTTTTCTCCGGTAGTTTTTACGTTGTAAAGGTTGAAGTTACTGTTTAATTTCCACCATTTAAACGGTGTGTAGTTCAATGTAAATTCGAAACCAAATTTTTGCTCTTTTCCTAAGTTAATAGGTCTGCTCAAAATAACCGGAATTCCGTTTACTTCTTGGCCGTTTGGAGTTCTCACAAAACTGAAAACATCTTTTGTATCTTCAAAATAAGCCGAAGTTGTAAAAGTTACTTTGTCCCATCGTTTGATGTATCCGATATCGTATTTATCAGTTAAAGAAGGGTCTAAGTCTGGATTTCCTTGAAAAATATTGACATTACTAGAATAGTTTACCGCAGGATTCATAAAACGTCCTCTTGGTCTTGTTAAACGCTTGCTGTAACTCGCTGTAAAATTGCTTTGATCTGAAATTTCATAACTAATAAAAGCGCTTGGAAACAAGTTGTTGTATTTTTTAGTATTGAAATCGTTAGTATCTAATAAATTAACTTGAATATTAGTGTCTTCCCAACGCAAACCAAATAAGTAAGAGAATTTGTTTACTTTAAAACCGTAAGAAGCGTAAAGTGCATTAATATTTTCTTTGTACTCTAAAGTATTAGATAAATTTGGATCTATTGCACCTTGTTCATCAGTAACAAAATATTCGTTATTTAAATCTCCAAAACTTCCTTTATACCCAGCTTCAAATTGGCTTCCTTTTCCTAAAGGCAACACATAATCAGCTTGCAATTGTACTTGTTTTTGTACTTGATTGTTTAAAGTAGTATTAAAGTTTGGCGAAGCCGTAATAATACTGTTGCTGTCGTCTGTATTTCTTGAAACCGATAAATCAGCAGTAAGTTTATGCCCTTTATCGTTGAAGTTTTTAATTAAGTTTGATGTATATTCTACATTTTCACTTCCTGTATCTCCATCATTTAAACGATATGAAGTTCCTGTTAAAGCATGAGCAGCATCAAAATTAGTATAATTAATTAAGTCTGTAGTATTCCCTGAATTTTTTTGGTAATTGATCGCATTTGTCCAAAAAGTAGTTGGAGTAATGGACCACTCTATACCAGCTCTTCCGTTAAATCCGTCAGATGTTCTTTTTGTATCACGATCTTCATCTAAATAACCTTTTGGAGAACCATCTGCATTAAAGTATGAAGTATTTGTTTTTCCACCGCCTTCATTAGTTCTGTAATTATAACCTGCAGTCGTAAAATAGTTTAGCTTTTCAGTTTTATAATTCAAATTGGCACTTAATCCGTAAGTTTCAGGAATACCTGTCGAAGCAATAAAAGTTCCGTTAATACCTTGATTTTTACCTTTTTTAAGAATAATATTGATTAATCCTGAACCTCCTTCAGCATCATAACGAGCTGATGGATTCGTAATAACTTCTACTTTATCAATTGCATCTGCAGGGAGCTGACGCAATGCTTCAGCAACATTAATCGCGTTTGAGGGTCTTCCGTCAATTAAAATTCGGATGTTATCACTTCCTCTTAAACTAACATTTCCTTCAGTATCAACAGAAACAGATGGAACGTTATCTAAAACATCGCTCACAGTTCCTCCTTTTACCATCATATCCTGACCAACGTTGTAAACTTTTTTATCAAGTTTTATTTCTACAGTCGATTTTTCTGCACGAACTACAACTTCGTTTAATTGTGCAGCATCTTCTGATAAATTTACAACTCCTAAATTAGTATCTTCAGAAATAGCTTTTCCTTTAATTTCTGTTGCCTTAAAAGAAATAAATTCAACTTTTATATCATAAGTTCCTGGAGCAACAGCTACTTCAAATTCACCTTTTGGATTGGTGATGCCGCCCGCAATAACTTTAGTGTCATTTGGAGCCATTATCGAAATTGTAGCGTATTCAAGAGGTTGTTTAGTAACCTTTTCAAAAACTTTTCCTGTAACTTTAACCTTGTTTTTAGCAGGAGGTACTTGTTGTGCATAGTTGTAAAAACTTGTCAAAAAAAGTACAAGCAATACAGCAAATTTAATTTTTTTCATTGTTATTTTTGGTTTCATTTCTCTTTAGACGGCAAATGTAGCTTTTGGTTTAAAGAATGAAATCACAAAAAAATGTTAATTTACCTTTTTATAATCAATCTAAGAAGGAAGAAACAAGATCTAAATCTCTTCCAATGATTGCTTTTCCGTCTTTTAAAACAATAGGGCGCTCTATCAAAATGGGGTTATCTATCATAGCCTTAATGATTTGCTCATTAGTCAAAGTTTTTTCTTTGTATTTTTCGATCCAGATTTTTTCTTTAGTTCTAACTAATTGAATTGGTTCCAAATTTAATTTACCAAGTACAGTTTTTAACTCTTCAAAAGTTGGTGTTTCTGTCAAATACGGAATAATTTCATATTCTTGTTTGGTCTGATCAATAAAAGCCAGACAATTTCTTGATTTTCCGCAACGAGGATTATGGTAAATTTGTATCATTTTATTATATTTAAGGTGTTATAAGATTGCTAAAATAAAAATTAGGTATTTTAGCAAGACCAAAAGTAAGATTTACTTATTAAACTGAATTCTCATTTTTAAATTTTATGTCTATGTTTTTAGAACAAGGAATTAAACCTCAAAATAAATTTTGGCTGTATCTTGTTGGATCTGTCTTAATAATACTTGCTTCTTTTATTGGTCAAATTCCTTTTTCCGGCGCTGTACTTTATTCTAGCTTTATAAATAAAAAAGAAATTCCAACAAATAACGAAGCTGTTATGAAAATGTTCGAATCAAATCTAACTTTGTTTTTAGTTATGATTTCGTTTGCTTTTGCTTTTGCGGGTATTTATTTTGTTTTAAAATATCTTCATAATCAAACTCTTCTATCGGTTACTACGTCTAGAAAAAAAGTAGACTGGAATCGTATTTTGTTTTCATTTGTTCTTTGGTCTATTTTTTCGGCTTTAAGCTTTGCAGCGGTTTATTTTAAATCTCCTGAAAATTTCATTTGGAATTTTAAATTAATCCCATTCTTGATTTTAGTCGTGATTGGATCAGTATTAATTCCGATACAAACCAGTACAGAAGAATATATTTTTAGAGGATATTTAATGCAGGGCTTCGCTAATTTGGCTAAAAACAGATGGTTTCCATTGTTAATGACTTCTCTAATATTTGGATCAATGCATATTTTTAACCCAGAAGTTGCTAAAATGGGCTATATCATTATGTTTTATTATATCGGAACAGGCTTGTTTTTAGGAGTTATTACCCTTATGGATGAAGGACTCGAACTGGCTTTAGGTTTTCATGCTGCCAATAATTTGGTCGGAGCTCTATTGGTTACTTCAGATTGGTCTGTTTTTCAAACACATTCGATTTTTAAAGATATGTCTGAACCTTCAGCGGGCTTAGATGTAATATTGCCTATTGTAGTCGTTTATCCTATTTTACTTTTTATTTTTAGTAAAAAATACAATTGGACCAATTGGAAAGAAAAATTAACTGGTGATATAAAAGTTTTAGAACCATTAAATTAATATGCTCATGTCTCAATTAACACATAAAAATGTACACAATTATTTTAAGCTAAATGGTTATCATTTAAATGCAGATGATTTATGCAGAGTAGGCTATAGCTTTATCAAAGAAGGGGATGTTTACGAGAGGGCAATTGGAGAGTTTTTCTTAGATTGGTTTGATGAGAAAGATTATATTGAAATGACAACTTCGGGAACAACGGGGCTTCCAAAATTAGTCAGGTTAGAAAAAAAAGCCATGATCCAGTCGGCACTGGCCACGGGAGATTTTTTTGGATTAGAGCCTGGCAATAAAGCTTTGTTGTGTTTGCCAACTCAATTTATCGCTGGTAAGATGATGCTGGTTCGAAGCTTAATTTTAGGATTAGATATTGATGTAGTGTCGCCTAGCACAGAACCTTTAGCTTTAAATACAACACAATATGATTTTGTTGCGATGGTTCCTTTACAAGTTCAAAATTCGATTGAAAAATTAAAAAATGTAAAGAAATTAATTATCGGCGGAGCCAAAATAGATAGTGCGCTTGAAGAAAAACTCTTACCGTTAAAAACTGAGATTTACGAAACGTATGGCATGACTGAAACTATTACACATATCGCCGCTAAAAAAGTAGGGGAGCGTGCCTTTTCGATTTTGCCAAATGTTAGAATTACGAAAGACGACCGCGATTGTCTGGTAATTTTTGTTTCTTCAATTTCAGAAGAGCCAATTGTAACGAATGATTTAGTTGAACTGATTAATGGCAATCAATTTGTATTTTTAGGAAGAATCGATAATGTGATTAATAGTGGAGGGGTAAAGCTGATTCCAGAACAAATAGAATCTAAATTGATAGGCAAAATAACCAATAGGTTTTTTGTTACTGGCGTTCCAGATTCTATTTTAGGAGAAAAACTGATTTTGGTTATTGAAGGCGAAAAACAAGATTTCGCACCTGATTTTTTTGACGTTTTAGGTAAATTCGAAAAGCCAAAAGAAATTGTTTTTGTTCCTAAATTTAAAGAAAATGAAAACGGAAAGTTACTCCGTAAATCGAGTTTAGTTTAACAAAAGCTCAAAATAAAAAATCCAAATTCCAACTGTAAAATTGGAATTTGGAATTTTTATTTTAATCCCGAAACTTCGGGATTGGAATTTATTTTTAAGCTTTTCTCTCCATAAGTGCCATATAAAATCCGTCGAAACCAGATTCAGAAGCTAATATTTTACGATCTTTTACAAAAGTAAATTGTTGTCCGATCTCAGTTTTTAAGAATTTTTCTACTTGCTCTTGATTTTCAGATGGTAAGACAGAACAAGTTGCGTATACTAATTTTCCGCCTGGTTTTACAATTTTAGAATAGCTCTCTAAAACTTCAGACTGAACTTTACGAATGTTGTCGATAAACTCAGGCTGTAATTTCCATTTAGCATCTGGATTTCTTTTTAGAACTCCCAAACCGCTGCATGGTGCGTCAATTAAAACTCTGTCTGCTTTTTCGTGTAATTTTTTGATCACTTTTGTTGTGTCAATAATACGATATTCAATATTAAAAGCGCCATTTCTTTTCGCTCTTAATTTTAATTGTTTCAGCTTGCTTTCGTATAAATCCATTGCGATCAATTGTCCTTTGTTTTCCATTAAAGAAGCAATATGCAATGTTTTTCCTCCAGCTCCGGCGCAAGTATCTACAACACGCATTCCTGGTTTTACATCAAGAAAACCTGCAACCAATTGTGAGTTTGCATCCTGAACTTCAAAAAGTCCTTGTTTAAAAGCATCTGTCAAAAACACATTTGCTCTTTCTTTTAAAACTAAAGCTTCAGGCTGATCTTTTAAATATTCTGTTTCAATATTCAAATCCATCAAAGTGTTTCTCAAGCTTTCTTTAGTTCCTTTAAGAGTATTCGTTCTTAAAATAACTTTTGCAGGCTGGTTTTGAGCTGCAATTTCTGTAGACCAAACTTTTTCTCCTAATTCTTTAACGCCTAATTCATCCATCCAGTCTGGAATAGATTCTTTTAGTGCTCTAATTTTTGAAAGCTCGTCAAAACGGCCTTTTATTTTTCTTTCTGGAGTTCCTTCCAATTGTCTCCAATCCGGAATAGGATATCCTCTTAAAACTGCCCAAACTGCGAACATTCTCCATAAATTATCTCTGTCGAAAGGTTCTTTAACTTCAGCAATTTCTGCGTATAATCGTTTCCAACGAACAATTTCGTATATGGTTTCAGCAACAAACTTCCTGTCAGAACTTCCCCAACGTTTGTCTTTTTTTAAGGCTCTAGCTACCACTTTGTCTGCATATTCGCCTTCATTGAAAATTGCGTTCAAAGAATCGATGGTAGTATAAACTAAATTTCTGTGTAATCTCATTTTAAATATTTGAGTTGCAAAGGTACTATTAATTGATTGAAAGTTAAATTTTTAATTTTGAATGTTATTTTGACTTTCGTTTAAAAAGAAAAAAAACACTCTGATAAAGTTAAAAGAGTGTTTTTTGAATGTATTTTGTAAAGGTTTATTTTATAATTCTGGTCAAACCAATATTTTCAGGAGCGTGAAGCACCATCGGGAATTTCTCGATTTTAACCGAACTGCTATCTAAACCAAAAGCTCTTTCTTCAGATAAGCTTAATTTTTTAATGAAGAAATAAGAGTTCATGATGATGTTTTCGTGCCATCTTAAGTCATTATCATTTGATAAGAATTTTTCAGACAATACAAATTTAAAGTCACCAATAATATTGTTTTTGTTTAATGATTCGTAACGGCTGGTAATATCTACTTCGCCACGTTTTACCATGTCGCGAATTACTTCTCTAAACATCAAATTGATTTTGGTTGGTTCTCTAAAACCTAAATTAAAATCGATTCTATAAATGTCGTCTTTCGCGATTTCTGTAACTTTATATTGTGTCTTATAAGGTTCAGTAAGAATGTTTACGTGAACAAACCAATAAATATCAGCTCTTTTTGGGCGTTTTTGTAAAATCGAATAAATTACTTTTTCCTCTAATTCATCAACACGATTTGCATTCGTCATATAAACCAAATGCGTTGCGTATTTAGGAATCGATAAATCTTCACTCAATTCCATCAATACCTTTTTATAGTCGTCAATTTTGATGATTTTAGTATAGCTCTTGTTGATTTTCTTAGCCAAATACCAGATCGTCATTATTGAAATTAAAAGCATTGCAATAATTAAGGTTACAAAACCACCGTCAATAAATTTTGTGATATTAGCAATAAGGAAACTAAATTCAATCAACAAATAAATAGTGATAAGCGGCACCATGAAATATAATTTCACGCGTTTCATAATCAAATAATAATTCAGCAAAATGGTTGTCATGATCATACACAAAATAATGGCAAGACCATAGGCATGTTCCATATTTCCGGATTCTTTGAAGTGTAATACAATCCCAACACAACCAAAAAATAATAACCAATTGATTGAAGGAATGTATAATTGCCCTTTTACTTCAGTAGGATATTTAATTTTTACTTTCGGCCAGAAATTCAAACGCATCGCTTCATTAATCAATGTAAATGAACCGCTGATAAGTGCTTGAGAAGCAATTACAGCTGCTAAAGTTGCTACGACAATTCCGAATGGCAAAAACCAATGAGGCATAATCAAATAGAATGGATTTCCGTTTTCACCGCCTAATTGCTGTAATGTGCTTCCTACGTGATGTGTTAAATAAGCGGCCTGACCAAAATAGTTTAAAACTAAAGTGGCTTTAACAAATATCCAGCTGATTCTGATGTTTTTTCTACCGCAGTGCCCCATATCAGAGTACAAAGCTTCAGCTCCAGTAGTACATAAAAATACTAATCCAAGAACAAAAAAGCCTTCAGGGTGAATTTGTAGTAAATGATATGCATAGTAAGGATTAATCGCCTTGATAACTTCAGGATGATGTGAAATCTGTATAGCTCCCAGTGTTCCTAACATGGCGAACCAAATTAACATCATTGGAGCAAAAAACTTCCCAACCAGTTTAGTTCCAAATTGTTGAATAGTGAATAAAACGAACAGAATTCCGATAACAATGCCGACGATTGTGTCAGTTTTCATTGTTGGATAAAAAGCTCTGATTCCTTCTACTGCAGATGATATTGAAATGGGAGGTGTTATAATTCCGTCGGCAAGAAGTGCACTTCCTCCAATAATGGCGGGCACAATGAGCCACTGAATCTTAGTTTTTTTAACTAAGGCGTATAAAGCAAAAATTCCACCCTCACCATGATTATCAGCACTTAGGGTTATAAGAACATATTTTATAGTGGTTTGTAATGTTAAAGTCCAGAAAACACACGAAATGCCTCCTAAAACAATGTCAGCATTAATGATATGTTCACCAAGTATGGCTTTCATTACATATAATGGGGAAGTACCTATATCTCCATAAATTATCCCTAATGTGATCAATAAACCCCCTATAGACAACTTACTATGTAAGTTTTTATGCGATGCGCTCATGTATATTTTTATAAAAGACGGTTGCAAATTTACTGTTTTAAAACAAATTAGCATCAATTATAATTAAAAAGATAAAAAAAAGCACAATCGTTAAATTTTGCTTTCGATTTTTATAAAGAAATGCGATTTTGATATTAACCTCTTCTTCCACCACCTCTTGAACCAGAACCGCTTTCTCTTTGTGGCTGACCGCCTCTAGATTCTTGGCTTGCTCTCGGAGCTTCAGATCTTTGTGTGTTCTGAGTGCTTTGTGGTCTCGAAGCAGAAGCTCTGTTTTCACTATTTCCTCTATTTTCAGAATACGTTCTTGATGGTTCTTGTCTAGTTGCAGCAGGTCTCTCTGTATTTGGTCTGTTTTCAGAATTTCCTCTTGAAGCATTTCCATTATTTTGGCTGTAATCTCTTCTAGGCTCTGTTCTAGGAGTGTTTTCAACTCTCACAGGATTACTTGCTGTAACACTATTATCTCTGCTTGCAGGACGATTTGTGTTATAGTTTCTATCGCCAGAAGAAGGTCTGTTTTCAGCATAATTTCTGTTAGATGTTCTGCCTTCTGTATTAGAAATTCTAGAATTGTTAGGTCTGTTTACGTTATAATTGTTTTGATTTCTGTTTGATTCTCTGCTGGCAACACGTCTCTGATCTAATTCGTATCTGTTGTTAACACTAGAATTTCTTTGAGCAAAACTATTGTTAGGACGCATTCTTTCATAACCATATGTACGTCTTGTTTCGTATAAAGCCGGAGCTCTGTAACTTCTTCTATGATCTACATAGTTGTAACGGTTGTTTACATTGATACAAACATTAATGTTGTTTCTATATCTGTAAATTGGGTAAGGTCTCCATGCATAATAATATGTCGGATAGTAATTCCAAGTCCAGCTAGAATAGTAGGGTCTGTAATTGGTGATCCAGAATGATGTGTAAATTACTGGAGTTACATTGTAAACAGGTTCGTAGATATAATTAGCTCCGTATAAATATGTGTTTCCTACAACCTGAACATTTACTTTATTGTAATTGTCTCTTTCAACATCGATTGTGGCAATGTCTTGATAAACATCTCTATCTAAAACAGCCTGAATAATTACTACGTGAGTTCTGTCTTCTACAGATTCAATTACACGTAAATAATCAACTTGATCATCACCGTTTAAATCAAGGTTAGAAATTTGAAATTTTGGATCATTTAAGCGTCTTTCAAAATCTTGAAGATTTGCAGATTCTCCAAAAATGGAAGCCACAGCTCTTAAATCTAAATTATCGCTTATGTCTGAATTTTTTGCGTATACTGTTGCTCCTGCTTGAGCTTGAGAAGAACTTATACCTAATGTTAATAGTGCGAGTAAAAGTAATTTCGTTTTCATGATATCTTTTATTAAGATTTGTATTTTGAATTATCCAATTATTGTGCCACAAAAAATAACTAATGATCTGTATTTTTTAATTTGTTGTGTATCAATGATATAAAGGTTGTAATTCGTTTTTTATTATCACTATTTTATATATTATGTCTAAAATAGAAGATAGTACGGGTATGACGGCAACAGGATTAGATCTTTTTTTCTTAGGCTGAATCAGCAAATTCATACTTGCTACATCTTCATAAGTATTGGGTTCGATTTCAGATTGTATAATAACTTTAATCATGTTGCCTTCCATTTTTTGACTTACCCTTAAATAATCGACTTTTTCGTCATTGTTTAAATCTAAATTTGAAATTCGATATCCCGGATTATTTAATCTATTTTCAAAATCTTGAAGATTAGATGATTCTTCATAAATATTAGAAACTGCATCTAAATCTAAATTTTCTTTAACGTATGAATTTTTAGGAGATACAACAACTTTCGTTTGAGCATTGGCTTGAATTATACTTAAGAAAAATAAGCTTACAAAACCTACAATTATTTTCATATTTTACTTGTTAAAATTTATTTCAATTGTTCAAAAATCATACCATAAAAAAGAACAAAACTTGCATATATTTTATAATTAATTGTAATTTAGCACCGAATAAATTTTAACCTACTATGAGAAAAATAATGTTGTTTTTTGGTGCTGTTGTTTTATTTATGTCTTTTAAAACACTGAATAACAGTGACAAGGCAAATGTTGGTAATTGGTTTTCAACAGTGCAAATAGATACTTTATTTAAGGATAAAATCAGTATTCGCGCCATTTCAATTGATAAAAATAAAGTTTGGTATGGTGGGGATAATTCTCGCTTTGGCAGCTATGATTTAGATAAAAATCAGAAATTCGAAGAGCATATTTACCGTGATACGCTTAAATTAGAATTTAGAAGTATTGCTCAAACTTCAAATGATGTATTTTTATTAAGTGTAGGAAACCCTGCATTACTGTATCAAGTTTCTAAAAAAACGCAAAAAGTAAAATTAGTTTACAAAGAGATTAATTCAAAAGTTTTTTATGACAGCATGCAATTCTGGAATGATAAAGAAGGAATAGCAATAGGTGATCCTACAGAAGATACTTTTTCGATTATTGTTACAAGAGATGGAGGAGAGACTTGGACAAAATTATTATCAGACAAACTGCCTACAAATGCAACAGGCGAATCTGCTTTTGCAGCAAGTAACACCAATATCGTAATTAAAGGTAATGATACATGGCTAGTTTCTGGCGGAAAAAAAGCACGTGTTTTTTATTCTCCAGACAAAGCTAAAACTTGGAAAGTTATTGATACTCCAATAACGCAGGGCAAAAGCATGACCGGAATTTTTACAGCTGACTTTTTTGATGAAAAAAATGGATTTATAGCAGGAGGAGATTACGAACTTCCGGATAAAAAATCTGACAATAAAGCGGTTACAATCGACGGAGGAAAAACTTGGAAATTAGTAGGACAAGAACAAGGTTTTGGATATGCTTCATGCGTACAATATGTTCCTGGCGGTGAAGGAAAAGAGCTAGTATGCGTAGGAGCTTCAGGTATTTATTATTCTACTGATAATGGTGCTTCTTGGGTGCAATTATCTCCTGAGCCTAAGTTTTTTACTATCCGTTTTATAAATAAGAATACCGCAATTGCAGCGGGTTACAATATCATGGCAAAACTTAACTTTAAGTAATTTAAAAATAATAAGACCCCTAAATAATAAAGTAAGCATTATTATATAGGGGTCTTATCGCTGTTGTTTCTTGTTTTTAATCTTTGCCAGCTTTATCTCGATATTGTTTTAGCAATTTTCGGTTAAAATCATCTTCTGATTTTTTAAGCTTAAGTATCTTTTTTGCTGAAAGTATCTTTTTTAAACTTGTATTATATTTTTCTCTCAAAAGATATAATTCTTTATCAGTGCTTTCGATTTGGCTTAGAAGTGTTCCAGCTTCTTTTTCTGAAAGCGAATTGATATTGTCATCATCTAATTTGCTTAAATACGTTTTCATCTTTAAATGTCTTAATTCGAATTGTTTATCGTCATAAGCATTGTATACTGGCCAGAATTTTTCAGCTTCTGTTGGAGTTAATTCCAATTCAGTCGTCAAAAAAGAAACTTTATAAGCTTTAACCTTTTCGCGCTTTTCATCTATTCTGCCGTTTTGTGCATAAAATGAAAAACTTACTAGGAATAGAATTATCGGTAGTATGTTTTTGATTTTCATCTTTTAAGTTTTATTTTTTATTCGGAAATTAAGTGTTCAATGTTTGGGTTTGATGCTAAAATATCTTCAAGCGTTTCCTCTTCAATAGCAACATTTTTATTCAGTTTCTGAATATCTGTAGTGTCTAAATTCTGAATCAGATCGTATTGATTTAAATTCGATTGATACGATAAATACGTTTCTAAAGTATCTTCGTCCAGTTCTTTTGATGTTGCGTTATAATTGTTTACTATAGGAATCATTAATGCAATAACGACTACCGCTGCTGCCAGCATCGATATTACGTTTTTACGTTTGTAAAACGGAATTACTTTAACTTCTCTTTTGTCTATTTGCTGTAAAACTTTTGCCGATAAATCATCAAAATAATGGTCTGGAGTTTTAAATCCAGATTTGATTTTCGGTTCGTTTTCTAATTTAAATGCTTTCATAATATCTATAAGATAGGTTTTGTTACAAAAGGTTTAATTTGATGTAACATATAATTCAATTTTTTTTACTGCATGATGATAAGATGCTTTTAATGCTCCTACTGATGTACCTAAAATTTCTGCTATTTCTTCGTATTTTAATTCTTCAAAATACTTCATCTTAAATACCAATTGCTGTTTTTCTGGCAAGGCGACAATTGCTTTTTGAAGTTTTATCTGAATTTCATCTCCATCAAAATAGACATCGGCTTTTAAATTATCGATAGTTTTATTCTGTAAAGCTTCTGATGTCAAGCCGCTTAATTTTGCTTTTTGATTCAAAAAAGTCAAAGCTTCATTGGTTGCAATACGATACATCCAAGAAAAAAGCTTGCTTTCGCCTTTAAAATTTTTTAAGTATTGAAATACTTTCACAAAAGTATTTTGCAAAACATCATCAGCATCATCATGA
Source organism: Flavobacterium sp. JLP (assembly GCF_015350755.1). Lineage (NCBI taxonomy): Bacteria > Pseudomonadati > Bacteroidota > Flavobacteriia > Flavobacteriales > Flavobacteriaceae > Flavobacterium > Flavobacterium sp. JLP. Next base: position 361,759 of record NZ_JADKPS010000004.1, on the reverse strand, counting down.
TTCAGAACAATGTTTCGAATATGAGAATACAACGGTTTTTGATAATCAGACAAGAGTTTTTGAAACGCTGTATTTTGCGTTTTAGGATCTAATAGTTGTTGTATAAATTCCTTCTCGTCTGTCAAATTTCTTGATTTATTATTAGAATGAATTTCGAACAAAAGGTTTAATTTGCCCTATTTTAGAATTCAGACTGTTCTTCTTCTGGAGTTTTGGCTGGAGTTGTAACAGGTTTTGGTGTAACCGGTTTTTTTACTGCAGGTTTTACCGGTGCAGGTTTTACGGCTGCAGGATCAGCAGGCGATGCTTCTGTTTCGGCTTGGTTTTCAGTTCCGTATGATTGAATAGGTTCAGTAACGGGAACAATTTTTGGTTTAACTGGATAATATATTTCTGTCACTAATTTTGACGGACTTTTTACATCTAGTTTGCTGAGCGTTAAAATCTCAAGATGCGACCAGCTTAATTCTGGAGTTATTTTTTGATTATTTATAAAAGCAATTGTTTTTGCCATTGCTTCGTTCAGGTGTGTATAATCGCCTGTTAGAGTCGTTTTTACTGCTTCAAAACCATTTAGCTTCCCGCCTAAAATATCACTTCCTGGAGTTGTGGTAATTTCTTTGTTTGTTGGCAGACAAATAGAGATTTTTGCTAATCCAGTTGTAGTGTTGTAAGTGTGATAAATAATAAAAGGTTTTCCGTTTGTGCCTAAACCATTGGTTTCGCTAAAGTGAATAAGTTTCGGTATTACGATTCTAGCGTTTTTATTAACCTTTTGAATTTCGCTTGTAAAGGTTTGTTTAATATAAGCTGTTTCGACTTTGTTTACAACGCCGTTCACTTTTATATTAAAAGTTTTAGTTTCGTAATCTAAATTTTTGTCAATGTTTGCAAGGCTTTTTTCGTAAATAGTTCCAATTACTTTATCAGACCCTCCGTTTAAGGCAGTGTATATTTTAAACAAAAAGCTCATTGTTCCTTTCGCTTTCCAAGTTACTTTTGTTTTTCCGTTCAAAGTATCTTTTAAGGTCCAGTTTACATCAGCTTCTGTTCCATCATATTTCATTTTTTGCTGAATGCTTTCTCCTTCTTTAGTTTTAAGTGTTATTGCATTTCCTGCACCTTCTTCACCATTCCAGTAGTATGAACCACCGCTTCCAATCGTTTTATTTGGATACGTCATTTGAATTGAAGGATCTTCTGCAGACCAAGATTCAAAATCTTCGTAGTTTCTAAAATCATTTAAATAGCTGTAAACAGTAGCTTTTGGCGAATTAATCACTTTGCTTCTTTCGACAGAAAAAATCCCTTTTTGGGTAGCGACAAAAACGGTTAGGGCAACTAAGCTTAATAACGATAAAAGAAATAAATATTTTAGAATCTTCATTGGAGTAGGTTGTTTGGTGTCGTAAAGTTATAAATTTTATTACTAGTCACACGAATAGCTTCAAAAAATAAAAGTATAGTATTTAATTGTATTTTGATCAAAAATATGTTCAAATAAAACGATTTTGAAATGGTTTAATTGTAGTTTTTTGAAATTTATTTTACTTCTAAATACTAAATAATTTTTTGATCTATCGTTTGAAGAAAAATTTAATTACAAATAGTAGTGCTATAAAAAGTAAAAACACAAGCAGTACTTTGTAATTTCCTTTGTAGAAAATTTTATGAAGAGCAAGATCTTTTCGATAGGCGAATATCATAACGATTACAAATGCGATAAAAAAACAGACTGCGAATATTAATTGTCCTTGACTAAACATACTTTAAATTATTTTTCACAAATTTAGAGAATTGTATACGAATAGTTGCTAATTTGCCACCTCATTTAATCAATTAAAATCATGAAGAAACAACTTGATGCAGTGACTGAATTTCATACTGCTTTTAAAATAGGTCACAGCCAAACTCCAATTGCTGATTTGGGTGAAACTAAAAAAATGCTCCGCTATAATTTAATGAAGGAAGAAAATGAAGAATATCTAGAAGCGGTTCAGAATAATGATTTGGTTGAAATTGCCGATGCGCTTGGTGATATGATGTATATTTTGTGCGGTACCATTATCGAACATGGATTGCAAGATAAAATTGAAGCTGTTTTTGATGAAATTCAGCGCAGTAATATGAGTAAATTAGGAGAAGACGGCCAGCCAATTTATCGTGAAGACGGAAAAGTAATGAAAGGCCCGAATTATTTTAAACCTGATTTTTCGAAGCTTTTGTAAGATAAAATTTCAAATTGAATTTACTTATTTTCTAATTCTTTTATCAGTTGCGTTAATTTTTGTTCCTAATAAATAGTGTCAAAAATGACATTATAAGATTTTTTAAAAGTTGTGTTTATTTCATCTTTTTAATAATGAGCAATTTCAAGAATATCAATCTGAATATTTAAGTAGATTGGATTTTCATTGTCTTCTTCAATCCAGATACGCGAACATAAATATAATAAGTTATATTTTAAATTTACCATAATGCAAATTTGATAATTTTTATTACAAATAAAAAACCCGATAAAATTAAATTTATCGGGTTTGCTTTTTAATATGGTTTTGGATTATTGAACTTTAACAGTCCATCCATAAGTGTCTTCAGAAAGTTTATTTTGAAGACTTGTCAGTTTTTCTTTTAAGAATGAGGCATATGAGTTCTCAATAGGAGCCATTTCGTAATAAACATCTTGATAAGAGAAACCTTTAATAACACTGATAACTGCAGCAGTTCCAGCTCCAAAAATTTCTTTTAGAGATCCGTTTTTAGCAGCTTCAACTAATTCAGAAACAATCACAGGACGTACTTCTACATCTAATCCTTCTTTTTCTGCCATGGCAATTAAACTTTTTCTGGTAACACCATCTAAAATTCTCTCGCTTGTTGGTGCCGTTAATAAAGTATCATTGATTCTGAAGAAAACGTTCATTGTTCCTGCCTCTTCTAGTTTTGTATGCGTTGCATCATCTGTCCAAATAACTTGTTGAAAGCCGTCTTTGTTTGCAAGATTAGTTGGGTAGAATTGCGCAGCGTAGTTTCCAGCCGCTTTTGCAGCACCAATCCCGCCATTTGCAGCTCTACTGTAATGTTCAGCAATAATAACTTTTACTTCACCGCCATAATATGATTTTGCAGGAGAAAGTAAAATCATGAATTTATATTCGTCAGATGGATTTGCAATAACACCAGGACCAGTCGCTATCATAAAAGGACGAATGTACATACTGCTTCCGTTTCCTCTCTGAATCCATTCTTGATCTATTTTTAATAATTCATTTAAACCTTCCATGAAAATATCTTCTGGAATTTCTGGCATTGCCATACGCACAGCAGAATTGTTAAAACGTTTGTAGTTTTCATCAGGTCTAAACAACCAAACATCATTATTTTCATCTTTATAAGCTTTCATACCTTCAAAAATAGCTTGTCCATAATGAAAGACTTTTGATGAAGGATCCATTAAAATCGGTGCATAAGGCTTAATGACCGGAGTCTGCCATTGTCCGTTTTTATAATCACATTCAAATAAATGGTCTGTAAAAACAGCACCAAAGCTTAAGTTTTCGAAGTCTACTCCGCTTATTTTAGACGAAGTGGCTTTTCTGATTTCAATTTTGCTGGTTTGAGTTGTACTCATAATAATGTAAGTTTTTAGGTAATTTTCATCTCAATAGAAAATATCTAAAGTAATGATATAGTATAAAATAGAATTTATTAAATGCAAAATTAAATAAAAATATATAAAATACTTAGTAAAACTGCATTATTTACTGCCTTTAACTGAGATTTATTTATCTTATAATAAACTCAAAAAATAGGCTTTGTTTTATAAAGAATTTATGAAAAAACTGCCGATTTTTAAGGCTTTACGCATTTGTTTTGACTAAATTTGACTCATGAAAAGGCTGAAATGCCAAGACTATCAGACTATAAATTACGAAAAAGTGAAAAGAGAAATAATAAAAACGCTAGATGGTTCTACTACAATTCATTTAGAAGAATGGAATGAAAGTTATCATTCAAAACACGGTGCCATACAAGAAGCAAAACATGTCTTTATAAAAAATGGACTTTCGTTGTTTGAAAATAATCCTGTTTCTGTTCTTGAAATTGGTTTCGGAACTGGCTTAAATGCCTTTATCACTTTTTTAGAGTCTGAAGAAAAACAGCACAAGATTGATTATGTAGGAGTAGAGGCTTATCCTGTAAATGCAGAAGAAGTTTTAGCAATGAATTATGTTGCGGAGTTAAAGGCATTGGAATTTGAGAACATTTTTCAGAAAATGCATAAATCTGAATGGAATAAGAAAACCGAAATTAGCACTCTCTTTTCGTTAACCAAAAGGAAACAATTTTTTGATGAAATAAACGATTATGAAATTTTTGATTTGATTTACTTTGATGCCTTCGGATATCGCGTACAGCCGGAGCTTTGGAGTACTGAAATCTTTCAGAAAATGTATAATTGTTTAAAACCAAATGGAGTTTTGGTAACATATGCCGCTCGTGGCGTTGTTAAAAGAAGCATGATTTCAGTTGGCTTTACAGTCGAAAAATTAGCAGGTCCTCCGGGAAAACGTGAGATGTTTCGCGCCTTTAAAAAGGTATAAATTATTAATTTAGAATAATTCTTAATTGATTTATATTTACTAAGAAAACGGTTTCGTTGATAAATATTTTAAAAAAATTAGTTAAAATTAGTCGTTATATGGGTTATTTGTTTAAATTTGGTGCGAGTTTAAAAATATAGATAACCCCCCAAAATCTTATTTTATTATGTCAAAAATGATGTTTGATTACACGAAATCAATACTTGAGAGAGTAAGTTTCGATCCGATACTTTTCTGCAAAGAGTTAGAAAAAGCTATCAAAACGCTGTTACCGTACGAAATGGAACAATTGCAAGAATGGTTATTAAATTTCATTATTGAAAAACCAGAATTAAAACAAAGTTTACTGCTAATTAAAGTATAAAAAAAGGAGCCAATTGGCTCCTTTTTTATTTTTATTTCTTTTGCAGCGGACTAATGATTTGAACATTTTGAAAAACAATTGCTCCTTTTACAACTCCGGCGATTGTAGATCGCAATGCGTCAATGATTTGCATTTTTAATTCGCTTTTTGGGTAAATTAAACTTACCTCACGAGCAGGTTTTGGTTCCTTAAAATTGCGCAGTTTCAGCTTATCGGAATCTTTTAAATCCAAGGTGTGCAAGTACGGAAGTAACGTTGTACCAAGGCCTTCATCTGCTAATTTTATAAGTGTTTCAAAACTGCCGCTCTGAATCTGAAAATTGTTTTGATCAATATCCGAACCGTTTTTGCACAAGTTCAGAATTCCGTCTCTAAAACAATGTCCATCTTGTAAAAGTAAAATTTCGTTGATATTTAAATCAGCAACTTCAATTTCTTCTTTTTGAAAACTAGCGTGATGTTCTGGTATATAAGCTACAAATGGCTCAAAATATAAAACAATCTCTTTTATTTTTTCATCTTCTAAAGGGGTAGCAGCAATTGCAGCATCTAAATGACCGTTTTTTAATTTTAAGATAATTTCATCTGTGTTCAGTTCCTCAATTAAAAGCTTAACTTTTGGATATTTTTTGATGAAATTATTAAGGAACATTGGTAAAAGCGTTGGCATAATAGTAGGGATAATTCCCAAACGAAATTCTCCTCCAATAAAACCTTTCTGTTGCTCTACAATATCTTTTATTCTGTCGGCTTCATTAACAATGTTTTTGGCTTGATTTACAATCTTCTGGCCAATATCGGTAAGCTGAATAGGTTTTTTGCTTCTGTCGAATATTAATATATTAAGTTCTTCTTCAATTTTTTGAATCTGCATGCTTAATGTCGGCTGTGTTACAAAACATTTTTCAGCAGCGAGTGTAAAATTTTTATGTTCGGCAACAGCTAACACATATTGTAATTGAGTTATCGTCATTTTGATAGTATTTTTTGATGCAAAAATAAGTAAATATAATTTTTTTTTATAACTTTTTTCGAGAACTTCCTTTAGATTTGTAGTAAACTTAGTGTAAAAAAAGAAAACCATGAAAACAAATATTTTAGGATTGCCTGTAAAAGAATCAGCCTTAGTAGTAAAAGAATTGAATATTTTATTATCCAATTTTCAGGTATATTATCAAAATTTAAGAGGAATTCATTGGAATATCCGCGGAAAGCGTTTCTTTGACCTGCATGTAAAATTTGAAGAATTATATACAGATTCTCAGCTAAAAATAGACATGATAGCCGAAAGAGTTTTGACAATTGGAGGTACTCCTTTGCATACATTTGAAGATTATCTTAAAAACAATAAATTAACTGTTGGCAAAAATATTTCGAATGATGAAAAAGCAGTTCAATTGATTGTTCATTCATTATCTGATTTATTAAAAATTGAAAGAGAAATCTTGAATAAAGCAGCAGAAATTAATGATGAAGGAACAAATTCTATGATGAGTGACTTTATCGCTGAGCAGGAAAAAACAATCTGGATGATGAATGCATGGCTTGAAGAAGAGCTTTAATGTATTGGTTATAAAAGATTTAAAAGCAGAATGATCTCTTTAGATTATACTGCTTTTTTGTTATTGTTAAATTTCTATAAAAATCTCTTTGATTTTATTTCTTTAACACTATTTTTGCTCCAATGAAATTAATCGCTCGCATATTATTATTCATATTTATTGCTTTCTTGGCAACGCCTACTGTTGTAACGTTGATGAAGAAAAGCAATGATACTTCTATGTTTTTCAGTTTTTCTGAAGAAGAGCATTCGCATAAAGAACTTAAGGCTGCTGTTTATCCGGCAATACTTCAGCATGAAGTTATATTGCCAGTCTATATTGAAAAAAAGACCATTCTGTCTGAAAATATTGTAAAGTTAGACAATATTTCACCGAGCATATTTGCTCCACCTCCCAACTTGGCATAATACTTCCGATTATTTTGAACTATACTGCATTTAGAATAAGTGCGGTTAATCTTTAATGAATAATTTTTTTAGTATTGTGTTATGACAAAAAAAATCAATCTTTTTGCTAACCTTAAATCTGATTTTGCTTCAGGTTTGGTGGTTTTCTTGGTGGCTCTTCCATTGTGTTTAGGTATTGCAATGGCTTCTGGAGCTCCTTTATTTTCTGGAATTATCGCGGGTGTTATTGGTGGTATAGTAGTAGGATACTTGAGCCAGTCGCATATTAGCGTTTCAGGTCCTGCCGCTGGATTAACAGCGATTATTTTAACCGCTATTAGTGATTTGGGTGCTTTTGATGTTTTTTTGCTGTCTGTTTTTATCGCTGGATTAATTCAATTAGCATTAGGATTTTTAAAAGCCGGAAGTATATCAAATTATTTTCCTACCAATGTAATTGAGGGAATGTTAGCCGGTATCGGAATCATTATCATCTTAAAACAATTGCCTCACGCTTTTGGTTACGATGCAGATTTTGAAGGCGATCAGGCATTCATTCAAAATGACGGAAGCAATTCATTTTCATTTTTATTCGATGTTATCAATCATATAAAATTAGGAGCGGTAGTAATTTCATTAGTTTCACTTGTGATCTTAATTTCTTGGGAAAAAGTACCGTTTTTAAAACGCTTAAAATTAATTCCGGGTGCACTAGTTGCGGTTATTGTTGGAATAGTTTTAAATGAAATTTTTGTTTCTTCAGGAAGTTCATTGGCAATTGCAAAGGACCATTTGGTTTCTCTGCCAGTTCCAAAATCCTTTGAGGAATTAAAATCTATTGTGATTGTCCCAGATTTTACAGCAGTTGCAAATCCGAAAGTTTGGGTAGTTGCCCTTACCATTGCTATTGTAGCTTCTATTGAAACGTTATTGTGTATTGAAGCTTCTGATAGAATGGATGTTCAAAAACGTTATACAGATACAAATGTTGAACTTAGAGCACAAGGTATTGGAAATATTGTAAGTTCACTTTTAGGAGGTTTGCCAATGACATCAGTTGTCGTTCGATCATCTGCTAATAACAATGCAGGTGCAAAATCTAAAATGTCGGCAATTATTCACGGCGTACTTTTGCTGATAAGCGTTTTGGCTATACCAGCAGTTTTAAATAAAATTCCATTAGCAACTCTAGCTACTGTTTTAATTTTAGTTGGATATAAATTAGCCAAACCAGCGACTTTCTTTCATTTTTGGGAAAAAGGAAAATACCAATTCGTGCCTTTTATCGCAACCTTAGTATTTGTTGTAGCAACAGATTTACTTAAAGGAGTTGCATTAGGAATCATCATCAGTATTATTTTTGTATTAAGAGGTAACTTAAAAAGAGCCTATGTTTTCAAAAAAGAAGAATATGAAGATGGAGATGTAATTCATATCGATTTAGCACAAGAAGTTTCGTTTTTGAATAAAGCCGCAATTAAACAGACTTTGAATGATATTCCAGAAAATTCAAAAGTGATTATCAATGCGCATGATACTGAGTATATTGCTCATGATGTTTTAGATTTGATTCGTGAGTTTAAAGAAACACGGGCTGTTGATGCAAATATCAAAGTAAAACTAAAAGGTTTCAAAAAGGCTTACGAGTTAGAAAATACTCCAGATAACAATAATCACGTTTCGATAGAGCATTATTATGATGTAGCAAAGAGAGCATTGGTAAAAAAAGAAATAACAAAAGAAAATTTTTAAACAAATTATATAAATTAAAGGTATTTCTAACGATGATGAAATATCAAAATTTAGGTAACTTTACATGAGTTTCTTTTTGATATCTTTAATCACCTAGTAATATCAATCAAAAAAAATAAAAAATAATGAAAGAGTTTTATAAGCAAATATTAGAAAACAATAAACAGTGGGTTGAACAGTCATTAGCAAAAGACCCTAATTATTTTGCAGATTTAGCTAAAGGACAAACACCGCCATTATTATGGATTGGATGTTCTGACAGCCGTGTTCCGGCAAACGAAATTATTGGAGCTAAGCCAGGAGAAGTTTTTGTTCACAGAAATATTGCCAACATGGTGGTTCACTCTGATATGAATATGTTGAGTGTTCTTGATTATGCTGTTAATGTTTTGAAAGTAAAACACGTTATTGTTTGCGGACACTATGGTTGTGGTGGTGTAAAAGCGGCAATGGGGAATTTATCTGTTGGAATTATCGACAACTGGATTCGTCACATTAAAGATGAATACCGCTTGCATGATAAATATCTAAATTCAATTGAAGATGAAACAGAGCGTTTTAATGCTTTCGTTGAAATCAATGCTAAAGAGCAAGTTTACAATTTAGCTAAAACTTCTATTGTACAAAGTGCTTGGAAAAATGGTCAGGATTTAATGCTTCACGGATGGGTTTACGGTTTAAATTCTGGTTTTGTAACCGATTTAAATGTAACAATTGCTTCGAATGATGAACTTGATGATGTTTACCAGCTGAGTAATCTATAATAAAAAAAAATCGCCTCAAAAGGGCGATTTTTTTTATTCGTTTTCGTCTAAATTTTCATTAAAAGCAGATGGCAATAAGGTTGGAATAAACTTTATTAAAATCGGCAACAGTAAACTTCCGCCGGGAAGCAAAAATATTGTCAGGGACGGAATCGTTTTACAAATATCTAAGAGCTGTTTTTTAACTTTCTTTTTTTCTTTGGCGTCCAGATCTCTGGTTGTAGAATAAGCCAAAAGAATCATTAATTCTTTACTTTGAACTATTTCCTTAACCAGTCTGTTTTTATTTCTTACAATTAGTTTTACGACCGTATGCGTCATCTGATCGTAAAAGTGTTTTACAGGATTAGAATAATTAAAGTATGGAATTTTCTTTTTATGAGTTGTAATAAAAGTATTTGTTGTTGCAATGCTTTTAGCTACAAAAGCATCAGAAACATTCATAGAAGATCCTAATGAATATAGAAAATAAGCTTCTTCATTTTCTACAACACCATCACTCCATAAAGCCATTCCGGCCATATCGATCAAATAATAATGTTCGAGCGTATTTTTGAAATAGTCTAATTGCAAGGTTTCTAAAGTTTCAACCGTAACTTTAGAGAATTTTGAATATCTTATTGAAGCTTCAAAAAGTTTGATTAGTAAATCGTCATGCTGCGATTTTACAGTTTTAGTTTTTAGTGCTAAACCTACAATACCCAAAACAGTTTCTTCAATTCTTTTCAAATATTTATCCGGAATTGCACCGTGTTCTAAATATTGTCTAAAAGCTAAAACATCAATAAACAACAAGGCATTAGTTACTAAATGCGAAAAGTTTTTACTGATAATACTGTCATTCGTCTGTACTCGCTGATCGATTATATTTTCTAAAGAAAATGACGGACTGTCTTTTGGAAGTAAGATTTTGAACAAATTAAATCCTTCAGGATTCATTTGGTTGTAGAATTTTAAAACTTCTGAAATAAAGTTATTAGGTTCAGAACTTCTTTTTTCTAAACAAAAAACATGATATAATGTATTTAGTAAAGCAACTTTAGAGATTTCTGTTTTAAACCATCCTTTTATCGGAATTGGAACTTGAGAATCAATAGAGATAATATGACCGTAAATAAAACCAGTTTCTCTTACTTTATAGTAAAAAGAATCTGTAGTCTCAAAAGGAATCGCTTCTGAAAACTTTTGTTCACTAAAAAACTTATCTATCCAGCCTGATGCCGATGGGTTAATCATTAACTTTTATTTGAGGATACAAAGCTAATTTTTTTTATTGTTTTAGTATTCATTTTAAATGAAATAACCACTAGATTTTATAAAAATAGTGGTTATTGCTTTTTTTTATTTGATGATTCCCGCACAGGCAACTCGACCTCCTGCATTTCCAGTAGGCTGTGTCGTAAAGTCATCTGTTCCTTGATGCACGATTAAACCTTTTCCTAGAACATCTTTGGTTTCGTCTCCACAGCCAACACACCATTCGTCAGTCGTTAATGTGATGGTTCCGTTTCCTTTTGCATCAGCAGTAAAGTTTCCTATATCACCTTTGTGATATTCAGCTGAACCCCATTTTCCGTGTTTTTTAAAAGTAGGATTCCAGTGTCCGCCGGCTGAACTTCCATCGGCAGCTGTACAATCTGATTTCTCATGAATGTGAATTGCATGAACTCCAGGCTGTAAACCTGCCACTTTTGCTACAAAAGTTACTTTTCCATTTTTCTCAGTAAAAGTTGCAGTACCACTAACGGTACTGTTGCTTTTTGGTTCTAAATTAACGGTTAAAGTTTTGGCGTCATTTGATTTTGTATTAGTCTTACAGCCAATAATTAAGGCTGTAATTATAGCGAAAGAAATAATTGCTTTTTTCATATGTATGGCTTTTAAATTAAAGATTAAGTAAATTTAACATAAAAAAACCGATATACTGGAAGCTAAAAGTTAAAAAAATCTAAAACTATTACCCATAATTTAATAGCTGCTTGCCATGTAAAGACGAAAATATTGCTTAAATTCGTATACGTTTTTAACGAAAAATTTCCGAATACATTTTTCTAATTCATTAATATTTTAATACTTAAAGTTATGATGAAGAAGTTTTTTATCCTTGTTTTTCTAAGTACGATGCTGTTATCTTGTGCTATTTTTAAATGCAAAAAAAGCGATTCAGTTTCTAAGCTTGAAGGAAGCTGGGAACTTAATTATATTACAGGTCCAAGAATTGCTTTTGATGGTTTATATCCAAATAAAAAGCCTGCCATTAATTTCAATATCAAGGAAAATCAAGTTTCAGGAAACAACAGCTGTAATTCGTTTACCGGAAAATTGAGTGTAACTCAAAATAAAATAGATTTTAAGCAACCCATGGCCGTAACAAAAATGATGTGTATGGACGGACAGGGAGAACAGGTTTTTATGGCTGCACTTCAAAAAATAACATCGTATAATATTACAGATGACGGAAAAACATTAAATCTTATTTCTGGAGATATTGCAATGATGCGATTTACCAAAAAATAGAAATTATTTTAACTCTATTAAATTATAATTTATGAAAACTAAAATATCCATTTTATTAGTGTTAGTATTGCTTTTAAGTTTTCCAGTTTTGGCACAGGAAAAAACAAAAAAAGAACTTAAAACCGAAAGAGAACTGCAGAAACAAAAAGAAATAGAAGCATTAATTGATTCGAAAAATTTTGTTTTTGAAGCCCAGAAAGCCACACCACAGGGAGGAAGATTTCTTAATTTAGATTACAATACTTATTTTCTAAAATTTAATGAAGTAAAAACAACCTGCGATCTTCCTTTTTTTGGCAGGGCATATAATGTTGCTTATGGCGGAGACGGCGGTATTAAGTTTGAAGGCGTGCCGGAAAATATCAAAATTGAAAAAAATAAGAAAAACTACATTGTTCGAGCTACTGTTAAAGGAAAAAATGATGTATATAATCTTTTATTTTCAATATTTTTTAATGGTAATGCCACGCTTTCCGTAAATAGCAACAACAGAGCTGCGATTTCGTATGACGGTGAAATTGAAGCACCAAAAGCAGAAGAAGTTAAAAAGCAATAAAGAATCAATTTGTTTTTTAGAAGATTAACTAATTTAAAATTAAAACTATGAAAAAAGTAATTGTTGTTCTAGTTCTGGCTGTAGCCTCGTTTTCATCATATGCTCAATCTACGTTTAAAGAAGATGTAGAAATTGTGCAAAGTGTTTATGGAAAATCTAAAAGTGATCTGGTAAAAGAATACATGAATCTGTCTGATGCGCAGGCAACGGCTTTTACAAAAGTCTACGAAAATTACGAAGCCGAACGTAAAGCGCTGGGACAGAAAAAGTTTCAATTGATCAATGATTATGCAGCCAATTATAATACGCTTACTGATGCTAAAGCCGATGAACTTGCAAAAGCAACTTTAAAAAACAATATGGCTTATGAAAAGTTATATACCAAAACGTATGGCAAGGCAAAAAAAGCTGTGGGAGCAATAAATGCAGCAAAATTTATTCAATTAGAAGTGTATCTACAGACTACAATTCGTAATGAAATTCAAAATTCAATTCCATTTATTGGAGAATTAGACAAATCAAAAGTAAAAATTTAGTTTCAGCTTTAATAGAAACGGCTGTCATTTTACAATGACAGCCGTTTTTATTATTGATCTTCAAGTAATTTATTTTCCTGTTTTTACTTCGTAAATAGCATTAACCATTCCGTTTTTCGGACTGTCTAGTGTAAGTTCCCAAAACATGATACCACCTAATTTTTTAGACTTCACATATTCTGTTTTTGCTTTTATAGATTTCAGGTCGTCAGATGTTGCAAATGTTTTTGTCCCGGCATTATACCAGTATGGCGCTTGTGCCTTTTCGTCATAAAAATATTTCCAGCCATTAGCTTCTGTATAAGTTGAAGCAAAGTTTTTAAAATCAGCACCTTGAATATGTTCTCCAGGCTGATAAAGACCGTTGTTTGTGTTTTCCACATTTTTCCATGTTCTAGAATAAAAAGCACCGCCAATAATCAATTTTTCAGCAGGTACTCCGTGTTTTATCAAATAAGTAACAGCTCTGTCTGTAGATTCTTCTTTTGGATTTGTACTATATAAAGGCGTATGATGACCTGTAACTTTAGAATATCCATTTACTAAATCATAGCTCATAATATTAATGCGATTAACTAACGGTGAAACAGTTTTCCAATCAATAGATTCATCTAAATATTTTTGAAAACCACCTGCAGCGAAACTCAATTCGTATTTTTTGCCTAAAGTAGAACGTAATATTTTAATTAATTCAGTAAAGTTAGGTTTGTCAGCTGGTTGAAATAGATGTCCAGGCAGTCCCTCAATTGCCGGATATTCCCAGTCTAAATCTAGACCGTCAACTTTAAAATAATCGCTTACTTCTTTTACTGATTTTGCAAACTTTAATCTTCCTTCTGCAGTTGAAAATGCAGCAGAACAAGGTTCACAGCCTCCCCAGCCACCAAGTGATAATACGATTTTTAATTGTGGATTTTTAGCTTTCAAAGAAACTAAATGCTTAATTGTAATAGAATCTTTTGGAGAATCAACACTTAGTTTTCCGTCTTTTAAGTGGCAGAAACTAAAAATAATTTGATCTAATTTATTGATTTCGTATTCGTCAATTAGTTTCGAATCACCTGTATAATAAGCGATAATGTCCATTTTTTTGTTTTTCTGCGCAAATGTAGCTGTAGAAAATATGCAGCAGAATAAAAGGGTAATTACGGTAATCTGTTTCATTATATGTTTTTTGAAGTTTTAGAACGCTAAATATAAAACATTAGAATTTAAATTTTGCTATCAATCTTGTATCAAAAACGCAATTTTAATAAAGATTTGTGAAATGTTTTTTTAAACCATATAAGTTATATAAGATCATAAAAGTAATTTATATCTAATGCCTTTATTTAAATGAACTTATATGGTTCAAAAAAAAGCAAAAAATAAACCCGCACAGTTTCGGACATGTGCGGGTTTAAACAAATTAAAAGCTAAAAACTATTTTTGTATTAGTAGCAGTATTCGTTTTCTGCAACTAATTTAGAAGTAATCGTTTCTCTTAATGCCACTACATTTGGCATGTTTGTGTATTTTGTAAAACGTTTTAATCCCATTAACATCATACGTTGTTCGTCACCTTCAGCAAAAGAAACAATTCCTTCTTTTCCTTTTTGGTTCACGATATCTACAGCTTTGTATAAGTATAATTTTGCCATAGCAATTTGCTCTTGTACTTTAGCTTCTCCTTGATTTTTCGCTAATTTTTCAGTTCTTAAAATAGTACTTTCAGCCATGTAGATTTCGATTAAGATATCAGAAGCCGCCATTAACAATTGTTGGTGAGCATCTAAATCTGCACCGTATTTTTGAACAGCACTTCCAGCAACCATTAAGAAAACTTTTTTCAAGTTTGCGATGATTCCTTTTTCTTCAGCAAATAATTCAGAAAAATCTGGAGTATCAAAAGATGGAATTCCCATTAATTCTTCTTGAACTTTCATAGCTGGTCCAAGTAAATCAACGTGACCTTTCATTGCTTTTTTAATCAGCATACCTACAGAAAGCATTCTGTTGATTTCGTTTGTTCCTTCGTAAATACGAGCGATACGGGCATCTCTCCAAGCACTTTCCATTGGAGTATCTTCAGAGAATCCCATTCCACCAAAAATCTGAATTCCTTCGTCAGCACAAGATTGAACGTCTTCAGAGACAGCTACTTTCAAGATAGAACATTCGATAGCGTATTCTTCAACACCTTTTAATTCAGCTTCTTGGTGAGAAGTTCCTTCAGCTTCACGAGCAGCAATTCTGTCCTCGATATCTTTTGCAGCTCTGTAAGAAGCGCTTTCTCCAGCGTAAGCATTCGTTGCCATTTCAGCTAATTTAGAACGTATAGCTCCAAAAGATGAAATTGCAGTGTTAAACTGAATTCTTTCATTAGCATATTTTACTGCATTTGAAGTAACTCTACGTTGTGCATCTAAACAAGCAGCAGCCAATTTAATACGACCTACGTTCAAGGCATTCATTGCAATTTTGAAACCGTTTCCTCTTTCAGATAACATGTTTTCGACAGGAACTTTTGTATCGTTGAAGAAAACCTGACGAGTAGAAGAAGCACGAATTCCTAATTTATGTTCTTCTTCATTCATAGAAATTCCGTTTGACGGATCATTTTCTACGATGAAACCTGTAATGTTTTTATCATCTCCAATACGGGCAAAAACGATGAAAACGCTGCAGAAACCTGCATTCGAAATCCACATTTTTTGTCCTGTAATTTTATAATGCGTTCCGTCTTCAGATAAAACAGCTTTTGTTTTTCCTGAGTTTGCATCAGATCCTGCGCCTGGTTCTGTTAAGCAATAAGCTCCAAACCATTCTCCAGAAGCCAATTTAGGAACATATTTTTTCTTTTGCTCTTCTGATCCATAAAGTGTAATTGGCATTGTACCAATTCCTGTATGAGCACCAAAAGCAGTTGAGAACGAACCTGTAGCACCAGAAATGTAATCGCAAACTAACATCGTAGATACAAATCCCATTCCTAATCCGCCGTACTCTTCAGGAACTGCGACTCCAAGAAGTCCAAGTTCACCAGCTTTACGCATAGAAGCTTCTGTATATGCATAATCTTTTTTCTCAAAACGATCTTTATGCGCCCATAATTCTTTGTCTACGAACTCTTTTACAGAGTCACGCATCATTAACTGTTCTTCAGAGAAATCTTCTGGTGTGAAGATGTCCTCGCATTTTGTTTCTTTAACTAAAAACTGACCACCACGAGTCACGTTTTTTTCGATTGTATCTGCCATTGCTTATGTTTTTAGGTAAAAGATGAAAGAAGCAAGAAGCAAGATTTTAATTTAACTTGCTTATGAACCCCGTGGTCATCTTTTGAAATTCAATTATTTTGTTTTCTAATTTTTCTGTTTTTTCTTTTGTTACATAGTCATTTTGACAAGCTATTAACAATTGTGTCTGCAATTCAAATGACGAACCTAAACTGATATTCAAATAATGTTGAAAATGTTTATTTCCTCTGTTTGATCCCTCAGCAATATTTGAAGGCATTGAAACAGAACATCGATTCATTTGATTGACTAAACTATAAATTTCTGATTTTGGAAAAGTGGCCGTTAATCTATAGATGTCATTAGTAATTTCCATAGCTAAAATCCAAATTTTCAAATTCTTAAAATTGTGTCTCATGTTTTTTTTGAGGCAAGATAAGAAAGAATAATTAAAGTAAGTTTTTTACTACTTTTATAAGCCTTTATCTTCAGAATATTTTCATTCCAAAAATCAAGTCTTGCATCTTGCTTCTTTCCTCTTAAAAACTACAATACTTCGTAAATCCCTGCAGAACCTTGTCCAGTCCCCACACACATAGAAACAATTCCGTATTTATTTCCTCTGCGTTTCATCTCGTCAAATAACTGAACAGAAAGTTTAGCTCCAGTACAGCCTAGAGGATGACCTAATGCTATAGCTCCACCGTTTACGTTTACGATATCCGGATTTAAACCTAGCTCGCGAATTACAGCCAAAGACTGAGAAGCAAAAGCCTCGTTTAATTCAACTAAGTCAATGTTTTTCAATTCTAAACCAGCTTGTTTCAATGCTTTCGGAATTGCTTTTACTGGACCAATACCCATAATTCTTGGTTCGACACCAGAAGAAGCAAAGTTTACAAGTCGTGCAATTGGCTCAAGGTTTAATTCTTTTACCATTTCTTCGCTCATGATTAAAACAAAAGCAGCACCGTCGCTCATTTGAGAAGAGTTACCTGCAGTTACACTTCCGTCAGCAGCAAAAACTGGTTTTAAACCCGCCAATGCAGCAACAGATGTTCCGGCTCTTGGTCCTTCGTCTTGTTTTACAACGTATGATTTAGTTTCTTTTTTTCCATTTTCATTGATGAAAGTCTGATCAACCGTAATTGGAACGATTTGTTTGTCGAATTTTCCTTCTGCTTGCGCTTTCAAAGCTTTCATGTGAGAGTTGTACGCAAACTCATCTTGATCTTCTCTTGAAATTTTATATTGGTTGGCAACCGCTTCAGCCGTTAAACCCATTCCCCAATAGTAATCTTCGTGACCTGCAGCAGCAACTTTATAATCCGGAGTTGGCTTGTAACCTCCCATCGGAATAAAACTCATACTTTCTGCACCACCAGCAATGATACAATCTGCCATTCCTGACTGGATTTTAGCAGTCGCCATTCCGATAGTTTCTAGTCCAGATGCGCAATAACGGTTTACAGTAACTCCGGGAACGTCTTCAACTTTTAATCCCATTAAAGAGATCAAACGTCCAACGTTCAAACCTTGTTCTGCTTCCGGCATGGCATTTCCTACCATAACGTCATCAATACGTTTTTTGTCAAAATCAGGCAGTTCATCCATCATAAACTGAATGGTTTCTGCTGCTAATTCATCAGGTCTTTTAAATCTAAAAACACCTTTTGGAGCTTTTCCAACTGCTGTTCTATATGCTTTTACTATATATGCTGTTTTCATTTGTTTTGTTTTTTTAAAGATTTATTAGAAGAAAGAGGCAAGCAAGAGGCAAGATTCTCTAAAGTCTTGCTTCTTGTTTCTTGCATCTTATTATCTAATTACGAAGCGGTTTTCCTTTAGTTAACATATATTGAATTCTCTCTAAAGTCTTACGCTCAGTACAAAGAGATAAGAAAGCTTCACGTTCGATATCTAATAAATATTGTTCAGAAACTAAAGTTGCTTCAGATAAATCACCTCCGGCCATTACATAAGCCAGTTTGTTAGCGATTTTTTTGTCGTGCTCAGAAATGTATTTTCCAGCTTCCATTTGATCCGTTCCAACTAAGAACATTCCAAGTGCTTGTTTTCCTAAAACCTTAACATCAGTTCTTCTGATTGGCTGCGTATAACCTGCTTCTGCTAATAACAATGCATGTTTTTTAGCTTCAGCAATCTGACGATCTTTGTTTACTACAATAACGTCTTTTCCGTGCTGTAAAAGTCCTGTGTCAAAAGCTTCGTAACCAGAAGTAGATACTTTTGCCATAGCGATTGTTAAGAAATACTCTTGAAGAACATTCAATTCCACATCGTTTTTGCGGAATAAATCTGAAGCTCTCAAAGCCATTTCTTTAGATCCACCTCCGCCAGGAAGTACACCAACACCAAATTCAACCAATCCCATATAAGTTTCAGCAGCAGCCACAACTTTATCAGCGTGTAAGCTCATTTCGCATCCACCGCCAAAAGTCATTCCGTGAGGTGCTACTACAACTGGAATTCCAGAGTAGCGAACACGCATCATAGTATCTTGGAACATTTTGATTGCCATATTCAATTCATCGTATTCCTGTTCAACTGCCATCATGAAAATCATTCCGATGTTAGCACCTACAGAGAAATTCGCTGCCTGGTTTCCAATAACTAAACCTTGATATTCTTTTTCAGATAAGTCGATTGCTTTATTGATAGCTTGAAGTACATCACCGCCAATTGTATTCATTTTAGACTGGAATTCTAAGTTCAAAATTCCATCTCCTAAATCCTGAATGATTGCACCGCTGTTGCTCCAAACTTTTTTGCTTTCGCGGATGTTGTTCAAGATAATAAATGAATCTTGCCCAGGAACCTTAGTTTGTAATTTTGTTGGAATATTATAGAAATAAGTTGCTCCTTCTTTTACAGAGTAAAAACTTTCGCTTCCAGAAGCCAGCATTTCAGTAACCCATGCAGCAGGGGCTAAACCTTCTGCTTTCATGATTTCGATTCCGTTTGCAACACCAATTGCATCCCAAATTTCGAATGGACCATTTTCCCATCCAAAACCAGCTTTCATGGCATCATCAATTTTGTATAATTCGTCTGAGATTTCAGGAATTCTGTTTGACACATAAGCAAACATTCCGGCGAAACTCTTACGGTAGAATTCTCCCGCCTTGTCTTTTCCTTTTACTAAAACTTTAAAACGATTGATTGGTTTATCAATAGTTTTTGTAAGTTCAAGTGTAGCAAAATTTGCTTTTTTAGCAGCACGGTATTCTAATGTATCTAAGTCTAAAGAAAGAATGTCTTTATCTACTTTTTTATAAAAACCTTGACCCGTTTTGCTTCCTAACCAATTGTTTTCCATCATTTTGGTAACAAATTCTGGAAGTTTGAACAATTCGTGCTGTTCGTCTGTCGGGCAATTTTCGTAAATACCGTTGGCAACGTGTACCAAAGTATCCAATCCAACAACGTCAACAGTACGGAAAGTAGCTGATTTTGGACGACCAATTACCGGACCAGTCAATTTATCAACTTCTTCAATCGTTAATCCCATTTCTTTTACTAAATGGAATAAACTCTGGATTCCGTAAATACCAATTCTGTTTCCAATAAACGCCGGAGTATCTTTAGCAACAACCGAAGTTTTTCCTAAGAATTTAGATCCGTATTCGTTTAAGAAATCCAATACTTCTGTAGAAGTTTTTGGACCAGGAATAATTTCAAATAATTTTAAGTAACGCGCAGGGTTAAAAAAGTGGGTTCCGCAGAAGTGTTGTTGAAAATCTTCGCTTCTTCCTTCGCTCATAAAGTGAATTGGAATACCAGAAGTGTTAGAAGTAACCAAAGTTCCCGGTTTACGGAATTTCTCGATTTGTTCAAAAACTAATTTCTTAATGTCCAAACGTTCTACTACAACCTCAATAATCCAGTCTACATTGGCAATTTTTGCCATATCATCAGTCGTATTTCCAGTTGTGATTCGGCTAGCGAATTTTTGACTGTAAATAGGAGAGGGTTTTGATTTTAATGAATTCGCCAAGTGCTCGTTTACCACACGGTTGCGAACAACTTTACTTTCAAGCGTTAATCCTTTTTTAGTTTCAGCTTCTGTCAACTCGCGTGGCACGATGTCAAGTAATAAAACTTCAACACCAATGTTGGCAAAATGACAAGCTATTCCTGAACCCATAATTCCGGATCCAATTACAGCAACTTTTTTAATTGTGCGTTTCATATTTGTTAATTTTATTTTCTATTGGTCAAATATGTTATCGCCTTTTTATTATTTGGTAAAAAATTTACTGTGGACGATTTCATAATTTGTTACTATTTGTTTTTTTGTATGAGAATTTGAATTGTTTTTTAAAGACTATTCATTTTCCGTATTTTCTGTTTGGGTAAATATATTTTTGTCTTGAATTAATTCGTTTATGATTTCAGAAACCTCAATAAAATGTTTTAGTTTTTCGTCTGAAACATGTTTTCTAACGGTTTCATTAAATTTCAAAACAGTATTTTTAGATAAATCTCTTTTTTCTTTTCCAAATTCGGTCAGGTAAATCAAAACACCTCGTCCGTCAGTTGGGTTTTTTTTGCGAACAATCAAACCTTTGTCTTCCATCGATTTTAATGTTCTTGTCAGGCTTGTAGCTTCCATTCCCATTCTTGGCCCTAAAGCTGTCGATGGAGTTCCTTCTTCTTTATCTATACTTAAAAGAGCAAATCCGGTTGCCATTGTGGCATCGTATTTAGCAGCTTCTTCGTTATACATTCTTGAAACAGCCTGCCATGTAGCTCTCAAAATATAATCTATTGTTTTGTCTTTCATAGGTAACTATATCGATTTCAAATATAATCAAAAAATACTATGCGTGCATATAATTTTTTAATAAATTTTTGGTTAGTAAAAAAATATCTCTGATTTAGAGCGGTTTAGGTTTAAATTTGAATTGAAATATACTATTCTTTTTTGAGATTTTAACAAAATTAATGTGGTAAAAATTCTTTTATGGATTTAAAAGGAGATTTAATTCTGTATAATTCAAAAAACCATTGATTTAATGGAGGATTATTTTTTGGTTTGATGTTTTGAAAAGGAGTTTTTGTAGAATATTTTTTATTTAGTTATGAAAGTTTTCGGTTATAGTATTTCTATACAATCTCTAAATCTATTTTGATAATGGGTTTTATCTTTGTTTTACGGGAGCGATTTCTGATACCAAACGTTTCATCATTTAAAAGAAATCATTCAGTACGTATTGTTCGAACGAATGATGATTGAAACCGATGCGCCGTTTATGCTTCCTAAAAATGTCCCGAACACTCTTTTGAAGAAATACCATGTACGCCGATGCGAACCTGCTTTTCTGCTTTTGTTGCCGGAACAATTGCACAGTTTAAAGGAGTTTCGGGGATTGTTGTTGCGCAAGAAACTACGAAGAATGCTAAAGAGTTTTTTGGGATTTAAGGTTTCTTAACAGGTTTTTAAAATCTGTTAGGTATAATTAAAAGATTATTCTAGGTGTTTTTTAATTGCACAATAAACTATATGTTTACGCTTTCTGACTTGATTTATAAAATGCTTTTCTTTAAAAATTTCTGAACATCTTTTAATATATCCCATGTAATTAGAGTTCTTTTTTTTAGAAGTTACTTTTTTAGAAATTATAGAATACTCACTTCTTTCATTTAAAACTAAAGATGTTTTATTTCGTTCTTTTTGCTTTAGATCACTATTTTCTGCATCAAGTTCGCGTAGTGGTCTGTTATACAATTTTTTTATCTGATTTAGATAAATAGCTTTCTTTTGATAAGGATTTTTATCTATACCTTTTATTGCTCGTTTTGCTCTACGTTTTATAATACTAATTAATCTTCTATAAAATTTTGCTAGATTAGTAGATTTTATTACCACATTGTAACCTCTGAATTCAAAACCAAGATAAATTAAGGGAGAATTAATGGATTGAGTTCCGTCACTATTTATTTTAATTGATGTTAAACGTTCTTGGTTTAATTTGTTAAATATTCGATTTTCAAAAATAAAAACTTCAGTTTTAGCAGAACTAATTTCTAAATTACTCTCTTTAATTAAATCTTCAATGTAAGTTTTAGTAGTTTGGATGTCATCAATATTACAAATTATTACGATATCATCTGAATATCTTCTGTAGTAACCATTTTTTTCTTCTACAAGATTTTGAATTATTGCTTTATCGAAATCGTATAAATATATATTTGCTAAAACTGCGCTAATCGGCAATCCTTGAGGAATGCCAATTATTTGTTTTTTTTCTTTAGAATCTTCTTTCCTAAATGGGTTTTTATATATTCTTAATTTACCATTTTTTATATGATTTCTGAAATCTTCATTCGATTCAAAAAAACATTTGAATCCTTTTTCTCTTCTAATTCGGGCAAGTTTATCTTCTTCGAAACCACTTTTTTTGCCTGATTTGTTTTTTCTTTTTCTTAAATCATCTTTCAGTACATAACTAAAATTTGTACAAGATTTAAAAACATTATAGTGATCATTTGGAAGTTTTGTTTCGTTTATCATAAAAGACCATTTTTGCTTCAAAATGTCATGATCTAATGAAGAAAAAAAACCTTTAATATCGAAAGTTAGTACAGCAGTTTTTTTATTAATAGACGCACGTTGCTTTACTTCGTCGAAGACTTCTTTTGCAAAATGAATTGTACTTTTTCCCTTGTCACATAATTTGTCAATTTTTAATTTACGATAAGCCGTTACACTATCAAATAATTTAGGTGATAGTATTAACTTTTCTTCATATTTTTTATTTAATAAATAAGCATAATATCCATAAATTAAAGCATCATAATGGCTTGCATAATGAAGAGGTCTTAATTTTGAAGATTTTTCTGTGATATTTGTTTTAGAATTTACATGCTTATGAGAGCGTCTATGTATTGTATGTTTATTAGGGTCTGATTTTTTATACTTTCTTTCTTTAATAAACGCATGTATTAAAGGATAAAAAGCATATTTCGAAATAAATTCTTTGTTTTCAATTTGAAGTTTATATTTACGCCAATTTACATCAATTTGTAGGCTAGGAGAAAGGTGTAAGTAACCCTTTGTTTTCATCCAATCCGGGATATTCTGTAATTTACTCATAAATAACCTTGTGCATTAAGTTCTAGCAATAATAATATTCATTTTACATACACCCAAAAGGGGCGGACTAGCACCCAATTACTGAGTCATCGTTTATTTCGTAAATTATAACTTAAATGCAACATCAATGACTATGACCTTGACTTATATCAAATTAATGACTATCTTTGCAACAGCGTTATCCCTTGCGGGTGAACTGTTCTTGATAAATTCTAAACCTGAATATCTCAAATATTCAGTAAAGCAAAAAGCCCTATAGTCCTCGCTAGATGTAAAAAATCAACTTTTCTGCACAAGGTATACAAATGTAAGACTTAAATGTTTATGTTTACACTGAACAGAAAATAAAAATTTTATGACAAAAATTAGGATAGGAGATTTAGTTTCACTTAAAAATCATCCATTTGGTATAGATGCCGATAATGTTAAAATTTCTGCATTTGCTGGCATGACGCCCCCAATTCTGGTAGTTTCTGAAATAATGAATTCAATAACAGAATTTGATGGAGATACAGGGGAGGAAAAACCTAAGCAAGTAAAATGTATCTTTTATTCCCACAAGTCCCATAAATTTGAAAATTATTGGTTTAATGTTAAACAGCTTAAAATTATTTCGAAATTTGAAGATGATGATGAAGACGAAGAAAAAAACGTCGTTGTTAGTAAAAAAGGTGAATTTAATACAGCTTTAGATTCTAGTTTATCTGATGTTGGAATTGAATATCCAAAATCCAATATATTAAGTGAATTAAAAAAGGATTTTTTAAATAGACAAGTTATTCTAAAATCATGTGATCATGAATTAGGAAAAATTAAAAGTACATTTTCTAAAGTTGATAATAAATCATCACAAAAACTTAATTCACATCTAGATTTTTTGCCTCCAGTTTTAACAGTTATAGATGTCAAGCTAAATGATGAAAAAATTTCCTTTAATACTAAATCAGGAAATCAAAAAAAGATAATCTCTTATTTTTTGCTTAAATGT
The DNA here is from genome assembly GCF_015350755.1 of Flavobacterium sp. JLP. NCBI lineage: Bacteria > Pseudomonadati > Bacteroidota > Flavobacteriia > Flavobacteriales > Flavobacteriaceae > Flavobacterium > Flavobacterium sp. JLP. Next base: position 337,392 of record NZ_JADKPS010000004.1, on the reverse strand, counting down.
AAATGGTATAATCCATCATCAGGAGGTTTTTCAGAAGATTTTATTCCCATTGAAACAGTTTTACTTGTGCAAGAAGTAAAATCTTTAGAATTAATATCACAATTCATATTAGATAAATTATTTTTAAGGCAAAATCTCGAAAATCAAATAGTTTTGGAATCTGGTGTAGTGATTGATCATAGTTATTTCCAGCCAATTGAAATAATCTTTAATCATTATTATTATAAACTTAAGTACTATGATTTCTTCAAAAATAGATTCAACGAAATTGATTTATCAAAAATAGATTTAGATGAAGAAACTGTCGAGTTAAGTGATTTTATAACTGAAAAAATTCCTGAGTATAAAAAACAATTGGAGGAATTTAGTAGTGTCAAAGAGTTTGATTTTATTGTTGGTAACTATTATCGAATAACTTACAAAGATTTACAAGAGAAAATTACTAGAAGGATAATATTAGTTAAAGAGTTTATCAAAGATAAAGTAATAATAGCCGATTGTTTACTCAGAGATGGTGAAGAAAGACATTTTAGGTTAGATGGAGGTATTTTGAAAATAGAAGTTCTTGATTCTAAATTTTTTATATAATAACATATTTTTATTAGAACTAACCCTGTGAAGTTTCCCAACCTCACATCAGTAATTTAAAGCCAACAAAAATAAAATGCGCAATTCCCATTGCGCATTTTATATATAATAAAAAAAATATTATTTCAATTTCATCAATTTCTCTAAATACCCAACCTTTTCTTTTTCAGACTGAACCAAACGTTCGTAAAGTTCCACAACTTTATCAAGAGGATTGAATGAAATAAAAAATATAAATGTTTTTTAATATACTCTTTTTCTTACTTTAGTTCAATAGTCAATAAATAGTAACTTTAAATTTTTATATTTGCACTATAAACTTCATGAAAAATGAATTACAAAATATCATTTCAGGAAAGAGCCAAGTTAGGCATGGAAATTCTATCCAAACAATCTCCCGTTACCTTAGAAAAAGCGAGAGCGCAGGCAGAGCGCTTAAGTCAAGCAAGCAAATCAAAAGTGAAGAAACAGCGTTAATAAAACAATTCTGTGATCGAAATAGTTTTTGGATTACATACATAAACATTCATGCTTTTATATCTTCAGGTGCAGAGCAAAAAGTCTATCTTCAGAACAAGCATAAAGTAATTAAGCTTAATGATAGTATATATTATGAATCTTGGGAAGATTATTTCAACAATTTGTTGCTGAATAATTATTTCTTTCCAGATACTGCATATCAATTAATTGGATTTTATGAACAAACAGAAGTACTTTACGCTGTAGTGGAACAAAAATTTGTTCAATCTGATATTGCAACAGAATTAGAGAATGTGAAATATTTTTTAAACTCAAACGGTTTTGTTAATACTAGAAATAATGATTATTTTAATGCTGAATTAGGTATTATTCTTGAAGATCTACATGATGAAAATGTTCTGACTTTTGAGAATAATTTATTTTTCATTGATACGGTTTTCTATCTGACAGAGCAATTTTACATACCTTGATTTGTTATAATTTAACAAATTATACTTTTCAGTATAATTTGTTAAATTATAACAAAATATACTACATTTGTATCTGTAATTAAAAAACAGAAATATACATATGATACTTTCAGTAAAACAAAGTTTTGAACATTTAGCCGGAGATATTTCAGCTGAAATGGCAGGACGTTATATGTATTTTTATGAAAATGAAATGTAAATTTTAGAGTTTAAACTCAACATAAAATATATAAAGCGTCCTTATTTGGGACGCTTTTTTTGTTTAAAGCACTTCTCTCGAAGTCTCGGGACGCTCAGTGTGACAAGAAAAAGGGCAACAAAATGATAGAAAAACAAACCATAACTAAAAATAATTAAAAAATAATTTGACCAAATGTTTAATGATTAATCAAAATAGGAAAATATAGTCTTGGAAAGTAATTCGATGAAAGCCAGTCTTTTGGTACAAAACACAGATCTGCACTAGTATGCGGACAGGCATTTCTTTGCCTTAATTTTAAATGTAACTATTTGATAATCAGAAAAATAATCTTAAAAATGATTTGGAAATGTGATTTTTTCTATCCTATCTTTGCCAAACAAAATCGAAACAATGAGTTTCAGAAAACAACAACAACAACAATTAAAGAAATAAAAATAAAATGAGTTTTAAATCATACATAAACAACTTAGGATTAGCAGCCGCGACTTCGGACCGTGGATGGATTACTATGTCGGTGCATCAATATAAGCAATAGGATAATGATATCGTATTTGTTATGAAGCACCTTTAATCGGGTGCTTTTTTTGTTTAGGTGCAAAGCCTCAGAGATAAGGTTTGAATAATTAAAGAATTACAGATGAAAAAGATAAGCACATTGTTTGCTAAAGCAGCAACTATTTTAGCTAGAGCCATAAATAAACTAAATGCAGAAAACGTATCGCTAATAAGCGGAGAAATAATAGCCAGCAGAAAATTTGATGTTCAATCTTCAGCCATTAGCGATGGAGAATTATACAAAAGATTTTGCGCCAAAAACGAAGATACAATTCCGGCGAATGAGCGTTCGTGTCAGGAAGCAGCTTTAAAAAATAAAATTAATAAAACATACGAATTACACGGAACCAAACAGCGAATACCTAATTATCAGAATTATGGCGTTTTGCTGAAATTTCCAAGAATTCTTAAAAAAATATACTACCATGAGCAATATATTAAAAGAATACAAAAAAGCGATTAAAATTAAATATGAAATAGAAAAACAAGGCAAATACTTCGATTATTTGTACAGTCCTTCTCGTGCAAAACTGCGTGATTTGTGCTGGCTTATTTTCGAGAATAATCCAGCTCAGGATGACTTAAATGTTTTTAGAAATTTATTTTCTTTGGATTTTGATCATAGCAAAAAGAATAAGTTTAAGGAACAAAAAGATAAGTTCAGACCTATTGAAACGTTCTTTAAAGGCGAAACAGATCCAACAAATATTGATGCAATAAATATGGCAGCAATTATGGTAGATTTTGAGCCGCGTCCTTTTAAAAAGTTTTATGATACCTATAAGATAGAAGGTACAAAAGAGATTGAAAGTACTGGAAAAAAGAACGCGATCACGCATCATTCTAAGCGGAGAAAATACCTATCTAAATTTTACAGCTATTTTTTCTAAAAATAGATCAGAATACATTACGATGTAAGACAGCGAGGGCGTTGTCTAATTGAAGGAAATCTTCATAAAATAAAAAGGCTGTCTCATAAAGACAGCCTTTTCTTGGTTAAATTATTTTGATTCTTAATTCTGATTATAGATTTTAGCGTAAAGATCTTTGTAAATTTCTTTGATGATCTTACGTTTTAATTTTAGCGTAGGAGTAAGCTGTCCGCCGTCGATAGACCAAACATCTGGAGTCAGCTCAAAACGTTTGATTTTTTCCCAGTGACCAAATTTCTCATTAATGCTTTCAACTTCTTCATCGATGCGCTTAATTACATCTGGATTTTCGCTGATTTCCTTGTCAGTGTTTCCTAAAGTAATTTTATGAAGTTTTGCCCATTCTTTTACAAATTCAAAATTGGGCTGGATAAAAGCGGCCGGCATTTTTTCGCCTTCGCCAATAACCATAATCTGCTCGATAAAACGAGATTGCTTCATGGCATTTTCAATTAGCTGAGGTGCAATGTATTTACCTCCAGAAGTCTTGAACATTTCTTTCTTGCGGTCCGTAATTTTCAAGAAACCTTCACTGTCAATTTCTCCAATATCTCCAGTGTGGAAATATCCGTCTTGCAAAGCTTCGGCTGTTTTTTCAGGATCTTTAAAGTAACCTAACATAACGTTTGGTCCTTTGCATAAAATTTCACCGTCTTGGGCAATTTTTACTTCTACGTTGCGAATTACTTTACCAACAGTTCCAATTTTAAAACCTTTGTTTCTTTCATCGTTTACGGCAATTACCGGTGAAGTTTCAGACAAACCGTAACCTTCCATAACCGGAATTTCTGCAGCAGCAAAAACTCTTGTTAAACGTGGCTGTAAAGCAGCACTTCCAGAAACCATTAAATCTAAATTTCCTCCCAAACCTTCTTTCCATTTGCTGAAAATAAGTTTACGGGCGATTTTTAATTGAAATTCATACCAGAAACCATTGGCTCCGTACGGTTCGTATTTTAAACCTAAATCAATAGCCCAGAAAAATAGTTTTTTCTTGATACCAGTTAATTCAGATCCTTTTGCGTAAATTTTATCGTAAACTTTCTCTAAAAGCCTCGGAACTGCCGTAATCACAGTTGGTCGAACTTCTTTTAAGTTATCACTAATTTTATCAATTGATTCTCCAAAATAAACCGAAACACCATAATATTGATAGATATACAAAATCATTCTTTCAAAAATATGGCAGATAGGCAAGAAGCTCAAAGCAGTGCTTTTTCCCGCATCAAACGGAATTCTAGGTGCACTGTCTAAAACATTCGATACAATATTTTTGTGCGAAAGCATAACGCCTTTTGGCTTTCCTGTTGTTCCAGAAGTATAAATAATAGTTGCTAGATCATCCGTCTGAATGCTGTTTTTTCTAGCTTCAACTTCGTTTTGATTGCTTTCATCTTCACCAAGTGTCAATAAATCTGTCCAATGTTTGCAGCCTGCAATTTCATTAAAAGAATAAACTTCTTTTAAAGTCGGTACGTTAGCTTGAATCAGTCTTACTTTTTGAAGTACTTCTTCATCAGACACAAAGCAGTAAATACTGCCGCTGTGATTTAATATATATTCGTAATCTTCTTCAGAAATTGTTGGGTAAATAGGCACGTTTTGAGCACCTGTCTGCAGGATACCAATATCCATGATGTTCCATTCAGTACGATTGTTTGAAGTAATTACTGCAATTTTATCATCTTTCTGAATGCCCATGCGTAATAATGCTCTAGAAACAGCATTTGCTTTTGCAATATATTCCTGGCTAGATGTTTTTTCCCAGACTCCATTTTTTTTGGTCGCTAAAGCAACCGGAAGGTTATAAGTTTCTTGTTGATAATAGGGAAAATCAAAAAGGCGTGTGATTGAAACCATGTTTAATATATTGAATTTTATCGCAAATTAAATAAAAAATAGGTATAATTTTTAATTTTATGGAATTTTATAGGAAAAATTATAGGTACTATTGAAAATCAACGAAAACGTTTTCTTTTTTGTAGTAAATTTTCCAAAAAACCGATAAAAATTTAATTAGTTCTTATTTTTTAAATAGGCTATTGCACGTTGTAATCCACATATTCTTTTACTCTTTCTCCCATCAAGAACATTTTTTTCTTAGTGAAGTGAATAGAAAATTGAGAATAAATCCATGCATCGCTGTCATTTGGTCTGTACCAAAATGTATAAGATGCACTATTGAAACCTTCTTTAAAGATTGGCACTCCTTCATCAGTACATTCTATTCCCCAGTTGATTTTCTTTTTGCTTAAATCAGCTGATTGAATAACTCCGGTTCCATCAGGATTCAATAAAGTAAAAGGTTCTTTTACGCCTGCAGGGATATAAGTTCCCGGAATAGGATAACCAATGGTTGTAGTAATATAATGATCACGTCCGTTATAAGAGATTTGATCTACCTGAACTTGCGAATGTGATTTTGCACCAATAAAAAATAATGCAATAAATAGGTAATGTATTGATTTCATTCTATGTAGGTTTAAGTGTTTTTGGGGTTTTAAAAAAAAACAGTGGCAAGATTTTTTTGCGAATATAGTTCAAATTTCATTAGAAAAATGAATCCCAATTACAAGAATGAAATTTTTTATTTTTTAAAAGATTACTCTGTTGAAAATTGATTTTCTAATAATTTTTCTTTAAAATCTGACTTGAAAGTATAAGCAAACGTAATCATCAGCGCACGCGTATCTGATTTATTAGTTCGATTATTACTAAACAGTAAAGTATTGTTTTTGTAACCGCTTTCGAGCGTATTAAACAGATCTGTCACAACTAATCCTAAACGTGCATTTCCACTTCCAAGTTTTTGCTGAAAACCCATATCTACGTTGTAAATCGGAATTCTTTTTCCCTGTGGTGTTGCAAAAGCCGAGTTGTAGTTTCCGATAAGCTGGAGTTTACCGCCTTTCCAGGGAGCAAAATTGTTTATGATTTTTCCGTACCAGCTAAAAGCATTGCGAACAACATCTTGTGCAAGATTAGAGGCATCGATGTTTTGCTGAAAAGCAGTTAAGCTGATATTTGCATCATAAAAACCAATTGGCTTTAGACTGAAAATAGTTTCTAATCCGTAAGTTACAGTGCTTCCAATGTTTTTTGGCATCAGCAAAACAACTCCATTATCTTGAAGTGTCGCATATTGCTTGATGGTATTTGAAGCATTTCGATAAAAAATATTTGTAGAAAACGAATAGTTAGACCAATCTTTAGTATAGCTTATTTCGCCAATGTGAATAATTTCTGGTTTTAAATACGGATTCCCGCTATGTGGATTCAATGCATCTGTAATATCCATAAACGGATTCAGATCATCTAAATCCGGACGATTGATGCGTTTGCTGTAGCCGATTTTTACAAATTCATCTTGTTTTAAATTCAATTGCAATGATGCTGATGAAAAAAGTTTAAAATAATCGTTGTTAAAACGATCGCTATTATTTTGTGTGGCTCCATTGTTCGAAACATTTTCTGCACGCAGGCCTAAATTGTATTTCCATTTCGGATTTTCTTTATCGCCTATAAATGAATTCAACATAGCGTAAGCAGCATTTATTTGCTCGTTGTATTTAAAAATATTGCTTGCTAACGGATTTATAACATATTCGCCATTAACCAGATCAGCGCTTTCAAAATCCGAATTAAAAAAGCGGAACGTTCCTTTATAACCTGTTTCTATAATTGATTTTTCAGAAACCGGAAAAGTATAGTTTAGAATAGCATTTGAAATATTTTCATGTTCATAATTATGTGTTCGCTGAAAGACAACTTCGTCAATCTGCTGTTGATATTCGTCGTAATTATAAGTGTCAATATTGGTGTTTTCTCTGTCTTTATTGAATGAAGAAGTAATACTCGCATTTAGATTTTTTCGATCATCATCAAATTTTTTGTCATAATTAAAAGCCAGTTCACCAACTTTTGAGCGTTCCAGCTCTAATGAATGTCTTTTGTTACTAGAGAAAAAATCATTTGCACTAGTAGTAACCTGCGTATATAAAGTTTCATCATTATCTTGACTTTCCATATTTCCTAAAGCTTCAAATGAAAAAGTGTTTTTTTCGTTTGGAGAAAAATCAATATTCAATTTCAAATTCTGAAGTCCTTCCTTTCGTTCATCGTTTCTGTTTTGATGAATAAAATGCTCGTCATCAATAAAATAATTAGTTCTGTCTGAATTTATTTTTTTGGTTCGTCCAGCAAAACGATTGTCATAACCTAAACCAAAATTCCATTTTTCTGTTTTTTGATTTAGTAAAACAGAACTGTTTATCCTTCCTTTGGCACCAAAACCGCCTCCTAAAACCACTGCGCCATTTAGTCCATTTTGGTTGTTTTTCTTTAATTTTATATTAATGACGCCACTTTCAGCATTAGCATCATATTTTGCCGTTGGATTGCTTATTATTTCAATACTTTCGATACTGCTTGCTGCAATCTGATCCATATTTGAAATCGCAGAATTTTTTCCGTTAATCAAAATCAAAGGCGATTTTCCTCTCATTGTAATACCGCCTTCAGCATCTACAGCAACGGTCGGAATACTTTTTAGCATATCGGTAGCCGTTCCGCCTGATTGCGAGATATTTGAAACGGCATTAAAAATAAAACCCTCATCTGTTTTCTGAATTTGTTTTTTTTGAGAATGCACTACAACATCATGCAACAAATTGGTATCGTTTTGCAAAGTAATTGTTCCGATGGAAATTGGAGCGCTTTCAATTTTTACTTTTTTTCTAACTGTTTTAAATCCGATTAATTTGAATTGTAATTGATAATCACCAGAAGCTATATTTTCTAAAACAAAATTCCCTGAAGCATCCGTTACGGCATATTGGGCAATTCTAGTCGAATCGATGCTGTTTTTTAAAAGGACATCGACAAATTCTACGGCTAGTTTTCCGTCGGTAACATTTCCTTTTATAAAAGCTGTTTTTTGTCCAAAAGAAAATGGGCTGATAGTGAATAAGAGAATCAGAAATAAGAATTGATGCGTCCGTTTTTTCATAAGACAAAGATATTTATCCGAATAAATAGAGCTTCTTAAACTTCCTTAAGATAGTATTAAGTTAGCCTTAGCTAAGATTAAATTTCTATTAACAGATAAGATATCAAATAAAAAAAAGGTCTTTTTCCCCTATAAAAAACAGGAAAAACCATTGGCGTTTTGACAAGCAGTACTATTAATTTTATCTTATTAAAATGCGAAAGCCGAAAAGCAAACGAGTAGGCATTATTTAAAATCTAAAGAATATGGAAACTGCTTTTTTCTTAGCAATGGGATGGTGTGGTACCAAATACCCAGGCTGGTGGAGACGCTTTTGGAAAAACCCACCGCCACCGCCAGATCCGGAACCTTGGTGGACTGTTGCATTAATTGGTATTGGACTAATTGCGGGAGTTGCCGGCGGCACATTATTTAATAATGCAATACTTGACAGCCGATTTTTTGCTGGTCAAAATGCTATTGCTTCAGGTTTATTTGCCTTTGGTGCTGCTAATATTGCAACAGGTATTGCCTCAGCGTTTAAAAACTAAAAAAAAATGCCTCGACTTAAGTATAGTGTCGAGGCATTTTTTTATATAATGAAACTAAAATTTAGTTTTTCTCAATCCATTTTCTGGCATTAACAAACGCTTCATGCCAAGGCGAAACCTCGTCGTTTCTGTCTTTTGGATAATACGCCCAGTTCCATTGGAAAGTTGAACGCTCAATATGAGGCATCATAACCAAATGTCTTCCAGTTTTGTCACACATCATTGCGGTGTTGTAATCAGAACCGTTAGGATTTGCAGGATAACCTTCGTAAGCATATTTAGAAACAATGTTGTAGTTTTCTTCCGCAAGAGGCAAATTGAATTTTCCTTCTCCGTGAGAAACCCAAACTCCTAAAGTACTTCCGGCCAATGTCGATAACATAACCGAATTGTTTTCCTGAACTTTTACAGAAGTAAAGATACTTTCGTGTTTCTGGCTTTCATTATGAAGCATTTTTCCGTGAACTTCATGCTCAGGATTAATTACTTCTAATTCCATAAACAACTGGCATCCGTTACAGATTCCGACAGATAAAGTGTCTTCTCTTTTGAAGAAATTATCTAAAGCTGTTTTTGCTTTTTCGTTGTATAAGAAAGCTCCGGCCCAACCTTTAGCAGAACCTAAAACGTCTGAATTAGAGAATCCTCCAACTGCACCAATAAACTGAATGTCTTCTAAAGTTTCACGTCCAGAAATTAAATCGGTCATGTGAACGTCTTTTACATCAAAACCTGCTAAGTACATAGCATTTGCCATTTCACGCTCAGAATTACTTCCTTTCTCGCGGATAATTGCTGCTTTTGGTCTTGGTTTAGAATTGTCGATTTCTGGTTTTTTTCCTGTAAAGTGAGCAGGGAAATTATAATTTAAAACCTGATTTTTATAGTTTTCAAAACGTGCTTGAGCTCTTCCGTTTTTAGATTGTTTTTGATCTAATAAATAAGAAGTCTCGAACCAAACATCTCTGTAAGTTGGAATATCCAATTTGTAATCTGCAAATTCTAAAGTGGCAGTTTCTTGAACTGAACCAATTTTGAAGAATTCGATATTATTCGCGTTTAATTTAGCTTCAACAGCTGCATCTTCTTTTGCTTGGAAAACAATTCCGATGTTTTCAGCGAAAAGGATTTTTAATAAGTCTTTTTCCGCGAATCCCGAAGCTTCGGGACTGAAATCAATTTTAGCTCCCAAATTCACATCAGCAAAACACAATTCTAAAAGTGTAGTAATCAAACCACCGCTTCCGATATCGTGACCTGCTAAAATCTGGTTTTCGCCGATTAATTCCTGGATTGTATTAAAAGCATTTTTAAAGAAAGAAGCGTCTTTAATAGTAGAAGTTTCGTTTCCAATTGTATTTCTAATTTGCGCAAAAGAAGAACCTCCTAATTTGAAATCATCTTGAGACAAATTGATATAATAAATAGAATCTCCGTCTTTTTGTAAAACAGGTTCAACTACTTTTCTAATGTCTGTACAGTTTCCTCCAGCAGAAATAATAACCGTTCCCGGCGCGATTACTTCGTCGTTTGGATATTTTTGTTTCATCGAAAGTGAATCTTTTCCTGTCGGAATATTGATTCCCAATTCGATTGCAAATTCAGAACAACCTTCAACAGCAGCATATAAACGAGCGTCTTCACCTTCGTTTTTACAAGCCCACATCCAGTTTGCAGAAAGTGAAATTCCTTTTAAACCATCTTTAATTGGTGCCCAGATAATGTTTGATAACGATTCTGCAATTGCATTTCTAGAACCCGCAACCGGATCAATCAAAGCTGCAATAGGAGCGTGGCCAATAGAAGTTGCAATTCCTTCTTTACCTAAATAATCCAAGGCCATAACGCCGACATTATTTAAAGGCAATTGTAACGGACCTGCATTTTGTTGTTTTGCCACTTTTCCGCCTACACAACGGTCAACTTTGTTTGTCAACCAGTCTTTTGAGGCAACAGCTTCTAAACGTAAAACGTCTTTTAAATAACTTTCGAAATCCCCTGCGTTGTAAGCAACATCAGCATATTTTCTATCGATAGTTTTATCTGTCATAACCGTTTTTGGAGAACTTCCGAAGAAATCTTCTAAAGCATAATCCATCGGTTTTGAACCATTTGATTGTGATTGAAAAGTAAAACGGTGATCTCCCGTTACATCTCCAACCTGATACATTGGTGAACGCTCTCTGTCGGCAATTCTTTGTAAAGTATCAATATCTTTTTGACCGATAACCAATCCCATTCTTTCCTGAGATTCGTTACCAATAATTTCTTTTGCAGAAAGTGTTGGATCTCCAACTGGTAATTTATCTAAATCGATCAAACCTCCAGTTTCTTCAACTAGCTCTGAAAGACAATTTAAGTGTCCACCTGCACCGTGATCGTGAATCGAAACAATTGGATTATTGTCGCTTTCTACCAAACCACGAATGGCATTAGCAGCACGTTTTTGCATTTCAGGATTTGAACGCTGAATGGCATTCAATTCGATTCCTGAACCGAAAGCTCCTGTATCTGCAGAAGAAACTGCAGCTCCGCCCATTCCGATTCTATAATTTTCTCCACCAAGAATTACGATTTTATCGCCTTCTTGCGGTTTCTTTTTAATTGCCTGATCTAATTTTCCGTAACCAATTCCACCCGCTTGCATGATTACTTTATCATAACCAATTTTACGGTCGTTTTCTGAATGTTCGAAGGTTAAAACTGAACCTGTAATAAGCGGCTGTCCGAATTTATTCCCGAAATCAGAAGCTCCGTTTGAAGCTTTGATTAAAATGTCCATTGGCGTTTGGTACAGCCATTTTCTTTCTTCAACAGCGTTTTCCCATTTTCTGTCGTCTTTCAAACGAGAATATGAAGTCATGTAAACTGCAGTTCCTGCCAATGGCAAAGAACCTTGGCCACCTGCTAAACGGTCACGAATTTCTCCTCCTGATCCTGTTGCAGCTCCGTTGAAAGGCTCAACTGTTGTTGGAAAATTATGTGTTTCTGCTTTTAAAGATAAAACCGAATCAAATTCTTTTATCTCATAATAATCAGGTTTATCTGCCGATTTTGGTGCAAACTGCTGCACTTTTGGTCCTTTTACAAAAGCAACGTTGTCTTTGTAAGCAGACACGATATCGTTAGGATTTTCTTGGGATGTTTTTTTGATTAATTTGAAAAGAGAAGTCTCTTTTTCTTCACCGTCAATAACAAAAGTTCCGTTGAAAATTTTGTGGCGACAATGTTCTGAATTAGCTTGAGAGAAAGCAAAAATTTCAGAATCAGTTAGTTTTCTTCCTAGTTTTACAGCAAGATTGTCTAAGTAATCAACTTCTTCCTGGCTTAAAGCCAAACCTTCTACTTTATTATATGTTGCAATATCATCGATTTCCAAAATAGGTTCTGGCTGAACATTAATTGTAAAAATCTCCTGATCTAATTGATTGAATTTTTGAAAAAGCATCGGATCAAAATCAGTAAAATCTTCCGTTGCCGGATGAAATTCTTCAATTCTGATAATGCCCGGAATACCCATATTTTGAGTAATTTCTACAGCATTTGTACTCCAAGGTGTGATCATAGTGGCGCGAGGACCAACAAAAAAATCCGACAGCGCGGATTTTTCGATCTTATTAGAGTTGGCAAAAAGCCAGTTTAGTTTTGAAATGTCTTGAGCCGAAATTTCGTTTTGCGTTTGTACGGCAAAAACAGTTTTGCTTTGGTTTTCAAAGAAATGGATCATTGTGATGTGTAGTTTGTTGTATTGAAGGTGCAAATTTAGTGTAAATAAATAGCAAGCGCAAATTTGAAAACAAACTCTTTTGAACTTTTTGCCACAAAGGCGAGAAGGCGCAAAGTTTTTTTGTTTCTCGCAGATTTGGCAGATCAAGCAGATTTATTTTAGATTATTAAATCGGCGTAAATCTTTAGTTAGTTTTGTATATGCCTTATCTGCAAAATCTGCGAGAAAAATTAAATTCTAAAACTAAATAAAACAAAAAAAGCGACAAAATTTGTCGCTTTTAAATAAAGTAAGATGTAATTTAATTGATAATTATCTTTTTAGCTACTGTTTTTGAATCAGTCGATATTATAACCACATAAATTCCTTTTGCAAGATAACTTACCGATACTGTTGTATCTGTAGTATTTTGTTTTTTGAAAACAGTTTGACCTGCAAAAGAAAGAATTTCGATTGAATATGGAGAAGCCGAATTACCTAAACCGACATTAAAATTTCCGTCAGAAGGATTTGGATAAAGTACAATTTCATCTGAAAGTTCTACCACCTCTTCTTCAATAGGCTGCGCCATTTTGCTTGCCAGATTATTACAAGTATCTGTGGTATACGAATCCCATTGTGAACTCAAATTGAAAGTTGTGGTTGGAGCGGTTACAGTTGATTTTCTTCTTAAAGTGACATCAGCAGCAAAATTTGCTGTTCCACCGCTAAAAGTTCCGATGATGTCAATTAGAACTCCATTTTTAAATAAACCTACAGCGTCATTTCCATTAAAAGTCAATTCGGTTGCCGTTGTTGAGATGTTGGCAGCACTTGTAGAAAAACAGGTTGATGAAATAGAACTGTTTACAATTACAAACTTACTTCCTGTTGTTAATGTTCCTGTTAAAGCCAAACCTGTGCTCCAAGAACCTGCACCATTAGTTTGTTTTTTGATCGTATAAGCAGCTAAACTAACTGAACTTCCGGTATTGTTGGCGATTTCCAATGCTTTGTTGTTTCCAGAACCTTCAATATATTCAGAGAAAAGCAAATCGGTTGCTGTTCCGGTGCCACTGCTGTTGGTTGTAACGGCAATGATATTGCTTGATGCAGAAGCATTTCCGGCAGCGTCTTTTGCTTTTACATAAATAGAATAACTTGTTGAGGCGGTTAAACCTGTAATTGTTGCTGTTAAACCAGAAACGGTTGTTTTTAATACACTGTTAGCGTACACATCATAACCTGTAACGGCAACGTTATCTGTAGAGGCACTCCACGAAAGTGTAATAGAAGTTGCTGTTTTTGTTGTTGAAGCCAAACTCGCAGGAGCACTCGGCGGTTGAGTATCTCCAGAAGATGTTCCGCCCCAAATTTGAGTTACATATTCTGGATGATCGATATACGGATTTCTATTGCCTTGACGTGCATAAATAGCATTGTTTCTCGCTATTTCTCTAGCGCTAACAGGATCTTGTGCGTTCCATGCTAACAGAACATTTAAGAAAGCAGTTGTAAAAACTTTATTGCTTGAACCATCAAACATGGCATATGAATAGCCGGAAACCGTATTTTCGTAGCGCGTTGCAAAATAGAAATACATTCTCGCAATGTCGCCTTTAAAAGCATTTACCGGTTCAAAAACAGTTCCTGAATATCCGGATACTGAACTTGATCCCAATTTGCTTCCGTTTTGAGAAGTATACGTTGCAGTACTCACGGTTCCATGTGGGTAATTAGAACGCATTCCGTTTACTTTTCCGTCTGTTGGTGTTATAAAATGTGCATCGGCAACCATTGGTGACTGCTCATTAAAAACCGATTGCGGAATAATGTGTTCTCTGTTGTAGCAATCGCCTTCTACAGAATAATTTCCGCATCGCTGTGTAGTTCCTGTACTGTAATTGTAAGGATCTGTTCCTGACGGATTTTCAGAATACATGTCTAAAACTGTTCCGTCATTTTCATAGAAATTATCAACATCAGACGTTTGGTAGGTTGTATACAAGCCGGCATAACCATTATCAGTATGCCCTTTTATAATGTTGTACAATTGCGTTTTTAAAGTGTAACCCGTTCCGGTTGCAGTGGTGTAATAACCAGAAGGAATTTGAGCAAAACCAGCTGTAACAAATACCAATAAAAGTAAAAAGTAGTTTTTTTTCATAGTCAATAGTTTAAGATTTGGTTAGAAATATAATTTTAATAATCTGATTTTTAGAAGTTTAAAATTAGTATTGTAACAAATCTACTACTTTTATGTATACGATACGTTAAGTGATGTTTAATTTTAGATATATTTTCTTACGGATGTTTTTTGTTGCCACAAAGGCGCTAAGAAGCAAAGTTTTATTTTAACAATAATTACGGGCTATTTGTCATTTCGAGGAACGAGAAATCACACTCGAAACTCTACAAAGATTGGCGATTCTAGGAATGGAATCACTAGTGTGATTTCTCGTTCCTCGAAATGACAAGATTGTGAGTAAGAAACTTTGCGCCTTAGAGACTTTGTGGCAAAATTTTTATTTCGGAAAATCTTGACTCTGATAAGCGCCCAAATCCGGAGGAGAAGTTCTCGTAATGCCTAAAATATCCAGCGGCATTATATAGGCCTGATTCCCTTTCGCGAAAGCGGCAGAAGTTTTATCAATATTGAATTGATTTTTAGCAACATTATAAAACTTCGGATTTTCGTTTAGAATAATCTGATTGTAATGTTGTGTATCTGTTTTAAATTGATAATCAGCATTTGTTGTTGAACCGCTAAATTTCAGCAAACAATTGTTTAATTGATATACAAATGCGGTATTTGCATTTTTGCTTAAATTGAATTCGTTGGTATTCGAACCGTAAATAATACAATTATTAAAAGTGGCTTGAGTAAGCGGATTTGTTTCTGGTGCTGCGCCGGCCAAACTATTGCTTAAATTGACTGCAAAATGTGAACTGTTTTGCCAATTGTTGTTGAAAGTACAATGCGTAAAACTATAATTGCCTCCATAAACACAGGACAAACTTGCCAAGCCAGAATAATTGATAACTATATTTTCACCAGAAATACGGGCATTTTGAGCTAAGATTCCATATTCTGCACAATTGTAAATCTGCGTATTTTTGATTGTCAAAGTCGTTGCATCCTGATTTTTTATATTTAATCCAGTTACAGCATTTTTGAGCGTTAAATGATTGATTGTGTTATTTGTACTTCCGTCAGCTAAAATAACCGAATTCCACTGCCCAGGAATAGCATCATAAAGAGATTCTAATCTGTCACCTTCAAAAATTACTTCATTTTCTAATTCTTTAGTAGTAGAAACTGTTCCATTAATTTGAAGTGAGGCTTTATTATCTACAAAAAGTCCTGAATTGGCATGAAAAAATACTCGTGATCCTGCTTCAAAAGAGACTGTTTTATTTTGAGGAACTCCTGCGTATCCGTAAATTACATAAGGTTTTTGTTTGGTAAAAAGTAATTCGTTTCCGTTTACGGCGTCATTTTCATCCAAATAAAATCCGTCAACATCTTTGCCGTCAATTTTGATTTTTTCTTTAGTTCCGTCAGCATTTTGCTTTGGATATAAAAAAACCGCATCCTGAATTAAAGTTACTAAAGCGACTTGCTGTAAATTAGCTCCGCTGTCAAACTGAATTTCGTCTGTGTATAAAAAATCTGCAGGATTGGCGTCTGTAATATCGGCGGTCGTTTCTATAAAAATATACAAACTGTCTTTTGCCAAAAGCGTAACATCTTTAAAGATTTTTCCATTGTTGCCGCTTATTCCGTCTACCGTCATTCGGTATTTAGAATTCAGTCCTTTTTTTAATTGTACAATCGGAATCGAAATGTCATTTTTGCTTTTGTTGTACACTTTAAGCTGATAAGTACTTGAACCGATGTTTTTAAAAACAGTATCCAAATAAACGGTATCTTTTGAAAACTTTAAATCTCCGGAACTGGCGACAGTATCAAAATCAGTTCGGCAAGAACTGAAAGCTAAAAGTAAACCGAGAATGAAGAGTACAAAATAATGACGCATTTGAATAAGTTTTTTTGCCACAGATTAAAGAATTAAAAAAAAATTCTCGTGACGGAATAATCTTAAATCTGTAAAAATCTGTGAAATCTCTGGCTAGAAAAAATTAGTTTCACCAAAGATAGAGATTGATTGTTTTTGTAAAAATAACAAAAAACTTACATGTTTTTAAGTTGATTTTTAATTTAGAATTCGATTTTCCAATTTGTATCTCATCTTTTCTTTAATTTTACGATTTTAAAGCTTAATTTAATGAATTATACAAAAGAGCAAATCTTAGCGCGTTGCAATGAGTTTTCTAAAAACACGTTGATGGAAACGCTTAAAATTGAATATATAGATGCAGGTGAAGATTTTTTAACAGCTAAAATGCCTGTAAATCCAAGCGTTCATCAGCCAATGGGATTATTGCATGGCGGTGCTTCGGTTGCTTTGGCAGAAAGCGTAGGCAGTGCAGCATCATTTTTTTTTATCAATACAAAAGAACAAGAAGTTCGAGGTATTGAAATCGCTGCAAATCATTTAAAAAGTATTCGCGAAGGCTGGGTTTTTGGCACAGCGCGCATTATTCATAAAGGAAGAAGTATTCATTTATGGGAAATAAAAATTACCGATGAAGAAGGAAATTTAATCTCGCTTTGCAAATTGACAAATATGGTTTTAGATAAAAAGAAAACCGAATAGAACCTATGAATGACTTTTTTTCTACTATAAGAAAACACCAAGCACAAAATTTACCTTTTGTAATTTATTCTAAACCAAATTCGTCGAGCATTTTTGCGCTTTTACAGCAAGATGACACGTTGTATAAAGTGTCAGATTACAGTGAAAAAGGGTTTGTTTTTGCATCTTTTGATGAAAAACAATTGATTTTAATTCCAGAAAAAGAATCTAAAATCATAAGCGCAGAACAAACTCATGTAGATTTTAATCCGATTGAAATTGAGGATTTGCCATTTGATTCTGATGCGAAAACGCAATATGAAAATTTGGTTGAAAAAGGAATCGAAGCGATTAAAAACGACGAATTTAAAAAAGTAGTTTTGTCCCGAAGCGAGAAAGTAGATTTAATCGATTTTGATTTTATTGTTACTTTTCAGCGTTTGATTCATTTATATCCTACCACTTTTTCATATTGTTTTTTTCATCCTGAAATTGGGCTTTGGATGGGTGCAACACCAGAACAGTTACTAAAAGCTAATGGAAGCGTTTTTGAAACTACAGCGTTGGCAGGAACGCAGAAAGCCAATTTAGAAACTGAAATTTCTTGGCAACAAAAAGAAAAAGACGAACAGCAGTATGTAACTGATTTTATTGTAAAGCGATTACGCGAAGTTGCTTCTTCTGTAGTTATAACACAGCCTTACAGCATAAAAGCGGGATCAATCTGGCATATTAAAACAGATATTTCTGGAATTTTGAATGAGAATTCAACTTTGCAGGAAGTTATTGATACACTTCATCCGACGCCAGCCGTCTGCGGTTTGCCAAAGAAAAAGGCAAAAGCATTTATTATAGAAAACGAAAATTACGACAGAACTTTTTATACAGGTTTTTTGGGCGAATTAAACAGCAGTTTTGCGCATAGCGCCAACAGTTCTGATTTATTCGTAAATTTACGAAGCATGCAGATTAAAGATAAAACTGCCATTTTATACATGGGATGCGGTATTACCAAAGAAAGTGTTCCTGAAAAAGAGTGGGAGGAAAGCGTCAATAAATCGATGACGATGAAAAGAGTTTTAAAAAAATAGTTTAAAGTTTCACGTTTCAGGTTTCAAGTTTCAAGTCGCGCAAAGAACGTGAAACCTGAAAAGTGAAACCTGAAACTTGAAACAAAAGATATAAATAGTATACAGTTTGCAGTCTCAGTGCACAACTTGAAACCTGAAACCTGAAACAAAAAACAAAAGAACAAAATGAAATTAGACATACTAGCCTTTGGCGCACATCCTGACGATGTAGAATTAGGTTGTGCAGGAACCATTTTAAAAGAAGTATCTCTTGGTAAAAAAGTAGGTATTGTAGATTTAACCCGTGGCGAATTAGGAACGCGCGGTACTGCTGAAACAAGAGATCAAGAAGCAAAAGATGCCGCAGAAATATTAGGTGTTTTGGTACGTGAAAATTTAGGTTTGCGCGATGGTTTTTTTGTTAATGACGAAAAGCATCAGTTAGAAGTTATTAAGATGATTCGCAAATACAAACCTGAAATTGTATTATGCAATGCAATTGATGACCGTCATATCGACCACGGAAAAGGAAGCAAACTGGTTTCTGATGCCTGTTTTTTATCTGGATTGATGAAAATTGAAACTTCTATTGACGGAGAAAATCAAGAAGCGTGGAGACCAAAAGTAGTGTATCATTATATTCAATGGAAAAATATTACGCCAGATTTTGTAGTTGACATTACAGGTTTTGAAAAGAAAAAAGTAGAAGCAATTTCAGCTTATAAAACACAGTTTTATGATCCGAATTCAAAAGAACCTGCAACACCAATAACAAGCAAAAATTTCTTTGAAAGCTTAAATTATCGAGCACAGGACTTAGGAAGACTAGTTGGTAAAGATTTTGCGGAAGGTTTTACTGTCGAAAGATGTTTGGCAGTCAATAGCTTAGAAAATTTGATGTAATTTTTTCAATTTTTTCTTTGTAGAAGTAAACCTTTGTTATATATTTGCAACCGCTAAGCAAAATGGTGGTTGTAGCTCAGCTGGTTAGAGTAGCGGTTTGTGGTGCCGCGGGTCGCCGGTTCGAACCCGGTCAGCCACCCAGAAATTTAAAGCCTTGAAGAAATTCAAGGCTTTTTTTGTTTCTTCGCAGAAACAAAATCTAAAAATTAAAAAAATTCCAAATTCCAATTCAGTAAGTCTTGGAATTTGGAATTTTTTTTTAGAATTTTTCAAAAAAAAAGCATGACGTTTAGATCATGCTTTAGCGGTTATTATATTTGGTTTAATGTATTTTATTGAATTTCCTCAAACGTAGTTCCCTGTTTGATGTCGCCGGTTTTAAAACCTTTTTTAAACCAGTACATTCTTTGTTCTGATGTACCGTGGGTAAAAGAATCAGGCACAACTTGACCGCTCATTTTACTCTGAATGGCATCATCTCCAACTGCATTTGCTGCACTTAAAGCTTCATCAATATCTCCTGCATCTAAATTTTCTTGATTATAATGTGCCCATACTCCGGCATAAAAATCAGCTTGAAGTTCAAGCGCTACCGAAAGTTTATTGGCTTCGGCTTCGCTTTTGCCTTCTTGTTCCTGACGCATTTTTGCTGACGTTCCCAGTAAGGTTTGTACATGATGGCCAATTTCATGTGATATAACGTATGCAATGGCAAAGTCACCACCTTTGGCGCCAAATTTAGTTTTTAGTTCTTCAAAGAAGCCTAAATCCATATATACTTTTTGATCGCCTGGACAATAAAAAGGACCAGATGCTGAAGATGCGCCGCCACAAGCTGTATTTACAGCACCTCTAAAAAGTACTAATGTTGGTTTTTTATAAGTCTGGCCATGCTCTTCAAAAATTTTAGTCCAGATGTCTTCATTATCTGCTAGAATAACTCTAACAAAATTCCCCATTTCTTCATCTTCTTTACTTAATGGAGTTGCAGCCTCGGTTTGTGTTTGTCCTCCCTGCATTTGTTCTAAAATATTCCCTACAGTTTGTCCGTTTTCACCGCCAAAAACATTTAGCAACAAAATGATTATACCTATAACACCTCCGCCAACGGCAACTTTTCCGCCAGAAATCGATCTACGGTCTTCTACGTTATCACTTTGTCTTCTGCCAATCCATTTCATAGTATATTGTATTTAAACTTATTGTATTTTATTTAATACGAATTTATATATTTTTTAGGAATATATATTAATGAAAGCGATAACTTTTTTACATTATTTCAACCATTTTCGCAATGCCTCTTCTACTGTGCCGCGAATAATTGGTTTTGAAATATAGTCGTTCATTCCAGCAGATAAACATTTGTTTCTTTCTTCCTTTTCTGCCCCTGCGGTCACGGCAATTATCGGAATGATTTTTCCAATTTTAGTAACCCTTATGGCTTTTGTAGCTTCATAACCGTTCATAATTGGCATTTGTATGTCCATAAAGACAAGATCTGGATTTATATTTTCTATTTGCTTAACCGCTTCATATCCGTTTTCGCATTCAAAAATAATAGAGTTTATATTTAAGTTTTTTACAATAGTTTTTAAGAGAAGCATATTTACTTTATTGTCTTCAACAATTAAAATAATTACTTTTTTCTGGTTAGAATTATAACTTAAAGCATATTCTGGATTGTGCCTATTTGAGATTTCTTTAAATTTCTCATTTATAGATTCGTGACTGATTTTAAGATTTAAATCAAAATAAAAAGTGCTTCCTTGATCAATTTTGCTCTTAAGCTGTAAACGGCTTTCCATCAAGGCCAGCAATTGATTCGAAATAGTTAGGCCTAATCCTGTTCCGCCAAATTTTCGAGTTGTTGAACTGTCTTCTTGCGAAAATGCCTTGAATATTTTGTTTTGATTTTTCTCTAAAATTCCAATTCCAGTATCGGTAACTGAAAAACGGATGATATAATTATCATCAAATTTTTTGTCCAAAACGGTAACATTTAATTTTATCGAACCTTCATTGGTAAATTTAATAGCATTTGAGAGAAGATTAATCAAGATTTGTTTTAAACGTACAATATCTGTCCATATGTATTTTGGGACATTAGGATCTACGTTGAGCTCCAACTGAAGGTTTTTTTGATTGGATTCATAAACAATCAAATCAAATATTTGTCCGAGTATTTTTTGAAGATCGTATAAATCTATAAAAAGTTCCAGTTTTCCAGCTTCAATTTTAGAAAAATCAAGTATATCATTGATGATTTCAAGCAATGAATGTGCAGATTGATTAATTGTTGTCATGTACTTTTCCTGAATTTCTTCAAGATTTGTTTTCATCAGTAAATGTGTAAATCCGATAATACCGTTTAATGGAGTTCGGATTTCGTGCGACATATTGGCCAAGAAATCAGACTTCGATTTATTTGCAGCCTCTGCCAGTTCTTTGGCTTTAATAGCATCTTCACTTTCTTTGATTTTTGCCTGATTTCGATTTCGGTCTAAAGCCGATGAAATATTATTGGCTAAAGTTTGAAAAATATAAATCTCATCATCGCTCCATTTTCTTTCTTTGGTACAATCATCAAATCCAATAAAACCAGAGAATATATTATTCGAAAACAAAGGAAGTATCAATATCGATTTAATTTCATTGGCAATTAATAATCTTTTAAAAAAAGTGTCTTCAAGATTTTGAGTCAGTGTACTCAAAACTTTTTTTGTTTCAGAATGGTAGATTATTTCTTTTAAATTTTCTTCTGTAAAATCTTGTAATTCTGTTATTTGATGAGGTATTCCTTCTCTTGACCATTTATATTGCTGGCTTATGGTATTGGTTTCAAAATCCTTTTCATAATAAAATATATGATCTACTTTTGAAGCTTTTCCAATAATAGCATAAGTTTCTTCAAACATCTTTTGCGGACTTTTACTAAGCAAAAACTTCTCAGTACAAAGTGCCAATGCCGAAAGCAATTCACTTTTCAGTTCTAGTTTTTTCTCTGCTTTTAATCGCATTTGAGAAGAAATAGCCAACGAAATTACATCCGAAATCGTTTTGGCATAGTTGATGTCTTCATTGTCCCATTCCCGTTTTTCACCTGTACTTTCAAAACAGGCAACTCCTGCTAACTGTCCGTTTAAAAAAATAGGAACATCCAGCATCGATTTTATTTTATTTGTAGTAAAATAAATTTCTTGAAATTCAGAAGTTTCTAATTTGTCAAAAACATCTGGAGCATTAATAATGGCTTTGCTTTTTAAAGTTTCAAAATAAATAGGATAGGATTCTTTGTCCAGAATATTTTTATCGCTCAACGTTTGATTGTCTCGGCTAAATAAATTTTTGCAGGCAATAACATCATTTGAAAATTTCCAGAAACTGACTCTGTTTGCTTGTGAAACTGTAGCTGCTTCTCTGATAATGTAATCAATTACAGTCTGAAGATTATCATAATCACGGAAATCAGTAGTCGATAGTTTTTTAGTTGAATTGTTGTATGCTTCAATTTTTTCTAAACGTCTTTTTTTCTCGTTTTCTATGTTTTTGATTTCTGTTATATCTCTTGCAATTCCAGCAAAACCAATGGTTTGGCCCGAATCATTTTTACGGATGATCACTTTTTGAGAAATCCATATTTCTTCTCCATTTTTCTTTAAAATCGGAATTTCAATTGTTGGGTAATTAATTTCATTTTGCTCCAGATTCTCATAAAAATCTACTGCATTCCGAATATAGTCGTCGTGAATGAAATTAGAATAATGCTGCCAAAGAACCTCATTTTCAGTATAACCTAAAATCGAGTAGCCAAATTCATTTATAAAAGTAAAATACCCGTCAACACTGATTTCAAAAATAATATCAGTTGCAGTCTGAATCAGATTTTTATACTGATCCTGAACAATAATCTGCTCGGTAACATCCTGACCAATGCTGATAATTAAATGCTCTGAGAATTTTTTATCTTTCCATTGAATGTATTTATATTCGCCACTTTTATTTTTTAGTTTCCGAATATATAATTTGTTGTCGATATAGTTGTTAAAGTAATTATCCTGGTTGAATTCAGAATCTTCGGTAAGACGCCAAAATTCCATATCGAGAACTTCTTCTGGCTGATATCCTAAAATTGAAGTTATAGTCTCGCTGCAAAACAAAATTTTTCCGTTTTCATTTGTAGCAATCGTAAGCGAATTTCCTTTATGAACAATCTCGTTTGTAAACCTGAAATTGTCGCGGTTATTAAGTAAAACAGCATATTTTACCTGATTAATGATAAAAATCAGAATACTGAAATTGATTAAGAGAACAGATGTTTTTAAGGGAATTAATTTGAAAACAACTGTTGCAGTCAAGTAGATAAAAGTAACTGCAACAAATGTCCAATATATTTTTATAGGCTTAATAACATTGTATGAGAAGAAAAATGCAATTAAAAAAGTGATAATTGGGACAACATCATTTGGAAGAAAAATAATATTACGGCCAATATAGACCATATAGACAAAGAAGGCAATGATGAAATTTTCCTGAATTCTATCTCGTAAAAATTTGACCTTATCTGTAATGAGGTAAATAAATAAAACTGAAAAACCAATAGAAATATTTAGAACTAAAAGACTTGTTGGTCTAATTTTGAAAATTTCATTGATGATTTCGATTAAAATAATCGCAATGCCAAAAAATAAAACATAAAGAAGATACTCTTTATTTGCAGTTTCAGTATCTCTTTTTTTCTCGATGAAATTGCCAATCTTAGCTTTGATTCTAAAGAATTGATAAATCAATATGCTAAGAAATCCGCAGAGAGATAATCCTAAGACAATAAGTTTTGGATTGTTATAGAAAATGATGTCAGAATTGAAAACGTACCAGTTTGTTATAATTGATTTCACGGTATTGCCGATAGCAGCAATACCTGAAATCAATAAATCATACAAACTATAGTTTTCTACCATAGAGTTTGGGTGTTTGGTTTAATAAGTAGCATTTTTTGAATTTCTAAACAGAGTAGGTTAGGCTCTTTTTTACTTTAGAAATTTTTATTTTATTCAAAATCCGATTGCCCAATTGAGTCAATTGAATCTTCTTGTTCTTCTTCATTAAAAATAGCATAGTAAGTAGCATATGTCATTGACGTATTAAAAACAAGTGTAAACACAACTCCCACACAACATGCAACAAAACCTACCATCGATCCTAAAAAACCAATAATAAATAAGGCAAACATTAATAATGGATTTTTGCTCACAACAATAATACTTGATTTAATAGCTTCTAAAGCTTTTAATTTTCCAAAAATGATTAATGGGATAGTCAGGAACGTAAAGAAAGAAATGATTCCAGAAAGCATACCGCCTACAAATCTTAGTCCCGCACTCTCAATAACATTTGAAATTGCTGTACCAATAAGAGCGATAACTAAAGTTGCTAAAAATAGCTGACCAAAATAAGGTGCTTTGTAATAAGTAAAAATAGTTGAAACATTAAATTCTTCATCTTTATCTGCAGAATCTGCCATTTTAAGAAATCCGGCACTAAAAGGTGCCAGCAAAGCAGTTATAAAAGAAACACCAATTGTTGATATTAATATTTCTGAATAAGATAATTTTTGAGTTTCAAGATTTTCAAAAAACTCTCGGGTAAGGCTTTCTGCGCCATAAACACCAGCGATAATACCCAAAATAGCTAATCCAAATACAAATGAAAAAACTACAATTATTAATGCTGAATACAGCGATATTTTTTTAAAATTTTCGATAGCGTGATTAAAGACAGCTGAAAAATCAATTGTATATCCGTGATTTTTAATGTCTTCGATTTGGTCAAGAGTAGATTTCATTTTTTTGTAGAATTGTTTATACTTTTAGCGTTTAAGTTAAATATTGAAACGTAAATATAGTATTTTTAATCAATTATGTATGAAAATCTACAAAATATACGAGAGTTCGTTTTTATTTTCTTACAACCAGTCTAGCAGGCGTTTAAGGGATGTTAATTTATCTTTGTAAGGAGCATATCGCATTGGAAGGTCAAGCCAGTTTCCTTTTTTGACTACAGCTTTATGATGAGAAAAAATATCGAAGCTTAATTGACCATGATAAGCACCAATTCCGCTATGGCCAACGCCTCCAAAAGGCAGTTTTTTATTGGAGAAATGAACTACAGTATCGTTGATGCATCCGCCACCAAAAGAATAGGCAGTAATTAATTTTTTCGCAAATGATTTATTTTCGCTAAAAACATAAAAAGACAAAGGTTTTTCATAACGGCTTACAACGTTCTGAATATCGGCTTCGGTTTCGTAAATCAGAATAGGCAATAGTGGACCAAAAATTTCTTCTTTCATAACCGGACTGTCAAGTGCTGGTTCTTCGATTAAGGTGGGCGAAATGTATAATTTGCTAGAGTCGGTTTCGCCTCCAAAAATTACTTTTTCGCGGTCGATCATACTGTCTAATCGTACCCAGTTTTTGGTATTGATGATTCTGGCGAAATCAGGAGATTTTTCCATTTTTTTACCATAGGCTTTTATAATTTCTTCCATTAAAAAAGAAACAAAATTTACCTTCATATTTTTTTGCACAAGAATATAATCTGGCGCAATACAAGTTTGGCCTGCATTGATGAATTTTCCCCACACAATTCGTTTGGCGGCTAATTTTAAATTGGCAGTTTCATCAATAATGCAAGGGTTTTTTCCGCCTAGTTCTAATGTAACTGGTGTTAAATTTTCTGCTGCAGCTTTGGCAACAATCTTACCGACAGAAACACTTCCGGTAAAGAAAATATAATCCCAGCGCTGTGCCAATAATTTATCTGAAACTTCGACTCCGCCTTCAAAAACTTCAACATGATTGACGTGAAATGATTTTGAAATGATTTTGGCAATAATGGCAGAAGTATGAGGTGTGAGTTCTGACGGTTTTACAACAACTCTATTACCTGCAGCGACCGCGGCAATTAACGGACATAAAGCCAGCTGAAAAGGGTAATTCCATGGAGCGATTACCAAAACATTTCCGTATGGTTCTTTGTAAATAAAATCAGTAGAAGGAAAATTAAGCAACGACGGAAAAACGCGTTTTCTTTTCGCCCATTTATGAATGTTTTTAATTGTGTCTTTCAGGTCTGAAATGACATAATTAGTTTCTGTTAAAACAGCTTCAAATTCGGGTTTTTTAAAATCATCATACAACGCTTT
Organism: Flavobacterium sp. JLP; assembly: GCF_015350755.1. NCBI lineage: Bacteria > Pseudomonadati > Bacteroidota > Flavobacteriia > Flavobacteriales > Flavobacteriaceae > Flavobacterium > Flavobacterium sp. JLP. The sequence goes on along the minus strand of NZ_JADKPS010000004.1, from coordinate 311,044 downwards.
TACAATTAAATCTTCGCTTTGCTGAATAGTATGCAATAATTTCTTTAGCGTTTCTCTTCTGTATCCGATGTCGTTTTTGTAGTCCATTTTATGATCAGCTTGTTTTTTTCTCTATGCAAGTTAATCGATAAAATTTAAAAAATTAACAATTATATCATAAAATCACAAAGCATTCCAGATGGTTTCGTCTGGTGTTGGTGCTGTAATTGTAATGTTTTCTTTAGAAACCGGATGAACAAAAATTAATTTTCTGGCATGAAGATGAATTCCACCGTCTGGATTACTTCGGTCAAAACCGTATTTTAAATCGCCTTTTATCGGAGATCCAATTGCAGACAGTTGTGCGCGAATCTGATGGTGACGGCCTGTATGAAGATTAATTTCTAATGCCACATAATTCTGAAGTTCTTTAAACACAGTATAATCTAAACTGGCAATTTTACTGTCTGGAACTTCTTTTAAATGTGCTTTTGAAGTATTATTTTTTTCGTTTCTTTTTAAAAAATGAACCAATTTGGCTTTTGTTTCCATAGGTTTGTTCTTAACAACTGCCCAATACGTTTTTTGCGTTTCACGATTGCTGAACATTTCGTTCATTCGTGTTAATGCTTTACTTGTTCTGGCAAAAACAACAATTCCGGTTGTAGGTCGATCTAAACGATGAATCACACCAAGAAAAACATCACCAGGTTTATTGTATTTATCTTTTATATATTCTTTTACAACATCAGATAATGGTTTATCGCCCGTTTTATCGCCTTGTACAATATCGCCTACACGCTTGTTTATCACAATAATGTGATTGTCTTCGTGGAGGATTTGTAGGTTGTTTTTATTAGATATGATTTTCATTTTAGGACTTGCTTAGATTTTAGACTGACTTAGACTTCTTAGATTTAGACTTTTTTTTTGTTTACAATAAAGTTGCTCTAAATCTGGATGTCATTTTAGTAATTTCTTCTAACATATGAATTAATTCGCTTGTAATTTCGTCATTTATAAAACCTAAATCAGATGAAATTAAGAGTTGTGTTTCAACTTCGTATGCAGATCCAATAGCAATTTCTAAAAATCTTGCAAAGTCTTTATTTGAATTTCGTGAAGAACCTTCTGCAATATTTGAAGGAATAGAAACAGATGCTCTTCTTAATTGGTTTGTGATTCCAAATTTTTCTTCACTAGGAAATGTTGATGTTATCGAATAAATTTTAGAACAAAACATTCTGCTTTTTTTCCAAATTAAAAGCTCTTTAAACTGATGCATTTTTCTTAGATTTTTAAATTTTTTTAGCTCTTTAGAATGAATTAGATTCCTAAAATCATTTATAAAAATCTAGAAGTCTAAGTCAGTCTAAAAATCTAAGAAGTCTAATTTTAATACTGTTCTCCAGAATTAGGAAAATCACTCGACTTAACATCAGCGACATATTGACCAATTGCAGAAGTCATTTCCTGATAAAGATTCAAGTAGCGACGTAAAAAACGCGGACTAAATTCATTGTTCATTCCAAGCATATCATGAATAACTAAAACTTGACCGTCAACACCGCCACCGGCACCAATTCCGATAACTGGAATAGAAATGCTTTTAGCAACTTTTTCGGCTAACTCAGCTGGAATTTTTTCTAAAACAATACCAAAACAGCCAATTTTCTCTAGTAATTTTGCGTCTTCGATTAATTTTTCTGCTTCTTGATCTTCTTTAGCACGAACGCTGTAAGTTCCAAATTTATATATAGATTGTGGAGTTAAACCCAAGTGACCCATAACTGGAATTCCAGCGTTTAATATTTTTTTGATTGATTCTTTTATTTCTTTTCCACCTTCTAATTTCACGGCGTGACCGCCACTTTCTTTCATGATTCTGATAGCAGAACGCAATGCTTCTTTTGGATCAGATTGGTAACTTCCGAAAGGCAAATCAACTACAACCAAAGCTCTTTCGATAGCGCGAACTACAGATGAAGCATGGTAAATCATTTGATCTAAAGTGATCGGCAAAGTTGTTTCGTGACCCGCCATAACATTTGATGCCGAATCTCCTACTAAAATCACATCGATTCCTGCAGTGTCAACAATTTTTGCCATCGTATAATCATAAGCGGTAAGCATAGAGATTTTTTCTCCGTTGCTTTTCATTTCGATTAACGATTTTGTAGTTATTCTTTTATAATCTTTTTTAGCTACTGACATTTTGTTTTTTGTTTATTTTTTTTTGATAATGTAAAAGTATTGAATAATTGTAACTTGAGAATCAGCAATAGAAGAATATTTCGATGCTGAAAAGCTTTCCGTCTTTAAATTCAATCCTAAATTGACTCTCTTCCATAACAATAGAATAATTATGAGGAGACTTTATTGAAGCTTCAATATAAGTTCCGTATTTTTCAATGAAAGCTTTTTCGGACATTGAATTGTCTAAAGTAGAATTTGCGTTTATGGCAAATTTGTTGTTTTCATTGATAAAAACCTTAACGATTTCTGCTTGATTTTTCTTTTCATCGACAGAAGCTTCTAGATCAGGAAAATAATAAAACAGCTCGCTTAAATATAGGCCGCATTCATCAGGAACACTAGCTTTTTTATCAGGCTGTCCCAATGTTTTTACTAAATCTTTCTGAGATAAAAAAAGCGATTTTGTTTTAGTGGTTTTTAAAATAAATTCTGCTTTTTGAAAGAATGCTGCAATTTCTTCAGGAAGTTTATGTTTTGCTAATCCTTTGGCTATAGCTGTATTTAAGTCTGTTTCAGCAATAAGTTTTGGATCATTTAATTGCTTGACAACTTCAGAATATCTTTGATAGGCAGGTGCCAGTTTTGAATAATCACTATTCCATGCTAATTCAACAAGTCTTTCGCTGACTGTTTTTCTTTCTGAAACAGCATTGCCATCAAGTTTATCGAAATCTTTTATCAAGGTGTCAAAATTTGGTCTCTGCCCTATAAATTTTCGCAAAGTATATTTTGCGTATTCTTGATCAAAATTTCCATTTATGTTTACCCAGTCATCTTGATTTAAAGGTAGATAGCTAACTGCAACCGGATCTCCAGTAAATAGAACTTCTTTTATTTTTGAGTTTTTATCCGGCAAAGCTCTTGCTTTTAAACCTGCAGCCAAAACAAAAAGATGATTTCCGCCATAATATGCATCTCCGCCTTCTAAAATAGGATTTTCAGGATCTTTGATTTTAATGTCTTTAGCATTTAATCTTGTGGAGACAAATTTCTCCTGAACATATCCTTCGTTAAAATTATCGGCTTGAATTTTATACCAGCCATTCTTATTTTCTGATAACAAACGAATTTCGGCACCATATTTAAAATAACCTAAAAATTCAGCTGAGGAGCTAGCAGAGGTATAAAGTCGGGTATCTGAATTAAGGAAATAACGTTCTTGTGAATGCAGTAAAACTGAGCCAAATAAGGCAATTACAAAGTAGAATTTTTTCATGAAGTATGTTTGAGACGTTTTTTGCTGCAGATTAAAGGATTTTAAAGTTTTTTTCATCTGTGCTAATCCTTTAATCTGTGGCTAACTTTATAAATCTTAGCAATCGGCCATGTTTACGGCAATTGCCAAACCGCCTTCTGAAGTTTCTTTGTATTTAGAGTTCATATCTTTTGCCGTTTCCCACATCGTATTGATTACTTTATCTAAAGGTACTTTTGCATTTTTTGAGTCGGTTTCCAGTGCTAATTCGGCAGCATTTATCGCTTTAATCGCACCCATTGTATTTCTTTCGATACACGGAATTTGAACTAAACCGCCAATTGGGTCGCAGGTTAAACCAAGATGATGTTCCATTGCAATTTCAGCAGCCATTAAAACCTGAGCAGGAGAACCGCCCATTAGTTCGCAAAGTGCAGCAGCTGCCATTGATGACGAGACGCCAATTTCGGCCTGACAACCGCCCATCGCAGCAGAAATAGTAGATCCTTTTTTAAAGATACTTCCAATTTCTCCAGCCACCATCAAAAATTGTTTAATTTCTTTTTCGCCTGCGTTGTGGTTTTCAATCACTAAATAATACATTAAAACGGCAGGAATAACGCCCGCACTTCCGTTTGTTGGTGCAGTAACAACGCGTCCTAAAGAGGCATTTACTTCATTCACGGCAAGTGCAAAACAGCTTACCCACTTTAAAATCTGGCGAAATTTTACTTCTGTTTTTCTAATTTCTTCGAGCCAAGACTGCGGATCATGATAATTAGATAATCCAATTAAACCTTGATGCATATCAAAAGCCCTTCTGCGAACGTGTAAACCGCCAGGAAGAATGCCTCCGGTATGACATCCAATGTACATACATTCTAACATCGTATTCCAGATGCGCATTAATTCCGTATGAATTTCTTCTTCCGTGCGCATCGATTTTTCATTTTCATAAACAATTTCTGAAACAGATTTGTTCTCAGAAACAGTATAATTTAAAAGCGCAACAGCATTTTGAATCGGGAAGGGGAAGGCACATTTAATGACTTCTTTTATTCTAGCATTTGTACGCTCTTCTTTTACAACAAAACCGCCTCCAATAGAATAAAAAGTAGATTCATATTCAGAATCATCTGCCTTATAAGCAGTGAATTTTAATCCGTTGGCATGAAAGGGAAGAAATTCTTTGTTGAAAACAATATCTTGAAGAAAATAAAACGGAATAGTATATTGATTTGCCAATACAATTTCATTTTTATCTTCGATGGTTTTAATGATTCCGGCAATATTTTCGACAGGAATATATTCTGGATCTTGACCGCTTAAGCCGAGCATAACCGATAAATCTGTTGCATGACCTTTTCCTGTCAAGGAAAGCGATCCGTACAAATCGACTTTTACACGCTTAATTTGATTTAAAATAGATTCGCTTTTTAACTCTTCTAAAAAACGTTCTGCGGCTCTCCAAGGTCCTAAAGTGTGCGAACTAGAGGGACCAACGCCAATTTTAAGCATATCAAAAACAGAAATACATTCTTCCATTATATAATTTTTATTAAGACAAAGATAATTGAATAATGCAATGAAGTTTTATTTTGGATTGTTAATGTTGCGGTTTTGTTAAAAAAAATATTAAATTTTAATAATTCGATAACGAAATAAATTTAATTGCTTAATATAGGGCTTTCGTAAAGAGTTCGTGGTTTTTTTAGGTATTTTTGTATAGAAGCAATCACACAAAAAACACTCGGTTTTTTAATTCAAAAAAAATCGAAAAACGATAACTTCACGTCTTTATTTTAATTGTTTAAATGTCTTTACAATACAGTTAAAATAGCACAATGAAGATTAAAATTACATTATGATAGAATTTTTCCAGCATTTAATTGACGAGTTAGAATTTCCACTTGTAAAACCAGTACCTATTTTTTCCCTGATACTTCTTATAATTTTATTATGCCCAATTTTACTTAAAAAAATTAATATTCCCGGAATTATCGGCCTTATTATTTCAGGTGTAGTCATTGGTCCTCACGGATTAAATATGTTGGCCAAAAGCTCTGCAGTAGATTTGTTTTCGACCATTGGATTACTTTATATTATGTTTATTGCAGGTCTTGAACTCGATATGAATGAGTTTAAGGCAAATCGAAATAAGAGTTTATTATTCGGATTTTTTACCTTTATCTTTCCGCTTTCGATTGGTTTTCCCGTTTGTTTTTATTTATTAAATTATGATTTTAATGCGAGTTTTTTAACCGCAAGCATGTTTGCTACGCACACTTTAGTAGCGTATCCGATAGTAAGCAAACTCGGAATTGCAAAAAATCAGGCAGTTGCCATTACCGTTGGCGGAACTATTTTAACTGATACCGCGGTTCTGATTATTTTAGCGGTGATTATGGGAAGCAGTCAAGGGAATCTAAATCAGGCTTTTTGGATCAAATTAGGTGTTTCATTGGCTATTTTTTCAGCCATCATGTTTTTGGTTATTCCGAGAATTGCCAAATGGTTTTTTAAGAAATTGGAAAGTGAAAAACATGCGCATTATATTTTTGTACTTTCAGTAGTTTTTTTCGCGGCATTTTTGGCCGAAGTGGCAGGAGTTGAACCTATTATTGGTGCGTTCGTTGCCGGTTTAGCGCTAAATCCTTTAATTCCGCAATCGTCTGCTTTGATGAACAGAATTGAGTTTATCGGGAATTCATTGTTTATTCCGTTTTTCTTGATTTCTGTTGGAATGCTCGTTGATATCAGCGTAATTTTAAGCGGACCAACAGCACTTATTGTGGCCGGAACATTGAGTGTTGTAGCTATTTTCGGAAAATGGATTGCGGCCTTTTTTACCCAAATTGTTTTTAAATATACAAAAACAGAGAGACAGCTTATTTTTGGATTGAGCAGTGCGCACGCCGCCGCAACTTTAGCCGTTATTTTAGTTGGATTTAAAGCGAAGATTTTAGACGAAAATATCTTAAACGGAACTATTATTCTAATTTTAATTACTTGTATTGTAGCCTCTTTTGCGACTGAAAAGGCGGCGAAAAAAATTGCAATCTGCGAGGAAGAAATTTTAAATGAAGATGCTCATAAAGACCAGATTTTAGACGAACATATTTTGATTCCGCTGGCAAAAACATCTGCAACGTCAAGTCTTTTAGATTTTGCACTTTTAATTAAAGACAAAAAATCATCGAATCCCGTAACACTTTTAACAATTGTTCCGAATAACGATCAGGCGGAGAAAAATATTTTGAAATACCGAAAAGCGGTTGACAAATTCGTAATTCAAGGTTCTGCTTCAGAAGTTAAGATTAATACAATCGCCAGAATTGACCATAATCCTGCGAGCGGAATTGCGCGAACTTCTAAAGAAATAATGTCGGATATTGTAATTGTAGGCTGGCCGAGAAAAACTGGTTTTTTAGATAAAATCTTTGGAGAAAATGTAGATTCAATAATTAATAATGTAGATAAAAGTTTATTTATCTGCCGTTTTCAAAAAACATTTATAGAAGAAAAAAGATTGGTTTTCATTTGTCCGCCTTTTTCTGAGAGAGGAAAAGGGTTTCAGCTTTTACTGCAAAAAATTTGTCGATTGTCTCAAGAATTAAGTGTTCCGATTGTCATTTATGCCGAGTATAAAACGCATCAAACGATTTTGCAAATTGCCAATAATTTGAAATTGAATGCTAAATTAGGTTTTAAAAGCATAATGGATTGGGATGATTTTGAATCTATTTCTGATGAAATAAAACCAACAGATTTAATTGTTTTTAACTTGTCTCGAAAAGGTTCTGTTTCATATCAGTCTATATTTGACAGATTGCCGTCAAAATTTGAAAAATCGTTCAATGACAATAATTTGATTTTAGTTTATCCGCAAGACGATAATAAAGTAACTTCTATGGATGCGTATGAAGATTTTACCGCAACGCCATTGAAAAAAGGTCTTGAAGCGATCGAGCAGCTTGGTAGAGGTTTGGGGAATATTTTTAATAAGGGATAGAGAAAATATTAATTATGAAGGAAAATCTACAAGAGATATTTAAAAAATATAGTTTTCCTAAAAGAGATATAAATGCTTTGGTTGAAGTTTCAGATGTTGAATATTATTCTAATTTAAAACTTCCCGAAGATTATGTATTTTATCTTGAAAATTATTTTGGCATTGACCAGTTTATTGGTGTTGAGTTTATAAAACTTTGGAGTTTAGAAGAAATTATTGAAGCTAATAAAAGTTATAAAATTGTTGAAGAATTAACTGCAACTATTGGAATTGGTACAAATGGAAGCGGTGAATTTATTGGAATTGAAATTGATTCAAATAAGAATAATGTAAAAATTATACTTTCACCTTTTATCGATTTAAATTCGAAATATCATGTTGAAATAGGAACTTCATTTACAGATTTCCTTATTAAACTTGATAAAGGACTTGAATGGTTTTCGTAAGTAAAATTAAATAACGATATTAATATGAGCAACAAGATAAAATCAATACGGCCATTTATAGGATCTAAAGATTTCGAAATCTCAAGAAATTTTTATAAAGATTTGGGGTTTGAAGAAATAATTTTAGGGCCTAATTTTTCGGTTTTTAAAAGAGAAGAAATCGCTTTTTATCTTCAAGATTATTATGCGAAAGAATGGATTGACAACACCATGGTTTTTTTGGAAGTTGAAGATGTAGAAAGTTATTATGCAAGACTTTTAGATTTGAATTTAACTGAAAAATATCCAACTGCAAAATTAGTTCCGATTCAATATTTAGATTGGGGAAGCGAATGTTTTCTGCATGATCCGTCGGGTATTTTGTGGCATTTCGGAAAGTTTAAATAATTTTATTTTAAATAAAAATCACATAAATTAACTGTGTTTTCTTTTCGCTGATACCAATCGTTATAAACTAATTCTAATTTCTCAACGGTAAATTCTCCGAAATCATAATCACGGAATTTTTCAACAACATCTAGTAATTTTTCAGGATTTTGAAGTTTTTCCTGAAAACGCATTATTGTAGAATGTGCTGTTGCAATTGCATATCGGCTGTCGATACTTTGTTCTAAATTCGATTTTTTGAAGTTCTCCCGAAGTGTGTTTCGCAAAATATTCAACGTTTCGTCAGCAGGAAAACCTTGAATCATTATGGCATCATTTGAAGCTGTTACGCCCCAAAATTTGATTTTGATTTCATCTACTTCAACCAAACTTTTTTGAATAATTTCGATATACTCTTCAATATTTATTTTATCTAAAGTAAAACCTGCATAACACGAAATAATAGACATTACTGTAATATGAAAATCAGCATCAGGATAATAATATTGTCTTGCATCAATTGCATTTAATTCGGCTAAAAAGGTTTGAATATTATCTTTTATTTCTTTCGAAGGCCGAATCAATAAAGTAAGTCCGAATCGCGAATCAGAAGTGTCGGTAATATGCGTGTCTAATTTGTAATCTCCCTCTAAAATAGCTTCGGAAGACTTTTTATAAAGTTGAGTATAATGGTCTTTTAAATTCATTTAGAGTTATTTCTTTTTTGCTTTTTCTAGATTTTCTTTTACTCTAAATTTTACAATTTTAGTAATCAAGTCAAAAGGCATTGGTTTATTTAAAGGAAATTGTACAGAACCTTTTCCGGATTTATATTGTGAAAGCTCCTCCTGAAAAGCTTCGTGACCACTCGGCAAAGCATACAAGCCAACATGATTTTTAAAAGCAGCAAAATAAACTACAATCCCATTCTGTTCAAAAGCCGGCATCGAATAACTGATTTTTTCTTTGGCTTCTGGCGCAGCTTTTTGAATCGTCATTCGAACTTTCTCCAAAATTTCCTGAACTTCATTGGGAAATCCGCCAATGTATTCGTCTATGTTTTCAGGTTTTTTTATTTCCATGAGGTTTGGTTTTTTTGTTTCAAGTTTCAGGTTTCAAGTTTCATGTTGCGTACAGAACTTGAAACTAAAAAAACTTGAAACCTGAAACTTTTTTAAGCAAGTCCTTTCGGGAATCGATCTAAAACCAAATTCAGCTGAATTTTATGTTCTAAATACGCTTTTGCACCCGCTAAAACCAATGTAAAACCTTCAGTCGAATTTCGAACTTGATCAATTATTTTATCTGAATCTCCTTTTAAGCCTGAATTTGTAATACTCACAAAAGTTTCATTTTCGTTTAACGGATGAAATACCCATTCGACGATTGTAGTTTCATCAGGATTTCCCCATTCGATTACAATTTTTTTATTTTCCTGCAGAACATGAGTGGTTACGGTTAATGAAAAACCATACATTTCCCAAGTCCATTCGGTTGTAGTGTCTTGTTCTAATTTTCCGGAGCCTTTTGTAAACCAAAATTTACTAGTAATTTCCGGATTAATAAAAGCCTGAAAAACTTCTGAAACGGGTTTTCTAATCAGCATTTCAGCTTTTGCAAAGTGGTTGTTTTCTACTTTCATTTTAGTAAGATTTAAAAGTTAGAAGTGAAATGTAAATATAACTCTAATTGTTTAATTCTGAAATCATGATTTAAATTTCAATTTAACACTCACAATTCAAAATTTACAATTCATAACTTCTTACTGTCAATCCATTTTCCAACAGTTGGCGGAACATAATTTTTCATTTGTTCCAGCAAATCATCAATATTGTCGCTTACCAAAAGCATTTTTTGATTGGCATCTTTCAGCAAGCCTTTCTCCACCATAACTTCTGTCAATTCAATCAAAGAGTCGTAAAAACCATTAATGTTTAAAATAGCAATTGGTTTTTTGTGCAAGCCTAATTGTGCCCAAGTCAGCATTTCGAAAAGCTCTTCAAGAGTTCCAAAACCGCCGGGAAGCGCAATAACACCATCGCACAAATCACTCATTTTAGTTTTTCTTTCGTGCATGCTTTCGACCAAAACCAATTCGGTTAAACCAAGATGCGCAATTTCTTTCGATCTTAAGAAGTTAGGAAGAACGCCAATAACTTTTCCGCCTGCGTTTAAAGTTCCATCTGCAACAGCGCCCATAAGACCAACATTTGCGCCTCCATATACTAATTCTATGTTTTGCTGGGCTAAAGTTTTACCCAGCGCAATTGCTTGTTCTTCGTAAATTTTATCAGTACCAAAACTTGAGGCACAGAAAACTGTAATTCTTTTCATTTTTTTTGGAGTTATGGGTTGTGGGTTGTGGGTTAAGGGTTAAGAGTTATGGGTTATGAGGTTTTGAATTATGAGTAGTGGGTTATAAGCTGTGAGTTTGGCTTAAACGCCACAATAATTAACGGATGACTCTAGTTTGATTTCTAACTTCTAACTTCTAACTTCTAACTTCTAACTTCTAACTTCTAACTCATAACTTATAATTCATTACGCTTCTTCAGTTCATATTCAAAGTGGGGTAAATTTATCCCATTATTAACAACTACCATTGTATTCGTTTTTTGTGCTCCCAATTTTAAAACGGCTTTCTGAGAACGGAAATTTTCTGCTCCAACATGAAATATTATAGAGTTTACATGTTGAAAAGCATAATCAATCAATAATTTTTTACAGGATTTATTATAAGGTCCGCCCCAAAATTTTCTTGCTAAGAAAGTATATCCAATCGCAATACTCGAGTTTTCTGGTTTATAATCGTAATAACGGGTAGTTCCTATAATTTCATTGGTTTGTTTATGTAAAATTAAAAAAGCGCCTTTAGAATTTATTCCTGCTTCAAAGAAAGTTTTAAAACCTTCTCTGTTACTTCTGTCTTTTGCAGGATGCTGTTCCCAAATTAAAGGATCTGAAGCAACTTTGAACAGCTCTTCAAAATGACTTTCTTCTAAAGGAATTAATTTTACGATTTCATCTTCTAAAAAATCGGGTTGTAAGTTGAAATATAGTGGTGTCATTTTTATGTTTTTATAGTTAGTTTTTTAATTGAGATTACTCGTAGAGTATGTCATTCTGAGGAACGAAGAATCACACAAGAATTCCAGTCTGTAATTCGCCAATTTTTGTCGATAAACTAGTGTGATCCCTTGTTCCTCGGGATGGCAAAACAATTTTAAATCCGTTTAATCTGCACACACGAAACATTTTCCATTTTAATTTCTTTACCAACTTTCTTTAGTAATCCCGTTTTGGGATCTCTTTTAAAAACAATCACATTCCCAGTGAGAACATTCGACGCAACCAAAAACTTGCCGCTTTCATCAATGGCAAAAATTCGAGGATGTTTTCCTAAAGTCGATTGATAACCAATATTTTTCAAAAGGCCATTTTCGTCAATAGAGAAAATGGCAATATTGTTTTCTTTACCTCGGTTTGTGGCGTATAGAAATTTTCCGTCAGGCGAAATATGTATATCAGAACTCTCAAAACCTTCTTTTATTTTATCAGGATGTGCATTGATTCGCTGTATCTTTTTTAAAGTTCCGTTTACATATTCGTAAACACTTATCGCGCCTGCCATTTCTTCAATACAATACCCGAATTTTTGATTGGGATGAAAAGTAAAATGTCTTGGCCCGGCTTCTAAGTCGGTTTTTAAAAACGGATTTTTTGTTTCGATTAAAGGCTGTTTTTGTGTTTCGTCAAAACCATAACACCGAATTTTATCTGCGCCTAAATCAGGTAAAAAGATATAATCATTTTGAGGCGAAAAAACTGCAGAATGCACATGCGAACGAGTTTGGCGCTCTTTATGAACGCTTCCGTCGCTGTATTGAAAATTCTGCGCAAGCGAATCGATTTTTCCATTTTCTAAAAGCGGATGAACGGAAACACTTCCTTCTGTATAATTTGCATTTACGAGCCATTTTCCGTTTTTGTGAACCGAAACATAAACCGGATTTTCTCCACCACTGCTTTGTTTATTTAAAAAAGTCAGCGATTTATTTTCAGGATTAAATTCAAAACTGCTCACACTTCCTGCGTTCGGCGTTTTGGTTTCTGTACAGGCGTAAAGAAATTTTCCGTTGGGAGACAAGGTCAAATAAGATGGATTAATGACATTTTTTGCCGCTGTTATTTTTGTCAATTTTCCGCTTAACGTATCCAATTGATAAACCTGAATTGATTCTGCTGTAACATCTTTATTATACGATCCCAAAAACACATATGTATTTTGAGAAAATACGCTGCATGTTAATAAAAAAGCAATTGCTAAGAAGTTTATTTTTTGTTTCATGTTTCATGTTTTGATTCATTTTACGCAAAGTATGTCATTTCGACCAAAGGGAGAAATCACACAAGATATTTTGCACAGAAAATCGCCAGTCTTTGTTGAGTTAAGTGTGTGATTTCTCCCTTTGGTCGAAATGACAAAACCAAGTGTTTTTTAGTTTGGGTTTCAATCTAAAATTTATCTAATCCCTTTCCACCATTGCTGAAATTCCTGATTCTCATTTTTAAGTTCTACCAATTCTCCAATTCTAGGAGTAATTAACGGAATTGGGTTTTCTGAATTGGAATTCAATTCGGTTACTTTTATAAGCGGTTCATCCCAAGCATGAAGAGCCAATGCAAACTTAGACGAATGAACCGGAAATACTCTTTTTGCTTTCAAATCTTTCATTGCTTTTATGACATCTTCTGGCAGATTATGAATGTATTTCCATGCCGGATTATATTGACCATTGTCGATTAGTGCAATGTCAAAAGGTCCAAACTTTTCGCCGATTGCTGCATAGTGAGAATCATAACCGCTGTCGCCTCCCAAATACATTTTAAAATCTTTGGTTTCTAAAACAAACGAAGTCCAAAGCGTGTTGCATCGCTTAATGCTTCTTCCAGAAAAATGCCTAGATGGAGTAGTATAAAGCGTTAAATTTTGATCTAATTCTATTTTTTCGTGCCAGTCTTTTTCGATAATATTTTCGACAGGAAAACCCCAAAATTCAAAATGTGAACCAACACCAAGTGCTGTGATTACCTTTTTTATTTTTGGTTTCAACTGCATAATCGTTTTATAATCTAGATGATCATAATGGTCGTGCGTCATCAATAAATAATCAATTTCTGGAAAATCATCGGCTGTGTAAATATCAGTTCCCTTAAATGCTTTTGTTGTTCCGTAAATAGGAGAGGCGTTGCCGCTAAAAACAGGATCTATTAGAAAACGTTTGCCTTCAAGCTGAATGTAATAAGAAGAATGCCCAAACCAAACCAGAATATCCTGCTCTAACGGAATTTCTAATAAATTGGTTTTTACAGACGGAATAATATCAGTCGGAATTTTGCGATCTACTTTCTTAAAGAAAAATTGTTTTAAAATATCAAAATAACCATAACCTTCTGCAAGTTCAGGCGTAAAGTTTTCGTTTTCGAATTTTCCGTTTTTATACTGAGGCGATTTTTGTATTAAAGCCAATCTTTCTCCAGAAGGTTTTTTTCCAAATCTTGGATGTAATAAAAAGTAAAAAATAACAGATAATAGAAGAATAGATATTATTAAGATCATGATTTTTTTGTGTGGTATTTTATTTTTTTGTGACGGTCACAATTTAATTTGAAGGATACAATTTATTTAAATTTTGTACAGAAAGCAAAACCATTTTTTTGAGAATTTCAGCATCAATGTCAATTAGTTTTTTGATGTAAATACAGCCTTTTGCCGATTTGTGTTTGCCTAATTTAGAAAGTAATTCTTCTCTATTTTCAGGAGTAAGATATACGTAAAGCGAAATAGCCGCTTTTCTAGGAGAAAATCCAGCAAGCGGCGCATCACCCTCATGTCCGCTTTCATATTTGTAATGATAACTGCCAAAACCAATAATACTCGGTCCCCACATTTTAGCTTCAAACCCGGTTGTATTTTGCATTATTTTAATCAGTTCGAAAGCATCATTTCTTTTAATTTCATCCTCAACAGTATTTATAAAATCAACAACACTGCTTTCTGTTTCTGTGGTTTTATTTTTTGCCATCGTATTTTATTTTGAATTAAGTAGATCGCTTTTCAATAAAATGGTTTTGATTTTGAATTCAGAAATATAAAACAAATCAGAACTTTCATTCATCTCATTTTCTAAAACAATCAAACTGATATCGCTATTAGGAAAATACAAATTTACAGAAGAAAATCCGTCGCCCAAACCGGTGTGCCCAACATATTTTACAGTTTCTTTTTCAATAGTTCTTATGCCATAACCATAACCGTCTTTTTCTTTTCCAAAGAAATTGTGTTGCGACAAAACTGTATTTTTAACCATTTGATTGTAGAATGCCGGTTTCAGAATTTTCCCTTTATGAAGATTATTATTCCAAATGGCTAAATCTGAAACAGTAGAAATAATGCCATCTGCACCAAAACTTTCTGGTGTAATCTGTGATGAATTTTTTGGATCTAAAATATTTTTTGTATTAATATATCCGGTCGCTATATTTTGTGCTTTGTCTTTTGAATAGCAAAAAGTATGGTTCATTTTTAATTTCTTAAAAAGAGCTTCAGCTGCTTCAGCATACCTTTTTTTGGTGCTGAATTCTACTATTTTGCCCAGAAGATTAAAACTTAAATTTCCGTATTTAAAATCGGTTCCGGGTTTAAAAGCAAGCGGCTTCTGCAAATCGACAATTCCGTGTGTATGATTTAAAAGCTGATGAACAGTTACAGAATCTGCCCAGCTTTGTTTGAGTTCTGGCAGGTATTTTTTTATTGGCGCATTCAAATCGATTTTACCTTTTTCTGCTTCCAGCAAAATCAAAACCGCAGCAATTTGTTTGCTGTTCGACATAATCTCAAATTGACTGTCTAATTTTAGAGGTTTTTTAGTTTCAAAATTAGCAAAACCATACGCTTTAGAATATAATGTTTTTCCGTTTTTCGAAATCAAAACCACGCCATTAAATACTGGATTTTTTGTGTTTTGAATCAAGCTGTCGATTTTAGCTGAATAGTCGTCTTTTTTCTGAGCGAATGAATTGCAGTTTGAAAACAGGAAAAGGAAAAATAATAAAGAGCAAATTCTAAAAGTAGCGTTCATTTTGTAAAGTTGTTTTTTGTTTAAGGTTCAGGTTAAAAGGAGATAAATTTACCGCAAAGCACGCTAAGATTTTTATGTAGCAGTATGTTTAACAACGACACAAAGCTCGCAAAGCTTGATCAACACAAAGCTTTGCGAACTTTGTGTTCTAGTTATAAAGCGATGTAAAAAAAATCTTAGCGTACTTTGCGGTTAAAAATCAAAACATTCCGTTTTCGTTAATTTTTTCAGCAGGAATTGGTTGTCCTAAATCCCAAAGTTCTACTATTTTATCTGCTTCAAACCTAAAAATATGAACGACGGCAGCGCCCAAGTCATTTGAATTTTGTTTTACATGCGAATGAACTGCAACCAAATCTCCATCTCTTAAAGCATGATGAATTTCAAAAGTTTTATTCGGATTTTTTCGTGATGATTCTTCCATTGCCAGCATCAGCGTCTGAGCATCTCCTTTAAAATAAGCATTATGATGCTTGAAATTCTCGCCAATGTAAAGTCGGAACGCTTCGTGAGAATGTCCTTTTGCAGCGAGTTTTAAAAAGTCTTGGGCTATATATTTCTTAGTCATAATTTTAAGGATAAAAAGATAACTAAGTTATGAAATTTAGAAGTATGTTTTCAAGGAAAAATGAGGGAAGCTGAAAAGTTTTAGAATTCCTCTGATTTAATTTTAGAAACGTCAATTCCCAGTTTTTCCAATTCTTTTTGACCTAAATCAGTTATATAAAAGTGCTTGTCTGTTGGTTTGTTTTTGGCAATCCATGCTTTATCTGCAAAATTTTTCATAAGAAGCTGTCCCAATTTGCCGCCAATATGTTCGTAGCACATTTTGGCTGGTTTTTTGTTGTTGAATTTTTCCATTATTCTTAATTAAAAGATTGTCTGAATTCTAAAGGAGAAAAATTTGTTTTGGTTTTGAATAATTTGCTGAAAGACTGCTGATGCTCAAAACCCAATTCAAAAGCAATTTCACTTATTGACAAATTTGTTGTCGAAAGTTTTTCTTTTGCTTTTTCGATCAATTTATCGTGTATGTGCTGTTGTGTACTTTGTCCGGTGTGCAGCTTTAATAAACTGCTTAAATAATTAGGAGAAACATTTAAACTTTCAGCAATATAATGAACTGTAGGCAAACCTTTTTTAGCCAGAGAATCGCTGCCGAAATAATCACCAAGCAGTTTTTCTAAGCGTGCCAGAATTTGATGATTGCTTATTTTTCGAGTAATGAATTGACGGTTATAAAAACGTTCAGCGTAAGTAAGAAACAATTCGATTTGGGCAATAATAACGTCTTGGCTGAATTTATCTATATTAGACTGATATTCCTGCTGAATGTTTTTGACGATATTAATAAGCATATTCTCTTCTTTATCAGAAAGATGCAATGCCTCGTGAACAGAATATTCAAAATATTCGTATTGTTTTATTTTTTGTGCAAGCGGAGTATTCCACAAAAAATCAGGATGGATCAATAATGACCATCCTGTATGTTTTAGTGCTGCATTTCCTTCAATAGAAAAAACCTGACCGGGCGCAATAAATAGCAAAACACCTTCTTTAAAATCATATTCCTGCTGGCCGTAACGCATTTTTGCATTGGCATTTCTTTTAATTGCAATAGAATAAAAATCCAGCATCAAACTTTTAGGTTCTTCCGCATTCAGGTATTTAATATCATCAAAATTATAAACACTGATTAACGGATGCTGCGGTTTAGGCAAATCTCTAAATTCATGAAATTCGCTTATACTTTTTATTCGATGCGGTTGCTGATTTGCCATGGCCTAAGGTACTTATTTCTGATTATAAATTGAAGCAAATTCTTTTGCATAATCTGCCAGTTTTACTTTTCCCATTTCGGCTGGTCTGTTGCGGTAATAATCTTCTCCTAATAAGCCGTTGTAAAGTCCGGCGTACATTTCGACTAAACCTGCCGCAATTTTAGGCTGCATACCCACAAAAATCAATCCGTTAAGGACTTCTTCATCGCTTATTAACTTCCATTTTAAATCTGGTTTTCCAATCGCTTCGCCTAAAATACGTGCTGTTTCATTTCCGTTAACTTCTTCGCTTGCAACGTAACGAACTTTTTTCCCATCAAGCGGTGTTGTCAATTCTTCTGCAATGGCGCTTGCGATATCATTTGGAGAAACCCACGGAATCAACTCTTCGCCACCATAATTTGCGCTGATAAAACCTTGATTTTTTATCGCTGGAATATAAGCCAGTAAATTATAATAAAAAGAAGTTGGGCGCATATAGGTAATCGCAACATCTGAAAGTTGGTTTAAAACACCTTCGATTTCATTATAGCGCTGAATAATACCTGAGTTTTGTTTTAAATGTGCACCAATACTGCTCAAGAAAACCACACGTTTCACACCCGATTTTGAAATGGCTTCGGCATAATTATTCCCGATATTTCTAGTAAAAGCGTCTAAATCAAGATTCGGATCGAAATAATTCGCACGCGGAATCATACAATAAACTGCATCGGCTCCGGTAAAAGCATTCGTTAAGAATATTGCATCTTCTACAGATCCAATTACTGCTTTTGCGCCTAATTTTTCAATTTCGTCTTGATTTTCAGCTTTACTGCTGATGATCGAAATGTTGTGTCCTTTTTGTACCAATATATGGGCTAAAGGTTGGCTGATGTTCCCTAAAGAACCTGTAAGTATAATTTTCATCGTTCTATTTTTTGATGTTACAAAGTTGCGCAACAACAAACGAATAGATTTAGCCAAATCTACTATTGTCTTAGTCTAAAATCAGTTGCTAAGATTCTAATTTTTTGCCAAATAGGAGAATATGAGTTCTTATTTTTTTATCATTTTAATTATTAATCTGTGGGTAATTTTAGTTTTCAGATAATTTCTTTTCATTTTCTGTTTGAGGTTTTCCCGTGGCATTTGGTTCTCCTTTTCCGGTTGTTATCAGTTTTTGAAGACTATTCTGAATATAATTTGTCCAGGCATCTCGGCAGATTTCAAAGCATTCGTAATCTGGAACTAATCCAAAATGAGTGAAACGAAGTGCTGTTTTTCCGTCTTTTTCGGAAATTTCAAAAGTAGGTTTTGTTCCAGTCCACTCAGTTTTGTCTTCTGTAAATTTGAAATAGTTTTTTTCAACCAGCCAAACAATTTTCTGATTCGGAATTACCTCAGTTAATTTTATTTTACAGCGGTGAACATCTTCATAATGATACTCAAATTCGTCATTCAGTTTAGCCGAATTCCCTTCAATTTCTTCTGACCACCAGCCACGAACATTGGCAACGGCATTAAAAACTTCTTGTGGAGTCTGATCTACTAATATAGTTGTGGTGAAATCTTTTGCACTCATTTTGTTTGATTTATAAATTAGAGTGACAAATTTACTATTTGAAAATCAATATTTTAGGGTTGATAAAGGACAATTTTGAGGGTTGTTTCAGACAGATTTTGAAGGTATGCCGGTTGTACGGATTTAAAAAGGTTTGCGCGGATTGTTTTTTTTCATCATGAATTTCGCGAATACCTTTGCGTCTTTCCGGTTAAAATTTATTTAACTTGTCTCTCCTAAAAATCCCAATCAATACATTAATAATATAAATTGGGGTTGCAATAAAAAGAATTAATAAAATCTCACTCACTAAAACTACATTTATACTTTGATAATCATCTAATAGAGGAAAATTAGTATTCGTGTAGGTTCGAGGATTATAAAAGAAAACAATCCAATATAAAAGAAAACTTCCGAGTAAAATAACGGAATGAATTATAGTTAACAGTTTTATCAAGTGTTTTTTGAAAACGTACTGAACCAGCCAATACCCAAGACCGTTTAAAGTGTAGAATAAAAATAAAACGATAGCTAAATGATAATTAGCTATAACAAAATAAGTATCATGAACATTAATATCTACTGTACTATCAGGATTAAATAGCCCGATTATCAACATTATAACAGCAACGATCCAGAAGATGTGATAGACTTTAATTTTTTTAATATTCATATAATAAATGGAGTGTATAATTTTTAATTAAAAACATTCTGTACAAATCTTTAAGTCTGTAAAAATCCGTACTCGATCTAAGTAAAATTAGTTTAATCTCTTTCACATTGTTATAAACAATTAAAATATTCATGACAATAATAATTTAATAAAGACCATCTTCAGCCTCATAAACCCATTCTGGAGCGTTATCAATATTTTGACGCAGCAATAAATTCAGCTGAGCGGTATGATGCTGTACGTGACGCATATTATAAAGCAATATTTCGATAACATTATAACGCATGGTTTTCGATTCGTTTTCCCAATTGCTATTATAAATTTCATCAGTCATTTCTGCAAGAAGGCGGCGTAATTTCTCGCGTCCGAATTCTAAATAAATCAAAACCTCTTCTTTAGTGTAAATCCTTTCAGGCATTCTGTCTTCAAATTCTGAAAGCGAAAATGGTGCAGGCGGTTCAAAACCCTCGGGTTCAAGAGTTAAATAATAATCTAAAAAGAATAATGTATGAAAAGCGTTGTAGCCAAATAGTATTTCAGTGTCCCAAAGTGATTCTGGACAAAGGTCAACAGCATTTTTGAGCATATCAATACTTCCTGCAAATTGGCGCCAAACTATTTCCTTTAAAGAATTGTCCATAGTGCTTTTGTTTTGTTAAACGAAAATACAAATTAAAACCATATTAAAGATTGTTTTGGTAATAGTTGACTTATAAAACAATAATGCAATCTTTTGTTTAAAATGGTAATATTTATTTCGATTTTTAGATTAGTATAAAGTAAATCCTTATTTTTAGCCATCAAGAAATTTAATCCAAATTATGAAGAAAACATTTTGCGCCGCAGTACTATTGTTGACCGCCTCTTTTTCTGTTTTTGCACAATTAAAAACACCATCAGAATTTATTCCGAATTACGGAAAACAAATTAGTTACTATCATCAGGTCGAAGATTATTTTAAGTATCTGACAGAACAGTCTCAATACATCAAAAAACAAAAATACGGGGCAACAAACGAACAGCGTGACTTGAATGTTTACTATATTTCGACTCCAGAAAATTTAGCAAATCTGGAACAAATCAGAAACAACAATTTAGCTTCGATAGGATTGTCGGACAGCAAAACCGCTTCTGCAGATGATAAAATTATCGTTTGGCTGAGTTTTAATGTTCACGGAAATGAATTTGCCGGAACCGAAAGTGCCTTGACTGTTGCGTACGAACTTTTGAATCCGTCGAACGAAGCAACGAAACAATGGCTGAAAAATACTGTTGTAATTCTTGATCCGTGTATAAATCCTGACGGCTATTCGCGTTACGGAAATTGGCTTAGAGAAATAACAGGCAAAAAAAATCACCCCGGCTTATACGACAGAGAGCATATGGAAGTTTGGCCAGGAGGAAGATACAATCACTACCTTTTTGATTTGAATAGAGATTGGGCTTGGCAAACGCAAGTTGAATCACAGCAGCGTATTAAATTATATAATCAATGGATGCCTCAGGTTCATACAGATGTGCACGAAATGAGCTATAATTCGCCTTACTTTTTTCCGCCCGCAGCAGAACCGCTGCATGAATTTATCGAGCAATATCAAAAGGATTTTCATAACGTCTTAGGAAAAAATATCTCTCAGAAATTCGACAAACAAAATTGGATGTACAATACTAGAGAACGATTTGATTTGTTTTATCCGAGTTATGGCGACACTTATCCAACGTATAATGGTGCTGTCGGATTAACATTAGAGCAGGGCGGAATAGGCGCTGGCCGAGAAGTTACCATGGAAAACGGGGCAAATGTGACTATAAAAGACAGATTAACACATCACGCCACAGCAGTCTTAACGGTTGTAGAAAGTGCTGCTTCTCAGAAAGATGTTTTATTGAAAGGTTTTAGAGATTTTCATTCCAATGCGCGAAAAAAAGCAAAAGGGATTTACAATACTTACGTTTTAAAAAGCAATCCTAAATTGGAACAAATGGCAGAATTGCTAAAGAAAAACGACATCGAATACAGTTATGCTGATGCGTCAGGAACTGCATCTGGATTTCATTATCAAAATAAAAAAACAGAAAGTTTTAAAATCGAACCGAATGATTTGATCATAAGAGCAGATCAGCCAAGATCTGTACTGGCGCAGGTTTTATTTGAACCAAATCAAAAATTAAATGATAGTTTGTCCTATGATATTACGGCTTGGGCTTTGCCGTTGGCGTATGGAGTAGAAGCATATGCAGTTAAAAACAGTGTTCAGATAAAAACAAAAGCCAAAATTGAAACTGCTGAGAAAACAGTTCCGGCAAGTGTTTACGCATTTTATGTGCCTTGGAACAATAGAACTTCGGCGCAAGTGGTTTCATTATTGCATCAGGCGGGAGTAAAAGTACGTTCGGCTATGAAAAAAGCGGTTTTTGGAACCATTACAATAGAACCAGGCGGTTTAATTATCAGCCGAGCCGATAATCCCAAAATAGCCGATTTTGAAAAAACAGTAAGCGAAATCATCAAAATAAAAACTGATTATAGTTTTATAACCACAGGATTTTCAACCAATTCTAAAGATATAGGAGGTGAGAATTTCGTTTTGCTGAAAGCTCCAAAAATCTTAATGTTATCCGGAAAAGGTGTGGTTTCGACCGAATTTGGCGCAACTTGGTATTATTTAGACGAAACAATAAGCTATCCGGTAAGTATTGTTGAAACGGCTAATTTTAGCCGAGTTAAATTGTATAATTACAATACATTAATTCTTTCTGACGGTTCTTATGATTTTTCAGACGATCAAAAAAAGCAAATTGACGAATGGATTAAAAACGGCGGAAAAGTAATTGCTATGAGCAGTGCTATTTCTTTATTTCAGGATCGCGAAGGCTACGCTTTGAGTTTATTTGCAAGCAAAGAAGACAAAGAAAAATCGGAGAAAGAAGAAAAGGAAATTGAACTTAAAAAACGCTTTTTAGATTTTGAAGGTTCAGAGAGAAGAGAAATTTCAGGGTCGATTCCGGGTGCGATTATCGAAAATAAATTAGATAAAACGTATCCGATGGCTTTTGGCTTAGGAAATAGTTATTTCAGTCTTAAAAGCAACGAGCGATCTTTTTCTCTTTTAAAGAGTGCTATTAACGTGGCTTATATTCCAAAAGATTATGTAAGTTATGGTTTTGTGGGCAATAACATCAAGAAAAAACTAAACGAAACGGTAAGTTTTGCAGTCGATAGAAGAGGCGACGGAAGTGTAATTTATATGATGGATAATCCGCTTTTTAGAGGTTTTTGGGAAAACGGAATTCTTTTATTCAGCAATTCACTTTTCTTAGTTAATTAAAAAAAAACGCTCTTCAGATAAAATTTGAAGAGCGTTTTTTTTAGGAGCAAATGGTATCGTTTTCAATTCAATGTCCCGTCCCGCTATCCGCTAAATCTTTTTTCTGCTAAAGAAGCAGAAAAAAGGATATCGCTTCTATCGGGGCTAGAGATAACGTCTATTTTTCAAAGGATCGAAAAACTTTTCTTTTCAATGGGATTTAATTTTTAATTAAAAGTATCTTTATTCCTTACAAAATCATTCTTTTGTCATAACAAATAGTTGCAAAAGTATATCCTACACAGAGAGTTTGTTTTCTAACTCAAACAAAATATAACCTCCATGCTCAGATTGTCCTCTTTCTTTAGCGACAAAACCTTTGCTAAAATAAAACTGAACAGCTTTGGTATTATTTTCTAAACATTTTAAAGAAAGAGGAAAACCTGTTTTTGCGATTGTAGCTTTTAATAATTCAGTTCCAATTCCTTGACCTTGATATTGCTGGTCAATGTATAAATGGTGAATAAAATTGCCTTTCATCCAAATCGAAATAAATCCAACCGGAACATTATTAAGAAGAGCAACTAAAATAAATTCTCTTTTAGTGTCTCTATCAAAGTCTTTTAATTGAAATTCTGAAGGATCAAGCCAAGAAAAAGTATTAATCCTTTCTTTTAAGAATAAGGTTCTTAATGGTTCGTAATCACTTTTTCTGATTTCAACTATTTTCATTGTATTAAAACTAATGCGCTTTTATTTCAATCCTTTCATTTCATTTTCCAGCATTTTTTCAATATTGAAAAAAATGCCGTCTACTTTATATTTTCCTTTTTCGAAACTTAAAAAATCACAATTGCCAACTAAAGATTGCGATTTGCTTTCGAGTTCGAAGACATTCAAAAGTACATATTCGTGATCAACCAATATCACATGAAAACCACTTTCGCATTTTTGCCCGTCTCCAGAAGATAAAATAGCATTTATAATACTATGAAATTTTACAGAAGTTTTTTGTGCCAAATCATCATCGCCTTTTAAGTGATAGACATAACCTAGAAAATTGAGTTGTTTTAAATCAAACGGAAAATCGCTTAAAGAATGATTAATTAAATTTATAACTTCATCATAATCTTTGGTTTCTAATTGCTCTTTGTTGTAAAATTCGTGAAGCTTTTTCTCGTCTGGCGATCGCCAAAAAGCATTGTATTTGGGCTGAAAAACATATCCGAAATACAAATGGCGATAATCATCATGCGTTAATAGAGTGTCATTTTTGACTAATCTTTCCATTAATTTAGGATAGTAATAAGAAGAATTTTTATCTTGAATTGCTTTTTCAATTGCTTTATAATCAGGAATTTTAAAATTATTTTCCTGGGCAAAAGCAGTAATTCCGACAAGGAAAATGGCAATGAGTAAAATTTTTCTCATCATGATTTTAGATTTAGATTGTGATTTTGGTTGAACTAAAGTACAATTAATATTTAAAATGTTTATTTACTATCTGAAATCTAAAGTTCAGAAAAAAACTGATTTTTTAAAAAGAAGAATTAATTGCTGATCCTATTTCTATTATTGGATTTTTTTAGATATGAATAAGTCAAAATTGGTAATCCAATTATTTGTAAAACAAAGAAAAACAGCGAAATAAGTCCATCTAACTTTTGGTCGCTGTCAATAATTAAGTATTGATGACCGAGCGGGCCTTTAGAGAAGATGACAGTATTTATTAAATTCCATCCTAAATGCAATCCGATTGGGAGGTAAAGCGCTTTTGTTTTTGCGTATGCGAATGCAAACATAAGTCCCCAAATTGCAGTCATTGCAAAAACAATTGCCATTTGAATGGGATTTCCGAATGCGCCAAATGTGAACCAATGATAAATTCCGAAAGCAATTGCAGAAAAAATGCAGGCGCGCTTAACACCGAATTTTTTAATAGAAATATAAAGCAAAGCGCCTCTAAAAATAAGTTCTTCAAATAATACTGAACTTAAAACCCACCACGAACTTTTTAAAAAATCTAAAGTTGTAAAATTTTGATTTATACTGTAATGCGTATCTGCTAAACTCGAAGTCGAGAAATAGTAGAAAAGACAAAAAAGAGAAGCAGTAAAAAATCCGAATAGAAAGTTGAAAGTCCTGCTTTTGGTTAATTTAAATCCTAAAACAGAGAAGTTGGATTTATCAAACCAGTATAGCAATAACCAAGAAAAGATAAGTTCAACTAATATTCCGATCATATATTTTTATTTTAATCGCTCTAAAACTCCTTTTCGCTTCACAATGTTTTTATAATCCCATTGTATTTCTATTGCTTTTGTGATCCAGCGTTCTATATCTTCTTTAACAATTTGCGCAGAATCTGTATAACGAAATTCTGCAGCTTTGAAAGAACCTTCATTCGAAAGTTTTTCTTCATCAAAAGATTGACCGCTCCAGAATAGTAAACGAACAGAACCTTTTAATTTGCTGTAACCCACAATCGGATTTCCTTCTAAAAACCAAACCGGATGTGCGTGCCAGATTTTATTTTCGGCATCAGGCAAGTTTTTATTGATTATAAAAGCTAATTGATCACAGATTTCTTTGTCTGCACTGGTTTGTAAATTATTATAATCTTGTACGGATGCGTTCATAATAGAAAACTTTAATTTATTGATGGTAATACAATTATGAACTAAATTAGTGTTTTTTATTGCAAAATATAAATTGAAAAACAGAATTTATTTTGAAAACGATTTTGCGTTAGGGATAGGAGCGGTATCCTTTTTGTTTTTTCTTTAAAAACAAAAAGATATAGCGGATAGCCCGGCCGAAGGTAACGCCCAAATTAATAGACTAATTTTAAACTTAAAAATAGATATGCGTATTGAAAGTGTCTGTTATATTATCTACAAAATCTTTTGTGTATTGTCCGGTTTGGTCAAGATCTGGATCTAAAATGGTAATATCAAGTCCGCTTAGTTTTTCGCTTTGAAATAAATAGGAGGTAAGCTCATTGAATTCGTTGTAAGTAAGACCGTCGGGCGATCTGCTGTCGACGCATGGCATTATAGAATCGTTTAAAACATCGACATCGATATGTAGCCAGAAGCCGTCTAGATTCTTGTTTTTAACTTGAGTAAGAAAAGATTCAATACAATTTAAAATGCCTTGTTTTCTTAATTCGTAAAGACTGATATAAGTGGCAGAAGAATTTCTGATTTCGTTTTCGTATTCATCGTCGTATTCGCGATTGCCTACGCACCAAAGATTGTCTTCTTTTATATAGGGCGCTAAGTTTAGAATATTAGTCAATTTTTGATGCCCATTTCCGGTTACTATTGTTGCTGCCATGCCGCCAACTCCTCCAGTTTCAGATAGCGAAACATTCATAAAATCAGTGTGGCCGTCGAGATAAAACAAGCCGTAATTGCCTTTTTGTTTTAAAGCAATTGCTGGTCCTAGAAGAATACTGCAATCACCGCCAAGTACAAAAGGAAATTTATTTTGTGTAAGCAGATTATTTATTAAATATGCCTGTTCTCTGGCATAATGTACTAATGAATTTGCGTTGAGAATATTCGTTTCTGGATCCTTACTATTGGTATATTTTGGAGCATCAAGCCGTATAATGTTTTCAGTATTAAGAGCTTTGTGCAGATTGTGTTTCCAAAACCAGTCTGGTAATTTTTTTACGCCAGGTTCTTTTCCGGGCTGTGGTTCTTTTAAGCCTAAATTGGATGGAAATTCGACTATGCGTAATTCTTTCATGACTTTTTTATTTAGTGATAAAGTTATGGAAATAAGATTTAGGTTGAAATAAAAAAATCCGACTTGCTTTCACAAATCGGATTTTTTAAATTGAAAATAATATGTAACCGCATCAATGCAAGGCATCAACACAATGTTTTTTACAAGTGAATTACTTCGCCGTAGGCATCAGCCACAGCTTCCATAACAGCCTCGCTCATTGTTGGGTGAGGATGGATAGATTTAAGGATTTCGTGACCTGTAGTTTCTAGTTTACGGGCTACAACTGCTTCAGCAATCATATCTGTAACACCAGCACCAATCATGTGGCATCCTAACCATTCTCCGTATTTTGCGTCAAAGATTACTTTTACGAATCCGTCAGCTGCACCGGCCGCTTTTGCTTTTCCAGAAGCTGAGAATGGGAATTTACCAATTTTTAATTCGTATCCTTTTTCTTTAGCTTGTTTTTCAGTTAAACCTACAGAAGCAATTTCTGGAGTTGCATAAGTACAACCCGGAACGTTTCCGTAATCGATTGGGTCTACGTGTAAACCAGCAATTTTTTCTACACAGTTAATTCCTTCGGCAGAAGCCACGTGAGCCAAGGCTTGACCTGGAGTAACGTCTCCAATTGCGTAATATCCTGGAATGTTAGTTGCGTTGTATGTGTTTACTAAGATTTTATCTCTGTCAACAGCAATTCCAACTTCTTCTAAACCAATATTTTCGATGTTTGTTTTAATTCCAACTGCAGAAAGTACAATGTCAGCTTCGAGAATTTCTTCTCCTTTTGCTGTTTTTACCGTTGCTTTAATGCCAGTTCCAGTAGTATCAACTTTTTCAACAGAAGCTTTAGTCATAATTTTAACTCCTGCTTTTTTCATAGAACGCTCCATTTGTTTTGAAATGTCTTCGTCCTCAACAGGAACAATGTTTGGCATGAATTCTACGATAGTAACTTCAGTTCCCATAGAATTGTAGAAATGAGCGAACTCAACTCCAATTGCTCCAGAACCTACAATAATCATAGATTTTGGCTGTGTTGGCAATGTCATTGCCTGACGGTAACCAATTACTTTTACACCATCCTGAGGTAAGTTTGGCAACTCGCGAGAACGAGCTCCAGTTGCGATGATAATGTGATCAGCGCTATATTCAGTAACTTTATTGTCTTTATCTGTAACGTCAAGTTTTTTTCCTGGTTTTAGTTTTCCAAAACCTTCAATAACGTCAATTTTGTTTTTTTTCATTAAGAATTGAACCCCTTTGCTCATTCCGTCAGCAACACTGCGGCTTCTTTGAACCACTGCTGGGAAATCTTTATCGAATTCAGAAACTTTCAATCCGTAATCAGAAGCGTGTTTTAAGTAATCAAAAACCTGAGCTGATTTTAATAATGCTTTTGTTGGGATACATCCCCAGTTTAAACATACACCACCAAGGCTTTCTTTTTCAACTACAGCTACTTTAAAGCCTAATTGTGAAGCTCTAATAGCTGTTACATATCCGCCAGGGCCACTTCCTAAAACAATAACGTCGTATTTCATTTTTTTGGTTTTTAGTATTTATTACCGAAAATGAAGTTTAATTCCGAAACTCATTTTCCGATTTTTCTTTTGTTATTTGTGATTGCGAATTTAAGGATTTATTTTAAAATACACTTTAGATATGTAAAATGTTCATTGTAAAATGTGAAATGCAACTTTATAAAGTGAAATAAAAAAAGTAAAATGTGAGATGAAACCCAATTTGGATTCACATTTCACATTTTACTATTTACATTTTACAAAAAATACAATTAAACCTTAACGTGTCCCCAGTTTTCTCCGCTTGCAATTCTTCGAATTTGCATTTCGCTAACGCCAAATTGTTTTGCGATCATTTTAAGACGTGTTTTTTGTTCAGGTCGAGACAAGATTTTCTTGATCAGCATAACCTTTGTAGTAGTTAATTTTCTTCCGTCTGCTTTTAAGTTGTGTTCGATTAGGTTTTTTTTTGCCTGAATCACACGCGGGCTTTTACGGCTGTGCGCCATCATTTCTGCTTTTGTTGCCCAACGTAAATTGCTTACATCATCGTTGCTTCTGTTATAGTCAAGATGCAGGACATAAGTTTGTTCTTCTGACTCTTTCGGAATAAAATATTGCGCAACTAATTTGTACAAAAAGAGGTATTTGTTAACGATTTTATCGTCTTTTTTGACTTTAAATCTAAAAGTTGGATATCCATCACTTAAACCGCCTTTTAAGAGACGTCCGTTTTCAATTTCATCAGTAAAACTAATTAAGCGTCCTCTGTTTGAAATGGCATAACGTAATTGTAATGAAGCATTTATTTCTATTTCTTTGAACTGTTCGTTTGGATAAAATCTATTTTGTGGCATTTTCTTTTACATTTGATTTCTATATTCTCAAAGATAAATAATAAACAAAAAATTACCGCTATGTTGTTGATTATGAAAGATCAATTTTATGATTTCTATAACGCTAATTTAACGTTTTAAAGCGATTTCGATAGTTTTTAATCGGGTTTTTAATCACAAATTGTGAATTATGTAGTTTTTTATTTTTGAAAAAAGAGTGAAATTTAAGATAAATGATCATTAAATTATTGACCTAACCAATTTTTAAAATTATTAATTTCTTTTTTACTGCTGAAAATAGGCTCATTTTCTAAAGATGAACAGTTAAAATAAGTTCGACTTTTTGATGGTGATGTTTTATACTCTTTAATGCTGTTTCTTTAACTATATTTAAAAACAATAGGGTTCAACTTTAATTCAAGTTGAACCCTATTGTTTTTAATGTACACACTTTTTAGGAATGTCATTTGATTCTATATTGTATTTGAAACCTAAGTAATAACTGTTTTAAAATCTATTAAAGGTATTCAAACCCATGTCATTTTCTTTTTCTTTAAGAAACAATTAATTAGAATTATGGACAAGGATTGCTAAGAACCATATGTATTGTGCTCTCTTTTAAAATATTATAATCACATAATGTTCTTCCGTCTTCAAGTTGTTTTCCTGCAAATATTAACCTTTGGCATTGAGGGGGAATTCCTTCTTTATCTTGTATCTTAGCCTTAATATTATCAATAGTATCTGAACATTCAACCTCAAGAGTTATAGTTTTTCCAGTCAATGTTTTTACAAAAATTTGCATTGAGAACGCATTAACCGAACAGGCTAAAAATAAAACGATAATTAGTAATTTTTTTTTCATGGTTTTTTTAAATGATTATTTATTTTTCAAACTTAGTTATTTATTTGTAAGAATGCAACTAATAGTATTAAGTTATAGTTAGCTTACTTTAAATAAAATACAATGAAGTATCATAGTTTTAATGTCTAAATTATTTGTAAGAATTTGAAAATAAATGATATAGGAAATTTCGCAGCGTTAATTAGCTACTGAAAATTGCGAATCGTATAGGTTTTTGTAATAGCCATCAGTTTTATTGAGTAATTCCTGATGTGTTCCTTGTTCAACAATTAGTCCTTTGTCCATTACCACAATCTTATCTGCATTTACAATTGTCGCCAATCTATGGGCAATAATAATAGAAGTTCTTCCTTTTGTAATAGTTTCTGTTGCACGCTGAATCAATTCTTCTGAATAGGTATCTATCGATGAGGTTGCTTCATCTAAAATCAAAATACTGGGATTGCTTACATATGATCGTAAAAATGCGATTAATTGGCGTTGTCCTGAAGATAACATTACACCGCGTTCTTTCACATCAAAATCATAATTATCAGGCAAGCTCATAATAAAATCATGCACACCAATTTTTTTAGCCGCATTTAGCACTTGTTCGCGTGTAATCTCAGGATTGTGCAAAGTAATGTTATTATAAATCGTATCAGCAAACAGAAATACATCCTGCAAAACCACAGCAATTTGTTTTCTTAATGAAGCCAAAGTATAATTTTCAATATTATGTCCGTCAATAAAAATAGTACCGCTGTTGATTTCGTAAAAACGATTCAATAAATTAATTATAGTCGATTTTCCTGCTCCAGTCGAGCCTACAATCGCAATCGTCTGTCCGGCATTCACAGATAAATCAATACCTTTTATAACTTCTTCTTCCGGAATATAACTAAAACGAACAGCTTTAAATTCAATGCTTCCATCGAAAATAGGCGCTTCTAGAGTTCCAGTATCTTGAATATGATCTTGTGTGTCAATAATATCAAAAACACGATTGGCTGCAATCATTCCCAATTGCATCTCATTAAACTTATCTGCAATCTGGCGCAATGGGTTAAAAAGCATTCCGATGAACATTGTATATGAAAATAAATCTCCAAAAGTGGTAAAATGATCGCCGTTCAAAATTTTAAATCCACCGTAAACGACCACTAAACCTAACGTAATAGACGAAATAATATCAGCAATGGGAAAAAATATCGAGTTGTATAAAATTGTCTTTATCCAAGCAACTCTATGTTTGTCATTGATGTTTTTAAAGTTTTCAGCTTCAATTTTTTCACGGTTAAAAAGCTGAACGATTTTCATTCCTGTAACGCGTTCCTGAACAAAAGAATTCATATTCGCGATCTGAGTACGAACTTCTTCAAATGCAACCTGCATTTTACGCTGAAAAATTCGGGTAATAAAAACCAAGATCGGCATCGCAACCACAACAATCCAAGTCAGTTTCCAGTTCATGTAAAACATAAAAATTAAAACCACCAGCATTTTCATCAAATCACTTATGATCATGAACAATCCTTGACTGAAGATCCTTGCAATCGATTCAATATCAGAAACTGATCTGGTTACCAATTGTCCAACCGGAACCAAATCAAAATATTTCATTCTAAAACTCAAAATATGCTTGAAAAGTTTTGTTCGAATGTCTTTTACAATATCTTGACCAAGCCAGTTGGCCCAGTATACAAAATAAAATTGGGAGAAAACTTCCATAAGCAAAACACCGCCCATCAAAACAATATACATTAATAAACCTTGTTTATCGTGTGTCTTTATATAGCCGTCAACCGTTTCTTTTAATAAATAAGGGCGAAGTGCTGCAAAAATCGACAGCGATACCGCAAAAAGAATAACGCCGTAATAGCGCCATTTATAAGGTTTGGTATAAGTTAAAATTCGTTTGAATAATCCGGTATCGAATGCTTTTGCTTTCATTTGTTTTTTTTATGCTTAAGCAACTGGCTTAATGCTTGCTGCTTATTGCTTATTGCTATAAATAATCATAATCAATTTTGGTTAAATATAAACCATGCGCCGGAACAGAAAATCCAGCTTTTTCTCTGCTTTTACTGGCGATAATATTTTCAAAATCTTCTAAAGAAATTTTATGCAAACCAATATTGACTAGGGTTCCTACAATAGAGCGTACCATATTTCTTAAAAAACGGTTCGCTGAAATAGTAAAAATCAGCTTATTATTTTCTTGTTTCCAATACGCCTCAAAAATCGTGCAATCAAATGTATTTACGTCTGTATTTACTTTCGAAAAACATTGAAAATTGGTATGATTCAATAAAATCTTTGCTGCTTCATTCATCAAAGCTACATCTAATTTTTGATTAAAATACCAGCTCAATTCCTCTAAAAATGGATTTTTAACAGTATTGATATGGTATTCGTATGTTCTTTTTGTAGCGTCAAATCGGCAATGTGCGTCATCTTTTACTAAAATGAGATTAAAAATCGCAATGTCTTTTGGTAAATAAGAATTTAATTTATGTATTAAATTCGGCACATCAATTTTCGTTTCAAAATCAAAATGGCCGTACATTTCCTGTGCATGAACACCTGTATCAGTTCTTCCGGCGCCCATAACATTTATAGTACTATTTAATAAAACAGAAAGCGCTTTGTTTAAAGTTTCCTGAACAGATGATGCATTCGGCTGAAACTGCCAGCCGTGATAATGTGTTCCGTTATAAGCAAATTGAATAAAATATCTCAAGGTAAAGATTCAAAGGTTTTGAGAGGCAAAGGTACAAAGGTTTTTTTGAAGTTGCTAAGATTCTGAGTTGCTATCACGAAGCCTCGGGACTAAGGTTTTCTTTTTTAGGTTCACAGAAACAAAGGTTCACAGGTTCAAAGGTTTTTTTGCGATGTTATTCGTAGAGACGCACTGCAGTGCGTCTAACATAACGGGATAACGTTTTTATCTATATGATATGTAACCATTTTTACGTAAAACCACAAAAATCTTCAAAGAAAAATATTTATTTTCTGTGCCACTGTATTTTTTAAAACTAGATAAACAAACCTCTCTCCCTTTGCCTCTCTGTACCTCTGTACCTTGCCAAAAACTGTTAAACCCAAAAATACCAATCATAGTTTGTCCAGTGAAAAATCGTGTCAGAAATTGACAATTCCAACGATTTAATTCGAGCCTTTTTTTAACATTTTTTAGAAAAAATTGTCAAAAGTTAATTTTGCAAATATTTCATTTTAATAGGAAATATTTCTCCTATGTTTGTAATCTAAATATCAAAAACTATGAATGAAATTACTTCTTATTGGTGGGTCATTTTAATATTGTTTTCCATCATTTTTTACAAATTTATTTTGCGCGTTTTCTTCGGAATGGTAATGGTTCCTGAAGATAAAATTGGTTTGGTTACTAAAAAATTCGTTTTGTTTGGCGCAGACAAATCATTGCCGGACGGCCGTATCATCGCAACAAAAGGTGAGGCAGGTTATCAGGCAAAAACCCTTGCTCCAGGTTTATATTGGGGAATGTGGATCTGGCAATATTCAATAGATATGACTGGATTTACGGTTATCCCGGAAGGAAAAATCGGTTTGGTTTTAAGTAAAGACGGACAGGAAATTCCAACCGGACGAATCTTAGCACGAAAAGTAGACAGTGATAATTTTCAAGATGCTACTTTTTTCTTGAACAACGGAGGACAAAAAGGACGTCAGACGGCTTTTATTACAACAGGTTCGTATCGTATCAACACCTTCTTGTTTGAAATCGTAATTGCAGATCAAATCAAGATTTACGAAAACATGATTGGTATCGTTACAGCGCTTGACGGAGAACCAATTCCGCAAGGACAAATTGCTGGTAAATTTGTTGAAGGCCATAATAACTTTCAAGATTTCGACAAGTTTTTAGGAAGTGGAGGAAATCGTGGTTTACAGCCTCAAGTTATGTTGGCAGGATCATACTATATTAATACATGGGGAGTTCAGATTGAACAAAACCCAATGACAGATGTGCCAATTGGTTACGTTGGAGTTGTGATTTCTTATATAGGAGAAGATGGACAAGATGTGACCGGCGATACTTTTAAACACGGAAATATTGTTTCTAAAGGACAACGAGGTGTTTGGATGGAACCGCTTGGACCTGGAAAATATGCCTTGAATAAATATACAACAAAACTTGAAGCAGTTCCAACAACTAACTTGGTTTTAAACTGGGCAAACGCTCGAAGCGAATCGCATGATTTAGATAAAAATTTATCTACAATTACCGTTCGTTCAAAAGACGGGTTTCCATTTAATCTTGACGTGGCGCAAATTATTCACGTTCCGGCAAATGAGGCGCCAAAAGTTATTGCCCGTTTTGGAAGTATGAACAACTTGGTTTCTCAAGTTTTAGAGCCAACAATTGGTAACTATTTTAGAAACTCGGCTCAAGACAGTGATGTGATCTCTTTCTTATCAACTAGAAAAGAGCGCCAGGAATCAGCCAAAAATCACATTAAGTTAGTTCTTGACGAATATAATGTAAATGCAGTTGATACTTTGATTGGAGATATCGTCCCACCAGATTCATTAATGAAAACTTTAACTGATAGAAAATTAGCTGAAGAAGAGCAAAAAACCTATCAAACGCAAAGAATGGCGCAGGAACAGCGTCAGGGAATGGAGAAAGAAACCGCAATTGCTGATATGCAGAAAGAAATTGTACGCGCCTCACAAAGTGTTGAAATTGCACAACGTACTGCCGATGCAACCGTTAAGAAAGCAGAAGGAGATGCTACAAGTTTAAAACTGAATGTAAATGCCGAAGCAGAAGCTACAAAAATGCGTGCCAATGCAGAAGCCGAAGCAACAAAAGCGAGAGCAGGAGCACAGGCAGAAGCAACTAAATTAAATGCAAGCGCAGAAGCAGAAAGAATCTCAAAAACTGGTTTAGCCGAAGCAGAGAAAATTATGGCAATTGGTAAATCGACTGCAGAATCTTATCAATTGCAAGTTAGTGCCATGGGCGGTGATAACTTTACGAGATATAAAGTAACCGAAGAAATTGGTAAAGGAAATATCAAAGTGATTCCAGATGTTTTAATTTCCGGTAATGGAGGTTCTGACGGTTCGATCAGTGGTTTATTAGGATTAAAACTAATGGAAATGATGGATACTAAAGATTCTAAAGATTTAAAAAATCCTAAGAAACAGTAATCGTTAACATATTTAGATTTCCTGTTGGAATGAATAATAATACCTAACAGGTTTTAAAAACCTTTTAGGATAAAAATCCGATCTGTATCTGCAGATCGGATTTTTTATGTTCAAAAATAAAAAAAGACCGTTCGAAAGACGCACTGCAGTGCGCCTCTACAGAAAAACCTTTGTACCTTTGAAACTGCAGAAAAAATCTCAGTCCCGAGGCTTCGGGATAGCAACTTAGAATCTTAGCACCTTAGAATGAAAAAAATCCTCTTGCTCTCCGATACTCACAGTCATATTGATGATACTATTTTGAAATATGTCGCTCAAGCTGATGAAGTTTGGCATGCTGGAGATATAGGAGATTTAAATGTAACAGATACCATAAAAAAACTGAAACCGCTGCGTTGTGTTTACGGGAATATTGATGACGCACAAGCAAGATTAGAATTTCCATTACATAACCGATTTTTATGTGAAAATGTTTCTGTTTGGATTACACATATTGGGGGTTATCCCGGTAAATATAATCCAGCTATAAGGGAAGAAATGGCTTTGAATCCACCAAAATTATTCATCTGCGGACATTCGCATATCTTAAAAGTAATTTTTGATAAAAAGAATAATCTATTGCATATGAATCCTGGCGCCGCCGGAAAAAGTGGATTCCATCAAGTTCGAACGATGCTTCGATTTGTAATTGATGATGATAAAATTAAGGATTTAGAGATTGTCGAAATTGGTAAAAAGTAATTTCAGATTAATGAGAAATTGGTATTTTTATTTTAATCTTAGTTCCTTCATTAACTTTAGAAGAAATATCAAAACTTCCTTTAAATTTTTTAATTCTAGCTCTGATTCGGTTAAGTCCAAAACCTTCAGCTTCATTTATTTTTTTTGCTTTAAAACCTTTTCCGTTATCTCGAATTTTAATGGTAAAATGTTTTTGGCTTTCGCTTAAAACAATTTTGGCATTGTTTGCTTCGCTGTGTCTAATAATGTTGTTGAATAGTTCTGATACAATAAAGTAAATATTCATTTCAAATTTTTCCGAATATCTTTTATCGGTCGGAACAGTGCTTGAAAAATCAAGATGAATAGTAGCGTTTGAGTTTCTCTCGCACAAATCTTCCAAAGCATAAATTAATCCAAAACGAACTAAAAGACTCGGGACAAGATCATGAGATATATCGCGCAAAAGATCGTGAGCCTCTGCTAAAATGGCTTTGGCTTTCTGAATTTCATCTGATTTAATGTTGTTTTGAGCTGTAAAAGTATTTAAATGCAAACCTACAGAAGATAATAAAGAGTTGATGTTGTCATGTAAAAATGAAGCTATTTTTTTTTGTTGAACTTCTTGACTGTCAATTCCTGCATTAATAATATTGAGCAGTATTTTTTGCTTGATATCTTTTCGTTTAATTTTTTGTTTTAATTTATTATTCTGATAAAAGAAATAGAATAAGAAAAACAGAATTATAACAAGTACAATTGATAAACTGACTATCTTCTTGTTTCTCAATTGCTCTAATTTATGCGATTCTAAAATAGTGGCTTTTTTAGATGTTTCAGAAGAGAAAGAAGCTGTTGTAACAAATGTTTTTTGCTTATTAAAAATAGGATTTCCATTTATAAAAACAAAGAAAAAAAAGGCTGTGAAAAATCGAGAAAGCATAAAACCAACAATTTAAAGCATGATATATTTAAAAATCTAAGGATTGATTAAATGATTTTTTAGGGCATACTTGACAAGACCAATTGTGTTTTTGGTTTGAAGTTTTTTCATAATATTTTTTCGGTGTGTTTCAACCGTATGGATGCTGATAAAAAGCTGTTCGCTAATTTCTTTGCCGCTGTATTCTAATGAAATTAGTTTAATGATTTCGATTTCTCGATTACTTAAAATGGGATTTTCTACGTTTGCGCTTTTGCTTAATTTCGGGTTATTTTGGGTGAAATTCGCAAAAATTTTTTCTCTTACAGCATCAGAAAAATATTCTTGATCTTGATAAACAGCATGAATGGCTTCAATGATATTTTCTCCAGCGCATTTTTTAGTCAGATATCCCTTTGCGCCTAATTTCATTACTTCCTTAATGATTTTCAAGTCATCATAACTTGATAAAATAATGACTTTGCAGGGAAATTGTTTTTCGCTAAACTCTTTGAGAACACTAATTCCGTCTTTTTCAGGCATGCTGATATCTAGTACTAAAATGTCAGCCTTATTTTGAGTGACGTCCGTATAGATTGCAGTTCCATCTAATGAATTACCCACAACTTCAAAATTTGAGACAGTCTGTAATAAATTCGTAAGACCATCAATAAGCACTTGATGGTCATCTGCAAGATGGATTCTTATTTTGGGTAATATCATTGTTTATGGAATGAAACCGCAAATTTATAAAGGAATTATCTGGAAAGATTGCCCTAATAAGGTTGTTTTATATCTTTTTAGGGCACAAAAAAACCCGAATATAAAATTCGGGTTCTCTTCGCACAAAAAAATTAAGTTTATAGGTTTATCTCAAACGATCTACAGATTTTACGAGATCTTCATCTTTTTTGATGGCCTTATTAGCTAACACTAATAATACGATAGCAACAATAGGAAGAAACATCCCAATACCTTTCTCTGAAACAGCGTTTACTGTTTCTCCAGATAGATTTAGTGATCGATATACAAATAATCCTAATAAAATTAAATTTAATATTATGTTCAGTCTGTTCATCACAAACTGATTTTGTCTTTTCTTGTATGAAATAATGCTGACGATAGAAAGCATTGTACTTAAACCTAACAAAATAGTATAAAGTTGTTCCTGCATAAAGTAGAAAGGCTTTCCAGTATTTAATGTCCAAAGCGGAATAAAAAACATTAGCACCCCTGTCACTACAAAGGTAAGAATTAAATATACGGTTTGAATTCGTTGTATCATGGTCTAAAATTGTTTTACAAAAATATATTTTCTTTTTTATAAATACTATTGTATGATTAAATTTTATTCGTATTATTGCATCATAATACCGTAAGCACTTCATACTGCGGTCAATTGAAATCATTTATCTACCTATTCTTTTTACAGTATTTCCTTTAAAATAATTAAATTCATAGAACATTCATGTTTGATATTTCTGCATTAAAAGAAATGAAGCTTTCTGAGCTTCAAGAAATAGCTAAGTTAGCTAAAACTATAAAGTTTAATGGCGTTAAAAAAGAGGCTCTAATCAGTCAGATTTTATCGCATCAAGAAGCGACTGTAGAACCGCCGGTTACTGCTGTGGCTAATACGGAAATAGCTGACGATAAACCAAAAAGAGCCAGAATAGCTCCTGTAAAAAAAGCAGCTATTTCAAAAAATGCTCCGGTTTTAGAATTTGATAAAGTAGAGGAACAAGCTCAAGAAGAAAAAGAAGTACCAGTAGTTTCAAAACCAAATTCAAAAATTCAAGCGGCTCCAAAAGTTCAAGAAACGGCAGAAACTGCACCAATTGAGAAAAAAGGTCCGAAAATCGTAAAGTTCAATAAATCGGCTTACGAGAAAAAAGTAGCTCTTCAAAAAGAAAAAGAAGCAGTAAAAGAGGTTAGTACTGAAGAAGCTGCAGAAGAGGCAGAAACGGCACCGCCAGCTCCAACAGCTGAAAAAATAGAACAGCCTGCCCCGGTTAAAAAGCCTAATCCAAATCAGAATAAGAATCCAAACCAAAATCCGAATCAGAATCCAAATCAAAATGGGAATGTAAACGGAAACGGAAATGGAAGCAATGGCAATCAAAACCCAAATCATAAAAATAAAAAGAATAATTTCAGAGATTCAGATTTTGAATTTGACGGAATTATCGAAAGTGAAGGCGTTCTTGAAATGATGCCCGACGGTTACGGATTTTTACGTTCATCAGATTATAATTATTTAGCCTCTCCAGATGATATTTATTTATCAACTTCACAAATAAGATTATTTGGTCTTAAAACCGGAGATACTGTAAAAGGAGTGGTTCGTCCTCCAAAAGAAGGCGAGAAATTTTTTCCGTTAGTTCGTGTACTTAAAATTAATGGTCACGATCCTCAAGTAGTTCGCGATA
Source organism: Flavobacterium sp. JLP (assembly GCF_015350755.1). Lineage (NCBI taxonomy): Bacteria > Pseudomonadati > Bacteroidota > Flavobacteriia > Flavobacteriales > Flavobacteriaceae > Flavobacterium > Flavobacterium sp. JLP. Next base: position 272,126 of record NZ_JADKPS010000004.1, on the reverse strand, counting down.
GGGTTTCTTTTGAACACTTGACACCAGTTTTCCCTTCAGAAAAATTTAAATTAGCCGAAAAAGGCAGTTCAGTTTCAACTCGTATTATCGATTTATTTTCTCCAATAGGAAAAGGACAGCGTGGTATGATTGTCGCACAGCCTAAAACAGGTAAAACAATGTTGTTAAAAGACATTGCAAATGCGATTGCAGCAAATCACCCTGAAGTTTATCTTATTGTTCTTTTGATTGACGAGCGTCCTGAGGAGGTTACAGATATGCAAAGAAGTGTAAGAGGAGAAGTTATTGCTTCTACATTTGATAGAGAACCGCAAGAACACGTAAAAATTGCCAACATTGTTTTAGAAAAAGCAAAACGTTTGGTAGAATGCGGGCACGATGTAGTAATTCTTTTAGATTCAATTACACGTTTGGCAAGAGCTTACAATACAGTTCAGCCAGCTTCTGGAAAAGTATTAAGTGGAGGTGTTGATGCGAATGCATTGCAAAAACCAAAACGCTTTTTTGGAGCAGCAAGAAATGTAGAAAACGGAGGATCTTTAAGTATCATAGCAACTGCATTGACTGAAACAGGTTCTAAAATGGATGAGGTTATTTTTGAAGAATTTAAAGGAACCGGTAATATGGAACTTCAATTGGATCGTAAAATCGCTAATAAGCGTATTTTCCCTGCAATCGATCTTACTTCTTCAAGCACGCGTCGTGATGACTTACTATTAGACGAAAAAACGTTACAAAGGATGTGGATTATGCGTAAATATTTATCAGATATGAACCCAGTAGAATCTATGGATTTTGTAAACGAACGTTTCAAGAAAACAAGAAATAATGAAGAGTTTTTGATTTCTATGAATGACTAAAAGCAAGGTACAAAGGTACAAAGGCTCAAAGTTGAAGAGGTTTTCTTTTAGGAATCTATCAATATATAAAAAAAGGGATGAGTTTTAAAACTCATCCCTTTTTGCTTTTTATCTCAGAGACTTATTTATGAGAACTTTATGTTTTTTTTTAAACCTCTAACCTCTGCAACTTTGAGCCTTGGTCCTCTATTTAATCGGTTTATCAACTACTGGTCTAGCATCTCTATTTGCTAATTCCCAAGCAATAACAAAAGCTAACTGCGCTCTTTTTGTTAAAGCATCGTATTCAATTTTTTGAGGTTCATCACCTTTTCCGTGGTAATCTTCGTGAACTCCATTAAAAAGGAAAACAGCAGGAATTCCGTGTTTTGCGAAGTTATAATGATCAGAACGCTCATAAAAGTGGTTTGGATCTTTAGGATCATTAAATTTAAAATCTAAATCTAATTTGGTGTATTTTTCGTTTTTGGCTACTGTAATATTGTGTAATTCAGTTGATAAACGGTCAGCTCCAATTACATAAACATAATTATTAGTATTAGCATGTTCTACGTCGCGACGGCCAATCATATCAATATTGATGTCAGTAATCGTGTTAGCGATAGGGAATAACGGATTTTCAGAATAGTATCTTGATCCGTGCAAACCATGCTCTTCTCCAGTTACGTGAAGGAATAAAATGGAACGTTTTGGTCCGTGTCCTTCTTTTTTGGCTTTTGCGAATGCTTTTGCAATTTCCATAACAGCTACAGTTCCAGAACCATCGTCATCTGCTCCATTATACACTTCTCCGTTTTTAATTCCAACGTGATCATAATGTGCTGAAATTACTAAAACTTCATCTGGTTTCTCAGACCCTTCAATAAATGCCCAGATGTTTTCAGAATCTGGTAAATTTTCATTGCGTCTTGCATTCAAAAAAGCTGCAGGAATATGCTGGTAGTAATCTGTTGCTCCTTTAGGGAAAGAAATTTTATTTTTTTTGTATTGCTCAATCATGTAAAGACCCGCTTTTTTTTGTCCTTTCGAACCTGTATCACGGCCTTCCATTTCATCAGAAGCAACAACGTATAACATTGTTTTTAAGTCATTAGATGTAATAGCGTTCATGTATTTAGTTGGGTCTGAATTGTCTTTAGAGACAACCGACTGTGCATTTTTACATGAAAATGCGGTGGCAATTAATAGTAGAATTACAATTTTTTTCATTTGTTGTTTAGTGTAAATTAAGGAATATGTATAATACATAGAAAATAAGTAAAAGTAGAATAAAAAAGGAGTTTATAAAGAATAAGATCACGCTTTTAACAAATGAAACAAATCTGCTTTCTCCATAAAAACGGTGATGTGCCGGATAAAAGTAGTAACACATCCAGATTATTCCAACAAAATTTATGATATCAGCTACAAATGCAATTGGGCTGATTGCTCCAATTGTTTTGTTTACAATAAATAATATAAGAAATATTAAGAGCAAAAATGAAAAATAATGCAGTGTAAAGATACCGTGATCAAAATAATACCACTTCTTTTTATTGTGGAAAATCCATAAAAAGAAGGCGAAAAACGGCATTATAATGAAGAGTATTTTTGGAATATTATGTATAAAGGATTCAATAAATTTTTCAATGATTTCGGCTTTGGTGTTGTTCTCCGTCACGTGTACAGCCTTTTCGTAGATCCAATATTCAAAATCGGTAAATTTTTCTTTTGGTTTTCCGTATTTCTGAATCGAATCAATTTCTTTCATTGAATCTAGTTTAAAATAGGACTTGTCAATTGTTTTTGACTGTAAATATGACTTTTCATTCCATTTTTTATGTTCTTTTGTGTTTGCTTTCTCGAAATTAGACGTAATTTCCTTTTCACTTTTTGCCAGGTTCTCAGTTACATGGCTTGGAAACATAGCAATTAAAAGAAAAGTAATAAAACTGATAAAAATATAAAGTCGCACTGGAGCCAAATAAGACAGTCTTTTTCCAGAGAGATATTCTTTGGTTAATGTCGAAGGTTTAAAAAGTAAGTTTTTAATGGTTTTCCAAAAGGCATTTTCATAATGTGTCAAATCTTCAAAAAAATGAATGAACAAATGATGAAATGTTTTTCTGCTATCAGTATTTTCCTGTCCGCAGTTGGGGCAGAATTTTTGTTCGACAACATGCCTGCAATTCAAACAGGTTTTGTCTTTTCTAATGGGACTATGTGACATTGGTTAATTCGTTGATTTTGATTTGGTTTAGTATGGTTTTTTTTTATGCCCGCAGTTGAAACGGATTTAATCGGATTTACGCTGGTATCTTATCACTGCAGATTTTTTTGTTGATTATGAGTAAAATCTGTGCAAACCAGTTTAAATCCGATTAATAAGTCTTCTATCAGCAAAATTATTTTTTCAAAACTTCATTCAAGAAAAGCTGTAAATGTTCGAATGATCTTTTCGCAGCTACTGGATTATAAGCTGCGCCTTTGGAATTATCGCTTCCTGCTTCTGGATTTGTAAAAGAGTGAACAGAATCTGCATAATAGATCATTTGCCAATCGGCTTTAGAATCGCGCATTTCTTGTTGAAAAGCAGCAACTTCTTCTTTAGAAACATAAGGATCATCAGCTCCGTGGCAAATTAAAACTTTAGCAGTAATTGGCGTTGCTGGTCGTGAAGCATCTTTGCCTAAACCGCCGTGAAATGATGCAACTCCCTTTACGTTCAAATGTCCGCGTGCCGCTTCAAGAACTCCCGTTCCTCCAAAGCAATAACCAATAACAACAATATTATCTGCATTTGCTCCAGATTTGATTAATTCCTGTAATGCAGCGTCGATTCTTTTTTGATACGCTTCAAAATTAGTTTTATAGAAACCAGCCTGTTTTCCTGCTTCAGCAGTGTTTTTTGGATAATTTCCTTCTCCATAAATATCAGCTATAAAGACATGATAGCCTAATTTCGATAAATTCTCTGCAATTCCTTTAGAGGCGTTGTCAATTCCGAGCCACGCAGGCAAAAGTAAAATACCAGGGTTTTGACTGCTTTTTTTAGCAGCTTTTATAGACAAACCGTTCAATACCTGACTTCCGTCGGCATATTTTACGGGTTTTAGTTGTGCATTTATAATGTTAGAAAACAGTATAGTAGCAAAAATAAGAAGGGTCGAATTTTTCATAGTGGTACAATTTTAAACAAATATCAGAAATATTATGTTACAAAAAAACCTCGAAAGACAATTCTTCCGAGGTTTATTTAAAGTGATTTTTCTGGCTAAAATTATTCGCCGGGATGATATGTTTTTTCGGCATGTTTTTCTACATCTTCCTTATAGAATAAAACGTCTTTAAATTGACCTTTTTGGTACATTTCTGCTTGATCTGTAAAATGTTTTGAGTTTATATCGCCGCTGTTCCCGCCAGCCAATAATGATTTTGCTTTTATTTTAGGGCCAAATTCAACGGCGCAGATAAAACTGTTTCCGTTATAGCCGTAACGTTTTTTTGAACCATTTTGGTAACTGCTTTTAAAAGAGGGCAGACTTCCCCAAGATCCTGGACCAAAACCAATTGGCAAGCTTGGCCTAGCATCGTCATATTTTAAATCAATATCACCGCTTGAACGCTGAAAACGGTTGATTTCGCCCCAGGCAACTTGCCAAGTTCCCCATTTCGATTTTAAGTCTTTTATAACTGCCTGCAATTGCGGAATAAGCTGACTTACTGTAGCATTTTTAGCAAAATTTTTAGTGTTTTCAACCTGATCTAATTCTCCTTCATCTATATAGGCTTTTAAGATAATCGGATCTAATTTATATGCCCATTCAATAGCTAATGTGGTTGCAACTGAATTTTCTTTAGCGTAATAATCCCAATTTTTTAGAATTGAAATTGGTTCTTGTAGTTCTAAATATTCGGCTGAATCTGGTTTTATATTTTTTTCAAAAACATTAATTAAACTCGGAATCAAAATTTCAAAAATTGATAATTTCGAATCATAACCGTCTGCAATAACTTTGTCTAAAGTATATTTGTTGTCTTTGCTGAAGATTCGAACGGCATTTATTCCTCTAAAATTTTCTCCGTCTGGCGCCATATAAGGTACATAATTTTCTTCTTTCGGACTGTTTTCTCCTGCAACACTATATGGAGTTGAATTGCAGTTTTGTAGCCAGCCGTTTGCCGGATTGTACAAATGAACCGTTTCATCAACTTCGTGCAAACCTTTCCATTGAGTCGAAGAAATAGAACCGTCAACCACTTTTGACCAATTAAGGTTTTTGTCCCGGATCGGAATAAAATTGCCATGCCAATACGCGATATTTCCTTTACTGTCAGCATAAACGGTATTGTTAGAGGTGTTGGCTTTTAAATCCATTGCTTTTTTGTACTCTTCAAAATTGGTGGACTTTGTTCGCACCCAGCTTTGAATCAAACTTGCCATCGAGCGGTTATTTGATTTCAGGCTAATCCATTTTCCGTCGCGTTTGGCCATGATCGGACCGTTATTTGTAGCGTAAGTTTTGAATTTTTTTGGAATTAATTTTCCGTTTTCTGTATAATTGATTGTGATTTCTTTTTCGATTACCGGCAAAAGTTTACCATCAAATTCGTAAAACAATTTATCGTTTTTATTGGTGATTTTTTCTGCGTACATATCAGCAACATCAACATTTGATGAAGTATGCATCCACCCACAATCATCATTAAAACCTTGGTAAATAAAAAATTGTCCCCAAGTTACAGCGCCATAAACATTGAGGCCTTCGTTGCTTGTAATCTGAACTTCAGGTCTAAAGTAAAAAGTCGTGTGCGGATTAATATATAAAATTGCATTTCCGTCAGCTGTTTTTGATGGGGCAAAGGCAAATCCGTTTGAGCCGGTCTGCACATATTTTTCTCTTTCAACATAAGCAACTTTATCAGTGTTGCCAGAATAAAAAGCCTTCAGTTCTGCAGTAGAAAGATCAGCAGTACTTATTGCACCAATACTTCCGTCTGTCCAAAGCAGCGGAAACCACGGTTCAAAATGCGTTAAAAGTGCTGGTTTAACTTCAGGATGTTTGTATAGATAAAAGTTGATTGCATCAGCATAACTGTTTAAAAGTTTTTTGAGCCATGACGGCGCTTTTTTATAATCGGCTTTTGCTTCATCAGCGTCGATTAAAAGTTTAATTTCTAAATCATTATATAAAACAGACTTTCCTTTTATTTCTGAAAGACGTCCTAGCTTTTCAATATAATTCATTTCAATTCGCTTAAAATCGTCTTCGCATTGCGCGTAAAGCAATCCAAAAACAGCATCAGCATCGGTTTTTCCGTAAATATGCGGAATGCCCCAATTGTCTCGAATTATAGTAACTTGCTGTGCTAGTTTTTCTAAGCGATTGACTTCTTTAATGTTGATTTTTTGGGCTGAAATCTGAAAACTGATACAGCAAAACAAAAAAGTTAGCTTTACTATTTTAGAATAAGTAAACATAATTATTTGATATTAAATTTTTGACCAGCCGTGTAAATGCTCATTTCCAGTTTTTCAATTGAAATCAAATTGTTTTTCTTGGATTTTGAAACTCCTTTTGGATTTCGAACCACAATAACTTCGCTTTCGCCAGCCACTTCAATCTGATTATTTCGAACAATAATTGCGGTACTCTCATCAATACCAATTCCAGCTAAATCAGGAAATTCAACCAATGCCGAAAGTAAGCGATTGTAACGGTTTCTCTTTAAAAAATGCTGATCAATAACGGCGGTTTTCAGTAATCCTAAACCTTCAGAAGTTTCTAAATTATCGTATCTAATATTGTCAAAAGTACCTGAATATTCTTTTTGAAGTTTTTGATTTCCGGTAATCATTTTTTCAGACATTACAGCTGCGCCCGCACTCGTTCCAGAAATCGTACTTCCGTTTTCATACGCTTTTTGTATCGCTGTTTTAACTGGAGTATTGTTTATAACCGCCATAAATCTGGTTTGATCGCCACCGCTTATAAAAATAAGTTTTGCTTTTTGAACCGAATCTGTTAGAACTTTATTTTGAGCTGTTGCGGCAGTGAAATTCAGCATCACAATTGGGTTTGATGTGAGTTTTACCATTTGAGTTTTAAAAAAGATAAACGCACTGTCTGGTTCCTCACTCGACATGGGCAAAACCACGATATAATCTTTTTTGTTTAATTCGGCTGTAGCCAAAACTTGTTTCATTAAATCATCAGAACGATTTCCGCCGCCAATGATAAATAATTTTCCTTTTGGATTTTGTGCCTGAAGTAAGCTGCTCACAACTAGGAGTGAGGCTATCATAATTTTTTGCAAAGAAAATGGTGAAAAAAGGTTTTTCATGGGTGAAGTTTGACGTAATTAAAACTGATTTCTAATTATAATGTGATGTTTCTTTTAAAAGCACAGCCCAATTCAATGATAGAATCAGTTTTGGCAATTCCGGGGATGCTGTCGATTTTCTCGTAAAGAATTCTTCGCATATGTTCGTGATTTTTTGCAATAATTTTGATGTACAAAGTGAAAGAACCTGTTACATAATAACATTCGGTAATTTCAGGAATATCTTTTAAAGCTTCGATAATACGATCAGAATCAGAATCTTTATTCAATGTAATACCGGTAAAAGAAGCCCAGTCGTACCCAATATTTTTTTCCTGAATAATGGGTTTAATACCTGCGATTACGCCTTGTTCGATCATTCTATTAATACGCTGGTGTACCATCGTATTTGATATTTTCAAATTGGCAGCAATTGCAGAAAAAGCCATTCTTCCGTCTTTTTCCAATTCCTTAATTATATTAATATCAAATTCGTCTAATATTTCCATTCCTTTATATTGAATTATAATTTCTGTTTTTAAGATTCATAAAAGTAATTATTTTTTTTAATAAAAGGCGATTAAGCCGTATTTATCCAATTTTTAGAATTGATTTTTTTAAAGTATTAAAAGTTTAATTTGACTTATTTAGTTAATTAAAAAGTCAAAATATTGTTTTTTATGCTTTAAATTAATATTTTTTGATACTTTTGTACTTTAAAAAATACAGATCATGATTCAAACAGAAAAAGGACTTTCATCAAAATCAGAAATTTTGATCGAAAAAGAAAATAAATATGGAGCTCATAATTATCATCCGCTTCCGGTTGTATTAGAAAGAGGAGAAGGTGTTTATGTCTGGGATGTAGACGGGAAAAAATATTATGACTTCTTATCAGCTTATTCTGCGGTAAATCAAGGTCACTGTCACCCAAAAATTGTGAAAGCGATGGTAGATCAGGCACAAAAACTAACGCTGACCTCTCGTGCTTTTTACAATGATAAATTAGGAAATTATGAAGAATTTGTAACCAAGTATTTTGGTTTTGACAAAGTACTTCCGATGAATACCGGCGCAGAAGCTGTTGAAACAGCATTGAAAGTCTGCAGAAAATGGGCTTATGAAGTAAAAGGGATTCCAGAAAATCAGGCGCAGGTTATTGTTTGTGAAAATAATTTTCATGGAAGAACAACAACAATCATTTCATTTTCTAACGATGAAACTGCCCGTAAAAATTTTGGCCCGTTTACGGATGGATTTATAAAAATAGAATACGACAATCTTGAAGCTCTTGAAAAAGTTTTAGAATCGTCTAAAAATATTGCTGGATTTTTGGTTGAACCAATTCAGGGAGAAGCTGGAGTTTATGTTCCGTCAGAAGGATATTTAGCGAAAGCAAAAGCGTTGTGTGAAAAACATAATGTTTTGTTTATTGCAGATGAAGTTCAGACCGGAATTGCGCGCACCGGAAAATTATTAGCCGTTCATCACGAAAATGTACAGCCGGATATTTTAATTTTAGGAAAAGCCATTTCTGGAGGTGTTTATCCGGTTTCAGCAGTTTTATGTAATGACGAAATTATGAATGTCATTAAACCAGGACAGCACGGCTCTACTTTTGGAGGAAATCCTGTTGCGGCGGCTGTTGCGATTGCAGCTTTGGAAGTTATAAAAGATGAAAATCTTGCTGAAAATGCAGAACGTTTAGGAATTATTTTAAGAAAAGGATTAAATGAAATTGCAGAAAGGAACAACTTAATTACACTTGTTCGCGGAAAAGGTTTATTAAATGCAATTGTAATTAATTGTGGAGAAAACTCAGATCTAGCTTGGGAAATCTGCTTAAAATTTAGAGACAACGGATTATTGGCTAAACCAACTCATGGAAATAAAATTAGATTGGCACCGCCATTAGTAATGACAGAAGCTCAAATTCACGAGTGTCTTGAAATTATTGAAAAGTCATTAAACGATTTCAGATTATAAAATAAAATTAAACATTTAAACAAACAGCTGCAAGATTATTTCTCTTGCAGCTGTTTTTATATAATTTCAATAATGCAGGTATAAATTATGTAACAAACGACATAAATTATATAAAATTAAATTGAAGATCAGAAGTAGTTTTGAATGTCCTTATAAGTGAAAATAAAATTGAATTATAAACATCAAATTTATGTTGAAACTGCGCGGGACAGATACCAAAAACCTGAATTATAAACTTAATGTAATTTAACCATGTCGTACGCAAATAATGATATAACACGTTTTTTAGATGCACAAAACAAACTTTATCTAACTGCTTTCTCAGAACTTAAAAAAGGGAAAAAACAAACGCACTGGATGTGGTTTATTTTTCCTCAAATAAAAGGTTTAGGAAAAAGTACTATTGCTAATTATTATGCTATCGCAGATGTTAAGGAAGCAGAAGCTTTTCTAAATCATCCTATTTTAGCAAAGCATTTAATTGAAATTTCACAATTACTTTTAAATTTTAAGACTAAAAAATCTATTGAGACTATTTTAGGAGAATTGGATGCACGAAAATTACGTTCTTCAATGACTCTTTTTTCTCAAACAGAAAATGCTCATCCGATATTTCAGGAAATATTAGATACATTTTATTCAGGTTATGCAGATCCAATAACATTAGCGCTTACAGCATCAACTGTAGAAATTGCTATGGCTTCATAATTTAATTAAGCTTTTTAAAAAATAAAAATTATAGATTTTATATTAATTTTCAACTTTACTTTTTTTTATAAAATCAGCAAAAAAAACCATTCATGGGGGTGAATGGTTTTTTTAGTTTATATAAGTTCCGGATTAACTTCAGTGATCTTGATTTTCCGTAATTTTTTTGTTCGTATCCATGTCTCTTAAAGGAATTGAGAAAACTGCATTAATTCAGAACTATCTCCGTTGCCTATTAATATTCAACTTTACTTTTTTATAAAATGAGCAAAAAAAAACCATTCATACATGAATGGTTTTTAGTTTATATAAGTTTTGGATTAACTTCCGTAACCTGGGTTTTGTGTAATCTTTTTGTTCGTATCCATTTCTCTTAAAGGAATTGGGAAAACTAAAGTAGGATCGTTGTAAGGAATTAGTAATGACCCATTTCCGTTTACATCAATAGATCCTTTTGTTCTCTTTAAATCGTGAATAGCAAAACCTTCCATACCTAGCTCTAATTCGCGTTCTCTTAATATAGTTGGCAATGTTAATACTGCAAAATTTACAGCATGAGCACGGTCTCTAATTAAATTGATATCATTTAAAGCAGTATCTCCAACAGCAGTTCCTAATCTAAAGTTAGTTTCAGCTCTTATCAAATACATTTCAGCCAAACGAATAATACCTACATCTCCGTATTGATTTGTATATTTTGAAGTCAATAATCTTCCGTTGTCTTCGTTTACGTAATTAAAATTAGCTCTAACGTCATTATCAGGATCATCAAATTTGTTAAGGTAAGTACCTCTAAGTTCAATATCACCCCCACGGCCTCCGTTTCCTTCAGACGCGTACATTACTACAATTTCATTTTCTCCTGTTTGTTTGGTAATTTGAATTGCAAAAATATCTTCGCTTTGATTTTCATCATGATTAAATGCATTTGCATAATTCGTAGACAATGCTCTTCCGCTGTCCTCAATTACTTCACTTGCAGCATCTCTTGCAGCAGCATAATTTTGCTGTTGCAGGTATACTCTCGCCAATAGAGCCTTTGCGGCATATTTATCAGGATAAAAACTGTTTTCTGCAGGAAGTCCGGCATAAGCATCGTTTAATTGTTTGATAATTAAAGCATAAACTTCTTCAACACTGCTTCTTTCTGCAGACAGGTCAGTATTAAAATCATAAATAGCTTTTGGTCTGATAATAACACCTAATTGTGTATTTTGTTTTCCTGCCTCATATGGCAGCGCAAAAAAGCGAACTAAATCAAAATAAGCTAATGATTTCAAAAAGTTAGCCTCGGCTACCATTGTTGTTCTTTTCTCTTCACTAGATACTTTATCTACATTTTCGATAACTGTATTTGCTGCATTAATGATTTCGTAGTTACGAGCATAAATTTGTCTCACAAAAGCATTGTCTACCAATACAGATTTGGTATACATTTGTCTAAATTCTGCGTAAGTTCCTCTCCATCTAAGGTCGGTTGTACTGGTTACGCCGGTTTGTGCCATCAAATCACCAGATACCAAACTTCTTCCTCCAAAAACATCAGCATCTGCGGCAATTGCATACGCTCCGTTTAAAATGTTTATAATACCAGTTTCAGTACTCAAAGTAATTTGTGAATCCTGATTTTGTCTTGGTTCTATTTCTAATTCATTTTCACAACTTGATATAAAAGCTGTGAAAAGTATAAATAAGATAAATTTATATGATTTCATTTGTGTCATTTTTAAAAATTAATATTTACACCTAAAGCAACTGTTCTAGCAGGAGGAGCAGAGTAGAATTCTTCTCCGATTCCCGTATCATCTCTTCTGGCTTCAGGATCATAACCGTTGTAATTTGTAAAGGTTAAAAGGTTGACACCAGTTGCATAAAAACGAACACTGCTAATTCCAGCATTTTTTAATGTAGTTTTCGGCAGTGTATATCCTACTGTAAGGTTTCTTAAACGAATAAAATCAGCTTTGTCAAGGTATCTTGTAGATTCACCTGTTCCGTTGCTTCCGTATAATCTCGCTTGCGGTACATTTGTGATATCACCAGGATTTTGCCAGCGGTTTAACTGATCAGTAGTTTGGTTATCAAAATAATCTGCTGCTGCTGATTGGTATTTTCCAGCAGAGTTATAAATACTTGCTCCCCATTCTCCTTGAAAGGTAAATGAAAAATCAATTCCTTTATAATTTATTGTATTTGTCAAGCCAGCCATTAACTCAGGGAACGGATTTCCAACAATAGTTCTTTTAGCTTCGCTGTAATCATTAGTTGTTGATTTGTCTAATGTTCCATCAGCATTTACTGTGTTTTTATAATATAAAGCATCTCCGTTAGCAGGATCAACTCCAGCATATTCAATTAAATAGAAAGATGAAATATTTTCTCCAACTCTATTAATAGTGAAAGTAGAAACAATATCTTGGCCATTTGGCATTGATAAAACTTCAGATTTGTTAGTTGTTATATTAAAACTAGTATTCCATTTAAAGTTTTCATTGTCAACGTTTCTAGTATTTACTGTAAACTCAAAACCGCTGCTTTTTACTTTACCGATATTTTGATTAATTGTTGTAGCTCCAGAGCTAATTGCTAAAGGAACAGCAAACAATAAACCATCAGTAGTTTTGTCATAATAATCTGCTTCGATGCTGATACGGTCAAACAAACCGAATTCTACACCAAAGTCTACTTGAGTTGATTTTTCCCAAGTTAAATTGTCATTTCCAGCCTGATCAAAAGTAAGCCCTGATTTTAGATTGTAAGGATCAGCGCCGTATAACTGACGTGATGCAAAGTTACCAATTTCAGCATTTCCTAACTTACCCCAGCTTCCTTTTAATTTTAAGAAAGATAAAGTTTTGTTGTCTTTTAGGAAACTTTCTTCTGAAAGAATCCAACCAGCAGAAAACGCTGGGAAAATTCCGAAACGCTCATTTTTTCCAAAACGAGAAGAACCGTCACGACGAATACTTGCTTTAAACAAATATTTATTGTCGTAAGAATAATTTAATCTGCCAAATTGAGACACAAAAGTGTAGTTTGTTTCATTTCCAGCACCGGCATTAACTTCTGCTCCGCCATCAATTGTCTGGAAAGAATCATCTGGGAAATAAATACTTGTAACAGATTGGAATCTACGGCCATATTTGTTGAATTCCATACCCGCAACGGCATTAACGCTGTGTTTTTCAGCAAACACTTTGTCGTATGTAAGGTAGTTACTCCAGATATAGGTTTCATTGTTTACAGAAGTTGCATATACTTCACCATCTGTTGCCATAAATGGAGCATTTTTACCTTGCCAGTAATCTTCTGTTTGAGATAAAAGGTCGTATGAAAAGTCTGAATTGATTTTTAAAGAAGGTATAATTTGGTATTCTGCAAAAACTTTACCTGTAACTCTTCTCATAACCGTTTTCCAAAAAGAATTATCAGCCGCTAACAAATAGTTGGCATATAGTGTATTTGGATTAGCAGTTCCGTCCTCTAAACGAGCAGGAGATAATGGCGATTGTGCAACAGCCTGAAGTGGTGTAGTAAAAGAGTTGTCATCTTGAACACGATCGATTACCGATCTTGAAAAGCTTAAATTCATTCCGATATTGAATTTATCAGAAACTTTGTGCGATACATTTGTTCTTGCTGTAATTCTTTCCAATTCATTGCTGTCAATAATACCAGTAGTATTATTATAAGCACCAGAAAAGAAATATTTTGTTTTTGCATCGCCTCCAGAAGCAGAAAAATCTACATCTGTTGCTAGACCAGTTTGAAAAGCTTGATCTTGCCAATCTGTATTTACAGCTCTATTTCTCCAGTCAGTTCCCTGAGCAAGAAAATCGAAAGTGCTTTCTGCCTCTGCAGCATCACCAGTTCCGTTGATAGAAGCTTCTGTAAATAAGTCAATATATTGATCTGCGTTAAGCCATTTCTTTTTATGAGTAGCTTCGCTGACACCTTGAGACATGTTAAGAGAGAAAGTTCCTTTTCCGTCTTTACCTTTTTTCGTAGTGATAATTACAACTCCGTTTGCACCTCTCGCTCCATAAATAGCAGCTGAAGAAGCATCTTTTAAGACATCTATCGATTCAATCTCATTAGGACTTAGTGTAATTAAAGGGTTTGTTGGCGCACCATTAGTAGATTCGTTTGAAGTAACTAACGGAATTCCATCTAAAACATATAAAGGCTGAGTTCCTGCACTAATACTTGCAGCTCCTCTAACTCTAATGTTCATTCCTCCATCAACTTTACCATTTGTTTGTGTAATTTGAACCCCGGCTAATTTACCAACTAAAGCATTTTGTACGTTGGCAACGGGAACTTGCTGAATATCTTTTGCAGTTACTCGGGCAATATTATCTGTTGATTTTCTTTTAGTTTGTGTTCCATATCCAACAACTAAAACAGCTTCTAGTTCGTTTGATGACTCTTCAAGAGTAATCGTCATTGAAGCTCTTGCTGGAATTTCTATTGTTTTCATTCCTAAGTATGAAATTACTAACAGCTGGCCACTTTTTGCATCAATTGAAAATTCACCATCAAAACCAGTTTGTGTACTTTGTTTTGTTTCTTTTACAATAATATTTGCTCCAGGTATCGGAAGCCCTCTTTTGTCTGCAACTATTCCAGTTACTTTAATTTCTTGCGCAATTGTTAATTGAATAAATAATACAAATAACATTACCAAAAAACTCTTAGAATTAATTTTCATGTGTTATCACGTTTTGGTTAGTGTTTTCCAAATATCTTAAATTATTGTTAAGTTTTAAGTGTTTGTTAACAATAAATATAACACAATTGAGCACTTTTGTATTATTTGCAACATTGATATTGAATAATGGGATTATTTATAATAATTAAGTGTTTTTATTGTGTATTATTTAATTATAAACTTGATTGTTCTTATTAATTGTGCTGATTTAACAATTTTAGTTATATAATTACGATGTTTTGTGATTTTAAATTAAATTTTCCGGAATATGTATTTATTAAAAAACCAGAAAACGATTGTTCGGGAAAACAATCGCTTTTGGCTGTAATTACTTAAAATATCAAAAAAGTAATTATTATTCATAATTTAATTACTGCAATACATTTCATAAATACTGTTATTGTTTTTGATCTTCATTTTCTTTCAGGTTATTTTTTTGTAAAATTATTTTATTACATCTAGTCAAATAATTCATCTACGGATAAATATCTTTCTCCTGTATCGTAATTAAAAGTAAGAATTACCGAATTTTCTGGAATATCCTTTAATTTTTTTGCAATGGCAGAAAGAGCTGCTCCGGTCGAAATTCCAGCAAAAATGCCTTCTTCCTTGGCTATTCTTTTTGTAAAATTGTACGATTCATTTTTATCAACCGTTATAATTTGATCTACATATTCACGATTAAAAACTTCTGGAATAAATCCTGCACCAATTCCCTGAAAAGGATGAGGCGCCGGCAAACCACCACTTAAAACAGGAGACAGAGCAGGTTCTACAGCAAATGTTTTAAGATTCGGAAAATGCTGTTTTAAAATTTTTGAAACTCCAGTAATATGCCCGCCAGTTCCGACGCCAGTTATCAAGTAATCAATGCCATCTGGAAAATCTGCTAAAATTTCTAAAGCAGTAGTTTTTTCATGAATTTCAACATTTGCCTGATTTGTAAATTGCGATGGCAAAAACGAATTTTTAATAGTTGCTGTCAATTCTTTGGCTCTTTCTACTGCTCCAGAAGTTCCTTTTTCTCTTGGCGTCAAAACAAACTCAGCACCATAAGCATTCAAAATTCTTCTTCGTTCAATGCTCATCGATTCTGGCATTACCACAATAACTTTATAACCTTTAACTGCGGCGACTAGTGAGAGCCCAATTCCTGTATTTCCCGAAGTTGGCTCTATAATAGTGGTTTCTTCATTTATAAGTCCTTTTTTCTCTGCATCTTCAATCATGGCCAAAGCAATTCGATCTTTGATGCTGGATCCTGGATTTGATTTTTCTAATTTAATCCAAACCTCATGCGATTTAAAAAGTTTGTTTAATCTGATGTGAGGCGTGTTTCCTATAGTTTCTAAAATGTTTTGATATTTCATATTGATTTTGATATTTTTAAAATAGTTAAAATTCGTGGCAAAATGTTTTATCCAAAAAGTAAAAAAGCAATAATCAAAGTCACAATAACATTAAACAGCTGTGCAATTAAAAAAGCAAATAATGGTTTTCTGCTGTTGTTTTGAAGTAAATCTTTAAAGTTAGTTTCTAAACCAATGCTAGTGAAGGCAAGTGCAAACCATATACCCTGCAAATTCTTTAAACTGTCTTTTACAGAATCTCGAACTTCTGGAGTAATTAAAAAGGAGAAAATTAAGGAAGCACCAATAAATCCGATAACGAATTTTGGAAAACGTTCCCAAATAACGCTTAAAGTTGGTTTTGATTCCACTGCTTCAGCTGATTTGTTGTGCGTATATGTCCAATAAACGGAGATGGCAAAAGCGGCAATTCCTAACAAAACATTTTGAGAAAATTTAACAATGGTACTAATTTTCAAAGCTGTTTCTCCAACCAAAGTTCCAGAAGCCACAACGGCGCCAGAGGTGTCGATACTTCCTCCGAGCCAAGCGCCAGTTACTTCTTCAGGAAAATTAAAGTACTTGGCAATCATCGGCATGAAAATCATCATTGGGATTGCCGTTACCAAAACAATCGAAATTACATAAGATAATTTTTTCGAATCGCCTTTTATTGCGCCAGAAGTGGCAATCGCAGCAGAAACACCGCAAATAGAAACAGCACTAGAAATCATCATCGTTAATTCGTCGTCGACCTTTAATTTTCGGCAAAGCCAAAAAGCAAAATACCAAACGGATAGAACAACAATTAAAGCCTGAATTAATCCTAAAGAACCTGCTTTTAGAATATCAGAAAAAATCACACTTGTTCCCAATAAAACCAATCCGATTTTTACAAATACTTCTGTAGAAAGTGCGGCGCGAAACCATTCCGGAAGTTTGAAGAAATTGCCAATCGCTAAACCAATTATCAAACTAAAAATAACGGCTTCTAAATTAATAGATTTTACAGCTAAATTTCCAGCCAGAATAAGTGCAATCAGCATTAAAAAATACACTATTGGAAAAGTAAAAAGAAAATATTTAACCGATTTTCCAATTAAAAAAGCGCCTATAGTTCCAATCGAAATCAGATATAAAAATTGAATTAAAAGGATTTTAAGGTTTTGATAAGCAAAGACTTTCGTTTTTAAATCAGTACTATTCGACCAGCTGAAAACGGGAACGTCAGGTAGAAATACAAATAGCGAAATTCCGATGATTAAAAACCCGAGAATTACCACCGTCCAGTCTTCGTGAATATTAAATTGTTTTGGTTGAGTTGACATTGTATGTTTATTTCCTGCAAGGTTTTCAAAACCTTGCAGGTGTTAGTTTTATTAAATAAAGCACTTTAATAATTAGTCCTATAAGGTTTTCAAAACCTTGCAGAACATCTATTTACAAATCGACAAAGTATTTTTGTTTGCCAAAATCAAATTCATAATGCGTTAAATTAGGCCATAAAGGTTTTATAAGACCTTTTTCCCAGTTTTGCAGGGCAACATGCAATTCTTTTACTTTCTCTGGATTTTTTAGGGCTAAATCTGTAGATTCCGATTTATCTTCTGCCAGATTGTAAAGCCATTCTTGATGCGTTTTTCCACTGATAATCAATTTCCAATCACCGCTTCTAATGGCTTTTGCATCGCCTGAACGCCAGTATAAAGTTTTGTGTGCTTCTGTATTATTGTTTACAGTGCTGATCAAATCTACGCCGTCATAAACGCGGTCTTTTGGTAAACCAGAATGGGTAACTGCTGCAATGGTGCTAAAAATATCTAAAGTACTTACTGGCCATTTGTAAACAGTATGTGGCTTGATTTTTCCCTTCCACGAAAGTGCAAACGGAACATTTACACCGCCTTCAAAATGAGAAAATTTACCACCTTTTAACGGTGCGTTTGTTGTTGCAAAAGTATAATCGGCGCCACCATTGTCGCTGGCAAAAACAATTAAGGTATTTTCTTCTAAACCTTCTCTTTTAACTTTTGCTCTGATTCTTCCAATTGCATCATCAAGCGCACTGATCATGGCAAAATAAACGCGTTTGTTTTCATCTTTTACATTCGGAAAACGATCGTAATATTTTTTACGAACTTGAAAAGGCGTGTGTGGCGCATTAAAAGGAACATACAATAAAAAAGGTTTGTCTTTATTTTTATCAATAAAAGCTTCTGCTTCGTCAGCAAATGTTTCGGTTAGATAGGCTTTATTATGTACGATGGTGGTATCGCGGCGAATTTGACCAATTCCCACACGGCCATTTCCCCAAATCATTTTATCTGTAAAATCTTTATGATGGTGATTGATAATATCGGGATTATCATCTTCTGGCGTGTAAAGCGAAAAGGCTTGATAAAATCCGTAATGATAATCGAAACCGCGATCTAAAGGAAAAAATCCTTTATTGTGACCCAAATGCCATTTTCCTATAATTGCCGTGCTGTAACCTTGTTTTTTAGCCAAGTCAGCAAAAGTAATTTCCGATTGAGGCAAACCTTGTGTGGCTATAGACGCTTCATTTGGATATTCGATTTTGTCATTTAATCGCCAATTATTGGTATTAATTAAATATTTAAAAGCATAATATTCTAAATTGTTTTTTGGGTAACGATCGCCTGGCTGAAACTCATGCCCAAAACGTTCCTGATAACGGCCAGTAAGCAAACCCGCGCGTGATGGCGAACAAATGGAAGCTGAAACATAACCATCTGTAAAAGTTACTCCAGAATCAGCCAAAGAATCAATTTGAGGAGTGGGAGTCGATTTTCCACCGTATAACGAAATGTCATATTTTCCTAAATCATCAGCTAGCAGAATGATAATATTTGGCTTTTTTTTGGTTTTTGAAGTATCCTTTTGCGCTAGAAATGTTGCTTTTCCTTCGGCTAATTTTTGATTTGGTTTAATCAATGTTCCATCTGTATTGATTGGCCAGAAAAGAAAAACAGCTATTATAAAAAGAACAATAACTATTGAAAAAACAATCTTTTTTGTTTTGGATAAAGCCATAGATTTTGTTTTTATTGAGGTAATGAATAGTCTTAGTTTGTGTCTAATTTTTAAACACATAGAACCATAGATTTTAAAAAGTGGCTGTTTAATCTTTTTTTTATGTTTTAAAATTAATTATGTGCTAAAGCCACATCAACATCGTTTTTTAAATCGCCTAAGCCATCTTTTTTGAAGATAATTTTGCCATTTTGATAAAATATCAAAGTAGGGAAGACCTTCACCGTTTTTAAGTCGGCTATGACTTGCGGACTTTCTTCTAACTCAATTTGAATGATTTTTAATTTCTCTCCATATTGAGCTCTGATATCTTCTAAAATTGGTTTTACCGTTTTGCAGGTAGCGCAGTATTTTGAACCAATGTCTACCAAAACGTAATTATTCTCAGCAATTATTTTTTTGTATTCTGCAATTGATAATTTACTTTTTAAATTGGTATAAAATGGTTTTCCGCCGCCAATCCAGCTTGCGATACCTCCGTCTAAAATATAGACTTCAGAAAAACCTTTTTTAGATAATTCAGTTGATAAAAGACCACTTCTGTAAGCGGCAATAGAATAAATAAATACCGGTTCTGATGGATTTAAAGACGCTACAGCTTTTTCGAAATTATCTGATTTGGTATTAAAATTTAAAGCACCTTCAATATGGTTTAATGCAAATTCTTCAGGACCTCTTGCATCAATTATCTGTGGATTTTTTTGAGCTTTAATTTTTGCATAAAAGGCATCTAACAAAACTACGCTAGAACTTTTTTCTTGAGAAAAACTTATAAAAGTGAAAAGCAAAATCAAGGCTGTGATGCTTTTTTTGAGTATTTTATTTTTCATAATGGTATAATTTGAATAAAAGTGGCAGTGTATTCACTTTAATTAGAATACACTGCCTGTCTTTATTTTATTTTTATTTTAAGATTGAGCCTGTTCATAATAAACAGGACTCGATTCGATAATTTCAGCTTTTGCTTTTAGCGGAAGCGACAATACACCTTCGGCCAATGCACTTCCTTCTTTTTTAGATTTGAATATTGGCCACAAAAATTGTGCATACCATTCTTCTTGTTTGTATGATTTTGTTCCGTAAGATTCTGGAAATTTTCTGGTAATTAAACCTGTTCCGAAGATTACGTCCCAAATGAAAAACATGTTTCCGAAGTTTCCTTTGAAATGCCCAACACCGTCGCCGCTCGTATCTGCATGATGCGCGTGATGCGTAGCTGGAGTAGAAATTAAACGCTCTAAAACCCATGCAATTGGGTGCAGCACTCTGTATTTGTAAAATGGTTTATCCCACGCGATACTTGAATGCGCTCCTAAAGTGATGAAACTTTTGATAACCAAAACAAATAAAGCCGGCAATCCTAAACCTAAATAAGTTAAAGTGGCAGTCAAATAAATTTGAGAAAAGAAAACTGTATAAATAAAGTTTTGTCTAGAAGCCATCGCCATTCCCATATATGGAGCCGAGTGATGCGTTCTGTGAAAACGCCACAAAAACGGAACTTGATGGTGAAGCCTATGATACCAATATTGCGTTAAATCGTCGGCAATTGCGATTAGGAAAAAGCCTCCCCAAAACGGAACCCAAGAAAGTGCATTAGCCAAATTAGGAACTAAATAAGGCAAAGCAGTTAAGCTGAAAAAAGCGATTACTGGCGGTAAAAGCAATTTTGGAGCCAAGAAACAAATGATGTCTATCTTGCGTTCTTCGCCTGTCCATTCGTCATCGTATAAACCTGCTGTAAATTCGATCACGCCTAAAACCAGCATAAAAACGGTTAATCCCCAAGTTCTTATGTGCTCAAAAGCGGGTTTTGCAAATTCTAAAAACGCTGGTAATGAAATATGTGATTCGCTTACCAAATTATTGCTTAATTTAAAGTAAAGGAAAATTGCCACCACCGGCAAAGAATATATAAAAAGACTAATTAGTAAATCTCTTGTCAGTTTTTCTTTTTGAACTATTGCCATGATTTCTTATTTTAAAAATTGATTAATTAATGCTAAACCTCCCGCTAATATGACTAACGGAACTAAAAAAACGATCGCACCAACGATTATTTTTTTTCCTATAATTTCATAGTCTACTCGTTTCATATCTTTTTGATTTTAAATATGTTATTGTAAAAATAAATAATTAACTTCTAATTCTATAGATTTAGTAGAATTTTATTTTTATTTTTTTAATTAATTTGTTAGGATTCTTTATTTTTAATTGGTGCTTGCTGGTTTAGTAACTTGCTTAGCCAAATCTTGCAGCGTTTTTCCTTTATCAGCTCCTGTATTGTGTATTCTTCTGTTATAGACATCTTGCCAGTCGATTAACGGATAAACGTTGTTTTCTTTAGCTTGTTCATCAAACAGTTTTTTAAGCTCTGCTAATTTTTCTGGATATTTTGCGGCCAAATTGTTACGCTCGTTAAAATCTTCGTTGAGGTTGTACAATTCCCAAATATCTGCATCAAAATTGCTTTCTGCAGGTTTTTCGTTTTTCCCAAAAGCTTTTTTTACAGCAAATGAATCTGGTAAATGCGCTGCTCCGGCTTTCCATCCATCTTTATAAATTGCTCTGTTGCCAAAAATGTAGTAATATTGAACTTTATGCAGTGATTCGGCTTTTGCATCAGCCAGAGAACTATATAAAGATGAGCCTTGAATAATATCCTGTTTTACATTTTTAATATATTCTGGAGCTTTAACTCCTACAATATCCAAAGTTGTTGGAAGTAAGTCCGTTACATGGCTGTATTGATTTCTGATACCCCCTTTTTCTTTAATTCCGTTTGGGTAAAAAACGATCAGCGGATTGTGTGTTCCTCCTTCAGATTGTGCATCTTGTTTCCAGTTTTTAAAAGGGACATTTGTTGCCTGCGCCCAGCCTAAAGGATAATTTGTATTTAAGCCTTTTGGCGTTCCAATTTCATCAATGTTAGCTAGGTTTTTCTTCAAATTTTCGTCGTCAGATGTTCCTTGAGAAAACAAACTTTGATTGATAGTTCCCTCTGTAGTTCCTTCTTTGCTGGCTCCATTGTCACCAATTGCTAGAAAAATAACAGTATTGTCTAATTGATTTGTTTCTTTTAAATAAGTAACCACTCTTCCAATTTCGTAATCGGTATAAGTCAAAAATCCTGCGTAAACTTCCATAAATCGAGCATAGACCTTCTTTTGATCTGGAGTCAGTTTTTTCCAATCTGTAATCAGCGGGTTGCGTTCTGGCAAAACCGCATTCGCAGGAATTACGCCCAATTTCTTTTGGTTCGCAATAACTTCTTCACGATAAGCATCCCATCCTTTGTCAAATTTTCCTTTATACGGATCACTCCATTTTGTGGCTACTTGATGTGGTGCGTGTGCTGCTCCCGGCGCGTAGTACAAAAAGAATGGTTTTCCTGGCGCGGCTTTTTGCTGTTTCTGAATATAGCTTATTGCTTTGTCTGTAATTAATTCATTTAAGTGGCGTCCGTCAGGTTTTACGTGAACTTGATCTTCAACTAAATCAGGATTATATTGATCCGTTTGAGAACCTAAGAATCCGTAGAAATGATCAAAACCTTTTCCGGTTGGCCATCTGTCAAACGGACCCGCATCTGTAGCATCTTCGTCTGGTGTAACTCCATATTTACCAACAGCAAAAGTGTTGTATCCGTTTTCACGTAAAATCTCTGCGATAGTTCCTTTATCCGATGGAATTCTGCCGTCCCAGCCTGGAAAACCTGCTGATAAAATGGTGTGTGAAAACCCGCTTACATGAACTCTTCCTGAATTTCTTCCGGTCAATAAAGCAGCGCGCGTAGGAGCACAAATTGCAGTTGTATGAAAGTTGGTGTAACGTAAACCATTATTAGCCAATTGATCAAAAGTTGGAGTTTGAATTAAACCCCCAAAAGCACTTGAAGCTCCAAATCCGACATCATCTAATAAAATCCAAATTACATTGGGTGCACCTTTAGGCGCTTTTACCGGTTCTGGCCAATATTCTTTAGAATCGGCTAAAGTTTTACCGACAACACCTTTAAATTCTTCAGGTTTATTTTGGCTAAAGCCGAACTGCGCAATTAACAGCGCAGTAATCAAAAGCCCTTTTTGCGGACTTTTGATGGTACTGTTATTTTTAAAATTTTTCATAATTCAATAGTTTTTTGGGTGTGGTTGTTGTTAATATCCAGGGTTTTGTGGTAAACCTACTGGATCAATATTTCTTTCACTTTGTGGAATCGGATATAAATTATTTCTTTCTGAAACAGAATTTTTAGCCGTGACTTTTTTCACTTCTGTAACCAAAGTTCCCCAACGCACTAAATCGAACCACCTTTGTCCTTCTTGAACAAATTCTTTTTTGCGTTCTTCCTGAATTGCAGCTCTAAAACCAGCTTGCGTTAAACCCGCTAAGTCTACAGTTGGATCTGGAGTTGTAATGGCTTTGCCAAAAGCTCTTCTTCTTACTTGATTAATCACTTCATAAGCTTCAGGAGTTGGTGCACCTTGTTCGTTTATGGCTTCCGCCAAAGACAATAAAATGTCTGCATAGCGAATAATTGGAAAGTTGATTGCTACGTTTCCTGGAGTTGCCAGATTGGTTAAATCCAGATACTTTTTGAAAATTGGTTTCGGAAAGGTATATAACGTTCCAGTTGTTGGATTAAGCAGTTGTTTGGCATAACTCACATCTCTTCTTGTATCTCCGGGAGCATAAATGTCATAAAACAAGGCCACGTCTGAGATAATATCTGCTGGCTCTGTAGCCGTAAATCCTGTAAAAGAAGTAGATTGAAAAGTACTACCGCTTGATCCGTTTCCGGCTTGATTAGGCTCAAACTGAACAGAGAAAATGTGCTCTTTTCCGTTCTTCTTAGTTTTTGTAAAAATGTCCTGAAAACTTTCGAATAAAGCATATCCGTAACCTCCGTTAATTACTTGTCTTGCTTTTAAAATAGCATTTGGGTAATCCTTTCTGGTCAAATATACTTTTGCTAAAATAGCTTTTGCTGCTCCAGAAGTAGCACGGCCAGCATCGGCTGCAGTGTAAGTTGCAGGCAAAGCTTCGGCATCATTTAAATCACTAATAATTTGAGTATAAACTTCATCTACAGTTGCTCTTTTTGATTTTAAATTTTCTAATTGAATAGAAGTTGGTTCGTGCAAAACAATTGGCACACCGCCCCAAAGTCGAACGGCCTGAAAATAAAGCAATGCTCTGATGAATTTTGCTTCAAGAATCAATCTGCTTTTTACAGCATCAGTTCCTGCTGCTTTTGGAATATTGTCTATAGCAACATTGGCTCTGTTGATTCCAGCGTAAATTTGTCTCCAGGCAACCTGAACGCGATCATTAGTAGCATCATGTGTTAATGCGCTCATTGCTCGTACCTGAGGATTTGTTGCAGAAACTCCAGCAGCAGCATAATCAGATCCCATGTCTGTCAGGAAATAAAGATTTCTGCCAAATAAACTTTGCTCTCCCGGATCAAGGCTTAAGGAGTTATAAACTGCAGTTACACTTGCAATAGCATCATCTTGTGTTTTAAAGAAGTTTTCTTCGGTTACAAAAGAGGTTGGTGTTACCTCAAGGTCGGTGCACGATACAAAGAGTCCGGCACTTAAAAGGAATATTATGATAATCTTTTTCATTTTATATTTTTTTACTTAGAAAGTTACGTTCAAGCCAGAGATGAATGTTTTTGAGTTTGGATAAGAACCAAAATCAATCCCGGGATACAAGTTGTTTTGTTCGTATGAACTTACCTCTGGATCATAACCAGTGTATTTTGTCCATGTGATTAGATTTTCTGCAGAAACATAAAATTTCACGCTTTTTGTTCCCAATTTTTTAGAAACACTTTTTGGTAAAGTGTAACCAAGCGTGATTAATTTTAATCTTAGGAAAGAAGCATCTTCTACATAACGCTCAGAAACAATTCCTAATGGAGAACTTGTAGCTCTGGGAACCTCATTGCTTGGATTTGTTGGCGTCCAGCGATCTTCTAATGTAACATTAGCATTGGTTCCAAGTGTAGAAATTTCTAATTGCTGATTTAAAGCGTTGAATATTTTTCCTCCGTAAGATCCTTGGAAAGAAAAATTCAAATCAAAATCCTGATATGAAATTGTGTTGCTGAAACTTCCAACAAATTTTGGTTGAGAGCTTCCAAGATTTCCTTTGTCAAGGGCTGAAATAATACCGTCTCCATTTGTGTCAACATATTTTCTGTCTCCCACTTTTGTATTTGCAAGACTGTTTATTTTTGGCTGTGTATTTACTTCTTCCTGAGTCTGGAAAATTCCGTTTGTTCTGTATCCCCAGAAAGTTCCTAAAGGCAATCCTACTTTTACTGTAACAGGCTGTTGCTGTAATAAAGAACCGTTTGGCACTACAGGAAAAAACTGATCAACCCCATTTCCAATAGAAACTACTTTATTTCTGTTGGCAGAAAATACAATGTTTGAGTTCCAAGAAAAAGTTTCTGTTTTTACGTTTTCAGTAGTTAAACCAACTTCAATACCTTTATTTTCAACACCTCCAATATTCTGCAATACAGTCGCATATCCTGAAGTAAGCGGCACTGGAACGCTGATTAGCAAATCGTTTGTTTTTTTGTAATACACATCAAAGACAAAATTGATTTTTCTGTCTAATAATGATAAGTCTAAACCAACATTATATTGATCGGTTTTTTCCCATTTCAAATCTGGGTTTGCAAGGCGGGTGGGAGCTAGTCCTGTGTATAAGGTTCCTCCAAAAGCATAATTTACAGATCCCATTGAGGCTAATGAAAGATAATTTCCAATTTCCTGATTTCCTGTTGTTCCAGCGGTAATTCTAAGTTTAGCTTCGGTTACGCCTTTGATGTTATCAGCAAATTCTTCATCCGTAATATTCCAAGAAAAACCTGCCGAAGGGAAATACCCCCAAAGTGATTCAGATCCAAATCTTGAAGAACCATCTGCACGTGCAGAAAGTGTAAAGTTGTATTTTCCTTTATAAGAGTAGTTAACTCTTGCCAGCCATGATTTTAAGACACTTTCAAAAGCATCACTATAGGGTTTTACTGCAACACCATCCTGTAAAGCATTGTACGTATTGGCATCATTAACAAAAGTGTTTGAACCGGCATTCACCACTTCGCCTTGCGTGTATTGAAGAGTATAACCGCCTAAGGCAGAGAATTTATGGTTTTCGCCAAAGTTAGTATTGTAATTCAATGTGTTTTCATTCAGTACAGAACTTACCAATCGATCTCCAACAGAAGCAAGACCTTTTGTACCCGCACCATTTGTTGTGTTTGCAGGCGCATAATAGTTTTGTTTTGTATTGATTACGTCACCGCTTACCGCCACTTTCGCAGTAAGTTTTTTAGTGATTTTATATTCACCAAATAAACTGGTTAAGATTCTGTTGATCTTGGTTTCGTTGGTGGTATTTTCTAAATCATTAATCGGATTTGGAACATAACCGTTAACAGAAGTTGCGTAGATATTATTCGTTACATTATAGCTTCCGTCAGCATTTTTAATCGGAACAACCGGTGCAGTCAATACAGCACTTACTAAAGGATTTGGGGTTCTTCCTCCGCTTCCGTTAGTTCCTACACCATTTGAGATTGAATTGCTGTAATTAGCGTTTACACCAAATTTGAAATTCTGAGAATAATTTTTTTCATAATTAATACGAAGCGATATTCTTTTAAAGTCAGATCCCAAAACAATTCCTTCCTGATCAAAATATCCTGCAGAAACTGCATATCGAGATCTTTCGTCGCCTCCAGAAAATGACAATTGGTGGTTTTGAACCGGAGCTGCCGTTCTAAACGCAGCAGATTGCCAGTCGTAACTTCCTGATGTTTTGAAAGCTTCAATTTGTGCTGCTGAAAAAGAGGGAGCCTGACCAATACTCGCCTGAACATCATTGCGCAAACTTGCCCATTGGCTTGCATTCATCAAATGTAATTTTTTAGAAACATTTTGAAAACCAAAATAACCTTGATACGAAATATTATCCTGGCCTTTTGTTCCTTTTTTAGTTGTAATAATAACAACACCATTTGCGCCACGAGATCCGTAAATTGCAGTTGCAGAAGCATCTTTTAAAACTTCAATAGATTCGATGTCGCCAGGATTTATAGTCGACAATACATTGACAGTAGCACCAGAGAAAGAAACACCGGCTGTACTATTGTTATTGTCGTTGTAAATTAAGATTCCGTCAACTACATAAAGCGGTTCATTACCTGCTGTAATTGAGTTTCCTCCTCTAATACGTACGCTTGAAGATGCGCCAGGACGGCCTGAACTTTGTGTAACTACCACACCCGGAATAGCACCTCTTAAAAGGTTATCTGCCGATGAGGTTACTTGAGAGAGATTTGCTTTTGGAACCGAAGCTACAGAACCTGTAATGTCTTTTCTCTTTTGAGAACCGTAACCCACAACTACCAATTCATCTAATTCTTGGCGTTCCTCTTTTAGACTAATTGTAATTGGATTTTTTTCTACAATTACTTCGGCTTTTTTATATCCAATGTAACTTACAATCAAAGTATAAGGAAATTTCTGTCCGGTTTGAAAATAAAATTTTCCTTCTGCATCAGTCTGTACGCCGTGAGTTGTTCCTTTAATTACAACTGAAGCGCCTATAATGGGTTGATTTGTAACGTCATCGACAACTGTTCCGTCAAGTTTAGATTGAATAAGTGGCGTTGTATTTTGGGCATTAATTCCTGCCGTCAGGAGCAGGAGAAATAGTAATGAGTATATTTTAAAATTTTTTTTCATTTCTTTGTACTGGTTTAAATAATTGACAAGGCGCCTTGAAAGTTGATTTTTCAACTCTCTAATTGTTTCCTTGATTTAGTGATAAATTTTCTTTAAGCCTCGCCATTTCTGTTGCCGCAGAAATGGCTTTTTTTATTTACAGCAACAGCTTTGCATATTTTTCATTTTAGTTTTGTTTAGTTGTTAATTATTTTTTTTTGGAATTTATAGCTATTGTTTCAAAGATCTCTTCAAGGCAAATGCATGCATTAAATAGACTTTTGGAAATTTCGATAAAGTATAATTGGTAATGAATTTTTTAGATGTTCGTTTGTTGATTTCGATTTATGTAAAAGAGAAAACCGATTCTAAACGAAAAAAATTGCTGTAGGGTTTAGCAACAGAAGCACATATAACATAAGTTGTTATAAGTATATTTTTTTTGAAGATTTAAATACGATATGCTTTCGGTTGTTTTCAAAATATAATTCTTTATGATTTTAAATATTATTTTAAACTCTACTAATCCTATAGACAAAGTTAATTTTAATATAATAAAAACCAAAAAAAACTTTATTTTTTTTTAAAGAAAAAGAAAATAAGATTAAAAAGTAAAGTAATTTATGTTTCTAAGTAATTTATTATCAATGTTTTGAAGTATTTTTTAAACCCGAACAAATGTTAATTTTTTTAATATTGAATAGTGAGAAATGTAGTATTTTATACTTATTTTTTAGATTTTTAACTTCCTATAAATCAAAAAAATAGAATTGAAAACGTCAGAAAAAAGTTAGTTTGATATTGTAGAGCAGTTTTTTAGATGAAAGTAGATCTGTTTTTGAAGTTGATTTTGAATAAATTAGAGTAATTTTATAGATATTAAAATAAATTTAAATTTTTTATTCATCCTATGGATTAATACTTATATTTGTAATAAGTATTAATACTTAGTTTTATATTCTTTAAAATGATAAAAGTTAGCGAAGCTTTAGCGATTGTAGCATCCAGCAGTTCTAATATGCCAGTGCAAAAAATTCCGTTGCATAAAGCAATTGGATATGTTCTGGCCGAAACCTTATATTCTCCAATCGATATGCCTCCTTTCCGTCAATCTGCTATGGATGGTTATGCTTTTATCCACAGTGAAAAACATCAGTATGACGTCGTAAGTATTTCTCAGGCTGGTGATCATTCAGATATAAAACTCAAAGAAAATGAAGCGGTACGCATTTTTACAGGAGCTTTTGTTCCTAAAAATGCCGATACAGTTGTGATGCAGGAACATGTAATGGCAAACGAAAAATCGATTTTGATTACCAATATGCCAGCGCAGTTTACGAATGTTCGCGTTAAAGGAGAACAAATTGCAAAAGATGATGTAGTTTTTGAAGCTAATACTTTAATTACTCCTGCAGCAATTGGCTTTTTAGCCTGCTTAGGAATTACAGAGATAGAAGTATATAAAAAGCCAAAAGTGGCTATTTTAGTAACAGGAAACGAATTGGTAAAACCTGGAAAAAAATTACCGAAAGGCAAAATTTACGAAAGCAATTCAGTAATGCTTCAAGCTGCACTTCAAACAATTGGAATAAAGAAAACAAAGGTTTATAAAGTAAAAGACAATCTTAAAGCCACTAAAAAGGCTTTAAAAAATATTTTAGATAAATACGATATTGTTTTAATTTCTGGCGGTATTTCTGTTGGAGATTATGATTTTGTAAAAGACGCTTTGCTGGATAATGGTGTCGAAGAGCTATTTTATAAAATCAATCAAAAACCCGGAAAACCAATGTTTTTCGGATCTAAAAATGAAACTTTAGTCTTTGCTTTACCGGGAAATCCGGCATCATCGCTGACTAATTTTTATATTTATGTATATCCCGCGATTAAAAACCGAATGGGTTTTGCAGCAATACATCTGCCAAAATTGGTCAGAAAATTAAATGCAGACATCAGCAACACAACCGGAAAAACATTATTTTTAAAAGCATTATACGATGAAACAAATGTCACTGTTTTAGAAGGCCAAGCTTCATCAATGCTGAATACCTTTGCAATAGCCAACAGCTTGTTAATTGTTCCTGATGATATTGAATCTTTAAAAGAAGGAGAATTAGTGACTTTGATGCCGATTGGATAAGAGATTTTAAGAGTAAAGATTAAAGAGTAAAGATTAAAGATTAAAGAGTAAAGAGTAAAGAGTAAAGAGTAAAGAGTAAAGAGTAAAGAGTAAAGAGTAAAGAGTAAAAAGTAAAGAGTAAAAAGTAAAAAGTAAAAAGTAAAAAGTAAAAAGTAAAAAGTAAACATATCGTATGTTAAACACACAGCACAAACTTGAAACCTGAAACTTGAAACCTGAAACTTTAAACTTGAAACATGAAACTTGAAACCTGAAACTTGAAACCTGAAACTTGAAACCTGAAACTTAAAACTTGAAACTTAAAACTTAAAACAAAAAAAAACAATACCAAAAAAATGCAGTTACTCAGTTCAGAAAATATAATATTATTCAGCTTCGCATTAATTATAATTGCGTTTTTATATTCAAGTGTCGGGCATGGAGGAGCATCTGGTTATTTGGCTTTGATGACCATTTTTGCTTTTCCGGTTGCAATTATGAAACCATCGGCGTTGCTGTTGAATTTATTTGTTTCGAGTATTTCGTTTTTCTTTTATTACAGAATGAATTATTTTAAGCCAAAGCTGTTTTATCCGTTTGCAATTGCTTCGGTTCCGGCGGCTTTTATTGGCGGATTTGTGACATTAGATAATACAATTTATAAAATCATTTTAGGGCTCGTATTGGTTTTTGCAGCACTGAGATTGTTCGGAATATTCAATTTTAAAGAAAAAGAAGCAGTAAAAATTAATTTGCCTTTTGCTTTGGCGATTGGTTTTGCAATTGGTTTATTATCTGGAATGTTAGGCATTGGCGGAGGTATTATTTTAAGTCCAATTTTATTGTTTTTAGGATGGGCTACTGTAAAAGAATCGGCGGCGGTTTCGAGTTTATTCATTTTTGTGAATTCAACTGCAGGAATGCTGGGTTTCTTTTTGGGAGGAAAAACAATTCCGATTGAAAGCTTTTATTTAGTTCCGATTGCAGTAATCGGCGGCGTTTTAGGAGGATTTTACGGAAGCGGTTATTTCTCCAATAAAACTTTAAAAATGGTTTTGGGAGCCGTGATTTTAATGGCAAGTATCAAATTGATTTTTCCTTAAAAATATTAAACACATGTGTTAAAAGACAAGATTGGCAAAAACATGAAACCTGAAACCTGAAACCTGAAACAAAAAAATCATGGAAACACTAACAGTATTTATTCTATGTGGAGGAAAAAGTTCCAGAATGCAGTCAGAAAAAGGATTAGTGCTGTTTCAGGAAAAGCCTTTTATTGAACATATTATTCAGGCGATTTTGCCTATTACAGATCAAATAAAACTCATTACGGCAACGAAAGAATACGATTATCTGCCGTATCAAAAGATACCAGATAGTATTGCAGATAAAGGGCCGCTTGGCGGAATTTACACTGCTTTGTTACACTCTGAAACCGATTTTAATTTGATTTTGAGCTGTGATATTCCGTTGATTTCAACCGAATTATTAGCCGAATTAATTTCAAAACATAATGAAGAAGCACTCATTACCGTTTTTGCTTCAGAAAGCAGATTGCATCCCTTAATTGGAATTTATTCTAAAAAAATATTGCCTGTTATCAAAAGCGCCATTGATAAAGACGATTTAAAAATGATGAATTTAATAGCAAATATGCCGCATCAAATCATCAATATTGATGAAAGTGAAAACTTTCATTTAACAAATATTAATTCGGCCGACGAGTTAAATGACCTTAATATCAATTTAAGTTAAAAGCTATGCGAGATTCAAAAACACCAAAATTAACCATTGTAGGCGCAGGTCCTGGCGACGCTGAATTGATAACTTTAAAAGCGATAAAAGCTTTAGAAAGTGCCGATGTAGTTTTGTATGATGCGCTAGTAAATGAAGAATTATTGCAATATGCTGCCAATGCTGAAATAGTTTTTGTAGGCAAACGTTTAGGTTGTCATGCCTATACACAAGGCCAGATTAACGAATTGATTGTTTCGATGGCACATTGTTACGGACACGTTGTACGCTTAAAAGGAGGCGATCCTTTTATTTTTGGCAGAGGAAGCGAAGAAATAGAATATGTTGAAAAATTTGGTCTAGAAACTGCCATTGTTCCCGGAATTTCATCAGCATTAGGTGTTCCGGCAGCAGTTGGAATAAGTTTGACACAGCGCCAGATTGCTGAGAGTTTTTGGGTAATAACCGGAACAACCTCAAATCACGAATTGTCAAAAGATGTACATTTGGCTTCAAAATCGGCAGCAACGGTTGTTATTTTGATGGGAATGCATAAATTAGAGGAAATAATTTCTATTTATAAAGAAAACCGAACAGATGATCTGCCAATTGCAATTATTCAAAACGGAACAAAAAATAACGAGAAAAAAGTAGTTGGAACTATCAATTCAATTGGTAATTTAGTAATCAAAAATAAAGTCTCGTCGCCAGCTATTATTGTGATTGGCGAAGTAGTAAAAAATACTTCAAAACTTACTTCTTATTTTCAAGAACATTTTGATGATGAATTTATTTTCCAGAATTTAAATTTAGAATAATGATTGAAGTTAAATATTTTGGAGCTGTCGCTGAAAAGACAAAATGTGCTTTCGAAAAGATTTCTTTTTCTGAAGTTTCATTGCACGAATTATTGCAGGATTTAGATAAAAAATACCAATTTGATTCGCTTGCTTTCAGCGTTGCAGTAAACCAAAAAATAGTGCCAAAAGCAACGAATTACACTTTGCAAAATAGCGATGTTGTTGCGTTGTTGCCTCCGTTTGCTGGAGGATAAAATCAATTATATGAATGCATCAACTCGATATAACAGACAAATTATACTTCCTGAAATAGGAGAGGATGGCCAGCGTAAATTAGCTAAAGCCAAAGTTTTGATAATTGGTGCAGGCGGTTTAGGTGCTGCTGTTTTACCTTATTTAGCTGCTGCTGGAGTTGGCGAAATAGGGATTGTTGATCATGATGTTATCGAACTTTCAAACTTGCAGCGACAAGTAATTTATAAAACTTCGGCTGTTGGAAAATATAAGGTTGAAGAAGCCAAAGCAATGATTTCGGAATTCAATCCAGGAATTAAAGTTAATGCAATTGCAGAAAAACTATCAGGAAAAAATGCCATTTCGTTATTTGAAAACTATGATATTATTGTTGATGCGACAGATAATCTTTCCATAAAATATTTAATAAATGATGCTTGTTTAATTGCAAAAAAGCCAATGGTCTACGGATCTATTTTTAGATTTCAAGGTCAAGTTTCAGTTTTTAATTATCAAGACGGACCTACCTATAGATGTTTGTATCCAGAAGAAAATAACAAGGTATTAAACTGTGAAGATGCAGGAGTAATCGGAATTTCGGTTGGAATTATAGGAATGCTTCAGGCAAATGAAGTTATAAAAATGATTCTAGAAATAGGAGAGGTGTTGAATGGTAAAATACTGGTTTATAATATTTTAAATAATGAGCAGCAAAAGTATGACTTTGATAAGAATCAGGCTTTTGAAATGAATGAAATTGAATTTCAGAAGAAATATAATAGTGATAAAAATCATGTTCAAGAAATTTCTTCAGAAGCTGTTTTAAATGAAATTGATGCTGATGAAGTTCTCTTTTTAGATGTTAGAAACGAAGATGAATTTCCAAAAGTAAATTTCAAAAATGGTATTCAGATTCCGTTGATGAATCTAGAAAACGAAATTGAAAAACTGAATACAAACCAAACAATTTACGTTTTTTGCCAATCTGGAATTAGAAGTAAAACCGCAGTAGAATTGCTTCAGAAACATCAATTTAAAAATGTAAAAAGTATTGCTGGCGGGGTTTTAAAACTGAAGCAATTTTTAAAGGAAGAAATAAAAATCGAACAGTAGATTTAAAAAATAAAAGATTTTTATTTCTCTCGCAGATCGATCAGATTGATAATGTAAAGAATTCAGAGATTAACTTTTGCAAAATCTGCAAAAGAGCAATAATTCATAATTTTTTCGAATAAAATAAAAAATGAGTAAAAATGTATTTGTAGAAGGAGCAATTGCTCCTGAATTTATAGCCGAATCGATTGCTAAACATCAATCGAAACACACAATTGGTACGCATAATATTTTTTTAGGACAAGTTCGCGCAGATGTGATTCACGATAATACCGTTGTCGCGATTGATTATTCTGCTTATACGGATATGGCAAATGAAGCTTTGCACGCGATTCGAGAAAAAGCTTTTGCTAAATTCGACTTAACCTGCATGCACATTTATCACAGTTTAGGTGTTGTGAAAGCGGGCGAAATTTGTTTGTTCGTATTTGTTTCGGCAACACGCAGAAAACAAGTTTATGAAGCAACAGAAGCCATAGTAAACTGGATTAAAACTGATGTGCCGATTTTTGGAAAAGAAATGTTTGAAAACGATACATTCACTTGGAAACAAAATACCTAACAAAATAAAATGGTAGATATTACGCATAAAATAAGCACATTAAGAACTGCAACTGCAACCGCAATCGTCAAAGTCAGCAAACAAGAAACGATTGATGCTGTTGTAAATAATTTAGTTCCGAAAGGAAACGTGTTCGAAATGGCAAAAACAGCCGGATTATTTGCGGTAAAAAACACACATTTGTCAATTCCGGATTGTCATCCGATTCCAATTGAATTTACATCGGTAGAATATAAAATTGAAGGTTTAGAAATTCATATTATTTTCAATGTAAAAACGGTTTATAAAACCGGAGTTGAGGTTGAAGCGATGCACGGCGCATCTATTGTTGCATTGACAATGTATGATATGCTGAAACCTATTGATAAAGAAATCGAAATTGCAACGATTAAATTAATTACTAAAGAAGGAGGGAAATCGTCTTTTAAAAATAAATTTCCAACTACAATAAAAGCAGCAGTTTTTGTTTGTTCTGATTCAATTTTTGCTGGAGAAAAAGAAGATCGTTCAGGAAAAATTATCGTTGAAAAATTAAATTCGTACGGGGTTGAAACGGCGCATTACGAAATTATTCCTGATGAAATTAATAGTATTCAGGAAAGAGCTAAGGCTTTCGCCAAAGAGCACCAGCTGGTGATATTTACCGGAGGAACTGGATTATCACCAAGAGACGTTACGCCCGAAGCTTTGTCGCCATTATTAGAAAGCAGAATTCCAGGAATTGAAGAAGCAATTCGAAATTATGGACAGCAGAGAATGCCGTACGCTATGTTATCAAGAAGCATTGCAGGAACATTAGGAAAAAGTTTGGTTTTGGCTTTGCCAGGATCAACAAACGGAGCCAGAGAATCTATGGATGCCGTTTTTCCGCATGTGATGCACGTTTTTCATATTTTAAAAGGAAAAAATCATGACAGCCTCTAAAACCATTTTGACGGATGATCTTGGGCGAAAACACAATTATTTGCGTATTTCGCTGTTAGAAAAATGCAATCTGCGTTGTACGTATTGCATGCCTGCTGACGGAATCGCATTGTCTCCTAAAGCCAGTTTAATGACTGCTGAGGAAATTTTTAGTATCGCCCGGACTTTCGTAGAAAATGGAGTAGATAAAATCAGATTGACTGGCGGAGAACCTTTACTCCGAAAAGATTTTCCGGAAATTATTTCGAAATTAGCTTCTCTTGAAGTTTCGGTTTCCATTACTACAAACGGAATTTTAATTGATCGTCATATTGCTGTTTTAAAGCAATTTAAAATCAAAAAAATCAATTTGAGTCTAGATACTCTCGTTTCGTCTAAATTCCATACTGTAACACTTAGAGATCAGTTTCAAAAGGTTATCGACAATCTTCATTTGCTTTTAAATAATGATTTTGAGGTAAAAGTAAATGTGGTTTTGATTAAAGGCTTTAATGAAAATGAAATTTTAGATTTTGTCAAGTTAACGCAGTTTTTGCCCATTTCAATTCGTTTTATCGAGTTTATGCCTTTTGCCGGAAACGAGTGGGACAGAAGCAAAATGGTTTCTCAAAACGAAATATTGTTTCAAGTCGAAAATACTTTTTCATCTGATAAAATACAAAAACTAGAAGACGAAGAAAACTTTACAGCAAGAACTTATAAAATAAAAGGTTTTCAAGGTAATTTCGGAATCATAAGTTCAATCACAAACCCGTTTTGTGACGGCTGCAACAGAATCCGCTTGACGGCAAACGGCAAAATTAAAAATTGCCTTTTCTCGAATGCAGAAACCGATTTGCTTACGCCTTTTAGAAATGGCGAGTCGATCACGAATTTAATTTCAGATTCAATTAAAAATAAAAAGAAAGTAAGAGCCGGAATGGTTACCGTTTCTGAAATGGATGATCCAGCATTACATTTTGATAACCGCAGTATGATTGCGATTGGCGGATAATGCGCATAGTTTTTGTCATTCCTAGGAATGACAAACTACACGATTGATGGTTTTAAGTAATAAAAAAGGTTCAACTTTTTCAAGTCAAACCTTTCTACAAATATTATTTTTTCTTTTTAGCTTTTGCCTTTTTCTTAGACTTTGCTTTCTTTTTTGCTATTTTTTTAGCTTTCGCTTTATCTTTCGCTTTTTTAGCTTTTTCTTTTTTCTTAGCGGCAGCTTTTAATTTTGCTTTTTTAGCTTTTTCTTTCTTTTTGTCCTTTTTAGCTTCGTCTTTTTTCTTTGCTAATTTCTTTTTTGCTTTTTCTTTCTCTTTGTCTTTCACTTTTTTCTTCTTTTTATCAGATTTATTTTTAGCAGTTTCTAATGCAGCTACTACTTCATTTATACTTTCCGGGTGTGATTCATTTTTTGGTGTTTCACTGTTTGGACTATTTGGATCTAGTTTTGCTGCGGGAGCTGAAACCTTTTTTGCTGTCGTTCTTCGTGCCACAGGTGGTTTTGGTGTAGTAGTTGCCGTGGTTTTAGTAACAGAAGCTACTGGAGCTTTTGCAGTTGTCGGTTTTACAGGAGCTTTACGAACTGTTGTTTTTATTGCCGGATTATTTTTATTTTCTGCAACAGGCTGACTATTGTCAGATGTTGTTGAATCGATTTTCTCAGGGGTAATTTCTTCGTTATTGTTTTCCATATTAAGGTGCTTTTAAATGAGGATATCGTTTAATGTAACTAAATTGTTAACTTATAGTTAAGTAAAGATAATTATAAAACAAGTCTTCCAATGTTAAGTTTTTCTCTAATAATTAAATTTAACTATTTGAAATTTAATTACTTAAGTATTTGTGTGAAATTAAAAAGTAAAATCTCTTAACAATTCTACACGAAAAAACGAAGTGAATACTTTATAGATAAAAGCATGGTATTTGTTGCTTTTTTTTTTGAAAACAAATGCCACAGCCAAATGAGACGAACATTTTTTGTGTTGATCCCAATGCCTCGGTAAAATTAATTCCTAATAAAAGTCAGGATAAGTTTTATTTAATTTTCTGCAATTTCTAAAATTTTGAAATTACTTTTTGGTGCTTCACACAGCGAACAGCAATAGGTTTCTGGCAAATCAGTAAATAAAATACCTTTCGGAATACCTTGGCTTTCATCTCCATATTCTGATTTATAAAGAGTTAAGCATTCTTGACATTGATAAATATCGAGTTGCGCTTTTTCTTTTTTCTGTTGATTTTCTGTTGTTTCTGAAACATAATTTCCAAGCTCATCGAAATATTTCCTGCTTAATTCAATTAAGATTGTTGGCAATTCGAGTTTGTCTATGTCTTGTGAATGCACAATATATTCGCGCGTGTTCGGATCGAAATTCTTTGCAAATAAAATATTATAAGTGTCTCTTATTTTAATAGATTCTAAAACCGCTGGCAATTCGTTTTTTTCGACAACAATCGAAGTAAAATAATGTCCATCTCGATTGTATTCAGATAAACCGAAAGTCAATCCATAAGTGCTGATGTCGAATTGATCTAGTGTTCGAACTAAGAAAGTTTTAAGATTCAAAGCCCATTCTATTGCAACTGGCAAATGCCAATTTAACTCTAATAATGAATGACGAACATTGATTCCTTTTTTACCTAAAAATTTTTCCCATTCTAGTTTTCGATCTTTCGGAATTCCTTTTACAATAAATGATTTCCAAGGCGTTATGCATATTTTTCCAATTTTGCAGTCAAAACACAAATCGCACATTTCTTTGAGAAAAGCTAAATCGTACAAATTATTTCTCCAATACAAACCCAGCCAATATTGATCAATTCCCATTCGGTTCATGCCTTCGTAATATGGAAAAGGATAAAAAGGAATATTTAAAGGTTTATCGATCGTTCTATTATTAGTGTCTAAAATTTCGCTTACTAAACTAAAAAGCATATCGATGCCACAAGATTCTTCCTCTATAATTTTTTCGATTTCATAGTAAAATTTGGCAATATCCCAGCTGTAAATTAAGACCGGGTATACTTCCATACGTTCCCATTTTGGCAAACGAATGTATAAATACCAATAATCTTCATGTTCTGAAGCTATGAAGTTAAGATGCCCAGTAAACAAAGGAACCAATTGCTGTTTTGGATCTGTAATGTTTACTTTTAGTTTTGGCTGTTCTTTAAACTGTTCTAAAATGTACAAATACCGATTTCCAGTTAACCAACCCGTATTTCTGAAAATATCTGTTGAAACATACGAACAAACGATATTATTCCCGCTTTTCTCATTCGGAAAAACAAAATGATATTTCCCAAGTTTCTCTTTGTCAACAGATTTTAATCCTTTGGGGAAAATAATATCTTGTCTAGAACCAAACGAAATTGAATCTAAACCTTGATCCAACGCCATATTAACTACTTCTCTTAGTTCTCCTGGCGAAATAACACCTCCTTTTACTATTAATCTTGTTAGTTCCATTTTGTTTTTTTTGTTTCAGATTTCAAGTTTCAAGTTTCAGGTTTCAGGTTTCAGGTGCACGTTCCAACAACTTGAAACTTGAAACTTGAAACTTGAAATCTGAAACAAAAAACTTATCTGCATTTCGCCAGTATCTCTTTAACCTCAGTTTTACAGCTTCCGCAGCCTAATCCAGCACCGGTGTTTTTGCATAAATCAGTAAAATTATGGGTACCACTTTTAATTGCTTCTTCTATATTTCCAACTCCGACTTGACTGCAAGAACATATTAATTTTCCTAAAACAGGTTTTGCGTTTGAGCTTCCTCTTAGCAGAGAATTTCGTTTGTCTGATAATTCGATTTTGCTTTCGATCATGGTTTTAAATTCGGCAAACTCATTTTTATCGCCCATTAAAATCGCTCCAACTAGCAAATCATCTTTGACGATGCATTTTTTGTAATAACGCTTTTTCAAATCGGCAAAAACAATCTCTTCGTATGAATCGTCGTTTTCTGGAACTTCAATATCACCAATACTGCATAAATTAATATCTTCTAATTTTAAAATATTCATTAAAATAGAACCTTTGTAAAAACTGCTGATATCGCCTGCCAAAAAGTTGGCTAAAATATCTGCTTGTTCTTCAGCTGCAGAAGTGATTCCGAACAATTTATTATTGAATTCTGCTATTTCTCCAATTGCAAAAATATCCGGATTCGAAGATTGTAAATACTGATTTACTTTTACACCGCGACCGCAGGCAAGTCCAGTTTCGCGTGCAATTTCAATATTCGGAATCGTTCCAATCGTATAAACAATAGCATTTGCAGTAAGAATTCTCCCGCTTTTTAATGCGATTTCAATCTCATTCGGATTATTGGTTTCAAAAACAGTACTTACTTCATTGTCAAAATAAATCTGTATATCACGAAGCTGTACTTCTTCGGCTAATAATTTGCTGGAAATTCGGTCTAATTGGCGTTCCATCAATCGAGACGCTCTTTGAATTATAGTAGTTTTTACTTTTTTATGTTTTAATGCTGCCGCTAATTCTAATCCTAATAAACCACCGCCAATGATTACAACATGCTGTTCTTCTGGCGGTAAATTGGTACTGTCTAAATGTTTTTTTAATCGGTCTGCATCTTCTTTTCTGCGAACTGTAAATCGGCCTGGCAAATGAAGCTGTGCATTTTCAGGAACAAAAGGCCTGCTTCCGGTTGCTAAAATCAATGAATCATAAGTATGGGTATCTCCTAAGCTGTCTGTGATTGTTTTTTCGTTTGTATTGATTTTATCAATAGCGACACCCGCTTTCATGGTAATTTTGAGTTTGTTTAAAGTTTCTCCATCTTTCACTTTTAATAATTGTTCCCAGGAAAATTCGCCAGTCATGTATTCTGGGAGCAAAACGCGATTGTAAAACGGATTTATTTCATTAGAGAAAACAATAATTTCGTCAGTTGAATTGAATTCACGGTAATTTTGAATAAATCGAAAAGAAGCTGCGCCCGCACCCACAATTGCAATTTTCTGGAAAGGTTTTATGTATTTTGTAATATTGACGGTTGTGTATTTAAAGTCAGGTTCTTTTGAAACTGGGTCAACAACTGTATTGGTTAAATTATTCGTTCGATTTAAATCATTTTCAAGTTGTTTTCCCCAATGCATCGGCAAGAAAACTATTTTTTCTTTGATCGTATCGGTAACTTTTGCTTTTACACGAACTTCTCCGTTTTTACTGGAAACAATAACAATATCGCCATTTTTTATGTCGGATTTGTAGGCATCAATCGGATTAATTTCGAGAACCGGACTTGGTGTATGCGTCATTAATCTTGACACTTTTCCAGTCTTTGTCATAGTATGCCATTGATCTCGAACTCTTCCCGTGGTTAAAATAAATGGAAATTGCGGACTCGGCTGTTCAGACGTATTTTCAATATGCGCTGGTAAATTGAAAATGGCTTTTTGTGAAGGCGTATAAAACTTTTTATCGGTAAAAAGGCGAGGAGTTCCCGGATGTCCATAATCAGGAACAGGCCATTGAAAAGTGCCTTCGGTTCTTAAACGATGATAATTTAAAAATGAAATATCGATATTAGTATTTTTAGTAAGCGCACAGTGTTCTTTATAAATTTCTTCGGCACTATTAAAATCAAAGCCACTGAAATTCATTTTTTTAGCAAAGCGAATTAAAATTTCGATATCCGGAAGTGCTTCTCCCGGCGCATTTATTCCTTTTGGCAAATAAGAAATTCGGCGTTCAGAATTGGTCATTGTGCCTTCTTTTTCTAACCAGCCTGCAGCGGGCAATAATAGATCGGCATATTTTGAAGTGTCTGCATTATGCGAAATGTCCTGAACCACTACAAATTTGGCTTTTTGCAGCGCTTTTTCAATACGACGCGAATCAGGCAAACTAACTAGTGGATTTGTACAAATGATCCAAATGGCTTTCATCTTTCCAGATTCTAAAGCTTCAAACATTTCTGTTGCCGTTAAGCCCGGTTTGTCAGAGATTTCGTCTACGCCCCAAAAATCAGCAACTTCTTTGCGATGTTCTGGATTTGCAATGTCTTTATGTGCCGCTAAAAGTGTTGCCATACCGCCAACTTCGCGTCCGCCCATGGCATTTGGCTGTCCAGTTAACGAAAAAGGACCAGAACCTGGCTTTCCTATTTGTCCGGTTAATAAAGATAAATTCAACAAAGCTGTATTTTTATCTACGCCAACGGCACTTTGATTGAGTCCCATTGCCCAAAGCGAAATAAACCCTTTTGCTTTCCCGATAATAGCTGCAGCGAGCTTAATATCGCTTACAGAAATACCACACAGTTTAGATGCTTTTTCTAGCGAAGTGCTTAAAACTAAGTCTTTATATTGTTTGAAATTTTCCGCATGATTCTTAACAAAATCGTGATCTGTATCCCCTTTTTCGATAATATGTTTGGCAATGGCATGATATAATATAATATCAGATCCTGGGATAATTTGCAAGTGCATATCGGCAAAAGCAGCGGTATCAGTTCGTCGCGGATCGATGACAATGATTTTTATTTTTGGATTTTTCTCTTTGTGTTTTTCAATTCTTCTAAATAATATAGGGTGGCACCACGCTGGATTTGCTCCTGTAATCAAGAAAGTATCAGCCAATTCAATATCGTCATACGCAATGGGTACAGAATCTTCTCCAAAAGTTTTTTTATAACCGACAACGGCAGAACTCATGCAAAGTCTCGAGTTCGTATCTATATTATTGGTTTTTAAAAAGCCTTTTACAAGTTTGTTTACCAGATAATATTCCTCGGTCAAACATTGGCCTGAAATATAAAAACCAACGCTGTCGGATCCGTGTTTTTTTATAATTGATGTAAAAACCGCAGCAGCTCTTTCAAGAGCAGTGTCCCAGCTTACACGCTCCAGCGGATACAATTTACTGCCTCGCATTTCAGGATATAAAATTCGGTCTGATGTATCATTTACTACATAATGCAAATTCATTCCTTTAGAACACAGCATTCCTTTGTTCACCGGATGGTCTTTGTCGCCCGTTACCATTACACCGTTTTTTGCATCGTTGGTTACGATTATACCGCAGCCAACGCCACAATACGAGCAAGTAGTTTTGATTTTGGTGTTTTGCATTACTGCTCTTTTTAGATACTATTAATGAAAATGCTAGAATTCTAAATGAATCACTTATTTGTTTCTATACAAAAATAAGTATTTTTACGTATAAATACTTATTTTTAGAATTTATTTTATATTTTTGATGGAAATAAATGAGGAACAACAAATTAGTTTTCAATCCAGTAAAATTTAGGAACTCATGAAAGAAGAGCAAGCGATTTGTTATACCTGTACCAATGAAAATTGTTTTATAAAGAAACATTTGCATTTGGAAAAGATGACGCACTATGTTGCTAAAAAAAAGAGTTTTATCTGTAAAAAAACAAATCAGTTTATTACCGAGGGTTCGCCATTAAATGGGCTGTATTTTATTTGCAGCGGGAAAGTAAAAACGGTAAAGACCGGAATAAACGGCCGTGAACAAATTGTTCGCTTGACAAAAAATGGAGATACAATTGGGTTTCGCGGATTCGGAACAAGTAAACGTTATTTGATTGGTGCTTATGCACTTGAAGATACAATATTGTGTAATTTTAGTAACGAAACGATGCTCGAAATTCTGAAAAATGTTCCTGAATTCACCTATGCCTTAATGCTGTTTTATGCTGATGAACTGAACAAAAGCGAAAATAATATCAGGAAAATTGCTCACATGAATGTACGTGAGCGCGTAATCGATTTATTGCTTTATATTCACCGCAAATTTGGACAGACCAATGGCTTTATTGATATTGATCTTTCTAGAAAAGAAATTGCTGATTTTGCAGGAACTACCGAAGAACAAGCTATTCGTGTACTTTCAAATCTTAAAAAGGAATTGCTGATTAAAACTGT
Source organism: Flavobacterium sp. JLP (assembly GCF_015350755.1). NCBI lineage: Bacteria > Pseudomonadati > Bacteroidota > Flavobacteriia > Flavobacteriales > Flavobacteriaceae > Flavobacterium > Flavobacterium sp. JLP. The sequence continues at coordinate 229,008 of NZ_JADKPS010000004.1, read as the reverse complement.
TGGAAAGCGAATTGGGATTTTGAATATTTCAGCATTGCGATCTGAGGTTATGGAGCATAAATATTTTACTTTCTAAAATATAAAGTAAAAGTACTTATTTATGTTTTAATTTTTGTCTTGTGTATGTAACATATGTTCCAAAAGCAGAACTCTACTTTGTACTACTTTTTTATTCCGAATTGGATCATAAAGACTGGGGTTTTGTAACATTGCAATAAGAGTTAAAACTTCCTTTTCATTTAGTTTGTTAATTTTTTTATTGAAATAGAATTCTGAAGCTTCTTTTACACCGAAAGTTTTATAGGTAGAGTCACCATAAAAGTTTTTAAAATCAGTATTTAGGAGAAGATATTTAAAGCAATCTGTTTGTGTAAATTCTCTCTGTATTTTAAGTTTATAAAATAATTTGGTTAAAGAATATCCGTGTCGGTAGGGACCTATATAATCTGTAGCTCGATCGCAGGGACATTTTTGTTCTTTCATTTTGGTATTTATCTTTTCATAAATTTTAGTAAATGCCTTAAGATTTTCTTTCTGTGCTTCTTTTGTTTTATGAGTTAAATCTACAAATTCTTCATTTTTATACATTACATTAAAATCACTTAGTAGATACGCAATTGTAATTGCTAAAATGATAACTAAACTGATAAATAGCTTTAAATATTTTTTGACCATAAAGAAGAGTTTTTTTGTAAAGACTTCAGAAGTGATTCTCAACCGCTGAGTATAATTTATTTCTTTCTCCCAACAAATCGAATCACAGCACCTTTTCCGTTATGAAATAAACCTTCATTAAGTTCAATTTCTTTTTCTTCTAATTCGATGATTTCATAGTTCGGAAAATCAGCTTTGATTTCTTCTACTGAAAATAAAGATTCAATATCTTTTGGACCGCCCACTTTATCATTTAAAGCAAGATATTCTAAATGTTTTTTGCTGAAGGCTTCAAAAATAATAACACCGTTTTTACGCAAATAAGTTTCAAGGGTTTTGTGAATAGCCGATTTAATTTCTCCAGGAAAGTGTGCGTAAATTAGAGCAATTGCATCGAATTGTTCTGGTTGATAATTTAGAGTTTCTAATTCCCCAACCTGATAATCTATTACAACATTATTAATTTCGGCAAGTTTAATTGCTTTGTTTTTTCCTTCTTCGCTTATATCAAAAGCAGCAACTTTCCAGCCTAATTTTGCAGCAAAAACAGCATTTCTTCCTTCGCCTTCTGCCGGAAAAAGAATAGTTCCTGGATTTAGTTTTTCTATTTGTTCTTTTAGGTAATTGTTAGGTTCTGTGCCGTATGCAAATTCTTCGTTGCTGTAGCGGTCGTTCCATCTTTCTGTCCAGGCGTTGGTCATTTTTATAAATTGAAGTTGATTATTAATGGTTTATGATCGCTGTGAATTGTCCAATCTTGATAATTTCCTATTTCTACGCTTTCTAAGATTTCGATAAAATCATTCGAAGCAAAACAATAATCAAGATGATACGGTTTGTTTTCGTGGCGATACAAATATAAAGTAGGATGTTCTTCTTTTCCCTGCGTTTGATTGTAATATTTGTGATAGGTGCTAAAGATTTTCTTGGCTTCTAATTTTGTTACAACGGCAGTGTGGTTTCCTTCTCGCCGTGGTTTGTCCCAAATAGTATTGCTGTTGAAATCTCCAATTAAAATCGTTTTATTTTCTTGGATCAAATCTTCATAATAATGAATCGCTTTCCAAACCTGAGTTACGTAAGCTCCATCTTTATCAGCTGGGTTATTTGCCCAAACGGCAAACAATGTAAAATCGACTTTTCCGCCAGTTACGGCAATGGGCAAAATGTTTTTAAAATCGGGATTATGGCAATTCAGCAATTTAAATTTATAGTCGCTATAAGAAAAAACGCCAAGCCCTTTATGCGGATTTGTGCCATACCAAAGAATATCGTTTGGCAATTGTACTTGGCTTGAAAATTTCAATTTTTCAGGACTTTCACACTCAGAAATTACGACAATATCAGGATTATAAGCAAGAATAAATGCTGCTTTTTTTCTGAATGCCATGTTGCAATTCCAAGCAATGAGTTTCATTTTTCTAAAATTGGTTTTTTTTGTTTCAAAAGATTTAAAACAAGAAAGTTCAAGCTTAATGAAAAAACAATACTAAAGATGGCTATTAATCTATAATTGACATTTCTATGATGATAATGGTATATGTTTTTGCTGTCAATTACAGTTGTATATTTTATAATTTGTGATTCAAAAAAAGAAAATGTAAGATAAAATAAAAGCAAAAGAACTATATAAATAAGAATTGAAAGAAAGCCGATATTTTTTGATTTTTTAAACTTAGTAATGGTGTAAAAACCAATAGGAATTAGAGTTAATATGAAGCCTAAATCAGGAATGAAAAATCTAATTTCTTTTCCTCCGTAAAATTTTAAATCATAATTAGCCATTTTAAATATAAGTGTTCGAGTCAAAGTTCGATATTCTATATCATAAAATAATCCAATCAGAAAGAATGAAATTATGAAAATAATCAAAATTATGATGTTTCTATTTTTCATATAACAAGTTATCTCTAGAGGATTTTCAATCAAATATACCTAAAATATATTTACAAAATAATTAGAAATGAAACTGCCCTTTTCTTATTTGAAAAGGGCAGTTTATATATTTAGATTTTTAAAGATCTATTTTAAAAATATTAACCAACAAGTGTTGTAATACCACTATTTATGTCAATTTCTGCAAAATTATGTTTTCCCATAACGATAAGCAGTTTGTCTGAATTATAACCTACATATCTTATTTGAGGTTCTCCACGTTTTGGTTCTCCGCAAACAGAAATAACATTGGTCTGCCATTTTAATTTGCTTCTTTTGTAGGCTGATATTGTTTGTAAATCGTTTTCAACATAATAAATAATGTTGTTTTTTTTAATTCCTCTTTTTTGTGTTTTTGCAAAATTTATTTCTGAATTTTTTGAAATTAAAGCATCATTGTATTTTTCAGAAATACCACTGTGAGTTGCAATAAAAGTAAGCATCGATAATTTTAAAAATTGTTTCATAGGATAGAATTGGGGGTTCGTAATCATTTCAAATATAACTAATTAAAACATATAACCAACTTTTCATAAAGAAAAAAAAATACCCTTTTCAAGAAATAGGAAAAGGGTAAAATTGATATGTTAATTTTGAATAAAAACTATTTTTTCCAGCTAAAAATTTTGGGATTTACAGAAATCATTAACCAAGCCCAATTGTTTGTATGACCGGCGTCTCCATTTTTGATGAATTCTAAAGTGTGAGAACCAAACATTTGAGAATAACCGCCTGAAACAGTAATGTCTTTTTTGAAATTATAAGCAAAAGTTGCGTCTATCTCTGTTCCTAAATACGAATCTAATTTTTCATTTAGTGGCGTAACTACATCTGCAGCAGCTAAGAATGCATGCGGAATTAAAGCAAACTGCCATTTATTGGCATTGTAATTTAATTTGATAAATGCATCTTGCAAACCAACATTGTTCAGGTGATTTCCAACATAAAAATAATCCATATAACCATTAAAACCGTGATTGGTGCCAAAAATTGGGTTGAACGATTTAATTACAGAACTTCCGTCGTTTGTATTTTTTCCGGAAAGGAATTCATATCCTAAACCAGCTTTAAATGATGCTGTTATTTGATAGCCAAAATTGGCACCGGCGTTCCACGCGCTTACTTGCAAATTTGTACTTTTTCCTGTTTGTCCGTATGCCCAAAAATTACTGTCGATTTTACTGGTTTTATAAGCGAGATATGGGCCAAAAGTTTGTTTGTAATCGACCAATAATTTAGCATCAGCATTTGCGTATTCATAACCTGTGTTAAGCGCTAAAAAACTCAACCCTAAATCACTAAATTGAGTGTGGTACCAAGCATATTGCAAAGCTTTGTAATTGGCAACTGTATATGGCGTTTGCAAAACATTTTCAGCAGTCGAATTATAAGCTCCTCCAAAATCTAACTGCTGTTTTTCTTGACGGAAAGAAACCGTTAACGCATCATGGCTTTGCGCTTGTTGTCCCCAATCCTGTTCACCTAAAATACGCTGATTATCGTATGAAAGGACTTGACGGCCAATTTTTGCACTCCATTTTTCGGTAAAATTATATTGTGCCCAAGCTTCAAAAACGGCAACTCCATTTTTATCGGCAACAGTATTTGGAGCAACATCGCCCCAAGTTCTCGTATTTTGAAAAGTTAATTTTACAGTTAACTCGTCTTGTTTGTAATTGAAATTTAAACGAGAGCGCTGTGAGATTTGCGAAGTGCCTTCTTGTTCTTCCGGCAACAATGTTTTATAACCATTTCGGTATTCAAAACGAGGCCTTATCTGTAAATTTACATCTAATTCCTGAGCTTCAATTGAAGCATTGATTCCGAGAACTAGCAGGAGAATTATTTTTATTTTTTTCATAAAACTGGTAATTTTTTGATGGCGTAAATTTATAAGAAAAATAAGCCTTTACTAAATATGGAAGTTATTATTTTAAAATTTTAGCAACATGTTATTCAAACTATTGTCTGTCAATAACTTTTGATAATATAGGCTGTTTTTCATTCATTATTTTTGTGATTGTGTAATGCATCCAAATCAAACAAATGACAGAGAAAACTAAAATAAAAATCCATGAGCTGGACCAAATTCCGGTTGCAGTTAATAAATACCCAAAAATAATTGGTCCGAAGAAACCGCCCAAACCGCCAATCATTCCGACCATGCCGCCAACAACGCCAACTTCTGTCGGGAAATATTCTGGAATATGTTTGTAAACTGCTGCTTTCCCAATTCCCCACGAAATACCAATTAAAATTACTAAGACTAAGAAAACCCACATATTGGCGTCAAATTTAATTACGGTGATTCCTTTAGCCAAAAGTTCTTTTTTCTTTACGGTTTGGTTTTGCTGCACGACCACTTGCTGCCATGAAGTGCTGGTTGGAAAAATAGCATTTTCAGATTCATTTTCTTTTTTCTGAGCGATTGCAAAGGCTGTTTCCCCAATTTTAATATTATCTTTCGCAACAGAAGTTACAGTTCCTTTTTTAGTGGCCAAAACGCCAGGTCCGGTTGTTGTGATTTCCATTTTCGGAACCATTAACAGGGCACTTAAAATGACAGATGAACTCAAAACCCAATACATAACTTTTCGTGCTCCGAATTTATCTGATAAGTAACCTCCAAAAGCCCTGATTACACCAGATGGCAAACTGAAAAGCGTTGCAAACAAACCGCCCATAACCAAACTCGTCTGATATACATTCATGAAATTTGGCAGAAGCCATTGTGAATACGCGACAAAACATCCAAAAACTAAAAAGTAATACGCCCCAAATCGCCAAACTCTGGCTGATTTTAAAGACTGAAGCATTTCAGAAACAGACTTTGTATGGTTTTCTATTTTTTTGTTTGTTGCAAAAATTAAAAAGGCAATTCCGATTACGACTAAAGCCACAGCATATATTATGGGAAGGATTTTCCAGCCATTCTGCGGATCATTAGTAGAAAAATGATTTAATAATGATGGCGCTAAAAAAGTGGTTATTGCAGCGCCGGCATTTCCCATTCCGAAAATTCCAAGCGCGCGCCCTTGCCATTCTTTTGGATACCAAATTGAAGTATAACCAATTCCGACAGCAAAACTCGTTCCTACCATTCCAAAAAAGAAACTCAATAAAGCAAACATAAAAAAGCTGTCAGCAAATGGAAGCAAGAATAATGGAACGGAAGAGAGGAGAAGCAAAAGAGAAAAGACATATTTGCCTCCAAATTTATCTGTCAACATACCTATTGGCAAACGCATAATAGAACCAGTCAAAATTGGGATACCGAGTAACCAGCCAACTTGAACAACGCTCCAATGGAAAATACCGTTATCGACTAAAAAGGTAACTAATACACCATTTAAAGTCCAACAGGCAAAACACACCGTGAATGCCAAAGTATTTAAAAATAAAATTTTGTGTGACTGCGAGAGTGCGTTTGTATTTTTCATAGTACTTATATTTTTGAGTAAAAATAAGTACTATAACGTAGTTAAAAACTGCTAAAACGCAGTTTTTTAAAAATAATTAAGTATTTATACGTAATTTTATAAAAGTGAATATTCAGTTGCTTTATTAGAAAGCTCCATCAGATTTTTTACTTTTAGCTTTTTCATTAAATTAAAGCGATGTACTTCTGCAGTTCTCTTGCTGATTTCAAGAGCTTCGGCGATTTCTTTGTTTCCTTTTCCAGACAATAAAAGCTGAAGAATTTCTTTTTCTCTTTTCGTAATCATCATTTCATCTCCTAAATTTTGTTTCGGTTCTAAAGATGAAGATGAATTTGTCAATTGGCTGATTAGAATAGAAGAGATGTCGCCACTGAAATATTTTCCGCCTGCAGCAACAGTATGCAAAGCTTTTAAAAATTCTTCTTTGCTTGAACCTTTTAGTAAATAACCATCGGCTCCAGCTTTGATTGATTTTAATACATATTCTTCAGATTCGTGCATTGAAAGCATAATAATTTTTATGTTATTATTTTCGCTTCTAAGTTTTTCTACTACCTCAATACCGGTTAAGTTTGGCATACGAATATCTACTATAAGTAAATCAGGTTTGGTTGTGGCAACTACTTCAAGAGCATCAGAGCCATCAATTGCTTCGCCTGCTACCTCAATGTTTGCTTCGTTTTCAAGTAAAGATTTTATGCCATCTCTCACAAATACATGATCATCTGCTAGAACAACTCGAATAGTATTACTCATGACTTACTTAATTTTGATTCTAAATTTTTACGTATATTCATCTATAAATATTGGGCTAAGATACGTAATTTTTAAAAATTAGATTCCAATTTTTAAAAATTCCAAATTCTAAAGATTAGCTGAACATTAAAAGTAAATTAAAAAATTATAAAGTTTAAGATTACAAATTGCAATTATCTGATTTGCATTTTGAAAAAGTTTGGAATTTGGAATTTAAAAATTGGAACTTTATATAGGAATATTAAAAGTAATCCTCGTGCCTTCGCCGGGAATCGATTTGAAGAAAACGCGTCCGTTTATGTATTGAATTCTTTCTTTCATAAACAATAATCCCATTCCGGATTCGCTGTTGCGTTTTTTGTCCACTTCATTTATGTCGAAACCTTTTCCGTTGTCGTCTACGATGATGCTTAATAAAGTTTCACTGTGCGAAAGCTGTACAATAATATGAGAGGATTCGGCATATTTTATAGCATTGTTGATTGCTTCCTGAGTGAGACGATAAATATTGATTTCGATTAATGAATCTAAACGTTGCTTAAAATCGGTTTTGTTGTAAAACAGAATTTCTTTTCCAGTTAGTTTTGAAAGTTCTTGTGTTAATTTTGCTAAGGAAGAAACGATTCCGTGATCGCTTAATTCTGGAGGCATTAAGTTAAAAGTTGCGGTACGAACGCCTTTAATAATATCAAGTGACAGCTTCTTTAAATATTCAATTTTTTGGGATGATTTTTCTTTGTCATCCAGATTGATGCTTTCTAAACTAAATTTTAAACCGGTCAACATTTGCCCAATTCCGTCATGAATTTCTTTAGCAATTCTGTTTTGTTCATTTTCTTGATTTTCAACAATTTTACTTGAAATAATTTTTTGCTGATTTATCTTTTCGGTACTGTTTTCAATATTTAAGCGTTCGACTTCTCGTTGTGCTTTTTTGCGTTCCGTAATGTTGAAACAGATAATTAAAAGCTCAGATTCTTCTTTTTTAATTGTTACTGGAACCATTGATAAGTCGAGCCAAATCGTCTGGTTTTCTTTGTTTATTATTTTAATTTCGCCTTGCCAGCCACTTCTGTGCTTTTCAAAAATGATTCGGTCAATATTTAATTGTTCTTTTTCATCGGTTGTTAAAACTTCAGAGAATTTTTTGTTCGATGAAAACTTGGTGTAGTTTAAAAGTTTGGCGAATTTTTCTCCAATATGAATAATAGATCCATCCGGCGCAATTCGGCAATAGAGTAAAGTATTCTCCATTGCATAATTCAGAGATTTTAATTCTTTAACTGAATTTTCTTTGATTTCACTGATAATTTCAGTGTCATAAGCCAATTTTAACGCTTTCTTTTCTGAAGATAAAAGCCTTGTAATTAATTTTTCTATTTTTTTATTTGTAGGCTTGAAAATGAAGAAAAATTCTAAAAGCAAAACAAATAAAGTAAAACCAAAAATCCAATATTCTATTTTGCGTTGTTGTGTTACCTTTTCGTGCGCCTCGAGATCATACTGCGTTACAATCTGATTCATTTTCGAAAGGAAAATGCCTTCGTTTTTTAAAATAATCTGTACCAGTTTTTGATTTTCAACTTGCTTGTTTTTGTCGTTTAAATTTGAAATTAAAATATTTGAAGCAGTATAAATTCTACTAAAACTTGGTTCTATTTCAAGATATAATTGATTTAGAATTTCACTTTTTTGATGTGGAAAACCCAAACTGTCACTTCCATTCTCAAGTGCATCATGGTTGTCTTTCCAATTGGATAAAACCTTTTTTAAATGCGATTTTTTTTTGGCTGTAGCCGAATCAGAAACATAATGCAGAATCAGGACTTCTTTCACGATTTTCTGGCTCAGCATCCTTTGTTTTCCAGAAAAATTAATGATTTTAGAATCGCTTAATTGCTGATTCAGATTGTATTGCACTAAAACCTGACTTAAAATGATAGTTACAGCAATAGTCAAAAGTGCAAAAAAATACAGACGACGTAAATTTTTGAAAGTAATTTTATCTTCTTCCTGATTGCTGTTTTTCATATAATTCAATTACAATCCTAGAGAAGCTTTAATTAGGCTTAAATTTTCTGCAGAATAATTGATTTTTAAGGCTTCCTGATGTCCTTTCTCAGACATTTTGTCCCAAGTTTTTTTGATGATGTTTTTTAGTTTTTCCTCGTCGTGTTTGTGTACAAAAGGATCTAAATAGTACTCAAGAAAAACAAGACAGATCACATCTTCTAGCAATTGAGTTTCGTGATCTTTTTTAAGTAATTTTTTCTCAATTAAAAAAGAAACGCGATCAATAAAAGTCTGATCGTAACCTGCTTTTTCTAGGATTTCGGCAGTCGTTTTAGCGTGAAATTTTTTTAATTCTTCTCTCCATCTCAAATAACCAACGCGATCCATCGGATACGATTCACGAGCGACTTTCCATCTGCAGATGTGCTGTGCTTTTGAAGCAATCTGTATTTCTTCTGAAGCTTCTGGATCAAATTGCATCAACCTCTCATACATCCGGTTTGAATATAATAATTCTTTAGGGAATTCATTATTTTGATCGATTTCGATATTTGGATCTTGTGCATTTTCAGCATCAATCCATTCGCTTGCTTTTTGAAAAGGTGTAGTCATTTTTTGGTTTGATAATAGATTTCAAAGATAGGGAATTAGTAAATATGTGAAATGTGAAAAGTGAGTAGTTAAAAGTGAGATGGAAAGAAGCAAGAAGCAAGATGATAAAAGTTCTTCAAATCTTGCTTCTTTGCTCTTAAAAGTCTAATCAACAAATCCAACAAATACTTCATTCTCCACAACCTTAATCGGATAGGTTGCAATTTTAAAATCATCTCCGTTTAGGTTAGATCCATCAATAAGTGAAAATGTTTTTTTATGCATAGGACAGGCAATTTTCGGAATATCATCTGCAGATCCAGTCATTCCTCTTGATAATACCATTTCCATTTTATGCGGGCAGGCGTTTTGGCAAGCATACCATTCATTGCGTCGTGTGAAGTTAAAAATAGCAATTTGTTTGTTTTTGTATTTGATACAGCCACCGCGATTGGTTGGAAAATCTTCAACTTTACCTGCTTTGAACCAAATTGTGGCATCATTGGGATGTACTGTTTCGTATTGATTTAAGATTTCTTCCATTTTTAATAATTTTTTATTTGCCACTAAGGCGCTAAGGTGCAAAGTTTTTCTTTCTCTTCTTTGTCTTTTTAATTTCGAAAATTCGCTAAGACGCAAAGTTTTTTTTTAAAATTTCTTACAATAAAACTTTGCGACTTAGCGTCTTTGGGATCAATTCCAATTAGCTTTTTATGACCAAGCTTTTGGTGCTTTTTGATCTCTTAACGGAACAAAAACAGCATTATCGTCTTTTTCGTCTGAGTTTATGAAATGATTGAAACGTTTCAGTAATCTTGGTTTTTCCAGAACTTGTTTCCATTCGCATTCAAAAGTGTTTACCAAAGTCTGCATTTCGGCTTCTAAGGTTTCACAGATTCCTAAACGGTCTTCGATAATAACTTCTTTAAGATATTCTAAGCCACCGTCTAGTTTTTCTAGCCAGGTTGATGTTCGAATCAGTGGACCGGCAGTTCTTATATAATACATTAAAAATCTGTCCATATATTTGATAACAGTTTCTTTATCAATTTTTTCTGCTAATAAAACAGCATGTTTTGGGTTGGCTCCGCCATTACCGGCGATGTACAAATTCCAACCGCCTTCAACGGCAATTAATCCGAAATCTTTTCCGCGGGCTTCGGCACATTCGCGTATGCAGGCCGAAACACCGCCTTTTAATTTGTGCGGAGAACGAATTCCTTTGTATCTGTTTTCCAGTTCGATGGCAAATCCGGCGCTGTCGTCCATTCCGTAGCGACACCATGCATTCCCGACACAGCTTTTTACGGCACGAAGCGATTTTCCGTAGGCATGACCGCTTTCGAAACCATTATCAATTAAGATTTTCCATATTTTTGGAAGATCACTCAAATGTGCTCCGAATAAATCAACTCTTTGTGCTCCTGTAATTTTGGTGTATAAATCAAACTGTTTAGCCACTTGGCCAATTACGATTAATTTCTCGGCCGTAATTTCTCCTCCTGCAACTCTTGGAACAACTGAGTAAGTTCCGTTTCGTTGAATATTCGCTAAAAATCTGTCGTTTGTATCCTGAGTGGTAACGTGTTTGTTTGCCGTATCGTTATATATACTGGAGAAAATAGAAGCAAGAACAGGTTTGCAGACTTCACAGCCATCGCCTTTTCCGTGATGATCCAAAACCTCATAAAAATTTTCATATTTGTTGATTTTCACCAAATCGAATAGTTCTTGGCGATTATAATTGAAATGCTCACAGATTACTTCTTTTACTTCTTTTCCTAAAGATTTTTGTGTTGCTTTTACCAAATCTGAAACCATTGGCTTACAGCCTCCACAGCCAGAAGTTGCTTTTGTATGTTTTACAACATCAGAGAAACTAGAACAGCTTTCGTCTAAAATTTTACAGCAAATAGTGCCTTTAGTAACATTTTCGCAAGAACAAATTACAGCTGTATCTGGTAAGTCCATTACACTTCCTAAACTTGAACCTTCAGCACTATCGCGAGAACCTAAAATCAAATCTTCAGGATTTTTAGGTAGGGCCATAGCATTGCTGTAAATCTGAAAAAGCGAATTATAATCACTGGCATCTCCCACTAAAATTCCGCCTAGTAAGGTTTTAGAATCTTTAGTAACGTTGATTCTTTTGTAAATGCCGCTTAATTTGTTTTCATAAATAATTGCCGTTACATTTTCGTTTTCGACAAAAGGATCACCAAAACTCGCTACTTCAACACCAATTAATTTTAATTGAGTCGACATATCAATGGTTTCTCGCATGGTTTTAGAACCCTTTAAGATTTGCTCGGCAGCAACATCGGCCATTTCGTAACCCGGAGCAACAAGTCCGTAAATATTTTGATTGTAAAGCGCTACTTCGCCAATAGCATAAATGGAAGGATCTGATGTCTGCATCTGATTGTTTACTACAACGCCGCCTCGTAAACCCACTTCAAGTCCTGAAACTCTTGCAAGTTCGTCGCGAGGCTTGATTCCGGCAGATATAACCAGCATATCAACTTTTAACAATTCGTCCTCGGCAAACATCATTCCTGTTATGCATGTTGCTCCGTCAATATATTGTGTGGCTTTGTTAAGATGAATTCCTATATTTAATTCCTCAATTTTAGATTGCAGCATATCGCTTGCTCCTTTGTCTAATTGTCTCGGCATTAATCTTGGAGCAAATTCCACCACATGCGGATTCAGTCCTAAATCCCTAACGGCTTTTGCTGCTTCAAGACCTAATAAACCGCCTCCTAAAACGGCAGCTTCTGTTGCGCCTTTTTGTTTTATTTTTTTGGCGTAAGCCATAATTGCATCCAGATCTTCGATTGTTCTGTAAACAAAAACACCTTCTTTTTCTACTCCGTCAATTGGAGGAACAAATGCAGATGAACCTGTTGCTAAAACTAAGTAATCGTACGTATGCGTTTTTTCAAGATGTGTATGTATCGTTTTTTCTTTTCGGTTAATGTCTGTAATTAATTCAGAAGTGTTTAAAGTAATATTGTTTTCTTCGTACCATTCGCTAGTTGATAAACATAAATCGTCAGCGGTCTTACCTCCAAAGTATTCACTTAAGTGAACACGATCGTAAGCACGTCTTGGTTCTTCACCAAAAACCGTAATCTGATACTTTTCTTGTCCTGATTTTGAAATGAATTTTTCGCAAAATTTATAACCAACCATCCCGTTTCCAACTACTATTACTTTAATCATGATTTCTTTAATTAAGTATTATTATGCAAATATACGTATTTATACTTATTTAAATACGTATTATTTTCAATTTTTAATTATTTAGCATTTTTCATAATTACGTATTTTAGCGTAAAGTTCTACGTAATCCGGATTTGAGAGAGATTTGCTATCTTGAAAATTATTCTAAATTTGAAAGCATTCTAAATAATAAATTCAAAAAAATGTCGTAAATTCATAAGAATTTTACTCGTGTTTTATTAAAAACAAAAAGACATTTTAAATAAAAAAGTTATGAAAAATATACTTTCGCTAGTGCTTTTACTTTCTTTACTAATAAGCTGTAAATCTACAGCCGGCAAAACTTCGGGTATAAAACAAACTACTTCTTCTGAATACGGAACTCAAGAAGATGAAATGAAATATTTTTTTACAGCTACTGGAAATGAACCTTTTTGGGGACTAAAAATGGGAAATGATAATATAATTTTTACTTCGCTGATTACAGGAAAGGAAAAGCTTATTTTTCCTGCTGTTGAAGCTATAAAATCAATGGATGCCAATGTAAAGATGTATAAATTAAGCAATGAAACAGCCACGGCAACTATTTCAATACAACAGTTAGAATGTCAAAATTCGATGTCTGGTGCTATTTCTCCGTACAAAGTTACAGTCGATATTAAAAATAATATAGAGATGGAATCAAAAAAGCTTGAAGGATGCGGGAAATACAATACCGATTATCGACTTCATGATATCTGGGTTTTGGAAGAATTAAATGGATTTAAAGTTTTTGTGACTGATTTTCAAAGAGAACTGCCAAGAATTGAAATTAATTCAACTGAAAATAAATTTATGGGTTACGGCGGATGTAATGCTATCACGGGAACTATATTTTATGAAAAAGATCTGTTGAGATTTACAAATGGAATTTCGACTTTGATGGCCTGCCCGCAGGGAAATAAGGAAAGTCAATTTACGAAAGCGCTTCAAAGTACGACAACCTATACTATTGGAGATAACAGATTAACACTTTCAAATCCTTCAGGTAAGCTTTTGGTTTTTAGAAAAGTAGATTAATCTTATGATTATAAATGTCTTAGAATAGTCTAAAAATAACTTATAGCAGCTATAGGTTAGTGTAGTGGTATAATACTTTTGTAAAATAAAACTTATATTTATTTTACATGAAAAGGATTTTAATGCTATTTATAGCTGTATCGTTGACTTACAGCTGTAAATCTTCTAAAGAAGTGAATTCAACAGCTTCAACTACTGAAAAGTCAATTGAAAAGAAATTACAGCAAACTTGGGTTTTAGAGAATCTAAACGGTAAAATTGTTACTGAAAAAGATTTTTCAACGCTTCCAAAAATTACGATGAATGCTTCAACTTTTTCGGGATTTACAGGATGTAATGCGATAAAAGGGAATTTACTTTCGAAAGGTGAGGGACAAGTTCAGTTTACGAGTCTTTCCTTAGAAACCAAAAAATGTGATGCGAAGAAAGAAGGTGAATTTGTACAGTTGTTAAGAACCAATTCAGGTTATTCTGTTGAAAATAACAAGCTTTACTTATCTAATCAGTTTGGTTTGACAATGTCTTTCAAAAAAGGTTAATTCAAAAAGAAAACTGAAAAAGAAAAAAGGCTTCGAAATTAATCGAAGCCTTTTTTCTTTTGTCATTTCTCTCCCGACGCCTCGGGAGAGAAATCGCACTCGAAATTCGACAAATATTGGCGAATTTCTTTGCGGAATTACTAGTGCGATTTCTCGTTCCTCGAAATGACAATATTGTGTTTGATTTTCAACTTTTAACGAATTGAAATTCGTTGCCACAAAATAAATTGTTCTTTGGTAACTTTAAAAAAAATCCGTGCCCATCCGTGTTTTCGCGTTAGCGAATCCGTTTAATCCGTGTCCCATATATTGTTATTCCAATAATTCCTTAGGATCTTCATTATCATCTTCAATAAAATCCAATTCTAAAGCTCGAACAGTCTGCACAGCATTTCCGGCAATTCCACGAATCGAACCGTACATCCCTAAGGTATTGTGAACTACTTTTTCGATTTGTTTCTCTCGCTGTTTCCAGATTCTCTGCATCGCTCTTTTTTCAGAATCTAAATCATTCTGCATTTGCGTAAAACCTTCAACAATTCCCTCAATTTGCAAGCGGAATTCATTGCTGGTTAAGAAATCATACAACATCGACATTTTATCGCCTTTATTTTCCTGCGCCTGAACTGCCTGACTCACCTGAATCAAGGATTGACGCAAAACAGCGCTCAAACCTTTAAATTCTTCATAAGTACAAATCCAGATTCCGTCGCGCATTCCCATTCGGTCCATTCCTGAAGGCATAACTTCGGTAACTAAAACTCCAATATTAGCTCTTTTCGTTCTGATATCATTTTTGAATTTTTCAATCCATGTGGGCTGAAAAGCTTTTGTTCTTTTGCTTTCGTAATAAATAGAACCGCAATTTTGCAGTTCGCGAGTGTTCACAATTTGAAGACAATCCGCACCATTTGCGCCTTTTTTTACTTCGTCGATACTATCTAGCGGAAAATTATTCGCCAGCCATTCTTCAATCGCCAATTCCATTACTTCGCCTTGCAATTGCATAGAACCTTGTTCCTGCTTGCGTTTCATTTCTTCAATTAGCTTTTTCTGATCGTCAGACTGTTTTTGGTATTCTTTAATTTTTAGTTCGTTTTTTTCTTCTTCCTGTTTACGGATTTTATCACGTTCCAAAACCAAAGTAGCATTTAGCTGTTTTTGTGCTTCGGCTTCGATTGCATCTTTCATTTCCAGTTTTTCACGCTGTAACTTGGCAATTTCACCCTGCATTTTATTTAACTCCCTGATTTTATCTGATTTTTCAGAAAGTTCTTTTTCCATTAAAAGTAAACGGTCTTTATTTTCTTCGTCGAGTTTAATTTTAAGCCTTTCAGAAATTTCTTTTTCGGCTATTTTTCTTTCTCTTTCCAGTCGCTCGGCAAAAAGTTCGTTTTCTTGTTTCTTTTTAGCTTCAAATTCGGCTTTGGCTTTCTCGAATTGCTCGTTCTTAAGTTCTAATTCTTTATTTTGAATAGTTGCTTTTTGCTGAAATTCTTTGCGTATGCTATCTTCTAACTGATGTTTTAAAATATCATTTACATCGATAGTTGTTCCGCAATTTGGGCACTGAATTGAAGATTGCTCTGCCATTTTATTGATTTTTTGAGTAGAATTATAATTTGCTAAGGTATTTAAAAGTTCTCTTTTTCTTATTGCGATTTGTGTGATAAATTGTAACGATTTTTGTTTTCCACGAATGGCACTAATTTGCACTGATTCTTTTTTACAGTGTGCAATTTAAATGCTTTTAAAGTTTACTTTTTACGGATTTCCTTAATTTAAAAATAATTTTTGCTCATTTTATGTCATCCTGACGAAGGAAGGATCACGCACGAAACTCGATAAAGATTGAAGATTCTGTTTACGGCATTTCTTGTGTGATCCTTCCTTCGTCAGGATGACAAATAGCTATGAAAAAAATCTGCGCCTTGTGACTCTGCGCGATTAATTTCAAAACACACTTAATTTGATCCACTTTTCTTCAACAAAAAATCAACCGCAGCTTGAGTAATTTCAGAATCATCTTCTTTTGAAGTAATCAGAGAAACATCAGTAAAAAGATTTACTTTTTTCAATTCGATAAAACCTATTTCAGAATCCTGATTGTTTTTGGCAATATTGGATGGAACAATCGAAATTCCTAATCCGTTTTTTACCAATTGCACAATCGAATTGATATTATTGGCTTCGTGAATAATCTTCGGCGTAAAGCCATAAAAAGCGCAAAGTTCTAATAAAACTTCGTGATAATGCGGTGCATAACCTTTGTTGAAAAACACAAAGGTTTCATCTTTTAGATTTAAAATTTCTGTATCTGATTTTATTTGGATACTGTTTTTATGATAAACCAGGGAAAATCCATCCTTAAACCATAAATGTGCTTTTATTTTTGGAGATTTTATGGGTGAGCGAATAATTCCCAGCTCAATTTTTCCTTGTTCTAAAGCATCAATTTGTTTGGTTGTAGAAACTTCAAAAAGCTTGAAATTCACGTATGGAAATTGTATTTTTAAATGTTGGATCAATTCAGAAATGACGGCTGAATAAATTGAACTGATATATGCAATTCTAAATTCGCCTGAAACATTCTCGGCGATCTTTTTTGTTTGAATGGAAATGCCTTCCAAATTCTTAAAAAGAGCTTTTACTTCTTTTTCAAAATATTTTCCAGCTTCGGTCAATTCAACCTTTTTATTATTTCGGATAAATAGTTTTGACTGAAGTTCGTCTTCCAGCTCCATAATTTGCCGGCTTAACGGTGGCTGAGAAATAAATAGCTTTTCTGAAGCTTTGGTGAAGTTCAGTTCTTCGGCTACAGCCAAAAAATATTTAAGATGACGTAATTCCATAAATACCTATTAAGTATTGATAATTGACAAAATAAGTATTTTTGAAGTATATATCAAAGTGATAGTTTTGGAAAATAAAATATTTCTCTCGCAGATTCTGCAGATCTTTTTTTCTTTTAGGAATAGAGATCTTATGATTAAATTATTTATAAAATAATAATCTGCTGTATCTGCAAAATCTGCGAGAGAAATCTAAAACAAAAAACATGAAAAAATCAACTATTGAAGAGATTAGAGAAAGGTTTGACAATGATGTCGAACGATTTTCAAATTTAGAAACGGGGCAAGTAGCCACAATCGACGCGACAATTTCTTTAGAATTAATTACAGAAGCTTCAAAAAGAATTGTTCCGAATGCTAAAAATGTATTAGATATTGGCTGTGGTGCCGGAAATTACACTTTGAAAATGTTATCTAAGGTACCAAATTTGAATTGCACTTTGGTCGATTTGAGTTTGCCAATGCTGGATCGTGCGTTTGAAAGAGTTTCGGCAGCAACGAAAGGTAAAGTAGAAGTAAAGCAGGGCGATATTCGTGAAGTACATTTACCGGAAAATCAGTTTGATATTATTTTAGCCGGAGCGGTTTTGCATCATTTAAGAGATGATCAAGATTGGGAAACGACTTTTACTAAAATATTTAAGTTATTGAAACCCGGCGGTTGTTTTATGATTTCAGACTTGATTACGCAAGACACAGCGTTATTAAATGAATATACCTGGCAACGCTATGGTGATTATTTAGAAGGTATTGGAGGTGCTGAATATCGTCAGAAAGTATTGGATTACGTTGAAAAAGAAGATACGCCAAGATCAATGAATTACCAATTGGATTTAATGAAGAAAGTTGGTTTTAAAAGCGTTGAAATTTTACATAAGAATATGTGTTTTGGTGCTTTTGGCGGTATTAAGTAATTCTTGTGCATTTTTGTCCTGCAAGGTTTTCAGAACCTTGTGGGTCTTCTTTTATGCATATAAGACACCTGCAAGGATTTGGAAACCTTGCAGGAGACTTATTGTGTTTTATAAAATTTGCAGCGTTTTATAAACCTGAATAGGTGACGAAACCAAACTTTCGCATTTTGAGATAAAATCTTGTAAATAAGGTTGGTTATTGTGAATGTCAAGTCCTGGCTGATCTTTCCATTCTTCCCAAATAATAAACACATTTTCAGATGCGTGAAGATCGTAACGTACGCAGGCAGCTTCTTTTCTGGTTTCGGTAACCAAATGATTTAACATGCTTTGTAGTTGTTCTGTACTTTCGGTTTTGCTTTTAAAAATTGCTGTAATTGAAATCATGATTATAAATTTTTAAAAATTTGTTCTAAATGTTTGGTATAATTTTCTTTAAAGATGCTGATGTTTTCTGCGGTTGCACCTTTTTCAACGTCGTGGAAATGGAAACCGTTTAGTTTTTCCATACCTGTAAATTTATTCATTTTATGGAAACCAAACATTGCTCCATCATCAACAGATGTTTCTTCGAAGAATTCGCCCGGAAGTGTAAAAGCAGTTGCAGGTGCGTTCCAGCTGGTGGTTAACATGTATTTGCGTCCGTGTAAAAGTCCGCCGGTTCCGTAATTAATGTCGGGATTGGTTCTGGTCCTTCCGTCGCTTTTGTAGATTCCTTTGTTGTGTCCGGCAGTGAAAACGTCGTCGATGTATTTTTTGAAAAGGTTTGGTAATTGAAACCACCAAACTGGTGTATGATATACGATAACTTCTGCCCAAACGAATTTTTCGACTTCTTCGTCAAGGTTGATTTCTTGCTTAATGTCGGTTGTTTTTATTTCGTAGTTTTTACTTTTTAGGTATTCGATTGTCCAATCGGTAACGGTTTCATTGAATTTTCCGCCTGAATGTGCGAAATTTTGACTGCCGTTGATGATAAATATTTTCTTCATTTTGTTGTTTTCTTATGAAATCTTGAGTGTGAGGGATAGAGGCGGTATCCTTTTGTGAAGTGGAACGGAACAAAAGATATAGCCGAAAGCCCGACCCAGAGGGGCACACCCAAATTTTAATTATTTAAATTTTGAGATTGTTTTTAATTATTTATTGTAATTTCGAAATGGCCTGATTGATGAAATCCAGTTCTGAAAGGGATAAATCGAAATCCATTGCTTTTGCGTTTGAAATGGCTTGTTCTGCGTTTCTTGCTCCGGCTAAAACAATTGCGATTCCTTTTTGTAAAGTTGTCCAGCGTAAAACCAATTGCGAAATTGAAATGTGTTTTGAGTTTGCCAGTGAACTTAATTCTTCGACCAACGTTTTTACTTTTTGAAGATCGAACTGACCGAAATAACCGTTTCTGTGATCGTTTTCTTTTAATTTACTGTCGGTGAAATATTTCCCTGTTAGTAAACCTCTTTCCATTGGGCTGTAGGCAATGATTCCGATATTTTCTGCGACTGTAAACGGAATTAAATCGGTTTCGATTTTACGGTTCAGCATACTGTAAGCTACTTGATTTGACGCTATTTGAACTGTTTTTTGTGCTTCCTGAATTTGAGAAATATTATAATTGCTTACTCCAAACGCTCTGATTTTTCCTTGCTTTATCAAGGTTTCCGCGGCTTCCATTGTTTCAGAAATTGGTGTTGTAGAATCTGGCCAGTGAATTTGTAACAGGTCGATATAATCGGTTTGAAGTCGTTTTAAGCTGTCTTCGATTTCTTTTATAACATTGCTTTTTGAAGAATATTTGTAAACGGGAATTTTTTTTCCGTTGTCGTCGGCATCAAAAAAGAAATCTCCTTTTCCGTTATTACTTCCGTCCCAAACCAAACCGAATTTTGTAAGTAACTGAATTTTAGAACGGTCCTGGCTTTTGATCGCTTCGCCAATCATTTCTTCACTTAATCCGAATCCGTAAAAAGGGGCGGTGTCGATTGTGGTTACGCCGTGATCGATTGAGGCGTGGATGGAATCGATTGAATCTTTTTTTTCGTTTCCGCCCCACATGTTGCCGCCAATAGCAAATGCACCGTAAGTTATGGTTGATAATTCAAGTTCTGAGTTGCCTAATTTTCTATATTCCATAATGTTGTATTTTAAATCTTAAATTTCACTTGGCAAAATTATACCATTTTTAAGAGTGTTAAATGGTATATATTTGTGTTTTTTATGTAAATTTGCAACTTCAAAATTATTATTGATATGAAAAAAGAGAACTTATATGAGCCTTTTACAGTTTCTTTCGAGACTTTAGACGAATATCCGGATGTGGGTGATCGTCATAATTTTTTTGAATTGGTTTACATTTTAAGCGGAACAGGAAGGCAGTGTATCAATAAAAATATTTTTGAATATGATGCCGGACATATGTTTTTATTGACGCCTGAGGATTGTCATAATTTTACAATTGAAACGGAAACGAAGTTTTTCTTTTTGAGGTTTAATGATATTTATTTGAAGAATTCGAGTCTGCAGAATGAGAATATTCAGCGTTTAGAGTATATTCTACAAAATGCCAATCATCAGCCAGGCTGTATTTTGAAAAATGATGCCGATAAATGTTTGGTAAAAGTGATGATTGAAGCAATTTGTCGTGAACATCAGGATAAAGATGTGTACAATAAAGAATTGATTCAGCAATTGGTGAATACTTTAATTATTATTGTGGCGAGAAATATTGCGAAGTATTTACCGGAACAGGTAAATGTTGGCACAGAAGCAAAAGCGATGGATATCCTGCAATATATTCAGACTAATATTTATTATCCTGAAAGAATCAAGGCCGAATCTATAAGTGAGTATTTCGGAATTTCAAATACGTATTTAGGGCGTTATTTTAAGAAACATGCCGATGAAACGATGCAACAATATATTAGTAATTATAAAACGAAACTGATTGAACATCGTTTGCAATTCAGTGATAAGCGTATTAATGAAATCGCTTATGAATTTGGTTTTACGGATGAAAGCCATTTTAATAAGTTCTTTAAGAAGCAAAGAGGGAATAGTCCTTCGGAATTTAGAAAGACGATTCGAATTAGTGCGTGATATATTGGCACACGGATGACACGGATTTAGACTGGTTTACACGGATTTTATTTTTTTGCCGATGTTGGATAAATTTTAATTATTTGAATCTTGAAATCTGGGCTGAAAAATTAAATGATCTTTTTAATTACGCGTAATTTATGGGTGTGTTTGTTTAGTTCCGGATTATAAATTCCTAAATGGTCAAGACGGTCAATGCGGACTTTTCCACTTGCGTGAATGATGTAATTATTCTCCATAATAATACCGACGTGAATGATGTTTCCTTCGTCATTATCAAAAAAGGCTAAATCTCCGGCTTCACTTTCTTCAATAAAACTTAAAGGTTCGCCGTCAAGCGCTTGCTGTGAGGCGTCACGGTGAATTTTATAGCCGTTTAATTTGTAAACCATTTGTGTAAAACCAGAACAATCGATTCCGAATGGTGTTTTTCCGCCCCAAAGATAAGGTGCGTTCAAATACATAAAAGCAGTATTTATAAGTGCGCTTTTTGGTTTTACGCCACTGGTTTTTGTTCCTTCAAAATCAAAGTTTGAAGTGTTGATTTCAGTATTGTTTAAGAATGATAAAGAAGCTCCAAGCGGAATTGGAAGTAATAAGTTTTCTGGCGCGGTGATATAATCAATCAAATCAGCGTTTAAAATAATTGCTTCATTGCTTAACTGATTGTAATTTGCTTCAGAAATTACCTGATATTGCTTAGAATCTACCCAGCCTTCATAATCATCAAACTGAATTTTTATTTTTGCCCATTGATTTTGGCGTTCTAAGATTTGGATGTGCTCGCCAAACAAAAGCTGTGTAACGATTTCACTTCTGTCGCTTGGTTCAGATCGAACGGGTACTATGGCTAGATTGCAAATTCCGAACATTTAGGGTAATTTATAGGTTTAAAATTAGGAGTTACTTTATCATAACTCCTAATCTAATGTATTATTATTTAGGCTCTTTCAATAACAATTGCCGAAGCACCGCCACCGCCATTACAAATTGCAGCAGCACCAGTTTTAGCATTATTTTGTTCTAGAACATTTAGTAAAGTTACGATAATTCTAGCTCCAGAACATCCAAGAGGATGTCCTAATGAAACTGCTCCGCCGTTTACATTTACTTTATCATTATTAAGACCAAGGATTTTTGAATTGGCTAATCCAACAACAGCAAAAGCTTCATTAAATTCGAAATAATCCACATCATCAATTGCAATTCCAGCCTTATTTAGTGCTTTTGGCAATGCTTTTGCAGGACTTGTTGTAAACCATTTTGGCTCTTGAGCAGCATCAGCATAACCTTTTATGTAGGCTAGGGGCTTTAATCCCAATGCAATTGCTTTTTCTTCAGACATTAAAACTATAGCTGCAGCTCCATCATTAATGGTAGAAGCATTTGCAGCAGTAACTGTTCCGTCTTTAGTGAAAACGGCACTTAGAGAAGGAATTTTATCTAGTTTTACGTTAGTGTATTCTTCATCTTTAGAAACGATGACTGGTTCACCGCGTCTTTGCGGTACTTCAACAGGAACAATTTCGTTGTCGAATTTCCCGGCATCCCAAGCTTTTGCACTTCTTTCGTAAGATTGAATTGCAAAATTATCTTGTTCTTCACGGCTGATGTTGTATTCAGTTGCACATAAATCAGCGCAAACTCCCATTGCGTTGTTATCGTAAGCATCTGTCAAACCATCTTTTTGCATTCCGTCAAGCATAGTTGCTGGACCAAATTTAGTTCCGTTACGCATTTGTACGTAATGTGGAATCAAGCTCATGTTTTCCATTCCTCCGGCTACTACAATTTCGGCATCGCCACAAGCGATTGCCTGAGCGCCAAACATAACAGCTTTCATTCCAGAAGCACAAACTTTGTTTACGGTTGTAGCAGCAACTTCTTCAGACAAACCAGCAAAAAGTGCCGCTTGACGTGCAGGTGCCTGACCAACTCCGGCCTGAACTACATTGCCCATAAAAACTTCATCAACTAATTTTGGGTCTAGGTTAATTTTTTGAAGTGCGCCTTTTATAGCGGCAGCACCTAATTTTGGTGCGGGTACGGTAGATAACCCTCCCATGAAACTTCCGATAGGTGTTCTAACGGCAGAAACGATAACAACTCTTTTGTTCATTTTCTGTTAATATTAGTTAATCAAGCAAATTTACTCTTTATTTGAATAAATTCAAATTTTGCATCTATTCGATTGAATTTTTAATTTAGTATGAATTTTTTGTTAATTCTATTCGTTTGATTGTGAACTGTTTTAAAAAAAAGATTGAAAAAAGATAAAAAAAAGCGGAGAAATAGTTGTGAGTAATATAATGTTGTGTTACATTTGCAACCGCAAAATAGGACATGTTTCCTTGAGCTTGGAGAGGTGCCAGAGCGGTAATGGAGCAGATTGCTAATCTGTCGACGGGTAACCGTCGCCAGGGTTCGAGTCCCTGTCTCTCCGCTTAAAAATTTGCCTTCGGGGTGTAGCGTAGCCCGGTTATCGCGCCTGCTTTGGGAGCAGGAGGCCGCAGGTTCGAATCCTGCCACCCCGACAAAAACTTTGCCATAAGTTTTAAAATAAATGGACGCATAGCTCAGCTGGATAGAGCACCTGCCTTCTAAGCAGGCGGTCGAAGGTTCGAATCCTTCTGCGTTCACGAAAAGCCACTCAATCGAGTGGCTTTTTTGTTTGCATCAAATTTAAAATTGATAATTACTTCTAAATTTTATAAGCGGTTCCTTAATTCAATATTATATTGTTTATACTTCTGAAAAATCAATTTGGATTTAAAGTGAAAAAGTTGATTAACCTTATAAATTCAACGATTCTCATTTTGGCTACAAAGTTCCTGAGTTAAGCTACAAGTGAACAATAGTATCTGCAGACCTTTGTCGTATTATAAATTTAATCACAAAGTTATGGCACATCAAAATGATATTTCAAGCAACAAAAAAGTATGGTTTATTACAGGAACTTCAAGAGGTTTTGGGAGAGTTTGGGCCGATGCAGCACTTAAGCGTGGCGATCTTGTTGCGGCTACTGCGCGTAATTTGGACAGTATTGCTGATCTAAAAGAAAAATATGGTAAAAATGTATTAATCTTAGCGCTTGATGTAACTAAGCCTGATCAAGTAAAGACTGCGGTAGAAAAAGCACATGCCCATTTTGGGAGATTAGATATTGTATTTAATAATGCCGGATATTCGCTAGTGGGCACAATTGAAGAAGCCAGTACAGATGATGTAAAGGCGATGTATGAAACAAATATCTTTGGACCGCTTACTGTAATTCAGGCCGCTTTGCCTTTTTTACGCAAGCAAGGATTTGGCCATATTTTGGGAACATCCAGTAATCTTGGCCATGTAGTATTACCAGTAATTGGTTATTATTGCTCATCTAAATGGGCATTTGAGGCAATTCATGAAAGTTTAGCAGCAGAAGTTAAAGCTTTTGGAATTAAAGTAACAATTATAGAACCAGGTGCATATGCAACCGAATTTGGCAGTCAGGATTCTTTAAAATTTGCCGCAGGACTTGATGTTTACCAAGATTTTAAAACACAGTTTTTTAATAGTTTGGGAGAACTAGAAAAAGGAGATCCTAAAGCAACACCTGATGCACTTTTCAAAGTTGTTGATGCCGAAAACCCACCTCTTCGAATTCATTTGGGCAGCCAAAATCTGCCATGGGTTCGTAATGCTTATGCTGAAAGACTGGCAAGCTGGGAAGAGTGGGATGCGGTTTCCTCAGCAGCACAGGGAATTGCAAAGTAATTATCAATAATAAATATAACCGGTGATGAAGTATTGCCGGTTATAATTTCATAATTTTAAAAAATGAAAAAGGAAGAGAAAATCCATCAAAAAATGGAGTCGTTATCAGATGTGCATCGCGCTTTTGATTTGCCTGCGCCGGATCATCCGTTGATCAGTTTGATAGATGCAGCAACAAATAAGCTAATCGTAAATAATTTGCCTACTTCTCATGTACTTAATTTCTATAAAATCTCTTATAAGCCACGTCTAAGCGGTAAATTGAAATATGGCCAGGGACATTATGATTTTGATGAAGGAGGATTGTTATTTGCTGCATCAAATCAAATTATTGGCAATCATGGTAATAATGAAGGAGAAATGTGTTCTGAATATACTTTGCTGATACATCCTGATTTTTTATGGAATTATCCTTTGGCAAAAAAAATCAAGCAATATGGTTTTTTCTCTTATTCGGCTAATGAAACATTACATTTATCAGAGCATGAGAAAGAAACTATTTTTTCAATTTTTAAAATAATTAAAGAAGAATTGGTTAGTAGAATAGATGATTTTAGTCAGGATGTTATTATTTCTCAAATTGAATTATTGCTTAATTATGCAAATCGTTTTTACAAACGCCAATTCATTACCCGAAAAGCAGTGAACAATAATCTGCTGCAAAATCTTGAAGAACTCTTAGAAGATTATTTTAATAATCAAATGACCTTAAATCAGGGGCTGCCAACAGTTCAATTCCTTTCAGATCGTTTAAATATTTCACCAAGTTATTTAAGTGATATGCTGCGTTCTTTGATAGGACATAATGCACAACAGCACATACATTAAAGTGGTTGAAAAAGCTAAAGAGCTGTTGTCTACGACTAGTTTATCTGTGGCGCAAGTAGCTTTTCAGCTTGGTTTTGAACATCCGCAATCGTTTAGTAAATTTTTTAAGACTAAAACAAAAACCTCTCCCTTAGAGTTTAGGCAATCTTTTAACTGATAATATTTAGATTTTTGAGAATACGCATGCATTCACTAAAGCCATTCAATTGAAGTGGCTTTTTGTTTTATTATAATTCTTGAAAGTTTAAATTTTGTAAATGGAATTTCATTTTTTAAGACCAATATTTTATATTTTCTAAATAGATTATTTTATACTACATTGGAAAAATAAATTAAACCATTTTAAAGAAAAAGTGTCTTATTAAAATAATCTTAAAATATGTGAAAATGAAAGCCCCAATTTTACTCATTATTTCTTTGTTTCTATTACTATCCTGCTCAAAAAATGATGCAGATGAGTCAAATCAAGATTCTGCTTATGTAGATGATGATTTGGCAGGACCTATTTCGAGGCCAAAAACCGGATATGGTTCTGATGGCAGTTACGAAGTAGCAAAAATTAGTTTTCCAAGCCCATTATATAGTGGGAAAAATGTTGAAATTTTTTATCCAAAAGGAATAACTTCACCCAAACCTGTTATTTTTTATTCGCATCCTTACGGAGGTGAAGAAAGTGCATATAATATAGGATTGTATGAGTTTATTGCAAAGAAAGGATATGTTGTAGTATTTGCTCCCTATCCAACTACAGGTGTGACAGTAGAAGAAAGATACGATACTCTATGGCAAAGTTTTAAAAAAGCTGTGACCGATTATCCTGCTATAATTGATACAAAAAAAGTAGGTTTCATGGGACATTCATTTGGCGGAGGAGCTTCTTTTGCTTTAGCACACAGAGGCTTCATTGATGAAGGCTGGGGACAAAACGGACGTTTTATTTTCGCAATGGCACAATGGTATTCGTATGAAATTACACAGGCAGAATTACAAGGTTTCCCAGAAAATACAAAACTGATCACCCAAGTATATAATGATGATGTAACGAATGATCATAGATTGGCAATTGATATTTTTAAAAATATAAATATTCCAAACGCTGAAAAAGATTTTATCTTAATAAAAAAATCAGTTTTACCTACATTTACCTACACAGCAGAACATAATCTTCCTAATACGCAAAGTTCGTATGACGCATATGATTATTATGGAATATACAGATTACTGGACGCAATGATTGATTATAGTTTTAATGGAAATGCAGCAGCCAAAAATGTAGCACTCGGAAATGGATCTAAAGAGCAGGTAACAATGCCAAGTTATAATGGGCAGGCACTATCGCCACTAGAAGTAACCGATAATCCTTCTCCCTTATATCCACAGAGTAAATATTCTTTTCAATGTGGTGCATTAAATAATCCGAGAATTGCAAATTGTAATTAAGATATGATATATTAATGGATATTTAGTTTAACATAAAAAAAGAGGCTCTATTGAGCCTCTTTTAATTTAATGTTTCCCGTTTCCTTTTCCTTTTCCATTTCCATTGTGGTTGCCATTATCGTGATGACCATTATCTTTTCCTTGTTTATCATTTCCTTTGCCAGGCTTTTGACCGATTGTTTTTTGAGGTTGCCCTTTATAGCCTTTTCCGTATTTTACTTTATGAGTTTTGAAATTATCATAAGGACGATCTCCTCTATAATCTGTCAATACAACTTTATATTCATTATATAGATCATAATTTCTGTAAGCAGAAGGAAGTGATCTGGTTCTGACCCATTTTCCGTTATTTAAATAAACATAATTTGATGTGCTTACATCATAATAAGTTTCAAGATCTGGCAGATAATAATAGCGAACATCTGTGTAGCCTGCAGGTCCCCATGCTGGTGGTGTGCCTATATTGACATTAACAGATACCTGTGCTTGAGAGTAGCTAAAAGAAAGGAATAATACTCCAATCAATAAATATTTTAAAGTTTTCATAATTTTAATTTTTTAAATCATTATTATATTTAGAATAAACAAGAAACGTGCCTAAAATTATTATAGATTATAAGTAATTGATTATCTGTTATTTGTATTTTATGTTAATGCTAATAATATCCGAAGTCATATTAGTAGTTCTGGTATAATGCCCATAACGGAGTTCTAATGTATTCCAATGTTTAAGTCCAAAGATTCCGTTTAGAGGCGTGAATTTCATGCCCATTCCAAAAAAACTGCTGTCAAACTTAGATAAATCATAATTACTGGTGTAATATTCATCAGCTGCAGTATGTTCTCCGTAAGGTTTAAAATACTTAGTTCCCGTCTGCGTATAATATCTATAAAACGGACTTACTGAAAATGCCTGGGTTAATTTCACAGGAATTTCAAGATCGGCAGTATGCGCTTTTAAGCTCCAATCGTCAGTATAATATCTGTAATAAGCACGAATAATTACATTGTCACCTAAAAAATAACTTGCCCTGATTCCCAATGGAATTTTTAATCTGGTATCCGGCATTTTTTCTTGATGCACCGAGCCATCTGCGAAATACACTCTATGAAATGGAAGGCTTAGATACCCGTTTTGGCTGATTACATCTCCTACAACCATTACCTGAAGGTTTTTGTTTACAACCTGTGAGTAACTTAAAGTTCCTGCAAAAGTATTTCTGTTGGCACTGCCGTAACCTTCACTTCCTGGCGCGCGAAGCTCAACGGGTTCTATTAGTTTTAGCTGATCAAGAAAGGTCTGAAATTTAGCTGTAAATTCTCCGTTTCTGTCTTTTGTTTTTTGTGAGAAACTAATATTTCCTCCAAAAGACTGGTAGTCAAACTCCGTTGATGATGAAACTCCAATCCCTAATGTTCTTCCTTTTTCTTCATTCTCTCTCAAATAAGTCAAAGAAGGATAGAATCGATTGTCTGAAGAAGACGCAGATGAATTTGCGCTCAAATCAATCATATCTGATGATGCTGAGGTATAATGATCTATACCAGCTTCGATGTCAAAAGTATGCTTAATTCCGGTTTCTCCGTATTTTACTAATTTAACATCAATAGTATTTGCAATATCAGTAAGATGTTCAGAACCAATGCCGCCAGTAACGGCAGAATTGTTTCCGTCCTGTTTATAATAACTCGAAACTAGATTAACTTCTTCCAATTTTAATTTTTTGCTTTTGTAACTGGTAGAATCAGTAGGAACATTTTGTGCTCTTACCTGAAATAGTGCCAATAAAGCAAACCCTGTTATGAATATTCTTTTCATTTTTTTACCGTATGAAAATTAGTTGCACCCGCAGCCACCACCGCTTTTTCCTGAATTTGCTCCGGAAGCTCCTTCACGGTAGGATTGAAAACTGAGTTCTGTCTTTTCGATTTTTCGATTAGAAAGGACCATTTCAGAATCGTTGATTTTTCCTTTCTGGTATTCTTTTACCGAAGTACAAGAGGTGAAGAGAATGGCTGTAAAAGCAATACTGCAGAACAGTACTAGATTTTTTTGCTTTGGCTTTTTCATTTCAGGTTAATGTTTTTTGATGTGTAAATTTTATTGCTGTCATCGATAATAATACAATATAAATCAGGGATCTGATCTATTAAAAATAAGCCTGCCTTAATTCCCATAACCGCTATTGGAGTTGCCATTGCATCTGCAAATTCTGCATTAGAAGCGATAATGGTAACACTTTTAATTCCGGTTATTGGCAACCCTGTTTTTGGGTCAATGGTATGCGAATATTTTTTGCCATTAATGGTTACGAACTTTTCATAATTGCCAGAGGTTGCTACTGCTTTATTGGATATTTCCATATACGAAAATGCACCAGTTGGAGCATCTGGATTTGCCACGCCAATAGTCCATTTTTTACCATTTGGCTGTAGTCCCCACGCACAAAGATCTCCGCTTGCATTAATAATGCCGCTTTGAACATTATTTTTAACTAGGATTTGTTTAGCCATTTCTGCGGCATATCCTTTTCCGATACCTCCAAACCCAATTCGCATGCCTTTTTCTTTTAGAAATACTGTAGTTTTTTCTTTGTCTAAATTGATATTTCTGTAATCAATAAGATGCACCATTCTTAAAGCCGTTGCAGCATCTGGAAGCTTGGTCATTGTTTTGTCAAAATTCCAAAGACTTTTGTCGATACTTCCGTAAGAGATATCAAATGCACCTTGTGTAATTTTCGAAATCCCGACAGATCTTTCAATAAGATTAAAAACTTCCAGATCTACTTTTACAGGTTTAACCCCTGCATTTTCATTAATCAGGTTCGTCTGACTGTCTTCTTTATAAGTAGTCAAAAGTTTTTCAATTCGCCTTATTTCTTCAATAGCGAGATTAATATTCTCATTCCCTTTTTTCTCATTTTCATCTACAACTGTAATTGTGAAGTTGTTTCCCATGAGTTTTAGGGATTGTGAATATTTTTGATTTTTTGATATGTTATTTTCGGCTGTCACAGATCGCTTTTATTTCGGCAGTCCATTGTTCAGGTGAGGTTTCAGGTTTTCCGTGCCAAGTTTTGATTACTTTGCCATCAGCATCTAGAAGAAGTGTTAAAGGGAAACTTCCTTCTTTGTTGTATATTTCCGCTAATCCTTCATTTCGCTTAACTTGCTCAGGCGTTCCGATGTTTTTCTTTTTCCTTGGAAAATCAGCATTAACCAATACTAAATTTTCATTTGCCATATCTGTGAATACCTGACTTTCAAGATATTCTTTGCGCGTTACAATACAGGGTCCGCACCAGTCTGAACCAGAGAAGTTTAAAAGAATTAATTCGTGCTTTTCCTTTGCCGTTTTTTTTGCATTATTAAAGTCAGGTTCCCAATTTATAGGAAGCACCGTTACTAATAGGAATAATGTAATTAGCTTCATTTTGCAGTTTGTTTTTAGATATAACGAAATAACGAATTGTTGTGTATCTTATTTTTTTTAATCCCTTAAGATTGTATTAATTTTTTAAATCTAAAATAAAGAAACTATTTTTAAGTGGTCTGAACGCCAAAAACATAGCCAACTAGTGCCGACATTGCCATAGCAAATGTGCCCCAAATACAAATACGCAATACAGCTTTTAGTGTATGTGATCCGCCAGCTTGGGCTGCTAGTATTCCGGATAATGCTAAAAAGAGTATCGAAAATCCATATTGATAAAACACCATTTGTTTTATTGGAGCAAAAATAGCGACCAAAAGTGGCAGTAATCCTCCGATAATAAATGAAACAGCTGATGCGAAAGCCGCCATTAAAGGATTAGCCTGTGTAATTTCATTGATTCCAAGTTCATCTCTCGCATGTGCTTCGAGTGCATTATGAGCTGTTAATTCGATCGCAACTTGTTTTGCCAATTCTTTATTTAGTCCTCGCTGCACATAAATATGTGTTAACTCTTCAAGTTCCGATTCAGGCATGTTTTCAAGTTCTTCTTTCTCTCGCTTTAGATCGGCTGTTTCTACGTCAGCCTGAGAACTAACCGAAACATATTCGCCCGCAGCCATTGACAGTGCGCCTGCGACTAAACCTGCAACTGCTGCAAGTAAAATAGGCTCTCTTGTAATACTTGCCGCTGCTACTCCAATTGCTAGGCTTGTAGTCGATAAAATTCCGTCATTTGCTCCCAGCACGGCTGCTCTCAGCCAACCGCTTCTATTAATGTAATGATTTTCAGGCTCCATATTTGGGTTTATATTAATTAAATTCATTCATGATTTTTTAAAGATTTTTGAGCATTTGGATCGTGCTAATCTTTCAAAACTTTTTAGTTGCAGAGTTTAACTGAGAGGTTGTTTTTACAATTTTCCTTCTTCAATTAGTACATGCGTTATTAAATTTGCTTTTTTGAATGCTGCTCCATAACCTAAATTTGAAAGAACAATTAAAAATTTAAATAGTACCTCATTAAAACTATTTGTAGTCAAAGAAAAATAGCTTGTCTAAACCAAATTTATGAAAAAAAGTGTCTTTAATTCTTTATTGATAAGTATCTTGTTAACAGTATTTTGAATTTAGAATCAATCTTTTTTATTTGGGTTGTAAAATCAGATTAATTTTAGAATCTAATTCTTTAATTTTGTTAGCGGCATTTTTTAAAATTGAGTATGATGGAACCAGGAGTCGAGATACTTTTAAAATCGGTCAGGAAAATTTGCCCTGCTGTAACGGATGATGAGCTTTCTCTGTTTGCTTCAAAATTTACATTAGAAGAATTAAATAAAAAGGATTTTTTTCTTCAATTTGGCAAAGTGCAAAAAGAAATTGGTTTTATTGCAAGCGGATTAGTGCGTTCCTCTTTTGTAGACAATGACGGAAATGAAATTACCGTAGGTTTTTATAGTGAAGGCGATTATGCTACACATTATCCTGCTTTTATAACACAGCAGCCAAGCCAATATTCAATTCAATGCTTAGAACCAACGACCATGGTTTGCCTTTCATATGAAAACCTGCAATGGATCTATGAAAACTTACCGGTTTTTGAAAAATATGGGCGGTTAGTTGCTGAAGAAATTTTAAAGCGCCAACAGGCTCGTATTGAAAGCTTCATATTTCAAACTGCGGAAGAGCGTTATCTTGATTTTATTAAACATCATTCCGGTCTATTTAACAGAATATCTGTTTCTCATCTTTGCAGCTTTCTTGGTATCGAAAGACAATCTCTTACTAGAATTCGACAAAAATTAGCGCATAAATAGTTTTTTGACACTTTTGTGTCAGCAGCCCCTCTTCTTTATTTAAAATCTTTGCAGTGTCAAATTAAATGAACTGCAATGAAAACGAATATCTTACTAATACTTGGCCATCCTTCTGAAAATTCTTTTTGTAATGCATTGCTAGATGCTTACAGAAAAGGAGTAGAAAGTACAGGAGCAAACTGTAAAACCCTTTATATATCTAAATTAGATTTCAATGTAAATCTTTCTGAAGGTTATAAAGCGAATGAAACTTTACCACTAGAAAAAGATCTGATAAATGCTCAGGAACTTATCAAGTGGGCAGACCATGTTGTTTTGTCTTATCCAAACTGGTGGGGTTTTATGCCTGCCATTACCAAAGGGTTTATAGACAGAATTCTTTTGCCTGACTTTGCATTTAAACATCATTCAGGGAAAATATTTCCAGAAAAACTCTTAAAAGGAAAAAGCCTAAGACTTTTAGTTACGATGGATACACCAAAATGGTGGTTCTATTTGATCTATCGTGCATCTCAATATCAAATCCTCAAAAATATTGTTTTCGGCTATGTAGGATTTGATCCTATTAAATTTTCAACTTTTGGTTTTATGAGAAAATCAACAGAAAATCAACGAAGTAAATGGTTGAAAAAGGTAGAACAATTAGGAAAAAAACTTAAATAAATATAATTATAAAAATCAAATATCATGAAAAATTTAGCAAACGAGCATACAATTGCTCAAATCAATCCAAACAAAGGGTTTAGAATTCACTTATTAGTATTTGTATTGACGATTCCGGCGATTTGGTTAATATGGTTTATTACAGACAGAACTTATTTATGGCCCATTTGGCAAACAGCAGCGTGGGCAATTGGATTGGTTTTTCATTATCTAGGCGTTTTTGTTTTCAAAAGAAATAAATAAAAAGCAAAATTATGAAGACAAAAACAGTAATGATTTTTACGACTCTTTTTCTCTCGATTGGCAAATTTGCAATAGCACAAAATTCAAATAAAAGTGAGGAAGAAATGGTTGCAAAAATTACGCGCTATGAAGTAAAAAAGGAATATCAGCAGGAATTTCAAAAAACCTTAGGTGATTATGTATTGCAATCTTTGTCAAATGATGATAATATTATGTCAGAAGCTTACTTTGAACAAGATGATAAGTCTGTAGTTTGGTTATTTGAGCGTTGGACCAATCAAAGCAAGTTGGATAAATTCAAAAACAATTCAATCTCAAAAGCATTAATAACATTAGAAAAAGCGGCACTAGTTAAGCCTGAAAAAATAATTTATGTAAAAGATTTAGAACCCATTTCTAAACAGCAATGGCGCAGAGCAAGCAAAACAGAAGATGACCAGCTTACAATCATACTTTTTGTAGACGCTAAGAAAGGTACAGAAGAAAATTTTAAAGATGTATACCACACAGCTATGCCTCAATTTCGAAACGAGTCTGGCGTAGTAACCTATCAACTATCAGAATTGAAGGAAGATAATACTCAGTTTGTAACTTTTGAAAAATTCAGAAGTAAAGATGCGTTCCAGTATCACCTTAATTTTCCACCCATTCAACCTGTTATTAATTACTTAAATACAAATATAAAAAAGCAGCCCTTTCAGGATGGAATTCATACTCTAATCGAATTTGCACCGCTTACACGTGAATAAGAAGAAATAAAACTTTATATAAATTATGATCAACAATTAAATCTAAGAAAAATGAAAAAAATGAATCAAATCATCGTTGCAGGTATCATAAGTATACTTGCGGTATCAAATGTAGAAGCTCAAGTAACAGTAAAAACAAAAGAAATGAAAACAAATTATAGTAATGAGTTAGAAATTGTAAATAAATTATCAACTCAGTCGGCAGTCGTTAATATGCCCGTATCAAAATTATTGGATGCTCCAGGAAATGAGGCTTTAAAGTCTTTCTTTTTTACGCCTGTAAAAAACAAATCAGCTCTAAAAGGAAAAAAAATTGCCGTTATCGTGGCTGATGGTTTCGAGGAAATTGAATTAACCGGTCCTGTATGGTATTTTAAAGAATTAGGAGCAGAAGTAGAAATAGTGGCTCCGAAATATAATCCCGCTCCAGAAAGATACGGACTTGTATATCCAGAGATGTCAAAAACACATGTAATGGCAATTCAATACTTACAGCCCGTTGGCTGGATTAAATTTGATCGAACTGCTGATCAGATAAAAGTAAGCGATTATGATGCCGTATTTATTCCGGGTGGCGCTTGGAATCCTGATAATCTTCGAAACGATAAAGATGTGATTAAATTCATTCAGGATTTCAATAAATCCGGAAAATTGATTGCTGCTATCTGTCATGCTCCAGTAGTTTTAGCATCTGCCGATATTTTGAAAGGAAGAAAACTAACAGGATATTGGAACATTCAAGTGGATTTAAAAAATGCCGGAGGTACGGTATTAGAAGAAACAGTAGTAACTGACGGAAATATCATAACCAGCAGACATCCGATTGATGTGGCAGATTTTTCAAAAGCTGTTGAAAGTTGGTTAATTAAAAAGTAATAAGGATTCTGATCTAAAAGTTGCACCAACTATTTAATCTTAAAAAGTTAATATTTCCCTGAATTCTTTAAAATAAATTCAGGGAAATACTTTGAATACAAAAGCAGTCAAGTATTGCTGTTTCAGTTTATATTCAAATTTTGTTTATTTTTATATAGATTTTTATTATCAGTAAAACAACAAAAGGATTTCAAAACGCATTAATAGTCAGCTATACGAAATTGCCGAAGTCGTCTTTTTATAAAAAGCATAATCTTATTTTTAGAGCGATGAGTGCTGGCGGTATATTGGGTTTAAATTACCTATATATATTAGAAATTATTATTTAGAAATTTAATACTATGAAAGCATTAATTATTGGCGCAACAGGTTCGACAGGAGAATTTCTAGTTGATGAACTCTTGGCAGACAAAGATTATACAACTATTACAATTTTTGTTCGAAGGTCAACAGGAAAACAAAATCCGAAGCTTGTAGAACATATTATTGACTTTTCTAATATAGAGGCATATAAAGATTTGATTGTTGGCAATGTCATTTTTTCGTGTTTGGGAACAACTCTAAAAGCCGCCGGTTCAAAAGAGAATCAAAGGAAAATAGATTATGAAATTCCCGCAGCTTTTGCCAAATTAGCCAAAGAAAACGGTCTATCTTCGTTCGTTTTATTGTCTGCTTATGGTGCTTCTTCGCAAAGCAAGGTTTTTTATTCTCAAATAAAAGGAGAACTTGAAGATAAAATTGCTGCACTTGATTTTGAGCAGTATATTATTTTTAAACCGGGACTGCTTTTAAGAAAAGATACAGACCGTCTTGGTGAAAAGATAATTGCGAAGCTATTAAATATGATCAACGCAATAGGTTTATTTAGAAAATTTAAACCGTTGCCAACATCGATTTTGGCAGAAAAATTAGCAAAGGCGCCAAAAATATTGCCTAAAGGAACCTCTATAATTCAGCTTGAAGAAATATTTAATTTTGGTAAATCTATCTAATGTAATTTACTTCTAAATTCATGATTATGAAGTCTTTATAAACTAGTAATATTCGATTAGTTTTTATTGATTAAAGGGCTTATATTTATTGGGTTAACTCTCTTTTTTTTTGAGTTAATGCCAGAGATTAAAATACATTACTTTTATTTTAAAAGCTTAAATATAAGCCTCAACTTAAACTATAAGAATGTATTTTAAATACCTATTGCTTTGTTTGATTTTGTTTTCAATCAATATAAATGCACAAATTTTAGAGCCTAAAAAAAACTTCCGTGCTGCAGATTCGCTGTTAAAGGAACCAAGTTTTTCTGTCCACAAGGACAATTATTTTTTAACAGGCGTACCCATAAATACCGACATTACTCGCGATAATGCTGATGTAAAATATCAAGTAAGTTTTAAATTAAGATTGAAGTCAAAACCTTTGTGGGGCGGTTTCTTTCCGTATTTGATGTATACACAAAAAGCCTTTTGGGATATTTATGCCAGCTCAAAACCATTTTCAGAACTTAATTTTAATCCGGGTGTTGCCATCGTTCGCCCATTTTATTTAAAAGGCGGAAGACTGACTTATGGAACAATTTCACTAGAACATGAGTCAAATGGGAGAGATTCAATTTATTCCAGAACTTGGAATATGCTGGCCTTTTCATTAAAATCACAAATTTCTCCAAGATGGATTGTGGGAATCAGAGGATGGATTCCGATTGTTGATAAAGAAGACAATCCGGAGCTTACCAAATATGTAGGTTATGGCGAAGCAAGTGCAACATATAAGATACAGCCGGGACGATGGAGCGCAGATATTCTTTTTAGAAAAGGAAGCGGTCTTATTAATTACGGATCCTTGCAGACACAGGTAAATTGGAGGCCGTACAAAAATGAGAATTACTATCTAACACTTCAATGGTTTGTTGGGTATACAGAAAGTTTAATAGATTACCAAGAACATAAAAGTATGCTGCGTTTAGGATTTACAATAAAACCTGAAAATATGGGTATTTTTTAAATTTCTAAATCATAAAAATATATTTTACCAAAACCACTCTAATGAAGTGGTTTTTTGTTTTTATAGCTTTTCGAAAAAAAAAATGCTTTTATAATTTTCCCAATATGCGCTCAAAAATGTTATTGGTCGAAATAGTATGAAATACAATGTTGATTTACTTTAAATTTATATTTTAATTCACTTGCTAACAAAATATTAATTGACCCTTAATGAAAAATATTTTTCTATTACTAAGTTTTCTTTGTATAACAGCACCAATATATTCTCAGGAATTGGCAAATGTTCCAAAGCCTTTTGGTCCGTTGCCAACACAAAAACAAATTGACTGGCAGGAAATGGAATTTTATGCTTTTGTGCATTTTTCATTAAATACATTTACGAATAAAGAGTGGGGTTATGGAGATGAATCTCCAGCGCTTTTTAATCCCACAAATTTAGATGTTCGTCAATGGGCCCGCGTTGTGAAAGAAGCAGGTATGAAAGGAATTATTTTGGTTGCAAAGCACCACGATGGATTTTGTTTGTGGCCGTCTGCTTATACAGAACGTTCGGTAAAAAATTCTCCTTGGAAAAATGGAAAAGGTGATTTAGTGAAAGAATTAGCCGCCGCTTGTAAAGAATACAACTTAAAATTGGGATTATATCTTTCGCCATGGGATAGAAATCGCGCTGATTATGGAAAACCCGAATATGTTACGTATTTCAGAAATCAGCTAAAAGAGCTGCTTACAAATTACGGAGATGTTTTTGAAATGTGGTTTGATGGTGCAAACGGCGGAGACGGTTACTATGGCGGTGCAAATGAAACTCGAAAAATCAATACACTGGAATATTACAATTGGGATGAAACCTATGAATTGATTTATAAAACTGCTCCTAAAACTTTGGTTTGGGGAGTCGGTCCTTCAGAAGCTCGATGGATTGGAAATGAGGAAGGCCG
Source organism: Flavobacterium sp. JLP (assembly GCF_015350755.1). NCBI lineage: Bacteria > Pseudomonadati > Bacteroidota > Flavobacteriia > Flavobacteriales > Flavobacteriaceae > Flavobacterium > Flavobacterium sp. JLP. The sequence continues at coordinate 191,188 of NZ_JADKPS010000004.1, read as the reverse complement.
TGCCGGAAAAACAAATTGGGCTCTTTTACGCCAAAAAGATGAATTGGCTGGAAAAGTGCATTATACTGAATTCATGTCGGGTCATGAAGATGGAGAAAAATGGGTTCCGGGCGAAGCCGATGTTTCGATCAGACCGGGCTGGTTTTATCATGCTGTTGAAGATGACAAAGTCCGTCCGCTAGATGAAATGGTCGATATTTACTATGAATCAATTGGTCGAAATGCTACTTTATTATTAAATCTTCCGGTTGATAAAAGAGGTTTGGTTCATGAAAATGATGAGGCAAGATTAAAGGAATTAGTTTCAACAATTAAAGCCGATTTTAAAACCGAATTGCTTTCAAAAACCAAAATTTCTGCTGATAACGTTAGAGGAAACAGCACAGCATTTGCAGCAAAAAATACGTCTGATGGGAACAAAAATACGTATTGGGCGACAGATGACAATGTAAAAACAGCTTCGATTGTTTTTGAATTTGATAAACCAACGGCAATTAATCGAATTTTGCTTCAAGAATATATCGCACTCGGACAGCGTGTAAAAGCTTTTAATGTTGAGGTTAAAGTAGATGGAAACTGGAAAACCGTTGCAAACGAAACCACGATTGGCTACAAAAGAATTTTAAGAATCGAAAGAGTTACAGCATCGGCATTGAAGATAAATATTACAGATTCTAAAGCCAATATTGTGATTTCGAATATTCAGGCTTACAATGCGCCGACCTTTGTACGAATGCCGGAAATTCAGCGTGATAAAAATGGCGATGTTACGATTAAATCGGAAGATGGAAATCCTGTTTATTATTCGCTTGACGGAAAAAATCCAACGAAAAAAAGTATTTTATATAAAGGAGTGTTTCGATACAATAAAGCAGTTACAATAAAAGCGATTGCAATAAACACGGTAGAAAATACTAGCAGTGCTGTAAAAATGGCAAAATACGGTGTTTCAAAAGAAAACTGGAAAATAGTTTCGGCGTCAAGCGGTGATTTGAAGTCGGCAAACCGAATTATTGATGGAAATCCAAATTCCGAATGGAGTTTTGGCGGTGAGTCTAATAAACTGCCACAGGAAATTATAATCGATTTGGGAAATACATTGAACATAAATGGTTTTACGTATATACCGCAGCAAGTGGGTAATAATCTTAATTTAATTTCAAATTACGAATTCTACACCAGTATTGATAGTGTGACTTGGAAATTGCAGTCAGAAGGTGAATTTTCGAATATTAAACACAATCCAATCGAACAGATAAAGACGTTTAAAAAAGATAAAGCAAGGTATATTCGTTTCGTCGCCAAGTCGGCAGTAGGAAAGGGATCAACAGTTTCTATAGCAGAAATAAATGTAATTGAAACACAATAAACGACAGTTGGATTAAAATATTTTTGCTTAAAGTTTCTAATTATGTCTTCTAACGAAGTTTATATGTTATTAGTCGAATTTTTGATTATTTACTCTATGTAATATTTAATTTTATACTAAATAATTACAACAACAGGCAAATGATTAAAGAAAGTATAAATTTCAAAGAAGCTGGAAAATTCGAAGAAACCCGTTTTGAGAAGATTCATAATGTAATTTTCGATTCGTCTCAGGAAGCTTCGATATTAGTAGCTCAAGAAATAGCCAATATTATTCAAAGAAAAGAAGAGTTAAGCGAACCTTGCGTTTTAGGATTAGCAACAGGGTCGTCACCAATAAAAGTTTACGAAGAACTGGTTAGATTGCATAAAGAAGAAGGATTGAGTTTTGCAAATGTTGTAACCTTCAATTTAGATGAATATTACCCAATGGATAAGGAAAATATTCAGAGTTATTATCATTTTATGCATGAGCATCTTTTTAATCATGTTAACATTCATCCGGAAAATATTAATATTCCAGACGGAAATATAAGTAATGAAGATTTACAGCAATATTGCATTGATTATGAAATGAAAATTAAAGCCTATGGCGGATTGGATTTTCAGCTTTTAGGAATTGGAAGAACAGGACACATTGGGTTTAATGAGCCTGGATCTCACGTTAATTCAGGAACAAGAAGCATTACACTTGATCATTTAACGCGAACTGATGCAGCATCATCATTTTTAGGTATTGATAATGTACCTCGAAAAGCTATTACAATGGGAATTGGTACTGTAAAAAATGCCAAAAGAATTGTACTTCTTGGATGGGGAATCAGCAAAGCAGAAATTATAAAGAAAACAATCGAAGGCGAAATTTCATCTCGAGTTCCGGCTACGTATTTACAACAGCACAACAACACAACTTTTGTTTTAGATACCGAAGCGTCATCAGAATTAACTCGAGTAAAAACGCCTTGGTTGGTAAAATCAGTAGTTTGGACAGACGAGCTAAAACTGAAAGCCGTAGCTTGGTTAAGTGAATTGACAAAAAAACCTTTCCTTAAACTGACAGACAAAGATTATAACGACAACGGAATGTCGAGCGTTTTAACTGAAGAAGGAACTGCATACGATTTGAATATTAAAATGTTCAACAAAATGCAGCAAACCATTACAGGCTGGCCAGGAGGAAAACCTAATGCAGACGATACCTACAGACCGGAACGCGCGAATCCAGAAAGAAAAAGAATTATCATTTTTAGTCCGCATCCGGATGATGATGTGATTTCGATGGGAGGAACTTTTGACCGACTTGTAGAGCAAGGTCATGATGTTCATATTGCATATCAAACCTCAGGAAATATTGCGGTTTCAAACGAAGAAGCTTTAAAATTTGCTGAAATATCTAAGGCATTAAATGCAAATTCTGCTGAATCAGAAAATATCATAAATTTTTTGAAAAGTAAGAAAGGAAATGATATCGATTCACTAGAAGTTAGAAAATTAAAAGGATTGATAAGAAGAAGCGAATCGCTTGCAGCAACACGATATTTAGGTTTGCCAGATTCTAATGTTAATTTTTTAGATCTGCCTTTTTATGAAACAGGTACGGTTAAGAAAAATAATCTGGGAGAAGCTGATATACAAATCATGTGTGATATTATCGAAAGAATAAAACCGCACCAGATTTATGCTGCCGGAGATTTAGCAGATCCGCACGGAACACATAAAGTATGTCTGGACAGTTTATTCGAAGCACTAAAAAGATTAAAACACAACAGTTATATGGATGACTGCTGGGTTTGGCTTTACAGAGGTGCTTGGCATGAATGGGAATCGTACCAAATTGAAATGGCGGTACCCATGAGCCCAGATCAAGTTCTTAAAAAACGTCATGCTATTTTCTATCACCAGTCTCAAAAAGATGGAGTGATGTTTCAAGGCGATGACAGTAGAGAATTCTGGGTTAGAGTAGAAGACAGAAACAGATTGACTGCAGAAAAATATCACGCTTTAGGTTTAGCAGATTATTCGGCTATCGAAGCATTTAAGAGATATTTTTTCTAATGTAATCTTTACGATAAAATAGGCTATTTCATGTGGTTTATTTGGTTAGTTACCAACTTGAAAATGCAGCTGTGGTGGCTGCATTTTTTTTTGTTTTGTATTGAGATGTAATGTAAAGAAATTTAACCGCAAAGAGCGCTAAGGTTTCGCAAAGAAACGCAGAGAATTTTTACGTCTTTATGTCATCCTGAGCGAAGTCGAAGGACCGCAACGTAAATCGGCAATCTATGTAGAGCTTCTGGTGATATCCTTCTACTTCGCTCAGGATGATTTTTTGTTTTTATACGCGGCGTGGTTTTACCGCAAAGAGGGCTAAGGTTTTTTGCTTAGTCTTAGAAAAGGAGTATAAAAAAAGTTCGCAAAGCTTTATAAATAAACTTAGCGAACCTTGCGTGAATCGTAGCGCACTTTGTGGTTAAATACTATATAGAAGAATTCAAAATTCTTTGCTTCACATGATCAATATATGATCTTCCAATTACATATCTTAGACCTTCAATTTCGATGCTGTTTCCTTCAACTGCGTCGATTTTATCAATAGCAATCGTGTAAGATCTGTGTATTCTTAAAAAATTTCTTTCAGGCAGTAAATCAGTAAAATCAGATAAAGTGCTGTGAATAATGTATTTTCCGGTTAAGGTGTTTATTTTTAAATAATCCTTTAAGCTTTCGATCACTAAAATTTCATTGAAGAAAATCTTTTTCATTCTCTTTTTGTCAATCTTCACAAAAATAAAAGGGCTTTCAGGATTGTTTTCCTGCGGAAGGGTGCTGTTGGTGTTTAATCTTTTGCTGATTTTGTTCAGCGTTTTCATTAACCTCGGAAATTCAATAGGTTTTACTAAATAATCTAAAACATCTAATTCGTAAGTTTCTATCGCAAATTGACTATAAGCGCTCGTAATAATAAGTATTGGCGGATTTTCTAGACTTTTTATAAAATTAATACCGTCAAGGACTGGCATGTTAATATCAAGAAAAATTACATCAACTTTGTTGTTTTTCAAAAAATTTAAGCCTTCGATTGGGTTACTGAAAGTATTTATTACCTCAAAATTTTCAATCGGCTCTAAATAATTTTTAATAACATTGATCGCCAAAGGCTCATCGTCAATAATCAAACAATTTATTTTCATTTCTATAGTCTTAGTAATTTGAGCGACACAATTTAGCAGATAATATATATACGAGTAAAAGTAGCTTTAGGTTGTTTAGGTTACTTTTATCACAAGCTTTACGACAAAAATATTCTTTTTATCTTTAAAAGAAAGCTTATAGTCACTTTTATTATAACCTAATTCTAATCTTTTCTTAACGTTCTCAATGCCTATACCACTTGACTTGTTAAAATTGTCTTTGTGGTGCGTAATTTCTGGCGTTGGGTTCGAAATAGTAAAGTGAAGAAAATCGCCCTTAACTTTAAAATTAATATCAATAATCACTTTTCCGGTGTTTTTGTTTACACCATGTTTAAATGCATTTTCAATAAAAGTCAATAATATAATAGGAGCAATTTCTTTGTCATGAATATCTCCAGAAACAGACATATTTACTTCTAGCCGCTCATCATTTCTGATTCTTTCTAAGTCCAAATAATTTTGAATACAAAGGATTTCATTCTCTAAAGATTGTCTTTTGCTTTTTGTATCGTAAAGCATATAGCGCATTAATTCAGAAAGCTTGAGAACAATTTTAGGTGTTTTGTTTGATTTTTCTACAGATAAAGAATAAATATTATTAAGCGTATTAAAGAAAAAATGAGGAGAAATTTGAGATTTTAAGAAAAGCAATTCGGTTTCGAGCTGGGATTTTTCAAGATCGGTTACCCTTTTTTGTTCTTTCAAAAAGTCTAATGTTATTTTAATTGCAGTAACAAATGTTATGACATAAAGCTCACCCATCATCATGTCGATGGTATAATTAAGAGTTAGTTTGTCGATTGTCTGTGGTCCTTCAGGCCAGACATCATGGGTGATCAGCAAATAAGTAAGGTTGAATTTTAGGATGACCATTAAAAATATTGCCGACAAAACAGAAAGCACATAAAGCACGTATTTTTTTCGATAAACCAGATACGGCATAAAGATTAAAAGGTTTAGATAACATAGTGTCATGTGAATTGGAAAACCCAGCAAATTTGTCTTTAAAGAATACAAATAATCATTAAAATAACTTCCCCAGCGAAAAGTATTGAATAGAAAATAAGTAAGCCAAAAGATGATGTGATAATGCAATGGTATGCGATATAATTTGCCAGAATTGAAATTCATAATAATAGTATGTTTTGTGACTTTTTTTGATGTTTATCTAAGTTAATGTGTCGTCCGTCTAAATTAATTTTAATAAAAGTTCAATTTACATAAATTTAAAGTTAAATTAAGATTGTTTTATATGAAGAATTTTACACTGCTTGTTTTGTTTGTCATTTTGGCTGCAAGTTGCAAAATTAATGTAAACAAAAATAAGCATCAAAAAACCTTTTTTGCAGAGCATGTCGATCCTTTTATCGGAACTGGCGGGCACGGGCATACTTATCCGGGCGCTACTGTTCCTTTTGGAATGGTTCAGCTGAGTCCAGACAACGGAATTTCGAGCTGGGACTGGTGTTCAGGATATCATTATTCTGATTCTATAGTGTCTGGCTTCAGTCATTTACATTTAAGCGGAACAGGAATTGGAGATTTGGCAGACATCTTATTTATGCCGACAAACAAAAAAGTCGATTTAACATTAAAAACAACTTCAAGAGATCAATTACCTTATAAATCAAAGTACAGTCATGCTAACGAAAAAGCAACACCGGGCTCTTACCAAGTTTTTCTTGAAGATCCTAAAATCAATGTAGAATTAACTTCTTCGCAAAGAACAGCGTATCACAAATATACCTTCGCAAAAAACGACAAACAATCTGTTATTATCGATTTAGGATTTGCCATAAATTGGGATAAAACGTTAAAAACAGGTCTTACTATTGAAGACGAATACACGATAAGCGGTTACCGTTTTAGTTCGGGCTGGGCAAAAAATCAAAAAGTATTTTTTGTGGCAAAATTTTCAAAACCTATTTCAGAATCGGTTTTGTTTGCTAATAAACAAATAATTTCAGGAAATACTGCAGCAGGAGAAAATTCATCTGCACAATTATTTTTTGATGCGAAAAATTCTAATGAATTATTCGTAAAAGTGGCTTTGTCATCTGTTAGTGTGGCAAATGCCAAAGATAATTTAGACGCTGAAAAATCGAATTTCAATACTGCAAAATCTCAGGCATCTACAATATGGAATACTGCTTTAAGTAAAATTGAAGTAGAAACACCAGTAGATTCGTTAAAAACAATTTTCTATACCGCGATGTTCCACACTCAAGTTGCCCCTGTAACCTATAGTGATAAAAACGGTCAGTTTAGAAAAGAGGATGATCAAATTGCTTTGGCAAAAGGTTATACCGCTTACTCGACCTTATCACTATGGGATACTTTTAGAGCCGAAAATCCTCTTTTAACTTTATTAGCTCCAGACAAAACTTCGGATATTGTGAACTCGATGTTAGTTTATTACGATACAAAAAAAATATTACCGGTTTGGACACTCTACGCCAATGAAACGAATACAATGACAGGATATCATTCCATTCCGGTAATTGTTGACTCATACTTAAAAGGAATCAAAGGTTTTAATGCCGAAAAAGCATTTTCAGCAATGAAAGCAACAATGATGCAAGACGAACGCGGTTTGAACTTCTACAAAAAATACGGTTATATTCCGTATAACTTATTAGATGAATCAGTTACTATCACTTTAGAATATGCTTATGACGATTGGTGTGTTGCGCAAATGGCAAAAGCTTTAGGTAAAACTGAAGATTATCAATTCTTTTTAAATCGTTCAAAAGCGTATCAGCATTTATTTGATTCGAAAACAGGATTTATGAGAGGAAAATCTGAAGACGGGAAATCATGGAACGAACCTTTCGATCCAAAGCATTCTAACCACAGAGAACACACTGATTATACTGAGGGAAATGCTTGGCAGCACAGTTGGTTTGTACCGCAAAATGTTGATGATTTTATTTCGCTTCACGGAAGTAATGAACTTTTTGCGAAACGTCTAGAACAATTGTTTACCGAAAGCTCAGAAATTACAGGAAGCAATGTTTCAGCAGATATTTCAGGATTAATAGGTCAATATGCGCACGGAAACGAGCCAAGTCACCACATTGCCTATATGTTTAATCATGCCAATCAGCCTTGGAGAACGCAATATTGGGTTCGTCATATTTTAGATACACAATACAACACAACGCCAAACGGATTAAGCGGCAATGAAGACTGTGGCCAAATGTCGGCTTGGTATGTCTTCAGTTCAATGGGATTATATCCCATGAATCCTGCTTCAGGAGAATATGAAATAGGAAGTCCGATTTTTGAAAAAGCAACAATAAATCTGGAAGGCGGTAAAACATTTGTTATTGAAGCAGAAAATGTTTCTGATAAAAACTTTTATATCCAATCGGCGACGCTAAACGGAGCTGTATTCGATAAAACAGTAATAACACACAAGCAAATAACAGAAGGAGGAATTTTGCATTTTGTAATGGGAGCCACACCCAATAAAAACTGGGGAATAAAAAAATAATTTAACCACGTAACTAACCAATAAACAAACATAAATTAATGGATATCATTGACGTATCAATCATCGTAGCTTATATACTGCTCTCAGTAGGAATAGGAATTTGGATTTCAAGAAAAGCATCAAAAGGATTAGATGATTATTTCCTAGGCGGAAAAACAATTAAATGGTATTTTTTAGGACTGAGCAATGGTTCAGGTATGTTTGATGTTTCAGGAACTTCCTGGATGATTGGAGTTTTGTTTTTATACGGAGTAAAAAGTTTCATGTTTATGTGGCTTTGGCCAATATGGAATCAGATTTTTGTAATGATGTTTCTGGCCGTTTGGATTAGAAGATCAAAAGTAATGACAGGTTCTGAGTGGATTTTAACCCGTTTTGGAAGCGACAGAGCCGGAAAAGCTTCTCATATTATTGTGGCTATTTTTGCCATCATTTCTACAATTGGTTTTATTGCTTACTTTTTTGAAGGAATTGGAAAATTTGTAACCATCATTCTTCCTTGGGATTTAACGCTTCATTACGGTGATTTAATTTTGCTGACTTCAGAGCGCTCGTATGCGTTGATCATTATACTTTTAACTACAATTTACACGGTTAAAGGCGGCATGTTTTCGGTTGTTGCTACAGAAGTTGTGCAATATCTAATTATGATTATCGCAGGAGTTTTGATTGCCGGTTACGCTTTTATTAATTATACAGATCTTCAAATAAATTCGGTTATTACCGAGGAGTGGAAAAATGTTTTTTTTGGATGGCAGTTTGAAACCCAATGGAGTGATAAATTTCAAACCTTCAATAACTTAATTGATTCTGAAGGTTACAAAATGTTTGGTGCTTTTATCGGAATGACTTTATTCAAAGGGTTTTTTGCCAGTATCGCAGGTCCAACACCAAGTTATGATTTACAACGAGTGCTGTCTACTAAATCAGTAAAAGAAGCAGCGTATATGAGCGGTTTTACCAACTTGATTTTATTCATTCCACGATATTTATTAATTACCGGAATTGTAGTTATTGCTTTGGTAAACTTAGCCCCAGAATTAAATGCCAACACAGCTTTAACCGGAGCGGACTTAGAATTATTGATGCCGAAAGTGGTAAATTTATATATTCCGGTTGGAATAAAAGGAATTCTTCTTGCAGGTTTATTAGCTGCTTTTATGTCTGGATTTTCAGCATTCGTAAACGCTGGACCAGCTTATATTGTAAATGATATTTATAAAAAATATTTCAAACCGGTTGCAACAAATGCACATTATATAAAAGTAAGTCAGATTTCTTCTTTCTTAGTTGTTGGTTTAGGCGTTTTCATGGGATTCTTCGCTGACTCAATTAATTCATTAACGCTTTGGATTACAAGTGCTTTGTATGGAGGTTACGTAGCTGCCAATTTCTTAAAATGGATTTGGTGGAGATTTAATGGCTGGGGTTATTTCTGGGGAATGTTCGCCGGTTTAATTGTAGCATCTTTACAATTTGCTTTAGGTCAAGCCAAAGGAAGTTTATCCGAAGGATCATTTTTATACGATTTAGCGCAAGTGCAAGCTATTTATCTGTTTCCATTAATATTTGGTTTCTCTATTTTAGGCTGTCTTTTAGGAACTTTCTTAAGCAAGCCAACAGATATTGAGGTGCTGAAATCTTTCTACACTAATGTCAGACCTTGGGGCTGGTGGAATCCGGTTTACAAAACATTAAAATTAGAAGATCAGACTTTCGAAAAAAATAATGATTTCTGGAAAGATATGTTGAACTGTGCTATCGGAATTGTGTGGCAGTCAAGTATGATTCTGCTTCCGATATTTTTCATTATCAGAGATTATCCAAAAGCAATTACGGCCTTAATTGTCTTTTTAGTAACGACAACCATTTTGAAATTTACATGGCTGGATAAAGTTCGCAGAATAGAAGATTAGTCAAATTAGAAAATTAGTCAATTAGAATACTTAACACATAGAAATATAGGTTTCAAATGTGTTGAAAAAAGAGAATAAAAATAAACTAGTTTCTGACACATAGATCTATGTTTATTTAAACAAGTGAAACGCCTTTTATGCGGTTACAAAAACTATGTTTCTATGTGTTTAAATAATGACAAAAGCATAAAAAAAATAAAATAAACAAAAAAACAAATAAAAATGAGCAGTATTCCTTGGCAAGACAGACCCGAAAACAGTAACGATGTAATGTGGAGATATTCTGAAAATCCAATTATCGACAGATACGCAATACCATCATCAAACAGTATTTTCAATAGTGCTGTAGTTCCTTTTGGAGATGGTTTCGCCGGTGTTTTCAGATGTGATAATAAAGCGGTTCAAATGAATATTTTTGCCGGTTTCAGTAAAAACGGAATCGATTGGGACATTAATCACGAACCAATCGTAATGCAGTCAGGAAATACGGATATGATCGAATCAGCTTATAAATACGACCCGCGTGTTGTTTTTATTGAAGATCGTTACTGGATTACTTGGTGTAATGGTTATAACGGACCCACAATTGGTATTGGATATACTTTTGATTTTAAAGAATTTTTTCAGTGTGAAAATGCCTTTTTGCCTTTCAACAGAAATGGTGTTTTGTTTCCGCAAAAAATAAACGGAAAATACGCGATGTTAAGCCGCCCAAGTGATAACGGACATACCCCTTTTGGCGATATCTGGATTAGCTACAGCCCAGATATGAAATATTGGGGAGAACACCGTTTAGTAATGAAACCAAGTCCTTTTGAACAAAGCGCATGGCAATGTACAAAGGTAGGTGCAGGACCAATTCCGATTTTGACAAACGAAGGCTGGCTGATGATTTACCACGGCGTTATCAATACCTGCAACGGTTTTCGTTATGCAATGGGATCAGCGCTTTTAGAGGTTGATTCTCCGGATAAAGTAAAATACAGAACGCAGCCGTATTTATTAGGACCTGCAGAAATTTATGAAATGGTAGGAGACGTGCCAAATGTAGTTTTCCCATGTGCTGCTTTACACGATACAGAAGAAGATAAATTAGCTGTATATTACGGTGCAGCAGATACAGTTGTGGCAATAGCATTTGGTAAATTAAGTGAGGTAGTTCAGTTTACAAAAGATAACAGTTTATAAAAAAAGGATGCGTTTAAAATTGAAATGGTTAACAGTTGTTTTACTTTTTATTTCGGTTGCAGGGTTTTCTCAACTGAAAAAAAGCACCATTATTCCTAAAACTTATGTTGCAGCAAAAGCGACAAACCCCATTTTGATTGATGGAGAAGAAGGCGATGCGTCATGGAACAAGGCAGAGTGGACAGATATTTTTGAAGATATCGAAAACAATGTAAAACCAAAATATGCAACAAAAGTTAAAATGCTCTGGGATGAAACCAATTTTTATATTTTAGCAAAAATTGACGAACCTCATGTTTGGGCAAATTTAAAACAACGCGATACAATTATTTTTTATAACAATGATTTTGAAGTTTTTATAGATCCCGACGGCGATACTTTTAACTATTATGAATTAGAACTAAATGCATTAAATACAGCCTGGGATCTATTTTTATCAAAACCGTATCGAGAAAATGACAATGTTGTTTTAAACGACTGGAATATTCCAGGTCTAAAATCGGCGGTTAAAATTCACGGAACTCTTAATAACCCAAACGATACAGATGAAGGCTGGATGCTAGAAATGGCAATTCCATGGGCGTCTTATAAAACATCTTATTTCGATCAAAATGTTCCTGTCGACAAGTTTTGGAGAGTCAATTTTTCAAGGGTAAATTGGCAACACACCTTAAAAGACGGCACTTATGAAAGAAAGAAAGATGCCAGCGGAAAATTTTTGCCAGAATACAATTGGGTTTGGTCGCCAATGGGCGTAATCAATATGCATGAACCTGAAAAGTGGGGTTATGTTTATTTCTCTTCAAAAGAAGGAAAACAAAGTTTTACAATTCCGCAGGATGAAAAAGTAAAATGGGAACTTTATAATTTGTACCGAGCTCAAAAAGAATACTATCAGAAAAACAAAACATGGGCAAAATCTTTAGTCAATCTTACTAAGGAAACCATTATTGTTGATGGTAAAATTCTGAAACCACTTATAGAAAATCATACAGCCGGATTTAATATTTCTGTGAAAAGTCCTTTTTCTGATCAAACCTTTATTATTAAGCAAGACGGCAAAATAATATCAAAATAAACCACTATGAAACTACCAAAACTATTACTTTTTTTATTGGCATTCAGCATTTTTTCGTGTGCCAAAAAAGAAGAACAAACCACTTTTAAATTTGGTGTCTGGACAACCGCAGATGCTAAAAAATCAGATGCAGATTACACAAAAGAATTTAAAAAATACAAAGACGGAGGAATCGATGAAGTATTGATCAATACTGGCACTGATCCAAAACTTTTAAAAAGAATAGCGCCTCTAGCAGCAAAAGAAGGCCTAAAAGTTCACGCCTGGATTATGGCTATGAACAGACCTGGAGATTCAGTCGCATTAAAGCACCCAGAATGGTATCAGGTTAGCAAAGAAGGAAAATCTTGTTTTGATAATCGCCCTTATGTAGATTATTACCAATGGTTGTGTCCAACCAGAAAAGAATCTAGAAATCACGTTTTACATTTAGTTGAAGAATTGGCAAAAGTAGACGGAATCGAAAGTGTTCATTTAGATTACATTCGTTTCCCGGATATCTTTTTGCCAATTAGTTTATTGCCAAAATACAATTTGGTTCAAGATGTAGAATTGCCTCAATTTGACTTTTGTTATTGTGATGAATGTGTAAAAGCATTTGAAAAAATTCATCATAAAAATCCAAAAAACAGCCACAATACTTCTATTGATATGGAGTGGAAAAATTTCAGATTAAATGCCATAAAAGCGGTTGTTGATGATGCGTATAAAATTGCACACAAACACAACAAACAATTGACTGCAGCAGTTTTTCCTTATCCAGAAATGGCAGATCATATGGTGCGCCAGCGTTGGGACAAATGGAATATCGATGAGGTTTACCCAATGATTTACCACAGTTTTTACGATGAAGAAATTGACTGGGTTGGTTATGCAACCAAACAAGGTGTTGCTGATTTAGAAGATAAGAAAACAAAAATAAATACAGGAATTTATATTCCAGGATTGAAAAATGATGCAGAATTGAAAGAAGCAATTTTATTGGCAAAAGAAAATGGAGCTGTTGGTGTTTCATTTTTTGACGGAAATGCATTATCTGAAAGCAATTTAAAGACCATCAAAGAAACAAAAGCAAGTTTAAAATAAGTATACAGAACAATTTATCATCCTGAGGAACGAAGGATTACAAACGTAACTCGACAAAAATTAGCGAGCTAGATTGCGGAGTTTCTTTTGAGTAATATTTTAAAGATAAAAGTAAGAGCATGTCAAATAGAAGAGACTTTATAAAAAAAACAACTTTAGGCACATTTGCCGTAACTTCTGTTTTGGGCTTAAGCGGATTTGCGAAAAATCAGGAAAATGAGATTGAAAATGAATTAGAATTTGCTTCAAAAAAAACAAAAAAGCCGATTATAATTTCGACGTGGAATCATGGTCTTCCAGCTAATGAGGAAAGCTGGAAACAATTAAAAGCCGGGAAACCTGCCTTAGACGCCATTGAAGCCGGTATGAAAATCCCTGAAGCAGATCCGAATGTCCGCAGTGTTGGATATGGAGGATATCCGGATCGCGAGGGAAAAGTAACTTTAGATGCCTGTATTATGGATCACAACAGCAATTGTGGTTCGGTTTGTTTTTTACAAGGCATTATGCATCCCATTTCTGTGGCAAAAAGAGTATTGCAAAATACACCGCACGTTATGTTAGCCGGACAAGGCGCATTGCAATTTGCATTATCTGAAGGATTTAAAGAAGAAAATCTATTAACTCCAGAATCTGAAAAAGACTGGAAAAAATGGCTGGAAGATTCTAAGTACAAACCAGTTATTAATATAGAAAATCACGATACCATAAGCATGCTAATGTTAGATCAAGATGGAAATCTTGCTGGTGGCTGTACAACGAGTGGCGCCGCTTGGAAAATGCACGGACGCGTCGGTGACTCCCCAATAATCGGCGCGGGTCTTTTTCTGGATAATGAAGTTGGCGCCGCTGCAGCCACAGGATTGGGAGAAGCAGTTATTAGAACTGCAGGAAGTGCCATGGTGGTTGAATTAATGCGTCAGGGAAAATCACCATACGATGCCTGTAAAGAAATTACAGAACGTATTTACAACAAACACAAAAACCACAAAGACATGGAATATCTGCAAGTTGGTTTTATTGCGTTAAATAAAAATGGCGAACATGCAGGCTACAGTTTAAGATCTGGTTTTAACTTTGCTGTTTCTGACGATGAAAAAGGGCACAGAATGGAAGATGCAAAATTTAAAATGTCTTGGGATAAGTAATTGCGCAATTTTGTCATTTCGATCCGGAGCTTCGGGAGAGAAATCACACTAGTTAATCGATACAAATTGTGAGATACTTTGCAGAATTTCTAGTGTTATTTTGACGTAAGGAGAAATGACAAACAGAACTAAAAAGCTACAGAATAAAAAAACAAAAAATGAAAAAAACAATATCCATATTATCCTTATTAATTACTTCAATAGTTTCTGTTAATGCTCAGGAAAAAGTACCGTTTTGGCAGAACGAAAAAATTAATGAAGATAATAGAGAGCCCATGCACGCTGCTTATTATGTTTTTGAAAATGAAGCATTAGCGGCCAAAAACGAATGGAGACAATCTAAAAATTATCTGGACATTAACGGAGCCTGGAAATTTAAATATGTTGACAATCCAGCTTCACTTCCAAAAGATTTTGAGAAAACTAATTTTGATGATAAGGCTTGGGATAATTTTAGAATTCCGGCAAGCTGGGATGTAAACGGTTATGGATATCCTGTTTATGTCAATACAACTTACGATTTTGATTATTTAATGGCGCCAAATCCACCTTTTGTGCCTACGAAATATAATCCGACAGGAGTTTACAGAAGAGAAATCACGATCGATAAATCTTGGCAAGGAAAAGATATTTTTCTTCATATCGGTACAGCAAAATCAAACTTAACCGTTTGGGTAAACGGCGTTTATGTAGGTTATGGCGAAGATGGAAAACTTCCGTCAGAATTCAACTTAAATAAATATGTAAAAGCTGGAAAAAACACTATTGTTCTTCAGGTTATGAAATGGAATGACGGTTCGTATTTAGAATGTCAGGACATGTGGAGAATGAGCGGTATTACACGTGATTCTTATTTAGTTGCCAGAAATAAAGCACATTTAAAAGACTATGAAATCATTCCGGATTTAGATGCTAATTATGTAAATGGAAGCCTGAAAATTTCAACTCAATTTTCAGATTTAGATAAAAAAGAAAACTATACTTTAGACGTTCAGTTAAAAGATGGCGACAAGATCATTACTTCAAAAAATAGTACCGCTTTAAGCGAAAAACAAACGTTTGATTTTGCTGTAAATAATCCAAAGAAATGGAGTGCAGAAATTCCGAATTTATATCAAATCAGTTTTATTTTAAAAGATAAAAAAGGCAGCATTGTTGAAGTTATAAATCAGAATGTTGGCTTTAGAAAAGTAGAAATCAAAGGCGGACAGCTTTTGGTAAACGGAAAAGCGATTTACATAAAAGGAGTAAACCGCCATGAAATTGATCCGGTAACCGGACAAACGATTTCTAGAGAACGCATGGAGCAAGACATTAAATTGATGAAACAATTTAATCTTAATGCAGTGAGAATGTCGCATTATCCCAATGATGAATATTTCTACGAATTATGTGATAAATACGGAATTTATGTGGTTGATGAAGCCAACATAGAATCGCACGGAATGGGTTATGATATTACTAAAACTTTGGGTAATAAACCAGACTGGGAATTGTCGCACATTCAGCGTATGCAGAGAATGATTGAAAGAGATAAAAATCATACTTCTGTAATTATCTGGAGTATGGGTAATGAAGCTGGAAATGGTTATAACTTTTACAGAGGCTATTTGTGGATTAAAAACAGAGATAAATCGCGTCCAATTCAATACGAAAGAGCAACTGCGGGAGCTTGGGACGGAAAAGATTTAAAATTTGAATGGGATTCTGATATTATCGACCCAATGTACAGTTCTCCAAACAAAATGGAGGAATATATTTTAGCAAACCCAAATCCGTCAAGACCTTATATTCAGTGTGAATATGCTCATGCGATGGGGAATTCGATGGGAAATTTTAAAGATTACTGGGATGTCATTCGTAAATACCCAAATTTTCAGGGAGGATTTATCTGGGATATGATTGATCAATCGGTATATAAAAAATTAGCTGACGGAACTACGATTTTAGCTTACGGAGGAGATTTCGGCCCAAAAGATGTAAAAAGCGATAATAACTTTGTAAACAACGGCGTATTTACGGTTGACAGAAAACCAAATCCGCATGCTTTAGAAATGCGAAATGTATTGCAAAATATCTTGACTTCTTGGGAAAATCAGGAAACCACAACAATAAAAGTGTACAATGAATTCTCATTTAGAGATTTAAGTAATGTGACTTTGCATTGGAAGTTAATATTAGACGGAAAAGAAGATGAAAGCGGTGTTATTGAAAATTTAGATATTAACGCAAATCAATATAAAACGTATCAGCTTCCGGTTAATTTACAAGGGAAAAAGTTTCAAGAAGCTTTTATAAATATAAGTTATCAGTTAAAACAAGACGAGCCATTTTTACCAAAAGGTTTCGAAATCGCCAAAGAACAGCTGGCGTACAAAGGAATTTGGAAAAATGATATTAAAATTGAAGGTGCAGGAAAAATTGCTGTAGAGAAAAAAGAAAACAACACTATTTTTAAAAGCGAAAAAGCCGAAATTGCTTTCGATAAAAAAACAGGATTTATAAATGGGTATTCATACAATAATTTGCCAATTATAAAAGAAGGTTATCAATTGCGTCCAAACTTTTGGAGAGCACCAAATGATAATGATTTTGGAGCAAATCTTCAGATCAATTTGAAAGCTTGGAAAGATGCAACAGAAAATCCAACTTTGGTAAATTGGAATTATTCGGTTACAAAAGACAATATAATTTTGGTTAAAGCGACATATAATTTAACTCAAGTTTCTTCGATTTTAGAATTAAATTACGAGATTAACAGCAATGGTGAATTGATCGTGAAACAGCAATTGAATATGGATGAGACCAAACAACAGCCTGTTTTGCCAAGATTTGGAATGGAAGTAATTGTACCAAAAGATTTCAGTAATATGAATTATTACGGAAGAGGTCCGCACGAAAACTATATCGACAGAAATTACAGTTCGAAAGTTGGTCTTTACACACAAACTGTTTCAGAGCAATATTATCCGTATATCCGTCCGCAGGAAACCGGAAATAAAACAGATGTTCGGTTCTTAGAATTATCAAGTGATAAATTGAAGCTAACCGTAACATCAGATAATTTATTAGCCGTAACTGCTTTACATTTCTTAAATGAAGATTTAGACGACGGTTTGCAAAAAGACCAAAGACATGCTGCCGAATTGAAAGAAAGAGATTTAACAAGCTTAAAAATTGATTACAAGCAAATGGGCGTTGGCGGTATCGACAGCTGGCAGGCTTGGCCAATGGAAAAATATTTGTTGAGAGGCAAAACTTATGAATATCAATTTAAAATAACACCATCAATAAAATAATTCATTATGAGGATTTTAAAACCATTCCTTGTCGTATTCTTCTTGACTGTTTTAAATTTTGGATACAGCCAAAAAATATATACAGAAAAGGACATTCAGATTATTCCAAAACCGAATCAATTGTTGATCCAGCCGGGAGCATTTGAATTTTCTAAAAGCACCAAATTTGTTGCCACTACTGATTTTCAAAAGGAAATTTCGACGGCGTTGATCAATAAGTTTGAAAAAGCCGCGGGATGGCGTCCTGAAATTTCAGCTACAAGTCCGCAAAGCAATTTTATTCAATTTAAAGTAGATCAAACACTGAATAAGGAAGCTTACAAATTAGAGGTAAGTGCACAGAGCATTACGATTACCGCTAAAGGAAATGCAGGTTTTATTTATGGATTAGAAAGTGTTCGCCAATTATTGCCGAATGTTATTGAAAGTAAAAACATCATAACAGCAGCAAAATGGGAAATCCCAAATGTGGTTATAACAGATGAGCCGCGTTTTCAATGGAGAGGATTAATGTTAGATTTATCGCGTCATTTTTTTGATAAAAACTATGTAATCGAAACGATTGATCGATTGGCAATGTTAAAAATGAATGTTTTGCATTTGCATTTAGTTGATGATCAAGGCTGGAGAATCGAAATTAAAAAATATCCAAAATTAACTGAAGTTGGAGCCTGGAGAGTCGATCAGGAAAATGCAGCCTGGAATGCAAGACTAACTACAAACCCAGATGAAAAAGGAACTTATGGTGGTTTTTTAACTCAGGAAGAATTAAAAGAAATTGTAAAATATGCAGCAACAAAAAATATCGAAATCATTCCAGAAATCGAAATGCCGGCGCACGTTAGTTCTGCAATTGCTTCTTATCCGGAATTGGCCTGTTTTAATCAGAGAATTGGTGTTCCGTCAGGCGGATTATGGCCAATTACAGATATTTATTGCGCTGGAAAAGAAACTACATTTGAGTTTCTGCAAAATGTAATTGATGAAGTTATTGCTATTTTTCCATCAAAATACATTCATATTGGAGGTGACGAAGCAACAAAAACCAATTGGGACAAATGTCCGCTTTGTCAAAAAAGAATGAAGGACAATGGTCTTAAAAATGCACATGAACTGCAAAGTTATTTTGTAAAAAGAATGGAGAAATACATTAATTCTAAAGGCAAAAAGATAATTGGCTGGGATGAAATTTTAGAAGGCGGTTTGGCTCCAGCAGCAACTGTAATGAGCTGGAGAGGTACAAAAGGCGGAACTGATGCAGCAGAACAAGGCCATGATGTTATTATGACACCAGAATCACACTGTTATTTTAATTTTTATCAAGGACCTCAAAACGAAGAACCTATAGCTTTTGATGGTTATACGCCTTTAAGCAAAGTATACGAATTCGACCCGGTTGTTGAAACAATGACACCAGAACAGGCAAAACACGTTTTAGGCGGACAGGCAAATTTATGGGCAGAATATCTTCCAAATACAAAAGAATCAGAATATATGATTTTCCCAAGATTAGCTGCCTTATCTGAGGTTTTATGGAGTTCAAAAGAAAAACGAAACTGGAATGATTTTACTTCTAGATTACCTTCGTTATTAGTGCGTTACGATTATTTAGGCATCAATTATGCAAAAAGTGCTTATTTGGTAACGGCTGCTTCAACTGCTGATATGGCTCAAAAGCAAATTAATATTACTTTAAAAAATGAATTCCCAAATCCAGATATTCGTTATGTATTGGGCGATAAAACGTTGGCAGGAAATGCTGTAAAATATACAACTCCAATTCAGGTAAAAGAAACTACAATTGTAAAAGCTTCTTTGTTTCAAAATGAAAAATTAGTAGGTAAAATTTTTACGGACACTATTATTTTTCACAAAGGTGTTGCGCACAAAGTAAAATATTTAACGCCTTATAATAACAATTATAAAGGAGACGGACCGTATACAATGAATAATAGTATTCGAGGATCTAAAAACTTTCACGATGGTCAATGGCAGGCGTGGCTGGTAAATGATATGGAACTTGTTGTTGATCTAGAAAAACAAGAAAGTGTAGAACAAGTGATTATTGGAACTTTAGAAAGCCAGGGTTCTGGGGTTAATTTTCCAACGCAAATAAAAGTTTTGATCTCAAATGATGATATTACTTATAAAGAAGTCGGCAAAATATCGCGTCCGTATGCTGTGAATGTAAATTCAGAACTAAAAGATTTCAAAATCAATTTTGGAAAACAAAATGCAAGATTTATAAAAGTAATCGCAACTAACTTGAAGAAAAGTCCAAAAGGAGAAAGTTCATGGTTATTCGTTGATGAAATTTTAGTGAATTAATAACCACATTTTTGTCAAAGCCATATGTTCATAGTATTACACCCAATCTTGTCATTTCGACGAAGGAGAAATCTCACGAGTAGCTCGACAAAGATTGACGATTTACTATGAGGAGTTTCTTGCGAAGATTTCTCCTTCGTCGAAATGACAAAAATGTGGAGAAACTTTGACAAAATTAGGTAGCAGGGACATTTTGTCTTAATATCTTAAATGTGGAATTTTACAATTAAACAAAAACAAAAAACAATAAAATAGAGTAAAGATGAAAAGAGGAATATTCATAATCGCGATATTATTTTCAGTTCAAATGTTTTCGCAGGCTATTTATGAAGATGAGCGCTATGTACCAGAAACGGATCCAGCAGTGTTGAAAAATTTAGAAGAATGGCAGGGTAAAAAATTCGGATTGTTAATGCACTGGGGAACTTACAGCCAATGGGGAATTGTAGAATCTTGGTCAATATGTCCTGAAGATTATGGATGGTGTGAACGTAAAAAAGGAAGTAATCCAGCAAATTACAATCAATATGTAGCCGATTATGAAGGTTTGAAAAAGACTTTTAATCCAACGAAGTTTGATCCTGTAAAATGGGCAAAAGCAGCAAAAGCAGCGGGAATGAAATACATGGTTTTCACTACAAAACACCATGACGGATTTAATATGTACGACACCAAATATTCTAATTATAAAGTAACTGACAAAGATTGTCCTTTCAGCAAAAATCCGAAAGCAGATATTTTAAAAGAAGTTTTCAATGCTTTTAGAGCTGAGAATATTTCAACTGGAGCCTATTTCTCTAAACCAGACTGGCATAACGAAAATTACTGGGATCCGTATTTTCCTCCTTTCGACAGAAACGTAAATTATGATCCATCTTTATATCCAGAAAAATGGCAAAAGTATGTTGATTTTACGCATAACCAAATTTTAGAAATCCTTAGTAATTATGGCAAAGTAGATATTTTATGGCTTGATGGAGGATGGGTTAAAAAAAGAGATCAGCAAAACATAAAAGAAAACTACGATGAGAAGTTTGCAGAAAACGAATCGAAAAATGGTTTTATCAAACACAGAGTTGTAGATCAAGATCCTAAAATGGATGAACTGGTTATAAAAGCGCGTCAGAAACAACCAGGATTAATCGTGGTTGACAGAGCCGTTCACGGTAAAAACCAAAACTATTTAACGCCTGAAGGACGCGTTCCTGCAAAAACTTTGCCTTACCCATGGGAATCTTGTATTACTTCTGGCGGTGGCTGGTCTTATACTCCAGATGCAACTTATTTAACTGGAAGACAAGGAATTCATATGTTGGTTGATATTGTAGCAAAGGGCGGAAACTTATTGTTGAATATTGCGCCAAGTCCAGAAGGAGAATGGCAAAAAGGTGCTTATGATTTGTTAGCAGCTTACGGAGACTGGATGAAAGTAAACAGTACAGCGATTTATGAGACAAAACCAATCGAACCTTTTAAGGAAGAGAATATTTGTTTTACACAAAATAAAACTGGAAATGTATTTGCATTTTATTTAGCAAAAGATGGAGAAGATAAAATTCCTGCAACTGTTACAGTAAAATCGATCAGCCCTAAAAAAGGAACAAAAATTATAATGTTAGGTTCTAAAACTTCTTTAAAATGGACAAAAGAAGGAAACGGATTTAAAGTTGTAATTCCAGAAAGTTTACGAAACAACTTACCATGTAAAGAAGCTTGGACTTTAAAAATTGAAGCTATTAATAGATAAAAATATGTTTTCAATACAAAAAATAATATCAAAAACAGCATCTATTTTTTACATGCTGTTTTTTAGCATCAGCATTTTTGCACAAGAACCTGCTGATTTTGTAAATCCGTTTATTGGAACTTCTAATTATGGAGCGACTTTTCCGGGTTCAATTGCGCCACGAGGTATGGCTAGCATAAGTCCGTTTAATGTTGCCGGAGTAAAAAATACTCCAATGGAAAAAGACAGTCAGTGGCTATCGAATCCTTATGTTAATGAAAATACTTTTTTAACCGGATTTAGTCAGGTCAATTTAAGCGGTGTCGGCTGTCCGGAATTAGGCGTTATTTTAGTAATGCCAACAACCGGAAATGTTGAAATTGATCATTTAAAATACGGTTCAACGTATTCTAACGAAGTAGCAAAAGCAGCGTATTACAGCGTTGATATTGACAAGTATAAAGTTAAAGGTGAATTTACAGCTTCAAAACGAGTGGGCGTTAGCAGATTTACTTTCCCGAAAGGGCAATCCAATATTTTAATAAATCTTGGTTTAGGATTAACCAATGAAGAAGGTGCAATGATAAAAGTCGTTTCATCTACAGAAATTGAAGGAATGCGCTCTGTTGGTTCATTTTGTTACAACAGTCCAGAAGATGCTTATCCGGTTTATTTTGTGGCGAAATTTTCAAAACCTGCAGCTAAATTCGGCATTTGGAAAAAAACTTCAAAATATAAAGGAACCGAGGCACAATGGATGGACTATAACGGCAAAGCCAGAATGATGGAAAATACCATTAAAACTGTTGTCGGTGACAGTATTGGAAGTTATTTTACCTATAAATTCGAAAAACAAGAAACGGTTGAAGTTAAAATTGGAATTTCGTATGTAAGCATCGAAAATGCCCGTGAAAACTTAGAAAAAGAAACCGGTAGCAAGTCTTTTGATAACGTTTATAAAGAAACCTATAATGAGTGGAATGAGGAACTTTCGAAGATTCTAGTTGAAGGCGGTTCAAAAGACGAAAATACGATTTTTTACACAGCTTTGTACCACACTTTAATTCATCCAAATATTTTAAATGATTTCAACGGCGAGTACCCAGAGATCAAAAGAAGAAAGATTGGTAAAACTGATGGCACCCGTTATACCGTATTTTCATTATGGGACACCTATAGAAATATGCATCCGCTAACCTCTTTAGTTTATCCTAAGCAACAATCTGATATGATAAAAAGTATGTTGGATATGTATGATGAAAACAGCTGGCTGCCAAAATGGGAATTAAATTCAACAGAAACATTTACCATGGTAGGAGATCCGGCAAGTATTGTGATAGTCGATGCCTGTTTAAAGGGAATTCAGGATTTTGACTTTAACAAAGCCTATTATGCGATGTTAAAAGGCGCAGATAATGCTGAAAATAATCCGTTGCGCCCGGGACTTAAAGAATATATCGATAAAGGTTATGTTTCAACCAATTATCCTGGCCCAGTTTCTACAACACTAGAATATAATACTTCAGATTATGCGATTTCACTTTTAGCAAAAGCTCTTGGTGAAAAAGATGATTATAAGCGTTTTACGAAACGTTCATTATCCTACAGAAAATTATATGACAAAGATTTAAAATTACTTCGCCCAAGGACAGCTGACGGAAAATGGTATGAACCTTTTGATCCTGTGGCGGGAGCTAATTTTCAAACAAATGTTGGTTTTATCGAAGGCAATGCTTGGCAATATGCTTTTATGGTACCACATGATATCAAAGGATTGATAAAATTAATGGGCGGTGAAAAACCTTTCTCCGATCAATTGCAAAAAGTTTTTGATATCAAACAATTTGATATGGCAAACGAGCCGGATATTGCCTATCCGTATTTATTCAATTACATAAAAGGAGAAGAGTGGAAAAGTCAGCAAATGGTAAAGAAATTGGTGAAAGAATATTTTAAGAATGAACCAAAAGGATTACCAGGAAATGATGATACAGGAACAATGTCGGCATGGCTGGTATATTCTATGATGGGAATTTATCCAATTTCTCCCGGAGATCCAATTTACACGATTACAGCGCCAATGTTTCATAGAGTGACGATCAAATTAGATCCAAGATATTATAAAAAAGAAAGCATTGTAATTGAAAGACAAATTAATAATGATGGAAAAATCAATTCGATTGAGATAAACGGAAAACCACTTAACAGCTTTTTTATTTCGCACGAAGATTTTGTGAATGGAACAAAGCTCAAAGTGATTCAAAATTAAAAACAACACAACTATGTTACAATTAAGAATGAAAAAAACAGCCATTATTTTTGTAATGGCTGTAGGTATTTTTAACCAAGGTTATTCGCAGAAAAAATATCCGTATCAAGATGCAAAATTACCGGTTGAAGATAGGGTAAAGGACTTATTAAGCCGAATGAGTTTAGAGGAAAAAGTGCGCCAAATGGATATGTATAAAGGCGAATTTTTTAAAGAAAAAGAAGATTTCTCTAAAACAAAATCAGATATAAAGATTGGAAATTTGGGGATTGGTGCGATTCACGATATTTATCCGCGTTCAGCGAAAATGATCAATGACCTTCAAAGCGAGGTTATTAAAAAAAATAAATGGGGAATTCCTGCACTTATTATGTGCGAGATGCTTCACGGTTATTTAGATGACGGAAGTACGGCTTTCCCAATGAACATTGGTTTAGGAGCAACTTGGGATACTAATTTAATGGGCAAAGTTGGAGGCGTAATTGGTACTGAAGCCAGAGCACATGGTGTTCATTTTGGTTTAGGTCCAAATCTTGACGTTGGCCGTGAACCGCGCTGGGGAAGAGTTGCCGAGACTTTTGGTGAAGATGTTTATTTAATTAGTGAAATAGGAACAGCAATGATTAAAGGAATGCAGGGCAACGATTTAAAATCAGATCGTTCTATTATTGCAGAACCTAAACATTTTGCAGTTCATGGTATCCCAGAAGGCGGTGCAAATTCTTCGCCTGTATTAGTTGGTGAACGTTCAGTACGTCAGGATTTTTTGCCGTCATTTGAAAAAGCATTTATAAAAGGAGGCGCATTGGGAACAATGTGTGCGTATTCTGAGTTAGACGGAATTCCTTGTGCAGCTAACCATTGGTTACTGACAGATGTTTTGAGAAACGAATGGGGTTTTAAAGGAATTGTAGTATCTGATTTAGGAGCAATTAAATATTTGCAGACGACGCATAATGTAGCGAGTTCGCCAAAAGAAAGTATTAGAGAAGCAGTTTCTGCAGGAGTTGACATGCAGTTTTATGATTTTACAAATGAATTTTGGCAGACAAGTATTATAGAATTGGTTAATGAAAAGAAACTGACAATGGAGCAGATCGACCGTGCTGCAGGAGGAGTTTTAAGATTAAAATTTTTATTGGGATTATTTGAAAATCCATACACAGATAAAAATTTAATTAAAGAACGTTTTCACACAAAAGAAAATCAGGATATAGCTTTAGAAGCAGCACATAAATCTATTGTTTTATTAAAAAATGAAAACAATATCTTGCCTTTAAAGAAAGACATTAAAACAGTTGCTGTTATCGGACCAAATGCAAATGCTTCAAGACTTGGAGGATATGCAGTTAAAAATAAAGTAGGAACTACGGTTTTAGAAGGTATTCAGCAAGTGGCGGGCAAAAACACAAACGTACTTTATGAAGAAGGTGTTTCTTTAATTGTAAAAGGACAAATTATTCCATCGAAATATTTATTTACTCCGGATGGATCTCAAAACGGATTAAAAGGAGAATATTTCAATAACAGAAAAGTAGAAGGAACTCCGGCATTAACGCGTATTGACAATCAATTAGAGTTTGACTGGCCTTGGTCTCCTGGTGATGGTGTTACAGATGACGATTTTTCTATTCGCTGGACAGGTTATATTCAGTCAGATAAAGCATTTGACGGCTGGTTAGGTTTAAGTTCTGATGATGGAATCAGAATGTGGATTGACGATCAATTGGTTATCGACAACTGGACAAAAGGGGCAACGAGCATGGTTACTACTCCCAAAAATATCGAAGCAGGAAAAAAATACAAAGTCCGCATAGAAATGTGGGAAGGAGGCTGGGGAGCCAGAGCTCACTTGCGTTGGAATTTAGAAAAAGTAAACTTTCAGCCGGCAATCGACATTGCTAAAAAAGCAGATGTAGCAATTGTAGTTTTAGGAGAATCAAATGAATTGGTTGAAGAAAACAGAGATGTTGCTTCATTAGATTTGCACGGCATGCAGCAAGAATTAATCGAAGCGATTCAAAAAACAGGAACTCCTGTAGTTTGTGTTCTATTAAACGGCCGTCCGCTTTCTACAAACTGGATCAATGAAAATATTCCTGCAGTTGTTGAAGGATGGTTTCCTGGAGAATTAGGAGGAAAGGCTGTAGCCGATGTTTTATTTGGAGATTATAATCCAGGTGGAAGATTGCCAATAACCGTTCCAAAATCAGTTGGACAGCTGCCTATATATTATAACCAAAAACCATCTGCCATTCACAGATATGTGGCAGAGAGCGAACATCCTTTATATACATTCGGTTTTGGATTGAGTTATACAAAATTTGAATATTCAAATCTTAAAATCAGTTCTGCCGAAATTAAAGCGGATGGAGAATTAAAAGTTACTGTAGATGTTAAAAATACTGGAAATTTAGATGGAGATGAAGTAGTACAATTATATATTAATGATGTTTATAGTTCTGTTACAACTCCCGAAAAAACCTTAAAAGGATTTAAAAGGTTACATATTAAAAAAGGAGAAACTGCAACTGTAGAATTTATACTTACTCCAGCAGAGTTATCTATCTGGAATAGAGAAATGAAAAGAGTGGTAGAACCGGGTGATTTTAAAGTTATGGTAGGAGGGAATTCTACTGATTTGTTAAAAACGAATTTCAAAGTTTTAGAGTAAATCTCGCAAAACGAAGAAAAATGTTCATCTTTTTGGTTAATAAGGAAGGAATAATGCTGATAATAACCAAAATCAGTTAGATTAGTTAGGTTTTAGTTGTTAAAATAAAGAGGATTAAGATTACAAAGGAAGCCAGTATTGGCGCGGAAAGTGTTAAATTTTACCCAACACCTTTTCAAAATTGTCATTTGTCGAAATAATATTTTGTTAACAGAATGTATTCTTAAGTTTAACATGTTATTAACTCTAAAAAAAAACAACTAAACATGGCTAAGAACGTACTAAAATTACTGTTTGTTGTGTGCCTTTTCGGATTTCAAAATCTGCAGGCACAAACAACAGTAAAAGGAACGATTACAGATGCTGTAAGCGGAATTCCGATTCCGGGAGCAAATGTTATCGTTAAAGGAACAAAAACGAGCGCATCATCAGATTTTGATGGTAAATACAGTATTACTGTTCCAAATCAAACAGCAGTTTTAATTTTTTCTTATGTAGGATCTGCTACAAAAGAAGTTGCTGTTGCGGGACAAACTACTATTAATGTAGGTTTAGGTGCAGCCACACAACAATTAGGTGAAGTTGTGGTAACTGCTCTTGGTATTAAAAGAGAGAAAAAGGCAATTACTTATTCTGCTCAAAACATTTCAGTAGATGAGATTTCAGAAGCAAGATCATTAAACGTTGCCAACTCACTTTCAGGTAAAGTTGCAGGTCTTAATTATTCTACGACTTCTAATGGTGTAGGCAGTTCATCTAGAATTACTTTAAGAGGAAACAGATCACTTAACGGTAATAACCAACCTTTATATGTAGTGGATGGTGTGCCAATCAGTAACGGTACAACATCAACTAATCCTGATATTGATACAGGAGGAACTACACAGCCAGATGGTATTTCTAACATTAACCCAGAAGATATTGCTTCGATGACAGTCCTTAAAGGACCATCTGCAGCAGCCCTTTATGGTTCTAGAGCATCAAATGGTGTTATCGTTATTACAACAAAATCTGGTAAAGCAGGAAAAACTTCGGTTTCGTTATCATCTAATTTCATGGCTTCTTCTGCTTATAATTTGATGAATTTGCAAAATGAGTACGGACAAGGAACAAACGGCGCTTATGTTGCAAACTCTTCTTCAAGCTGGGGAGGAAAATTAGACGGAAGCCAAGTTTCAAACTGGCAGTTAGTTCGTAACCCAAATTATGCAGGGCCAGCTACACAAAGTTATTCTCCACAGCCAAATAACGTTATTGATTTCTACAAAACAGGTTATAATTTAGCTAATACATTAACTGTTACGGCAGGTAACGAAAAAGCACAAGGTTATTTCTCTTATACAAATACAAAAGCTGAAGGTATTGTTGGCGGAAACCAATTAGACAGACACAATCTTAACTTGAGATTGACTAGTAAAATATCTGATAAATTATCGTTGGATGTAAAAACCAACTACATCATTCAGGATATTGACAACTTGTTAAGAACTGGAGAAGAATCTATCGGAACATCAGCTTATTTATTGCCTCGTAGTATTGCATATAATGACTACAAAAATTTCGAATATATTGATGCAGCAGGGCAAAGACAAATGAATTATTTCATTGATGAAACTGGATCTCCAGGAGGAAACCCATTCTGGTCTGCTTTGAGAGATGATGCTCGTACAGATAAAAGAAACAGATTTATTGGTTTAGCCTCTCTTAAATATGAGTTTACAAAAACTTTAAGTTTACAAGGTAGAGCTGGTTTAGACCAAATGACAAACAAAAACGTAAGAAACAGATATGCTACAGTTGCATTTAACAATAACTTAGGTTCATACAGCGAATCGTATGAAACAGTAAGTGAATTGAATGTCGATGCTTTGCTTTCTTACAACGAAAAATTTGGAGATTTTTCTGTTGGACTTAATGCTGGAGCAAGTTCATTACAACAGAATAATTCAGCTTTAAATTCTGGTGGTGTTTTAAGTAAAAGAAATTATTTTGCCCTAAGTAATGTTTCAACAATTCAATCTACATCAACAGCTTCAGAAAAAAGAATTAACTCAGTTTACGGATTCGGTCAAATTGGTTTCAGAAACTATTTGTTTTTAGACTTAACAGCTAGAAATGACTGGTCTTCTACATTGCCAACAGATTATTTTTACCCTTCTGCGGGTCTTTCTGCTGTTCTTTCTGATATGTTTACATTGCCAGAAACTATTAGTTTTGCAAAATTAAGAGCTTCGTATGCACAAGTAGGAAATGATACAGATCCTTATCAAACACAACAAAGATTCTCTTATATTGGTGGAAACGGCGGTATGTTATACGGACAAAGTACAAAAGCTAATCCAAACTTAAAACCTGAGATTTCTTCTTCTACAGAGTTTGGTGCAGATGTTCGATTTTTTAATAATCGTTTAGGTTTAGATTTTACATACTTTAATACATTAACAAATAATCAAATTTTCTACATCAATACGCCTGAGGCTTCTGGATATTCTAGAGCTATCGTAAATGGTGGTGATATCGAAAATAAAGGTATTGAGCTTACTCTGACTGCAACTCCTATTCAAACAGAAAACTTTACATGGGATATTACAGCAAACTACGCATCTTATAAGTCAAAAATTAAATCTATTGCAGATGGAAGAGAAGAATTAGTTCTTGGAGAAGGACGTTTAGTAAGAAGTAAAGTTGTTGTTGGCGGTGAATATGGCGATTTATACATTAAAGGTTTCCAAAGAGATCCAAGCGGCAACATTATTGTAAACAGTGCAGGTATTCCATTAGCAACAAATGGTTTTGATGTGCGTGCTGGTAACTTTAACCCAGACTGGACAGCAGGTTTTAAAAACAACTTTAAATACAAAGATTTCTCTTTAAGTTTCTTAGTTGATTTCAGAATTGGTGGTGAAGTTATTTCATACACTCAGGCAAGACAAGCCGGTTTAGGAGTAAGTGATGTTACTCTTGCAGGAAGAGAAGGAGGAATTGTAGTTAATGGAGTTGTTGGAAGTACTTCTGGCGGTGTAACAACGTATACACCAAACACAACAAGTATTACTGCAGAACAATACTGGACAGCAATTGGACAAAGAACACCAATCGCAGAACCTTTTGTTTATGATGCAACAAACATCAGATTAAGAGAACTTGTATTGGGTTATTCATTACCAAAACATATTTTGGGCGAATCAGGTTTCACAAGTATTGATTTTTCATTAGTAGGAAGAAATTTATTCTTTTTCATGAACAAAGCTAAATATTTTGATCCAGAAGCAGGAGCAGGAACAGGAAACCTGCAAGGTATAGAATCTTTCAACATTCCTTCAACGAGAGATTATGGAGTTAATGTTAAATTCGGATTTTAATTAAATAAAGAGACATCATGAAATATAGTTTTAAAATAAAAACATTGGGAGTTGCTTTAATGGCAGTTTCTATTTTGTCAAGCTGTTCAGGCGACTTTGATGAGATAAACAAAGATCCTAATTCGTTGACTGAAGATCAGTTAGATGCTACTTTAGCAGGACCTTCTTTTGCATCAGCGCTTTATGCAGGTATTCATAACGGATCTTACTCATCGCCAGGTGTAGATGATCAAGGTACATGGGGTATCGCAACGGGTATTTTATCTTCTACTTTTATTCACTATCTAAATTGTGGATATGGTACTGAGAGAAATGCATTCGTAAATGGATATGAAGGACGTGGATGGACAAGATTTTACACAGTTGCTGTTCCGGCCTTAAACAATGCTATTAAAGCATCTGAAGGAAATGCTGAAGCTTTGGCAGTTCTTAAAATCTGGAAAGTTTTCATGTACAATCAAATGGTAGATGCTTACGGACCAATTCCGTATACTGAAGCAGGAAATGGTAAAGAAAAAGTGCCTTACGATAGCGTAGAAAGTATTTACGAAGATTTCTTTAAATTGCTAGATGAAGCTAATACTACATTAAGTTCTTCTTCTCTAACAACAGTTGCTTCACTTCAGCCAAACGACCGATTGTATGCTGGTAACGTGTCAAACTGGAGAGTATTCGGAAACAGTTTAAGATTGCGTTTAGCATTGAGAATTTCTGATGTTGAACCTGCTAAAGCAAAAACACAAGCTGAAGCTGCTGTAGCAGCAGGAGTTATGGAAACAAACGCTCAAAGTGCATTCTTTAAAGCTAGTAATATTACTCCAAACAATTTAAATATGATTGTAAACAGCTGGGGTTATACTATGACAGCTTCTATGGAAAGTATTCTTGTAGGATATAATGATCCAAGATTAGCAAAATGGTTTGCTCCAATTGATACTGGAGTTTATAGAGGTCAGCCTGTTGGAGGATTAGAAGATCAATTTGGAACTACTAAATTCTCTGCCTTCAATAATGACATTATGGGTAATGGTGCTGCAGGAAATATTAGTGAGTCTAAAAACATTGAAGTTTTTATGGCATCTGAAAATTATTTAAGCAGAGCAGAAGGAGCTTTAAATGGATGGAACATGGGCGGAACTGCTCAAACTTTATATGAAACAGGTATCAGATTGTCTATGCAGCAATGGGGAATTGTTGATAACACAGCAATTAACAGCTACATCGCAGGATCAACTTTGCCAACTTTGCCAAACGTTTTAACAGTTTATCCAAATCTAGACTTGAAAGATATTCCAGTTAAATTGCCTGTAGCATGGTCTGCAACTGAAGCTAGTCAGCGTACACAAATTGCTGTTCAAAAGTACTTGGCTATTTTTCCTGAATCTTGGGAATCTTGGGCAGACTTACGCAGAAGTGATGCAAAAGTTATTTATGCACCGCTTAATACAGATAATAATGATGCTGGAGTAGGTAAAAGTTTAATGAAGAGAATTATTTATACAACAAATGAATATTCTTCAAACAAAGATGCTGTTACTGACGCAATCACAAAATTAAAAGGTCCTGACACTGGAGGAACTAAACTTTGGTGGGATACTAAATAATTAAGGTAAAGAAGACGAGATTCGTTACTTTAAAGATAAAAGGAGAGGTGACTCTCCTTTTGTTTTATACGCCTATTTGTAAAAAAATGGTTATCTGATTTGAAATAAAGCTATTGATAACCGAAATAAAAAGAATAACTATGCCTAACAAAAATACATCTCAAAATAACAATACATTAATTCCAATACTAATTATAGCCAGCCTATTTTTTGTTTTCGGATTTGTAACCTGGATAAACGGCGCTTTGATTCCGTTTATGAAAACAATCAACGAATTAACATCTGCCCAATCGCTTTTAGTTGCATCAGCATCGTATATTTCATTTGTAGTTATGGCACTGCCGGCGTCGTACATTTTAGGAAAAATTGGATATAAAAAAGGAATGTCGTTAGGATTGTTTATAATGGGATTTGGAGCTTTAATTTTTATACCTGCAGCAGAAGCCAGAACGTACTGGATGTTTTTAACCGGTATATTTGTTCAAGGTGCAGGAATGACGTTATTGCAAACGGCATCAAACCCTTATATAACGATTTTGGGTCCAATTGAAAGTGCTGCAAAACGAATTTCGATTATGGGAATTTGCAATAAGATTGCAGGTGCTTTAGGGTCGCTAATTTTTGGTTCTCTTTTATTGTCTGGAATAGATGAAATTCAAGAGAAACTAAGTGCAGTCAGTGCAGTCGAAAAGGCTAAATTGTTAGATACAATGGCAGACAGCGTGGTTGCGCCTTATATCACAATGGCTGTTGTTTTATTTGTTTTGGGAATATTAATTAGAAAAGCACCTTTGCCAGATGTTGAAGCAGCACCAATTGAAACAGCAAAAGAAGGCGAAACTACAAAAACAAGCATTTTTCAATTTCCGCATTTATGGCTGGGCGTACTTACACTTTTTATGTACGTAGGTGTTGAGGTTATCGCAGGAGATACAATTATAGCGTACGGAATTGCTTTAGGTTTTCCGGCTGCAGATGCCAAATTTTTTACGACTTTTACGTTATTGGCAATGGTAGTAACCTATGCTTTAGGTGCATTTTTAATTCCAAAATACATTAGTCAGGCTTTGGCATTAAAAGCAAGTGCAGTTTTAGGAATTGTACTTTCATTTTGCATTGTATTTTCTACCGGATTTACTTCTATTTTATTTGTTGCCGCTTTAGGTGTTGCAAATGCATTGGTTTGGCCGGCAATATGGCCGCTGACTTTAAATGGTTTGGGCAAATTCACCAAAACAGCTTCAGCATTGTTAATTATGGCTATTTCTGGAGGTGCAGTTATTCCGCCTCTTTACGGGAAATTAGTAGACATAAATAAAATAGATATGCTGACTAATGGAATGAGCGAAGTTGCTGCAACGGCAAATGCTGCAACAAAAGGATATTGGATATTATTGCCTTGTTATATTTTTATTTTATACTATGCCCTTTATGGCCATAAATTAGGTTTAAATAAAAAATAATTTTAATAACGTTAAGGATAAAAGATGAGTTTAAAAATAAATTGTTCAGTACTTTTTTTAGTTTTTGTATGTCTTTCTTGCAGCTCTGTAAAAAAGGAATTAACAGTGTCTAATATTACCCAAAACTTTATTACAGATCAGCCAGTAACAACAAACAGCCATGCCGCAACATTAGTTGAATTAGCTCCAAATAAAATTATGGCAGCTTGGTTTGGAGGTAAATATGAAGGTGCTAAAGATGTAGGGATTTATTATTCGAATTATGAAAACCAAAAATGGTCTGCACCTAAAAATCTTGTTCTGCCTCTGGTGAAAGAAGGAGATACATTGCCTTGCTGGAATCCTGTTTTATTTAAAAGTAAAAGTCAAAATTTGTATTTATTTTATAAAGTAGGAAAAAATCCGAGAGAGTGGTTTGGCGCCATGATCATTTCAAAAGATAACGGAAACACTTGGAGCATTCCAAAATATCTTCCGAAAGATATACTTGGGCCTATTAAAAACAAACCTGTTGAAGCAACTCCCGGCATTATTTTATGCGGAAGCAGTACAGAAAGTGTTCAGAATAATCAATGGAGATCTCATGTAGAAACGTATACGGAAGCCACTGATATTTGGAAAAAGATTACTATTCAAGATAAAAAAGAATTTGATATTATTCAGCCAACATTTTTAGTTCATTCTGATAAAATAATTCAGATGTTGTTTCGCAGTAAACACAATACACTGATTACAAGCTGGTCTAAAGATAACGGACAAAACTGGAAAGATACAGATAGGATTAATGTTGTAAATTCGAATTCCGGAATTGATGCGCTGACGCTTTCTAAAAAATCATTTCTC
This sequence comes from Flavobacterium sp. JLP, assembly GCF_015350755.1. NCBI lineage: Bacteria > Pseudomonadati > Bacteroidota > Flavobacteriia > Flavobacteriales > Flavobacteriaceae > Flavobacterium > Flavobacterium sp. JLP. The sequence goes on along the minus strand of NZ_JADKPS010000004.1, from coordinate 157,146 downwards.
TTAGTCAATAATCCACTAAAACAAGGAAAAGATTGGTTCAACGGCCGAAATGTTTTAGATGTAGAATATTCTAAAGATGGAGTAAATTGGAAAAAGTTATTTGATCTCGAAAATCAAAAAGAAGGCGAATTCAGTTATCCGGCTATTATTCAAACTTCAGACGATAAAATTCATGTGCTTTATACATATAACAGAAAGTATATTAAGCATGTAGTATTCGAATTGAAGAAATAAATTGAATACTTTTTATTTTACAAAACAAGTTATTTAAAACAAAGCATAAGTCATGAAATCTTTTCAAATTTCAAAAATTAAACCCTTTTTCATAAGTGTATTATTTTTTAATAGCAGCATTAACGCTCAAAATAATAGTAATGCAGAGACATTCTATAAGCACGATAAGTACCTTTCTTCGGATAAATTAGAAGGCCGTTTTCCTGGCACAAAAGGAAATAATGATGCAGCATCTTATATCAAAAAATATTTTAAAAAATATGGTTTGAAAGAATTCAACCAAAGTTATTATCAGCCTTTTAAAGTATTTGTAAAAGAAGGAATAAACAAAGTGAAGTCAGACAGCGTTACAACTCAAAATGTTGTAGGCTATATAGAAGGATCAGATGATAAACTTAAAAATGAATTTATCGTAATAGGCGCGCATTACGATCATTGGGGATGGGGAGGTGCAGGCTCTAGCAGTAAAAAAAAGGAAGCCGTAGAAATTCATAACGGAGCAGATGACAACGCTTCTGGTGTTGCAGCTTTGCTTTCTATTTTAGAAGAAGTATCTAAATCCTCAGTAAAACCAAAAAGGAGTATTATTTTTATTTCATTCAGCGGTGAAGAAGAAGGTTTGGTAGGCTCTAAATATTTTGTGAGTCATTTGCCTGTCGAAAAAAGCGCTGTAAAAGTTATGCTTAATATGGATATGGTAGGAAGATTGAATACTGAAAAACAACTTTATATGGGAGGAGCCGGAACCTTTCCAAACGGTATTGAATTGATGAAGAAATTACAAGAAAACAGCGGCTTAAACCCTGTTATACATGCGGGAGATGTGGGAGGATCTGACCATGTTTCCTTTTACAAATCTTCTATATCAGCAGTTGGTTTTCATACGGGCGGACATCCGCAATATCATACTCCAGAAGATGATATCGATTTAATTAATATTGATGGAGGCGCATTGGTCGTAAAGTATATTTACAATGCTTTGGTACAAATTGCAAATTATCAGGAATCACTTTATTTTATAAAACAAGATTAAAAATAAAGAATCCTTTTGGACTTATATTTAAATAAAAAAAGCCTTTCAAGATTAATGATTTTGAAGGCTTTTTTGTTTTTATAGGTTCATTATGTAATCCTAATTAGCACTATTCGCTTGTCTTAAAAAGCTTCTTTCTTTTATACTTAAATAAGTATTTCGGATAAAAAAAAGCAATCTTCTTTTTTTACATTAAAAATAATAACAAATAAATAGTAAAACAGAGCATTCGCATTATTATCTGGAATAAATAAAAATAATTTGGTTTGTTTTAACACAACATATAAATTTGCGCTATTCAAAATAATTCTAAATAACATGAAAGTAAAAATATTACTTCCGCTTTTGAGCAGCTGTTTAATGTTGCTGACTGCTGTAAGTTCGTTTGCGCAAACTGGTACCATAAAAGGTACAGTATCGTTGTCTAATGATGAAATTGCAGATAATGTTTCAATAACTCTTAAAGGAACCCACATCGGAACTGTTACTGATGCTCAGGGAAACTATGAGATAAAAAATGTAAAACCAGGTAATTACACATTAAAAGCTTCTGTAGTAGGATTTTCTGCTAAAGAAAAAAGCATTACAATTACATCTGGAGCTGAAATTGTAGAAAACTTTGCATTAATCACAACATCTGAAACACTTACAGAAGTATTTGTAAAAGGTAATGCAAACAAGTACACTAAATCAGAAAGCGAATACGTTTCTAGAATGTCAGTTAAAAACATTGAAAACTCGCAAGTATATAATGTTGTGACTAAAGAATTGATGAAAGACCAATTGGTTACAAACCAAGACGAAGCGTTGAAAAACGTTCCAGGTTTATACCAATTATGGGGAGCTACGAATCGTGCAGGTGATGGAGGTTCTTGGTATTCACTACGTGGATTCACTACTCAGAGTTTAGTAAGAAATGGTCTTGCAGGAAAAGTAAACAGCAATTCAGATGCTGCAAATCTTGAGCGAATTGAAGTTATCAAAGGACCATCTGCTACATTATTCGGAAATGTACTTTCATCTTACGGAGGACTAATCAACCGTGTGACTAAAAAGCCTTACGAAAATTTTGGTGGAGAAATCTCATATCAAAATGGAAGCTACGGATTTAGCCGTTTAACAGCTGATATCAATACTCCTATAAACGAAGATCATACTGCATTGTTCAGATTAAATGGATCTTACAGCAGTGCTAATACTTTTCAGGATTACGGTTCATCAAAAAGTTACTTTTTCGCACCTTCTTTCTCTTATAAAATAAACGATAAACTAACAGTATCTATAGATGCTGAAATAGGAAGTCAGGATAATTCAGGTATGTCATTAATCTATCTTCCTTTTGGAGTATCGATTGCTGATTTAGGAGTAAGTAATGCTAAAGATCTTAACATCAATTTCAAAAGATCATTCTTAGGAAATGAATTTATTACGAATACTAAAACATTCAATGTTTTTGCACAGGCTAATTATAAAATCTCTGACGAATGGACTTCTCAATCTGTATTCAGCAGCAGTTCTAATAAAGCAGTAGGTCCGCAAACATGGTTTTACCTTTTGCCAAACGAACAATTATCAAGAAATGCTTGGGATGCAAACGGTAGAGATAATGCTATAGAATTTCAACAAAACTTCAATGGTGATTTCAATATCGGATCAATGAGAAACCGCTTTTTAGCAGGTATTGATTTATACAACGGTACAAATAAATTAGGATACCAAAGTTTACCAAATTTTGCTGCATACGATGTAGTAAATTATAATGGAACGGCAGCAAATTATTATGATTTTAACCCAACCAATGTAAAAGATGCAATGGCTGGAAATGGTAATGCTCCTTATACTACAAACAGCGATATATCTACATATAGTGCGTACGTTGCAGATGCAATTAATATTACAGAAAGATTATTAGTTTCAGCTGCGGTACGTTTCGATCATTTTGAAAATCAAGGATCATTTGATGCTGCTGCAAATACTAAAGCTGATAACTTTTCTCAAAATGCATTCTCACCAAAATTTGGTGCAGTTTTTCAAATCTTAAAAGATCAATTATCTGTATTTGGTAACTACCAAAATAGTTTTACCAACAAAGGATTCTTAAACGCTAACGTTGGAGGTGCACTTCAATTAGTACAATTTGATCCGGAAAGAGCGAATCAGTTTGAAGGAGGAGTGAAATTAAATGCTTTCCAAAACAAATTAAGCGCTACAATCAGTTACTATGACATCAAAGTAAAAGATATCGTAACAGCTGACCCAAATTTACCAAATGCAAGTATTCAGAACGGTACACAATTCAGTAAAGGTTTTGAAGTAGAAGTTACTGCTAACCCTATTCCTGGATTAAATCTTCTGGTTGGTTTCTCTAAAAATGACTCAGACTTAAACGGAAAAAGACCTGTAACTGCGGGACCAGAGACTTTGATTAATTACTGGTTTAGCTATAACCTGCAAGAAACTAAACTTAAAGGATTAGGTTTAGGATTTGGAGGAAACTACGGAGATGCTACAAATATTTACGATAACGGACCAGGCGAAACTTTTGCACTTCCATCGTATTCTGTTATAAATGCTGCATTGTACTACGATCAGCCTAAATACAGAGTAGCATTAAAAGTAAATAACCTTACAGACGAATTATACTTTAACGGTTATACTACAATCAACGTTCAGGCTCCACGTACCATTATGGGAAGCGTAACGTTTAAATTCTAATTGAATTAACCCATATAATGATAGGAAAAAGCCCGAACAGATGTTCGGGCTTTTTCTATAGTTGAAAAAGGAAATCAAACGTAACCTTTTTGTGATTTTTACAATGCAATATTTTGATATATTGAGTTTTAACTTTTTTTATTAAATTTGGTGTGATAATTTCTAGCAATGCCTGTTATGGAAAAATTAAAACGCCCGGTTTATCTCAAAGCTGGTACTGATGATTTTTTTAAAAAGATGCGCACAGAAGTGAACGAAACTATTTTACAAAACTCATCCTTGTACCTTTTTAATATTATTAAATCTTTGGGACTTTTAGTTCTCTTCTTTCTATTTTATAGCTGTATTTTAATTTTCGGAAATAGTACTCCCTTGCTATTTCTATTTTATATTTTGTGCGGTATCAACATGATTGTGTTGTTTATAAATGCATTTCATGATGCAGCACACGGAGCATTGTTTAAAAAATCAAAACACAACGAATGGTTTATGTATGTTTTAGAACTTTTTGGCGGTAATCATTGGCTTTGGACACGACGGCATATCAATCTTCATCATGCTTATCCTAACGTTCCAGATTGGGATGTTGACATTAAGCAAAGTGATATAATCAGGATTTTTCCAAATAGTCCCTTGTTTAATTATCATAAGTATCAGCATATTTATATGTGGCTTATTTATCCTTTTTATAGCCTGAATTGGATTTACATCAGAGATTTTAAAGATTTTTTTGGAAAGAAGGATAATTACGTCAAAAAAGTAGTAGAGACTATTCCAACTCGTGAAGTGTATACTTTATTTATCGCAAAAGCAATCAATCTTTTTTATTTGCTGTTGCTGCCAATGTTATTATTGAGTCAGCCATGGTATATTGTTTTAGTGGCTTGGTTTGCCATGCATTTGTTTGGCAGTATGATTGGTGTTGTGGCACTTGTATCTACACATGTTGATGAAGATGCACATTTTCCAGTAACAGACGAAGACGGAAATCTTTCTGCTACTTGGGCAATGCATCAAATGATTGTTACAAAAGATTTCAGTACAAACAGCAAATTAGCTAACTTTTTATATGGCGGATTTACACATCATGTTGCACATCATCTTTTTCCGGGAGTTGGGCATACTTACTATCCTTATATAACACCGATTATAAGGCGTTATGCCGCAGAATATAATCTTCCATACACTTCATATCCTTTCTATCATGCCGTTCGTTCGCATTTCAGAATGCTCAAAAATAAAGGTATACATGAGAATATTATGATGATAGGAGAAATTTAATTATGAATTATGCTTACTAACAAGTCGAAACTAATAACTCATAATTCAAAACTTCTTCTCAATATTGGCGTTAATTTTTTTAGTGTTTAAATCTTGTAATAACGAATCTTTTAAAATAATTCTGAAATTATCTTCTGCAAAAACGGTTAATTTTGATTGACTGAATTTATAGACGTTGATTTTATTGTTTTTTGCGTCGATATAAAGATCGTATGAATACGTTGTGCAGTCGTGCTGTTTACAGCCGCCGGCATGCAAAATATCGCCTTCTTTGGTAAATGGAGTTTCTGTGTTCCAATATTTTACCATTTGATCATACTCTGTGCCTAAAAGTGTTTTTAATCGTGGTGTTATACTGCTATTGGTTAATAAATGCGTGCCGATAACACTTTTATCAACCAAGCTTTTTAATGTGTCTGACGGATTAATTACAGCTGAATCTGTTTTTAAAGCATCGGTTTTTATTGAGGTTGAATCTGTCGTTGGGATACTTTTAATAGTTTCTTTTTTGCATGAAACCATTGCGAAGCAACTCAAGGCAACTATAAATAAATTCTTTGCTTTTTTCTCCATAATGTTTATTTTTTGAATTAAATAATTGATTTATAAAGTCTTAATGAGCTAATTTAACTAAAATATATTGGATTATTAGGGTAATTGAAAGTAAATTAATACTAGTTTTTATAATTTAATTTTTGTTTTTTTAAAGGGAAAACAGCTTTATTAAAGATTGAAATTGGGAACGAAGTAATTTAAAATAGGAGTTTGCCTTTTTTTTGCTTAATTTCATTTTTCAAATAAACGCTTTATGACGAATTGCACTAAATCTTTAATTTTTATACTTTCTATGTTTTTTATTACTGCTTCGAACGCTCAAAATGAAGTGTATTCAAGACCAGTAAAACAAGAAATTGCAGATACAACTTTTGTTAATTTAAAAGACTTTAGCAGTGATTTTATTTATGATATGAAATATGCTACAGATGATAATTTTCTAAAAGCCAAAGTATATGATTGTGCCGAATGTTTTTTGCGTTTTAAAACAGTTCAAGCTTTAGTTGCAGCAAATAAAGAGTTTAAGAAAAAAGGTTTTAAGATAAAATTATACGATTGTTACCGACCGTTATCAATCCAGAAGAAAATGTGGGAGATCGTGTCGAATCCAGAATATGTGGCAGATCCAAAAAAAGGCTCCATCCACAATAGAGGAGGAGCCGTTGATATTTCTTTAGTTGATGTAAATGGAAAAGAAGTGGATATGGGAACTCCTTTTGATTTCTTCGGAATTCAAGCGAGTCATAATTATACAAAACTTTCAAATGAAGTAAAATCAAATAGAAAGTTTCTGAAGAAAATCATGATAAAAAATGGCTTCAATTCTTTTGATTCTGAATGGTGGCATTATAATTTAAAAGCAGGTTTAAAAGATAAAGTGGCCAATCAAAAATGGAAATGCGATTAATTATTCAACACAGCGAATATTATCCATGAAATAAGTATCTGGTTTATAAACCTTATTGTTCATTTCAGATGTTAATTCGCTTTTTATAATATAATCTTCAGTAGCAGTCAAATATTTAATTCGCATCATGGTAACGGGCGAATTTTTTAACTCTTCAAAATTATCTTTCATAAACATAAAAATCCCTGTATTGATGCGATTGTTAACATCTTTATCATGAATTAGCGTACCACAGTTTTCTTGATCGATATGTATTAAAGTCACTACTTTTCCGTTTTGCAATTGCAAAAATACTCTTGAGTTTTTGTCGAAACAGTTTGCTTTTATAAAGTCTTTGCTTTTTTGAATAAGCTGTAAATTTAAAGTTGGAAGACCATCAGTCTGCGCGAGAGCGAAGAAAACATAATTAGATGTTCCTCCAAAGTTTTTCTCGCTCACAAGGTATTCATTTGTAATTTTATAAGTACCAATTGAGTCAGTTACATTGGCACTGTATTCACATGGTTTTTGGGCAAATGCGGTAAAGGTTAATAGAAAAAAAGTTAGTGTAATTAGTTGTTTCATTTTTAAGTAATTTTTCTGCAAATTAAAACTATTTTGTTATCATTTTTATCTGTTGTAAAAAAACAATAAACATTTCCTCCATTTTTTATTTTCCACTTTTTTCGAATATTTTCTACCGTGTCCGGAAAATTTCTTGTTGTGATATTGGCTTGCGTATTAACGAGCTCATTTTTCATTTCATTTTTACTGTACGAAATTACTTTTTCAATCTCAAAACGTCGCCCCGGAAAATCAATCAATTCTGCTGAGGTGTATAAGTGCGAGTGTTTGTGAAGTTTATCTATTTTAAAAACAGTACTTACTTCATCAAAACCACCAGATTTCATTATTGCTGAATTGGGTTCGTAAACATATTTTTGAGGCAGATTAAAAGAGGGAAATACAGTTTCATTTCCTAAAACAAATTCAAAAGTTTCTGTTTTGTCTTTTAAAATATGAGCTGTTTTAATTGTTATTTCACCAAAATAATGATTGTGAATCTCAAAAAGCAATTCTTTTACTTCATTTTGAAGGGCAATAATATGAATGTTTTTAACGAATTTTAATTCAGATAAACCAGCTGAAATATCCAATAAAGGCGCCGTTTTAATTAAAATTGAATCGGCTTTTTCGAAGTAAAAATCTAAAGAATCAGGAACATTCGGCAGACAATCTTTCAGCATAAAAACCTTGCCTTTCGCGTCATTTCTGCGAGAAGGATCAATGTAAATCCAATCCCATTTAAAACCTGATTCGGCTTCGTTTAAGACATTAGCAGAATCATCGGCATAACAAAAACAATTTTTAACATCTAACTGTTCAAAATTATGTTTTACAATTGCTGATAAATCCTCGTTGATTTCGCAATGCGCAACGACTTTAAACTTTTTAGAAAAGTAATAATCATCAACTCCAAAACCGCCAGTCAGATCAATTAAAGTTTTACCAGAAATTAATGAAGCTTTATAAGAAGCTGTTTTTTCAGATGAGGTTTGTTCAACAGAAATCTTGCTCGGATAAAGTATATTTTCCGTTGAGAACCAAGTAGGTAATTTTTCTTTTGCTTTTGATTTGGCTTCAATCTGATTTAAAATCAAAATCCAGTCGACCTCAGGAAAAGGATTTTTCTGAAACGCTAATTTTGCAATCGGAGCACCAACATTTTGAGATATAAAATCTTGAATATTTTGGTGCAGAATAGAAGTGTTCAAAGCTAAATTCTTTCAGTTAATACAGATACAATTTTATTGTTAGGAAAAAATTCTTTTAAAATTACTTTGAGCATGGTATAAACTGGAATAGCGATAATCATTCCGACAATTCCAAAAGTAATACCGCTGATTAATGTAATCAAGAATATTTCTAACGGGTGCGAATTTACACTTTTTGATGAAATTATAGGCTGGCTGATATTATTATCAATTGCCTGAACAAGTAAAAATCCAATAAGTACATAAATGGTTTTAGGTAAAATCTCTGACTGAAAATCACTTCCAATCATACTGATCATCGTCAAGATTCCGGCTAATATTGTTCCGATAATTGGTCCGATGTATGGAATGATATTCAAAATGGCACATAAAAAAGCAATTACAAATGCATTTTGATTCCCAAAAATAAGCAGTACAATCAGATACAAAATAAAAACCACAGTTAATTGAAGCAGTAATCCAATAAAATAGCGCGTCAGCAAATGATTTATTTTAGTAATCGAATTTATAATTTTATCCTCATTAGAATCCGGAAGAATTCTTCTGGCACTTGCTTTAAAAGCATCTTGGTCTTTAATAAAGAAAAAAGTTATGAAGAATACAGAAACTAAACCCATTCCCATATTGGCTAAAAAGTTTATTAAAGAATTGATAAAACCTGTAAAATAACCAATCCCAAATGCTGATGTAATTTTTGAATCTTTTAGCATTTTATTCAAATCGACATGCTGAATATTAAAATAAGCTTCAATACTTCGCTCTGTTTGCATAAACTGGTTTTGCAGGTTATTGGTATCTAATAGTGACAAATTATTGGCCTGCGAAATAATTAACGGAACAAACAAAAATATAAATCCAACTAGCAATAATATAAAAACGATCAACGTCGTGGCGGCAGCCAAAGAATTTCGGAATTTTAATTTATTTTTTAAAAATTGCACTAACGGATTGGCAATAAGGCATAGTATTAATGAAATACATAAATACACAATTACAGTTTGTATTTCGTATAAAAAATATAAAATAGCTCCCACAACTAAGATGGTAGATAAAGCTCTTAAAATTCCGTTAGAAATAATTTTTGATGTGATCATATTTTGGTTTTAGACTATAAATATAGGAAAAAGCTTTTAAAATAGCGGGATAAACAAAAAAAAGCGAGACCATTTAGATCTCGCTTTATAATTGATTTTATTTTTGTTTTTAGATTCCGAATCCAGCTCTTGGACCACCAGAAACAAATATTGCTGCCATTCTGCTTTTTTGTCCGTTTGAGAACATGTACATAGCATTATCGTCAACATAATCCATGTAGTTCATTGTCATTTCTACAGGAGTTCCAGAACAAGTACTATAATGTGGATAAGCCGGTACACCATAGTTTTCCTCGTTATGAGTTGGTGTATCTGCAACTAGATCGCTTCCGCAAGTTGCATCTCCCCAGATATGACGTAAATTCATCCAGTGACCAACTTCGTGAGTTGCAGTTCTTCCTAAATTAAATGGAGCATTAGCAGCACCAGATAATCCAAAATATCTAGAATCGATTACAACACCGTCAGTTGCAGATGCTCCTCCAGGAAATTGTGCATACCCTAAGATACCGCCGCCAATAGCGCAAGACCATAAGTTAAGTTTTGTTGTAGGAGAAGTTGGTGCAATACCACCTTGAGCCGTTTTTTTCATGGCGTCATTTGTTCCCCAAGAAGTTTTTGTTGTAGATTTTCTGATAACTTGATCTAAAACAAATGTAATTCCTACGTTGGCTTTTACACCAGCAAAAAGTGCAGGAACACTATTGAAATCAGAGTTTAATGCATTAAAATCTTTGTTTAAAACGTCAATTTGAGACTGGATTTGTGCATTCGAAATGTTTTGAGCAGTTGTTTTGTACAAAACATTAACTACTACCGGAATTTCAATTTTGCCATTTACCAAACGATTGGTTAAAATTTTGTTTGTTGTAAAGGCTTCAATTTCATTCATTCGAATTGCTAACATAGGATCAGCTTTTAATTGTGCTTCTAAAACTTGTTGTGAGGCGCATCCACGACGAGTTATTGCACTTGCTTCTGAACCGCTAGTTTCAGATTGATCATTTTGACATGCAAACAGTACTAAAGCAGCAACTGCGGAAATAAGAACTTTTTTCATAATAATTTGGGTTTTTTGTTATAAAAAATTTGATTTGGTTAACCAGATCGCAATTTTATAACAAAAACACTTTGTAGCCAAATTTTTATATCAAATTATTTGTGAGAATTTTACAACAGCCCGTACAGCTTGATTCCTACAAAAATTAACACAATTTTATTAAGATGTAAATTCGTACAAAGCTATACTTGCAGCTTGTACAACATTCATCGAACTGTTCTTTCCAAACATATTTATGTGTACAATTTGGTTTGAAATTTTCAAAAGTTCATCAGAAATTCCATCAATCTCACTTCCTATGATAAGAGCAATTTTTTGATGATCAGGAATTAAGACTTGTTTTAGCGGTTTGCTGTTGCTTGCAATTTCTAAAGAGATAATTTCAAATCTATTTTCTAGCAGATAATGTATCAGATCTGAAGTTTCTTCAATTATAGTATGCGGTACATGAAGATGCGTACTGCGTGAGGTTTTGTTTATTTTCCTTGGTGTCAGCGGAATATCTTTTCCTAAAAAAATAATATTTTCAACACCAAAAGCTTCACTAATTCTAAAAAGAGACCCGATATTCTGCTGAAAATAAATATGATCACAAACTAATGTAATCGGAAATGTTTTTCTTTCAAATTGATTTTCTTCGTGAGTAAGCTGCACTTTTTTAAAATTAGTTGGTAAAAATATAATTAATGATATTCGCACCCATTTTCAAGGCTTTGTCTCGAACATCTGCAGGATCATTATGTACTTCCGGATCTTCCCAGCCATCTCCTAAATCGCATTCGTACGTATATAAGAGAACCAATTTGTTTTCTACGAAAATTCCAAAAGCCTGAGGGCGAGTTCCATCGTGTTCGTGAATTTTTGGCAATCCATTCGGAAAAGGAAATGGTTTTTGAAAAATAGGATGATTAGCAGGAATTTCAACTAAATCATTATTTGGGAATATCTTTTTAATTTCTTTTCGAATGTATTGATCCATTCCGTAATTGTCATCAATATGAAGAAAACCTCCCGCAGTAAGATAATTTCTTAGATTGGCAATGTCAGAATCGCTAAAAACAACATTTCCGTGTCCGGTCATATGTACAAACGGGTAGGAAAGCAAGTCCGGATTACTTGGTTCAACCGTTGAAGGTTTTGCTTTTATGCGCGTATTAATATTCGAATTGCAAAAACGGATTAAATTGGGCAATGAAGTAGGATTTGCATACCAGTCACCACCGCCACTGTATTTCAGCAAAGCAATTTCTTGTGAGAAAGAAGGGATTGAAATCAATAAAAATAACAAGAATATTTTTTTCATAATTATATGTTTTGTCATTTCGACGAAGGAGAAATCACAATTGAAATTCCTCATGCTATATCGCCAATCTTTGTAGAGCTGCTAGTGTGATCTCTCGTTCCTCGAGATGACAAACTTGCCGCAATTGTATAGAGCTGTGATTTTAATTAGGTATTTCATTAAAAAACACAACACTATGACAAGCTACAACTGCCGCAGTTTCAGTTCGTAATCGCGTATTTCCTAAAGTCACAGGCTTAAAATTATTTTCTAAAGCCAATGCAATTTCCTTTTCAGAAAAATCTCCCTCAGGACCAATAAGCAAAGTAACATTTTCGTTTGGTTTTAAAACTTCTTTTAGCGATTTTTTATCTGTTTCTTCGCAGTGCGCGATCAATTGCAGTCCTTCATTTTTTTGTTTGACGAATTCTTTAAACGAAATTGCTTCATTCAATTTAGGAAGAAATGTTTCGTTGGACTGTTTCATCGCGGCTAAAATAATTTTCTCAAAACGTTCTAAGTTAATTACTTTACGCTCAGAACGATCACAGAAAATTGGCGTAATTTCTTGAATTCCAATTTCAGTTGCTTTTTCTAAAAACCACTCAAAACGATCGTTCATTTTAGTTGGTGCTACGGCTAAATGCAAACGAAATTTTGGTTCAGGAGATTTTGTTATCGAAAGCACTTCAACAATACATTTATTGTCAGATGCTAGCGTGATTTCGGTTTCAAACAACAATCCCAAACCATTTGTAACGTGCAGAATATCTGAATCTTTTTTGCGTAAAACCTTTATAATATGACGGCTTTCTTCTTTATCAAAAGAAAAAGTTTCAGTCGTTTCGTCAATATCTGGATTGTAAAATAATTGCATAATTAAAATTGAATTCGCGCTTTAGAAACAACTGAAGAAGTTTCAAAACGACTTGATAAATATTTTTGATAGCCTACAATTCCAATCATTGCAGCATTATCAGTTGTGTATTCGAATTTAGGGACAAAAGTTTTCCAACCGTATTTGCCTTCGCTTTCTTTCAATCGGGTTCTAATTCCTGAATTTGCAGAAACGCCTCCGCCAATTGCAATTTGCTTAATTCCGGTTTCTTTGACGGCAAGTTTTAATTTATCCATCAAAATTTCTATGATTATGTATTGAATAGAAGCACAAATATCATTTAGATTTTCTTCTATGAAATTTGGATTTTGAAGTTTGTTCTTTTGAATAAAATATAAAATAGCTGTTTTTAATCCAGAGAAACTAAAATCCAATCCGGGAACTTTTGGTTTTGTAAAAGCAAAAGCTTTTGGATTTCCCAATTTCGCATATTTGTCGATCAATGGACCGCCAGGATAGGGAAGTCCTAAAATTTTTGCGCTCTTGTCAAATGCTTCTCCAACAGCGTCATCCGTAGTTTCACCAATAATTTCCATATCAAAAAAACCATTAACTTTTACAATCTGTGTATGCCCGCCACTTATGGTTAGTGCTAAAAAAGGAAACTCAGGTTTGTCAAACCCTTCCTCATCAATAAAGTGTGCTAAAATATGCGCATGCATGTGATTTACAGCAATTAACGGAATTTTTAATGCTAGTGATAATGATTTGCTGAAAGAACTTCCTACCAATAAAGACCCCATTAAACCTGGCCCTTGAGTAAAAGCAATGGCGGATAGCTGTTCTTTTTGTACATTTGCTTTGCGAAGTGCAGCATCGATTACCGGAACAATGTTTTGCTGATGTGCTCTCGAAGCTAATTCAGGAACTACACCACCATATTGGTTGTGAATTAATTGATTGGCTACAACATTTGAGAGTACTTTGTCGTTATGTAAAACCGCGGCAGCAGTATCATCGCAGGAACTTTCGATGGCAAGAATAAAAACCTCTGAATTTTGCATATAAAGGCACAAATTTTGAATTATATTTGACAAATCAAATTTTTAATTTTCTTTGATTGTAAAGGAGAAGCCAAAATTAAAGAATTTTTATCAAAACAGTCGATCTTTGTCTGTTCAAAATAAATTAAAAGAAAACTAAAATAAAAGCAGCTATCAAAAAAGTAAAGAAAATAGTATCCAGAACCCTAATTGGGTTAATCTTACTTTTGCTAGCAGTCGCTATCACATTGTCTTTGCCTTACGTTCAGACAAAAATAGCCCAATATGTTACTGAATCTCTAAATTCAGATTTTAAAACAGATATTCATGTTGATAAAGTTGCTGTAAATATTTTTGGAGGCGTAAAACTTAAAAAAGTTTTGATTTACGATCATCACAAAAAGGTTTTAATTTATTCTGATATTATTTCTACCGATATTTTAAGTATTAAAAGATTGCTTGATGGTGATTTAATATTTGGTGATCTTCGTTTAACAGGTTTAATTTTTAATCTGAAAACCTATAAAAACGAAAATGAAAACAATATCAATAAATTTATCCGATTATTTGAGTCGGATAAGCCTTCTAAAACAAACAAGCACTTTTTGCTTACAGCTAGAAACGCTTATATTTCTCAGGGTAATTTTTCAGTTGTTGATGAAAATAAAATGACTCCTAGATTTCTGGATTTCAAAAAATTAAATGCTTACATCAGTGATTTTAAACTAGAAGGACCGAATGTTACAACAACAATTCACCGTTTTTCTTTTTTAGACCACCGTGGTTTGTATGTTTCTAATTTCGCTGGAAAATTAACGTATACCAAAAAACAGATAAAAGTTGAAAATCTTGCAATTAAAACAAAAAGATCTTCAATATATGGAGAGGCTGTTTTAAATTATAAAGTAGAAGATTTTCTTCATTTTACAGATAAAGTAAAATTTAATGTTGCATTAGATTCTGCTTCAATTGCCTCAAATGACATTCGATATTTTTATGACGGATTAGGAAAAAACCAGCATTTTAAAATCAAAACTAAACTAAGAGGAACACTCAATAATCTTAATTTAAGAGGACTTAGGCTAAGCGATACAAACGGTTCTCGAATAGTTGGAAACATTAATTTCAAGAATCTTTTAGGAGATAAAACCCAAAAGTTTTCTATGGAAGGAAAATTCGACAGGTTGATTTCAAGTTATGATAATTTGGTTGTTTTGTTGCCAAATGTTTTAGGTAAAAAATTACCTAAAGAACTTAAAAGAGTCGGGAAATTTAATATTGTCGGAAAAGCAAAAGTCTCTACGACTGATCTTGATGCCGATTTTAAAATGGTTACTGATTTAGGAAACGGTCAGGCAGATATTCATATGAATAATATGGATTTTATTGATAAAGCATCATATTCGGGTAATATAATCTTAGAAAATTTTGATGTGGGAGCTTTGTTAGCGAGAAAAGATATTGGCAAAACCACTTTAAATTTAGATGTTGACGGAGTCGGGTTTACTGAAAAGTATTTGAATACAATTATTAAAGGTGATATTGCAAAATTAGATTACAATAAGTACACTTATAATAATATAACAGTAAATGGTAATTTTAAATTGCCTTATTATAAAGGAGAGATTTCTGTAAACGATCCCAATCTAAGCTTAACTTTTGATGGTTTAGTTGATTTGAGCAAACGCGAAAGCAGGTACGATTTTCATATTAATGTTGAAAATGCAGATTTACGAAAACTTAAGTTTATAAACGATTCGATTTCTCATTTTAAAGGAGATGCCGTTGTTCAGGTAACGGGTAATTCTATCGAAAATCTTCAAGGAAATATTTATATAAAAGATGCTGAATATCAGAACCCAAAGTCAACTTATGCTTTTGATGAACTGCAGGTTACTTCAAATTTCGATGCCGATAGACTACGAACAATAACGATTAATTCTACCGATGTTGTTAATGGTAAAATTGTTGGGAAATTCCGTTTTGATCAGCTAGATAAATTGGTAATGAATTCGGTTGGAAGTCTTTATACCAATTATAAACCTTATAAAGTTAAAAAAGGACAGTTCCTGCGTTTCAATTTTCATGTTTATGATAAAGTTGTAGAAATGCTTTATCCAGAAATCAATATCGATTCGTCGACTGTAGTGCGCGGTAAAATTGATTCTGATTTGCAAGAATTTAAATTCAGATTTAATTCTCAAAAAATAACGGCATCAAAAAATACATTTGATAATGTCCGAATCAATATCGATAATAAAAACCCGCTTTATAACGCTTTTGTCGAGTTAGACAGTATCAAAACACCTTATTATAAAGTGCGTGATTTTAGTTTGATCAATGTAACATCAAAAGATACTTTGTTTGTTCGTTCAGAGTTTAAAGGCGGAGAAAAAGGTCAGGATTATTTTAATCTAGATTTGTATCATACCATCGATAAAAACAAAAATAATATTGTCGGGATTAAAAAATCTGAAATGAAATTTAAAGACTATTTATGGTATTTAAACGAAAATGCAGAAAAAGACAATCAGATTGTTTTTGATAAAAACTTTAAAAATTTTACTATTGATAATATAGTTTTATCACATGAAAATCAGAAAATTGATTTAAACGGAATTATAAAAGGAAGTGATTATAAAGATATTGTGCTGAATTTTGAAGATGTTGATATTAATAAAATCACGCCTTTAACATCGAAGTTTGTGTTTAATGGTAATATGAACGGAAATATCAATTACAAGCAAAATAAAAATGTTTATCAGCCCACGGCCTCGATTGTCATTGATCATCTTAATTTGAATAAAATAGAATTAGGAACGCTGAATTTTGATATTTCTGGTGATGAAACTTTTAAAAAGTTTACCATAAATTCATCAATACAGAATGGTTTTACAGAATCGTTTAGAGCAAACGGAACTTTTGCTGTCGAAAATAAAGAGACTTTTTTAGATCTGAATTTAAAACTCGAAGGATTTAATCTGGCGACTTTAGGAACTGTTGGAGGAGATGTTTTGTCAAACGTCAGAGGATCTGTGTCTGGAAATGCGGCTGTTGTTGGAAATCTAAAAAAACCTGAAATCAACGGACGATTGTATGTAGAAAAGGCAGGAATGACAATTCCGTACCTAAATACAGATTATGAATTAAGCGATCGAACCGTAATTGATTTGACAGATGAAAAGTTTTTATTCAGAAACAATCAATTGACTGATACAAAATACAATACCAAAGGATTATTGAATGGAAGTATAGAGCATCATAATTTTAGTGATTGGAAACTTGATTTAACCATAACATCTAAAAGGTTGCTGGCGCTGGATACTAAAGACAGTGATGATGCGGCTTATTTTGGTACAGCATTTATAAATGGAACAGCCAGTATAAAAGGGCCAACAGAAAGTTTATTTATAAAAGTGGATGCCAAATCTGAAAAAGGCACAGAAGTTAAGATACCTATTAATAATGTTCAAAGTGTTGGAGAAAGCAGTTGGATTCATTTTGTAACGCCAAAAGAAAAATACAATCTAGCGAATGGTATTGTCGAGAAAACCAGAAACTATAACGGTCTTGAACTAGAGTTTGATTTTGATATAACACCAGATGCCGAAGTAGAAGTAATTTTAGACCGAAACTCTGGACATGGTATGAAAGGAAAAGGATATGGATCGCTTTTGTTTAAAATTAATACACTCGGTAAATTTAATATGTGGGGAGATTTCCAGGCATATGAAGGAACTTATAATTTTAAATACGGCGGTTTAATTGATAAAAAATTCGCAGTCAAAAAAGGTGGATCTATTATTTGGGAAGGAAACCCGATGAAAGCACAGTTGAATTTAGAAGCAGTTTATCGAACTTCTGCCAATCCTGCTGTATTACTAGAGAACTCTTCTTTCAATAAAAAAGTGCCAGTTGAAGTAGTTATTGGTTTAAGAGGAGATTTAACAAGTCCGGAGCCTAATTTTGATATTCAATTTCCTTCTGTGAGTAATGTTTTAAAATCAGAGATTCAATATAAATTAGACGATAAAGATGTCCGTCAGACCCAAGCTTTGTATTTGCTTTCAACTGGTTCGTTTATGAGTCCGGATGGTTTCAATCAAAGTGATTTGTCTGGAACTTTTGCAGAAACAGCAGCAAGTTTGCTGGGCGGTATCATAAAATCAGATAATGATAAATTTAATATTGATTTAAATTTTATTTCGGCAGACAAAAGAATTGGACAAGAAGCAGATGGTCAGTTCGTAGCAAATATTTCCTCTCAGATTAATGAAAAAATATCGATTAATGGAAAAGTCGGAGTTCCGGTAGGAGGTGTTAATGAATCAGCAATTGTTGGAGATATAGAAATATTGTACAGAGTGAATGAAGATGGATCAATGAACCTTCGTTTGTTTAATAAAGAAAACGATATCAATTATATAGGACAAGGAATTGGTTATACACAAGGAGTCGGTATTTCGTATGAAGTAGATTTTGATACGTTCAGCGAACTGGTGAATAAATTATTCAAAAGTCATAAACTTGAAAGAGCAATAAAAAATTCTTCTGATGATCCGGACTCTTATCTGAATCCTGATTTTATCAACTTTAATAATAAAAAAGAAGCTGAAAAAAATAATAAAAAGTCAGATAAAAAAGATGACGAAAAAAAGCCTCAACCCCAAAATAGCAATAATCAAGGATTGATTCCAGATAATGACGATTTTTAAGCTTTTGTTAAAAAAGCGTAATAAAAAAACCATTCGCCACAACGAATGGTTTTTTTATACTAATTTTAGATTTCCAAAATATTTTTGCGTAATGAAGTCAACCTCACATTTTTATAACACTTCATTTATGTATTGTTAATTTTAAGGATTTAATTAAAATAAGCACCTTTTATTATTTTAAATGAATTTTTTAGTATCGAAAAACTTATTAACGAAAACGTTTGAATTTAACATATTTTATTAATTTATTATAAACATAACCTAGAAAGTGGTGAATGTTTGCTAATTTTACACTTTAATACTTAAATAATGCCAAAAACAATAAAAAAAGTAGGTGTTCTAACCTCAGGAGGAGACTCGCCAGGAATGAATGCTGCAATACGATCAGTTGTTCGAACATGCGCTTATCATAACATAGAATGCATAGGAATTTATAGAGGGTATCAAGGAATGATCGAAGGAGATTTCAAAGAAATGGGCCCTCGAAGCGTAAATAATATTGTAAACAAAGGTGGAACGATCTTAAAATCGGCTCGTTCTGTTGAGTTTAGAACCCCAGAAGGTAGAAAAAAAGCGCACGAAAATCTTTTGAAAGCTGGAGTTGATGCTCTAGTAGTAATTGGAGGTGACGGAAGTTTTACCGGAGGATTGATTTTTAATTCAGAATATGATTTTCCAGTAATGGGAATTCCAGGTACAATTGATAATGATATTTTTGGTACAAGTCATACTTTAGGATATGATACAGCCTTAAATACTGTTGTAGATTGTATAGATAAAATTAGAGATACTGCAAGTTCACATAACCGTCTGTTTTTTGTAGAGGTTATGGGTAGAGATGCAGGGCATATTGCTCTTAATGCAGGTATTGGAGCTGGTGCAGAAGAAATCCTTATTCCTGAAGAAGATTTAGGTTTAGACAGATTGCTAGACTCTCTTCAAAAAAGTAAAGCTTCAGGAAAATCATCAAGTATAGTGGTTATTGCTGAAGGCGATAAAATTGGTAAAAACGTTTTCGAATTAAAAGATTATGTTGAAGCTAATTTGCCTGAGTACGACGTAAGAGTTTCTGTTTTAGGACACATGCAGCGTGGAGGTTCTCCATCTTGTTTTGACCGTGTTTTAGCAAGCCGTTTAGGTGTAAAGGCAGTAGAATCTTTAATAGAAGGAAAATCTAATTACATGGTTGGTTTACAAGCTGATAAAGTGGCTTTAACACCACTTGAGCAGGCAATTAAAGGTAAATCTGAAATTGATAGAGAATTATTGAGAGTGTCTGATATCATGTCGACATAAAGATATAAAGTTAAAAGTTTAAAAAAGGAAAGAAGTTTATTGTGAGGAAATTAGACTTTAAATTAGTGTAATAAAAACAAAAGCAAAAATTAAGTAAAATGTCAAAAGTAAAATTAGGAATAAACGGATTTGGACGTATCGGAAGAATCGTTTTTAGAGAATCTTTCAATAGAGATAATGTAGAAGTAGTAGCAATCAACGATTTATTAGATGTAGATCACTTAGCTTACTTATTAAAATATGATTCAGTTCACGGTCGTTTCAACGGAACTGTAGAAGTAAAAGAAGGAAAACTTTACGTAAACGGAAGAAATATCCGTATTACTGCAGAAAGAAATCCTGCTGACTTAAAATGGAACGAAGTTGATGTTGATGTAGTTGCAGAATGTACTGGTATCTTCACAACTATCGAAACTGCAAATGAGCACATTAAAGGTGGTGCTAAAAAAGTAATTATTTCTGCTCCATCTGCAGATGCTCCAATGTTTGTAATGGGAGTTAACCACGAAACTGCAAAAGCTTCTGATTTAGTTGTTTCTAACGCTTCTTGTACTACAAACTGTTTAGCTCCTTTAGCTAAAGTTATTCACGATAACTTCGGAATTGAAGAAGCTTTAATGACAACTGTTCATGCTACAACTTCAACTCAAATGACAGCTGACGGACCTTCTAGAAAAGACTGGAGAGGTGGACGTGCTGCTTCAATTAACATTATTCCTTCTTCAACTGGAGCTGCAAAAGCGGTTGGAAAAGTAATTCCTTCTTTGAATGGAAAATTAACTGGAATGTCTTTCCGTGTTCCTACTGCTGACGTTTCTGTAGTTGATTTAACTGTAAAAGTTTCTAAAGAAACTTCATACGAAGAAATCTTGGCTGTTTTAAAAACTGCATCTGAAACTACAATGAAAGGTATTTTAGGATATACTGAAGATGCTGTTGTATCGCAAGATTTTATTTCTGACAAAAGAACTTCAATAGTTGATGCTACTGCAGGAATTGGTTTAAATTCAACTTTCTTCAAATTTGTATCTTGGTACGACAATGAGTACGGATACTCTAGTAAATTGATTGATTTATCTGTACACATTGCAGGTTTAAAATAATATTATATAATTTTACAAAATCCCGTTATTTCAAAATAACGGGATTTTCTTATTTTGTTACGTCTTTAATTAATGTAAAAAGTACACTTTTTAATTTAGTTAAAGAAAAACTAATCCAAAAACTAAAGAAAATGAAATTAATAGTTGATAGTGGATCTACTAAAGCCGATTGGATTGCAATTGATGATAATGGAAAAGTATTATTCACCACACAAACTTTAGGATTAAATCCTGAAATTCTTGACGGTCCTGAAATTGTTTCAAGATTAAACGATCGTTTTGATATCCTTCAAAATAAAAAAAATGCTACCCATTTGTTCTTTTACGGAGCAGGTTGCGGCACGGAGAGAATGCAGACTTCTCTTTCTCAAATATTTCAAGAATATTTTAATAATGCAATAGTTGAAGTTCATGAAGATACTTATGCTGCGGTTTATGCAACAACTCCAAAAGGAGAAGAAGCAATCGTAAGTATTTTAGGAACAGGTTCTAACTGCAGCTATTTTGATGGCAAACTATTACATCAAAAAGTTCAGTCGCTGGGCTATATTGTTATGGATGACTGCAGTGGAAATGTTTTCGGAAAAGAATTAATCAGAAAATATTATTTCAATAAAATGCCTAAAGAATTAGCAGTTGAATTTGAAAAAGAATATAATTTAGATGCTGATTTTATCAAAAACAAATTATACAAAGAACCAAATCCAAACGCATATTTAGCGACTTTTGCGAAGTTCTTGATCAAACATAAAGATTCTGAATTTTGTAGAAAAATTATCTTCAAAGGAATGAAATCGTTCGTTAAAAATTACATTCACCAATTTGATAATTGTAAAGAAGTTCCAGTTCATTTTGTTGGTTCTATTGCTTTCTATTTAAAAGATGAATTACAAGAAACATTTAATAAATATGAACTACAATTAGGTAATGTTTTAAGAAGACCGATTGATGGACTAATTGCATACCATGTTGCTAATCAATAGTTCTGGTTTTATGGAAATTGCTATTATTGCTCATGATGGTAAAAAAGCTGATTTAATTGATTTCTTAATTAAAAACGAGGCTGTTTTGCATCACGAAAAAATAAAGCTGATTGGTACAGGAACTACTGGAGGAAAAGCCGAAGCTGCAGGTTTTAAAACGCAAAGAATGCTTTCTGGACCTTTAGGAGGTGATGCACAAATTGCAGGAAGAGTTGCAGAAGGAATAACTCAAATGGTTTTCTTTTTTAAAGATCCTTTATCGAGTCATCCACACGAAGCTGATATCAATATGCTGATTCGTGTTTGTGATGTGCACAATGTGCCGCTGGCCACGAATGAAGCAACGGCACAATTATTATTAGATGCTATTGCACTGAAATTATAGAAATTTCAACATTTACATTTTTTGGCAAACATGCCACTTGAACCGTTTCACGAGCTGGAGCGGTTTTTTCGTTAAAATAAGATCCGTAAACCGTGTTTATTGCAGCAAAATTATTCATATCCATGATAAAAATAGTTGCTTTCACAACGTTTTCAAACGTCATATCTGCAGCTTCTAGAATTGCTGCTATATTTTCCATAACTTGTTTTGTTTCGTCAAGAATATTTTCAGTAACAAGTTCTCCTGAAGCTGGGTTTATAGCAATTTGTCCAGAAGCATAAAGTGTATTTCCTGATAATACGGCTTGATTGTAAGGACCGATTGGAGCAGGAGCTTTTTCAGTAAAAATGATTTTTTTCATATGAATTATTTTTATTCGAAAGTAATTTATCGATTAGAGGTACTTCGTTTATTCCATTTAATGTCGCTTAAGACACCAGATTTAATTCCGATAAAGAAATTCCAGTTTGAATTTGGTCCAAGAGGCGTCCAGTTAAAAGCCATTCTCCAGCTTAATAAATCCCTCTCAAAACGGAATTGTGTAAAAGTAACTCCCTTTTGCACAAAGTCATAACCAGTAGAAACACCGCCTTTCCATTTCGGTGTAATGTCCATATTGGCTGAAATCATGATAGAGTTATTACTAATTTTATTTTCTCTGTTTACATTGCTGTATGTTAGTGAATAAGCCAATGTCATGTCCCAAGGCAATTTAGAGTTGAAAAATTCGGTTATAACATCTTCTCCTTTGTCTTCCTTGTCATTTGCAAACTGACTATTTCGACTGTCATTTAAATCAGTATTAGTTCCGAATAAATCATCTTTACGACCTCCATTCCGTTCGCTTTGCTTGTTTTCTTCCTTTTGTCCTTTATTCGAAAAGCTATAATTTAGAGTAAGGTTTGCGCTTGTCATTCTAAATAGACTTCCACCGTTGTCGATGTTGAATTTATCTATTTTTGCCCCAGAATTGTCAATAGCGTAAGGATCTAATACTGCTCCAAAATTGACATTCATTTTGTTGTCAAAAAATTGTGTCCCACCACTTACCAGCAAAGGCTGCCAAGCTAGAGTTTGCTTTCCGTCAGCATCAAAGTTATAACTCGTACTGAAGTTCAGGTTGTTTAACAGCATTATTTTTTTGGGTTCTGTCTTTGTGCTGTCGCTGTCTCTTACTTTAGCTTCAAAAGTATTACTCAGAGCAAAACCTACTATATTAGAATTTGCTTTGCCAGGAGCGCCAAAAACACCGCCCTCAAAGCGAGTATACTCCGTTGTAATTCGGCCAGAAGCATCTACAGCATAAGTGTTATAGTATTTTTCAAAGCTCGGTGTGTAAGCATATGTAATTGAAGGACGCATGACATGACGAATCGATTGAATTTTTTTGTCTTCACCAAAATTAAAAGTACCGTAAATTGTAGTTCCTAAATTTGTGCTGAAATTGTATGTTCTAAAGGCATCAAAACCATTTACAGTTGTAGTAACAACTTGGCTTTGATTTGCGTCGTAATTTTTATTAATGGTTTTGGTTACCCAAGTTTCCTGGTAATTAGTTGAAGCTCCGGCACTGAAATATTTGAATATTTTAAAGTTGGTACTTATCGGAATAGTATGTTGCATACCAATTTGCGCGTCTTTAAACATTTGTGGCTTAAAGAATAAAGAATCGGTTGTTACAAAGCTATTTTTTCCGCTTAAGTTATATTGTAAATTGATGTTTTTAATAAATCCTTTTTTTACGCCGTCTTTTCCAACAAAAGGATACACACGGTCTATACTTGCCTGAAGTGATGGCAGAGTCATGTTTATTACTTCTGTTTGTGTATTTTGTGAATGCGTTGCTGTTAATGATATACGAGCCTGCGGAATTGTATTAAAGGTTTTATTGTAAGAGATAGATGAACTTAAAGTATTATTCAAATTAGATCCTACATTGGCCTGATTAATAGATTGTTTGAAGTATTTACTGCTACCCATGTTTACAGAGGCAGAAAATGTCGAATTTGGGTTCGATTTAGTATCTTTTGAGTGCGACCACTGAATGTTGTAAATGCTTTGTTTTGAATAATCTGGATAACCTCTCTCGCTGCTGATCAAGTTTTCAAAACGTACATTGATATTTCCTCTGTATTTATATCTTGTAGCGTATGCAGACTCAAATCGCATGGCGTAACTTCCATTTGTGTAATAATCACCTAAAACGGTAAGGTCATAATTGTCACTCAAGGCAAAATAATATCCTCCATTTTGTAAAGAGAAACCTCTTGTGTTTGAGTCGTTGTAGCTAGGGATAATAATTCCAGATATACTTTTTTCTTCACTCATTGGAAAATAAGCGAAGGGCAATGCAATAGGAGTAGGAACATCAGCAATAACCATATTGGTTAAACCTGTAACTACTTTTTTTCCGGGAATAAATTTTACCTTGTTGGTTTGAAAATAATATTCAGGATTGTCTACATCTGTTGAAGTAGTAAAACGCGCTCCTTTTAAAAAGTAAACAGAATCATTTTCTTTTTTAGTAACTGCAGCTTTTATTTTAAATTCTCCTTGCTCGGTTCTTGAATTATAAATTAAAGCTTTTTTTGTTTTAAAATTAAATCGGATTGAGTCAGGCTGTACTTCACTCGATCCTTGTTTGAAGTTTGGATATTGAGTTAAAACTCCTGCTGAATCTTTTATTCTTCCGGCATAGACTTCATCTTTTTCATAATCAAGTACAATTATGCCCGATTTTAACTCAACATCTTTATAATATAATTCAGCTTCGTTATAAAGTGTGATCAGCTTTTTCTTCTGATCAATCTTAGCATAATCTTTAGCTTTATATTTTACCTTTCCGTCAAGAAAAGTCTTTGTAGGCTTAATGCTGTCCACTTTCACAGTGTCAACTGTGGTGTTTTTTGTTTTATCTGTTTGTTTTACAGTTGGTAACGGCTTTTTTTTAGTTTTTATATCTTGCGAATATAATTTACCACATCCTAGTGTTAGGAAAAATGATAATAAAACGATATTAAATAAGTTTGTATGCAAAGGTTTAAATGCTATTTTTGTAAAAGTATGGCTTGTTTTTTGACATGTCAAACTTACATATAATTTTTTGTCAAAAATAATCAATTGTAAAAATTATAGCAGTTGCATTTTATTAAAATTAACTTTTAGATTTATGAACATATTTAACAAAACTAGGCTAATCTTTAGTTTTTTTCTAACGATAATTTCATTTTGTGCTTACAGTCAGGCAAATGTTTTTAAGGTAACACTTGATGCTGGACATGGTGATCATGACTTTGGAGCTGTTTACAGTGGTCGGATAGAAAAAAATATTGCTTTGGCCATTGTGCTGAAAGTTGGAAAAATTTTGGAAGCCAGCCCAAATGTTGATGTTATTTATACCCGAAAAACGGATGTTTTTATTGATTTGGTCGAAAGAGCCAATATTGCAAACAGAGCAAATTCTAATATTTTTGTCTCTATTCACTGTAATGCAAATAAAAATACTGCTGCAGACGGAACAGAAACTTATGTAATGGGTTTGAGTAAAGTCGCATCGAATCTTGAGGCTGCGAAAAAAGAGAACTCGGTTATTACCTTGGAGAAAGATTACAAGCGTAAATATGAAGGTTATGACCCGAATTCGCCAGAATCGATGATTGGAATGACTCTTATGCAGGAAGAATATTTAGATAATAGTATTTCACTAGCTGATAAAATTGAAGCTAACTTTGACAGATTAGGAAAAAAACTTCGTCAAGGCGGTGTAAAACAAGCTCCATTTATGGTGCTTCATAAAGCTTACATGCCTAGAGTTTTAGTTGAAACAGGTTTTGTTTCAAATCCTACAGAAGGAAATATTTTAAATTCAGAAGACGGACAAAACGATATTGCCAAAGCTATTGCCGAAGCGATCTTAAGTTATAAAAGCGAGTATTTTGGTTCTGGAGTTCCAGAAATAGCAGATGCCCGCCCAGCAAGAGATACTTCGACTCCAAAAAAACCTAAGGCAGATCCTGTTGTACCTGCTAAAAATGCTCCAAAAGGAACTTTTTATAAAGTACAGCTTATCGCAAGTATAAAGAAAACACCGCTAGATCCTAAAAACTTTAAAGGATTGAAAAACGTTACAATGCTGTATGAAAACAATATTTATAAATATTTCTATCAGGAAACTTCAGATTATGAAGCAGCAAAAAAATATTTGCAAGAAGCTAAAAGTAAAGGATATGGAGCGTCATTTTTGACAGCAACTAAAGATGGAGAAAAAATCAGTATTCAAGACGCGACTAAATAATAGCCACAAGTTCGAATATTTATATTAATTTTGTACAAACACTTAGAATTTTGAAACTAACAAGAGAAATTAAAACGGCTATTTTAGTCATCGCGTCAATTTTATTATTTATTTGGGGCTATAGTTTTTTAAAAGGCAGAGACCTTTTTACAAATTACAAAACATTATATGTTGAATATGATAATGTGGAGGATTTGGCAGCATCAGCACCTGTAACCATAAACGGACTTATAGTTGGTAAAGTAAATAAGATTACAATTAATGAATTAACTGGTAAATTATTAGTTGAACTTCAGTTAAAAACTGATTTTCCAATTTCTAAAACTAGTACAGCATCGTTATATTCGCCAAGTTTAATTGGAGGAAAACAAATTAAAATTGTACCTAATCTTGCAGATAAAGATCCTGCAGTTGAAGGACAGGCGTTAGTTGGAAATGTTGAATTAGGGTTAACTGATTCCTTAGGAGGAAAATTAGAACCTATCCAGCAAAAACTAGATAAAATGCTGGTTAATATTGATGTTTTGGTTAGTGGGCTAAACAATACTTTAGATAAGACTACACAAGAAAACCTAAAGAAAACAATTGCTGAACTGAGCCAGACTATGCAGCAGTTTCATAAAGCTTCTGGAAGCCTTAATAATATTTTGGATACTAATAAAGGCCAAATTAACAGCGCTGTTTCGAACTTGAATAAAATGTCAAGTAACTTTAACAAAATATCTGATTCCCTAAACAAAGCTGACTTAGGAAAAACAGTTCGTAATTTAAACCAGACTTTAGCGAAAGTTGACGGTCTTATGAGCAACTTAAACTCAGGAAAAGGTACTGCAGGAAAATTATTGACGGACGATGCTTTATATAAAAATTTGGCTAAAACTTCGAAAGAGCTTGAATTGCTGTTGCAGGATGTTCGTCTTTACCCAACTCGTTATGTAAATGTTTCTCTTTTTGGAAAGAAAAACAAACCTTATGTAGCACCGAAAGAAGATGCAAATTCAACTACTAAAAATTAATTAGAATGAGTTATTTAGATAATATTTTGTTCGCTATACTTCTTATAGTTGGTTTCGGTTTTTTTGCAACGAGCGTAAAAAAGATCATCCGAAACATTAACTTAGGTGTAGACATAAATCGAAAAGATAATTCTAAAGCACGTTGGAAAAACATGGCAATGATTGCTCTTGGGCAATCTAAAATGGTAAAACGTCCTGTAGCTGGAGTGTTGCATATCGTGGTTTACCTTGGTTTTATTATCATTAATATCGAATTATTAGAAATCATCATCGATGGGTTATTTGGTACACATAGAGTTTTTGCTTTTTTAGGAACAGCTTATGATGTACTGATTGGATCTTTTGAAATATTAGCACTTTTGGTTCTTGTAGCTGTTTCCGTTTTCTGGATCAGAAGAAACATTGTGAGATTGAAACGTTTTATTAATCCAGATTTAAATGGATTTCCTAAAAGTGATGCAAATTACATCTTGTATTTTGAGATGGTTTTAATGACATTATTTTTATTGATGAATGCTTCTGACCTGCATTTGCAAAATGTTCCGGGAGGATTTTCTCATTTTCATAAAGCAGGAAGCTTTCCTGTAAGTCAATTTATTGCACCAATTTTTAACGGAATGTCGAATGAATTGGTGATGTTGCTTACTGAAGTATTCTGGTGGTTGCATATTGCAGGTATTCTAGTTTTTATGAACTATTTGTACTTTTCAAAACATTTGCACATTCTTTTAGCTTTCCCAAATACCTATTTTGCAGATTTAGAGCCTAAAGGAAAATTTGACAATTTAGAGTCGGTTACAAAAGAAGTTAAGTTGATGATGGATCCAAATGCTGATCCGTTTGCAGCGGCTCCAGCTGATGAAAATGCTGTCCCAAGTAAATTTGGAGCAAGTGATGTTCAGGATTTAAACTGGGTTCAGTTATTAAATGCTTATACTTGTACGGAATGTGGACGCTGTACATCATCATGTCCAGCAAATCAAACGGGTAAAAAATTGTCTCCTCGTAAAATTATGATGGATACGAGAGACCGTCTGCAAGAAGTTGGAAAAAATATAGATGCTAATAAAGGTGTTTTTGTTCCAGACAATAAAACACTATTAAACGATTATATTACACCAGAAGAATTGTGGGCATGTACTTCTTGTAACGCTTGTGTAGAAGAATGTCCGGTAAATATCAGTCCGTTGTCTATTATTATGGATATGCGCCGCTATCTAGTAATGGAACAAAGTGCTGCTCCTATGTCATTGAATGCCATGATGACTAATATTGAAAACAATGGAGCGCCTTGGCAATACAATCAGCAGGACAGATTGAATTGGAAGAACGAGAATTAAAATAGTTAATTGGTTATTTTTTAGCCCTTTAATCCATTAATAAAATAAAATTTCGGTTTTTAGTAAAGGTTATTTAGAGAGATTAACCAAATAGAATTTAGCCGATTAACAACAAAAAAAGATGTCAGAAAGTTTAGTAGTGCCTACAATGGCAGAAATGCTAGCCCAAGGAACACAGCCAGAAGTTTTATTTTGGGTTGGTTGCGCGGGAAGTTTTGATGATAGAGCAAAAAAAATTACAAAAGCATTTGTACGTATTTTAAACCGCACGAATGTATCATTTGCAGTACTAGGTACAGAAGAGAGTTGTACCGGAGATCCTGCAAAACGAGCTGGAAATGAATTTTTGTTTCAGATGCAGGCCATGATGAATATCGAGGTTTTAAATGCATACGAAGCAAAAAAAATCGTTACGGCTTGTCCGCATTGTTTTAATACTTTAAAAAATGAATATCCTGAGTTAGGAGGTCAATACGATGTAATTCATCATACAGAGTTTTTAAAATCTTTAATTGATGAAGGAAGACTAACTGTTGAAGGAGGACAATTTAAAGGTAAAAAAATCACTTTTCACGATCCTTGTTATTTAGGAAGAGCCAATAAGGTATACGAAGCTCCAAGAGATTTGATTCAAAAACTTGATGTTGAATTAGTCGAAATGAAACGTTCTAAAGCAAACGGCTTATGTTGTGGAGCAGGTGGAGCACAAATGTTTAAAGATGCTGAACCAGGAAACAAAGAAGTAAATGTTTTGCGTACAGAAGATGCTTTGGAAGTTCAGCCGGATATTATTGCAGCAGGCTGTCCGTTCTGTAATACAATGTTAACTGACGGTATTAAAAATAAAGAAAAAGAAGGTCAGGTTAAAGTAATGGATATTGCGGAGTTAATTGCTAACGCACAAGATTTATAGTTTAAAACACTACGATTGATTAAATGAAGAAGGCGCTTTTAGTTATTGATATTCAAAATGATTATTTTGAAAATGGAAATATGCAACTTGTTAATTCAGAAGAAGCAAGTGAAAATGCTAAAATGATACTTGAAAAGTTTAGATCGGATAAATTACCGGTAATTCATGTACAACATATTGCTACTAGGCCAGATGCAACTTTTTTTTATAAAGGGGACAAAAGGTGTTGAAATCCATGAAAATGTTAAGCCTGAGATTGGAGAGAAAATCATAGAGAAAGGATTTCCAAATAGCTTTAGAGAAACAGATCTTTTAAAATATTTACAAGAAGAGAATATTACAGAGCTGGTTATTCTTGGTATGATGACACATATGTGTATAGATGCTACTACTCGCGCAGCAAAAGATTTCGGATTTAATTGTACATTAATCGAAGACGCTTGTGCAACGAAAGATCTCGAAATAAATAACAGAAAAATAAAATCTAATGATGTTCAAATTGCATTTTTATCAGCATTAAACTATTTTTATGCGACGGTAATAAATACAAAGAACTACTTACAGGACAATTAAATCTAAAATTAAAAATGTATATACCTTTTGAAAATTTACCTGGTGAATCCAGAATCTGGATTTATCAATCGAACAGAAAATTTTCTGAGGAAGAATTTTCTGAAATTGAGACTGATTTAAAGTCTTTTGTAGAAAGCTGGGCAGCTCATGGAACTAGTTTAGAAGCTTCTTATTTATTGAAATATAACCGATTCATTATTTTGGCTGTAAATCAAGATGTGCAGGCAGCGACAGGTTGTTCTATCGATAGTTCAGTGGAATTTATTCAGAGTTTAGAGAAAAAATACAATGTCGATTTACTTGATAAAATGAATGTTACTTTTAAGCTAGGAGAGCATATTGCACACAAGCCATTACTTGATTTCAAGAAAATGGTGAAAGACAAATCGGTATCTGAGAATACGATTGTTTTTAATAATTTGGTAAACAATATTGAAGAATTTAACGAATCTTGGGAAGTTCCTGCGGCAGACAGCTGGCACAGTAGATTTTTCTAAAAGATATTTATAATATTTGAAAGGCATAAAATTTAGATTTTGTGCCTTTTTTTATTTTATTGGTTTGAAATTGTTTCAGGTTTAAGGTTTCAAGTTTTAAGTTTGTCATTCTAAAGCATTCGAAGGATCGCACGTGTAGCTCGACAATGATTATCAGGCTATACTTTCTTTTGAAAACCAGGACTTCTAATGTAGCCCCGATGGTAGCGGCATCCTTTTTCTTGCTTCTTTAGCAAGGAAAAGATATAGCGTACAGCGGGACAAATTGTTCTTTTGAAAACTAATCTTCTGCTCGTGAATAAGCTATTAGTTATGAGTTATGTAAAAAAAACTTTTAAGAACTTTGATGCGCTTAGGATAATAAACGGAATTTAAGTTCGTAAATCTAGAATTCTAATAATCTCCTAATCTGATTGATCTAAGATTTACAAAAATCTAACATTTTAAATGTCCGAATAAATGTGATTTTTGAGTACTTTCGTAGTATTAAATTTAATACATGAAAATAGCAATAGTTTGTTATCCGACTTTTGGTGGTAGTGGGGTTGTAGCCACAGAATTAGGCCTTGAATTAGCCAGACGCGGACACGAAATCCATTTTATTACCTACAGTCAGCCCGTTAGGCTGGCACTTTTAAATCCAAATGTTCATTATCACGAAGTAAACGTTCCTGAATATCCTCTTTTCCATTATCAGCCTTATGAGTTGGCTTTGTCAAGTAAATTGGTCGATATGGTGAAATTATATCAAATTGAAGTTCTTCATGTGCATTATGCAATTCCGCACGCTTATGCGGGTTATATGGCAAAGCAAATGCTTAAAAATGAAGGTATTAATCTTCCGATGATTACAACACTTCACGGAACTGATATTACGCTGGTAGGAAATCATCCTTTTTATAAACCCGCAGTAACATTTAGCATCAATAAATCAGATTATGTAACTTCGGTTTCACAGAGTTTGAAAGATGATACTTTGAAATTATTCAAAATTAAAAACAAAATAAGGGTAATTCCGAATTTTATTGAATTGGATAAAGTAAAAAAAGATCCTTTGGCACCCTGTCACCGTTATGTAATGGCGAAGGAAGACGAGCGCATCATTACGCATATCAGCAATTTTAGAAAAGTAAAACGTATTCCGGATATTATTAAGATTTTTTACAATATTCAGAAAGTTATGCCTGCTAAATTGATGATGGTAGGTGATGGCCCTGAGAAAGAAAAAGCAGAGATTTTATGTCAGGAATTGGGAATTTACGATAAAGTAATTTTCTTTGGAAATAGTAATGAAATTGACAAAATTTTACTTTTGACAGATTTGTTTCTGCTTCCTTCAGAAACAGAAAGTTTTGGTTTGGCAGCTTTAGAAGCAATGGCGTGCGGAGTTCCTGTAATTTCAAGTAATTCCGGTGGTTTGCCTGAAGTAAATTTCGATGGTTATTCAGGCTATTTAAGCAATGTTGGAAATGTTGAAGAAATGGCTGCAAATGCAGTAAAGATTTTAGAGGACGATGCTGTTTTGAATCAATTTAAAGCAAATGCCTTAGAGGTTGCAAAGAAATTTGACATTATAAATATATTGCCTAAATATGAAGCTTTGTATCAAAGAGCAATAGATGATTATAAATATGAGAAACATTAATTTTAAATAAACGTAAATGAAAAAAGTAATTTCGGTTTTGACAGTTTTTGTTTTAATTTCTTGTGGAGCAAAAAAAACAACAGATTCAAAAGCATTGTATGAGGTTTTAACGGAACAATCTGATGGAGGAGGGAATATTAAGTTTTTTGAAATTTTGACAGAACCAAATGAGATCAAAATGCTGCAAAATGATCCGCTTTTAGCTGATAAAATGAAACAGGCCGATATTAATAATTCTAACTATGTTATTCTGAACATGGGTGAGAAGAACACCGGAGGTTATTCTATTGGAGTTGAGAAGGTAGAAGAAACAGAAAAAAATATTATTATTACAGTTAAGGAAAATGCTCCAGCTACAGATGCGATGGTAATGCAGGTGATTACTTACCCTTACACAGTTGTAAAGGTGCACTCTAAAAAAGAGATTATTATCAAATAATTATTAAGAAACACTTCGACTTCGCTCAGTGTGAAAATGATGTTTTTTAAAGTAATTTCTTTTTTCTGAATAAAAAAAAATCCTGTCGTTTTGAGGCGACAGGATTTTCTTTACAATTATTTTTTACTTTTTATTTTAGAATTTGAATTTGATTCCTAAACCAACGTCAAATCCAAAGTTATCATCATCATAATATCCAGAACCAATTTCTGGTCTAGCATCTAATGACAATAAAATAGGCACTTCCTTAAATCCGTATTCAATACCTATATCTCCAGCAGCAAAAACATACGTTCCGCTGTCGTTATATTTTACATTATTGTTATAGTAATCATGATCCCAAGCAGCGATACCGCCACCTACACCAGCGTACCAGTTGAATCCTCCATCGATGTTCCAAACCCATTGGTAAAGAGCAACACCTTTGATTGCATCTACATCACTGCTGTTTCTCCATCCTAAATCGAATTCAAGTCTGTTTTTTTGATTTAATCCTCTTTGGTAAGATACTTCTCCTCCAAAACCGTTATTGTCGCCTAAACGTAATCCTAATGCATTTTTAGCAATGTCTTGTGCTTGTGCCGTAAATGCAAGTCCGATTAGCATAATGGCAGATAGAATGATTTTTTTCATAAAAATGGTTATTAATTTTTTTCAAATGTATAATTACAGTCAAATACAGAACGTATAAAATTATTAGAAATTGTTATATAATTCACATTTTAATAGTGGTCAAGATATAACTTGAATTGAAGAAAGTCAATAACGGCGGTAAGTTTCTTAAAATGAAGAGTTTACTTTTTAATAATCATCGAAGCCAGCAATTCAGAAGTTAAATTGTCTTCCATTTCAAAAAAATTTTCTTCTTCAGTAAAATTGCTTTCAGCGTAAGAGAATAATTTCCAACGCTTTTTGTGGTATTCAAGAGCAGTTAGATTTTCTACCCAATCTCCTGAATTTAAGTATAATGTAGATCCGTGTTTATTTTCTTTGGTAATTATTTTAGGTTCATGAATATGTCCGCAAATTACATAATCATAATTTTTTTCGATAGCAAGATCTGTAGCAGTAGTTTCAAAATCCGAGATAAATTTAACGGCTTTTTTTACACTTGCTTTTATTTTCTTAGAAAAGGAGTAGGGTTCACGGCC
The DNA here is from genome assembly GCF_015350755.1 of Flavobacterium sp. JLP. NCBI lineage: Bacteria > Pseudomonadati > Bacteroidota > Flavobacteriia > Flavobacteriales > Flavobacteriaceae > Flavobacterium > Flavobacterium sp. JLP. The sequence goes on along the minus strand of NZ_JADKPS010000004.1, from coordinate 123,000 downwards.
AAGTTTTGCCAAGCACCAATTTGCAAATCGATTAGATAGAATTAAGTAATCGTAACCTAAACCGCCAAGTTTAGCAATCCATTTTGAATGCTGTACAGAAGCATCAAAAACATCTCCATGAAAAATCCAAGCTTTTTTATTGTCTAGTTCTAAGACTAATTTATCTACTAAAGAAAAATTGCCCATATTCATATCGCTGAATTTTCGAAGAATTTCATCGTGATTTCCAGTAATATAATACACTTTAGTACCTTTAGAAGCCATTCCGATTATTTTTTGAATGACTCTTAAATGCGCCTTTGGGAAGTAAGATTTTCGAAATTGCCAAGCATCAATTATATCACCATTTAAAACTAAAGTTTTTGGTTTAATACTTGATAAATAGTTGTTTAGTTCTTTAGCGTGGCTTCCATAAGTTCCCAAGTGGACATCAGAAAGAATAACCAATTCAACATTTCTTTTTTTCAATTTTTCAATTTTTGAAGTTTAGCAAATAAAAGAAACTTAGACAAGTTTTGCTTTATGAAAAGGTTACCAATTTGGCTCCAATTTTAATAAATTATGATTTTTAATATGCTTAACCTTTAGTTAATAATACCAATTTTAAATTTTTTAATTTAATTCATAAAACTTACATTTGCTCAAAACAAATTACAATGGCAGGAAATAGCTACGGCACACTATATAAAGTTACTACATTTGGAGAATCTCATGGCGAAGCTTTAGGCGGGATTATCGACGGTTGTCCATCAGGAATAGAACTTGATTTAGAGGCGATTGAGGTTGAGATGTCTCGAAGAAAACCAGGACAATCGGCTATCGTTACACAAAGAAAAGAACCAGATGCAGTTCAGTTTTTATCTGGTATTTTTGAAGGAAAAACTACTGGAACTCCAATTGGCTTTATTATTCCAAATACCAATCAAAAATCAGACGATTACTCTCATATAAAAGATAATTACAGACCTAGCCACGCAGATTACGTTTACGATCAAAAATACGGTTTTCGTGATTATCGCGGTGGAGGAAGAAGTTCTGCTCGTGAAACTGCAAGCAGAGTAGTAGCCGGTGCTATTGCAAAACAAATGTTGCCTGAAATTAAAATCAATGCATATGTTTCATCTGTTGGCCCAATTCACTTAGATACGCCTTATCAAGATTTAGATTTTTCTAAAATCGAAAGTAATCCAGTTCGTTGTCCTGATGAAAAATCAGCGGCAATTATGGAAGAATACATTCGTGATATCCGCAAGCAAGGTGATACTGTTGGTGGTATTGTGTCCTGTGTAATTCAAAATGTTCCGGTTGGTTTAGGCGAGCCAGTTTTTGATAAACTACACGCTGAATTAGGAAAAGCAATGCTATCTATAAACGCAGTAAAAGGTTTTGAATACGGAAGCGGTTTTTCAGGATCTGAAATGAAAGGAAGCGAACACAACGATTTATACAATCCTGACGGAACTACAAAAACAAATCTTTCTGGAGGAATTCAGGGTGGAATAAGCAACGGAATGGATATTTATTTTAGAGTGGCTTTTAAGCCCGTTGCTACTATCATGCAAACTCAGGATTCTCTAGATAATAAAGGAAATATTACACCAATGACAGGAAAAGGACGTCATGATCCGTGTGTAGTACCTCGCGCAGTACCAATTGTTGAAGCAATGGCTGCGATTGTTTTAGCTGATTTTTATTTGATCAATAAAACATATTAATAAAAGTTAAGGCAGTGAGGGTCTTAATATTTTAATTATAAATAAAAAAACAAATTAATGCAACAAGTTACAGAAACCAAAAAAAAATCATTTCTTTCAGGCTTAACAGGGCAAATCATTATAGCGATGGTTCTTGGAGCAACTTTAGGAATTATATTGCACAATTCGATTTCGCCTGAAGCAGCACAATCATTCAGCAATAAAATAAAAATGCTTGCCACCATTTTTATCCGTTTAGTGCAAATGATTATTTCACCTTTAGTATTTACCACCTTAGTTGTAGGAATTGCCAAACTTGGAGATATTAAAACAGTGGGAAGAATTGGAGGAAAAGCGCTTGGATGGTTTTTTACAGCTTCATTTATTTCCTTATTAATTGGACTGTTTTATGTAAATATTTTACAACCTGGAGTGGGTTTGAAATTAGGACATGTTGATATGGCAGCAGCTTCAGAAGTTACTGCAAAAACAACATCATTGTCTTTTGAAAATTTTGTTGAGCATATTGTTCCTAAAAGTATTTTTGAAGCAATGGCAACTAATGAAATTTTGCAGATTGTAATTTTTTCTATCTTTTTTGGATTAGCAGCAGCTTCATTAGGAAGTACCGTTAAACCAGTTGTAAATGCTCTGGATAAAGCTTCGCATATCGTTTTAAAAATGGTGAATTATGTAATGAACTTTGCTCCAGTTGGAGTTTTTGGTGCGATTGCAGGTGTATTTGCGATTAGAGATGCCGAAGAATTAGTGATTACATATTTTAAATTTTTCGGATCTTTTTTAATCGGAATAAGCACTTTGTGGGTCATTTTAATTGCAATTGGCTATATTTTCTTAAAAGGCAGAATGACCGAATTATTGCGTCGTATTATCGGACCGTTAGCAATTGCTTTTGGAACAACAAGCAGTGAAGCCGTTTTTCCTAAATTAACAGAAGAACTAGAACAATTTGGTGTAAAAGATAAAATTGTATCCTTTATGCTGCCGCTGGGATATTCGTTTAATCTGGACGGAAGTATGATGTATATGACATTTGCAAGTATTTTTATTGCTCAATTCTATGGTGTTCACTTGTCTTTGGGAACGCAAATGGCAATGCTTTTGGTTTTAATGCTTACCAGCAAAGGTATTGCAGGAGTGCCAAGAGCGAGTTTGGTAGTTGTAGCAGCGACCTGCGGTATGTTTGATATTCCGGTTGAAGGAATTGCCCTTATTTTGCCAATCGATCATTTTTGTGATATGTTTAGAAGTGCAACCAACGTTTTAGGAAATGCATTAGCAACTTCAGTTGTTGGACAATGGGAAGATAATAAAGGCTTAGAGCCAAATTTGGAAGAATAAAATTAGAAAATTTCCAGTCGTTTTTATTACTTAAATAATGATAAAAAAGATAAACAATAATTAATGAAAAGTTGTATTTTATAGTGAAATACAGCTTTTTTTTATTTTTAAGTGTATATTTGAGAAAATTAGCCGATTTATGCCCCGAATGCGGATTTTTTTTCTTTTCATACTGTTTCTGAATTGTTTTGCCAATTCAGCAAGCGCGCAATCTGAAACCATTTCAGATGCTAAAATAAACAAACTTGTTAAGCAGGCTTGGGAGGATTTTAAAGATTCTAATTTCGAAAAATCTTTAATTGCTTCACGCGTGGCTTTGAACTACGCAACGGCTTCAAAAAACAATTATTTAATTTCAAAATCTTATAAAATTATCGCTGGCAATTATAATGAATTGTCAGAGTTTGATAAGGCGATTTTCTTCTACAATAAAAGTTTGTATTATGCTAATAAAACAAACAATGATTCTATAAAATACAGCCTCCATAATAATCTGGGAAATATATATTGTTTTGAAAAAAAACAGTTTGATAAGGGAATTTCATATTATAAAAAATCTATTGCTTACGGTTTAAAAATCAACGATATCAGCCAAGTGTATTTTACTAACGTAAATATTGCATGGGCTTATTTTGATGTTGGGAAATTTAAAGAGGGTTATCCTTATTTAAGGTTTGTTGGTGATAATATCAAAAAATACGGCGATGAATCTACTGAGATTGTAGTAAACATGCTTAACGGAATGTATTCCAGCTACACAAATAAAAATGACGAAGCAAATGCTTTTTTTATAAAAGCCATTGAAGTAGGTAAAACCAGTGAGGAAAAATCAGACTTGTCTTATGCGCATTTAGAATATTCAAAATTTTTAACCAAGATTAAAAAATACAAAGAAGCTTACGAAAATCTTATCATCTTCAATAAGATGACTGAAGATATTTACAATCAGGAAAAATTAAAAAAAGCTTCTATAGCTGGATTTAATCTGGAATTAGACGAATACAAAAGACAAATTGATAAAATTGAGAATGAAAAGATATCTCAATACCAAAGTCTTAAAAAGTCTAGAATTATTGTTATTCTTTTTGTTCTTATTTCTTTTATTCTAATTTTCTTGATTATTACATTGATCAAGAATATCAGATTTAAGAAAAAACACAATTTAGAGCTCTTACAAGCAAAAGAAATTGCAGAAGAAGCCTCGTTGCTTAAAACACAATTTATTTCGACTATAAGCCATGAATTGCGTACGCCATTGTATGGAGTGGTCGGAATCACGAATATGCTTCTGGAAGAGCATAAAGAATTATCTCGAAGCCAGCATTTAAGTTCTTTGAAATTTTCTGCAAGATATTTACTTTCACTTGTTAATGATATTTTACAGATTAATAAAATTGAGGAAAACAAAGTAGTTCTTGAAAATTTGACATTTAATATTTCAGATGAAATTACAATGATCAAAAACTCTCTTTCTTTTTTATCTCAAAAGAATAACAATGTAATCTCGGTTTATATTGATCCGGATATTCCGGAGTATTTGATAGGAGATAAACTTAGACTTGCTCAAATCTTAATGAATTTAGTCAGCAATGCTTTAAAATTCACGAAAAATGGTGAAGTTGAAATTAAAGTTAATCTACAGAAAATCGAGGGAAAATTATATTTCTTGGATTTTCTCATAAAAGATAATGGAGTTGGAATTGCAACTGTTGATCAAGGCAAAATTTTTGAAAAATTCGTTCAGGTAGGAAGAAAAGATGAAGATTATCAAGGAACTGGTTTAGGATTAAGTATTGTAAAACGATTATTAGGACTTTTTGGAAGTACAATTAGTTTAGAAAGTGATATAGGCGAAGGAACTGCTTTTTCGTTTATGATTTCTTTTGAGCACGATCCTCAGAAAACAAAAAGAATTATTGATGAAATTGAAGTAGACTTAACATCAAATGATGTGTATAAAATTTTAATTGTAGAAGACAATCGCATCAATCAATTGGTGACTAAAAAGATTATCGAGAAAAATAATTACATATGCAAAGTAGTTGATGATGGTTTAACTGCTCTAGAAATACTTGAAAAAGAAGAGTTTGACTTAATTTTAATGGATATTAATATGCCTATGATGAATGGGTTTGAAACCAGTAAAAGAATTCGCTTAAAGGAGATAAAAACACCTATTGTAGCTTTAACTGCATTTGATAAGGATGAAATTACTGATGAAGCGATTTCTTCAGGAATAAATGATATTATTGTTAAGCCGTTCGAGCCGATAAAGCTTTTTAAAATTATGAACTACTTAATACTTGAAGCAAAAAACGCTGGTTAATACCAGCGTTTTTTGTTTTGCTTAGAAGCATTAGATTTTCTCGATTTGTGAGCGCCACCGCTTCGGTTTGAATTTTTAGGTTTTTCAGCCGTTGCTTCTGGACTTCCCGCGTGCCATTGATACGGATGATCTGTAATCGTTTTTACGTCAACTTTTATCAATTTTTGAATATCTTTCCAATATGGATGTTCGTCTTTGCTGCAAAATGAAATTGCAATGCCACCATTTCCTGCACGGCCCGTTCTGCCAATTCGGTGAACATATGTTTCAGGAATATTTGGCAAATCAAAATTGATTACAAATGGCAATTGGTCAATATCAATTCCTCTCGCTGCGATATCTGTCGCGACAAGAACACCAACTTCTTTGTTTTTGAAAGCATCAAGAACACGTTGTCTCGCATTTTGCGACTTATCTCCGTGAATCGCTTCTGCCGGAATATCTTTTTTACGCAATGCTTTTACAACATTATCTGCGCCATGCTTAGTTCTTGAAAAAACCAAAACGTTAGATAAATCTTCATTTTTTATTAAATGATATAATAAATTTCTTTTTTCTGTTTTCTCTACAAAATAAACGCGCTGTTCTACATTTTCTGCCGTTGATGAAACAGGAGAAACTTCTACTTTTGCTGGATCTTGCAGGAACATTTCTGCCAATTCACGTATCGCAATTGGCATTGTAGCTGAGAATAATAAAGTCTGACGATTTTTAGGAGTAAGTTTTACGATCTTTTTTACATCGTTTATAAAACCCATATCCAGCATCTGATCAGCTTCGTCTAAAACCAAAGTGTGCAAGTGATCTAAATCAAGAAAACCTTGTTTTTGTAAATCTAATAATCTTCCTGGAGTTGCAACCAAAATGTCGACACCGCTTTTTAAGGCATCAACTTGTGGATTTTGCGAAACGCCTCCAAAAATGGTTAGTTGCGTTAAGTTGGTGTATTTAGCATAAGTGTCAAAACTTTGCCCAATTTGTACTGCTAATTCACGTGTTGGAGTAACAATAAGGGCACGAATTACTTTGGCTTTTTTTGATGAGCCTACAATTCGGTGTAATTGATGTATGATTGGGATAGCAAATGCTGCTGTTTTTCCTGTTCCAGTTTGTGCGCAGCCAATTAAATCTCTTCCGGCCAAAACGATCGGGATAGATTGTTCTTGAATTGGAGTGGGATTAAGGTAGCCTTCTTCAAATACGGCTTTTTGTATACTTTTTGAAAGTGATAAATCTTCGAATAACATATCTTAGGTATTAAGAATTTAGTTTTAATTACTAAAATTCTGTGCAAAGATAGGTTTATTCGGCCAATCCTTTATTTGAATCTTCGTTTATTTGGCAAACAGGCTAATTTTCAAGAGTTAATCTTTTTATTTTGATTAAATTTTTTCGTTATTGGCTTTGATAAAATCAGTCACTAAATAACCTATTAATTTTCCAATTAAATTATTGTTTGGAGATTCAGCTAAATCTGGTGCACCTTCGCAGATATGTAAGTAAGCAGCATTTCTGTGCTGACCGAAAAACGATATAAACTGACGCAGTTCCTCTACAGAAAAACCGCTGATAGTCATGGCACTGCTTGCTATATTCGGTATTGCATCCAAATCGATTTCGATTCCAAAAGATTCCGTTTTTATAAATTCTAAAGCTGCAAACATTTCTTTATTAAAATCTTTTTCTTTACGAATATTTACGCTGTCGTAGGTGTTATAACGCACTCGGTCTTCTAATTTTTTGATAATGTCCAGAACACTTTTTGAAGTATAATTTTCGTGAAGTCCAAAAATGAAATATTTTTTAAGAAAACCTTCTTCATAAGCGTATGAAAAGCCATTTCCGCTATGACGGCCTTCAAGAATTCTAAAATCGGAATGGGCATCAAAATTAATAGCGTTTATTGGTTTTCCTTTCGCTAAAGCTGAACCTTTTATGTTGCCGTAAGCATTATTATGACCACCGCCAATAATAATAGGCGTTTTTCCGGCTTTTATAATATTGAAAATAATGTGAGAAACTTCTTTGTCTATTTTTTCAACCAGTTGGCTCAATTTTGATCTGTCGTCGACGTCGTTGAAATCGAGATTTTCGACATCGCGCATTTCTTCAGAAACATTAATTTGTCCTAAAACGATAATTTGGCTTCCTTTACAAAAACGGTTGTGCTGAATATTTGCAATACTTTTTATCGCACTTTCCCATGCCGATGCTGTTCCTGGCCTTCCGTAATTAGCGCGCACGCCAATATCTTCCGGAATACCCAAAAGAACATATTTGGCTTCGCTCTCTTTTAGAAAATCAATTTTGTCTGCTCCTTTTGGAATAACAATCATCTTTTCTCCAAACTTTATCTCGCCGCTTCGATGATTTGTGACTTTTGCTAAATCATTTATAGTAAAAGGAATTAATTTCTCCATAAAAAAAAAATATTGTCCAAAAATAATATAATTGTAACAACTTACGTTATTAGGATATATTAATTCTTAAATTTGTTTTTAAAGAAAATTATTAAATATGGAAAACCCAAAGAACAACAACTCAAGTCTAAAAGCGGTAATCGCAGTTTTAGCAGTCCTACTGATCGGTAGCTTAGTGTACATTTTTAAATTATCTTCTGATACAGAAGTAGTTAAAACTGAACTTACATCAACGATGACAGAAAAAGAATCTGTTATGAAAGATTTGCAAGAATTGAAAGCAACTTATGATGCGGCAATTGCTGAAAATACTTCAATGTCTGATGAATTAATTCAGGAAAGAGATAAAGTAGTCGCTCTAATGGATGATTTAAATAAATCAAAAGGAGATGTGTCTAAATACAGATCTCAAGTTCAGGCAATGCAAGGTAAAATGAAAACTTTAGTTGCTGAAAATGACGAATTGAAAAAACAAAATGGTGTTCTAACAGTTCAAAGAGACAGTACAATTGTAGTTTTAGGAGAATCTAAAAAATACAATGAAGTATTAGTTGGTCAAAATGAAGAATTGGCTAAAACAGTTGAAAAAGGTGCTAAATTATCAGTTTTAAATACTAAAACAATTGCTTACAAAGTAAAAGGTTCTGGTAAACAAGTAGAAACAGATAAAGCTAGCCGTGCAGATGTTTTGAAAGTAAGTTTTACAATTGCTGAAAACCAAATTGCTAAATCTGGAGACAAAACGTATTATGTACAAGTTATCGATGCTAAAAACAATGTTTTAGGAGACAAAAAAACTGAAACTTTTGGAGATAACACATTAACATATAGTTTTAAAACTACAGTTAAGTATGAAAATAAAACTGTAAATGTTTCTGAAGATTTACTTGGTAAAGATTTCGTAAAAGGAGCTTACTTTATAAATATTTTCGATAACGATGAATTAGTTTCTAAAACTAGTTTCAACTTAAGATAATACGTCGAAGAGGACAATAATACCACTAAGATATTAAAGGTCTGTGATTTTTTCGCAGACCTTTTTTATTTGGAATACTTTATGATTTATTCGAGTATTTTTCCTTCAAGAAAAATGCTTTCAATCAAATTGCTTCCAAACGCATATGGAATTTGATAGTATGATGAAATAGGCTTTGTTAAGATAAGATTTGCCTTTTTTCCTTTTGTAATACTTCCATGAGTTTCTGAAAATCCCATTGCATACGCACCATTTATGGTAGCCGCATTTATGGCTTCTTCAGGTGTCATTTTCATCTTTATGCAGGCTGTTGCCACAACAAAATTCATATTTCCAGATGGAGTAGAGCCAGGGTTAAAATCTGTTGCCAATGCTAACGGAAGTCCTGCTTTTATCATTTCGCGTGCTGGAGTATACGGAATGCTTAAAAAATAAGAACAAGACGGCAATGCAACAGGCATCGTTTCTGTGCCTTTTAAAGCTTCAACGTCTTCTGGGTTCATGATTTCAAGATGATCTACAGAAAGGGCTTTAAATTTAATTCCTGCCTGAATTCCTCCAATAGAATTAAACTGGTTGACGTGAATTTTTGGCTTTAAACCGAATTGAATTCCAGCCTCCATAATTTTCTCCATTTCTTCAACAGAAAAATAACCGGTTTCACAGAAAACATCAATATAATCAGCTAAATTGTTTTTAGCGATTTCTGGCAACATTTTAGTTATAATTTCATCAATATAACCGGCTTTGTTTTCTTTGTAATGAAGAGGGAAAGCATGTGCCCCTAAAAATGTAGCTTTAATTGAAATTGGATAGTTTTCGGCTAGTTTTTTAATAACACGGAGCATTTTCAATTCGCCTTCAATTGTTAATCCGTAACCGGATTTTATTTCAACTGCCCCGGTTCCTAAATGCATGACTTCTTCCAAGCGAAGTTTTGACTGCTCATATATTTCTTCTTCTGAGGTTTCATTGAGTTTTTTAGCTGAATTTAAAATACCGCCACCGCGATTCGCAATCTCTTCGTAAGTAAATCCATTTATGCGGTCCACAAATTCTTGTTCGCGATTTCCTGCGTAGACAATATGCGTGTGACTGTCGCACCAAGAAGGTAAAACAACGCGTCCGGTTGCGTCAATCACTTTATCTGATTTGATTTCTGGAAGATTTTCCATCGATCCAAAATCTTCAATTAAATCATCTTTTAAAATTAAAAAAGCGTTTTTAATAGTGGGAAGTACTGCCATTTCATCACCTGAAACTTTAGAAATTGAAGTTTCACGAACTTGAAGGAGTTCTTGTATGTTGGTAATTAATGTTGTCATTGCTGGTGTTGTATAAACACAAATTTCACAAATTATCACGCACTAATTCGTGAAATCTGTGAAATTCGTGTTATTAATTTTTATTTGAATTATTCTGAAACTGTAATTTCAAACATTTTACTCCAGTTTTTTCCGGTTACAAAAATGGTTTTATTTTTAGGATTATAAGCAATTCCGTTTAGAACATCATCTTTCGTAATGTCACTCATGAACTTACGCAAACCTGACATATCTAGAATTCCTTCAACAGCACCAGAATTAGGATTTACAACTGCAATAGCATCTTTCAGCCAAACATTAGTATATATTTTTCCGTTAATCCACTCTAACTCATTAATGGCTTTAATTTTTGAAGCACCAGAATAAACGTTAATGTAATCTACCATTTTTTGAGTTGCAGGGTCCATTTTCCAGATTTTTTCTGTTTTATCTGTCTGATAAATGAATTTTCCGTCATTTGTCATTCCCCAGCCTTCAATATCTTTGTCGTAAGCAAAAGTTTTTTCTAGTTTTAAACTATTTGCATTATAAATAAAACCTGTTTTTTCCTGCCAGGTTAATTGATATAATTTACCATTTATAAACGTAATTCCTTCTCCGAAATATTTTTTGTCAAGATCAATTTGTTTGAAAACTTTTCCGGTTTTATAATCGTATTTTCTTAGAAATGAAGTTCCGTTTTGTCCCGTACTTTCATATAAAGTGTCTTTGTAAAATTCTAACCCTTCAGTAAAAGATCCTTTATCATGAGGATAAGTATTTACCACCTTATATTTTAATAATTTAGGCTCAACGTCTGAAATTAATTCAATTCGTTTGGTTGCATCAGATGAATCAGATCCAAAATAAACGGTAGCTTTCAAGTATTGATAACCCAATTTTTGATCTTTTAATTCAAATTTAAATTTTTCATCACCTTTTGTGCTTCCTGCTTTTTTATCATTAATAAAGTAAACAATACTGTCAACTTCTTTCGAATTGGGATTTAAAATACCAATTGAAACTGCTTCTTTTTGTGAAAAATGAGCCGGAAATGCCGAATCATCAATAGTAAATAAAGAATTTTCACCTTTTTTTGTATCTCCACATCCAATTAATGTGATTCCTAATAAAATGACAGTTAGGAAGTTATATTTTTTCATAGTTAAAAATTTGAATAAGCCAATATACGACGATATTTTTATAGCAACAAAGCTCTTGCAAAAATATAAAAAGATTGTATATTTGCACTGGCAAGTCCTACACGACCAGCTCCTGCAGACTCCCCCAGGATGGGAACATAGCAAGGGTACGTGGTTGAGCGGTGCGATGTAGGTCGCTTGCCATTTTTTTTATTTTTTAGATTTAATACAAAAGTAGTCTTCCTTCGGGAGGATTTTTTTATTTTTGGACCTTTCGTACGTTAGAATTTATATGTGACAGGTTAGAAGTTTTTACCTAAAACATCAAATTCTGCAGATACGGGATCACATTCAACCTATAACATTTAACATCTAAACTAACAAATGAGTAAAGTCGTTTTAATTACCGGAGGATCCTCAGGGATTGGAAAATCAATTGGAGAATTTTTGCATAAAAGAGGTTTTGTGGTTTACGGAACCAGCAGAAATCCTGAAAAAGTATTGAATTCTCTTTTTCCGCTCGTGGCTTTAGATGTTCGCGATGCTGCGTCTATAAGATCGGCTGTTGCAAAAATTATTGAAATTTCAGGACGATTAGATGTTGTTATCAATAACGCAGGAGTTGGAATAACGGGACCATTAGAAGAAATTCCGATGGAAGAAATCAAAAATAATTTTGAAACCAATTTTTTTGGACCAATCGAAGTCATGAAAACGGTTTTGCCTCAAATGCGCGAACAAGAATCAGGTTTGATTATTAATATTACTTCAATTGCCGCTTATATGGGACTGCCGTATAGAAGCGTTTATTCTGCTTCTAAAGGAGCTTTAGAATTAATTACTGAAGCTTTAAGAATGGAAGTGAAATCATTTGGAATTGAAATTACAAATGTAGCACCTGGTGATTTTGCAACTAATATTGCATCAGGACGTTATCACGCTCCAGTTATTAAAGGTTCAGCTTACGAAAAAGTTTATGGTGATACGCTTGCAACGATGAACGAACATGTTGATGCAGGAAGTAATCCAAACGAAATGGCAGAAGCTATTTTTAAAATCATTCAAGAAAAAAAACCGAAAGTGCATTATAAAGTTGGTGTTTTCATGCAGAAATTCTCTATTGTACTAAAACGTGCGCTACCGGACAAAATGTATGAGAAAATGTTAATGAATCATTATAAATTATAAGAATTGATTTGGATCAAAATTTGAAATTATTCTACTGGAATAAAAATTTCAAATTTTGCTCCTTCATTTAAAACTCCTTCTGCCTTAATAAATCCATGGTGATTTTCTACAATTCTTTTTACAATTGTAAGTCCAATTCCAGTACTTTTTAAAGGTTTTGTATGCAATGCCTGAAAAAGACCAAATATTTTATCGCTGTATTCTGGATCAAAACCAATACCGTTGTCAGAAACGGTTAAGTGAAAATATTTTACATCTGGAGAAAGCCTATCATATATTAATTGGGCATTTTCTATAATTTCAGATGTAACGGTAATGGTTAATTTTCTTTCTGGATGAGCAAATTTCAATGAATTTCCTATCAAATTATATAATAATTGCCTGAATTGAAATTCAATAACGGAAAGCTTTCCTAATTCATTAATTTTAAATATTACATTTTTGTTTTGTGACTCTTCTTTAAGGTCTTCAATAACATCATTAGCGATTATGTTTAAATCTTTCAATTCAAACTTTCTTTCGTCAAATTTTGTTTTAGAATAAGATAGAAGATCATTTATCAAATGCTGCATTCGAAATGCTGAAGTCTTAATTTTCTGAAATGCCATTTTGCTTTTTTCAGATAAGTTTTGAGTTTCGTCACGTTCGATAACATCAGTAAAAAGCTGAATTTTTCGTAAAGGTTCCTGAAGATCATGACTTGAAATATAGTTGAATGCTTCGAGTTCGCTATTCATTTTTTCAAGAGAAATGTTTTTTTCAATAAGCTTTTTTTCCGCGTCTGATTTTAATTTTTCTACTTCTTTCTTTTCACCTTGTGTTTTTTCAAGAAGACTAGTTTTTTCGTTTAAAACGATTTCATTTTCAGCTTCTTTTTCAATTGCTGTTAAATGAAAAGAAATAAGCTCAGCAAAAAGATTGAACATTTCACCTACTTTAAATTCTTTTAATTGGTTTGGTTTTGGGTCAATAGCACATAATGTCCCAAAAAAACTTCCGTCTCTGCGTATTATCGGTACCGAAATATAACTCTGAAATTTGTATATTTCAGGTGTATGATGATCGTGGTACTGTGCATCTTCACTTACGTTGTCGATTATTATAGATTTTGGATTTTTTCTAATATCATCGCAAAGGGTTGTTTTTAACTCCAGTTCATCTCCTGTTTTTAAGCCAAATTGTAAATTATCAAGAACTGTACAAGTTATCCATCGCTCGTCTGTAACCCTTGCTACTGCAGCGAATCCCATTCCTGTAGTTTGGCAAATTACATTAAGTAAAGTAGGAACAATTGAAATGTTCTCAATATTTATAATATCTTTTTTGAAATTTTCTTCTAGCACTTTATTGGGGTAATAATATTTTTTAAAATTACGTTTTTTTTACCCATTTCAGGCAAACTATTTTTAGAGATTATTATAGGGCGTTATAATTATTTGTGAGATTTTAATATTTGGAAAATTATTAATTGTAATTTTGCTGCGAAATTTGCGTGAGGGATAGAGGAGTTATCCTTTTATGAAGTGAAACGGATTAGAAAATATAGCTGATTCAAAAACTCAGGACGACTCTTGTGGTCACGCCCTAAATATCAACACAATTAAATAGATATAATTATGAAATTTTTTATTGACACAGCTAATTTAGCTCAGATTAAAGAAGCACAAGCTTTAGGCGTTTTAGATGGTGTAACAACAAATCCATCTTTGATGGCAAAAGAAGGAATCACAGGAAAAAACAACATCTTAAAGCATTATGTTGACATTTGCAATCTTGTTGAAGGCGATGTAAGTGCAGAAGTAAATGCGTTGGATTATGATGGAATGATCAAAGAAGGTGAAGAATTAGCTGAATTGCATGACCAAATCGTAGTAAAATTGCCTATGACAAAAGAAGGTGTAATGGCTGCAAAATATTTTTCTGATAAGGGAATTAAAACGAATGTAACTCTTGTGTTTTCTGCTGGGCAAGCTTTATTGGCTGCAAAAGCTGGAGCTACTTATGTTTCTCCTTTCATCGGACGTTTGGATGATATTTCGACAGATGGTTTAAATTTAATTGAAGAAATCAGATTGATTTACGATAACTACGGTTACGAAACTCAAATTTTAGCGGCTTCTGTACGTCACACTATGCACATTGTAAACTGTGCTAAAATTGGAGCTGATGTTATGACTGGACCACTTTCTGCAATTGCGGGATTATTAAAACACCCTTTAACTGATATTGGATTGGCACAATTTGTAGCTGATTTTGAAAAAGGTAACAAATAAATAAGAATTAAACATATTTTAAAGCGCTGCCTTTTCTTGTAAAAGCTGGCGCTTTTTTTATTATTTTTATTCATCAAATAAAGCTGCGTATGAAAAAAGTAATAGCAATGTTCGTGTTCTTAATGATTGGCTTGCAGGTACATGCGCAAGCTAGAGTTTTAAAAGAAGTAAATGAAGCTGGGGATGTCGCCACTTTTGAATTGGATTGTACGGTTAAGTTTCAAACCCTCGCAAAAGGTTTGAGATATAATATTACAAGGCATGAGTTTAAAGGTCCAGAGATGAAAAATTCATACCGACTTTTGCTGGTTGCGGACGGTTTTTATTCGAAAACATTAAATAACAGTATGACAATCTCAGCAGTTTTAAGTGATGGAAACATAATTGAAGCCAGAAAAATAATTGAAGATGATGGTTTTTTTGATGGAGCTTGTACGTTGAAAATTAAAGACCCAAAAGCACTTCTAGCAGCTAATATTGTTAAGGTTATTGTTCATGCTGATAAAGATGTTGTTTATACATTGTCAGAACAAAACAAGGCTGTTTTTAAGAAAAACTTGAATGCTATTTTGACTGCAAAATAAAATTAAAAGTAAGAAATAAAAAAAATCCAAATTCCAATTGTTAAAATTGGAATTTGGATTTTTTATTTTTTCTAAGATTTTTTTAGTGACCTCCTGAAAGTTTTTTGTCGAAATTAATTCCTTGTTTTCTTAGAATACCGCTTACGCTCCAAGCATAAAATGCAAGGTAAGCAAAACATAAAATTCCAACAACATAACTGGCTTGGATACCAATGAATTCAGATACAAATCCTTGTAACCAGCTGATAACTCCGCCACCCATAATCATCATGATAAGGAAGCTGCTGCCTTGACTGGTATTTTTTCCTAATCCGCTTACAGCTAATGTAAAGATACATGGCCAAAGTGTACTGCAGAATAAACCAACACTAGTGAAAGCGTAAACACTCACAATACCGCTTGTTGAAATTCCGATAGCTAAGGCAACGATTCCTAATGCAGAAAATATAAGCAACATTCTTGCAGGGTTTCCTTTACTTGCAATATCAGCAGCAATTAAGACTAAAATGATTAATCCGTAAATGTAGAAAGGTGTTAAATCGTGTTTTGCAATTGCATTTACCGCTAAGAAAACTCCAAAAGCTAAGTAAGGTGCAACGAAACGTAATATTTGCTGTAAGCTTGCTTTATCAGTAAAAGCTTCGATAGCTCCTGTCCAACGGCCAATCATTAAACTCGCCCAATATAATGATATGTATGGCGCAACGTCTTTTGTTAAAAAGCCTAATTTGCTTTCCATATATGCAGGTAAATTACTTGCTGTAGAAACTTCAACACCAACATAAAGGAAAATAGCAATCATTCCCATTACTAATTGCGGGTATTGTAGTGCAGATTTTTTTGCAGTTGATCCGTCGTGAGCAATTTCTTCTTCTATTAATGCTGGTCTGTCTGGCAAAGAAGAGAATTTCAATAAAATTGCAACTAATAAAAATGCTAGTCCTAATATTAAATAAGGAATTTTTACACTTTCGATGCTTAAAGTTGAAGATCCTGTACTAGATCCAAAAATCGCAAAACTCACAATAAGCGGTCCAATAGTAGTTCCTAAATTGTTGATTCCTCCAGCTAAAGTTAAACGCTGAGATCCTGTCGTAATAGGTCCAAGTGCAATTGCCAAAGGATTAGCAACTGTTTGCTGTAATGAGAAGCCTAAGGCCACAATAAATAAACCTGACAACATTAAAGGAAACGATCCTGTATTTGCTGCAGGGTAAAATAATAAAGTTCCTAATGCAGAGATAAGCAAACCTAATGAAAGACCATTTTTATATCCTATTTTGTTAACTAAATCTTCTTTGATTACAGCAGAAATTCCCATATAAATTAAGGATCCTACCGTATAAGCGATATAAAAAGCTAATGAAACTAATTGACTTTCTCCCTGTGATAAATTAAAAGCTGTTTTAAAAACAGGAATTAAGATGTCATTACTTGCAGCAACAAAGCCCCAAAAGAAGAATACGATAACTAGGGGAATAAACTGTCCCCATTTGGTTTGTACATTTTCTGAACTCATAATTGTAATAAGGTTAATTTTTTAATTTTATTGTTTTTTGAAGACCGTAAATATATTTGTTAAGACTATCAAAAAAAAATAAAAAGGCACAAATAATGTTAAAATTAAACCAACAGCATCATTTTTTCAACAATGTGTTAATTTTTACCGAGTTAGAAAACGAAATATGGAATTGAATTTATTCTAGAATTTTGTTTTTTACTTCTTTGCTGTAGTTTCTCCCAATCGGAATAGTATAAGATTGTATTTGAATTCGGTTTCCTTCAATAGATTTGACCTTGTTTAAGGCAATCACGTATGATTTGTGAATACGCAGAAAACGATCCGCGGGCAATTCTTCAGATAGAGATGTCAGTGATTTGTGGGTAATATAGGTTTTGTCTGGAGTTACTACCTTAATATATTCTTTCATTCCTTCGACAAATAAAATTTCTTCAATATTAATTTTCATCATCTTTTTATCTACTTTAATAAAAATATGAGAATCGCCTTTTGTAGTTTCGACTTTAATATTGTTTTTTAAATTGTATTCGGTTGTGATTTTGTTAATGCATTTTATAAATCTTGGAAGCGGAATTGGTTTTACTAAATAATCTAAAACATCAAGATCGTAGCTTTCGGCAGCAAATTCTCTAAAAGCAGTTGTAATAATAACTTTGGTTTTGGTTTCGATCAAACTAATCAATTCAAATCCTGTCATCATTGGCATATTGATGTCTAAAAAGACAGCGTCAACAGGCGTGCTGTTTATAAAATCAAGCGCTTCTAAAGAGTTATTGAATGTAGCAATAACTTCAAAATCTGTAAAATTGGCAAAGTAATTTTGCAGCACTTTGATAGCTAATGGTTCATCATCAATCAATACGCATTTAATCTTCATTATTGATAGGTATTTGCAAACGGATTATGTAGTAGTTTAGTTTAGTCTTATTTTTTAGACTGAAATTATTCTTGTAAATTAATTTCAATCTCTTTTTGGTATTGGCTAATCCAATTCCTCCTTTTGGATTTAGATTTTGTGAAATTACAAAATTATTTAGGATTTCAAAATCTAACAATTTATTGTCGATAACTTTACAGTTGATTTTAATTTTTAAGTTTCTATTATTTAATCCGCCGTGTTTAAAAGCGTTTTCGACTAATGAAATAAAAATTAACGGAGGCACAACAATGTCTTCAATTTCAGATTCTAGGTTTATTGTAACTTCAACATTTTCAAAGCGAAGTTTCTCAATTTCAACATAATTTTGAATATAATCTATTTCTTTTATTAACGGAACAAACTTGGTTCCTTTTACATCATATAAAACATATTCCATCAATTTTGATAACTTAATAATCACGTCCGGAACCTTGTCTGAAGATTCTAGTGATAAAGCGTATAAATTATTTAAGGTATTGAAGAAAAAATGCGGCTGAATTTGATTCTCCAAATATTTCAATTTTATTTTGAATTGATTTTCTCTCAAAGATCTGTTTCTTTCGCGTTCTCTCAGCCATGTTAATGTCAGATAAACTGAAGATGCCATTGCTAAAACATACAATTCTCCAATACAAACAGCTACAATATGATTGATTTCAAAAGGATGGTATTCTCGATTGGCTTCGGGCCAGATATTTTCAGATATAATATAATAGGTGAGTGCAGTTTTGATTAGATAAATAGCAAACAGACTTAACAGAAGTGAAAAAGTATAGGTTATATATTTCTGTTTCAGTACATAACGAGGGACTAAAACAAATAGATTAAAATAAACTAGAGGAATGTGCAATGAAAACTCAACTAGATTTGATTTGAATGAATAAGGATAATCATTAAAGTAGGCTCCCCATCTCAAAAAGTTAAGAGTAAAATAACCGCCCCAAAACCAAATATGATTTTGAAGTTTTATGTCAAATTTAAGTTTTTGAATTTCGTTCAACTTAATTAATAGGGGTTTAGTGAAATTTAGCTAAAGACTAAATTATTCTGCAACTTTAAACAATTAGTTGGTAAAACGCAATTCTTTTGAATAAAAAATCAAGAAAAACTTAAAAAGGAATAATATTTTCATGTGAAAACGTTTTCGAAAAACGTATTATTGATTGTTTTATGTCGTTCGTTTAAACTTTTCGGCAGTTTGTATAAATTATTTTTTTTAACAATACGTTAAGAATAAATTTACACCATAACTAACAAAATAAATAAACATGAAAAAAATTTTCTTAATCTTTATGATTGTTTTTACGGCGCAAGTTTCTCTTGCTCAAGTAAAAAATGTCAAGGGTGTGATTACAGATTCTGATGGGATGCCATTACCAGGGGCATCTGTTGCTGTACAAGGAGGTCAAAAAGGTTCTACTACCGATTTTGACGGTTTGTACTCAATTGAGGTACAAAAAGGACAAACTTTAGTTTTTAGCTATGTTGGTCTAGAAACACAAAGTATAGTTGTAGGTGATGCTGCTACAATTAACGTTAAAATGGTTACTGCATCTTCTAACGCATTAAGTGAAGTTGTTGTAACTTCATTAGGTATTAAGAAAACAAGAAAATCTTTAACATATGCTGCTCAAGAGCTTAAAGGAGAAGAGCTGACTCGTGTAAAAGATGCTAACGTTATTAATACTATCGCTGGTAAAATTGCCGGTGTAGCTGTAACAAAAAGTTCTGGAGGTACTGGAGGTTCTACAAAAGTTGTAATTCGTGGAAATTCATCAGTTTCTAATAGCCAACCTTTATATGTTATTGATGGTATTCCGATGTTGAACTCAGGTTCAGGACAGCCAAATGATACCTTTGGTAGCTTAGCTGGTGGTAACCGTGATGGTGGTGATGTTATCTCTTTAGTTAATCCTGATGATTATGAAGGAATGACAGTTCTTAAAGGTGCTGCCGCTTCTGTATTATATGGTTCTCAAGGTGCTAATGGTGTAATTTTGCTTTCATCTAAAAAAGCAAAAAGCGGTAAAGCAAATATTACAGCTTCTTCTGTAACAACTTTTGAAACGGCTGCTTACTTGCCAGATTTTCAAACAGATTATATCGCGGCTCCTGGAGCAGATGAATCTTGGGGTGCAGCTGGAAAATCTAAAGATCATGTAAAAGATTTCTTTAATACAGGAACTACTCAAATTACTTCATTAGGTTATTCAATGGCTTCTGACAATTCTACAACTGCGTTTTCATATGCTAATACTTCTGGTACAGGAATTACTCCAGGAAATAGTATTAAGAAAAACAACTTTGGAATCAGACAAACGGCTAAATTCTTTGGAGATAAGTTAACTTTTTCTGCAAATGCAAATTATACAAGTCAAAATATTGTTAATAAGCCAGTTAATGGATTTTATTTCAATCCTTTAACAGGAGTTTATTTAATGCCAAGAGGTAATGACTTTGATTATTACAAAGATAATTATGAGGTTTTTGATCCTACTAGAAATTTAATGGCACAAAACTGGATGACTAATAGAGATATTATGCAAAATCCATACTGGGCAATTAACAGAAATAGATCTGAAGATAAAAATGATTTCTTTAATGGCGCTTTAGCATTATCTTACAAAGCAAATAATTGGTTAACTATAGCTTCTAGATACAGCTATAATAGAGTAACAAGTTCTTTTGATAAAAAAATCTACGCTACAACTCAAGGAACTCTTTCTAATGTAAACGGTAGATACTACAACGAAAATGCTTTAAGCACGCAACGTTATGCTGATTTAATTGCAACAATCAATACAAAAATTGGTGATGATTTTAGTTTTACTGCAAACGTTGGAACAAGTATCACTAATACTTTAACGAATCAAAAAACAATTTTAGATTCAGGAATCAGCGCAGGATTACAATATGCTAACTGGTTTACTTTGCATAATTTTAATAATAACTCAGGAAATTATCAAACTGTTGATTCTCAAAGAGAAGTTCAGTCTGTATTTGCTGCTACAACATTTGGTTATAAAGATATGTTGTTCTTAGATCTTACAGGAAGAAATGACTGGTCATCTACATTAGTAAATACTGGTACACCAAGTTATTTTTATCCTTCAGTTGGTTTAACTGCATTGATCAGCGAAATGACAACATTACCGGAATGGATTAATTTTGGAAAAGTTCGTGCTACCTATGCACAAGTTGGTAACGATATTTATCCTTTTATTACATCTCCAACTTATTACTATAATCCAGGTATCTCTGATCCAAAACCATCTGCTGGTCCTAAAGAAGGTACAACTTTAAAACCTGAATTAAAATCAGAATATGAGCTTGGTACAGAATGGAGAATGTTTAATAACAGATTGCGATTTGAAGTTTCTTATTACAATTCTGAAACTAAAAACCAATATTTACAAATCTTAGCACCAGTTGGTAATAAAGAAGGTGTAACTTATTATGGTATTAACGCAGGTAGTATCGAAAATAAAGGTATTGAAGTTGTGTTAGGTGCTGATATCGTTAGAGGAGATAAATTCTCTTGGGAAACATCTATCAATTTCTCACAAAACAAAAATAAAGTTAAAGAAATACCTACTGAATTAGGAGGAAGAGTAAACTTGACTGATGCAGGTGTAAACAGTTACAGATATGCATTAATTGAAGGACAGCCTTACGGTGTAATCGAAGGAATCAACTTTAAAAAAGATACTCAGGGAAGAATTTTATTGAATGATGATGGAACTTTCCAAAAAACCGGTTTCGAAACAGTTGGTAACTCAAATCCTGATTTTATGTTAGGTTTTTCTAACTCTTTCAAATTTGGATCTTTCTTCGCAAATGTATTGCTTGACGGCCGTTTTGGCGGGGATGTTATGAGTTTGACTCAAGCTCAAAATGATTCATTTGGAGTTTCTAAAGTAACAGGAGATGCTAGAAATGCAGGTGGAGTTACAATCAATGCAGTTAAACCTGATGGAACAGCAGTAACAAAAATGGATGCACAATCTTATTACACTCAAGTTGGAGGTAGAGCAGGAATTACTGGTGAATATGTTTATTCTGCAACAAATGTAAGTGTTAGAGAGGTTTCTATCGGATATAGTTTCAATGCAAAAGCATTGCCTTTTATTCAAACAGCTAGTGTTTCGTTAATTGCTAGAAACTTATTCTTTATTTACAAAGATGCTCCTTTTGATCCAAATATTGCATTAAGTACTGGTCAAGGCTTACAAGGGGTAGATATTTATGGTTTGCCATCTACTAGAAGTATCGGTCTTAATTTAAATGTAACTTTCTAATACTAAAAACATGAAACTAAATACAAAAATAACAAAAGTAGCTATCTGCATGTCATTACTGGCTGCGGTAGGCTGTACAGATAATTTTGAGGAAATCAATACCAACCAAAATGGTATTACGCCTCAATTATTAGAGCAAGATTTTAATCATATCAAAGGTGGATTTGCACCTATGTTTAATAATATTCAGGTTTTAACTCCAGAATGGGTTTATCAATTACAGCAAGGATTAAGTTGTGATATCTGGTCTGGCTATATGGCAACTCCTACAGGTTTTGCAGGAGGAATAAACAATACAACCTATTCATTAGTTGATGGCTGGAACGGATTTATTTGGGATTATGCATATCAAAATGTAATGTTTAATGCATATGATATTGCTAACAAATCTAAAGGTAAATATGATCAGTTTTATGCTTTATCATTGATTTTGAAAGTAGAAGGAATGCATAGAGTTACAGATACTTTTGGACCAATTATTTATTCTCAATTTGGTACATCAGGTGCAACTATTGCTTATGATTCTCAAGAAGAAGTTTATAACCAAATGTTTGCAGAGTTAGATACTGCTGTTGCTGAATTAACAAAAAGAGTTGATGCAGCTGAGCCTTCGACTTTTACCTCAACTGACTTGTCAGGTTACGGAGGAGATTATAAAGCTTGGGTTAAATTTGCTAACACGCTGCGTTTAAGATTGGCAATGCGAATTGTAAAAGTTAATCCAACTTTAGCTAAAACACAAGCTGAAAAAGCAATTGCACAAAAATTTGGAGTTATGACTACAAATGCTGATGCGTTTAAAATTGTATCTCCAGTTTATACAAACCCTATTGCAACAATTAGTAATTCTTGGTTAGATATTCGTATGTCTGCTGATATGGAGTCTATCTTAAAAGGATATAATGACCCTAGAATTGCTACCTTCTTTGATACTTCGACTCAATTTCCAGGGCAGTATAAAGGAGTTCGTACAGGTATTGCAATTGCAGCAAAATCAGATCACCAAGATTTTTCAGGAATTGGAGCTGTTGTAAGATCAAAAGAAATTTACTTATTTACAACTGCTGAAGCTTATTTCTTAAGAGCAGAAGGTGCTTTAAGAGGCTGGAATATGGGCGGAGATGCTAAATCATTATATGAGTTGGGTATTTCAAGTTCATTCGAGCAAAGAGGAGCTTCAGGAGCAGCTGCCTATATTGCGGATAATACAAAAACTGCTGTTGCATATGTAGATCCAAATTTCCCTGAAAATAATTCACCAGCATTAAACAATGTTACTATTGCTTGGGATGATGCGGCAACTAACGAAGTGAAGCTGCAAAAAATCATTACTCAAAAATGGATTGCTGGTTTCCCAGAAGGACAAGAAGCATGGTCTGATTACAGAAGAACAGGATATCCTAAACTTTTCCCTGTACTTAAAAACTATAGTGGTGGAACAATCACTACTGAGTTTGGTGTAAGAAGAGTCAATTTTGTTAACTCTGAGAAAGCTGGAAATGCTGGTGGTGTTGCGACCGGAGTTTCTAAACTTGGCGGAGCAGACAATGGAGGCACAAGAGTTTGGTGGGATGTTAACAAAGCAAATTTCTAAGAATAAAAGAATAAAGAATTTAAGTTTGGTTAGCAAATGGTATAAGCAGTGCAAATTGCTTATACCATTTCAAAAACCAAAATTGTACATACAAAAAAAGAAAAAAATGAAAAGTGCTTTAGAAATAAAACCTGATATCAGCTATAAAAGCGCAGGAAAATTTGAAGAAACAAGATTCGAAAAAATTCACAACGAAATCTTCAAAAGTTCTGCTGAAGCGTCAATAATTGTAGCGCAGGAAATCGCTCAGTTAATTAGATCTAAACAAGAAAAAAACAAATCTTGCGTATTAGGTTTGGCAACAGGTTCTTCTCCTATAAAAGTATATGAGGAATTAGTTAGAATGCACAGAGAAGAAGGCTTAAGTTTTAGCAATGTAATCACTTTTAATCTGGATGAATATTATCCGATGACAAAAGAAAACAATCAGAGCTATCACTATTTTATGCATCAGCACCTTTTTAATCATATTGATATTAATCCCCAAAATGTTAATATTCCAGATGGTACAGTTTCTATTGATGAATTAAATCAATATTGCATTGATTACGAAATGAATATTAAAAATGCAGGAGGTCTTGATTTTCAACTATTAGGTATCGGGCGTACAGGTCACGTAGGTTTTAATGAACCGGGATCTCACATCAACTCTGGTACTCGTATTATTACACTGGATCACATTACAAGAGTCGATGCTTCATCTGACTTTAATGGTATTGATAATGTTCCAAAAAGAGCGATCACAATGGGAGTTTCTACCATCATGAGATCAAAAAGAATTGTATTAATGGCTTGGGGACAAAATAAAGCCGATATCATCAAAAGGACTATTCAGGGTGATATCAGTTCAGAAGTTCCTGCTACATTTTTGCAAAATCATTCTAATGCAACATTTGTATTGGATCAGTCTGCAGCTTCAGAATTAACACGTTTTAAAACACCTTGGTTGGTTGGAGAATGCATCTGGACGCATGAATTAAAAAGCAAAGCGATTGTTTGGTTATGCCAAAAAACAAAACAGTCTATTTTAAAATTAACAGACCGTGATTACAACAATAACGGAATGTCTGATCTTTTGGCACAGGAAGGTTCTGCTTATGATTTAAATATTAATATGTTTAATGTATTGCAGCATACCATTACAGGATGGCCAGGCGGAAAGCCAAATACTGACGATTCACATCGTCCGGAAAGAGCAAATCCTGCAAAAAAACGAGTGATTCTTTTCAGTCCGCATCCAGATGATGATGTGATTTCTATGGGAGGAACTTTTTCAAAATTGATAAAACAAGGCCACGATGTACATGTTGTATATCAAACCTCTGGAAATATAGCTGTTACAGATGATGAAGCATTGAAATTTGCTGAAGTTGCGAAAGATTTTGTTGGTGAAAATGCAAGTGCAATAAACTTCAAATCTGTAATTGAATTTTTAAATAATAAATCTGAAAACCAAATTGATTCTCTTGAAGTTCGAAAATTGAAAGGACTTATCAGAAGAAGGGAGTCTTATGCAGCAACAAGATACATCGGATTAAAAGATGAAAATACACATTTCTTAGATCTTCCTTTTTATGAAACAGGGCAGGTTAAGAAAAATCCGTTAGGGCCAGAAGATATTGCTATTGTAAAAGATATTATTGCCAAAATCAAACCGCATCAGGTATTTGCTGCAGGAGATCTTGCTGATCCGCATGGAACACATGAGGTTTGTTTGAACGCTATCTTTGCAGCAATGAAACAATTAAAGCCAGAAAAATATATGGATGACTGCTGGTTATGGCTTTACAGAGGAGCTTGGCACGAATGGGATATTCATGAAATTGACATGGCTGTTCCGCTTTCTCCATCAGAAGTACTGCTGAAACGCCACGCCATTTTGTATCACCAGTCTCAAAAAGACAGAGTGATGTTCCAAGGAAATGATTCAAGAGAATTCTGGGTTAGGGCAGAAGACCGTAATAAAAATACCGCCATTCTTTATGATGAATTAGGTTTGGCAGAATACGAAGCAATCGAAGCTTTCAAACGTTTTGATTACTAAAATAATTTTTTAAGGTTCGGTTAGAGCGAATCAAATTCAAAATTCAGATTGATTTATAATGATGAGTGAGGTTCACTAAAAGTCATTCTGAGTTTTGTTTCTTTTAGCCATTTATTAATGTTATCTGTGGGTAACATCTTTTCAAACATTATAAAATGAAATATTTATTAGTCCTACTGCTAGCGGGTATAACATCTAGTGCTCAAATTCAAAAAGAGCAATTAAATCTTATGCCATGGCCTCAAAGTGTTGTGTTAAACGATGGGATTTTTGCTTTAACTAAAAGTTTTAAAGTAAATATTACCGGAAACCCAAATCAAAGAATTTTTGGCGGGGTTACTCGTTTTTTGCGACGCTTAGATGGTAGAACTGGTATTTTTTTCGAGCAGGGTTTTATTGGTAAATTAAATGAAGTTCCAACAGCAGAACTTCAAATCAATTGTACCAAAAGCGGCAAGATTGGTTTATATGAAGATGAAAGTTATCATCTAGACATCAAGCAAAACAAAATTACGCTTAATGCTTCGAGCGATTTAGGAGCATTGCACGGTTTAGAAACGTTACTGCAATTGCTGCAAAACAATAGTAATTCATTTTATTTTCCGAATTCGCAGATTTCAGATTTTCCAAGATTTACTTGGAGAGGTTTAATGATTGATGCCTCAAGACATTTTCAGCCGGTTGATGTTATCAAAAGAAATATTGATGGATTGGCAGCAATGAAAATGAATGTTTTTCATTGGCATCTAGTAGATGATCAAGGCTGGAGAATAGAAATGAAAAAACATCCAAAATTAATTGAATTAGCTTCGGATGGTTTGTATTACACACAAGAGGAAATTAAAAATATCGTAAAGTATGCTGATGAACGCGGTATTTTGATCGTTCCAGAAATAGATGTTCCGGGTCACGGATCGGCTATATTAACAGCTTATCCAGAAATTGGAAGCAAAGTGATTACGCTGACAGGCGGAACTTCTGAAAAAAATATTCAAGGTACAGCAATTGCTACCTATGGAATTGAAAGAAATGCTGGAATTTTTTCTCCAACATTAGATCCTTCAAATCCTAAAACATATCAAATATTAAGTGAACTTTTTGATGAGGTGTGTCCATTATTTCCAGGAGATTATTTTCATATTGGGGGAGATGAAAACGAAGGGAAAGATTGGGATGCCAATCCGAAAATTCAAGAGTTTAAAAAGAAAAACAAGCTGGCTACAAATCATGAATTGCAGACTTATTTTACTATGCAGTTAGTGCCAATGCTTAAAAAACATGGAAAACAATTAATGGGGTGGGAAGAAATTTTGACTAAAAACATGTCAAAAGAAGCTATCATCCATTCTTGGAGAGGTCCAAACGAAGGTGTTGTTGCCGGACAATCTTTAGTTGATGCAGTTAAAAAAGGATATAAAACAGTTTTATCAAACGGCTATTATATTGATTTAATGTATCCGGTTGAAAGTCATTATCTGAATGATCCAATGCCAAAAGGAGCTGATTTATCAGCAGAAGAAAAAGCCAGAATACTGGGCGGTGAAGCTACAATGTGGACAGAACTTGTATCGCCAACAACTATCGATTCTAGACTTTGGCCGAGAACTGCTGCAATTGCGGAAAGACTATGGTCTGCTGAAGATATTACAGATTTAGCTAGTATGAGAAGACGTCTTGACGTGGTTTCTTTCAGATTAGAAGATTTAGGATTGACACATATTCGTAATAAAGCAGTGATTTTAAGAAATATCGCAAACAATCAAAATATAAAATCAATAAACGAATTCTCGAATGTATGCGAACCTCTAAAAGGATATACAAGAAATAAAGGAGGAATTGAATATCAAATGTATTCTCCTCTGACACTTTTTGCAGATGCATGTACGCCAGATGCAAAAGATGCAGTAGCTTTTGATGAAACTGTTACACAATACTTAGCAAATAAATCGCCCGAGAATAAAGCAAAATTAGCAGCGTTTTTCTCCAAATGGATCGCTGTAAACAAAGGATTAATTGAATTAAGTGCCAATGCACCGCTAATACAGCCAGTTTTGCCTTTGTCTAAAAAATTAAATGATGCATCGCAGGAACTATTGCTTGTTTTAGATAATAAATCAACTCTAAAAGGAGAAGATCTGAAAAATTTAATAGAACAATGCAACTCGAAAGACCATGCAGATGTTGAGCTTGGAGTTTACAAAAGTTTGAAAAAATTATTATAAAAGAGTTTGGTTTGAATTAGTGTTTAGTATGTTTTGTTACCATGAGCTTTTTTTATCTCTACCAGCAATTTCTGGTAGAGATAAAATATGGTAAACTGCTGAAATTTAAACCTTATTGATAAAAAATAATACCAAAAAAATAACCAAATAGTAACAACTTTAAAACCAAATAAAAAGAATAGAAACAAAAACATGACAAACAAAAGTATTTAAGATTGATGAGTTGTCCCCAAATTTATCTGCCTGTATTTAATACTAATTTTTTTAAAAAATTAAATAAATATCAATCACTGCTATTCGCTACTGAATTATGGATGAAATCGGTAATAGTAATATTTATTTTTAGAAGTAATGAATTAATTTCCAATTGACTGCAATTTTCCAACCTGCAGTCGACTGAAACCCCAGTTGTTGTTTTAAGTGCTGCATTTTCGCATTTAGTATATCGTACTGGAATATTTATTTTCTATTAACCAATATTAATTAATTATGAAACATTATTACAGATTGCTTTTTTTGTTACTGTTTCCCTTACTCGCGTTAGCCCAACCAGCTCACGGTAAAAAAGTAGTAGGGTATTATGCGCAATGGTCTATTTATGCCAGGGATTTTAATATCCCGAAGATAGATGGAAGTAAATTGACGCATTTGAATTATTCTTTTTATGGGACAACTTATGATCCAGCCCATCCGGAGAATACAAAGTTATTATGTTTAGATTCATATGCTGATTTTGAGCATATGGAAGGTGGAATTCCGTGGGATGCCCCAGTAAAAGGAAACTTCTATGACTTGATGAAGCTCAAGCAAAAGTATCCGCATTTAAAAATTTTAATTTCTGTTGGAGGATGGACAAAAGGTCAGGATCTTTCTCCAATTGCAGCAAGTCCAGTTGCAAGGGCCGCTTTGGCCGCAGACATGGCAAACTTTATTGTGACTTATCCTTTTATTGATGGATTTGACATTGACTGGGAGTATCCTCTTTCTGGAGGAACAGACGGTACTGAAGTAATTAACGGAGCGCCAATTCCTCCACAAAAGTACAGCCCGGACGACAACAAAAATTTAGTGTATTTGTTAAAAGCAATGCGTCAGGCAATGCCAAATAAGTTAATTTCTATTGCTGCCGGAAACAACGTTAGAAATGTTGCCAAACAATATTTAGGACCAGGAAATAGAGCACAATACGGAATGACAGAAGACATTTCTACTTATTGTGATTATATCACTTATTTTGGATATGATTTTGGAGGTAACTGGTATGACAAAACATGCTACAATGCACCTTTATACGCGAGTGGCAATACCAATGATCCTCTATATGGAGCAACTCAATCTGAATCTCTTGATGAATTAACCAATCAATATTTGAATGTTGTCGGTTTTCCTGCAAATAAATTAATCATGGGATTGCCTTTCTACGGAAAGAAATTTGATCATGTTGCCAATAATGGAACAAATCCAAATTTACCTGGATTATTCGTTTCAGCACCAAGAGATATCGTTTCAGGATGTACAAATCCGCAAAATCCAATCGGAACTTGGGACGGACCTGCCGCATGCGAACGTTCAGGAAGTATCGAAATCTGTGATTTGGTTGGAAATCCAGTTACAAACTCACATGCTTATCTAGATCCTACTACAATGTTAGTAACGCCAACTGCCGCTTCGGCCGGATGGATCCGCTATTTTGATAATACAACTAAAGTTCCTTATTTATACAATGCTGCTTTAAAACAGTTTATCTCTTATGAAGATAAACAATCAATGGATTTAAAAGTACAATACATTAAATCTAGAAATTTAGCAGGAGGTATGGTTTGGGAATTATCTCAAGACACCAGAGGTTCTATTCCTAATGCTTTGCTAACGCAAGTGGATACTTCTTTTGGAAGTATTGTTGCAGGAACAGTAAGTATTTCGGGTTCTGTTAAAAACGGAACAGCTTTAGTTCCAGACGTTACAGTTGAATTACGCAACGCAAGTAATGCAGTATTGCAGACTGTAGTTTCTACAGCAGGTAATTTTACATTTAACAATTTAACTTCAGGACAAAATTATACACTAACAGCTTTAAAAGCTACTTATACTTTTACTCCTGTAACATTGACAAATGTAACAGTTAATCAAACGGCAGTTGTTATTAATGGAACGCAGCCAACATATACAGTTAGCGGAACAGTTTTAGACGGAACAACTCCAGTTTCTGGAGCCACAGTTTCTGCAACTTCTGGAGCTACAGTTTTAACAGCAGTTTCTAATGCAAGCGGTGTTTACAGCGTTGCAGGTTTGACTGCTGGACTTAATTTTACAGTTACAGCTGCAAAAACCGGATTTTCATATACGCCAGCTTCAACAGTTTATACTGCAATCGATGCAAATAAAACGTTGAATTTTACTCAAAGTGCCCCGATTGTTTATTATACCGTAAGCGGTACTATTTTAAACAATACAACTCCGGTTTCAGGTGTAACCGTTACAGCAACTTCTACAGGAGGAACTTTTACTGCTGTTTCTAATGCAAGCGGTGTTTATTTACTTAGTTTGCCTTCTGCTGGAAATTATACAGTAACAGCTGCCTTGACAGGACAAACTTATACACCTGCTTCAACAGTTTATACTAATTTAATTGCCAACAAAACATTGAATTTCACGCAAGATGTCATTGTAGTTGGAGCCAGCAAAATTAGCGGAACAGTTAAAAATGGTACAGTTCCAGTTTCTGGTGCAAAAGTAGAATTGATCTTGCCTTGGACAGATAGTACTCATCAATATTTAAGTAAGCTTGCAGTTACAGATGCACAAGGAAAATACAGTTTTGATAATGCTATTCTAGCAGGTTATGCTACTATTTCAAGCCTAAAATTAAATACTTGGGAGAATGGAGATATAACTTATCTGCCTTCTAATTTGGCAAATTTCCCTATTCCAGCTACAGCAACAGTTTACGATTTTAATACTGGTGCAGTTACAACAACTTATACAGTTAGCGGAACAGTTCTTAACGGAGCGACTCCAGTTTCAGGAGCAACGATTTCGGCAGTTTCAGGAGCAACAACTTTGACAGCAACTTCTGATGCTTCAGGAAATTATAGTATTGCTAATTTGGTTTCAGGATCAAATTATACTGTAACAATTGCAAAAATAGGTTTGACATTCACACCGGCTTCAACGGTTTACAGTGCGATAAGTTCAAATAAAACGTTGAATTTTACTCAGGTTGTAACTCCGGTTTATTACACAGTAAGTGGAACAGTTTTAAATGGAGCGACTCCAGTTTCAGGAGCAACGATTTCGGCAGTTTCAGGAGCAACAACTTTGACAGCAACTTCTGATGCTTCAGGAAATTATAGTATTGCTAATTTAGCAGCAGGTTCAGATTACACTGTAACTATTGCAAAAACTGGATTAACATTTACTCCGGCATCGACAGTTTACAGCGCTATAAGTTCAAACAAAACGTTGAATTTTACTCAGGTTGTTACTCCAGTATATTATACAGTTAGCGGTACAGTTTTAAACGGAGCAACTCCGGTTTCTGGCGCAACGATTTCAGCAGTTGCAGGAACAACTACTTTAACAGCGACTTCAGATGCTTCAGGAAATTATAGTGTTGCTAATTTGGTTTCGGGATCAAATTATACTGTAACAATTGCAAAAGCTGGATTAACATTTACGCCGGCTTCAACGGTTTACAATGCAATAAGTTCAAACAAAACATTGAATTTTACTCAGGTTGTAACTCCAGTTTATTATACAGTAAGCGGAACGACAAAAAATGGAACAACTGCCGTTTCTGGCGTTACAGTTTCTGCTACTTCTGGAACAACTACTTTAACAGCAACTTCAGATGCTTCTGGAAATTATACTGTTGCTAATTTAGTGGCAGGCTCAGATTATATTGTAACCGCTGCAAAAACCGGTTTAAGTTTTAGTCCGGCTTCCACAGTTTATAGTGCAATTAATGCAAATAAAACATTGAATTTTACTCAAAATGTTACGAGTGGAAACTTAATAAGCGGAACAGTTAAAAATGGTTCGGCTCCAGTTTCTGGTGCAAAAGTAGAACTGATTTTACCTTGGACGGATAATACACACGGTTATGTAAGTATTATTGCAACTACAGATGCTTCAGGAAATTTTAGCTATAACAATTCAGCTTTAGCAGGATATTCAACTATATCAAGTTTAAAATTGAATTCATGGGAAAATGGTGAAGTGACTTATTATCCAAATAACTTAGCCAACTTTGCAGTTCCAACAACTCCAACGGTTTATAATTTTAATAGACAAACGGCGGTTGTAACGACCCCAGTAGTTGCCATTACAGCACCAACAGCTTCGGCGATTGCTATAAATTTAGGATCGGCAATTAATTTTGTTGCAAGTGTTGGATTAAGTGCTGTTGATGCCACTACAATCTCATCTGTAGTATTTAGTTTAGACGGACAAAGCTTGAGTGCGACTAACTCTGCAGGAACTTATACATCGACTTGGACACCAGCAGCAAATCAGTTTTCGCTTAATCACACTTTAACCGTAACGGCTACTGCATCAAACGGAACAACAGATTCAAAAACATATAGTTTTACATTAAATTGTTCAGGTGCAAACTGCCCAAATGCAGCGCCTGTAATTACATGGAATTCACCATCGAATACTACTGTAAACCAAAGTTCTTTTCAAGTTGTGCCAATTTCGGTGACAGCTGTTGATAGTGACGGATCAGTTTCTGGTGTTACTATCACAATAAATGGTGGTACATTTAATATGACAGCAGGTACAAATAATACTTATACCTATAATTTCACACCATCTGCTTATCAGGATTATCCAGTTGTAATCAAAGCAACAGATGATAAAGCTGCTGTGACTACATTAAACAATACAATTAAAATTGCCCCGGTAAGCACTAATAGATTTATTGCGCTTCCGTCTAAAGTTATTTTAGGATATGCACATTCTTGGGAAAATACTTCAGCTCCATTTTTATATTTTTCTCAAATGGTGGGAAGTAAGTTTAACGTAGTTGATTATTCTTTCGTAGAAACCGTTAATCGTGATGGTTATACACCTGTATTAACCACAAATGATACTAGATATTTGACCAATGGTGTTTTCAATAAGCAATTGTTGAAAAATGATATAAAATCATTAAGAGATAGCGGCGTTCCTGTTATTGTCTCTATCGGTGGTCAAAATGGTCATGTTGTTTTGGACAATGTAACTCAAAAAAATATTTTTGTTAATGGTCTAAAAGCCATTATTGATGAGTATCAATTTGATGGAGTTGATTTGGATTTTGAAGGCGGATCGATGAATTTTAATGCAGGAGGTTTAAGAGATATTTCTTATACAGGTATTTCTGCTTATCCAAGATTAAAAAACATAGTAGATGCCTGCAAAGAATTAAAAGCTTACTATGGCCCTGGATTTTTATTAACTGCAGCTCCAGAAACACAATACGTACAAGGAGGATATTCTACCTATACGGATACTTTTGGGTCTTTCCTGCCAATCATTCAAAACTTGCGTAATGAATTGGATTTGTTAGCTGTTCAATTGTATAATACAGGAGGAGAAAACGGATTAGATGGCCAATATTATGGTTCAGCTAAGAGAGCAAATATGGTAACAGCCCTAACTGATATGGTTATAAAAGGGTATAATATTGGTACAACAGGAATGCATTTTGATGGTTTACCAGCCTCAAAAGTTCTTATTGCATTACCAGCTTGTCCAAGTGCCGCAGGAAGCGGTTATATAACTCCAGCAGAGGGGATTAGTGCTATGGATTATTTAAGAAATGGAACCACTTTTTCAGGAAGAACATACACTATGCAGCCAGGCGGACCATATCCTTCTTTAAGAGGTTTAATGACTTGGTCTGTAAACTGGGATGCATCTTCTTGTGGTAATTCATCTGAATTATCTAAAGCGTATGCCGCTTATTTCGCATCGCAGTTAGCAGCAAAAACATTAGCTCTAGGTGATATTTCTTCAAAAAGCAATGCAACGATAGCCTATTTTAAAAATGATGCCTTATCAGTTACAAATGACTCAGAAGATATTGCCCAAGTTGATGTATTCAACACAATCGGTCAATCATTAGTAAGTTATAAAAACGTTCAAAACAGTAGAGAAGTACTGCTGCATAACCAAAGTTTCACTACTAAACAATTGTTTATAGTTGTGGTAACAGACAAAGCAGGAAATAAAAAATCATTCAAAGTAATAAACTTTTTAAACTAAGTTATAATGAATGAAAAATTTAGAAATACAAAATTGGGGAGGTTAAAATTGAGTTTGGTTATTTATTTTTTAATCTGATTTTATATTTCGAATAAATGTATCGAGTTTGGGTGATTTGTTATTTGGTTTTCACCTAGACGAGAGCATTATGAACCTGGCAATTTTATTGCCAGGTTTTTTTTAGTGCATTCCTCCCAATGAGAAATTTGCAGCACATGTACCAAAGCCAATTACAAAACCAACCACAGAATACAAGATGATTTTTAATGATGTATTTTTGTCATCTGATATAAATATCAAACGCAATAATCCGATAAAAAAAGCAAGTATACTTGCTAAGGCAATTAGGCCTCCTGTAAAAACTAAAAAATCTCCCATATTTAGATCTTTTTTTTAGGTGAGTTAAACTATAAAGTTACAGACCGCTTATTATTAAGGCACATGTTCCAAATCCAATTACGGTAATGACAATAGGAATTAACATTAGGGTTAGATAAAATTTTTTGTCTTCTTTTCTAAAAATTAAACCAATTAGACCAATCAAGAACATTGCTGTAAAAATAACGCCAATAAATATTAATGCTTCCATATTTCAGACTAATTTAAACAACTAGACAGTTAATTCTTGTCGGATTTTTTCAATTTTATTATCCCTGTAAAATAAATTCATGGTTTCGAAAGGAATAATTTTCATTTTATCGCTTACAATGTGAACACATGATTTTTTTACAGCTCTTACATCAAAATCATGGGCATCCATAAAATTCATAATTAAAATTCGAAATAAATTATTATAATTCAAGGTATCTGACTGAACTCTTGGCAGACAGCACATCAATTCATTAAATTCTCCTTCTGCACAATCCACAGAAATACCAGTACTAAATAAGTTAAGCATATGTGTTTTTAGCTTTTCATCATGCTCAAAAACAATTGTATTTTTTGAGTTGTTTAACAAATCTTCTGGGTTTATTAAATGAGTCATTGGAAAAACTTCGCCATCTATTTTAAGAGCATATGCCATACACAAAGCGTCTGGATTACAAGGAACAGGAATGAGATCCTGAGGTGTAAAAAGAGGATATTGCTCGTAAATTTTTCTTCGTACTTCTGTCAAGGTTATTCTTCCCGAAATATCATCATAGTTGTCATTTCTGCCTGCAACCTGTGTAGGTTGAAAAGTGACACCACGAACACATTTCTGTTGTAATGCATACTCAATTATTTTTCCAATCTCATCGTCATTTTCTCCTTTTTGAAGTGTGATTACTAGTGTGGTTGAGATATTAAACTGATTTAAATTTTCTATTGCTTTTTTGCGTATTTCTGTTAGGTCTTCACCTCGTAATTTTTCTAATACTTCTGGTTTAAAACTGTCAAACTGCAAATAAATTTCAAAGTCAGGCATATACGTGGCCAATGTTTCTACAAATTTGATGTCTTTTGCAATTCGAATACCATTTGTATTAAGCATTAAATGCTTGATTGGTTTGCTTTTGGCTATATCTAAAATTTTAAAAAATTCTGGATGTACTGTTGGTTCTCCTCCAGAAATCTGAACAACATCGGGTTCTCCTTCATTAGCCACAACAGCATCAAACATTTTTTCTATTTCTTCTAAAGTCCGGTGTCTTCCATAGTTTGGAGCTGAGTTTGCATAGCAAGTAGGACATGCTAAATTACATCGGTCTGTAACTTCTACAATCGTCAGACAAGAATGCTGTTCATGATCTGTACATAATCCGCAGTCGTAAGGACATCCGTAATGCACTTTTGTATTGAATTTTAAGGGCATTTCAGACTTCTTGTTGTAATTACGTAATTGTTTATAATAATTTACATCATCCGCAATCATCGACTTTGATTCACCATGTGTTTTACAATGTTTGAGCATCCAAACTTTATCGTCCTGAAATACAATTTTTGTATCTACAAGTGCCAGACATTGATGACATAGACTCTTGGTGTAATCGTAAAATATATAGTCGCGAGTTTTCATTAAAATATTTTTATGTTATAAAGTACGTTTTTTATTTATAGCTAAAGGAAAATTCCTTGTAAAGAAATTTCCAATAGTAAACAAAAATTAAAATAGAGCTCCATTGTATACTGCTCAAATTAAGCAGCAAAGGCTCGTATGGTTTTAAAAATTCAATTAAAAAACGAAACAGAAAATATAAAATCATAAAGATTTTAAAACGGTCACCATTCAGCAGCGCTTTATTTTTTATACTTTGAAAAAAGATAAAAAGCAGAATCATGAAAAACATTTCATATAATGCAATAGGATGTCTTTTTAAACCGTCACCTAAATTAATTCCTGTAAAAAAGTTAGTTTCTATACCGTAAGTAGGTTCTGCCATTCCCATCGAAAAACATCCGATACGTCCAATAAACAGAGCTGTTATTATTGGAATTACGTATAAATCTCCCGACGAAGATTTTTCTCCAATCGCTTTTTTTATAAGCTCGACACCAAATAATCCTCCTAGAAAGCCGCCTGCAACCGTTTTATTTTGATATAAGGTTAAAAAAGTTTGATGGGTTATTTGAGATGGATTTTCTAATAAAGCAATAAATCGCGATCCGATCAACGCTCCAACCATTGCTCCGATCATAATAACTAAACGATTGGTGTCTGATATTGAATCTTGAGTTCTCTTTCTTAGAAAATAATAAATTCTTATTCCAACAAAAAAAGCTAACGTTTCAAATATAAAATGCCAGTAAAAAGTTTTTTCAAAAATTTCAAATTGAAAAGGAAACGTCATTTTTAGTCAGAATTTTTTGCGAATATAAGGAAATCACATCAACATTTAAATAAACTTTCAAAAAAGAATGACAATCTGTTTAATTATATTTTTTACACAGTGAAATTATCAAAATTAGCCAAGCTGTCATTGTAGTTGTAAAAAAGTAAAAGTTTTGTTCTAAAAAACTCCATAGATTTTTAAGTACTTTTGAATCTCATTATATCTGATTAAAATTCATGCATAAATTCATTTACATAAATACTTTTCTTTTAATTCTTAATTTCTGTTCGGCCCAAAACAAATTCGGAAATCCTGAAGTTGATCCCATTCAAATTCAGAAAAGTTATACGGAATGGTCGGTTTATCAGAATAAAAAAATAATGCTTTCGCGAGATTTTACAGCTCTTGATTCTTCTTCTAAAGAAATTTCAAAAGAGGCTTTTTTGGATCAATTAGCAAATGGAAATTTTATTCCAATTCGGTTAAAAACAGATAACTCTACATTCTATTATAAGTTGTTCAAAATTCTGCCAAAGACAGATACAAGCATCAAAGCAACAATCAATCAGATTGGTTTTGACGCTTACAAAAATTATAAAATGGAAGGAATTGTTTTTCCGAAATTCTCCTTTAAGGATTTAAATGGAAATTTAGTGACCAACGAATCCATGAAAGGAAAAATTATCGTGATAAAATGCTGGTACATTCATTGTACACCTTGTATAAAAGAATTTCCGCAAGTCAATAAATTGGTTGAAGAATACAAAGATCGAAAAGATATTGTTTTTATGAGTTTAGCCGAAGATTCACCAGAACAATTAAAAACATTTTTGGCTAGAAAACCATTGTCATATTCGGTAGTTCCAGATATGAAAGAATATATGAATGAATCTTTGCAGTTGAATTCATTTCCAACACATTTTATTTTAAATAAAGAAGGTTTGATTGCTAAAGTCCTTCCGAATTTTGAAAGTCTGGAAGTTGCGCTGACCAAGGAAAGTAAATTGTAAAAGATTAGAAGTTAGATGTTTTTAGGATAATCATTTTATATTTTACAATTTACATTTCACATCATGACACCTTTGCAACTCTGAACCTTTTTCACTACTTTTGCACGAAATTAATTAAAAAGACATTCATGTTAACAGTCAATAATTTATCAGTTCAATTTGGCAAACGAATTTTGTTTGACGAAGTAAATACCACATTCACTCACGGAAATATTTACGGCGTTATTGGAGCCAATGGTGCTGGAAAATCAACATTTCTAAAAATCATTTCAGGCGATATCGACCCAACTTCTGGACATATTCATTTAGAACCGGGAAAACGTATGTCGGTTTTGAATCAAAATCACAACATGTTTGATGAGCATACTGTCTTGGAAACGGTTTTGATGGGAAATAAAGTTTTGTATGCTGTTAAAAAAGAAATGGATGAGCTTTATTTAGACTATAACGATAAAAACGCAGACAGAATTGGAGAACTTCAAGTTCAGTTTGAAGAAATGAACGGTTGGAATGCAGATTCTGATGCCGCTGCAATGTTGTCTAACTTAGGAATCAATGAAGAACATCATTATACTTTAATGGGTGATTTGGAGGGAAAAATCAAAGTTCGTGTACTTTTGGCGCAGGCACTTTTTGGAAACCCAGATCTGCTTATTATGGATGAGCCTACCAACGATTTGGATTTTGAGACAATCGCTTGGTTAGAGAATTTCTTGGCAAATTATGAAAATACTGTAATAGTAGTATCTCACGACCGTCACTTTTTAGATGCGGTTTGTACACATATTTCGGATATCGATTTTGGAAAAATTAATCACTATTCAGGAAATTATACTTTCTGGTACGAGTCTAGCCAATTAGCGGCAAAACAACGTGCACAGCAAAACAAAAAAGCAGAAGAAAAGAAACAGGAACTTGAAGAATTTATTCGTCGTTTTAGTGCGAACGTTGCAAAATCTAAACAAGCAACTTCTCGTAAAAAAATGATTTCTAAATTGAATATTTCTGAAATCAAACCATCGAGCCGTCGTTATCCTGCGATTATTTTTGATCAAGATCGTGAAGCTGGAGATCAGATTTTAAACGTTGAAAATTTATCGGCGTCTATTGATGGTGATCTTTTGTTTAAAGATGTTGATTTAAATATGGCAAAAGGCGATAAAATCGTTCTTTTTTCTAAAGATTCACGTGCTACAACAGCTTTCTACGAAATTTTAAATAACAACCAAAAAGCAGATTCTGGAACTTTTGATTGGGGAATTACAACAAATCAAGCGTATTTGCCAGCTGAAAACCATTCGTTTTTTGAAAATGATTTAACACTAGTAGATTGGTTGCGCCAATATGCTAAAACAGAAGAAGAGCGTGATGAGGTTTTTATTAGAGGTTTCTTAGGGAAAATGATTTTCTCAGGAGAAGAAGCTTTAAAAACAAGCCGAGTGTTATCTGGAGGAGAAAAAGTACGTTGTATGCTTTCTAGAATGATGATGGAACGCGCTAACATCTTAATGCTTGACGAACCAACCAATCACTTAGACTTAGAGTCGATTACAGCTTTTAACAACTCTTTGAAAAACTTTAAAGGTTCTGTGATTTTTACCACACATGACCACGAATTTGCTCAGACTGTTGGTAATAGAGTAGTGGAGTTAACGCCAAATGGAGTTATCGATCGCTATATGACGTTTGATGAGTACTTGGATGATGAAAAAATTCAGGAATTGAGAAAGAAGATGTACAATTTATAATATTGTAAGAGCGTATAAAAAAAATCCCGATCGTTTTGCGATCGGGATTTTTTTATGTTTATTTTTTGAAAAGTCTGGCGAAGATCCAAATAATGATCGCAACAATAAAGATTACGATAAATATCCCGAATCCCATTCCGGCTTTAAAAATGTCTCCAATAACTTCGCAACTTGTAAATGAAAATAGTATTACGAATACCATTAACAAACGTGTAATGTTCTTTTGCATGATTTTGCTGTTTTAATTGTTTTAAAAAGAATTTAGTATTCTAATTATCGTACAATAAAATTACTTTAATCAGCAAAAAAATGTCTTATATAATTTTTAGTAAAAGTTCTATGATTTGCCTTATATAATAAAAAGCCTTCTATCGAATTATATTCGAGTGCTGGATTTTAATTCAGTTTGAAATCATTAACACATAAATCTAGATTTTATTCTCCAATAGTTCCAGTTTTAACTTCTCCATCCCGTTTATAACTTACAGCAATTACACCGCTTGGCGTTATAGTACTTTCTGTTAGTTTAAATCCGGATGGAAAAGCGCCATCGTCAAATAGTTTTTTCCCTTTACCCAAAATTATGGGATGAATCTTTAGTCCAAGTTCGTCGACTAAATCATTTTTGAGTAACAGCTGCACAAGTGTTGCGCTTCCCCAAACTTTTATATCACCGCCTTCAGAATTTTTAAGTTTTTTGATGTCTTCTACAGTAGAAAGAAATTCGGAGTTTTCCCAATCAGAGTTTTTTCTGGTTGAGGACAAAACGTATTTTGTTACTTCATTAATTCCCGGCCAGCCTTCTGCGTGTTTTGGCCAATATTCTTCAAAAATATCGAATGTTTTTCTGCCTAAAAGAATATCTGCCGGTTCCATTTGTTTTTGCATAACCTTGCCATATTCTTCATCTCCAAAAGGCGCCACCCAGCCACCATATTCAAAACCGCCTGAGGTATCTTCTTCAGGTGCGCCCGGTGCTTGCATTACTCCGTCGATTGTAATCATCGATAAGACAATTATTTTTCTCATAGTCGTAAGTTTTTTGTTTCTCAAATATACTGAAATAAAATACTATAACATTTCAATAAGCTGAATATGGTTGCCGCAAGTATCGTTTAATACAGCAATTTTTACAGTTCCCATTTCAGTTGGTTTCATGCTGAATTCGACGCCAAGATTGATCAAACGGTCGTATTCTGCCTGAACATTATCTACGTTAAATTGTGTGTACGGAATTCCGGCTTCAAAAAGTGCTTTTTGATATACTTTTGCAGGTTCAAAATGGTTAGGTGATGGTTCTAATAACACTTCAGTTCCCTCTTGTTCGTCTTTTGCAACAACGGTCAGCCATCTGCTGGTTTCACTTAAAGGCACATCGTATTTTTTTACAAATCCCAATTTTCCGGTATAAAATTGCAATGCTTTTTCTTGGTCTTCAACGGGAATTCCCATAACTTTTACTCTCATCTTTTTCTCTTTTAAAATTGACTAGTGCAAGTTTGTAAATCTAATTTTAAATTACTTTGCGAAAATTGCTTTTTTTGAAATTCAATAGGAGCGACTCCAATTTTACTTTTGAATAAAGTACTAAACGAACTCGGACTTTCAAATCCAACAGCAAAACAAGTTTCGGTTACGGTCATTCCGTTTTTTAGGTATTGCTTCGATTTTTCAATTCTTTTATCTATCAAATATTGTTTGGGTGTTACGCCATAATATTTTTTAAACAATCGTAATAAATGAAATTTTGAAGTAAATTGAGTATGAGAAAGCAAGTTCAAATCCAGTTCTTTATCAAAATTGTGTTCAATAAACTTTCGCGTACGAATCACGGTTCGAATTTGCCCTTCGTTCGAATAACAAATGCTTTTAATGCGATTAAGTTCTTGCTGATAAAAGTTCATTTAATAATTCTTTTAATTTGAGATACTTTGCCGGCACAGAAATATTTCTGATTTATCGTTGTGTAGATCTGGCGATTGGATTTTTCTTGTTCTATCAAATTTATGAAAAAGATTTTCAAATAAATTAAATACTATACTATTCGATTTTCTTTGCCATTATTATAGTGTGAATTTCAAAATCAGTGGCTTTTGGATATTGAACTTCGAATGATTTAACAATTTCAAAATGATTTTTAATAAGTTGATTCTCTACATCTGCAAAAAGATGATAATAAAAATAGGTGCGATCGCCTGTACTTCCCGAAATAAAACCCGATTGAGAAGGCTTTCCTTCAATAAAACTGATGTACAAAATGCCTTTCGTAGTAAGTAATGTATTAGCGTCGTATATTAATTTTGAAGCATCTTCTTCTGAAAGATAAGGTAAACAAAAACCACACATAACGGCATCAAATTTTTCATTGACTTCGTCTAATTTTCGTGTGTCCATGATTTCAAAACTAGCAGAAGGATTGTTTATTTTAGCCAATTCGACCATTTTTGGCGCAATATCGATGCCTTTAATTTTTAAATCAGGATTTTTTGATAACAAATATTTGGTAATATTTCCTGGGCCACAACCAATTTCAAAAATATTGAGTTGATCCTCTTTTAGAGTGTCAAGAAAAAAGTCATAAGTTTCATTATACAAACTTAAATTCATAAACTTATCTTCATAAAGACTTGCAATTTTATTCCAAGTCTCAAAAGTTTCTTTGTAAGGATCCATAAAATTTATTTGTGTTTTTGCTTGGACTTTGAATTATGTATTAATTATAATCTTATTTTTTTGGACTAATAACCGTTCTTTTTATTATAAAATATGGCGCAGCTATAGAGGAATTAGGTTTTAGCTTCTTTGGTCATTTTTTATTTTATATACTTTCCATTTACATATTTACACTCTGTTTTTACTCCTTCATCATTTATTGAAAATAAGATTCCATTTTTTTTATTATTCAAATATTCGCACCTATAAACTATTACGCCATCTTTAAAATCTTCTTCTAAAGTTTTTTCTTTTTTTGTGTTGTAATAGGTTATCCATTTAAAATCAATTGAATATTCATATCTAATTCTTTTTTCTTTAAAACCATTATCATCATAAAAGAATTCTTCAGCTACTTTTCTTGTTTTC
Source organism: Flavobacterium sp. JLP (assembly GCF_015350755.1). Lineage (NCBI taxonomy): Bacteria > Pseudomonadati > Bacteroidota > Flavobacteriia > Flavobacteriales > Flavobacteriaceae > Flavobacterium > Flavobacterium sp. JLP. Next base: position 80,288 of record NZ_JADKPS010000004.1, on the reverse strand, counting down.
CCATTAAAATATATTGTATATTTTTTTAATTGTCCATCGATGAAATTCTCTTCATAAACTAGATGTTTTTTATGCTTATAACTTTGTACTTTTCCGCTATAAAGTTGACCTGTTTCAACTTTATAACATAATCCCTTATCAAAATATACTTGTTTATATCTTAAGCTGTCTTGAGAATATATATTAAGAGAAAATAATAAAATTAAAAGTAATAGTTTTTTCATTTTAAATGTTTTAAAGTTCAATTTGAAGTTTGCCTTTTCAATGATTAATGCATCGGCTATTTTGGGGCTAACTTGCTCAGTTTTTTTTCTTGGTGTGGCCATTTATTATTTTTCAGTTTAAATATTAAATGCGAACTTTTAAAAGTAAGATTTTATTTTCTAAAATAACAAAATTCCAAATTCCAAATTTCCCACCCAAAACCAAAAAAAAATATTTCCCCACCCAACACCCCAACAAATAAATTCTGATTTCGTATATTTGCCCAACCAAACATTACACTTAATTATGAGCCAAAAAGTATTACTTAATTCAAAAGAAGTTACTATCATACTCCATCGTTTGGCTTGTCAGTTAATCGAAAAACATCTTGATTTCTCGGATACTATTTTAGTCGGAATCCAGCCAAGAGGCGTTTTTTTAGCTGAACGTTTAAAACAAATTTTAGAAAACGAATATAAGGTTCCCGAAATTTCTTTGGGATATCTAGACATCACTTTTTTTAGAGATGACTTTCGTCGTACAGATAAACCACTTGAAGCCAACAAAACACAAATCAATTTTATAGTCGAAGACAAAAAGGTCATTTTTATCGATGACGTTTTGTTTACTGGACGAAGCATTCGTTCTGCCTTAACCGCAATTCAGTCTTTTGGGCGACCATCAGAAATCGAATTGTTAGTGTTAATTGACAGGCGTTTTAGCCGAAACCTGCCAATTCAGCCCGATTACCGCGGCCGTCAGGTTGATGCTATTAATAATGAAAAAGTAAAAGTAAGCTGGAAAGAAAATGAAGGCGAAGATGTAGTTTACTTAGTGACAAATTAAGTTTAATCGGTTAACCGGTTAATTGTTTAATCGGGAGAAACGATTAAACGGTTTAACAAAAACGATTAGACAAATAAAATAATTAAACATAAAGATGAAAGAATTAAGCGTAAATCATTTATTAGGAATTAAATACATCAACGAGAATGATATTAACCTAATTTTTGAAACGGCAGATCATTTTAAAGAAGTCATTAACCGACCTATTAAAAAAGTTCCTTCATTACGAGATATTACTATTGCTAACATTTTCTTTGAAAACAGTACCAGAACAAAACTTTCGTTTGAGTTAGCCCAAAAAAGATTATCTGCAGATGTCATCAGTTTTTCTGCAGCACAGTCTTCGGTTAAAAAAGGAGAAACACTTATTGATACTGTAAACAATATCCTTTCTATGAAAGTAGATATGGTTGTAATGCGCCACTCTAATCCCGGAGCGGCTTATTTTTTGTCTAAAAATGTCAAAGCAAGTATCGTAAACGCTGGCGACGGGGCGCACGAACATCCAACGCAGGCTTTGCTAGACAGTTATTCTATCAGAGAAAAACTGGGCGATGTTGCCGGAAAAAAAGTAGTTATTGTAGGCGATATTCTGCATTCGAGAGTTGCCTTGTCTAATATATATGCTTTGCAGATGCAAGGTGCAGAAGTAAAAGTGTGCGGGCCAAAAACCCTGATTCCGAGATACATCGAATCGCTTGGCGTTACGGTCGAGCCAAATTTGAGAAAAGCATTAGAATGGTGCGATGTTGCCAATATGCTTCGGGTACAAAACGAGCGTATGGATGTGAATTTTTTTCCTTCAACACGCGAATACGCACAACAATATGGAGTTGATAAACCGCTTTTAGATTCTCTTGGAAAAGAAATTGTTATTATGCACCCGGGACCAATCAATAGAGGAGTAGAGATAACTTCTGAAGTGGCAGATTCTGATCATTCAGTAATTTTGAATCAGGTGGAGAATGGTGTAGCAATCAGAATGGCGGTTATTTATCTTTTGGCGTCTAAAATACAATAAATTTAGTTTTTTTGTTTCAGTTTTCAAGTTTCACGTTGTTTGACGTTCAGCTTGGTAAACTTGAAACTTGAAACTTGAAACAAAAATAAAAACTTTGTACCTTAGTAAAATGAAAGTAGATCAAAAAGGACATACCGTTACTATTAAAGATACTCAAGGAGATATTAATTCTTTTTTGGATAAAGTGACGCAACAGTTTAAAACCTTTGAAAAACATAATATTATAATCGATTTATCATCTGATCAAGCATTGTCAGAAAGTGATTTGAAACTTTTTTTACCGCTTTCGAAACAACAGAAAAAATCAAAAAAATCATTTGTAATTGTAGTTGCTGATCTTGATTTTAACGCAATTTCTGATAAATTAATTGTAGTTCCTTCTCTTTTAGAAGCACACGATATTATCGAAATGGAAGAAATTGAGAGAGACCTCGGGTTTTAATTGTAGATTTTAGATTTTAGAGTTCAGATTTTTAGATTTTGAATGTTGAAGTCTAAATCATCTTCAATCTAAAATCTAAAATCAATAATCTAAAATGAAATTAACTATACTTGGCTGTTACGCCGCAACTCCTAGAACACTCACAAACCCAACTTCGCAGGTTTTAGAAATTAAAAACAGAATGTTTTTAATTGACTGTGGAGAAGGAACTCAAGTTCAATTACGAAAAAATAAGATTAAATTCTCAAAAATTAATCACATTTTTATTTCGCATTTGCATGGAGATCACTTTTTTGGATTAATAGGAACCATATCAACTTTTGCACTTTTAGGACGAACAACTGATCTGCACATTTACGGTCCAAAAGGAGTGAAGGAAATTATTACGTTGCAATTAAAATTATCAAATTCTTGGACAACTTATGATTTGTTTTTTCATGAATTAGAATCAAAAGAAAGCGAAATTATTTTTGAAGATCAAAAAGTTGTGGTAAAAACGATTCCGCTGAAACACCGCGTTTACACGAACGGATTTTTGTTTCAAGAAAAGCCAGGCGAAAGAAAACTAAATGTTGATGCCGTACAGCAATATGAAATTCATACTGCTTATTATCAGAAAATAAAAAATGGAGGTGATGTTACCCTTGACAACGGAACTGTTATTAAAAACGAACAGTTATCTTTTGATCCAATTTTGCCTTTGAGTTATGCTTTTTGCTCAGACACTGCTTATAAGGAAGATATAATTCCGATAATTAAAAATGTAGATGTTCTGTATCATGAATCTACCTTTTTAGAATCAGAAGCTCCTTTGGCACAAAAAACCTTGCATTCTACAGCAAAAGAAGCAGCGAATATTGCACTTAAAGCAAATGCAAAACATTTAGTTTTAGGACATTATTCAACAAGATACGACGGCATAGAACGTTTTAAAGAAGAAGCAGAAACCATTTTTCCGAATGTGCTTTTAGGAGATGACGGGAGAAGTTTTGAATGGTAGAAATTAGAAATTAGTTATGGGTTTCTAATTAGGAACATTTAATATAAAATCTAACATCTAAGAAGTCCAACATCTAAGAAGTATAATATCTAAGAAGTATAATATCTAAGAAGTCCAACATCCAAGAAGTCTAACATCTAAGAAGTCTAACATCTAAGAAGCCAACATCTAAGAAGCCAACATCCAAGAAGTCCAACATCCAAGAAGTCTAATATCTAAGAAGTCCAACATCCAAGAAGTCCAACATCCAAGAAGTCTAACATCTAAGAAGTCTAATCTAAGAAGTCTAACATCTAAGAAGTCTAACATCTAAGAAGTCTAACATCTAAGAAGTCTAATATCCAAAAATCTAAGAATCCAAAAATCTAATAATCTAAAAAAATGAATGATTTAAGCAATTATAGAAAGTCTTACGAGAAAAGCGAATTATTAGAAACTAATATTCCAGAAGATCCAATTAATTTATTTAATAGGTGGTTTCATGAAGTTGAAGATTTCGGTGCAGGCGGAGAAGTCAATGCAATGACAGTTTCTACAATTGGTTTGGATGGATTTCCTAAATCTCGTGTTGTTTTATTGAAGAAATTTTCTGAAGAAGGTTTTATTTTTTATACCAACTATAATTCTGAAAAAGGAAAAGCAATAGCTGCGAATCCGCATGTTTGCTTGTCTTTTTTTTGGCAGGAAATGGAACGTCAGGTAATTATTAAAGGAATTGCGCAGCGAACTTCTGAAAATATATCAGATGGCTATTTTGATTCTCGCCCGGACGGAAGCAAGTTAGGCGCGATTGTATCAAATCAAAGTGAAGTGATTCCCTCACGCGCTTTTTTAGAGGAAAATTTAAAAAAACTGGAAGCTGCTTTTGAAGGAAAATCAATTCCGAGACCGGAAAATTGGGGAGGCTTTTTAGTGACTCCATTAGAAGTAGAATTTTGGCAAGGAAGACCAAATAGACTTCATGACAGAATTCGCTATTCAAGCCAATCTGATTTTTCATGGAAGATTGAAAGATTGTCTTCTTAGTTGTAAGAAAATTATTTTATATTTATTATTTTAAGTGTAGTTCATCGATTAATTTTGTAGTTTACCGATAATTTAAATATGTTTGGTCCAGAAAAAGAAAGTATTACCCAAATATAAAGATTTAAAGGATTTGCCCCAACATTTACTTTAATGCATTAACTACTGTTTGATTATGAAGAAGATTATGCGCGTCATGTTGTTCATTGCAATGCTAATTGCAATGAACTCATGCTCTGCTGATACAGCAGATGGAAATGATAATAGTACTCCAACAGAAGAGACTCTGATAACAAACTACACTTACAACGATTCAGAGTTAGAAACAATGCAATTAATAAACGAATATCGATTAAGTATTGGTTTGAATGCATTGCAAATAATTAATCACATTTCTGCTAAATGCCAAGAACACAATACTTATATGATCGCGAATAATGTGATGAATCATAACGATTTTGTCTTGCGATCTGATAATCTTGTAAAAGTGCTTGGAGCAAAAAAAGTAGGAGAGAATGTTGCCTACAATTACAAAACTTCAGAAGCAGTTGTAAAAGCTTGGTTAGAAAGCCCAGGACACAAAGAAAATATCGAAGGAGATTATACTCATTTTGGTCTGGCAGTAACTACTGATAAAACTGGAAAAAAATATTACACTAACATATTTGTTAAGATTTAAGATTAATTGAAAACTGGTTGGTTTTTTAGTGATCGTTGTAACTCCTAGAGTTGCAACGGTTTCTTTTTTTATAAAAAAAGCTGTCTTTGCAGACAGCTTAAGAAGTATGATAATCTAATTAACTAAAGTGCGGTAATAATAAATTCGCTTCGTCTGTTTTCCTGATGCTCAGCCTCGCTACATGCAACTCCATCTGCACATTTATTTACAAGCTGCGTTTCTCCATATCCTTTTCCAATCAATCTGTTGGCCGCTACACCATTTTTAATAAGCCATTGTATAGTAGATTTTGCTCTTCTGTCAGACAATGCTTCATTGTATTTGAATGTTGCACGGCTGTCTGTATGTGAGCGGATGTCAAGTTTCATTGTCGGATGGTCATTTAATACAGCTAATATTTTTTCTAAATCAAGAGCTGCTTCTGGTCTGATATTCGATTTATCCAAATCAAAGTAAATCATTTTAATGCCAAAACATTTTCCTAAATCATCACCAACCGTTACTTTGCATTTGCCATTTACCAACCCAATTGGCAGACTTGTTTTTCCGGTTACTTTTCCGATGGTTATATTTACTTCCTTGGTTTCATAGTCTTGTTTTTCAGCTCTTACGTTGTATGTTTTGCCACATTCAACAGGAAAACTGTAAAGACCAGCTGCGTCTGCAATAACTGTATTTTTGATTGCCATATTTTCATATAAAGTGACTTTTGATCCTGGCAAAATTGCATTTGTTTCGATGTCGGTAATAGTTCCGTTTAATTCTTGAATGCATTTTAGTTTTCGAGTTTCTAAAAATTTATAAATGTCGTCAGAACCTTGACCGCCATCTTTGTTAGAACTGAAATAACCTTGTCGTGTTACCGGATCTATTATATAAGCAAAATCATCTTTTGGAGAATTGACATCGGCTCCTACATTCTGAATACTGCTTATCGTTCCGTTACTTTCAATTTCTCCCACAAAAACATCTAAGCCTCCAAGTCCGGGATGCCCGTCTGATGAAAAGTAAATTTCATCTTCGCTGGTTACGTATGGGAATGTTTCTTTTCCTTCAGTATTAATGCTATTTCCTAAATTTTCTGGAGTACCATAGCTTCCGTCGTTATTTATCGTTACTTTATAAATATCAGACTGGCCAAGCGTTCCCGGCATGTCAGATGCAAAATACAGAGTTTTCTCATCAGGACTTAATGCAGGATGCGCCGTACTGTAGTTGTCACTGGTAAAAGGCAGTGCTGTTATATTTGTCCATTTATCATTATCAAGCGTAGCTTTGTATAATTTTACTAACGTAATTTTATTGTCGTCTTTTCCCTTCTTGCCATTAATAAAATTGTTTCTTGTAAAATAAACTGTTTTTCCATCTTTCGAAAAAACAGGTGTTGCTTCGTGAAACTTACTGTTTAATGATGTTTTGAATTTGTTTACTTTAGTTGTTGTGTTTGTTGACGGATCGATATCTGCATCATAAAGATTGGTGAAATATTCTCCAGTCCATTTGTGTTTTCTTTGAGAAAAATTACCCGTATCTCTGGCAGAAGCGAAATACAATTTGTTTTTATAAACGAATGATCCATAATCTGAATATTTGCTGTTAACTCCAGCATCTTCTATTTTGTAACGTCCAGAATTTGCTTTAATTTGCTCTAGATAATTGACATCTTCTTTATACAGTTTTGCTCTATTGTCTGTTTTGTTTTTGGAGTTAAATTCGTCGAAGATTTTGTTTGCTTTTTCTGTTTGTCCAATTGATTTTAATGATTGTCCGTATCTGTAATAATATTCAGGTTCTACTGCAGTATTCATGGCAAATAATTCTCCGTACCATTTTGCAGCGCCTTCAAAATCCGAATTAAAGTAATAGGAATTTCCAAGTTTTTTGAACATATCTTCAGACTTATATCCTTTTTCAGCTACTCTTTCGTAGGCCTTTATTGCATCAACATAAGCGTAGCTATCGTATTTTTTATCGGCTGCATTTATCTTTGATTGCTGCGAGTAACTGTCGAATGAAAAAATACAGACAAATGTTAAGCAAAGTAAAATAGAATTTTTCATAATTATTATTTTTAGAAGAAACGAGGAGTTGTCATTTTACTATTGTTTTTGAAGAATTCATAGCGCAGAAAAATTTCGTGCGATCCTGAATTGTAATTGTTTAAGTTAGTAGTTTCACGATCATAGCCATAACCTAAATAAAGACCGTCTGTGATTTGAAAACCAACCATTGCGCTTAATGAAGCACTCCATCTGTATGCTATACCAACTACGAATTTTTCGACAAACATAAAGTTAGCAGAAATGTCTACCTGCAGTGGTGCACCTTCTACCATTTTAGCCAGCGCTGCTGGTTTGAATTTTACATATTGATATTTATCCAAATCAAATACATAACCCGCCATCAAATAATAATTGATTTTATCTTTGTAAATGGCGACATCGTTGTCATCGTATCGATTGGTTTCAATGAAATTTGGTACAGACAGACCAACATAGGCTTTATCAGAATGCCAATAAACTCCAGCTCCTACATTTGGAGAAAATTTATTGTTTAAATCCTGAAATTGAGGATCGCCTTGGTCTTCTGGATTTAGCTTATTTACATCTAAATTGAATAAATTAGCCGTTCCCTTAATACCAAATGAAAGTTTAAAATTGGCGGATGTTTGAACAGTGTATGACAAATCTACAGAGAAATCATTTTGGTTTGTTGGACCAATTTTGTCATTTACTAATGAAAGACCAACTCCTAAATTACTGTTGTTAATTGGCGTGTTCACAGAAAAACTGCTTGTTTCTGGTGCTCCATCCAATCCGACCCATTGCGTTCGGTATAACCCAAATACACTTAAAGCTCCACGAGAACCTGCATAGGCAGGATTTATGTTTATTGTGTTGTACATATATTGCGTATATTGTGCATCTTGTTGCGCATTACTTGCAATGGTGACAAACAGAATGACGAAGTAAAATAGTTTTGTTCTCATAGTAGATATTTATTATGTCAATTATTACTATTGATTTATCAATTAAATCCTATTAAAAAATCCAAAATAATTTTAAGAACAAATTTAAGGAATTTTTTTATAAAATAATATAAATTAATGATATATAGCTTTAGTTATCAGGGTGTTATGATTTTTATTTAGAAAGATACAGGTAGCCGTCTTTCTTATTGTTTTGAATTGCATTATTTCCGTCTAAGGATTTATAAGTAACGATATAGAAATAAGTTCCGGTTGGCAAGCCATCTGATTCTTTCACTGTAGTTCTGCCTCTTGAAGTTCCGTCAAATACATTTGTGGTGTTGTTATAGTTAGATGTTTCAAATACTAATATTCCCCAGCGATTATAAATCTCGACTGTATTTTCAGGATAACATGCAATATCATCAATACTGTCAATTTTGAAAATATCATTTATTCCGTCCCCATTAGGTGAGAAAGCATTGTGTATAACAACATTGCCACAGGCTAATACTTGGCAGTCATCGTTTATTTCCATATTAACGACAATACTTCTTGGACAGCTTTGATCCGTTATTTTATATTCAAATACATAATTTCCAAGAGCGAGACCAAAGGGATTGAGGGTATTTCCGTTTAATGCATTAGTGTTGCTTGTGTCAATCCATGTTCCAGTTGCAGGAGTATTTGCAGGAAGCAAGGCACGCAGATCGACAAGCGTTGAATCATCGGCGCAAGCCTGACTAGAAATAGTAGTCACGCCAATTGGAAGAACAGTTACAGTAACAAGTCCACTATCGCAGTTCGATGGATTTAGCTTTTCACATATTTGATAGGTGTAAGTATAAGTTCCTGCTGGAGTCAAACTTCCGACATTAATATTGCCAGAAGTATCAATCGTAATGTTGGGATCTGTTTTTACTGCTGTATTGTTTGCAGTTGCCAAAGTAAAATTCACTACTTGCAATGTTGCAGGAGCTTGATATAACAGGTCATTGGTTAAAACATTTCCAACCAGTCCAAAGGTGTTGCAGCCAATATTGTTATAAGAATCGTCATTAGCAATAATTGCACCTGATGAAACTATTATAGTTACTGTTGCGGTGTCGCAGTTTCCAAAATTGGCATTTTCACAAATTTGGTAAGTTAAAATATAAGTTCCTGCCGGTGTATTTGGAGCAACATTTACTGACCCATCAGGATTTAAAGCCAAAGTTCCAGTAGGATCTGGTGTCACGGTTGTCAGCGTCACGTCGTTAGGATTTATTGGCAAATTGTTTAACGTATCATTAGTGTAAACATTTACCACATTGGTTCCTCCAGAAACTCCATTTATAGGCCCAGCTGTATCATCATTCGCTACTATTGCAAATGTTGGTCTGGCAATACAGTACGGATCTGCCGGCGGATAATTTACAATTATAGTTTCACTTGGATTGACAGATATCGTCAATTTCGCTGTTGCACGCAATGTTTCAAATCCGTCTGCGCCTTGAATCCATTTGTTGTTTTGAAACAGCCATCCTGGCCAATCGATTCCATTACCTGCCTGATCTACTACTGCCCCTGGCCATAATATTCTTCCGCTAAGCGGCAAATTAGTCATAGTGGTAATTATGTTATTGTTGTTGTCAGCCCAGACAATGGTTACACCATTTATCGGAATGAAATTTCCGGGAATTATGGCATAGTCAACATAGGGAACATCATTCACACAAATTGGAGTTGCAGTAACAGTCATTACAGGAGCTTCTATGGTAATACTTACCGTTGCAGTATCACAATTAGAAGTTTGATCAGCTTCGCAAATCTGATAAACTAAAGTTAAATTTCCAACGGGAGCATTTGGCAAAACATCTACAGAACCATCAGGATTTAATTGTAAAAACGCATTTGGTGTTACTGTAGTTATAATAACATCCGAAGCTTTTACAACAACGCCTTCAAGCGTATCATTTGGCAATACATTCAGCACATTTGTGGTGATGTGATTAACACCAGCTATTGGGCCAGCAGTATCATCATTGGCAACAATATCTAAGTATTCTCTACAATTCACACCAAAATCAGCATCTAAATGAACTAAATCTTCTGGTGTTACAGTTACAATTAATTCGGCATTAGTGGTAGTCTGACAAACAGTATGCAATTGCGATTTATTAGTTTTAGATGTTATTTTCTTTGCTGTATTTGATGGCAGTACTTTTACTAAACCTGTAGCTCCCAAAGCTGCGGCAACAGCATTTAAATTTCCATCTCTAACTAATTTTATATTATAGTCGCCAAACGGATTTGCACTTTCTGGTCTGTTTCTCCAAAAACCCTGAATCCCAATAATTACTTCATCATGATATCCATTAGGTCCATCAATAATAATATTTGAGCTGTTTGCATTTCCAAAACCTCCTGCATTTAATTCGCCTGCATTTAACGGACCTGCAAAACTTCCGTCTCCATTCAAATCAAGCCATTCCCATTTGCTGTAGTCAATCGCGCCTTCGCTGTCCGGAATATTTTTAGTTACAATGCCGTCATTATTCGCATCATACCATTCATCTTGAAGCCCGTTTCCATTTGTATCATACCAAACGTAATCTCCTAAAACAGGAAGATCTGATTTTCCATATTTGAAATCATGTTCCTGAATTACACAATCCTCAAGAGCAGTAAAAAACAAACTTGAATCAACAGGATACAATTGGTAAGCACTATTTAAATTAGCATCCTGAACTTGAACTAAGTAATTTCCTTTTGGCATTCCAGAAAAACTGTAAAGACCATCTATATTGGTTATGCGTATTTGCGTAGAACCAGGAGTCGTGCCTTGCGGAATCAATGTCACTGGTAGATTGGCAAGAGGCATATTTTTATCTCCATTTATTACATGTCCAAATATTTTGACAGTGTAAGTCGGCTGTTTTATAGTAACTGAAGCAGTTGCAGTACATGTTTGGTTACTATTTACTGCTGCTGCAGTAAGTGTGTAAGTTCCTGCGGGCAAATTAGAATTGCCAACAACCTCGTTATTTTCATTTGTAATAACTACAGTTGAACCCAAACTGTTCGTAACTAAAATAGAGCCGTCTTTTCCGCCAAAACAAGTAGTGTTTACAGCAACTCCAGATACAGCAACCTTATTTTCTACTGTGAAAGTTTGTACCAAATCCGTTTTATTGCCCGCACAATCTGTCAAAGTGTATGTTCTGGTTAAGATATAGGCATTTCCTTCACAACCGCTGGCTCCGTTGTTTGAGTCACTAACAGTAATTTTTACATCTCCACTGCAATTGTCTCTAGCATTTGTTATTTCTTGTGGATTTGCCGCTGGAATGTCAGTGATGTTTTGTAAACCTGCAATATCTGCAGGAGCTGTTCCTGTTGGTGCAATACTGTCTTTTACAGTTATAATTTGAGTATATGTTGCCTGGTTTCCTGCACAATCACTCGTAGACCATTTTCGTGTTAAAGTATAGTTCGTAGCACAAGTATTTTGAATATTGTTTTTAGTTTCTGAGAATACAATTGGTAAGTTTCCATTACAATTATCAGAAGCTTCAACATCCGCAGCTTTTGGAACAGCATCACAGGAAACTGTAATATCTGTTGGAAGATCGCCTGCAAATAGTGGAGCCGTTGTGTCTTGAATTGTAATTACTTGCGTAAAAGTTTGAGAAGTATTCCCGCAATCGTCTTTTACAGTCCAAGTATTGGTATAAGTTCCTGCATTGGAACATCTGGTAGACGGTACAAATGAGCCGCTGATTTTTACAATATTGCTGACGTCATTATCACATAAATCAGAAGCCACAGGAAATAACGCTTGCGCGGATGCCAAAGCAGTCTGGTCACTGCATTCGATTGTTTTGTTTAAAGAGGCAGTTTGAGTAATCCAAGTTGGAGCCGTTGTGTCCTGAATTGTAATTACCTGTGTAAAAGTTTCAGAAGTATTCCCGCAATCGTCTTTTACAGCCCAAGTATTGGTATAAGTTCCAGCGTTGGAACATCCAGCAGAAGATACAAATGAACCGCTGATTTTTACAATATTGCTGACGTCGCCGTCACATAAATCAGAAGCCACAGGAAATAACGCTTGCGCGGATGCCAAAGCAGTCTGGTCACTGCATTCGATTGTTTTGTTTAAAGAGGCAGTTTGAGTAATCCATGTAGGAGCCGTTGTGTCCTGAATTGTAATTACCTGTGTAAAAGTTTGAGAAGTATTGCCACAATCGTCTTTTACAGTCCAAGTATTGGTATAAGTTCCAGCGTTGGAACATCCAGCAGACGGTACAAATGAACCGCTGATTTTTACAATATTGCTGACGTCACCGCCACATAAATCAGAAGCGACAGGAAATAACGCTTGCGCGGATGCCAAAGCATTCTGGTCACTGCATTCGATTGTTTTGTTTAAAGAAGCAGTTTGAGTAATCCAAGTCGGAGCCATTGTGTCCTGAATTGTTATTACCTGTGTAAAAGTTTGAGAAGTATTCCCGCAATCGTCTTTTACAGTCCAAGTATTGGTATAAGTTCCAGCGTTGGAACATCCAGCAGAAGATACAAATGAACCGCTGATTTTTACAATATTGCTGACGCCACCGTCACATAAATCAGAAGCGACAGGAAATAACGCTTGCGCGGATGTCAAAGCAGTCTGGTCACTGCATTCGATTGTTTTGTTTAAAGAAGCAGTTTGAGTAATCCAAGTCGGGGCCATTGTGTCCTGAATTGTAATTACCTGTGTAAAAGTTTCAGAAGTATTATTACAAATATCTTTTGCTATCCATGTATTGGTATAAGTTCCTGCATTGGAACAAGATACAGAAGCTGTAAACGCTCCGCTTGTTTTGGTATAAGTGACTGTTCCGGTGCAGTTATCTGTTGCCAAAGGGGCTTTCGCTTGTGCAATTAACAGACCAGCCCCATCGTTGCACTGCAAATTTACATTCAAAGCTGTTGCAGCTGTTGTCCATGCTGGCGCCGTTGTGTCCTGAATTGTGATAGTTTGAGATTTTGTTATAGTACCGCAACTGGTAACAACTTTAAAAGTTCTAGTAACTATTTTCGGGCAAGTTCCAGTTGAGACATCACTGTAGGTCAAAGTATAATTTCCGATATTCGCATTATTCGAAATAGACCCTCCTGCATTTGTCAACTGAGCAAGCGTAATAGCAGTATCGATAGTTTTATATTGTAAACTTGTAATTGCACTAGTATCACATCCGGAAACAGTTTCATTTCCAGGAGCTATAAGCGCGGCGGCTGGACTAATTGTAACTGTCGAAGCTGCTGAGGTTAATTCACAATTGGTTGAGCCATTTTTAACTTTTACTTTATAAACTCCACTAGAAGTCACAGCTAATGTTGATTTTGTTTCGCCATTAAGCACAATATTATCCTTGTACCAAACATATGTTGGTGAAGATGCATTTGTATTTGCGGTTAATGTAGTCGAACCGCATGCAGTCAGAACTCCCGTAATTGTTGGAATACATGGAACAAAATAAGTTGGAGTTGTTATTGTTTTTGAATCGTTCGCACAAGATGAATTTTTATAATTAAAAGTTGAACTGCTCACATTTTGAGTTCCACAAACACTGCCTGTTGGAGTCAATTGATAATTTAATGTAATTGTTTCAGAATTCAAAAAGTCTGTATTCCATGTAATTACCTGTCCAGATGCTGAAGCGGTTCCTTTTGTAGTCGTAATATCACTAATTGTAAAGCCTGCAATAACAGTTTCTTGTTGTACTAGAGTCTGAGCAACCCAAGATAGTTGTGAAGCAATCTGGTTGTAAATGGATGTTAAATTGGCACCGCTGTTTGTAATATATGCTGCACTTCCCTGTATTTGATCTAGCGTATATTTAGCCACATTTCGGTCACTTCCTTCGGTATTTATATTTCCGCTGATACCTCCAAAAAGACCAACAGCAAAAACTTGATTATTGTATACAACACTTGATTTTGTTGTGGTTTTTGCATTTGTAGAAGCGTTTATGGCATCGGTAACGCATTGAGACGTTTTGCTGACATTACAATCAGTAGATCCATTTACGCCTGTTTTATTTGTTACTCCATCTGTCAATAAAATGATACTTCTTGCCGTACTGCAGTCAAATCTGCCATTGGTTTCTAATTCGGTTTCAGATTTTAAAATACCCGCATAAATATTGGTAGAATTAGTTGCCTGTAAACTATTAATTTGGTTTTTTACAGCAGTCACACCAGCCGCATTTAAGTACGTAAGCCCAATTTTTAAACTTGCAGTTGTACTGTATGCCACAATTGCAATTCTATTTTGAGGATTTATTTTAGCTTGATCAATAAATGCTATTGCTGCGCTTTTTGCATAATCCATAGATGTTTTTAAATCTCCGCTGATAGTATTTCCCATACTGCCAGAAATATCTATTGCCAATATTACATCAGAATTTCTCGTCGTAGGATCTGAACCTGTAATGTCTATTTTTACATTGACAATACCGCAATTGTCTGGATTCGCACTCACGGTTTTATTTGTTGTTACGTTTTGAGCGAAACCAAATGAAGATGACAGAATAAATAATACTGGAAAGTATATTTTTTTTATATCTAGTAAATTAGTTCTGAAAGAGAGTAATAGTTTTTCCATTTTAAATGATTTTAAGGGAATACCTGATATAGCGTTTTTTAATCATTAACTGGATTAATGACAAGAGTGTGCAAAACTGTAGACGCAGCAACAGAACAGTTTTTAGATTTTGCAGAAACCTGATCACAGGACCATTTGTTTATTGCAGTTCCAGCAGGAACAGTTACATGAATGTAAAAATTTGAAGATTCTCCAGGACTTAGCGTAATCTCTGTAATGGTACTTTTTGCAGAGTCAATAAAAGAGCTGGTAATTGAAATGTTCGAAGCTGTTGAGGTTCCGTCTGTATTAGAACAAGTCGAGTTTATATTTAAAATCTCTAAAACATAAGTATCTGTTGAGGTTCCCGTATTGGTAAGAATCATTGAATAATAAGTTCCATCTAATGGCGTGCTTCTTGTATTTCCATTATTTTCAACAATCAAGTTTACATTACAAGAACCAGATTGTGCAAATGAAATAGTAGAGATTAAACAAAACAGTATAGAGAAAATGTTTTTTTGAAAAATGTTTTTTCTAAAGGAAAAAATAAACTTACAATTGTTAACAAACTTTACTGCTTTTTCAAGAGTAGATGTAGTTTTCATAATTTAAGATTTAGTTTGTGTTATTTATTATATTTTAACAGAATCAAAATTATATGAGAGTTTTTGGTTTTGATTTTTTTTGTCTGCAACTAACCTAAAAACTCGTTCAACTACTTCTTTTTAGATAATTATTGTCTCAAAAAAATGCTTTTTTGATCAATTTCATCAAATTCAGAAACTCAATTTTGTTCTTTTTTTGATGAAAAACCATGTATTTCATGGATTATAAAGTATTAATAATCAATTATTTAGTTAATTTTTTGCAAATACTAAAATATCGACCAACTGCCCGCTTTAAGGGATGAAGTGCACTTTTTGCAAAAAATTGAAAAAATGAGTAATAGAAAATCACGTAAGTTTTTTAGATGTTATTCTTGTTAAAATTTTCATTTCAATGTTAACAGAAATAAAAAATAAGAGACTATTGAGAATTCTTTTGTAAATTAGAACTTAGAAAATAGTTTTCGTCTACGCATTTTTATTAATAATCTCTTTTTATGAAAAACTTAATCTTAATACGACACGCAAAATCAAGTTGGGAAGCACCTTTAAAAGATTTTGACAGACCTTTAATGAAAAGAGGGATTTTAGATGCCCACGAAGTTTCTTCAAATATTTCAAAATATCTTCCTAAAACATATATTATATGGAGCAGTACTGCGGCGCGTGCCTCAGAGACTGCTCTTATTTTTGCTCAAAACATTTCTTACCCCATAGAAAGCATCGTTTACAAAGACGAACTTTACACCTTCGACAGCAAACAGCTCGAAAAAGTTATTAAATCGTGTGATAATAGTTTCGAAAGCGTTATTCTTTTTGGACATAACGAGGCTATTACAAATTTTGTTAATAAATTTGGGGATGTTTTTATTGAAAACGTTCCTACTTCAGGCTTTGTATCCCTGCAGTTTGATACAGAGAGCTGGGATGCTCTAAATAAAGGCAAAACCCATAAAACAATTTTCCCCAAAGATTTAAAATAAATACAGTGTACGAACAGAAATATATCGATAGAGAAAAAAGTTGGTTAGCGTTTAATGCAAGAGTGCTTCAAGAAGCAGCAGACAACACAGTTCCACTTTTAGACAGGCTGCGTTTTGTTGGAATTTTTTCAAACAATTTAGATGAATTTTTTAGGGTTCGTTATGCTGCAATTCGAAGATTGAGTCTTTCTGGTATTTCCGGCGAAAAATATCTTGGCGGCGTTTCAGCGCATCAATTGGTAAAAGATATTACTGAAATCGTGATTCAGCAGCAGTCTGAAAGTTTGCGTATCCTTGGCAATATTGAAACAGAATTAGAAGCAGAAAATATCTTTATTATAAACGAAGATCAGATTAATTGTGATCAGGAAAAATTTCTAAAAGACTTTTTTACCCAGAGATTAAGTCCAGAATTGGTAACAATTATTTTGAATGACCTGGCTGAATTTCCTGTTCTTAAAGATACTTTAGGATATTTAGCGGTTCGTTTGGAGATGAATACAAATGACGAAGTTCGATACGCTGTGATCGAAATTCCAAAAACAATAAACAGATTTGTAGTCTTGCCTTCACCGGATGACAAACATTATGTTATTTTAATTGATGATGTTATTCGTTACAATCTGAAAAACATTTTTAATATTTTCGATTATAAAAGTGTTTCGGCACACATGATCAAAATTACACGTGATGCACAGCTGGATATTGACAGTGATTTGAGTAAAAGTATGCTCGAAAAAATTGCAACTTCGGTTAAAGATCGAAGAATTGGCGAACCAGTGCGTTTTATTTATGATAGTTTAATCGAAGAAGATACTTTGCGTTTCTTTCTTGATAAAATGAAAATTGTAGAGACAGACAGTATAATTCCTGGCGGAAGATATCACAATCGACGCGATTACATGAGTTTCCCAAATTTAGGAAGATTCGATCTGCTTTATAAACCAAATGAGCCCTTACCAATCCCAGGTTTGAGTTTAGGAGGGAGTATTCTGGAGAAAATCAGCAAAAAAGATTATTTATTGCATGCTCCATATCAGTCATTTTCATATCTAACCAAGTTTTTGCGTGAAGCGGCTTTAGATCCAAAAGTGACCAGTATTAAAATTACTTTATATCGTTTGGCTAAGAATTCGCAGATTATCAGTTCATTGATAAACGCCGCAAAAAATGGTAAAAAAGTAACCGTTCAGATTGAACTTCAGGCGCGTTTTGATGAAGCCACGAATATATCGTACGCAGAACAAATGCAGACAGAAGGAATTGATCTTATTTTTGGAATAAAAGGCCTTAAAGTGCACAGTAAAATTTGTGTAATCGAAAGAGCTGAAGAAGGAAAAACACGCCGTTACGGATTTATTTCGACAGGAAATTTCAACGAGTCAACGGCTAAAATTTATACTGATGTTACACTTTTTACGTGTCATCAAGGGATTCTGAAAGACATTTCTAAAATATTTGAATTCTTTGACATCAATTATAGAGTTCACAGATACAAACATTTAATTGTGTCTCCGCATTATACGCGAACCAAATTTATTAAGTTGATCGACCGTGAAATTTTGCATGCTTTAGCGGGCAGAAAAACGCATATAAAATTAAAAATGAATAGTTTATCTGATTTTAAAATGATCGATAAATTATACGAAGCCAGTAATGCCGGAGTTAAGATTCAGCTTCAAGTTAGAGGCATTTGTTCCCTGATCCCTGGAATTCCAGGAATGAGCGAAAACATCGAAGCGATAAGTATTGTAGATAATTATTTAGAACATTCGAGAGTTTACATTTTTGGAAATGCCGGTTTAACTGAAGTATATATTTCGTCTGCCGATTTTATGACCCGAAATCTTGATGGAAGAGTAGAAGTAACGTGCCCGATTTACGACCTTGAAATTAAAAAGGAACTGATCGATAATTTTAATATAGCATGGAAAGGGAATGTTAAAGTGAGATATCATTCCTATAAATTAGATAATAAATATAAGCCTAGAAATCATCATGCCCCATTTAGAGCCCAGTTTGAAACATATAAGTACTATCAAAATAAAATTGAAGCACTTGAACAGGCTCCGCAGAAAATAAATCAATAAAAACCAATTTCAAATCATAAGTGAGCATGATTAATATAAAGAAATTTGCAGCAATAGATATCGGTTCAAATGCCATGAGGCTTCTGATATCGAATGTTGTAGAACAAGACGGAAAAGAACCGCAATTTAATAAAAGTTCGCTTGTGCGTGTGCCAATCCGTTTGGGACAAGATGCCTTTACCGTTGGAGAAATTTCAGCAGAAAATATAGATCGAATGGTTGATGCTATGAAAGCATTTAATCTTTTGATGAAAGTACATAAAGTAGAACGTTATATGGCATTTGCTACTTCGGCCATGCGTGAAGCGTATAATGCTAAAGAAGTAGTGGCTTTGATTAAAAAGAAAGCCGACATTAAAATCGAAATAATTGATGGAAAAAAAGAAGCAGCAATTATCGCTTCTACAGATCTCCATCATTTATTAAAAACCGACGAAACCTATCTTTTTGTAGATGTTGGCGGCGGAAGTACCGAATTTACTTTATTCTCTGACGGAAAAATGATCAACTCAAGATCTTTTAAAGCAGGGACGGTACGTTTGTTAAATGGCATGGTTCACGATGTTGTTTGGGATGAAATCGAAAAATGGATCAAAACTAATACTGCAGATTATGATGAGGTTACCTTAATTGGTTCTGGAGGAAATATCAATAAATTATTTAAAATGTCTGGAAAACAGCAGGAAAAACCGCTTTCATACATTTATATCAATTCGCAATATGCATTTTTAAATTCGTTGACTTATGAACAAAGAATCGCAGAACTGGGTTTGAACTCTGACCGTGCCGACGTTATTATTCATGCGACCAGAATTTACCTGAATGCGATGAAATGGAGCGGAGCGCGACAAATTTACGTTCCAAAAATTGGACTTTCTGACGGAATCGTAAAAGCAATGTATTACGGTAAAATTTAAATAGCAAAGCTCAAATAAATTTAAAATGAATAAAACCAGGCTCGAAGCTTTTAGTGATGGTGTTTTAGCAATCATTATCACTATTATGATTTTAGAAATTAAAGTGCCTCACGGACACGAGTTTGCAGATCTAAAACCGCTTATACCTAAATTTTTGAGCTATATTTTAAGTTTTATTTATGTTGGAATTTACTGGAACAATCATCATTATCTAATTCATAGCCTAACTAAAATAAACGGAAAAATCCTTTGGGCAAATTTGCATTTGCTTTTTTGGCTATCGTTAATTCCTATTGCAACTGGCTGGATGGGAGAAAATAATTTTGCAAAAGCATCTATGACTTTGTATGGAGTGGTATTGTTTTTATCCTCAATTGCTTATTTTATTTTACAGCGAATTATAATTAGCACTGAAGGAAAAGATTCAGTATTGGCAAAAGCAATAGGAAACGATTTAAAAGGAAAAGCTTCATCAGTTTTATGTGTTGCCGGTGTTATTTTTTCTTTTTATAACGAATGGATTTCTGGCGCTGCTTATCTTACTTTAGCATTATTATGGCTGATTCCTGATAAAAGAATTGAACGAATTACTTCAAAAAATTAGGTACTGTATTCGATTTCAACAATCAAGAATTATATTTTGCTGTCAAAAAATAATTAGTAAAATTGGTGTTTGAAAAATTAAGAATGTAAATCCAATCCAAAAGTAGAACGCAAAAGTTCAATGTTTGGATTTATTTCCAATAAACGATTGTATCGATCTTGATCGTTAAAGCTTCTTTTGCTTTCAATTTTTTCGTTTACAACAACTTCAATTGTAATATCGTGATTGTGCAAATGTCCTTTTAAATGTCCTAAAAGACCGTGAATCTGACTTTCAAAATCTAGTTTAGATCCTTCATTTGGCAATTCAAGCGTAATTACTGTTCCGTTCAAGGTTGGATCGTTAATTAGCAATAACGATTCCATGATTTTCAAACCTTTATCTCCTAAACGCTGTGCGTATTTATTCCATTCCACTAGCATATCAGTTTCGTTAAACTCTTCTGTTGGCAATACTGAAGAAGGCTTTACGTAAGATTTACTGCTAGCTTCCAACTCTTTTTTCTTGCGAATGCTAGATAAGGAAAACGCCGAAATTTTTGGTTCGCTGCTTGTTTGTAAATTTTGAGTTATGGGTTTTGAATTTTGAGTTTCAGCAGTTGGGGCTTCAGGGATTTTAACTGTTTTATTTTCAATATTAGAATTGTCATTGTCATTTTGATTGACATTGCTGTTTTCTTTTTCGTTTGGAATTTGGGATTTAGTATTTGGAACTTCTACAATAGAATAACCGCCATTTTTAAAATAGGTAGGCGGAATTATGAATTGCTCAACTTTTTTTTTTCTCCATCAAAGTTGATAGAGGCTAATTGCATCAAACATAATTCGACCAAAAGTCGCTGATTTTGGCTTAGTTTGTATTTTAAATCGCAGTCGTTTGCAATGTCAATCCCTTTAAGTAAAAAATCTTGAGAGCATTTTTGAGCTTGAACGCCATACATTTGCTGTGCTTGTTCTCCAACTTCAAGTAATGAGATTGTTGCAGGAGTTTTGCTCACCAATAAATCTCTAAAATGTGAAGCCAATCCAGCAATAAAATGATGTCCGTCAAAACCTTTAGACAAAATATCATTATATGCTAATAAAAGATGCGGAATTTTATTTTCTAAAAGTAAATCGGTAATGCTGATATAGGTTTCGTAATCTAAAACGTTTAGGTTTTCAGTTACGGCCTGACGTGTTAAGTTTGTACCGCAGTATGAAACTACACGATCAAAAATAGATAAGGCGTCACGCATTGCACCATCAGCCTTTTGTGCAATAATGTGCAAAGCATCGTCTTCAAAATTGATTCCTTGACTTGTGGCAACTTCTGCTAAGTGTTCTTTAGCATCTTTTACGGTAATTCTTTTAAAATCAAATATCTGACAACGTGATAAAATCGTTGGAATAATCTTGTGTTTTTCCGTTGTTGCTAAAATAAAAATAGCATGTTTTGGCGGTTCTTCTAATGTTTTCAAAAAAGCATTAAAAGCAGCCGAAGACAACATATGAACCTCGTCAATAATATATACTTTGTATTGTCCAGTCTGAGGCGGGATTCTAACTTGATCAATCAAGCTTCGAATATCATCAACCGAGTTGTTTGAAGCGGCGTCTAACTCAAAAACATTAAAAGCAAAATCTTCATTAGGATCATCATATCCAGGCTGATTTATTTTACGAGCCAAAATACGCGCACAGGTAGTTTTTCCAACTCCGCGTGGTCCTGTAAATAAAAGGGCAGAAGCAAGGTGATTGCTTTCGATAGCATTCAACAACGTATTGGTAATGGCTTTTTGCCCCACAACATCCTTAAAGGTCTGCGGGCGATATTTACGAGCCGATACTACAAATTGTTCCATGTTCTTTTTTATTCGATAGCAAATATAGGCTGAAAATTACCAAATCACAAATCTGAAAATGATAAATCTTTTGGAGGTTTTTTGAGTGGATTGAGTTTGAGTTACTAACGTTGTTTTTTATTGAAAAAGTGATTTTTGAATTTTATTTTAAAAATTAAAAGTGATTATTTGTAGTAAAAAGTTTACTATTTTTGCCGGTAAAAAAATAGATATAATGAACGGCAAACAAATAGTAAGGCTTACTGAAACAATTCGATTTGTATCAATATTATTACTGGTTTATTGGATTTATGATTATAAAATGAATCATGGTCTTGGCATAGCCGCAACTTTTTACCATGTTATTTTAGGAGTTTTGATTTTAATGAATGGAATATTAGTTCATTTAATAATAAAGAATCAGACTTCTATGTTCGAAAGTCATAATAAAAATGTAAATAGAGAACGCGTACGATATCTTACGAAGATTCTAATTTTTCCTTTACTTGCTGTAATTCTTTATGGAACAAATTATTATACAAAATTTCAACTTGAACTATCGGATTCTTCTGAGTTGCCACTTTATCCAGATTACCAAATGACAAATCAACCTGTCGAGTCTAATAAAGTTGTAAATAAAGATTCTATGTATGCTATTATTGAAAAATATAAAAAGAGTACAATTTTGCTACAGTCACGTAATCTGCAGCGTGAAATAAGTTGGAAAGAAAGTAAATTTGGAGGTTATCCAAATATGGAATCTTTTTCAGAATATCCAAAATGTGATGTTTGCAAAAGTTCTTTAAATTTTGTTTTTCAACTTTATAAGAAAGATTTTCCTGAATTTTATTTTCCTGGCGATGCTAATATTTTTCAACTTTTTCGCTGTCCTAATTATAATTGTAATGAGTCCTTTTCTGATCGTTATGATCAAAAGATGTTTCATTATTACTCAAAAGTAGATTGCAAAAAAAATAAAGTGTTTGTGAAACTTAAAAATGTTGGAGATCTTATAGAACCAGAAGTTCCAGATTGTTATTTAAAGTCTTTAGTAACTTCTGATTATCCAAAATTTGATGATTATAAAAGTAGTGATTGGGCAAAGCTTGATAATAATTTTAAAGAAAGTTTATTAGAAGAAAGCGTAGAAAAATATGTTACTAAATCGTATACTAAAATTGGCGGATATCCAAGTTTTACGCAATCATCTTATTATCCAAAATGTAATTGTGGAAAAATTAAAGAGTTTTTATTTCAACTTTCAAGTGATTCTTCTAAGAAGGCAAATCTTGGAATTATGATTGGTGATGCTGGAAATATTTACTACTACATATGTAGTCACTGCGGAGAAAAAAGTATTGAAAGCTATTGGGATTGCTCTTAATACTTTGCTATTAAATTATATTAGCAGATAATAATAATTATATTAGTTTTACAGATATCAATTATTATCCATTCAATTTTAATTTAAAATGGGATTATAAATGCCTTTTTCAAAAGTTTATATCTGAACTAAAAAATGTAGTAAGTAAGTATGCAACAATATAATTTATCGAATAACACCTTAAATTTAAAAGTAAAAAAATCTCCGTTCTTAGTAAGAGTAGTGATGTTTTCCTTAGCTTTTTCTTTTTTTATTTTTCCAGTAGTTGGAGCAATTTTTAGTGTCGCACTTGGAAGTGGTTTACATATTGGCTTCTTTATCGGAATTGGTATATTCTCTCTAATAGGTTTTTATACACTTAGAGTTTCTCTGTGGAATACTTACGGCGAAGAAAATATTCAGTTTTTAGAAAACAAAATCATTTATGAAGCCAATTATGGCTGGTTTAAAGATGGAATGAAGGAAATATCAATTTCAAATCCAAAGTTTTATGCTTTAGCCGAAGGATATGAAGAAGATAAGAAAGGAACTTTGGTAATAACTTCTGATGAAGCTGAAATTGAAACTGTTGTAAAAATGCCAATGACTCAAGTAGGTGAATTAGTCTTAATATTAGAAACTCTCAAGAAATAATGTAATTTTTTTACTGGAAAAAATATAAAACCCATCTGCATATGTTATAATGTTTTAGTTTTTAAACTGTTTAATTTTAGATAGTTAATTATTAAAACATTATTGTTATGAAAATCAAATCAATTTTATTGGGAATCGGTCTTTTTGTTTCACTTGCAGCATGCGCACCAAAAGATGCAGATATCGAAAAAGCTATTAGTGAAAAACTAAGCGACACACCAAACATACAAGTTACTGTGCATGAAGGTGTAGCAACAATTACTGGAACTTGCGACGACGAAATTTTCAAAAAAAATATCGAAAAAAGTGTTAGAGCAACGAAAGGCGTAAAATCTGTAGTCAATACCTGCGAAATTGCAAGAGCCAACCAAGAACCTGCTGCAGCAACTGTTGTAATCAATTCAGATGCTGAACTAGATAAATCGATACATAAAGTAGTAGATGCTTACGATGGTGTAAGTGCAACTATTGTAGGCGGTGTTGTAACACTTACAGGAGATATCAAAAGAGACCAATTGCCTAATTTGATAAAAAGTGTACAGGAATTGAAACCTAAAAAGGTTGAAAATAAGTTAACTATTAAATAGATCCATCATGAGTTTACAAGATAAATACAAAGAGTTAACAGATTTGGCTTCTAATTTAGGAATTTCGAATTTGCAAGTAAGAGAACAAGACAATGTATTATATATTGACGGAGCAGCAAAATCTGGAGATGAGAAAGAAAAACTGTGGAGTGCTTACGGAAAAATAGATCCAGATTTTAGATCAGCAGATGTGGTAATGAACATTACTGTCGCTGAGGGAGCTACAACAGAATACACTGTTAAAAGCGGTGATTCTTTGTCAAAAATCGGAAAGGAATATGGTATTTCGTGGCAAACAATATACGAAGCAAATAAAGATGTTATCAAAAACCCAGACCTGATTCAGCCAGGCTGGAAATTAAAAATACCAACTGCATAATTTTTGTGCGTTGTTCTATAGCCCATCAATGATGGGCTTTTTTCATGAATACTGTTTAAACGCAAAGCCTAAACTTATTTTACATCTTGCGATCATTGCGTAATTTCCTTTGCGTTCTTTGCGGTTAAGTTTCTCTTTATTTTTGAAGTTAATTACCTTCCCTTAATACTCAAATCAAATAAAAATTTTGCTGTTTCTTGATCCGAGTCGGCTGAGAAACCAGCTACGTAAACTCCTTTTTTGCCTGATGTTGATTTAATTCCGTATACAACTGCCTCATCGCCTGGGTCTGATTCCCCTTCGTATCGATACACATGTACAATTTCAAATTTTTCAGGATTTTTTTTAATCATGTCTGAGTTTAGATTAAAATCACAAGTAAATCCTTTTTCATGCAATTGATCTAAAGCTTTTGAAACAGTTGCGTAATGATACATTCTTGTCATGATAATGAATTTTAAAATTATGGATTTTAAAGATAACTAATTTAAAATTAAAACGTTGCGAATTTTATACGAAAATCTAAAATTTAAAAGCGGCATTCTTAGCTGATAAATCGCTACTTTTGCCGCGCAGACCGCCTTATCGTCGTTCCGATTCATCGGGAGGGAGGAAAGTCCGGACACCAAAGAGAAGCATAGCGGGTAACACCCGTCGGCGTTAGAAATAGCGCAAGGACAAGTGCAACAGAAAGTATGTACAGGTAAGGCTGTAGTGAAACCAGGTAAACTCTATGCGGTGAAATACCAAGTATATCAGCATTTAAGGGCTTCTCGTCCGTTGTTGAAGGGTAGGTAGCTCGAGTCCCGCAGTAATGTGGGATCTAGATAAATGATAAGGCTCTGATTTATCAGAGACAGAATCCGGCTTATAGGTCTGCATTTTTTATATATTTGTGAAGTCTCTAATCTATCTTCATGAATATAACTACTCCATCCGCTGGTAAAAAATCTAAAAAAAGTACTTTTCACGCAGTAATAACCAATCTTACTTTTTGGGTTTTAATAGCCATTATTGCTGGAGTTCTGCTCGGACATTTCTCACCAGAGAACGGTGTAAAGATGGAAATCATCGGAAAGACTTTTGTTGATATTATCAAACTTTTTATCGGCCCGATTATTTTCCTGACAATCGTTTTGGGAATATCTGGAATGGGAAACCTTAAAAAAGTGGGACGCATTGGTGTAAAAGCTTTAGCTTATTTTGAAGTTGTTTCTACAATAGCTTTGGCAATTGGAGTAGGAGTTGCGTATTTTTTTCAGCCTGGAAAAATAGACAGAACTGGATTAACACTTCAGGATCCAAGTAAATATACAAATACTGCCGCAGAAAATTTTTCATGGCTGCAGTTTTTCTTTTCTAATTTTACTTTGCAGGTTTTATTAGCGGCAATTGTTTGCGGAATTGCCTTAAATTTTTATAAAAAGAGAGAGCAGACCATTCTAGTTTTAGAACGTTTTTCGAAAGTGGTTTTTACTGGATTGAAATATGTAATGTATCTAGCGCCATTAGGAGCTTTTGGAGGAATGGCATACACCATTGGAAAATTTGGATTAGAAACTTTAATTCCGCTGGGAAAACTGATGCTTTGTGTTTATCTCACTATGGCATTGTTTGTGTTTTTGATTTTAGGAAGTATTTTAAGATATTATAAAATCAGTATTTTATCGATTTTAAAATACATCAAAGAAGAGCTTTTATTGGTTTTGGGAACTTCATCTTCTGAAGCTGCTTTGCCAAGTATTATGGTTAAATTAGAGCAAATGGGTTGTAGTAAATCGGTCGTGGGTTTAGTGATTCCAACGGGTTATTCTTTTAATCTCGACGGAACTTCGATTTACTTGTCAATGTCAGTTATTTTCCTCGCTCAATTGTATGATGTGCATTTGAGTTTTTTCGAAATTTTAAGTGTAATCGGAATTCTGATGGTTACTTCAAAAGGTGCAGCGGGAGTTACCGGAAGCGGATTTATTGTTTTAGCTTCGACTTTGACAGCTTTGCATAAAATTCCAGTAGAAGGTTTGGCTTTTTTATTAGGAGTTGATAAATTTATGAGCGAAGCACGAGCAATTACAAATTTGATTGGAAATACGGTTGCAACCATTATAATTTCGAAAAGTGAACGCGATTTTACAGAGCTTAATTTAGAGCCTATTTTAAAAGAATAATTGCTTCGCGTAATGGGACGCAGATTGCACGGATTAAACTGATTGATACAGATTTTTATTAGAATTTAAAATTTTAAATTTGAAAGTTATGAGAAGAATTGGAATTTTAGGAATCGGCGGAGTAGGAGGATATTTTGGCGGACTTTTAGCGAAAGCGTATTACAAATCAGACGATATTGAAATTATCTTTATTGCTCGTGGTGAAACGCAAAAAATTATTGCAGAAGACGGATTGAAAATAGTTACTGATGAATCTGAGTTAATCGTTTATCCAAAATTAGTCTCGAATAATCCAGATGAAATTGGCGAATTAGATTATTTGATCTGCGCTACAAAAACGTATGATATTGAGGAAAGTTTGCTTTCCCTAAAAAAATGTATTGTTTCTAAAACGGTAATTTTGCCTTTGTACAATGGCGTTGATGCGCCAGAACGCATCAAAAAAATATTCCCTGAGAATGAAGTTTTGCAAGGTTGCGTATATATTGTTTCGATGATTTTATCGCCGGGAACTATTCGAAAAATTGGTTTTTATGAAAAATTGTTTTTTGGATCAAACACAGCACCTGATTCTAAATTAGAAGAATTGCAAAATATCTTAATAAAAGCTAAAATCGAAAGTTATATAGCTGAAAACATTGAAGAAACGGTTTGGGAAAAATTCATTTTTATTTCGGCTTTAGCTTCTGCAACGTCTTACTTGAATGAAAATATCGGCCAGATCTTAGAGAATAAAAAATCTAAAGCTTTATATAAAGAATTACTAGATGAAATTGAAGCTGTTGCCAAAGCAAAAGGATTGAAATTGCCAGAAGATATTGTGGTACAAACTATTGCAAAACTCAAAAAGTCGCCAAAAGACGCAACTTCATCAATGCATAGAGATTTGTTGGCTGGAAGAAAAATAGAAGCGACTTCGCTGACACAATTTGTAGTCAACGAAGGCTTAAAATATGGTGTGCAAATTCCGCTTTACCAAAAAATTGCAACTGCCTTACTATAAAATTCTAAGATTCGTCTTTTGTAGTACGAACTAAGCTAATTCCAGATGTAAAAAATACGATTCCAAGAATACCGTAAATGATAAGAGATTTAACATCTCTTGTTTCTCCTGAAGTGCCAGCAAATATTACTGCTGTATAAATAAGACCTACAATTCCCAGAACGGTAAGTATTCCTCCAAATAATCTTTTAAGATTCATGATATTATGTTTTAAGGTTCATAACAAATGTATCTGATAAATTCTTTTTGGTTGTTATACAATTGCTTAGGAAACTTATATGATTTGCAGTAAGATAATTTTAGAAAATGGAGTAAAATTTTATTAAGAATTTTGTCTTCAATGTGTAAGAAAATATTTTGATTTTAATTTGATTACTTAGTTTAAATACTATTTTTGCCCAAACCAATTTAAAAACCAAAAATGAAAAAAGATTACTTGTTATTAATTCTTTCCGTTTTTTTAATGAATACTGTTCAAGCACAAGACGAAGCGCCAAGTGTAGAAAAAAATCAATTTAAAATCAATGCTTTATTATTACCTGGATTTGTTTACGAGCACGCGTTTTCAGCAAAAAACACTCTTTATTAAGAGGCAAGTTTGATAATTGGTTATCGTCAAAACGATTTTTATGGTGAATCTACATGGTACTTTACTCCAAGAATTACAGAACAATTTCGCCATTATTACAACTTAGAAAAAAGAGCTCAAAAAGGAAAAAAGACCGAATTTAACTCAGGAAATTTTGTTGCTTTACATGCCAATTACGATTTTGAATCTATATCAACAAACGAATGGTTTAATGAACATGTGTCTTCTTTTACTATAGGCCCAGTTTGGGGAATCCAGCGTACATATAAACGAAAATTAAATATAGATCTACATCTTGGAGCCGGAGTAATTATTGATCAGTTTGAAACTGAATTCACCCCCATTGCTAACTTTAGTTTAGGCTGGGTTATTGGAAAATAATTCTCAAATAAACATAGAAAACCTTTATTCGTCAAGGTTTTTCTATTTTAAATTCTAAGCCAATATTGCGTACACTCTCAATCTTGATTTTTGGATCTGAATTGAAATATTTTCGAAGCCTGCTGATAAAAACATCCATGCTTCGGCCTGAAAAATAATCATCTTTTTTCCAAACAGACATTAAAATTTGATCTCTCTTTAATAACTGATTGTGATTCAGATATAAATACTCAATAAGAGAAGCTTCTTTCTCTGTAAGTTGCTGAACGTGATCTTTATTGTTCAGCGTTAATCTTTCATTGTCAAAAATATAAGAACCAATTTCAATTATATTATTTCCTTCAAGACTTTTTTTTTGTTCGATTCTTTTTAAAATATTTTGCAAGCGGAGAACGAGTTCATCAACTTCAAAAGGTTTTACGATATAATCGTCTGCGCCTAATTTTAAACCAATGATTTTGTCTTCTTTTAACTTTCTTGCCGTCAGGAAAATAAATGGAATTTCAGGATTGATGGTAATTATTTTTTCAGCCAATGAAAATCCGTCCAATTTGGGCATCATGACATCAAAAACACAAATATCAAAAGTCTGGTTTTTAAAATAATCTAAAGCTATTTCGCCATTTTCTGCCCAGATTACTTCAAATTGATGCAGTTCTAAATATTGTTTTAAAATTGCTGCAAAATCAAAATCATCTTCAGCTAAAAGTAATTTTTTCAAAATAAGGTAATTAAACTTTTAATAAAATAATAAACTGAGTTCCTTTTCCTAACTCACTCACAACATTAACAGAGCCCTGATGTGCTTTTATAATTTGAGAAACATAGTACAAACCTAATCCTAAGCCTTTTGTATTATGAAGATTTCCTTGTTCTACGCGATAGAATTTGTCAAAAAGAAGCGATTGTTTGTTTTTAGCAATCCCAATTCCGTCATCTTCAATGCTGATAGAAAATTGATTTTCGACTATTCTTGTTCTTATAGTGATCGTACTTGAGCCATATTTTACAGCATTTTCCAGAACATTCAAAAAAGCAGTTGTCAAGTGGAATTTATCTAAAACTAAAATCGTTTTCTGGGTTTGAAAATCGGTTTTTAGAGTAATTTTTGGAAACGTAATTTTAAAATCATTTACAATAGAAAGCAGAAAATCTTCGGTTTCGATTTTTTCTTTCTGTAACTCAAGTTCATTTTCGGCTAGAGAATTCGCCATAACCTGATCAATCAAACTTTGAAGGCGATTGTTCTGACGCGAAATTGTATTGACAATTGCATTGAAATTTTCATCGTTGTCACGAATGTTCTTCTGCTCCAAAATTTTTGTTGAAATTCCTAAAGTTGCCAAAGGCGTTTTGAGTTCGTGTGTGATATTATTGATGAAATCGGTTTTAACATCACTTACTTTTTTTTGTTTAATTAATGCTTTTAGTGCAATTACAAAAAGTGTAATTAGTGTGAGAATCGATAATAAAGACAGCACTAAAATAAATGCCATTCTTCTTAAAATAATCATTTCCCAATCGATAACCGAGACGTACATCGAATCTTCTGTCAGTAATTTATATTCTTGATTATCAAAGTTTCCGTTTGTCGTTCCAACATAACTTCTCACCAAAAAGGCATTGTTTAAAGAAGTCAGATTACCGTATAATTTGTTTTGAATAAAAGGCTTTTCAGAGAAAATAGTATCAACTTTTCTTGCGTTTTTGTACAGAATAAATTTATTGAGAACAATAGCAAAATCTATTTTGAAATTAGGCAAATCTCTTTCGAATTTTCGTTGGATTTTTTGAGTTAGAGCATCTCGGAATTCATTTTCTAGAATGCCATTTTTAATAGCCAGTTTTGAATTTTTTCCTTTAAGATAATTCTCAGACAGACTCTTGTAAAGCGCTTCTTTTCTAGCAACCAATGCCGAATCAATATCGCTGTAATTATTACTTATTTGTGCAATTTCATTTTTAATCTGCGTATGAAACTGCGCCACTTTATATTCGTAAGCGGTTTTTACCAAATAGCATTGTACCGTCATTAAAACAATTAATGCAAGGACAGAAAATGCGATTAATAAATTGATTCTTTGCTTCATTACACCACGCTGATCAAATTGATTTATACTTAATTATTTTATTTTTTCTCCCAGATTAAACAGATTTTTGCAGATAAAGTTATCTCCAAGTATCATTAAATCTCCTGTATCTGCAAAATCTGTGAGAAACTTATGCATAGCGATCTATAAAATCTACGTGCCATTTCTCGATTCAAAAATAATGCTTTTGTAATACAATTGGCGCGTTAACGCCGCATTAACCTTCAATTAACTTTCGCAACTCTTTTTTAAAAGCATTTTTGCATTGACTAAATCAAAAAATCTACTCATAAAATGAACATTTATTTGCCTTTTAAACTTTTCCTGCTACTTTGGCTTTTTCTGTTTTCTCTATTTGCAAATGCACAGGCAGAAACTCAAAAAGACAGTATTTCAAACCAGTTAAATGAAGTTGTAATTTCTCAAAACAAAAAAACATTTAAGAATAACAACGGAAATATTAAAGTTGATGTATCTAATTCTATCTACAATTCCATTCCAAATACAGTCGATTTATTAGCAAAATTACCTACAGTTCAAATTAGCGCTGACAGAGAAAGTATTTCAGTTGTTGGTAAAGGAAATCCGTTGATTTATATTGACAATCAAAAAGCTGGCATAAATGACTTGAATGCTTTGTCTGTCACCGATATAAAAACAATAGAAATTATTCAGAATCCATCATCAAAATATGAAGCAGAAGGTCGCGTTGTGATTTTAGTTACAAGAAAATTTAGTAAAAAAGATAGTTTTAAAACAGAGATTTCTGAAGTGGCATCTTTCAAGAAAAACTACAATAATTATCTCGGATTTAATTTTAGTTTTAAAAAGAACAAATTAGAGCTAAAAGCTAATTTCAACTACAATCGTCTGAATCCGTGGGAAAGTCATAGCATTGATTATCAAATTCCAACAGTTGATATTGCTTCTAAATACGATGTAACTGCTAATACAAAAAGAAAACAATATGTTTTTGGTGCAGGTTTGTTTTACAAAATAAATGAAGATGATTATTTTTCGTTTAGCGTAAATAGCAAGCTGCAAACTGATACTTTTCCAATCAATACAATAACGGATAATAAGAATAAAAATGAAGAAGATAACGTTGTGACTTACACTGACAATGACAGCAAAAAGAATTTTGTAAATACATTTTTAAATTATCAGGAGAAAATAAAATCTATCGATGCACAAGTTTTTACTGGTTTTCAGTATTCTAATTTTGATCAGGGATTGTTTACTCAAGTCAATAACAATTATAATTACACTCAATTTGAATTGTCACAAATCAGAGATCAAAAATTTCAGATTAATTATTTTTCAGGAAGAATAGATGCAGAGAAAAAATTCAAAAACGAAATGAAATTAGAAGCTGGCGGATTGTATTCAGCAGCAGATTCTAAGTCTGATATTTCGATTTTTTATAATGAAACGAATCAAAATGAATTAAGTTATTATGATTTTAAAGAGGAAAATCTATCTGGATATACGCAATTGTCTGGAAAAATTAAAAAAGCCGATTTTTCTCTTGGTTTCAGAATTGAAAACTCAAAGGTAATTGGAAAATTTAGAACAGATGCATTGCCTTTATTAGATAAAAATTACACCAATTTTTTCCCGAAGGCACAATTTAGTTTTCCAATAGATAGCATTAAAAGTATTTCTGTAAACTATGCCAGAAGTATTTCACGGCCTAATTATTCCTCTTTAAGTCAGGGTTCAACTTACATTAATCCCTATTTTTTGTACGCAAGAAATATCAATTTGGGTCCCACAATTATAAATGAAATTTCGACTACTTTTCAGTACCATGATAAATCGGTTAAATTTAGTTTTACAAAAGCTAAAGATCCTGTTTACAGTAGTTTTACTTTTGATGATCAAAAGAATATAATGACTTTTAAGGATATAAATTTTGATAAAAGTTCTGGATTTACTGTAGATTTTACATTGCCATTTACCTATAAACTCTGGACAACAACAAATTCTTTGCTTTTTATTTTAGAAAAGGTTGAAGATGATTCGGCAGTATTTCTTGCTTCTAAACCCTATTCGTATTTTAGTTCAACCAATGAATTTAAACTTCCAAAAGAATATGCTCTGGTTTTAAATTTTTGGGGATTAACAAAACAATATACAGGTGTTTTTGAAACAGCGCCAAGATTTGTAGTAGATATGGCGGTTTCAAAAACCTTTTTCAAGAACTGGAATTGTACTTTAAGCTTCAATAATATTTTTAAAAATAATATTCAAACAGAACAATTTACAATAAATGGAATTAATTCTAAAGCAAGGTATGTTGTAGATAATCAGGAAATTTCTCTGGCAATAAAATATTCTTTTGGAAAAATAAAAGAAACAAAATTTATAGAAAAAAGTATTGATGAAAATCAAAACAGAATTAGATAAAATAAAAAATCCCTTAAATTTCAAGGGATTTTTTTATAATTGAAAGCAGCTATTATCCTTCGTCTTCTTCAGTAACTTTTATTGAAGAACCAGGAAGTTCTTCATCGTCATCAGTTGAGTTCAATTCGAAGAAACTGAAAAAAGAACCTCCGTAACTTTTCTGAAAAGAAAAATTACTTAAATGTTCCATTTTGGTATATTTTGAATGTTCGATAACCATCATGCCGTCTTCATGAAGCAAATCTCTTTCGAAAACTGTTAAAACGATTTTTTCAAAAGTTGCCTGATCTAATCCGTAAGGAGGATCAGCAAAAATAATATCATAAGAAGTTTTGCAGTTTTCTAAAAATTTAAAAACATCGCTTTTTGTTGCAGCGATATCAAAATCGTATTCTGATGAAACTTGCTTGATAAATTTCACGCATCCAAAATCGCCATCTACAGATGTGATGGGAGCGCTTCCGCGTGAAGCGAACTCAAAACTGATATTGCCGGTTCCCGAAAATAAATCCAAAACCTTTAAGCTGTCAAAACTAAAATGATTGTTCAAAACATTAAATAATGCTTCTTTACTCATGTCAGTAGTTGGTCTTACAGGAAGGTTTTTTGGTGGAAAAATGCGGCGTCCTTTGTATTTTCCTGATATGATTCTCATGATTGAAATAAAATATAATGTTTCTGATTTTCTGCAGTTGAAAAGCTGTTTTTTTGCTGTAAAGTGCTTACATCCAAGAAGGATATATTACGAATGTATTTGTATGCGATGGCATAAAAAGGATCGTTTTTGTCAATAATGCCTAATAATTCAAGTTGAAAAATCTCTGGATTTAAATTTAATTGTTCGGCAGTAAAAAGCAGGTAATAAATAAAATCTTCTGGAGTCTGATATTCAAAAGAATTGAATAACAGCAGTTTTTGATTTTGTACTACTATAATTTCAAAATGTACATTATTGAAATTGACAACCATTTTCTTTTCGTCATTATTACGAGAAGCATCTAAAATTTTCTCTACTAAAATGCTGTTGGCATGTTTGTAATCGAAAGCACCAAACTGATCAATAAAAAAATTATTGATATTGACATACGGAATATAAACCGCATTCATTTGATAATTAGAAACTTGATCGTAAGCAAAAAAATCAGTTTCAAAAACCTTTGTATTGTACTGTAGATAGCTTCCCAGATAATTTTCATCAAACAAAGCCGTTGGTACAAAAGTCGAAAGATTGTTATTGTGGATAACTAAAATTTCGTCGTAAGTATCTTTTAATTCAGGATGATTGTTGAAAGCATCTCCAAACAATTCTTCAATTTTAGTTGCTTTATGAAAAGTATCGAAATTAATTTCTTTTAAAGTAGTAATCGTATTATTTAAAGTATCAAAACAACAAAACGACAATCCGGTCAAAGAAACCTGAATAGAAAGTTTTTTGTAATTTTTTGAAGTGATGTTAGTATTTTGCAATGACATATTGATTTACAATTCGTTACCTGTTTTACAAGAAAGAATTTAAGGCGATTACAAACTTACAAATTAAAAAGGAACTATTACAATTGCAATTTCAAAAAACAATTTCAATTGCATTTTAAAATAGGGTTAAGTTTTCTTTACTATATGACCAATATAAGTTTATATTAAATTCCGGTTGATTCGATTTGAACTTAAATTAACTTGTATTTCTTATACGGTTTAAATTAAATTGACGTTGACAATGCCGTTTAAAAAACCGTACTTTGTATTTCAATTTAACCCTATGAATTCATCACTGTTTTACGGCGTTTTACAAAAAAGATTTCCATTTGCTCCCACTTACAAACAGGATATTTTTTTTCAAAAAATAGCTATTTTCCTTACCGATACGCATAACGATACCATTTTTGTACTGAAAGGATATGCAGGAACAGGAAAAACTACTGTGATTTCGACTATTGTAAATAATCTGGGAGATATTAATAAAAAGTTTGTTTTGCTGGCACCAACCGGACGAGCGGCAAAAGTAATTGCAAATTACTCAAATACGCCCGCATTTACGATTCATAAAAAAATATACTTTCCTAAAAAATCAGCTGGTGGAGGCGTGGCTTTTACAAAGCAATTAAACAAACATAAAAACACCATTTTTATCGTCGATGAAGCCTCGATGATTTCAGATAGCAATTCAGATTCTAAATTATACGATAACGGATCGCTTTTAGATGATTTGATTCAGTATGTTTATTCTGGAACCAATTGCAAAATGATTCTTTTGGGAGATACAGCACAGTTGCCTCCTGTTAATTTAGATATTAGCCCGGCTTTAGATGTTCAAACATTAGGTATTCATTACAATAAAGAAATTGAACATATAGAATTAGATGAAGTAATGCGCCAGGAAGAAAATTCTGGAATTTTATTCAACGCAACAGAACTTCGTGAATTATTGAAAGAAAGCTTTATTACAGAGTTTAAATTCAATGTGAAAAAGTTTAAAGATATTGTTCGCCTGACAGACGGTTACGATATTCAGGATGCGATAAATACAGCTTACAGTAATTATAGTATTGAAGATACGGCTTTTATTGTGCGTTCGAACAAACGTGCAAATCAGTATAATGAACAAATCAGAACAAGGATTTTGTTTAAAGAAAGCGAACTTTCTGTTGGCGATTTTTTGATGGTAGTGAAAAATAATTATTTCTGGCTAAAAGAAACTGACGTCGCCGGTTTTATTGCCAATGGAGATATTATAGAAGTTTTAGAACTCTTTGGAATTAAAGAATTATATGGATTTAATTTCGCAAAAGTAAAAATTAGAATGGTCGATTATCCCGATCAGAAACCTTTTGAGACGGTTTTACTATTAGACACCATTAAAAGCGAATCTCCGTCTTTAACTTACGAAGAATCAAATCGTTTGTATGAAGAAGTGATGAAAGATTATGAAGACGAAACAACAAAATATAAGAAGTTTCAAAAAGTAAAAGAAAACGAATATTTTAACGGATTGCAGGTGAAATTCTCCTACGCCATTACATGTCATAAATCGCAAGGTGGACAATGGAATACCGTTTTTGTAGAACAGCCTTATTTGCCAAACGGAATCGATCGCGATTACATCAGATGGTTATACACAGCTATGACTCGTGCCAAAAATAAATTATATTTGATAGGATTTAAAGACGAAAGTTTTGAGGAGTAAAAACACTACTAAGTCCACTAATTAGCACGAATTATTTAAGATCAAGATTTGTGTAAATCTGTAAAATTCGTGTTTTAAATAGTATAACAATGATAACACTAAACGACCTACATTCAATTTCATCAATGTTTTCGAATACCGATAAAATGCCGGTTTTGTTTTTAGGACACGGCAGTCCGATGAATGCAATTGAAGAAAATCAGTTTGTAGCTGGTTTTCGCAATTTGGCTAAAACATTGCCACAGCCAAATGCGATTTTGTGTATTTCGGCGCACTGGTTTACAAACGGAACAAAAGTTACTGCAATGGAAATGCCGAGAACAATTCATGATTTTGGAGGTTTTCCGCAGGCACTTTTTGATGTTCAATATCCTGCAAAAGGAAGTCCAGAATTAGCGGTTGAAACACAGAAAATCCTAGATCCTGTAATGGTCAAATTAGATGAACATTGGGGTTTAGATCACGGCGCTTGGAGCGTCATTAAACATTTGTATCCGAATGCAGATGTTCCTGTAATTCAATTAAGTATCGATTATACCAAATCGGGTCAGTATCATTTTGAATTAGCTCAGAAATTGCAATCATTGCGCTACAAAGGCGTTCTAATTATCGGAAGCGGCAATATTGTCCACAATCTTAGAATGGTCGATTTCAGAAATTTTGATAAAGATAACTACGGTTACGATTGGGCTATAGAAGCTCGTGAAACTGTGAATAATTATTTGCTTGATGGAAATTTCCAACCTTTAATTGATTTTGAAAAATTGAATAAAGCCATTCAATTAGCAGTTCCAACACCCGAACATTATCTTCCGTTATTGTATACGTTAGGATTAAAAGATAAAGCTGATGATTTAAGTCTGTTTAATGATAAATTACTGGCAGGTTCATTAAGTATGACTTCAGTAAAATTGATGTAAAAAAGCTTTGAGAATCTCTGTGAAAACTCTGTGCATCTCTGTGGTAAAGTTATAACGCAAAGTGACGCAAAGTCTTTCACAAAGATTCGCAGAGAAAAATAAATTTAAAAATAGTAGAATGAAAATAATAGCGGTAATTCCGGCGCGATATGCATCAACACGTTTTCCTGCCAAATTAATGCAGGATTTGGGAGGTAAAACTGTAATTCTAAGAACTTATGAAGCCTCAGTTGCTACAAATTTATTTGATGATGTTTTTGTTGTAACGGATTCAGATTTAATCTTTAATGAAATTGTTTCGAATGGCGGAAAAGCCATTATGAGCATCAAAGAACACGAATCTGGAAGCGACCGAATTGCAGAAGCGGTAATGAGTCTTGATGTTGATATTGTAGTGAATGTTCAAGGCGATGAACCTTTTACAGAATCTGGACCATTAGAGCAGGTTTTATCTGTTTTTAGAAACGATGAAGATAAGAAGATTGATCTGGCCTCATTAATGCGAGAAATCAAAGATGAAGAAGAAATCAATAATCCAAATAATGTAAAAGTTGTGGTAGATCAATCGCAGTTTGCCTTGTATTTTTCACGTTCTGTAATTCCGTATCCAAGAGATAAAAATGTTGGAGTTCGTTATTTTCAGCACATCGGAATTTATGCTTTTAGAAAACAAGCTCTATTAGACTTTTACAGCCTTCCAATGAAATCTTTAGAAGCCTCTGAGAAGTTAGAGCAGTTACGTTATTTAGAATTCGGAAAACGAATTAAAATGGTCGAAACTACACATGTAGGAATTGGGATTGATACTGCAGAGGATTTAGAAAGAGCTCGAGCAATGTTACGTGATATTTAGACACGGATAAAACGGATTCGCTTTCGCGAAGACGCTGATTTAAACGGATTTTATGTTATTGCTAGGAACGAAGCAATCTCGTTTGCTAAGTTCAAATTATAGTGAGGTTGCTTCGTTCCTCACAATGACTCTAACATTGTGTATGTAAAAACAAAAAGCTCCAAATATTTTGGAGCTTTTTTATATCTTAAATATTCTAAATCTTAGTATAAATCAGGGAATTTAGAAGGATTAACTTCGTTCATCATGCTGTAAACTTTCTCAAAAATATCTTCAGCAGAAGGTTTAGAGAAATAGTCACCATCAGTTCCGTATGCTGGTCTGTGAGCTTTTGCTGCTAAAGTCTGCGGTTTGCTGTCTAGATAATTATAAGCATCTTGTTCTTCTAAAATTTGCTGTAAAATATAGGCTGATGCACCTCCAGGAACATCTTCGTCGATGACTAAAAGACGATTTGTTTTGGCAATACTTTTTACAATGTCTTTATTAACATCAAACGGAAGCAGAGATTGAACGTCTATAATTTCGCAGTCTATTCCTAAATCTAATAATTCGGTTGCAGCTTGTTCAACTAATCTTAAAGTTGATCCGTACGAAACCAAAGTAATATCTGATCCTTCTCTTAATGTTTCTACAACACCAATTGGCGTTTTAAACTCACCAAAATTTAAAGGCGTTTTTTCTTTTAAACGATATCCATTCAAACATTCGATAACTAAAGCTGGTTCGTCACATTCTAAAAGCGAATTGTAAAATCCTGCCGCCTGAGTCATATTTCTCGGTACCAAAACATGAATACCTCTAATAGCATTTATAATCATTCCCATCGGAGAACCAGAATGCCAGATACCTTCTAAACGGTGCCCACGAGTTCTGATAATTAAGGGTGCTTTTTGTTTGCCAACAGTTCTATACTGCAATGTAGCCAAATCATCACTCATGATTTGAATCGCATATAATAAATAATCTAAATACTGAATTTCAGCAATTGGGCGCAAACCTCTCAAAGCCATTCCGATCCCCTGACCAATAATGGTAGCTTCACGAATTCCGACATCGGCAACACGAAGTTCTCCGTATTTTTCCTGCATACCTTCTAAACCTTGGTTTACATCTCCAATATTTCCAACATCTTCACCAAAAATTAAAGTTTCTGGATATTTTGTGAAAATAGCGTCAAAATTATCGCGTAAAAGCATTCTTCCATCGATATCTGCTTTGGCATTTTCGGCATATTCCGGAAGTACTTTTTGCACAGAAAACACATTTTTATCAGACTCAGAATGTAAATTACTGCTAAATCTTGGCTGTGTAACTCCTATATAATCTGTAATCCATTTTGATAGAATTACTTTACTGTTTGGAACTTCAATAAAACGCAATGTCTTTCTTGCTATCGCAAGCATTTCCTTTTTTAAAGGCGATTTTATAGCGCTTAATTCTTTTATGTAAGTTCTGATTTTTTCTTTGTGATTGATGCTTGCTTCAGCAATCTGTTCCAATAAAGACAAAAGATTTTTTTGATCTTCAATTATCGGATTGATGAAAGAATTCCAAGCTTCTTTTTTAGCTTCAAGAACTTCTTTTTTTATTTCAAAATCAATTTCTGATAATTCTTCTGGCGATGCAATATTAATAGCAATCATCCATAAACGCATTTGGCGGATACAGTCAAAATCTCTTTCCCAAGCTAATCTTTCTGCGTTTTTATAACGTTCGTGAGAACCTGAAGTGGAGTGTCCTTGTGGCTGTGTTAATTCGTTTACGTGTATTAAAACCGGAATATGTTCCTCGCGGGCAATGGCGCCGGCTCTTTCGTAAGTTGAAACCAGCTCAGCATAATCCCAGCCTTTAACTCTAAAAATATCATAACCTTTTGAATCTTCATCACGTTGATAGCCTTTTAGAATTTCAGAGATGTTTTCTTTTGTAGTCTGATGTTTTGCGTGAACAGAAATTCCGTATTCGTCATCCCAAACACTCATAACCATCGGAACTTGTAAAACTCCGGCAGCATTTATGGTTTCAAAAAACAAACCTTCAGAAGTACTTGCATTTCCAATTGTTCCCCAGGCTACTTCATTTCCATTTACAGAAAATTTGTCTTTCGTAGTAATGCCGTCAACATTTCTATAAATTTTAGAAGCCTGCGCTAATCCCAATAATCTTGGCATTTGTCCTGCTGTAGGAGATATATCTGAACTTGAATTTTTTTGTTTTGTTAAGTCTTTCCAAGATCCGTCTTCGTTTAGACTGTGCGTTACAAAGTGTCCGCCCATTTGTCTTCCTGCTGACATTGGATCAAATTCTAAATCGGTATGACCGTATAAACCTGCGAAAAATTGTTTTGGTGTTAATTCTCCAATCGCCATCATAAAAGTTTGATCGCGATAATATCCAGAACGAAAATCTCCATTTTTAAAGGCTTTTGCCATTGCAAGCTGCGGCACTTCTTTTCCGTCACCAAATATTCCAAATTTAGCTTTTCCCGTTAAAACTTCTTTACGACCTAAAAGACTACATTCACGGCTAGTTACTGCAATTTTGTAGTCGTTCAATACCTCAATTTTGAAATCTTCAAATGTTAATGTAGTATTGCTTTTTTCTGTTATCATAATCTTGTAGGGTCATGTTTAGACTGCGAAATTACTTAAAAACAATCAATAATCATAATTCTTTAAAATAAATATAATTTAATTATTTGTATTTAAAATCAAAAAACTACCTACTTTTTTTGTGTTATGTATAGATAAAAGTTAAATTTAATGATAATTACGCATGTTTTTGTTTAAATTTTATTTAATTAGAACCATTTTCTAGTAAAAAGATTAACTAATGTTTTTGGGGCAAATGTTACTACAAATCTAATTTTTTCGTTGTATTTATTTTGAGAAATCTCCCATCCGTTATTCGAATAAACAGGAAAATAGAGTTCAAAATAGTCCTGAACCAAATTTAATCGGATACCGCTGTCATAAACAAAATCTCCATTTTGATGTTTGCTTTTCATAAAACCAACATCGCCGTATACTTCAATCCAATTCCAAATCGAGTAGCTGGCATTAAACGCAGTAAGCCATTGATTAGCGTATCTTGGGGGTATCTTTGACTTAAATGCGCCTTCGGCCATCACGTATTGCTGACTAAAAATCCCAGTACTTTCAGATCTTCCAAAAAAGTTGTAATCAAACATATAATCGGTTGGGCGATCTAATCCAAAACTAAAATAATCTGAGTTTGTTGTATTATAAATAAAACTTCCAGCGTATAATCTCAAATTCAGTTTATGGTTGTTTTCAAATAATCGTCTGTATTCGACTTCGCCAGAAAGTTTACCAAAATCACCTGAGAATTGAACATCGGTCATAAAACTGAAATGATCAACTAATTCTGTTTTAGTATTCGAATAGCGGGCATTAAAAATCGAATAATTTGGTTTAGAATTATCAGTAATATATTCACTTGCTTCCCGATTTACGATAACTTCCCTGAACATGATCAACTGTTTTCTATTATCTCTAAAGTTTTTTTCACGAATTCGAAACTGCACCATCGGATTCAATCTTAAATAAGCAGCATCTGGCGCGTAATGAAAATAATTTTGACTAATCGAATAACGCACATTATAAAGCGTGCTGTTTCTGTAATATTCGCTCCATGAAAAAGCCGAAGATCCAGATAATGTGCCAGCATTTATAGAATATGCAGGGTTAATGTCGAAGGTAAAAGGTTTGTCTAGAATTGTTTTGTTATGAAAACGAACTCCAGGCGTTAATCCGTCGTATAAATTGTAAGTAAGCGTAGGAATATATAAGATTTGGTTATAATATGGATCTTCTAAATCTTTGGCAAAATTAAATTTTATCGGTCGATTGGTAAGTACAAGGCTTTTAAGTGATTTCCAGTTGTTTCTTTGGTTGTATTCCGGAACTTCATTGTCGTAATTAATTACAATTTTATCTGCATTTTTTCTGTCAAATTGATAAATCGAATCGGTGTTTTCAGGTTCAATCCATTTTTTAAAAACAATTTCATTTTTCTTCAGACCATAAACCGGGATCGGAGCAAACACATTTGTTTTGCTTTTTATTGAAAACTGAATACTGTCTTTGGTTCTTGAAACATTCGAAAATTTATAATCAATTATATCACGTGAATCTATTATAGTTTTAAAAAACCAGTCGATATTTTTCGGACTGTTTTTAGTTAAGATTTTTTCAAAATCATAACGATTTGTCTGCTCGGTTTTATTCAAATTATAAAATTCCTGAACACTTTGCGGAACAATATTATGATCTAAATAGTCATCTAAATAACTCAAACTTAAACCTGCGCGATATTTACTGGCAATCTGCTCATTAAATTTAATTAAAGTATTTTTTGGATCTCCAAGTGGCTGATCCAAATTTTTTCGCGCCATCAGCATATAATAATAGCTGTATTGCTCGTTAAAAGTCAGATTAGTAATGTTGTAACTTTTAAAAAGTTTCATTCTCGAAAGCCTTCCCAGCATTTTTTCATCCAAATGATATTCTTCCATATATTTCATCATAGCGTATATCTGGATTCCGTCATAGACCCAATTGTCTTTTCGAGGATCAAGTCGAAGCGAGTTTTTTAAATAATTATTGAGATAGGTTTTAAAAAAAGTAATCTCAAACATAAATTCATCAGAAAACGGACTTATAAAAGAGGGAAGCTGATTTAATCCGTAAAATGGATTTCTTTCATAATCAGCCTGTGAAACTGTAATTTTTTCGTGGGGATATTTTCCAATAAACTCATTGGCAAAAGCAGCAACACGATTGATCACAATTGCTTTTTGAATTTCAGTTATTTTCTTGTTTTTTAAGTCAGACAAAACCTCTATAGTTCCGTTGTCATAGCTTCTAAAGTTATTTTGTTTTTCAATAAACAAATTAAAATCAGTTCTATTAGTTCCTGAAAACGAATAAGTGCTGAATGAAGGATTTGAAACATCTTTTGAAACCGAATTCAAATCAGTCGTAATCGAATAGCTGTTTGGAATTTTTATTTCAACTTCATAATCTGTTACAGCATTTGCAATATCATCTAAATTAAAATTGTTGTTTTGAGTAAAATGATGATTTTCAAATCTGGCAGGACTTAAAAACCAGTTTTTCAAGTTCATACCGCCATTCTGGTCAAAACCGTAACGTGTAAATTTATCACTCGGAATTTTAGAAATATAGATAAGATGCAAATCGATTTTTTCTCCAGGAAGCAGTTTATGATTTAATTTAACTATTATAAAATCTGGATTTTTATCGGTTCTTTCCCATTCTAAAGCCATGTTCTCAGAATAGGTCAGGTTTAAAATTGTTGTATTTCCTCTCTCAACTGCTTTTGCTACATGAAAACCTCTATAAAATTCATCTGAAAAACGTTTTGCCAAAGGTGTGTTTTTATTTGCAAAGGCATTATTCCAGTCATTCAAAACGATAGAAGTGAGCGAATCATTTGATGCATTATAAAATGTAATATCCTGTCTTACATTCAGTGTTTTAAGTTCAAGATTAACCGCCACTTCCATCTTAGAATGATGTTGTGCATATTGTTTTATCGAACTGAATAAAACTAAAAGAAGGAATATGATTTTATAAAATGATTTCAAGGATGGTTTAAAAGTTAATAGTATATACTTAAGTTACGAGCATAAAGTTCTTTTGGTTTTATGTAAAAATAGCATAAAAAAAGCTGTTTATAAAACAGCTTTGAAATTTAACCATATAAGTGATATAAGTAAATTTAAGTTCACAATTATTAGGTCAAAATATATAAACTTATATGACTTCTATGGTATAAAAAAATTTAGAAATTTGGACTTAAATCGTATTTCTTGTAGAATTTATCTAATACGTCAACAACTTCATCTTCAGTATCTACAATCTTAAATAAGTTTAAATCGTCAGGACTTACAGTCTGCATTTTTTCAACTAAAACCGTTTTTACCCATTCGATTAATCCTGACCAGAATTCAACGCCAACCAAGATAATTGGAAATTTCCCGATTTTCTTAGTCTGAATCAATGTAATCGCTTCAAACATTTCGTCAAGCGTTCCAAAACCTCCTGGCATAACCACAAAACCTTGCGAGTATTTCACGAACATTACTTTTCTCACAAAGAAATAATCGAAATTCAAGTTTTTATCGTGATCAATATATGGGTTAAAGTGCTGTTCAAAAGGCAATTCGATATTCAAACCAACCGAAGTTCCGCCTCCTAAATGTGCACCTTTATTTCCGGCTTCCATAATTCCCGGCCCTCCACCTGTAATTACACCATAACCGGCCTTACTGATTTTGTAAGCAATTTTTTCAGCCAATAAATAATATTTATCGTCAGGTTTTGTTCTCGCCGAACCAAAAATAGATACACACGGACCAATACGTCCCATGCTTTCGTAACCGTTTACAAATTCGGCCATGATTTTAAAAATCGCCCAGCTGTCGTTGGTTC
The DNA here is from genome assembly GCF_015350755.1 of Flavobacterium sp. JLP. Lineage (NCBI taxonomy): Bacteria > Pseudomonadati > Bacteroidota > Flavobacteriia > Flavobacteriales > Flavobacteriaceae > Flavobacterium > Flavobacterium sp. JLP. The sequence continues at coordinate 35,412 of NZ_JADKPS010000004.1, read as the reverse complement.
TAATTTCATTCCACGTTTTTTGTTTTAAACGATCCTGAATTATTTTATCTTCATCATTATCAAAATCTTCTAATCTCATTTTAGGTATTTTAATTTATTATTTTTATTATGTTTTGGCTCTTGTTGTCATCCTGACTATGGTCGAAAGATAAGGAGCTGTTTCCTGCTGTCCGCTATATCTTTTCCTTGCTAAAGAAGCAAGAAAAAGGATGCCACTTCCATCAGGGCTAGGGCATCGTTTTCAAATAAGCAAATGGCTTAATCGAAACATTTGTCTCTAAAATTTTAAAAAAGAGCGGATGCTAAATTAACACTTTTTATTAGAATTGTTACAAAAAGGCAAGTTTATAATCTAAAGTTAATATTTGGGTAATAATGAAATTAAGGTTTTTATTTCATTATCAATGGATTAAAGAAAATGGATTTCTTATTTTTTATTTTTTAAATTTACTTTGATTCTTTTACCGTCTTCAATAAAGTTTTTACTCGAAATAAAGACTTTGTCAGTTTCTAAGAGATTAATAAATGTTAAATTTTCAGTATTATTTTGGAATTTACTAACTTTTCCGACAGTGATTGTGGAGTATGGATCACCTAATAATAGGATTAAACTTTTTAATTCTGTTTTATCAATAGTTATGTAATATCTATTAAAGAGTTTTATTTTGTCTTCTTGGGATTTACTTTTTGATAATAGTTCTTTAAACAATTCTTTACTGATTTTTATTTTATCACTTTTTGATAGATAGTGGCAAACTTCTTTTAATAATTCTGTATTCTCGAGAAGTATTGAATCTTTTGTGTTTTCAATTATAAAAGTTTCGTTCCCTGCTGTAAATTTTGAATTTAGAAGCTTTAAAATAATTTCACTTCCTAAAGAGTAGATATTTATGTTTTTTAAAAATTCAGTTATGTTTATTTCTAATAAAACTATAAGTAAATCTGTAAATTGAGTGTCGATGAAATTATAATTTTCTAAAGTAAGCGTTAGTATTTTATTACTAATCAACAGCTTCATTTTTTCATTAGAAATTTCGCTAAAATAAATTTCTCCTTTTGTATAAGAATAGGGAATTGTTAAATTTGTGGCTAAAATAGTAAATGCACTTAGTGAAATATTGCTTTTTAAAAATTCGCGTGTAAATCTTTTAATTATGTCTGTGTCTTCTTTTGAATCTTTATTAATTTTATACTTAAGTTCTTTACTATGTTCACTAATGTTTATATATTTAATTAATGTATTGTCAAAACTATCTATTGTTTTAAAATATTGTATTAAATTATTCCAAGAAATTACGACTTTATCCGCTTCCAATAAAGTATTCCAAATTGAGATATCCTCTATTTCATAAATATTATTGATTAAATTTCGATTTTTGTAAATAATTTCAACTTTAAGTTCTGGCTTAATATCTTTATTTAAAATTTCAATAATTGTTTTTTCAGATTCATTATTATTGTTTTTCAGTTGTTGAAATACGTTTTCTAAATACTTTTCTATATTTTCATCAATATAAGATTTAAGTATTGAGGCACCTGAATTTATAATAGTTGTATAATTTTCAGTTTCGAGTAATGAGATATCTATTTCGTTTTTTTTGTATAAATCTGCAAATAATTCAATCATATGATAATTGATTGCATAATAATTATTTTTATAAATAAAATCTAAAACAGCTTTAGAACCCTTATTATCCAATATTTTAAATTTAATATCATTTTTTGATATAAAATCGTTTAATTCTTTATCTATGTTTATAAATGGAGCCAAACTATCCATTTCTGAAATATAATTAGAAATGCTATTCCTGATATTTAAGTTTTGTAAAGTAGATAAATCTAGTTTCGAAAACATGAAATTTAAGTACTCAATAATTTTATAGTTTGATAAATTTGATACTATTTCCTCCCAAATGTTCTGGTTAACATTTTTCCAATTTTTACACAAGGCTTGAAAAAATGATTTTTTATTTGCATCTTTCGTATAATTTAAATATTCATCTATGAATGTAACAGGCTTAATTATTTTAGTGCTTAATAATGTTATGATTTGATTTAACTGTTTATCTGTGTTGTTTCTTTCAATGATATAATCTAGAAGTGAAAAATTTAATATTTCTTCTCGACTGAAATCAGATTCTAAAATGTCAGGGAATAAATTATCAATTTCTTGTAATGTGAAATCGTATGGCAACGGTTTGTTGTTTGTAAAGCTCTTTAAGAAATCATTGTCTTCTTTGGTAATAGTTCCTGGATAGAAATACGAAATATAATGAGAATAACTTTCATCAATATGGCCATATCTTATTAGAAAATTGATTAAATCATAATTATTAACTTTAGGAAAAACTATAATCTCACTAGTAATTATGATCTCTTTTCCGTCGATCGTTTCTTTTGAATTTATACTTTTTTTGTATTGCATAGCATCCAAGCATTTTTGAAAGTATTCGTCAGATACTATGTCTTTAATTTTTTGAGTTCTTAGAATTTGTTTTTCATTTTCTAATCTTTCAATTTCCTTTTTAATCTCATTTATTTTATCATTTTTTTTATTTTCTATAATCTCAAAGCGTTCCGTGTAGGATCCAACTTCTGATTCTAAATTTTGAAAAGAAATTCCACTATTTGAAGTAGAATACCTTCCAAAGGATGTATTCCAGTGATAATATGAAATATTACTAAGTTTACAAAAAGAATCAAAGTAGCTGTCAAGTACAAGTTTATCTATAGAACATTGTTCATTATTAATCAATATATTTTGTATATTTTGATTTTGGTTCAGAAGCAATCTTTCATAAAATTTTACGATATATAATCTTCTTAATTCGTTAACATCTTTGATCAATTCTTTTTTTGAATTTTCAATTTTGAGATTTTCTTTGGAGATATCTTGTTCTATAGAACCAATAGTATCTTTTATAAGTTTAAAAAAGTTATTAAAAACAGAATAAACATATCCTCTCTGACTGTTTAAATTATCAAAATCTTTAGGTTCTACATTTTTATAAATCATCATCGCCAAAAGTTTAGTTTTATCTAAATTATCGCCAATTATGTTTTTATAAATTTTATATTCATTATTAATTGAGATTAATGTCCTTTTATCACATAGATAACGGGCAACTTGCTTAATGAAAATTTTTGGTATTTCATCTTTCGTTATATCAATTTTATCTAATAATTCAACACTAGAATTAGAATAATTTATTACTGGAATTACTGGGATAATGAAGTCGAAGAATTTTGCTCTTTCTTCTTCTTTGAAGGTATCATCTTGAACGGCATAGATAAAAGTTATTTTTCTTTTCTCTTTTATTGGATCGTAATTATTTATTAAATAATTAATTTCTCTAAGTTTTATAAAAATTTCTGTGTTTTTAAATCTATCTAAATCCTCAATAAAAATGACATTGAAAGGATTTATTTCAAAAAAATATAAAATCTCATCGATTTCATTTTCAAAATTTACACTTCTCTTATCATCTCCATTTTCAATTTCAGCATCTTGAAAGCTAAATTTAGTAAGTTTGAAATTTAATACAAATCCCATTGTTTTGTATATTATGTATCCAAATCCTGCTAAAAAATATAGAAAATAAACGATGTTAGAAAATTTAGAATAATAGTTTAATGAGAAAAGTGTGGCAATATCATTTAGGAAATTGACATTAAAGAAATAAGTTAATGATAGTAACCACAGAAAAAATAAGAAAGCTTTCCAAGCAACATTTTTATGATTAACAATTCTCTTAAATCTTGATTCGGGAATTTTCTTTTGTTCAATTTTGTAAAATAGTTGTTTTAAGATGCAATATTCTATTTCTTTTATAGTATGTGCTTTTTCGTCAAAAGTTGCCAAAGAAATGCTCAGATATTTGTATTCAATATTTTTGTATTCAAATGTTTTAAGAATTGAACTTTTTCCCGAACCATAAGGTCCAGTCAACGCTACATTTTTTGTATTTGGATTATCAATGGAATATTTTATGATATCACTATACTTATCGTCTTCGTCGTTGAGTATTATAGGTGTGAAATCTTCAAAATTTTGAAGATTAATTAAATCATTATTTTTGTTTAATCTCTTATACCAATTGTTGGATAAATAGATAGTATTTTGTAATGTATTGATTAGTAGTTTTTTAAAAAATATTCTAATTTTTGTTTTACGTTTATTAATTTGACTTATTGGTATTAACTTATTTACTTCAGAAATTAATAAAACGAATATATTCATAATAATTCAATAGATTAGTTTAACTCTTTTTTCAAAAACTTAGCTGTATAACTTTTTTTATTTTTCGCCACTTCTTCAGGAGTTCCTTTAGCGATTAATTGTCCGCCGCCTTTTCCGCCTTCAGGACCAATGTCTATAATATAATCAGCAAGTTTAATTACGTCCATGTTATGTTCGATAACCAGGATTGTATTTCCTTTATCAACCAATTTATTAATTACATCCATCAAAACACGAATGTCTTCAAAATGCAATCCAGTTGTAGGTTCATCCAGAATATAAAAAGTGTTTCCGGTATCTTTTTTAGATAATTCTCCTGCTAGTTTTATACGCTGTGCTTCACCACCAGAAAGTGTTGTGCTTTGCTGGCCAAGCGTTATATATCCTAAACCAACATCCTGAATTGTTTTTACTTTTCTGTAAATCTTCGGAATGTTTTCAAAAAATGGAACTGCTTCATCAACCGTCATATTCAATACATCTGAAATCGATTTTCCTTTGTATCGAATTTCTAGTGTTTCTCTGTTAAAACGTTTCCCTTGACAAGTTTCACATTCCACATAAACATCTGGCAAAAAGTTCATTTCGATAGTTCTAACACCAGAGCCTTCGCAGGTTTCACAGCGTCCGCCTTTTACGTTAAAACTAAAACGTCCGGCTTTATAACCGCGAATCATACTTTCAGAAGTCATCGTAAACAGGTTTCTGATTTCGGTGAAAACCTCTGTATAAGTTGCTGGATTTGAACGAGGCGTTCTTCCAATCGGACTTTGGTCAATGTCAATTACTTTGTCGATATGTTCTAAGCCTTCAATTTTTTTGTAAGGCTGTGGTTTTTTTACACCATTAAAATAATAAGCGTTCAAAATAGGGTAGAGCGTCTCATTAATCAAAGTCGATTTCCCGCTTCCTGAAACTCCTGTCACACAAATTAATTGTCCTAAAGGCAATTCGATTGAAACATTTTTAAGATTATTTCCAGTCGCTCCGGTTAGTTTTAAAAACTTGCCATTTCCTTTTCTGCGCTCTTTCGGAATCTCTAATTTCATTTTACCGTTCAAATATTGAGCGGTAATCGTGTTCGATTTTAAAGTTTCCGCTGGAGTTCCAATACTAATAATTTCTCCGCCGTATTTCCCTGCTTTCGGACCAATATCAATTACATAATCAGCACGTTCGATCATGTCTTTGTCGTGTTCAACCACAATAACCGAGTTTCCTATATCACGTAATTGTTCTAAGGAATGAATTAATTTTTCATTGTCTCTTTGGTGCAAACCAATACTTGGCTCATCCAAAATATATAAAACACCAACTAATTGTGAACCAATTTGGGTTGCTAAACGAATACGTTGTGCTTCACCACCAGAAAGTGATTTTGAACTTCGGCTTAAAGCCAAATAATTAAGACCAACATTCATTAAAAAGTTCAAACGGTCTTTGATTTCTTTTACTACTTCAGAAGCAATTAAAAGTTGTTTTTCAGACAAGTGATTATTCAAATCCTGAAACCAGATTGTCAAATCTGAAATGTCCATATCACATAATTCGGTGATATTTTTCCCATTCACTCTAAAAAACTGTGCTTCCTTTTTCAAACGAGAACCATCACAAACCGGACAATTAATTTCGTCCATAAAATCTTTTGCCCAACGTTTTATAGTTGTCGAAGAAGTTTCGTCAAATTGATTTTTAATGAAGTTTGAAATTCCTTCAAAATCTATTTTATAATCGCGCGTAACGCCTAAATCTTTTGAATTTACGACAAATTTATCTTTTCCTCCATGCAAAATCATGGTCATTGCTTCTTCTGGAATTTTCTCAATCGGATCTGTTATTTTGAAACCAAATTTTTCTCCAATAACTTCTAATTGCTTAAAAATCCAAGATGATTTATATTCACCAAGTGGAGCAAAACCACCACTTTTAATCGATAATTTAGGATTCGGAATAATCTTTTTTACATTAATTTCATGTACAGTTCCCAATCCATTACAATGCGGACAAGCTCCTTTAGGAGAGTTGAACGAAAATAAATTTGGTTCTGGATTTTGGTATGAAATTCCGGTTGTCGGACACATTAAATTTCTACTGAAATAACGAACTTCATTCGTATCCTGATCTAAAATCATCAAAACATTTTCGCCATGGTGCATTGCAGTGTTTATACTTTCCGCCAATCGTTTTTGATTGTCTTCTGTATTTTCAATTAACATTCTGTCAACGACAATTTCGATATCATGGGTTTTGTAGCGGTCTAATTTCATTCCTGAAACCAAATCCTGAACTTCGCCATTTACGCGAACCTTTAAGAATCCCTGCTTTGTAATTTGTTGAAACAGTTCAGCGTAATGCCCTTTTCTAGCTCTAATAATTGGGGCTAAAATATTGATTCGTTTTCCGCTAAAATCCTGCATAATCAAATCTTTGATTTGGTCATCAGAATACGAAACCATTTTTTCGCCGGTGTTGTAACTGTAAGCATCTGCACCACGCGCATATAGAAGGCGGAGGAAATCATATATTTCAGTAATAGTTCCAACGGTTGAACGCGGACTTTTACTGGTTGTTTTTTGTTCAATAGCAATTACCGGAGAAAGTCCGTCGATTTTATCCACATCCGGACGTTCTAAACCACCAAGGAATTGTCTGGCATACGCCGAAAAAGTTTCGACATAACGACGCTGTCCTTCAGCATAAATGGTATCAAAAGCCAAAGAAGATTTTCCCGAACCAGAAAGACCTGTAATTACAACCAGTTTTTCTCTCGGAATAGAAATATCGATATTTTTTAGATTATGAACTCTTGCACCAAGAACTTCAATAGTATTGTCTTTATCTAGCATAAATTTGAGCAAAACGCAAAGTTACCACTTTGATTTGTTCTTTTAGTACTAGAGAATAGAAGTTTATGTTAAAAATTGTAACAAAATAACGCTACTGTAAAACGTTTATTGGGCATTATTCAATTGTCATAGAACGCAGTTTCATTCTATAAGCTTCCAGCGCTATAGATTTGGAAATGAAGCCATAGTATTTTTCGTTTCGTATAACAGGAAGAAATGCCGTTTTCGATTTTTCGAATTTACCCATTACAATTTCCATACTGTCAAAAGATGAAATTGTAGCAGGAGGTGTTTTCATAACATCTCTGATCAAGGTGTATTTTACACGATATGCATTAAAGATAATTTCGCGGATATCATTAAAATGAACTATTCCAACAAGTTCTTTTTCGTTATTGACAACGGCAAAAACAACTTGATTTGAGTGTGAAATAAGATCTACTAATTTATTTAAATGCTCATCTGGATGAACCGTTAAATAATCACATTGAATGATCGTATCAATATCTAAAGTTGATAGAATATTAGAATCTTTATTGCTCGTAAAAGCATGTCCTTTTTTAGCCAGATTTTTTACGTCAAGTGAATATTTTTCAAAACGCTTAGAAATAGCAAAACTAATTGAGGAAACAATCATAAGCGGAATCATTAATCCGTAACCTCCAGTTATTTCGGCAATTAAGAAGATTGCTGTAAGTGGCGCGTGAAATAATCCACTCAAAATACCAGCCATTCCAACCATTGTAAAATTACTGATCGGCAGTTTTGATAGGCCAATAAGGCTAATGAATTTTGAAAAGAAATAACCTAAATAAGAACCTAAAAACAAAGACGGCGCAAAATTTCCTCCGTTTCCTCCGCTTCCAATTGTAAGTCCAGTAGCAAATACTTTTACCATCATAGTGCAGCCAACAAATAGAAGTAAAACCCACTGATTGTTTCTCAAATCTGCAAATAAAGTATTGTCTAATAATTGCCCTGGATCATTTTCAGATAGGGTTTTAATACTTTCATAACCCTCTCCAAAAAGAGTTGGAAAAATAAAAATAAGCAGTGCCAGTAACGAAGAACCGATTAAAGCTTTTTTATACGGGTTCCATTTTGATTTAGAAAAATAATGCTCGACTTTTTGAAAATTTCGTGCATAATAAACTGCTATAAATCCAGTCAATACTCCTAAAAGTACATAAAAAGGAATATTATGATAATTAAAAACTTCTTGTTTCTTGAAGGACAATAAAATACTTTCATCTAAAACAATTGCAGAAACCAAAGCACCTGTAGCTGCCGATATCATAATAGGAGTAAAGGCTGAAATACTTACATCAACCAATAGCACTTCAATTGCAAATAAAACACCGGCAATTGGAGCATTAAAAGCAGCAGAAATTCCCGCTGCAACGCCACACCCAATAAGTAAAGTCCTGTCTTTATAAGGTAATTTATAATTTTGGGCAAAGTTTGAACCAAATGCCGCCCCTGTAATCACAATCGGACTTTCTAAACCCGCAGAACCTCCTAAACCAACAGTTAACGAACTAGTTACAATTTGCGCATACATTTGTTTTTTAGGAATAATACTTGCTTTCTTAGCAACAGCATACAAAATTTGCGAAGTACCCTTTTCAATACTTCCGTTTAAAACTCTTTTTACAACAAAAACAGTAAGCACAATTCCGATAATAGGAAGTATACTGTTAATGAAACTCAATTTTAAAATTCCGTTGATATAAGTAGCAAATGAGAAAACGCTGTGAGCAAAAGTTTTTAAAACAATTACAGCCAAAGAGCATGATATACCAATTAGAACACTTGATAAAAAAATAAACTGCTTTGGAGTCATTAAGGATTGTGCCAAAGCAATAATGCTTTCTAGTTTTCTAAAATATTTTTTTAGCATTCTGTTTGTAAAAAGTTAGGGATATTGCAAATTTAGCCTATAACATTCAAAATTGTATAATTTTTAAGACAAATATTTTATAATTTAAAAACCAACTGCAGTATCATCACCTCGAAAATCAGCACCGCCTTCAAGATTTTTATTGGGCAGAACCAAAATGCAATCTAATTTTCCAATTACTGGCGTTGTTTTTTCATTAATTAAATATCCTTTTGCTTTTAATTTGTCAATTGTATTATTGTCAAAAGCATTAGGTTCAAATGTTATTAAATCCGGAAGCCACTGATGATGAAAACGGGGTGCATTTACCGCATCCTGCATACTCAGATTGTATTCGTAAACATTTAAAATTGCCTGTAGTACAGTTGTAATAATCGTAGAACCGCCTGGCGAACCAACGACCATAAACAGCTTTCCGTTTTTCTCGACAATCGTAGGTGTCATCGAACTGAGCATTCTTTTTTGAGGGGCAATGCTGTTGGCTTCATTTCCTACTAAACCAAACATATTTGGAGATCCAGGCTTGGCGCTGAAATCGTCCATTTCGTTGTTTAAAAAGAAACCCAGCTCATCGCAATAGTATTTTGAACCGAAACCGTCATTTATGGTTGTCGTTGCTGCAACTGCATTTCCTTGAGCATCTACAATAGAATAATGTGTTGTTTCAAGACTTTCGTTGTACGTTACCTTTCCTTCTTTTATTTCTGAAGATAAACTTGCTTTTTCTACATTAAAATTAGACATTCTTTCTTTTAAATATGGATCATCCAGTAAAGTCTTAATTGGAATTTTTACAAAATCTGGATCACCTAAAAATTGGCTTCTGTCTGCGTAAGCTCTTCTTTCAGCTTCGACAATTACCTGAATAGATTCTTCCGAATTATGTCCCATTTTTGATAAGTCATAGGGAGCGATCATTTTTAGGATTTGAGCAAGACAGATTCCACCACTGCTTGGCGGGGACATCGAAGTGATTTTTAAATCTTTATAATTAAACTGCAGAGGTTTTCTCCATTTAGCTTCATAACTGGCTAAATCCTTAAGTGTAATTATTCCGCCTTTTTTCTGGAGGTAATCAACTAAAATCTTTGCACTTTCACCCTTATAAAATTCGTCTTTTCCGTTTTTTAAAATTCTCTTTAGAGTTTGAGCAAGCGCCGGATATTTTATGGTATCATTTTCTTTGAATTTTCCAGCCATTAGCGTGGTTGGACCATTAACTTTTACAATAGCATCATGATAATTTTCAAGCTGTTTTTGTTGCTTTATAGTAACAATTACACCTCTTTCAGCCAGAGCAATTACAGGTTTTAAAATTTCTGACATTGGCAGAGAGCCTAATTTTTTATGAACGGCAAAAATACCGGCAATAGTTCCAGGAACGCCAATTGCTAGAGCTGTCTCAGTACTTTTTCCTTTAATAACATTTCCGTCTTTATCTAAAAACATATCTTTTGTGGCTGCTAAGGGTGCTTTTTCGCGGTAGTCTAGTGAGCCTACTTCGCCATTGGCTTTTCGGTATACCATAAAGCCGCCGCCTCCAAGATTTCCAGCAAACGGATACGCGACTGCAAGGGCTAATTCGGTGGCAACCATAGCATCAAAAGCATTACCTCCTTTTTTCATGATTTCGACACCAATTTTTGATGCTTCGGCTCGAGCAGAAACAACCATAGCTTTTGAAGCTACTAATCCGGTTGGTTTTACAGTTTGTTGTGCGAAACCAAAAAGAGAAACAAAATAAAGTAAGAAAGTGGTTTTTTTCATAAAAAGAATATAGGTTTTATAAAATCAGCTAGATTTTACAATGAATGCAGTTTTTGTTTTGCCTGCTGTTGAATTTCTTCAAAAAACAAGGTGAATTCCTGCTCAAATTCGTCATAGAATTCTTTTAGTTCTTCGCTGGCAAATTGCATTTTAGATATGTTTTTTGATCTTCGATCCATCTGAGTTAAAATTTGATGAATACCTTCGACTGTTCGATAGCTCAAAAGCCAGTTTCTTTCGATCATGTAAGGCATTAAACCTTGTGTTTTTTCAGTCAGGATAGAATAGTTTTCGTGTAATGAATTGTAAAATCTATTAATGAAATCTTCCAGTTTTTCGTCAGAATATTTGCTCCAGTTTTTAGCTAAAAAATGATCGTAAACAATGTCTACAATCACGCCGGCATAATGATGATATTTTTCATGCAAACGCTTTGTGCTTTGCCTGAAAATATCGTGCGAATCAGTATAAGTATCAATAAATCGATGCAAAATAATTCCTTTTTGAACATCTTGAGGAAAATGCTCAAACTGTTTACCGCGAATTCCATCGGCCATAAAATTACCAATTTTGATCAAATCATTGTCTCCTGAAAGATATATATGGGCTAGGAAGTTCATTTTTTTAAAGTTGCTGATGCACTAAGTTTTTTTTTAGATATCCCGAAACTTGGGGACTAAGCTGCTAAGCTTATTTTAGTAAAAGTATGAAAACTTTTTGACATCGTTTTTAAGGATTGGTATTTAGCTTCTAAACTTAACTATTTAATATCTCAGCATCTTAGTCTATTAGCAACTTTTTTAAAATCTTAGTCCCTTAGCAACTTAGTATCTTAGCAACTTTTCTATATTTGTATTTGGTAACCATAACTCACAAAAATGACTTTAATAAAATCGATCTCAGGTATACGAGGAACAATCGGGGGGAAAGTAGGAGATAACCTGACTCCTGTTGATGCGGTAAAATTTGCATCGGCATACGGAACTTTTCTTAAAAACAATACTTCAAAAGAAAAACTAACGGTTGTAATTGGTCGTGACGCCAGAATTTCTGGACCGATGATTCACAATCTTGTTGTAAATACTTTAATAGGTTTAGGAATTAATGTGATTGATCTTGGCCTTTCGACAACACCAACTGTAGAAGTTGCTGTTCCGCTAGAAAAAGCAGATGGAGGTATTATTTTGACTGCATCTCACAATCCAAAACAATGGAATGCTCTGAAATTGCTAAATGAAAAAGGAGAATTTTTAAGCGGAGATGAAGGAGCAAAAATTCTAGAAATTGCTGAAGCTGAAGCTTTCGATTTCTCTGATGTTGATAATTTAGGCGAAATTACTGTGAATGATGCTTATATGGATATTCATATCGACGAGGTTTTAAATTTGCCATTGGTTGATGTTGAAGCGGTAAAAGCGGCAAAATTTAAAGTAGTTGTTGATGGAGTAAATTCTTCTGGTGGAATTATTATTCCGAAATTATTAGAATTAATGGGTGTTGAAGTTGTTAAATTGTACTGCGAACCAAACGGACATTTTCCTCATAATCCAGAACCTTTAAAAGAACATTTAACGGATATTTCTGAATTGGTTGTAAAAGAAAAAGCAGATCTAGGAGTTGTTGTAGATCCAGATGTTGACCGTTTGGCATTTATTAGCGAAGACGGAGAAATGTTTGGAGAAGAATATACTTTAGTGGCTTGCGCCGATTATGTTTTGAGCAAAACACCTGGAAATACGGTTTCGAATATGTCATCTTCTCGTGCGTTGCGCGATGTTACAAATTTGCATAATGGAAGTTACGAAGCCAGCGCAGTAGGCGAGGTGAACGTTGTAGAATTAATGAAAAAAAATAATGCTATTATTGGTGGAGAAGGAAACGGCGGTATTATTTATCCAGAATCTCATTACGGAAGAGACAGCTTAGTTGGAGTTGCCTTATTCTTGACGCATTTGGCAAATAAGAAAATGTCAGTTTCAGCTTTGCGTGCTTCATACCCAGAATATTATATGAGTAAAAATAAAATCGAATTGACTCCGCAAATTGATGTTGATGCGATTTTAGTTGCAATGACAGAAAAATACAAAAACGAAGATATTACCACAATTGATGGTGTGAAAATTGATTTTGCTTCAGAATGGGTACATTTAAGAAAATCAAATACAGAGCCCATTATTCGTATTTATACAGAAGCTCCATCTCAAGAAAAAGCAGATGTATTAGCACTTCGAATTATTGATGAAATAAAAGCAATTGCTGGAATTTAATTTTAAATTTTAATCCAAATAAAAACACCTCTATCCAGTTTATGAAAGAGGTGTTTTTTTATTCTCGAAGCTTAGATTTTAATTCTTAATAATCTTAATTGATTTTTTAACCAAACCATACGAAGCATTTACAATATAAATTCCCGTGGCAAGTTTATCTCCAATTTTAATATCTTCATTGGTAAAATATTCATCTGAAGAATAACAAACAGCGCCTTTCATATCAACAATTTTTAAAGTTAATGGCTCTGTAATGGAAGATTTAATATGCAGGGTCGATTGGTTTTTAAAAGGATTTGGATAAACGTTAAAAGAATCTTTTTCTGCAATGGGATCGTTTACGCCTAAATTTGTTGCTACAACATCAATATAATTAAAATTCATATCGTTTGATTTGAATTTAATTTTCAGGTAAACTTCGCCTTTAGGCAAATTAATTCCGTTTACTATTTTGTCTGCATACGTTTGATATCCTCCAGTAACGGGAAAAGTTTCATCTGTTTTGACAATAACATTGTTTACGCTGATATCAAATTTCCCCGGAATCGTTGGTGATGCCACTCTAAAAGTAAGATTATAAGTTCCTGCGTCAGCCACATTCAGCATAAACTCGTTCCAATCTCCATTTTCAATAAAACATACATTTTGACCTGTTCCAGAATCTGTTGTATTTTGCAGGCCAGTTCCTTTCCTTCTGTAATGTTTGTTTGCCGTAATACGGCCAGGAACGTTCATTTTTTTATTCGTATAAGTTGCGTTTACATATTCAGTTCCGATAGGTTTCAAAACGCCGCTTGTCGGACTTAATAATTGTCCTTCTAACATGTCTGTCCAATCTGCAGGAACTCTTCCAGTAAACCAAGAATATCTGTAAATATCCGGATCGTTTTCAAAACTGGTAACTATATCTTTCATGAAAGCAATCTTTTGAGCTTCTGTTTGAATTACTCTATTGGCAAATTCAGTAACCCAAACCGGACGGTTATATTTTTTTAAGTTTCCTGTTACTCCAATTACAGAACCGGCTGTGTTATCATATGTATGAAATGCAATATAATCTACTTTACAATTTGGACATAAAAGAAAAAATTGATCGTGCCACGCAACAGGATCGCTAAATCCTCCATAATTATTTGGTCCATTATAAGCCGGCGAAGCACTTACTATTTCGAGATTTTTTGCGGCAGCAATTTTCTCAACATTTGCCCACGCATTTACAGCTTCCTGTGGTGTTAATCTTGCGCCGTCATTAAAATTGGGTTCATTAAAAGCTAATAAATATTTAGCGCCAGGTTTTATTTTGCTGATAAAAGTCTGTACATCGGCATCACTTTGTTTTCCCCAAGCCATTGGTACATATTCAAGTCCAATAGATTCGTAGTTGGCATTTGTGTCATTTTCTGGTATAGTTCCCCAATTATACCACCAAGAAATTCCGGGTTTAAGCGCTAATAAATCTGCTGTAGAATTGTTTACGTACGCGATGCCTCGTTTCGGACTTTGAGCAAAAGCTGTTGTCGAAATGAATGCTATTAAAAATGCAAAAAATAATTTTTTAATCATGAGTTATAATTTTGATTTGGTTTTTTGGGATAGGATTTAGTCAACTTCAAATGTATGCTGTTTATTGAAATTATCATTTTTTCAAATTCAAAAAAAATCATTACAAAAACCCATCAAAATATCTTTTATAAGTTTTAGAACAGTTTTAAGAACTTTTGCAAAATAAAAAAGTCTGAAAAAGCGACATTGCTTTTTCAGACTTTAATTTTGTTTTTACTGAACTCTATGTTTCCATCTTTTATGTGTCCATAAATAATATTCTGGAGCTTCAAGGATTTGTTTTTCTACTTCACGCAAATACATTTCCGTCACTTCAAAATTTTCATATTCTTTTGGATTATCTGCAATCGGAACAATTGTCGCTTCATAATATCCTCTTCCAACTTTTTTTACTTTGATGAAAATAACGCTCAAATCGTATTTTTTAGCCAGCATTTCTGCTCCAGTGTGCACGGGAACTTCAATTCCCATAAATTTCATCGAATGAAAAATTCGGTCTAATTTAGGAGATTGGTCGCTTGCTAAACCGTATAAACTTAATATTCCGTCGCGCTGATTTTGAGCCATCATCGGAATTGCCTTTTTAGTTTCGACTAATTGAGCATCATATTTCCCTCTAATTTTTCGAACTAATTTATCAAAATAAGGATTGGCAATTTTTTTGTAAACAGCAACACCGTTAAATAACATTCTTTTATTAAGAGTTAACAGCCACTCCCAGCTCGCATAGTGCGAAGCGACTAAAATTACGCTTTTGCCTTTTCTTTCATATTCATGAAAAAGATCCATATTGGTAATGGTAAATCTTTTTTCCATTTCCTCAGGCGTAATACTCATCGTCTTGATCATTTCTAAGAACATATCGCACATGTGCTGATAAAATTTCTTTTCAATTTCTCTTCTTTCTTCAACACTTAAATGTGGTAAAGTAAGGGCTAAGTTTTCGCGAACCACTTTTTTGCGATACCCCACGACTCTGTAAATAATAAAATATACAAAATCTGAAAACCAATAAAATATGCGAAAAGGAAGTATAGAGATAAGCCAAAGCAAAGGATAGGCTAAAATATAAACGAGAAATTGCATGTAATTTTTTTTTACAAATATAAAGCAAAAATGAATAACCACGGATATTTTGGTTTGCAGCCAACTTGTATAGGAGAATGACTATATTTACATTTCACATTAAACATTTTTTATGAATACCGTTAATACCATTTTAGTTGGGATTATAGTTGCCAATGCCTTGATTAGTTATAAAGGTTTTAATGATTATGCCTTTTTTAGGAAATACGAATTTCATGTCGGAAGCATTCGTTGTGGAGAACAGATCAGAATGATTTCATCTGGTTTTTTGCATGCCGATTATATGCATTTATTTTTTAATATGCTGACACTTTGGTTTTTTGCACCTGTTGTAATACAGTGGATGGGAAGTATTTCTTTCGCTTTAATTTATTTTGGAAGTTTAATTTTTGGAAGTCTGCTTACAATGCTCTTCCATAAAAACGATTACAGCTACCGCGCCGTTGGAGCTTCTGGTGCTGTAACGGGTGTTTTATATTCGGCAATTTTACTGCAGCCTGATATGATGCTGGGGATTTTTGGTATAATTCCGATTCCGGCATATCTTTTCGGAATTTTATATTTATTGTATTCAATTTACGGAATGAAAGCCAAGAATGATAATATTGGACACACTGCACATTTTGGAGGTGCCATAGGCGGTTATTTGATTACTTTAGTGAAAGAACCTTCGTTAATTGTGGATCACAGCTTAATGGTAATTTTATTGGCAATACCAATTTTAATCCTTTTTGTTATGGCTAAATTAGGGAAGTTGTAATGCTGGCACAACTTTTGAAATATCCTTTTTAACAATTTTAAAATATAACAAAAATGAAAAAACTAGTATTATTTTTAACAATCATGTTTATGACTATGTCTTACGGCCAAGAAACCAAACAAATTCCTCAGATCAATGTAAATGGAGAAGGAAAAGTAAAAATAGCTCCAGATCAGGTTTCTATTTCAGCTACAGTTGAAACAAAAGGAAATAATGCTAAAGACGTCAAAAAACAAAATGACGAAAAAATGGATGCTGTATTAAAGTTCATCAAAAAAATGAATATTCCAGCAGCAGATTTTAGAACAAAACAAGTTGCGTTAAATCCGCAATACGATTACGAAAAAAAGAAAACAAGCTACAATGCTACACAAACTGTAGAAATTCTTCTAAAAGATTTATCTAAATATGATGAATTAATGGAAGGGTTGGTTCAACAAGGAATTAACCGTTTAGATAACGTTTCTTTTGAATCATCTAAATTATTGCAATACCAATCAGAAGCTAGAAAATTAGCTATTAAAGATGCTAAAGCTAAAGCAGAAGATTACGTATCAGTTTTAGGACAAAAAGTAGGTAAAGCAATAACTATTTCAGACAACTCTCAAGTATATCACCCGCAGCCAATGTATGCTGCAATGAGAATGAAAGAATCTGCAGATGCTGCGCCAGCAAATGAAACTTTAGCTATTGGAGAAATCGAAATCACAGCAAATGTAAGCGTAAGCTTTATATTAGACTAAGGCTTTTAAATCTCAATATTTTTTAAATTCCAAATTCCAATTTAATATTGGGGTTTGGATTTTTTTATTGTAAATTCTTCAAAGCAACTTACCAAATAATTTAGGACGTTTTAGTTTTTGAAGAGAAATTATAACTTAAATTCTGCTTTCTTTTCTGGAGAATACGTATCTTAGTAAATATGTTATTAATCGAAATTTTCAATTTTAGGTGAATAACTAAAATGTTTACTGATTGAACAATATTGATTTAAAAATTAATCTTATTTATGGAAAGTTTAAAAAAAGCTTATATAGCCGGTGGATGTTTTTGGGGAATGGAAGAACTGTTTCGTGTACGTCCAGGCGTAAAAGATACTCAGGTAGGTTACATTGGAGGGGATAATGAAAATCCAACTTATGAAAACCACCCGGGACATGCTGAAGGAATCGAAATTACGTATGATGCTAATCAAACTTCTTTTAAAGAACTGTTAGATTACTTTTTCAGAATGCATGATCCAACGACTGTTGACAGACAGGGAAATGACAGAGGCTCAAGTTACAGATCTGCAATATTCATTCAAAATGAAGAAGAAAAGCAAATTGCTGATGAAGTAATTAAAATCGTTGATCAATCGGGTAAATGGAACGGTAATGTAGTCACAACGCTAGAACCTTTTATTAAATTTTGGCCAGCTGAAGAATATCATCAAGATTATCTTATCAAACATCCAAATGGATATACTTGCCATTTTGAGCGATTTGGCACTTCTTTTTTATAAAATAAAGATGATAAATATCTAGGTTTAAACCTGGATTTCAGGATGGCACAAAAAACAATAAATTTATAGTGAACTAGGGGTAAATGCATAGCTAACCTTTATTTTATTGGATTACTTTCAAGTTTACAGGCGGTAAGATTGTAAATGACTTTCTAATAAGCATAGCTTATCTTAAAGGAGCGCATTCAGAAAACTGTAAAATACACCAGCAAATTTTAAAAACTAATTCAATGTGGTAATACTTTCAATACAAAAAAGAATTTTCATGATTTCCAGTCGAGTATTATTTTTCCAATATGGTTGCCATTTTCCATGCATTCGTGAGCACTTACAGCATTGCCGTACGAAAAAGTTTTGTAAACAACAGGTCTGAACTTCCCATTTTCAATTAATGGCCAGACATTTTTGAATACTTCTGCGGCTAATCGTTTTTTGTATTCGTAATTTCGTGCACGCAGTGTACTTCCTGAGATAGTGATTCTTTTTAGCATTAACTGCCAGATATCCAGTTCTACGTTTTTACCATTTTGGGCATTGATATGAATAAGCCTTCCTTCTTCGTTTAAAACAGTAAGATTCTTTTGAAAATAGTTTCCCGCTATCATATCAAGAATAACATCTACACCTTTGGTTTTTAAAATTTCTTCGAAGTCTTCTTTTTTATAATTTATAGAAAGAGCAGCACCTAATTCATAGCAATATTGTGCTTTTTCATCTGTGCCAACTGTTGTTATAACCTTTGAACCAAAAGCATGAGCAATCTGAATAGCTGTGATTCCGATACCGCTGCTGCCTCCGTGAACTAATAAAGTTTCGTCTGGTTTTAATTTTGCTCGTTCAAAAATATTAGACCAGACTGTAAATACTGTTTCAGGCAAACTGGCTGCCTCTATAAAATTTAAACCTTTAGGAATAGGTAAACATTGTCCTTCTTTTACAGTAACATATGATGCATAGCCTCCTCCGGGAAGTAAGGCGCAAACGTGATCACCTTTTTTCCATTGCGTAACTTCTGGACCACAGTCTACGATAATTCCAGATACTTCCAGCCCTGGTATTTCATTAGAAATACTGCTTGGAGCAGCATATTTTCCCTGACGCTGCAAAATATCACTTCTGTTAATGCCGGAAGCTTTTACCTGAATTAACACTTCATTTTGTGATGGAATTAAATCAGGAACTTCGGCCAATTGCAAAACTTCAGGCCCTCCAAATTTTGAGATTGTAATCGCTTTCATAATCTAATTTTTTAAAAAGGTAGATTATATTTTCCAAATAGCGCTTTGTTCTCAATACTTTTTGCAAACAGCGGTGTTTCTTCATGATTATGGGCGTCAGAAGCATCCTGTCTTGCTTTTGCAGCATCGGCTAGAGAAATTCCGTGTTGTTTGATGAAATCTAAAAATTCAGGAGTCGCGGTTGCATGAATGGTATTAGTAAATTTTGTTGTTGTATCATCTATTTTATCTGCTTTCAACTCCCAAAGAACCTGTACTTTAGATCTTCCGCCTGCAGTAATTGTATCAGAAATTGAAAGCATTCGGCAATAATCAGGACTATATTCATCAAAAATGTAATGCTGTACAACAAGTGCTGTTCCTACATATTCGACATTAATAGACATCGGTATACCTTCAAAATTAGAAGTTATTCCGGCAGCAATGTGGTTAACAGAGCAACGTTGATATTCTGCATCTGGCAGGTTAAGCAGCCAGTCGGCAATATTAATTTTTTCAATTGGAGCATTAATTATTGCTGAAACAATTGATGCTGATAATGCGTTTTCGGGTGTTTGTAAAATTTCCATCTTTTCTATTTTTTAATTAACTTATGTCAAAGGTCTGCAATATAAACCAATCGTGGAAATGAAATTTTTAAATGTAATCGATCGAAATTTTCGATTTAGAGTTTTACTTTTATAAAAAATTAAAGAAAATGGAACTTCGTCAATTGAAATACTTTGTCCGCGCGGCAGAACTTTTAAATTTCACTCAGGCTGCAGATGATTTATACATTACTCAAAGTACATTATCTCATCAAATAAAAGAATTAGAAAATTCATTAACGGTTCTTCTCTTTGACAGAGTAGGAAAGCGGGTTAAACTTACGGAAGCAGGTGAAATTATGCTGGATTACGCCCGAAAAACGATTCGTCAGGCAGAAGAAGGAAAGCAGGTTTTAATGGATTTGAATAATGTAAAAACCGGAAAAATAACGATCGGATCTACGTATGGACTGGTAAATTTACTGCTTCAAACGATCACGGAGTTTAATGAAGAATTTCCGGATATCCAGATTGAGGTTGTACTGGGGTCTACTTCAGATTTGATGCAGAAAATACGCTTGTATGAAATTGACTGTATGCTGTCTTTTATGCCTCCATCTGAAGATAAGCAGTTTGATATAATGCCATTATTCTCTGCCAATCTGTCTTTGATTCTTCATAAATCGCATCCGTGGAGTAAGCTTAAAAAAATAGGACTTGAAAAAATAACAGAATTACCTTTGGTATTGCCCTCTCCGAGTTTCAGTATCCGTAATTTTCTGGACGAAACGCTTCTAAAAAACAATATAAAATTGAAGGCAAAAATAGAAATCAATGATATCCATAGTTTATTGGAACTGGTTAGTACAAAAAAATGGTTTACTGTATTAATGAATTCATCCTTATTTGATTTTTCTGAACTTATTGCAGTTCCAATTGAAGGTAAAAATATGAGCCGTGAAGCCACTATAATATTTCCTGCGGGAATTTACAGAAAGGCGTCAATTTTACTTTTTCATAATTTAATAAAGAAAAAGGCTGAGATGACGAACTTAGCATAAGAGAATTGCAAATCTGCATTTTACTAAATTCTTTAAGTTTCTATTTTTTTAAATGACAATTGCATAATAAACAATTTCAACATTTATTTTGTGTAAAAAAGTTGGAAAGCCTGAACCAAAATGTTCTTTTATAAGGGCAAAACAAAAATCTCATCAAATTTTGCAGGTCTTTAAAGGAAAGCATAAATGAAAACAACGATATATCGTTGGTCTTAAAAAATATAATTTAAGAGTCTTAAAATCCAATTTATGAATAACTTTGGATGAGCATTTAACTCTTATTATAATTAGATGAAAACGTCTGCCTGCATAGAATACTTTATCGTTATCCTGCTGATAATAGGTAATTCGTTTGGTATAAATGCCCAGATCCCGCTGTATACGGAGATAGAGGTAAAAAAAGACGAAAGTTCCTTAAAAGAATTGCAGGGTATTGATAAGATAAAAACGTTATTAAAAGTAAGCGATTGGTATGAGGCTTCTTATAGTAACCCTATAACATTGCAAAAGGCATATCAATATGCTGAAGAAGCTCTTCAGATAAGTCAGGCACTTCATTCTAATATTTATTCCGGTAAATGTTATCTACAGCTTTCCATGGTGCAAGAGTTGAGAAATAACAATTCAATGATAGAAGTCAATGCCAGAAAAGCAATAGAAATGTTAAGTAAAACAAATCAAACAGATGATTTGGGAGAGGCATGGGTAATGGTATGGTCGGCCAAAATGCGTACTGATGCACCAATAGAAGAAAGATTGACGCCAATTTTTAAAGCCGCATCGTTATTTGAAAAGTCGGGAAACAATAAAAGAAGCGGTGACTGTTACAGAGAAATCAGCGAATTGTATTTTTCAATATCCGATTTTCACAACTCTCTAAATTCATTAAAAAAAGCGATATTTTTCTATAAAGCGGCCAATCTTAAAGAAAGCGATATTTATCCTATTTCCGTCAGGCTTAATATTATTTATGAGACCGAGAAGAAAAGCATGGATATTGTCAAACTTAAAAATAAAACCTTGTTGCAGCAAAGCAGGCTTAAGAATGAGGCATTTTTAAGAAATTCTATGATAACATTTTTGTTGCTTTTGCTTATCATTCTCGGCTTATTATACAAAAGGTTTACCTTTAAAAAGAGAACAAACAGACTTTTAGAAGTACAGCAGGAGGAAATCAATCAAAAAAATGTGGAGCTCCAAAATATGCTGGTGGAGAAAGAATGGCTTTTGCGCGAAATTCATCACAGAGTAAAAAATAACCTGCAAATGGTAGTAGGACTGCTTGCAAGTCAGGTTGAATTTTTGAAAAATGAAGAAGCGATCCAGGCGATCAACAACAGTCAAAACCGAATTTATTCAATGTCATTGATTCATCAGAAATTATATCAATCAGAAGATTTATCGATAATTAATATGCCGTCTTATATATTCGAATTAACCGAATATTTAAAAGATTCATTCGAAATCGGAAATGAAATACGATTTATACTTGATATTGATAGTTTTAACCTGCCTTTATCACATTCAATTCCTATTGGGCTAATTTTTAATGAAGCTGTTACTAATGCTATTAAATACGCCTTTCCCAACAATGAAAACGGCATAATAAATATTTCGCTTAAAACAACTGATAATCATAATTATACTTTAATTATTCAGGATAACGGGATCGGACTTCCTGATGATTTTGACCCTTATAACAATCCTTCATTAGGAGTGAAATTAATGCATGGACTTTCTGCAGATATTGATGGGAAGTTTCTAATCACTAATGCGGACGGTACTAAAATAACGCTGGAATTTACTTTCGACGAAAATAATTCTCATTAATTTAATTCTGCAAAATGGCAAAACCATTAAAAATTCTCATTGTTGAAGATCAGTTTGTTGAGGCAAATCATTTGCGGTTAATGCTCAAAAAAGCCGGTCACTCTATAATTGGCATGGCACGTTCGGTTCCTGATGCTAAATATTATATTGCTCAGGAAAAACCGGAATTGGTGCTTCTGGATATTTTTCTTTCCGGAAAAGAAACGGGTATTGATCTGGCTGAAAAACTAAAAGAAGATAATATTCCGTTTATTTATCTTTCTGCTAATTCTAATGAAGAAGTGCTCAGCAAAGCGAAACTAACTCATCCGTACGGCTTTTTAGTAAAACCTTTTAGAGAAAAAGATTTATTGGTAACAATTGAAATTGCCGAATATCATCAACAGCATGGCATTGAATCTTCTATCAGAAAAGAACTTTTGTTTCAAAAACAATTAAAAACAATAGTAACAAAAAGTGGCAATTGGGACGATCGGGTTCTTAATATCATTACTTCCCTGCAATCTCTTATTTCTTTTGATCTTGTAATGGCTGTTTTTTATATGGACAATAAATTATCAAGCAGAGTTTTGGGATATGCGAGAACAGGTTTGCACGAATATCAGAGAATTGGCATTGAAGAATTGCAGAATATCACTGCGTTAAAAGAATCTGAAATAAATGAATTACGAGATAGAAGCAGAGTGGAAACCGAAGCTACATTTTATAATAATCAGGATTTTGTAAAAATATGCGATAAAACTCCGATCAAAAAGCTAATCGCAAATTCAATGAACATGAAATCGAATTTAATGCTGCCCGTTCCTTTATCTCTCAGTGAGAATGGCGGACTGTATCTGTCTTTTTTCAGCAGAAGGCCTGATAATTATAACAAAAATCATTTAACGCTTTGTGAAAGGCTTCAAGAACCTTTAATTTATGCCATTGAAAATTTAATCAGTCATGACAAAAAATTAGACAAAAAAAATACGTCATCTGTAAATCCGGGTACGGGAAAAAAATTAAAGATATCAGGTTTTGAATCGATTGTAGGTAAAAGTCCGGCGCTGTTAAAAATATTCGATCATATTTTGCAAGTTGCGCCAGCCGATACAACCGTTTTAATTACTGGAGAAAGCGGCACGGGAAAAGAAAGTATTGCCCACAGTATTAAAGAGCTTTCTAATAGAAACAATCAGCCTTTTGTGAAAATAAACTGTTCTGCTCTGCCTGCAAGCTTAATTGAATCGGAACTATTCGGACATGAAAAAGGATCTTTTACAGGAGCATCAGAACGACGAATAGGTAAATTTGAACAAGCCGACAATGGTACTTTATTTTTGGATGAAATTGGTGATATGCCTTTAGAAATGCAGGCAAAGTTGCTTAGGGCAATTCAGGAAAAAGAAATTGAACGTGTTGGAGGAAATGCTTCCATAAAAGTAAACGTCCGAATTATTGCGGCTACCAATTGCAATCTGGAAAAAGAAGTTGCCGACGGCCGTTTTAGGCTTGATTTGTATTACAGGCTTAATGTATTTCCTATTCAACTGCCGCCATTGCGAGAGCGTAAAGAAGACATCGGACTTCTTGCCCGTCATTTTATTGCTTTCTATAGTTCTAAAACGGGGAAAAATGTGACCGAAATATCAGAAATCGCTTTAAAGAGTCTTTTATCCTATCAATGGCCGGGAAATATTCGTGAATTGGAGAATCTTATTGAAAGAAGTATTCTTTTAGCAAAGACAGATACCATTGAGCACATTCCGCTTCCGGCTTTTGAAGAAACCAAAATAAATAATAATACAAATGAATGGTACTTTAAAACTATTCAGGAAAATGAAAGAGAGCATATTATCAATGTACTTGAAAAATGCAACGGAAGAATCAGAGGAGCAGGCGGGGCATCAGAGATATTAGGACTTCCGCCGACTACGCTTGCTTCCAGAATGCAAAAATTGGGCATAAAGAGAAGTCATTTTTAAGTTAGGAGTTATAAGTTGTGAATTGTGAAATGTGAAATGTGAGTTGTGAGTTGTGAAATGTGAAATGCAATATGTGAAATGTGAAATGTGAAATGTGAATTATGAGTTAGGAGTTATAAATTGTGGAATCTAAATTTAGTCGAAATATATTTCGTTATATTTTACCTCCAAATTTTACATATTGCATTTCACATTTCACATTTCACATTTCACAATTCACAAATCAACTCACATTTCACAACTCAAAAAACGATATTAAGTTGCTTTAGTTTCGTTTTACGACGAAATACAGTCGTTTAAAATTATCGTTTAAATAATAAAGTAATGATAATCAAGTAGTTAATAAAAAGGTTCGGTTTTCGTTTATACTTTGGCATAACATTAAAATATGTATTATGCTGACTGAAAACCCTACTACAATACTTTTTATTACAGGTGCATTTGTAAGCAATAAATGCTGGGATGAATGGCAAACCTTTTTTGAGAGTAAAGGTTTTAAAACCCTTGCACCGGCATGGCCTTATAAAGATGCTCCAGTTGATGTTTTGCGCTCTCGTCATCCAGATCCGCAGATTGCAGGTTTGCGATTAACGCAGTTAATAGATCATTTTGAAAAAATAGCAAAAGACCTTCCTCAAAAGCCAATTATAATCGGCCATTCTATTGGCGGACTTACAGCTCAAATACTTTTACAACGCAATCTGGCTTCGGCTGCAATTGCTATACATTCGGTTCCGCCTCAGGGAATTATGACTTTTAAATTTTCCTTTTTAAAAGCAGGTTGGGGTCCTCTCGGTTTTTTTACTTCTGCAAAAAAAACTTTCTTAATGAGTTTTAGCCAGTGGCAGTATGCTTTTACTAATGGTATGCCCGAAGAATGGCAGGAAAAAGCATATTGTGACTATGTTATTCCTGAATCTAAGTTAATCGTCCGCGATACAATAACTTCAGCAGCAAGAGTAGATTTTCATACAGCCCACAATCCATTATTACTAATTGCAGGATCAACAGATCACACTATTCCGGAATCGCTCAATTATTCCAACTTCAAAAAATATACGCATAAAAATTCTATAACAGATTACAAGGTTTTTCCCGAAAGAAATCACTTTGTTTTAAATCAGCCCGGCTGGCAGGAAATCGCAGTCTTTATACAAGAATGGATTTCAAAATTGCCAGTATAAAAAATTATAATAACCCATTATTTAGTAACCAATTAAAATTAAAATTATGAAAACGAATTTATTAAAC
Source organism: Flavobacterium sp. JLP (assembly GCF_015350755.1). Classification (NCBI taxonomy): domain Bacteria; kingdom Pseudomonadati; phylum Bacteroidota; class Flavobacteriia; order Flavobacteriales; family Flavobacteriaceae; genus Flavobacterium; species Flavobacterium sp. JLP. The sequence continues at coordinate 9,608 of NZ_JADKPS010000004.1, read as the reverse complement.
ATTACTTTTTTAAACTTTAAAAGTAAAACAGCCCAGCTTATAACGTTTAGCTTTTTATTATTGACGTTAATTTCCTGTAATAAAAAAACAGAAGAAACTCCTGCAACAGAAACAACGCCTGTTGCATCGTCTGAAGCACCTCAAACTGAACCTGCAAATCCGCCAGCAAATTTTAAACATGCTTACGCAGATGTAAACGGAGTTAAAATTCACTATGTAATTGGAGGAAAAGGTGATCCTCTTGTATTGGTTCATGGTTTTGGACAAAATTGGTACATGTGGAATCGTCTGCTGCCAGAACTTTCAAAACATTTTACAGTTATCGCTCCAGACTTGAGAGGTGTGGGAGAATCTGATAAGCCAGAAGGAGGATATGATAAAAAAAACATGGCAAAAGATATTCATGAACTAGTTAAAAAATTAGGATATAATAATATCAATTTAGCAGGACATGATATTGGACTTATGGTAGCTTATGCATACGCGGCGCAATACGGAAGTGAAGTTAAAAAAGTAGCTTTAATGGATGCGCTACTTCCTGGTATAGAACCTGTTTGGTCGCAAGTTTCGGCTTCGGCATGGTGGTTTGGATTTTTTGCGTGGCCGGCTTCAGGAGATATTGTGAGCGGGAAAGAGAAAGAATTTTTAACGAATTTCTGGCCGGTTGTAGGACATGCAAAAGACCCTTTTACAGCTGAAGAAACGGCAGAATTTATTAGAGCCTATTCTGTTAAAGATGGCGCAAAATCTACTTTTAAATGGTTTGGAGCATTTCCTCAGGACGGAAAAGACAATTTGGTTTTGGCCAAAACGAAACTTAAAATGCCTTTGCTTGCAATGGGTGGCGAATATTTTGCGGCTGCATTCCTGAAAGACCATTCTAAATTAGTTGCCGAAAATGTAACCGAATCGAAAATTGCTGGTTCTGGGCACTGGCTGGTTCAGGAAAATACGGCACAAGTTCAAAAAGATTTACTGGCATTTTTTCTTTCAAAATAAAACTCCAAAAACAGACCAATTAAATCTAAAAAAATGAAGCAAATATTTTTAATACTATTATTTTTCTTTGGTCTGTTGGTACAGTCTCAGGAAAAAGCAGACCTAATTGTCTATAACGGGAAAATTGCAACAATGCAGAAATCCAATGAATTTGTTCAGGCACTGGCGATAAAAAACGGAATTATTCTGGCAACAGGAACTTCAAAAAACATTTTAGAAAGTTATAAAACCACAGCAACAAAAATCATTGATGCAAAAGGCAAAACTGTAGTGCCAGGTTTAAACGACAGTCATATTCATGTGATTCGTGAAGGACTTAATTATAATTCAGAATTGCGTTGGGATGGTGTAAAAACACTGAAAAAAGCAATGGAAATGTTGAAAGAACAAGCAGCAAGAACACCGCCCGGAGTTTGGATTAAAGTTATTGGAGGCTGGAATGAATTTGGATTCGAAGAAAAAAGACAGCCCACTATTGAAGAAATAAACGCCGCAGTTCCAGACAAACCTGTTTTCATAACCTATTTATATGGTAAAGCATTTTTGAATAAAAAAGGAATCGAAGTTTTAGGCTATACTAAAGATACACATTATGAAGGAAGCGTTTTGGAACAAGATAAAAACGGAAATTTAACCGGATTAATGTTTGCAAAAGAAACGCCAAAAGCCATTTATACCACTTTAGGACTAACCACAAAGTTGACTCCCGAAGAAAGGATCAACAGTTCGCTTCAGTTTAACCGAGAACTCAATCGCTTTGGTTTAACATCGGCGATTGATGCAGCTGGTGGATCACAAAATTTCCCGTCAGATTATGCGACTTCGATGGAATTGGCCAAACAGGGAAAACTGAATCTTAGAATTTCGTATTATCTCTTTGCACAGCAAAAAGGCAAAGAACTTCAGGATTATGAAAAATGGGTTGCTGAAACGGTTATCAATAAAAATGATAATCTTTTGACAGCCAACGGTTATACCGAAGAAGGAGCGGGAGAAAATATTGTGGCCTCTGCAGCAGATTTCGAAAACTTTCTGGAACCAAGAATTGTACTTTCTGATGAAATGGAAAAAGATCTTGAACCCATTATTCGCTTGCTTGTTAAGAACAGATGGCCATTTCGATTGCATGCCACTTACGGCGAATCGATTGACAAAATGCTGCATGTTTTTGAGAAAGTCAATAAAGAAATTCCGTTTAACGGATTGCGCTGGTTTTTTGATCATGCCGAAACCATTACACCTCAGGAATTGGAAAGAGTAAAAGTATTAAACGGAGGAATCGCAGTTCAGTTTAGAATGTACTTTCAGGGAGAATTATACGAGAAAATGTATGGTGCTCCTAAAACACAACTGCCTCCTATTAAAAAAATGCTTGAAATGGGAATTCCTGTCGGAATGGGAACTGATGCAACGCGCATTTCAACATACAACCCGTGGATGGCACTGCATTGGCTCATTACCGGAAAAACTTTAGGAGGCATGCAGTTTTGGCCAAAAGATCAGGTGTTGGATAAGTTCACCGCACTTCAATTGTACACTTCAGGAAGCGCCTGGTTTTCTGGCGAAGAAAAAGAAAAAGGAAAACTGATAAAAGGAATGTATGCTGATTTTTCGATTTTATCAGAGGATTATTTTACAATTTCAGCAGACAAAGTTCGAAATATCGAATCGGATTTGACAATTGTAAATGGAAAAATAGTATACGCTACCAGAGATTTTAAAACATTTGATCCTGAAATTGCTCCGGTAATTCCAGATTGGTCGCCAGTAAAATACTTTGGTGGCTATCAAAAGAAGCAGTAAAAAGTAAAAATGTGAAAAAATGTGAAATGTGAAATGTAAGATGTGATTTGTGAAATGTAAGATGTGAAATGTGAAATGTGAAATGTGAAAATAAAAATGAGCAGTTTATATATCACATTTCAAACCTCAAACCTCACATTTCACATTTTACATCTTACATTTCACAAATCACAACTCACCACTCACAACTCACCATTAAAATTTAGATCATGAAAATTCAAAAAATAATTTTGCGATTGGCAATTATCCTACTTTGTGTTTCAGCCAATACAGAGGCATATGCACAATTTCCAATGCCCGATCATGTACCCATTTGGGACGCCAACAAAGTAACTTTAAAATTGCATAAAATTGCAGAGAATGTATATGCAGTTTCTCCAAGTACAACTGAAACAGAAACCACAAAAGGAATTGCCCAGGCTACTTCGGCAGGATTTATTGTTGGTGATAAAGGGGTTTTGCTAATCGAAACAATGCTAAGTAAAGGATTGTACGATCAACTTTATAAACTAATCCGATCTGTTACGCCAAAACCTATTATTTATGCCATAAATACCAGCGATCACGGTGATCATTGTTTTGGGAATTATTTGCTTCCAAAAGAAACTATTGTAATTCAGAACGAATTCTGCAAAGAAAATCTGGCTAAAAATTACGATAATATCAAACAGTTTATGATTATGCTTTTTGGTAAAGGAAGAGGAATTGAAGAAAGTGTGTACCGTCCAGCGGATATTACAATAGCAATCAATCAGACGATGAAAATTGATATGGGAAAAGGCAATATTGTGGAGGTAATTAATGTGGGAACGGCACAATCTCCGGCAGATCTTTTTGTGTATTTAAAATCAGCTTCAGGGAATGTGTTGTGGGCAGGAAACCCTTTTATTGCAGAAAGCCCGACAATTCCGTGGTTGTTTGATGGCTACTTTTTAGAACCGGTACAAAACCTGAACAAAATTTACAATATGATTTCGGATAAAGATATTGTAGTTCCCGGACACGGACGCATTACGAATAAAGCCGGAATCAAATATACCATCGATTATGTAACGGCTTTGCAATCGAATGTGGAGCAGGCAGTGAAGAAAGGCTTGACATTAGAAGAAACCAAAGCTGCTGTAACCATGAAAGAATTTAATAAAGGTTACGAACTTTTTAACTGGCTTCATTTTAATTTCAATGTGCCAAATGCGTACAAGGATATTAAGCAAAATGGGGTTAAGTAATTAAAAATTGAATTATGAAAAACAAGATCCTATTAGTGATTTTAATGCTTTCATTTTCTGGTTTTGCACAGCGGTATCCTGATTTTAAATCACTTCGGTTTGATGAAAATTATGGGTTTTTGAAAAACGATACCGTAAGCAATGGCTGGTATAAAACAGTGAAATTCCTGCCAGTTTCTGCTTCTAAAGAAACCTATATCAGTTTTGGGGGCGATATACGTTTTCAGTACTTCTATGCTAAAAATGAAAATTGGGGCGATGGTCCGCAGGATAACGATGGTTATGTTTTAGGAAGATATTTATTTCATGCCGATTTTCATGCCGGAAAATTTTTTAGAACTTTTGTTCAGACGCAAAGCAGTATGGCAGATGGTAGAATTGATCCGAATCCTGTAGAACAAAACCCGCTTGAAGTACATCAGGCTTTTGCAGATTTTAATATTATAAATGAGGACAATAAAAAACTTATTTTAAGAGTAGGAAGGCAGGAACTCACTTACGGATCACAGCGTTTGGTGGCTGTTAGAGAAGGACCTAACAACAGACAATCGTTTGACGGAATAAAAGCTATAGTGTCCAGACAAAATTTAACAACAGACTTTTTTTATACACATTACGTCGTAGCACACGATGGTATTTTTGATGATGCATCGAATAAGGACAGGCAACTATGGGGAAGTTATTTTGTCTTTAATAAAATACCAGCAATCAAAAACATTGATATTTATTATTTAGGTTATGAGAGGGCTAATGCTGCTTTTAATGATGCATCGGGTAAAGAAAACCGACAGTCTGTAGGCACAAGAATTTGGGGAAAAACAGAAAACTGGCGTTATGACGGAGAAGCTGTTTACCAATTTGGTACTGTAGAGGCTAAAAACATTAGTGCGTGGACGGCTTCGATTAATGCAGGTTATCGTTTTAATGCTGTGAAGTTTCGTCCCGAAATTGGTTTTAAAACTGAAGTAATCAGCGGAGATAAAACGGCAGGCGATACAAGTTTGCAAACCTTTAATCCGCTATTTCCAAGAGGTGCTTATTTTGGTCTTGCTTCTGTTATCGGACCTTCCAATTTAATTGATTTTCATCCTTCATTGAGTTTAGAAGTAGCTAAAAATGTAGAGTGGGTTATTGATTATGATATGTTTTGGAGATACAGCAGCAACGACGGTATTTATGCACCTAATACAACTTTGATTTATCCGGGAGATACAACAACCGAAAAGAAAATAGGAAATCAGCTCGAAAGTGAAATCATCTGGGAACCCAATCAATATTTGTATTTCAGACTCGAAGCAACTTGGTTTCAGGCCAAAGAGTACATTCAGGCATCTGGAACAGGTAAAAATATATTCTTTACGGGAATTACGATGCAGCTTCATTTTTAAGCGTAGAATGCAGTTAGGTCAAAATAATTAAAAAAAACAATCTTATGAAAAAAGGGGTCTTTAAAACAAAAATGAAAATTATAAAATGGATAGTGGTGATGCTATTGATTAATTTTTCGGCACAAGCGCAAGTTTATACTGACGAAGAAATCAAAACAAAAGAAACTGCAGAAAAGTTCTTTAAATATATAGCAGAAAAAGATCCCGAAAAGATTGCCTCTATGGTTGCTGAAAAAGTGGACTGGTATATTTTCGAATCGAAATATATGCCTTGGACGGGACATCGCTCCAAACGCGAAGAAATTTCAGAATTGTTTAAAACGCTCTTTAGTTATTTTTTTGATGGAAGCGAAAAACTTGAAGCACAGTCTTTTTTATTGAGGGGAAAGGAAGTTGCTGTTTTTGGTTTTGTCGAAAGAACTGTGAAAAAAAATGGCAAACATTTTAAAATGCCACTTGCGATTCATATTACAGTGGAAAATAATTTGATAAGCAAATTTTCACTCTATGAAGAAACATTGATTATTGAAAAAGTGCTTAAATAAAAAGCAATAAATACTATCAAACCTAACATTATAAAATATGAAAGACAGACGAACATTTCTAAAACAAGCAAGCCTTGTTGGAATTGCAGGATTGTTGCCAACAAACACTTTACTTGCAGGTGATTTACAACCAAAATTACAAACTAATGAAGAAGTTTCTCCAACTAAGTGGGCTGACGGATCACGTTTGGTCGTATCCGTTTCTATGCAGTTTGAAGCGGGGGGACAACCTGTAAATTCAGAGAGCCCGTTTCCGCAAAATATGCAGAAAGGATTTGTAGATCTTCCGGGTGAGAGCTGGTATCAATACGGATATAAGGAAGGAATACCGAGAATGCTGGACAACTGGGATAACTTCGGAATCAAAGTGACTTCACATATGGTAGGATCAGCAGTATTTAAAAATCCGGAACTAGCAAAGGAAATAGTACAAAGAGGACATGAAGCCGCTGCTCACGGAATGGATTGGGCTACGCAATATTCTATGCCTTATGAAACAGAGAAAAAGTTCATCAAAGACGGAGCAGATGCCATAAAAAAAGTAACTGGTTTTGAACCCGTTGGTTATAATGCAAACTGGTTAAGACGCGGCACAAATACACTCGAAATTTTGCAGGAATTGGGTTTTAAATATCATATTGATGATTTAAGCCGCGACGAGCCCTTTTTATTAAAGGTAAAAGGAAATGATTTTGCGGTGGTTCCGTATACGATACGCTGTAACGATATTGTATTAGTAGAAGGGAAAAATTTTAGCGCAGATCAATTTGCCCGTCAGGTGATAATGGAATTTGATCAGCTGTATAAGGAATCCGAAAAAAAGCGGAGACAGCTCTCAATAAGTTTTCACGATCGAATAGGAGGCACACCGCAAATGGTTAGCGCGACTACAGAAATCATCAGCTACATTCAAAAACATAAAGGAGTAAGTTTTAAAAGAAAAGATGAAATTGCTCAAATGGCTTATCAGGATAAGAGCATTATACGCGAATGATGATGCAAGGGCAATTAAGTGTTTGATTTTAAAATAAAAAAATAAACTTTTTATGTATAAAAACAATAAATAATATGAAGTATCAGAAATTATTTCAGCAGTACAATTTAAGTGGCAATCATTTAGAAAATCGCTTTTTAATGGCTCCAATGACGCGTTCTAGAGCTTCACAGCCGGGCGATATTCCCAATGCATTGATGGCAGAATATTACGCGCAACGAAGCACAGCCGGTATCATAATTACAGAAGCAGTTCAGGTTTCTTTACAAGGAAAGGGCTACGCTAAAACTCCTGGAATTTACAGTAAAGAACAAAAGGAAGGCTGGAAATTAGTAACAGAGGCAGTACATAAAAACGGAAGTAAAATATTTTTGCAGTTATGGCATGTTGGGAGAGTAAGCAGTTCAAAAGTTAATGGATTACAGCCTATAGCTCCTTCAGCATTATTAGCTCAAAATACAAATGTTTATATATTTGATGGTGCTGTTAATGGAGATGCAACTTTTGTTCCGGTAGAACAACCTCGAGAAATGGACAAAACGGATATAAATACTGTAATTGACGAATTTGTAAAGGGCGCAAAAAATGCTATTGAAGCCGGTTTTGACGGAGTTGAAATTCACGGTGCAAACGGTTATTTGATTGATCAATTTTTGCGAAGCAATAGCAATACAAGAACTGATGAATATGGAGGAACAAAGCAGAAAAGAATTCGTTTACTGATTGAAATTTCGCAAGCAGTAGCTAATGCAGTCGGAAAAGAAAAAACAGGAGTAAGACTTTCTCCTTTTATCAGTTTTAAAGATATGAACGATCCGGAAATATTACATACTATAATGCTTGCAGTCAAAAAACTAAATAAACTTGATATAGCTTATATTCATCTTTGTGAGGCAGATTGGGATGATGCTCCTCAAATTCCAGTAGATTTTAGAATAGATCTTAGATCTAATTTCAAAAATACAATTATTGCTACTGGTAATAAAACTCCTGAAGAGGGTGAGATGTTACTTCAAGAAAATTTAGTCGATTTAATTGGGTTTGGAAGAAATTTTTTAACTAATCCAGATTATCCTGCAAGAGTAGAAAGAAATCTAAGCTTAAATCAAATTATAGACAATCATACCTTATTTGGAGGTGGTACAGAGCGAGGTTATACAGATTATCCCTTTATGAAGTAAAAACGAACCAGATTAAAACATCAATTTTTTAATATTTTTCAATTGGTTTTACGCTTAATTTGTTGATATTTAATATTCTAGTTTAATTAAAAAAAAAATAGTTCACTCCTTCTTTTAATGTAAAATTTCTAATAAACAGCCTTACGTTTTTGTAGCAGAAAAGGTATCCACTTCCCAGACAGATGGCATTATATATAAAAATGCTATTAAAAGCTAAAGAGCAATAAAGACATAACTACAAGTTTTTTCCTACTGATTAGAATAATTCTAAATGTTAGATTAATTGTTTTTTATACTCCAATTCATACTAAATTAGCCATTATTTAAAAAGTACTGTTTTTAAAATCAAAACACCAATTTTTTGATTTAGCAGCCTTAGCAATATTATATATCCAATTGTGAAGAATTGTATATAAACTGTCTTGTAATAATTTAATTAGAAATATTATCCATGTATACTATAAATACGCAACTTGCCTATTTTAAATACAATTTAGATTCTAAAAAATTAATTGTAAATATTAAATGGTTTAAACTTGATAAGTTTAGCAATTTAAATTTACAGGCACTTTCTTTTAACAAATCAGATCTTGAGCTATTTAAAAGATTTATAGATGAGAATCAACATAACTTTCCTAGTTCTTACTTTGTTGAAGAAACCAGAAAAGAAGGATTTGACCTGCTGGTCAGTAATGATTTATCTGAAAGTTTATTGCCTTGGTATCTTATTTTGTCAAAAAATACGAGTTTAAATAATCAAATTTATAGAGCGATGAACATTGTCTTAATGGATAAAAATTATGAATTCAACATTGACTACACTTTGGATTTTGACGTAATAGGGAAAATTGAAGTTTATAAGCTAATTAAAGAATAGAAAATAATTCAATTTACCATTTAAATTAACCAAATTATAATTGCGTATTGAATTCAGATTCGAATAATTCAATCTTTAAGTAAATTATTTAAAAACAAAACGACTCAAATAACTATTAAGGATAGTAATTGAATTAATTTCATATTACATCATATATAGTATGTGGATAGTGTAAGGCATTTGATTTTGGAACTTTATACATCGAATTCAAATTAAGAATATGTTGTCTATAGCGATTTTTTTAATTTACTAAAGCTGCATGTACCACAATTCTCCCATAAATGCATGTAAAATTTAAGTATTTGTTACTACTTAAAAAACTGGTTTTATAATTTTTCAAATTTTAATATCAAATTGATCTTATATAAGGGTTCATAAAGTTGTTATAGAACAGCAATAAAAATTATCAGTTCGATAAAAACGTACTTTTTCCAAAGGGCGATGTTATGAAAAACTTTAAAAAGAAAGAAAATTCTTTATTAATTAAAAAATAAATTATATTCTAAATTTAGCATTATCAGATTGTTAAGAAAAAGTTTTAAAAAAAAATAAAAAAAAGCGAAAAAAAAACTTGTAAATGCTGATAAACTGA
>NZ_JADKPS010000003.1:0-441836 GCF_015350755.1 Flavobacterium sp. JLP | reverse complement strand
TAATATTTGAGAAATACTTTATCATTTACCATAAAAAATGAAGTTTTTGGAATTGAGCTTGTATTATCTAAAATAGTATTGAATCGAATATCGGTTATATTGCCCATAAAAATGAATATGGAAAAACTGCTTTTCAGTTTGTTTGGTTGAGGGTTAAATTTTAATAATAGAAAGAAAATAAATTTATATTAGCAAAACCAAAATCAACCTAAAAGTAAACCTTGTACTAAATGGATTTAAAACTTGACTTGAAAATTGCCTTAAATATTCATTATTTTCTTTTGTTGTATTTCATTATTGATCCCATTCATCTTCATTTTACTTTAGCAGATACATACGATCCCAAACCTGGAACTGTTTTTATGTTTACTATTTATATCGTTATTTTTTTATGGAGTAATTATTATGGGTTACTTAGAATATATAAAAAAATTGAAGAAGAAAACAGTTATGATTCTAAACTTGCACTCGGAACGGCGTTATTGCCTACTGTTTTTTATGGTAAAATAAGTTTTGATAAAAACAAGAACTGTCTCAAATCCAATTTAAAATTTTCAGTTATAATTTAAACTTCTATTATGATATTAGCTTTCGATACGTATTACTTTGATGGGAAGGCAAAAACCGTCTGTCTTGAATTTACAGAATGGAATCAAAGTAAAAACTTTAAAATTCACACCGAAATAATCGACAATGTCGAAGAGTATATTCCGGGAGAATTCTATAAAAGAGAGTTGCCTTGTATTATCAGTTTGCTAAATCAATTCGATTTAAAAAATATCGAAGCCATTATTGTAGATGGTTTTGTGTATTTAGATGATGAAAAGAGATATGGTTTGGGTGGACATTTATATGAGAAGTTAAACAAGGAAGTTCCAATAATTGGGGTGGCTAAAACAAATTTTGCTTCAATTGAAAAAGATAAAAAAAGTTTGTTTAGAGGCGAAAGTGTAAAACCTTTGTATGTTACAGCAATAGGAATTGAATTAGAAAATGCTTTTCAGAAAATAGAAAGTATGGCGGGCGAATTTAGAATTCCAACGTTGCTGAAAGAAATGGATCGTTTGACGAAGGAAATATAATTAAGGATATAGTGATTTTAATCTCAAATAAAATTATTATTTATTATATTTATTCAACTAAAAAACTAAAATTATGGAAGAACCAAAAAATCAAACAAACAATTCAAATCCGCCTGTTGAGCCAAAAGTAACAGGAATTGGAGGTGTTTTCTTTTTTTCAGATAATTTACAAGAAACAAAAAACTGGTATGCTAAAAATTTAGGATTTGAAATTAGTGACTGGGGTTCGTCGAGTTTTGAATCCAGAAATATTGACAGACCCGAAGAAATAAATTCTCTTCAGTGGTGTCCTTTCAAAAAAGGAGATGAATATTTTTCTCCGTCTAAAAAAGATTTTATGATTAATTACCGAGTTCAAAATATGGAAGGACTTTTAATCAAACTCAAAGAAAACGGAGTAATCATATTAGACGACATTGCAACTTATGACTATGGAAAATTTGTTCATATTATGGATGCAGAAGGTAATAAAATTGAACTTTGGGAGCCTAAATAAAAAAGAATGATATTTTGTCTTAAATTGTTGCAACTTAATAACAGGTAAATTGTAATTAAGCCCAGCTCAGAATAAGTTAAAAAGAACAAGTGAAAAAAGTGCACAAGAAAGAAAACTGGACTATTTGTTTAGAATGTAATGGACGCGGAAAAAAAAGCAGAGGACTTAGCGATAAAACGCGACGTGAATATCAGAAAGCACTTGATCAATTTGAAAAAATAAAAGGTGGAGGTACAGCTCCAATTCGTCCTAAAGGTCATCAATATACTTGTGTAAACTGTAGCGGATCTGGACTAATTCATTCAGTAATTTCTCCCTTGGCGGACACAGAAAACTATCCAAATGTTGCCATTATTGGTGGTGGAATAGGAGGAGTGGCCTTGGCTGTGGCTTGTCTGCACCGTAAAATCCCGTTTACTCTTTATGAGCGCGACATTAATTTCGAAGCTCGTTCTCAAGGTTATGGGCTTACCTTACAGCAAGCAAGTAAAGCGATTGAGGGATTCGGTATTTTCTCGTTAGAAGAAGGAGTAGTTTCAACAAGGCATGTAGTTCATACTACAGAAGGAAAAGTGATTGGTGAATGGGGAATTAGAAAGTGGCTGGAGTATGATGGAAAAACTTCGCAGAAACGTACAAATATTCATATTGCACGACAATCTCTGCGATTAGCATTGCTTCAACAACTGGGCGGGCAGAATGCTTTAAAGTGGGGACATCAGTTATTGGATTTTAAAGAAAGTGAAGAAGGAAGTCTTGATCTGAATTTTCAGGTGGGCGATGAGATTAAAACCTTTAAAGCAGATCTTGTTGTTGGTGCGGACGGTATTCGAAGTTCGGTTAGAAGATTCATTATTGGTGAAGATATTACTCCTTTGCGTTATCTAGATTGTATTGTAATTTTAGGTATTTGTCCTTTGATTGATCTTGAAAGTCTTAATGATTCTTTATTAGACTCTGCTACGGTATTTCAAACTGCAAATGGCAATGAGCGTATCTATATTATGCCTTATACTTCAGACTCCATAATGTGGCAACTTAGCTTTCCTATGAGAGAAGATGAGGCTAAAGAATTAAGCGCTAAAGGTTCTAAGGCACTTAAAGAAGAAGCATGTCGCAGAACTCAGTGGCACGATCCTATTCCGCAAATTATAGAGGCAACTCAAGCAGCTCAAATTTCTGGTTATCCCGTTTATGATAGAGAATTACTGCGTTCAGAATTATTGCAGAAAGCTGGACAAGTAACTCTAATAGGAGATGCTGCTCATCCCATGAGTCCATTTAAGGGGCAAGGAGCAAATCAGGCATTGCTGGATGCACTCATGCTGGCTAGAGGGATCTTAAAAGGATGCAGACCTTCATCTCAATGGAGAAAAATTGGATTAAGAGAAAGTGTTTTAAATGAGTTTGAATCGGAAATGTTAGAAAGAAGTGCTGTAAAAGTGAAAGATTCTGCCGATGCAGCTGCGTTTTTGCATTCTGAAATCGTACTTCATGAAGGTGATGAGCCAAGAGGAAGGTGTTTAAAGAAAAAAGGATATTAAATATTTTTAAATAAAGCTCTATTATTTCTAATAGAGCTTTATTTATTTTCAGAAACTCTGGGTAATGTTTTATATAATTATCTAACGAAATTTAAAATGAGAGAAAATTTGCCAATGAAATTTATGAAACATTCTTGAAAAGTTACGAAACCAGATAAAATACTCCTTAAGAAATAAGGAGTCGTTGAGATTATTCTATATTGCAAAAAATATTGTATAAATCACAAGCATGACAAAAAAGGAAGAATCTATTAAAGAGTATTACTTTAGGATCAATAAAAGTATAGATTACATTAAAGAAAATCTTAACGAAGAGCTATCTTTAGAAAAACTGGCTTCTCTTTCTAATTTTTCAAAATTTCATTTTCATCGTATTTTTAAGTCGGTTACAGGAACTACAATTAATGATTTTATTAAAAATGCAAAAATAGAAAGATCTCTTTTTTTCCTAATGAACAATCCTTCAAAAACGATTAATGAAATTGCTTCTGATTCTGGATTTTTGAGCATTTCATCTTTTTCAAGAAGTTTTCGCGAAGCTAAAGATATAACACCAAGCGAATGGCGCAAGCTTTACAAAAATAGCAAGATTGGTATAATAGATAGCAATATCGGACAAATGCAGTCCAGAATTGAAGGTTACCTTGCGCTCAAATTAGATAATTTAAAAAAGAATCAAATGAGTGAAATAGTAAATCTTGATTTTAAAATCAAAAAACTTGAAGAATTTAATGTCGTTTACATTAGAAATCTAAATATTCACAATCATGATAGTGAAACATTTAGTAAGATGTTTGAACAGCTGTTTAGTTGGGCTACTCCAAGAAATTTAGTTAATTTTCCTGAAACCAAAGCATTGACTGTTTATCGAAGCAATCCAAATTTATCAGGAATGGTTCAAGCTGATGTTTGTTTGTCTGTACCAGATAAAATTGTTGGAGAAGGATTAATAGGCAACACCATAATAAGTGGCGGATTATATGCTGTTTTTCATAAAGAAGCGCCAATGTCTGAATGCTTTAAAACTTGGAATTACATTTATGATGTATGGTTTGAAGAAAATGGTTATCAGCCCGATAATCGAAATTTCTTTTTAAGTCATTTAAATGATCCTAAAACGCATCCTGAAAACCTTCATATAATAGATATTTATATACCTATAAAATTACTTTGATAATATATTTCATCAATAAAAAAAACAACTAAATTCCAATTTAATGAAATTATCATTTTTGATCTTATTTTCTTTGACAGCTAAAGGATTGCTGTTTAATTTTCGAATTAAATATTCTTAGAAAATTCAAAAGCAAAAAAAAACTCCTTAATTTTTTAAGGAGTTTTTTGTGGGCGATGAGGGGTTCGAACCCCCGACCCCCTCGGTGTAAACGAGGTGCTCTGAACCAGCTGAGCTAATCGCCCTATTTTACTAGGTTGCTATCATTTTGTGATTGCGAGTGCAAATATACGCTAGTTTTCGAGTTCTGCAAAGAAAATCTTCGAAATATTTTAACTTTTTTTAAGAACTGATATATCTTGCTGGCATTGAATTTATTATAAAATCAATTTTTTGAACTTTTTTGTGCAAATGCACTTTTAGTTATTACAAAGGTAATTCTGCAACAACAAAAGTGCTTCCGCCAATGTAAATAAAATCATTTTCTTTGGCATTTTCCTTCGCGGCAGAGAATGCACTTTCGACCGAATTGTATTTTTCTCCTGTCAAATCATATTTTTTTGCAGTTTCTTTTAGTATTTCGGTTTCTAAGCCTCTCGCAGAATTTGGCCTGCAAAAATAATATTGTGCTTTTTTAGGAAAGAGCGGTAAAATCGAATCCAAGTCTTTATCATTTACGACTCCTAGAACAATATGCAGATTTTCAAAAGTTTCTTTCTGAATCTGATTCATAACAACTGCCAGTCCATGTTTGTTGTGTGCAGTGTCACAAATAATCTTAGGGTTTTCACCAAGTTGTTGCCATCTTCCCTGCAAACCGGTATTTTTTACCACTTTTAACAAACCCGTTTTTAGATTTTTATCAGAGACTTTAAATTCAGTTTTTGCATTCAAAACTGCAATCGTTTGCTGCACTGTTTTTTTATTATGAAATTGATAATCTCCAATTAGATCTGATGGGTAAACTTCTGAAATTAAATCCGAAGCAAAATAGATAGGAGCTTTGTTTTCCTCGGCTTTAGCCAAAAAAACAGGCTGTGTTTCAGTTGTATATTCGCCAATAACAACTGGAACATTAGGTTTAATAATTCCGGCTTTTTCGCCTGCAATTGCTGTGGGCGTATTTCCTAAAAACTGCGTATGATCCAAATCGATGTTTGTAATAACAGAAACCAAAGGAGTAATAATATTGGTAGCATCTAATCTTCCCCCTAAACCTACTTCAATAATGGCGATGTCTACTTTTTCTGAAACAAAATAATCAAAAGCCAAACCCACAGACATTTCGAAGAAACTCATATCATTTGCTTCAAAAAAACTTTTGTGTTTTGCTACAAATTCAATAACAAAATCTTCTGAAATTTCTTCTCCGTTAATTTTAATTCGTTCTCTAAAATCTTTTAAATGTGGAGAAGTGTACAAGCCAACTTTATATCCTGATTCCTGCAAAACCGAAGCCAGCATATGCGAAGTAGAACCCTTTCCGTTTGTGCCCGCAACGTGTATGCATTTGAACTTATTTTGCGGATTATCAAGATGTGCCGCCAATATTTTAATATTGGTTAAATCTTCTTTGTAAGCAGAGGCTCCTTGAAGCTGATACATTGGAAGTTGATTAAACATCCAATTTGTAGTTTCTTGATAGTTCATTTATTTTGGATAAAATAGTTGTAGATTGAAATAATTTCCGATTTTTTTAGTTTTATATTACAGCGAAAATTATCTTTATTGCAAATTTCAAATATTTTTTAGAATTAATTATTAAAAACCAGAATTAATATATGTTTAGTTTTATTCAATTACAAACAGACACCATTGCAAAGGCTGCATCTAACGTAGTTATCGAAAAAATTGCACCAAATACTGAAATCTCAGTTTTAGATTTTATCTTAAAAGGAGGTTTTTTTCTTATCCCAATCGCACTTTTGCTCTTTTATACTATTTATGTAATTTTTGAACGTTATTTATATATTAAAACTGCTTCGAAAATTGATCCTAGATTGATAAAAGATGTTGGAGATAAATTAAATTCTGGAAATATAGAATTGGCAAGAACAATTGTAGAAAGAAGTGATACTGCAGCTGGAAATATTTTGAAAGAAGGGGTTTTGGTAATTGGAAGACCAATTGCAGAAATTGAATCAAACATGGACCGCGCAGCTGATATTGAAATTGGCGAAATGGAAAGACGGTTAGGTCATCTCGGACTTATTGCAGGTATTGCACCAACTTTAGGTTTCATCGGAACTATTTCTGGGGTTATTAAGATTTTTTACAGCATTTCGGTTACCGAGAATATTAGTATCGGAAATATTTCGGGAGGTTTGTATGAAAAAATGATCAGTTCTGGTTCTGGACTTATTGTAGGTATTATTGCTTATAGTGCGTACCACTTATTAAACGGAAAAATAGATGATTTTGCTTTAAAAATTCAGAAACAAATATTAGAATTTGTTAATATAATTCAAAGATCTTAAGGTATGTCTATCAAGAGAAAAAGAAGGTTTCATGCCGAAGTAGCGACTTCATCGTTAAGTGATATTATGTTTTTCTTGCTGTTGTTTTTCCTTATTATTTCAACGCTTGCAAATCCTAATGTTATAAAAATGACTTTGCCGAAAGCGAAATCAAATGAAAAAACAAACAAACAGCTGATCAGTTTATCAGTTACCGAAGATAAAAAATTCTATATCGACAAAGAGCCAGTTGAGTTCGAAAATTTAGAAACTAGCTTGATGGCTAAAATAGGGGCAGACAAAGAACAAACCGTTGTAGTTCGAATTCCGTTTAATTTGCAAGTACAAGATTTAGTCGATGTACTGCAAATAGGAGTAAAGAACAACCTGAAATTTGTAATTGCCACGAGCCCGAAGTAAACGATCATTAGGGCGTGACCACAATAAAAAAATGGGCCAATCAGCATAACGTTGATTCGCCCATTTTTTTATTGCGGTCGGGCTATCCGCGCTACTTCGGTAGCCAGCTCCTATCCCTCACGCATAACACAATATTACTCAATCATTGCAAAACGAAGCAAATCTCACAACAAAAAGCAAACTATGCTGGAAATAGTAGGTAATCTTGCCATTTCGACCGAAGAGAGAAATCACACCAAAGACTCACAAACAAAAGTTAATCCTCTGTGCTTCTCTAGTGTGATTTCTCTCTTCGGTCGAAATGACAAACTAAACGAAATAAAATTAAAAAAAGGCTTTCTAATATATTTCAAAAAGCCTTTTTTTAATTTGTGAAAATCTGTAAAATTCGTGTCTTAATCCAAACTAAAATTATAAATAATTTTTCCTACTTGTTTGGCAGCAGCATTTGCATCTGCCGACCATTTTGTATTTAATGCGGCAATTTTGGCTTGTTCTAATAAACAACTTGCAGTATTGGTTGTTCCTTTTACACCAGCAGTAGCGCTTATAGTTTTTCCGTTTTGGTCAACGGTTACTTCAACAACTACTTTTCCTTCTTCGTTGCAGGTATATTTTGGTGCAGGTTTAGATAATGCTTTTCTGTTTCCTAATGAATATCCTGATCCACCGCCTGAACCGCCACCGCTTCCGGCGCCGTAACCGCTTCCTGTACCAATGCCATTTCCGGTTCCGTTTCCTCCGCCTGTTCCACCACCAGAACCACCGCTGCCGTAATAGCCATTTGATCCTAAACTTCCGTTCGCTTTTCCTTTATTTCCTGCCGCTTTATCATCTCCGTCTCCGCCTTTGTTAGATCCTTTTAAAATGCTCGATAAAGCATCATTTGTAGAATTCGAAACTTTTGGTTTTTGAGGAACTGGTTTTGCTTCCGTTTTTACAACTGGAGTTGTTTTTTTAGGTTTTTCTTTTACAGGAATAATTACATCTTCTTCAGTAGGTGTCGAATTTTCTTGTGTAATTGTAGCTTCTTCTGGAGTTGCTTTTGCAGGAGCTTGCTTAGTTTCGTTTTTTATTTCTAAAACTTCACTTTTGTAATTAGTTCCAGAACCTAAGTCACTGTCTCCAAAATTTACTGTTACACCGCCGCCACCTCCGCCGCCGTCAGCAAGAGCAACATTGTTTTCTGGATTGTATGGTGGCCAAAAACGGATGAAAAACATTAATAAAATTAGTAAGCCACAAATAATGGTCGACATTATAAGAGATTTCTTTTTGTCAGAAAGCGAAGAATTTAATATAGGGGCAAAAAGCAATCCGAAAAAAAGGAGTATAAGACGACTATTGTTTTTTAATGGCGAACTCATTATTGTATAAATTTATTATATGATTTAAACGTTTAAAAGTAGTAAAAATTGTTTAGAATGAAAGAGAGAATTTAATCGCAAAGTTCGAAGGTTTAAACAAGTTACGCTAAATTATTTCTTGCAAAGTAGCAGAGCCACAAAATTTTTCTTTATAACGCGATTTGCAGTTCGAAAGGAACATATTATAATGCGGGACTTTAGTCCAACTTACTTGTAGCGATCTTAAAGCTATAGGAAATTTTACATAAACCTTTGTTAACTTTTAAGGTTAAATGAAAAAAGCGAGCTAAAAATTAGCCCGCTTAGAAATGAAAGTATAAAAAAAATTACACTAATTGTTTCAATGCAATTTCAAATGCAGTTGCACTGATATTTGTTTTTGATGGATTTAAAGCGTGAGCCTTAACAATCGCATTTTTTATAATTTCTGAAGTATCATTAAAAATAGCCTCATCTGTCATTTGAACTTTTTTCTCCATGAAATAAGCAAAAACTCTTGCCATTCCGCAGTTCGAAATAAAATCAGGAATCAAACTTACTTTATGATCTATTTCTTCCATAATTGGACCGAAGAAAATTGCAGCATCAGCAAAAGGAACATTCGCTCCGCATGAAATTACTTCTAATCCATTTGAAATTAAACTGTCAATTTGATTTTTAGTTACCAGTCTTGAAGCCGCGCAAGGTGTAAATATTTCAGCACCAATTGTCCAAATTTTAGAATTGATTTCCTCAAACGGAATCATATTATCGGCAACTAATTTGTTTCCGTCTTTGTTTAAAAACAAGGTTCTGATTTCTTCAAAAGAAAAACCTTCTTCCTTTATTAGTCCTCCGTCACGATCAATAATTCCGATTATTTTTGCACCCATTTCAGCTAAATAAAAAGCTGCTGCAGATCCTACATTTCCAAAACCTTGAACGATTGCTTTTTTACCTTTTATGTCGCCGCCATAAGTTGCATAAAAATGACGAACAGCTTCTGCAACGCCATAACCAGTAATCATGTCGGCAACAGTATATTTTCTGGTTACATCTGGTGAAAATTTTGGGTTTTCGATAACTTTAATTACACCTTGACGCAATTGACCAATTCTGTTGATTTTATCTGCTTCAGTTGGTTTAAAGTGTCCGTTGAAAACTCCTTCTTGCGGATGCCAAACACCACATTCTTCTGTCATCGGAATAACTTCATGAATTTCATCAACATTTAAATCACCGCCAGTTCCATAGTAACTTTTTAATAAAGGCGAAACTGCTTTGTACCAACGCTGTAAAACTCCTTTTTTACGAGGATCGTTTGGGTCAAAGTTAATTCCAGATTTAGCACCTCCAATGGCAGGACCAGAAACTGAAAATTTTACTTCCATTGTTTTTGCCAGAGATAAAACTTCGTTCATGTCTAAGCCTTTTCTCATTCGGGTTCCACCTCCTGCAGCTCCTCCGCGAAGTGAATTAATCACTGTCCATCCTTCAGCTTCAGTTTCAGAATCTTTCCAGTTAAAAACAATTTCAGGTTCTTTATTTTCAAATTGCTGTAATAAATCTTTCATTTTGTTGAGATATGTTTAGTTTGTGTAAAAGTATAAAATAGAATAATGCGAATAATGTATTTTGTATCAATTTTATTAAAGAAAAAAAGAAAGCCGAAAACTTTACGCTTTCGGCTTTGCTATATATGATTTATTTGGAGAAATTATATTCCTAATAAATGTTTTTTCAAAGTTTCATCAACTGGTTTGTCAGAAAGCCAGATTCCAAATAATGCTTGTTTGAAATCAAATCCAGGGATTTTTCCTTTTACAACATCATTTTTAATAACGTTTACAGTTTGGTCAAATGGATTATACCATAAAATAAATACATCTTTCTCTGTAATTACATCGCTTAGTAAATTTTTAAACTGCTCAATTCTTGGTCTTAATTGCTCAAGATTGCTTCCTGCAGATTTTTCAAAACCAGCATTCATTGCTTTCGTTAATTTGTTCGAAGAAACCATAGAAGAGGTAATTTCAATTCTAATAGCCATTTCAGTATCACTGTCAATAATGAATTTTGGATCTTGGCTTAATTGCGATAAATATAATGCCTGAACGTAAACTTCTAACCACATTTTAGATCTTCCGCCAGCACCATTAAGTTGCATTGTTTTATTTTGAACTTCAATTTTTCTTGGCACAGTTACACCGTTTACCTCTAGTTGTGCTTGTGCAGAAACTGTCGAAAATTGCAGACTAAAAAGGAATGTAAGTAATAGTAAAATCTTTTTCATATTCTATCGATATTATAATTTTTGAGCAAAAATAATGTTAATTTCTTAATTTTAAGTTGTTATTGGCGATGTTTTTTTCTTCGCTTTTGTGATTTTTTTTTATTGTATTCGTTTCATAATCAAATTAGTAGGAGTTATTTTACGTAGTTTTACGTGTTTTAAACTCTAATTCTCTTTTTTTATGCAATAATTTACTAAAACTTTTTAGTGATTGGCCTTTTTATGCTCAGCTATATTCTTAAATTTTAAAGAAATCATTGCAGGATTGATGTCTGTTAGTCTAAATTTCAGAATTATAACGAAAACGTTATCGTAATCTTTGCTGATCTATTAATTTTATATGCATGCATTGTTAATTTAAGTTTTAAAAATTATCTTTGAAAGCCGTTTAAAAGAACAAAAACAATAAAAAAATATAAAACCATCTCTATTAACGAAGTTTTTTGGATTTTGGTTTTTAAGAAAACAATAAAACTAAACAAGACTATGGATTTCAATCTTACCGAAGAGCATTTAATGATTCAACAAGCCGCTAGAGATTTTGCTCAAAACGAATTGTTAGCAGGAGTTATTGAACGCGACGAAAAACAAATTTTTCCGACAGAGCAAGTAAAAAAAATGGGACAATTAGGATTCATGGGAATGATGGTTGATCCTAAATATGGAGGAAGTGGTCTAGATACCATTTCATACGTAATTGCAATGGAGGAAATTTCTAAAGTAGATGCTTCGGCTTCTGTAGTAATGTCAGTTAACAATTCGTTAGTTTGCTGGGGTTTGCAGGAATTTGGAACTGAAGAACAAAAACAAAAATATTTACCAGGCTTAGCTTCAGGTGAAATTCATGGAGCATTTTGTTTAAGCGAACCAGAAGCAGGAAGTGATGCCACTTCTCAAAAAACAACTGCGGTTGATATGGGGGACCATTATATTGTAAACGGAACTAAAAACTGGATTACAAATGGAAATACAGCTTCTGTTTATTTGGTAATTGCTCAAACACACCCGGAGAAAAAGCATAAAGGAATCAATGCTTTGATCATGACGAAAGACATGCCAGGTTTTTCTGTTGGCCCAAAAGAACAAAAAATGGGAATACGTGGTTCTGATACGCACTCTTTAATGTTTAGTGATGTAAAAGTTCCAAAAGAAAATAGAATTGGCGAGGATGGTTTCGGGTTTAAATTTGCCATGAAAACACTTGCTGGAGGCCGTATCGGAATCGCGTCTCAAGCATTAGGAATTGCATCTGGAGCTTATGAACTAGCTTTGAAATATTCTAAAGAACGCAAAGCTTTTGGAACAGAAATCTGCAATCACCAAGCCATTGCTTTTAAATTAGCAGATATGGCTGTTAATATCGAAGCAGCACGTCATTTGTGTATGAAAGCAGCTTGGGACAAAGACCAGCATAAAAATTATGATGTAAGCGGTGCAATGGCAAAATTATTTGCTTCGCAAGTAGCTATGGATACTGCTGTAGAAGCCGTTCAAATTCATGGTGGAAACGGTTATGTAAAAGAATATCACGTAGAACGTTTTATGCGCGATGCTAAAATTACTCAGATTTATGAAGGAACATCTGAAATTCAGAAAATTGTAATTTCAAGATCTGTTATTGCAGGATAATTTGATTTCAATTAATATCAAAAACCCTTTCAGCCATTTTAGGTGCGAAAGGGTTTTTTTATGGAATATTTTTTTTACTTTTCAGAAGTATTGCCTTAAATCAATTACTTAATTCTTCAAAATATAAATTCAATCCTATTATTATGAAAAAACTTTACTTTCTTCTTTTGCCACTAATAGTAGTAAGCTGTAAATCAAACCCATCGGCAGTTACTGAAAAAACTTCGAGCTCAAGTTCGAAATCTGTAGAGATAGCTTATAAAGTAAAAGAATCTGAGGTTTCAGATTTCTTAAAATATCTTTCTTCAGATGAGCTGGAAGGACGCGAAACTGGCACAAAGGGAATTGAAAAAGCAGCTGTTTTTTTAGAAGATTCTTTTAAAAAGAACAATATAAAGCCTTATTTCTCCTCATATCGTGACACACTTACTAATTTTAAATCGCCGGCTTTTAATATCGTTGGAGTTTTAGAAGGAACTGATCCTGAATTGAAAAAAGAATTTGTGGTTTTAAGTGCGCATTACGATCATATTGGCGTAGAGAAAAATAAACAAGGAGATGTAATTAATAACGGAGCCAATGATGATGCTTCAGGAGTAACGGCGGTTGCTCAAATGGCAAAATATTTTGCTGAAACAAAATCGAATAAACGCAGTATTCTTTTTGTGTTTTTTGCTGGAGAAGAAAAAGGTTTATTAGGATCTAAAAGTTTGGTTCAGAAATTGAAAAAGAAAGATTTCAATCTCTACACCCAGTTGAATATCGAAATGATCGGAGTGCCAATGAAACGCGATTATCTGGCTTATATTACAGGTTTTGACAAATCAAATATGGCCGAAAAGATAAATGAATATACAGGAAAAAAGACTATTGGTTTTTTACCGAAAGAAGCAGAATATAAATTGTTTTACAGATCAGATAATTATTCTTTTTTTGAAGCTTTCGGTAAGCCTTGCCAATCCTTAAGTACTTTTGATTTTGAGAATTTTGAATTTTATCATCATGTTTCAGATGAATTTAAAGTGATGGATATTGCACATATGACTTCTTTTATTCAAGAATTATTGCCTGCTGTAACTCAAATAAGTGTTTCGCCAACAGAAGAAATTACCATGAATAAATAAACCTTCTTTTTATTGGATTTGCTTATTTTTGCTTCATGAAAAATATTATTGTTACCGGAACGAGCAGAGGAATTGGTTACGAATTGACATTGCAGTTTGCAAATGCAGGCCATCAGGTTTTAGCCATTTCTAGAAAAATACCTCAAACACTTTTAGAACATCAAAATGTAACTTGTCTTTCAGTTGATTTGGCGGATGAAACGGCTTTGCAGGAAGTAGACCGTTTTCTTTCTTCGACTTGGAAAAAAGTAGATGCAGTAGTTCATAACGCTGGAGCTTTGTTATTAAAACCTTTTGCAGAAACCACTCAAGCTGATTTTGAAAGTATTTATAAAGTGAATGTTTTTGCAGTAGCAAATCTTACCAGAATTTGTTTGCCGTATTTAGAAAGTGGCAGTCACGTTGTAACAATAAGTTCAATTGGAGGCGTGAGAGGAAGTCTTAAGTTTGCCGGATTAGCAGCGTACAGTTCTAGCAAAGGTGCTGTTATTACGTTGACTGAATTATTAGCTGAGGAATATAAAGAACGTGGTATCTCCTTTAATGTTCTAGCTTTGGGTTCTGTGCAGACTGAAATGTTACAAGAAGCTTTCCCAGGTTATCAGGCGCCAATTTCTGCTGAAGGAATGGCAACTTATATTTATGATTTTACACTTAATGGCAATAAATATTTTAACGGAAAGGTTTTGGAGGTTTCGTCGACAAATCCGTAGATTAAATTCCAAAAAATAAATTCCAAATTCCAATTTTAAACTTTTTACTTTTAACAAATAACATTTCACTTAAAAATTGAACGAAACTCTAGCAAGATATATACCCGAACATGCTGTAAAGCCTGTGTTTGAATTGATTGTTGCCAATCAGGTTCATCTTAAAATCGTAAATGAACGCCAAACGCGTCATGGAGATTATAGAAGAGGACCAAGTGGTAAACATGAAATTACGGTAAATGCGAGTTTAAATAAATACCGTTTTTTGATTACGCTGATTCATGAAATCTCCCATTTAGTAGCCTTTGAAAAGTTTGGACGGAATATAAAACCTCATGGGAGTGAATGGAAATATACATTTCAGAGAATGATGGTTCCTTTTATTCGCCCGGAGATTTTTCCGGCAAATATATTGCCATTATTGGCACGCCATTTTAAAAATCCTTCTGCCAGCAGTGATACAGACACAACTTTGTCTTTAGCATTAAAACAATATGACGCAGGCAACGACAAAAATTATGTTTTTGAAATTCCGTACGGAAGTGTTTTCAGAATCAAAAACGGTAAAATATTCAAGAAATTAGCCGTCAGGACAAAACGTTTTGAATGTATTGAAATAAGTTCAGGTAAAACATACCTCTTCAATCCAAATGCGGAAGTTGAGTTGATAAATATTCAATAAATAAATCCCAAATCCCAATTTATTAAAATGGAATTTGGGATTTTCCTTTTGTATAATTTACCTAAATATAACATACGATTTGTCTTATATTTATAAAATACTAGGATCTTTATAAATAAGTTAATAAATGATTATGATAAAAAATCTACTTAGAATTTTACTCGTTTTACTTTTTTCAAACTCTATACAGGCTCAAGAAGTTGAAGATTCTGAGGTAAAAGAAAAATCAAATCCAATTATATATGCTGAAGCATTTGGAGGATTTGCTGTTGTTCATACTACTGGTGTTGCAGGCGGTGCAGAATTAAATTATCAAGCAGGAAAAAATCTTTTTAGTTTTAGATATACAAATGCAGTTGGTTACACAAAAAAAGAAGAAACCTATATTATTCCAGCATTTGACAAAACAGAAGATAACAATGAATTTGCTTTATTGTTTGGCAGAAGATGGTTAGAAGAAAGTCATTCTTATAGTATTTCGGCGGGAATAAATTATAATAGCTTCGAGCTTATAAAAAGAGATGAGGAAGGCAATCGATATTCTAGGAATAAATATTTTTACGGTGTTCCTTTTGAAGCAAATTATAAGTGGTTTTACTCAAAAAGAAGATCAAATTTAGTATTTAATACAATGATTCCAAGTGTCGGAATTAAGCTCTTTGGTTCAATAGCTAAAAATACTTTTGTTGGAGTAGGGATAACGTTGGGATTTGGACTTCATAAAGAATATAAATAGTGAATAAAAAAATCCAAATCCCAATTTTTATAGATTGGAATTTGGATTTTTTATTTGGAATTTGAAAAAGATTCTAACCTTTTAAATACGCTTCACGTACTTTTTTGAATAAGTTCGAAGAATAAACAAATTTCACAATGTCTTTATTGTCAGTTCTAAAGATTTCTTCTTTAGTTCCTTGCCAAGCTTTTATTCCTTTTTTTAAGAATACGATATTTTCGCCAATTTCCATTACCGAGTTCATATCGTGCGTATTAATTACGGTTGTGATATTGTATTCTTTAGTGATTTCCTGGATCAAATTATCAATCAAAGTCGAAGTATTTGGATCTAGACCAGAGTTTGGTTCATCACAAAATAAGTACTTTGGGTTGTTTACAATCGCACGGGCAATTGCAACACGTTTCTGCATACCTCCAGAAATCTCTGATGGCAATTTTTTATGTGCCTCAACTAGGTTAACTCTTTCTAAAACAAAATCAACACGTTCTTTAATTTTAGCCTTGTTGTCATTTGTAAACATTTTTAAAGGGAAAGCAACATTTTCTGCAACAGTCATTGAGTCAAACAAAGCACTTCCTTGAAAAACCATTCCGATTTCAGTTCTCAGTTCTCTTTTTTCATCCGGATTTAGTTCAGAATAAACTCTACCGTCAAATTCTATTGTTCCTGATTCAGGTGTATGAATTCCTAATAAACTTTTTAATAAAACAGTTTTTCCAGATCCACTTTGTCCAATAATCAAATTGGTTTTTCCAGTTTCAAAAACGGTCGAAACGCCTTTTAAAACCTTGCTGTCACCAAATGATTTTTCTACATTTTTTACTTCTATCATGATCCTAGTAACAATTGTGTTAGTATATAATTAAACAGAATGATCGAAACAGCTGTCCAAACAAACGCGACTGTACTTGCTTTACCAACTTCTAAAGCCCCGCCTTTCATATAATAACCATGAAATGATGGTATTGTTGCCAATAACATTGCGAAAATTAAGGTTTTGATGAAAGCGTATACGATGTGAAACGGAATAAAATCCATTTGTGCACCATCTATAAAAGCGGCACTGGTTGTAAATCCTCCATAAACACCTGCAAGCCATCCTCCAAAAATCCCTAAAAACATACTGATTCCAATAACAAAAGGATACAATAGCAAAGCAATTATTTTAGGAAATACCAAATAGTTAAGTGAATTAACTCCCATAACTTCTAATGCATCGATTTGTTCTGTTACACGCATTGTACCAATACTAGAGGTAATAAAGGATCCCATTTTTCCGGCCATAATAACTGAAATAAAAGTAGGAGCAAACTCCAGAATTACAGATTGGCGCGTTGCAAAACCAATTAAATATTTTGGAATTAAAGGATTTGTTAAATTTAAGGCTGTCTGAATAGCAACAACACCTCCAACGAAGAAAGAAATGAAGCAAACGATGCCAAGTGAGTCGATAATTAAATCGTCGATTTCTTTGAAAATTAAATTTCTCATAACAGGCCATTTCGTCTGTTTATTGAAAATTTCTTTCAGCATTAAAAAATATCTTCCGATTTGAGATAAATAACGAATAAGCATCATAGTTTTACAAATATTGGCTAAGGTAAAAAGAAGTTATGAGTTTTGGGTTATGAGTTCAAGTTTTTCGGTTGTTTAACCAATCAAATTAACTTTTGTTTCATTTTTTGAAAACGATAATTTCTAATAAATTTAGCTTGTTCAGGGGTAACTAATAAAGGAGTTTTGGATTTTTTAGCTTTCCAAAATCCTCTAATATAATCAAAAAAGAGAAAAGGCTTTTTCTTCATTATTGCCAACTTTGCAGATGCAATTGCTGTAATCCAGAAACCGTATCCCAAAGTAAAAAAGGCTTCTCCTTGTTTATAACGTGCTGTTTTATTGTAGTTTGCGCCAGTTGGCTTTAGGTGTTTTACATGTAAAGAAGAATCTGTAACGATCTTCCAGTCGTAATATTTACAAAGCAATTCATCTACAGTGTCCCAGCCCATAGCCGGTTTTAAACCTCCAATCTGCTGATAAGTTTCCTTTCTGTATGCTTTCAGTGCGCCGCGAATATGATCCTTATCGGTTAGATTTTCTAAAACCCATTCGCCGTTTTTATCAATATAACAAAATCCGCCGACCATCCCGATTTTAGAATCAGATTCAAAATGTTTGATTATGGTTTCGAAATAATTGGGAGGAAAAATTAAATCTCCGTCTATTTTAACAATAATATCGTAATCAGAATCTAAAGTTTCAAAACCTTTTTGAAAAGCCTGAATTACTTTGCTTCCCGGCATATGAATCGCATCTGAAGTCTTGTTTACAACAGAAATAAACGGATTTTCTTTTGCAAATCCCAATACAATTTCTTCTGTTTTATCAGTAGAATTGTCATTTACAACTACAACTTTTGAAGGCAAAACAGTTTGCGAAACCAGAGATTGCAAAGTCAAGCCAATTAAATCTTGCTCGTTGTGCGCGGGAATGACGATGTAATATTTCATTTGAAAAATTTTAGATTTTAGATTTTAAATTTTAGATTGTTTTACATGATCTAAAATCTAAAATCTAAAATCATTAATCTAAAATTAAATTTTCTCAGCGTAAACAATATAGTATCTATTTGTAAAACTGCGTAAAAATGGTCTTAAACCAAATTTCTTTACTGGATTTGTCCACTTTTGCCTGTCGACGATTTTCCAGCCGGTTTTTTCTAAAAGCCAGTCTAACTGCCAATCTTCAAATTCATGGTAATGTCTGTCCCACATATCTGTTTTAGAACGATATGCCGGAGAAAACCATAAACGCATCGGAATTGAAATTAATAGTTTGTCTGATTTAATTTTGCTTAAAATTGTAAACGGATTTAATAAATGCTCGAATATTTCGAATGCAGTTACAACATTTTGAGTGTCATTTTTGAAAACACTTTGGTCTAAATCTAAATCTTCGCCAGTTGTGTTTTTTACTGAATATCCAGCTTCTTTCATGATTTTTGAAAACGGATTTTCAACTCCTAAATCAAGAATAGTTTCAGACGTTTTGATATGTTTTTGTAAAAATTCTAAAGTAAGTTTGAATCTTTTATTGGGAAACGTTTTTTCGTACATTTTATAGTTTTTAACGGCAAAGGCGCAAATATACTAAAAAGTCCGCATTTTAAGATGCGGACTTTTTTAAGTTTTTAGTTTACAGTCGCAGTTTACAGTTTGTCGAACTGATTGCTGCGACTGTAAACTGTGACTGATTACTAGTATCTATATACAAAAGCATTAACGTTCATTCCCGCTCCAACCGAAGCAAAAATTACAACATCGCCTTTGTTGATTTCATGATTTTCGATTTTACCCTGAATCAATAAATCGTACAAAGTTGGTACGGTTGCAACACTGCTGTTTCCTAAGTCATGAATGCTCATTGGCATAATATCTTTAGGTGCAGTTTTATCATATAATTTATAGAAACGATCAATAATTGCTTCGTCCATTTTTTCATTAGCTTGATGAATCAAGATTTTTTTCACTTCGTCAATACCAATACCGCTTTTGTCAAGACAGTTTTTCATAGCACATGGAACTTGGCTTAAAGCAAATTCGTAAATTTTTCGCCCGTACATTTTAATGTATTTAATATCCGGATCTAAATCTTGATTATATGATTTTCCGAAGTATAAAAAGTTGGCTTCATCATTAGCAAAAGTGGCACTTTCGTAAGCTAATAAACCAGCTTCATCTTCTGAGGCTTCTAAGATAGAAGCTCCCGCACCATCAGAATAAATCATCGAATCACGGTCGTGATCGTCAACAACTCTTGACAACGTTTCTGCTCCAATTACTAAAACACGCTTTGCCATTCCAGACTTAATAAATGCGTTCGCTTGCAAAACGCCCTCAATCCAGCCCGGACACCCAAAAAGAATATCATAAGCTACACATTTTGGATTTTTAATTGCCAATTTGTTTTTTACACGAGTTGCCAAACTTGGCAAAATATCCGTTTGATGCGTTCCAGATTTTACATCGCCAAAGTTATGAGCGAAAATAATGTAGTCTAGCGTTTCAGCATCAATTCCTGCGTTTGAAATTGCTCTTTCAGCTGCAAAAAAGGCTAAATCAGATGCGTTATGTTGAGTTTCGGCATAACGGCGATTTTCAATTCCGGTAATACCTTTAAATTTTTTAATTACCACTTCATTTGGGTAGCCAAAAGGAGTTCCGTCTTCATTTAAAAAAACATGTTTGTCAAAGTCAGTGTTGCTTACTTCTTTATTAGGAATATAACTTCCTATACCTATTATTTTTATTTTCATTATTCCTCGATTATCCGGTAAATTTATTGCTAAAGTATAAATAAAATCATGATAACTATCATAAAAAATACTATGCATGCATATAATTGTCAAATAACAATTTTTTATTGAATTTATTGTTTATTTTTTAATGATTTTTTAATTTTTTCGAGATTTCAAACGTTTGAAATAAAGATGGAGTTTGAAAAAAGTTTCAGGTTTCAAGTTTCAAGTTACCCAGAACCTGAAACCTTGAAACCTGAAACAAAAAAACAAAACCCGACAAGTTATAAAAATTGTCGGGTTTAAATATTTATAAGAAACTATTTTTTTAGTTTTCCATGTAAGCTTCAATAGGAGCACAGCTGCAAACTAAATTTCTGTCACCGTATGCATCATCCACACGACGAACAGATGGCCAGAATTTATTTTCAGCAATATATTCTAATGGGTACGCTGCTTTTTCTCTAGTATAAGGGAAACTCCAAGTATCTGTAGTTAACATTGCCAATGTATGAGGTGCATTTTTCAATACGTTATTTTTATCATCAGCTGTTGCGGCTTCAATCTCTTTTCTGATTGAAATAAGAGCGTCACAAAAACGATCTAACTCTGCTAAATCTTCAGATTCAGTTGGCTCAATCATTAAAGTTCCTGCTACAGGGAAAGAAACCGTAGGAGCGTGGAAACCGTAATCCATTAAACGTTTCGCGATATCACCAACTTCAATTCCGTTTTCTTTAAATGAACGGCAATCTAAAATCATTTCGTGAGCCGCTCTTCCACATTCCCCAGTATAAAGAATTGGGTAATGACCTTCAAAACGAGCTTTCATATAGTTAGCATTCAAAATTGCATGCTCTGTAGCACTTTTTAATCCTTCAGCACCCATCATTGTGATGTAACCGTAAGAAATCAAACAAACTAAAGCTGATCCGTAAGGTGCAGATGAAATAGCTGTAATAGCTTGTTCACCGCCTACTTTTAAGATTGGGTTTGTTGGTAAAAATGGAACCAGTTTTTCGTTTACACAAATTGGTCCAACTCCAGGTCCACCGCCACCGTGAGGAATAGCGAATGTTTTGTGTAAGTTTAAGTGACAAACGTCAGCGCCAATTGTAGCAGGATTTGTTAATCCAACTTGCGCGTTCATATTAGCACCATCCATATATACTAATCCGCCATTATCGTGGATTAATTTTGTGATTTCAATAATTGAAGATTCGAAAACTCCGTGAGTAGAAGGATACGTTACCATCAAACAAGATAAATCGTCTTTGTGCTCAATCGCTTTTTCTCTTAAATCTTCTACATCAATATTTCCTTCTGGAGTCGTTTTAGTTACAATGATTTTCATTCCGGCCATCGCTGCGGAAGCAGGATTGGTTCCGTGCGCAGATGAAGGAATTAAACATACATTACGGTGGCCTTCGTTTCTTGATAAATGGTAAGCACGAATCGCCATTAAACCAGCATATTCTCCTTGAGCTCCAGAGTTAGGCTGTAAAGTTGTTCCAGCAAATCCAGTAATTACATTTAATTGCTCTTCTAATTTTTTAAGCATCGTAATATAACCTTCAGCTTGCTCAACTGGTGCAAACGGGTGAATGCTGTTCCAATTTGGCATTGATAAAGGCAACATTTCAGAAGCTGCGTTTAATTTCATCGTACAAGAACCTAATGAAATCATCGAATGATTCAATGATAAATCTTTACGTTCTAATTTTTTGATGTAACGCATGATCTGACTTTCTGAATGATGATTGTTGAAAACATCATGCGTTAAGAAAGAAGATGTTCTTTCTAATGAAGCGGGTAATTGACTTGTAACAGCTAATTCAGAAACTGTAAAAGTTTCTTTTCCTAAAGCTTCAGCAAAAATGGCAATAATTTGGTTGATGTCTGCAATTGAAGTCGTTTCGTTTAATGAAATCGAAATCGTATCAGCATCAACATAAAAGAAGTTTACTTCGTTTTTCTCCGCAACAGCTTTTACTTTTTGAGCGTCAGCTTTTACCAAAATAGTATCAAAGTAAGCAGTGTTCGTTTGGAAAACGCCTAATTTATTTAAAGCTTCAGCAGTAGTAACCGCCGATGCGTGAACTTTGTTTGCAATATATTGTAATCCTTTTGGTCCGTGGTAAACCGCATACATTCCAGCCATAACCGCTAATAAAACCTGAGCGGTACATATATTTGAAGTTGCTTTTTCACGTTTAATGTGCTGCTCACGAGTTCCTAAAGCCATACGTAAAGCACGGTTCCCGTTTACATCAATAGAAACTCCAATGATACGGCCTGGCATAGATCTTTTGTACTCATCTTTCGTTGCAAAAAAAGCAGCGTGAGGACCACCGTAACCCATTGGGACACCAAAACGCTGAGAAGTTCCAACAACTACTGCAGCTCCCATTTCTCCCGGAGAAGTTAAAGCGGCCAATGATAAAATATCAGCAGCAAAAGCTACTTTAATTTCGTTTTCTTTTGCTTTAGCAACAAAAGCGCTGTAATCGTTTACCTGACCATATTTTCCCGGGTATTGTAAAATAGCTCCAAAAAACTCATTTGAAAAATCAAAAGTTTCGTGGTTTCCAATTACTAATTCAATTCCAATTGGAGTTGAGCGTGTTTGAAGTACTGATAAAGTCTGTGGTAAAATTTCTTCAGAAACGAAGAATTTATTGGTATTGTTTTTCTTTTGATCACGTGTACGAACGTCAAACAATAAAGCCATCGCTTCTGCAGCAGCAGTACCTTCATCTAATAAAGATGCATTGGCAATTTCCATTCCAGTTAACTCAATAACAGTAGTTTGGAAATTTAAAATAG
Source organism: Flavobacterium sp. JLP (assembly GCF_015350755.1). NCBI lineage: Bacteria > Pseudomonadati > Bacteroidota > Flavobacteriia > Flavobacteriales > Flavobacteriaceae > Flavobacterium > Flavobacterium sp. JLP. The sequence goes on along the minus strand of NZ_JADKPS010000003.1, from coordinate 419,021 downwards.
CTTCTAAACGACCTTGAGCAATTTCTGCCTGATAAGGTGTGTAAGCAGTATACCATCCTGGATTTTCGAAGATATTTCTCTGAATTGGAGCAGGAACAATAGTTGGATGATAACCCAAACCAATGTACGATTTGAATACTTTATTTTTCTTTCCTAATTCCTGAATATGATTTGCGAATTCGTATTCCGTCATCGCTGGCTCTAAATTTAAAGGTGCTTTTAAACGAATGTCATCTGGAAGGGTTTCGTAAACAAGTTGTTCGATCGATTCAACTCCAATTGTCTGTAACATGTGTTGAAGATCTGTTTCTCTTGGACCAATGTGTCTTAAAGCAAAAGCATCTGTTTTCATATAGTTGTAATAGTGTTGTTTTTTTGTCGCGCAAAATTAAGTATTATTAATAATTTAACGGCCATTTTTAACTTCAATTTTTATGAAATTTACAACTAAAGAGTTGATTTGTTAATAATTGATTAGATTTGAGTAATGAAACTTTTAAAGCAGATATTAGATTTTTACCTGAATAGCAGTATTCATGTGGCTTTATCGTGTTACGCGTTGGTGCGTATTACTTTTTATTTCTTTTATCTTCAATATGATGAGTCAATGGCGTTGTTTGTTTTTTTCGGAACAATTGTGGGGTATAATTTTGTTAAATATGATGCTTTGGTTCGATTAAAGAAAAAACCAATCGGAAATCAGTTAAAAATTATTGCTGCTTTGAGTTTTATTTCGTTGCTTTTAGTCGGCTATTATTTTTTTCATTTAAAACGGATTACTCAAATCGTTTCGGTTGGAATTTTTGCGATAACCGCACTTTATACTCTGCCATTTTTTCCAAATCGAAAAAATGCCAGAAATTGGGCTGGAGTAAAAATTTATATTGTAGCACTTTGCTGGGTAGGAGCAACTTTGGTTTTGCCTTATATAAATGCCGAAATTCCGTTTACAGCTAACTTTTTTATCAAATGTATTCAACGTTTTGTGTTGGTTTTTGTACTGATTCTGGTTTTTGAAATTTTAGATTTAGCCAATGACGATCCGCATTTAAAAACCGTTCCGCAGACAATAGGCGTAAAGCGAACTAAGATTTTAGGATTTTCACTTTTAGTTCCGTTTTGGGTTTTAGGAATTTTGACTTTTACGCTTCACGATCTTATCATCAATCTCATTATGGTTGTCACTTTAATGTTGTTTATTCTGTTCGCCAAAACAAAGCGCTCCAAATATTACACTTCTTTTTGGGTCGAAAGCGTACCCATTTTTTGGTGGTTAATGATTGCCTTTTTATAAAAAGACGAATAAAAATTTCTTAAATAATTTTGGCGTGCCCCTCCGGGTCGGGCTATCCGCTCCAAGTCCTCGCACTTCCTTCGTCAGGCTGTGGGCTATCCACTTCTATCCCTCACGCAAACCGTAAAACAAGAAAATTCATTTTCAACACAAAAATATTGAATCAGTTTAATTCTTGAATTGCCTCCAGCTTTAGCTGGAGGTGAAAAATTAGTCTCCAATCTGGCTTTAGCCAAACTTTATCATTTGGCTAAAGCCAACAATATTGTCTCTCATATTTCATTCTCCAGCTAAAGCTGGAGGCAATTGAAATTAATATTTTAAAATCTGCTTAAATCTGCCAAATCTGCGTGAAAAAACAACTATTGATATTGTTTCAAAATCTAACCAATCTATTTTGTTTTTGCTTAGCAAGAGCTTTCTTTTTAATTCTATTTTTCAGAAACTTGTTTCAGAACTTTATTTCTCTCTAAAAGGAAATTCGTTAAGTGCTTTTTCAGAAATAAAACATCAAATAATTTCCCGAAAATGCCAAACGGAGTTTCATATTGCATTTTATCTTTCATGATCGTAATTCCATTTTCTTCTTCAAAAAAATGTTCATGTTTGAAAGATTTGAATTTACCTTGCTCCATTTCATCCACAAAATAATCATAAAAATTCATTGCAGTAATTCTGCTTTTATGCGTGAGATAAAAACCGAAATGTTTGCCACGCCACGTTACCGTTTCGTTTAAATTTATCAAACCAGATGTTACGCCAGCAATTGCTTTTTCGTTTGTAGGACTCGCAGATTGTTGATGAATATCGATATTTCTTGATGCATCAAAAACGATTTGTTTGGGTGCGTTTATTTTGGTAATTAAGTTTATAGTTGTCATATTGATTAATTTTGTTTTATGGCAATCTTGTCATTTCGATCCCGAGGCTTCGGGAGAGAAATCACAAGAGTAATTCCTCAAAGAGAATCGCCAATCTTTGTCGAGTTCCTAGTGTGATTTCTCTCCCGAAGCCTCGGGATCGAAATGACAAATAGTGCTTAAATTAAATCTTTAAAAGCTTCATCAACATCTCCAAACTTAAACTGAAACCCATTTTCCAAAAGTCGTTTCGGAATCACATTTCTACTTTTCAAAACCAATTCAGTTTCCGTTCGAATAAAGAAAGAGCCAATTTCCAGAAAAAATTTACTCGTCGGAATTCCGAAAGGAAAACCAACTGCTTTTCTAAGTCTCTGCATAAAATCAGCATTTCTAATTGGCTTTGGTGAAACGATATTGATGATTCCGCCAAGTTCTTTTTCCATAATAAAATCAATTGCATTGGCAAAATCATCTTCATGAATCCAGCTTATAAATTGATTTCCTTTTCCCTGTTTTCCTCCAAAACCAATTTTTGCCAAAGTCTTTAACGGAATAAAAGCACCGCCATCTTTCCCTAAAACAATTGAAGTTCGCAAAGCCGTTTTTACGGTTTTTGGAGTTTCGATTTTAAAGAAAGCTTTTTCCCAAGAAAGTGCCACATTTATAGAAAAATCATTTCCAATTTCGCCGTCAATTTCATCCATTTGTTTGTCTAATGAAAAACGATAAATAGTTGCCGTTGATGAATTCAGCCAATGTTTCGGCGGATTTTGGCAATTTAAAATAGCTTTGTTTAAAATTTTGGTACTTTCAATTCGAGATAAAAGAATCTCTTTTTTATTTTCTTTAGTATAACGACAATCAACAGATTTTCCGGCAAGATTTATTAAAACCGTTGCGTTCTCCAATTCCTTTTCCCAGCCCGAAAAAGTTCTGGCATTCCAGTTTACATATTTAATTCCGTCAATTATCTGCGATTTTCCACGGGTCAGAATTACAATTTCTTCAAATTTATTTTTGAAATGATGGATTAAAACTTGTCCTAAAAATCCAGTTCCGGCGGCAATGATAAGTTTACTCATTTTGATAGTTTTTCAGGTTAAACCTAACAGGTTTTAAAAACCTGTTAGGTTTCTGTAGAAATTAATTTAAAATAAAAAGCAAAGCAAGAATTCGATATAAAATCCAGGTGTAAGATAAATAAAAGGGAAGTTTTAAAACTTTTACCCTTCTAAAATGTTCTGCACACATAATGAAAACCGTAATTCCAACCCAGCCTAAAATAAACATTTCTGGAAGATTAATAAACTGATTCAGAATCAAAATCGGAACTAAAATCAAAGATCCCATTAAAGAAACGGTCATTAAATTTCCTGCATAATTGATTATGGTTTTTTTATCGAATTTTAAAAGAAACAGACTTTGAAAAACAATTTGTCCAAAAGCCAAAATAATTTCTCTCGTAATATTTGATTTTGGTAAAATCAGAATCAGATTAGAATATCCAAATAAAACCAAACTCGTAATAGTTAAAGCAAATCCAATAAAAAGGAATCTGTATTTGTAATTGAAATCAGGCGTGCATTCTAATTTGTTTTCTTCTTTTACAGTTCCCGGAATGATTACTTTTCGGTTATAAGAAACAAAAGAATACATTTTTTTCAAGATAAAATGAATCGGTTTTAGAGTTGCGATTTTTTCAATTATTGGAAAAGAAAATCCAATCACTTTTATCAAACTGTCAACTCCGTACGTGACAGTTTTTGTTTTATTATTAATCAACGCAATTTCATTTGGCGCTCGTTTTAAGTCTACAAAACTTTGTTCTTCATCAGAAAGTTGACAATAAGATTTTCTTCCGTTTTCGTCAAGCATGCCGCTTTTTACAAAGCCGGTTGTGTATAAACTGCAAAGCGGACAATCTTCGTCATAAAGTAAGGTTTGGTTTTCGAGCGTTTTCATGATTTTTGGTTTTTAAGGTTAATAATTTGATCAATACATTTCTTCTAAAAAAGGAATTGATTGCAGTTTTCTTTTATTCTTAACTGTAATTTTTGAACCTTTTGCTAAGAAAACTGAAGTTGGTTTTGCATCTTGAAGAAATCTAAAATCGTTTCCATAAATTTTTTCGAAATCAATTTCAATATTGTGATTTAAAACTTCCAATTGTTCCCATCTCGGATGTTGAACTTCATATTCAAAAGTAGTTTCTTCGTCGATTTTGGTATATCCGAAATAATGTTCTGTGATAAATTCAGCTTCAGAATCGACTTCAATTTCTTTTAAAACATTTGCAGTTTCCAGTTGAATGGTATTCCACTTTTTATCAGTTTTCCATTGATAAACAAAAGTGTTAGTGTTTTTATTCTCAATGATTTCATGTCTCATTTTCTGAGTTTCATAATGTTCCTGATACAAAGTGTTCGCAATAAATGTGATCGCTTTTTTAGGAACAATTTCTTTAATGAAAACTACACCGCGTTTCCATTCTCCATTTTCAAAACGTTTTACATAGAATCTCAAATTGACTTCTTCAAAATCGACATGAAACGGCACTTTCAATCCTAAGACTTTGGTGTTTTTAAACATAAAACCAACTAAGCTTACGTAACATTTGTTGTTCCAAATATCAATTTCGGTTCCTGCGGGAAGATATTTTTCTAAAATTTCGGCATCAACTTCATAATTGAAAAGTGCTAAATTTTTCCATTCTGCTTTTAAGAAGTTCATAAGAGTTGTTTTTTAAATTTTTAAACTTTCAGAAAAAAATGAAAGTTTTGATCAAATTTTTTTATTTCATTATTTTTAAAACCAGCTTACCAAGCCAGTTTTCGTTGAATTCGGTCATTTTGTCCAACATATTATCTGCTTTTAAAACGAAATCATACAATTTGGTAGTCTGATCAACAAAGTGTTTTTCTTCTGCAGAATCTTTTGCTTCGATCGTCGAAACTTCTTTTAAGATTTTAAGTGCAGGTTTAATTTCTCTTTTGCTTCTTTCTCTTGAAATTTTAACTGCTAATTCGTCTAAATCTTTTTCAGCAGTAAAAAATTCTCTTCTTTCTCCTGCTTTGTATTCTTTATAGACAATTCCCCAATCCATTAAAGCTCTTAGGTTCATGCTGGCGTTTCCGCGGGAAATTTGTAATTCTTCCATAATATCTTCCATAGAAACAGCATCGTTTGAGACCATTAATAAAGCGTGGATCTGTGCCATCGTTTTATTAATTCCCCATTGAGAACCTAATGCTCCCCAGGTTTGTACAAACTTATTTTTTGCTTCTTTGAATTCCATAAACCAAATGTAAGTAAAAGTTTTTAAACTTTCAAAAATAAATGAAAGTTTATTTTTTGAAGCTTTTTAGTTTGATTTTAAAGAACTGTATAATTAAAAGATAACTTTTGCTTTGTAAGTTTTGGTAGATTTTTTACAACAAATAGATTAAGAAAAATCTTATGACTTATTTAATCGCTTTCATGCCATCTTATATTGATCTTGTGACATTTTCTTACATTAAAAAGAATGGTTCGTCTAGCTTTGATTAGGTAAAGATATAAACCATGATCTAGTATGCTGACCCCAAACAGTATTAAACATCCTTTTTGAGATTAATTCGATGCTAATTTTAGCAGCTTCCAAATGTTTTTCTGTTTTGCATTTCTCTTTCTGAGTCCGTCTTTATTTAATGTAATAAAATATTATCTAAAGATTTTAAACAATGAAGGAAAAAAGAACTTTTGATTTAAACGAATATTATTCTGACTCAAAATTTTTAAAGGAAGTTGATGCTATTATGCAAGAAAAAAAACAGATTCTTCTTTTGGAGTTTCACAGCTGGCTGATCAATTAAAAATCAGCAAAGCACAGCTTAATCGTAAAATGCAAAATCAAATGAGTTTTTCACCAGGAAAACTCATTTTGTATTATAAGATGGAGCTGGCAAAGCATATTTTGAATTTAAATAAATACTCTATTGAAGAAACTGCTGTTTATTGTGGCTTTAGCGGAGTGGCCAATTTCAGTCGTAAATTCAAACAAGAGTTTGGTCTTTCTCCTTCAGCATATCGTGAAAATGGTTTGATTACTGGGTTTAAGCCAGAAGATTGGAAAATTCCCTTAAGCGATGAATGCTTTAATAAGCTCATTCAATTAAAAAGTGAATATAAATGGCTGGCAAAACTGCTGGTCATCATTATTGATAATCTTGACAACGAAGCTTTCTCTATTGAGATTTTGTCAAATAAACTTTTTATGAGCCCATCTAATCTTAATCGAAAAGCAAAAGCTTTATTTGGTTTTCCTGCGATTCGATTATTGCGGGATATAAGACTTCAATACGCTGTAGAACTCTTGATGTTACAAAAGAAATCAATTACTGAAGCAGCCTCACTTGCAGGTTTTTTTGATATTTCTCATCTCTCGCGTGTTTTCAAACAAAATTTTAACTGTTCTCCAAGTAAATACAAGTATGACAACAACGTATTCCCGTTTGTTGATTTATTAAGAAAAGAGCTATGATTCAAATTGATAAAAAGCAGCTCATTCTATACAAATTAAAGAAAGAATAAACTGATAATTTTGACTTGTTAGAATTTACGATTGCGCAATTAAATATCTAAAAAAATAATTATTAACCCTATTAAATAAAAAATTATGAGTGTACAAGTTACAAATAAAGACGTTGTTCTTTTAGGTCACGGCAGTTATTCAGGCGGAGTAAATAATACAACACTTCCTGCAAATATTGATTTATATCTTTTACCGCCGGTTGGGTATATTTTAATGACCGATTTAGCTGCTGCTTTAATTAGCCAAACAAAAATTGATAAAATCAAGTTAAATCATGATGGCGGAAGCCCAGAGATTGTAGATGCTCCTTTCGCTATATATCGAGGAGGAGGAGCTGCTCCCAATCTTACATTATATAATTTGGGAGATCTAGTCCCATGGGGAGAAAAAACCATTGCTGATAAAAAGAATGTTGTTACTGTGAGTAAAACTACTTTACTGTCGGAATTAATTCAATCTGACCCTAAAATCTTAGCGGCTTTAAAAATCTTATCAAAAGGTGAAAAACTAAAATTATTCTGGTCGGCATGCGCTAGCCAAGTAGATGGTAATACAGCTAGTCTTATATAAATAAAGATTAGAAATAAGTAAAAAATCATGAACTGATACTGCAGATTAGAAACATGAGAAAAGCCATGAGTATTTTAAAACACAATTCAACTCAACACTGTAAATGAGATTTTTATCTCAACTAAAAACTAAAAGTACATTTTGATTGATTATGAATTGCAGGATAAACTATTTAAGGCAAATTAAAAATGAAAATCATTTTAGTGGAAGATTTTAACCACTTCAAAAACAAACTGTTCGCATTCAGGAAATAATGTGAGGCGGAACCTGAAAAGCTTATGAGTAGGGAAAAATAACCAAAATATATAAATTATGGCAACTTTTAAAACAACAATCAATATTAGCCCAGACGATGTAGCAAAATTAAAAAGTCTAGGATACTCTTTATACGGATTTAAATCAGTAGCAGCTTCTGCAGGTGGTTCGCCAACCGTTTGGTTTCATTTGCCAAAGGAAAAATTATTAGGACAAACTGAAATTACTTGGGAAGAAGAGTTTCAAGCATACAATTCAACTACTACAATTGCTCCTAAAGTTACAATTAAAGCAAGTAATACAATAGAAACTGATTTAGGGGAATTAGTAACTATAGAAAAAGATTCAGGTAATATAGGCTCTACGACAGGTGGTGTTGATGGTGCTGTATCTTTTCTTAATCAAGATACACAGGGATTTACAGTTGGAATTAATCAAGTAGTAAATGGAAAATCAAACATTTTGTGTGCATTTCCAATTTTGGGAGCCGGGTCTTCAAGAGTTATTACGCCAATTACTAAAATAGCATTGATTTTTTCTACAGATGAAATCCAAACTGCAACTGTTATTACTAAAGCAATGTCTGCGGGTGCATTTATTGACCTTACTTCAGTAAGTTCACGAGAAGTTAATTATGATACAAACACTGGCTGGAGCGCAGATAAGGGGACATGGTTGAAAAACTTTGATGCTTTTGCAGATTTACAGGCAATGTTGATTGAAAGTACAAGTACAGAAGAAAAAGCGCTTACTGAAAAACATGCATAATTAAATTATGTAGTTTGAATTACTCTTCATTAATTTTTTGATGAAGAGTAATTCTTTATTAATAGATGGAATTCTGAAATTCATATTAGTCAATATGCGGTCAATTAAAAAATAAACGAATGAAGAATTCAGTAATAATTAACTTTTCTCCAGAGACTGTAGAAGTATTAAATAAAGGAAATTATAGCTTATGTTGTTTTCTTTCCTCTAAAACTGATAATGCTTCGATATTTACACCTTTATGCTGGAGTGTAATAAAAGGATTTTTACAATCTGTTTTGATCGAATGGGAAGATAACCTTTGCGCCTATTTGTCTACAAGTGATATAATAGAAAATCAAGTCATATATATTCCTCAAGCTGTTTCTGCACAAAATCAGGCTGCATCCAAAAAAGCCCAAACAGGCTCAAGTTATAAAATCGATTTAAACGAAAGAATGTTAATAGAGAATTATGGCAAAGTGACCATTGATGGTAATAATGACCTTAATAATGTATTAATTCAAAATAATTCAAATAATCCATATTCAACGGGACTTTGTATTTATAATACCACTGATGAGCAATATTACGGTAATTGTGTTTTTAATACTTATGGCGGGAATACTATTAAAGTTAGTCCCGTTAATAAAGCATTTTTAATGTTTAGCAGTAAAGATATTGAAAACAACACGGTAATTCTTAATGCTGAAAATTCAGGAATACTGGTTGATTTAACTGCAAGTGAAGATAATTCTAGAACAGTTTCCTATGATATAAATAACGGATGGAGCTCAGATAAACAGGTTTGGGGAAAACAATATCCAGCGGGTACAGATTTAAAAGCTTTGTTGCTTACTTAATATTTTAGAAGCTGCAAAATAATTTTACTTCAAATTTTTCTTTTATCGTTTATCTTCTTTCGAATAGTTAGAACCACCATTTATATTAACTTCATTTCCTAAAAAACGTGGTTCCCGATTTCGTAAGACATCAAAAAAAGATTTAAAAACAGAACCATACTCTCTAAAAGTGACATATTGATAACCTAAATATTCTCCTGAGTTCGCAGAATATCCAACCGATTTAATTCCGAGTTTTTGCCCTATATAAATTGCCCGGTTCAAATGATATTCTTGAGATATTAATGTTGCTTTTTTAATTTTGAAAATATGCTTTGCGCGATACATTGTCGAGTACGTATCGAAGCCAGCGTAGTCGATAAATATTTTAGTAGTGTCAACTCCTTGATTAAAGCAATAATTTTTCATTACTGTTAATTCATCATATTCTTCACGTCCGTTATCTCCAGAAAGTAAAATTTTGTTAATGCGTTTCGCTTTCCATAAAAAAATCCCAGCATCCAGACGGTCTTTTAAATATTTACTTGGCTGATCTCCTTTGACTCCAGCACCAAAAATAATTCCAACATCATTTTTAGGGAATCTTTTAAGTGAATAATGAATGTATTTCTTGGTCGAAGATTTTACGTAATAATTTACAGAAACAATTGCAACTAATCCAATAATGGCAAGATAAAGGAGGATTTTAAAATATTTTTTCAAAATTATTTTTTGTAAGATTAGATTTAATCTACGAATATAGCCAATTTTATTTTCAGACAAAATCAAACAAAAAAACCGAAACAGAAATGCTTCGGTTTTGTCTAATATTCTAAGAAGTCTAAAAATCTAAGAAAGTCTACAAAAGACCCGCTCTCTTCAATAAAGCTTCTGGTTTCGGTTCTTGCCCTCTAAAACGTTTGTACAAAGTCATTGGATGTTCAGTTCCTCCTTTTGAAAGCACATTGTCCTTGAATTTTGTCGCTACTTCATGATCGAAAATACCTTTTTCCTGAAAATATTCAAAAGCATCAGCATCCAGAACCTCAGCCCATTTGTAACTGTAATATCCAGAAGAATAACCGCCTTGGAAGATATGCGAAAAAGCCGTACTCATTGCATTTTCTTTTACGTCTGGATACAATTGTGTGTTAGCAAATTGTTCGATTTCGAAAGCTTTTAGATCCGTAATGTTTGTTGGATCTTGTCCGTGCCAAGCCATATCTAAAAGGCCAAAACTTAACTGGCGCAATGTTGCCAAACCTTCTTGAAAACTTGCACTTTCTTTAATTTTGTGTACATATTCAATCGGAATAATTTCTCCCGTTTCATAATGATTTGCAAACAAAGCCAAAGCTTCTGGCTCGTAACACCAGTTTTCCATAATCTGACTCGGTAATTCTACAAAATCCCAATAAACGGAAGTTCCAGATAAACTTGGGTAAACTGTATTCGCCAGCATTCCGTGTAGACCATGTCCAAATTCATGGAATAAAGTCGTTACTTCATTAAAAGTCAATAATGATGGTTTTGTTTCCGTTGGTTTTGTAAAATTGCAGACATTTGAAATGTGTGGTCTTTCGTTTACACCGTCTTTTTTATATTGATGTTTGAATGAAGTCATCCAAGCGCCATTTCTTTTTCCTTTTCTTGGGAAGAAATCGGCGTAGAAAATAGCCACTAAATTGTTCTCAGAATCCGTTACTTCGTAAGTGGTAACTTCTTCATGATATTTATCGATATCAAAAACTTTAGTAAAAGTTAATCCGTATAATTTTTTCGCAACTGTAAATGCGCCATCTAAAACTTTTTCCAATTGAAAATAAGGTTTTAGTTTTTCGTCGTCTAAATTAAAAAGCTGTTGTTTTAATTTCTCAGAATAATAAGCGCCGTCCCATTTTTCTAATTGTTCAATTCCGTCTAGTTCTTTCGCGAAAGCAGTTAATTCAGCAAATTCTTTTTGAGCTGCCGGTTTTGCTTTTGCAAGCAAATCATTCAAGAAAGAGAAAACTTTATCTGGACTTTGTGCCATTCTTTCTTCTAAAACAAAATGTGCATGTGTTTTGTAGCCCAATAAATTTGCTCTTTCAAAACGAAGTTTAGCAATTTTCAACACATTTTCCTGATTGTCGAATTCGTTATTCTGAAACGATCTTGCTCCAAAAGCAATTGCCATTTTTTTTCTTAATTCGCGATTGTCAGCATAAGTTAAAAACGGAACATAACTTGGATGATCTAAAGTAAAAATCCAGCCTTCTTTTTCTTGGTTTTTCGCCAATAATCTTGCAGCTTCAATTGTTCCTTCCGGTAATCCTGATAAATCCTTTTCATCAGTTAAATGCAATTCGAAGGCATTTGTTTCTGCTAAAATATTTTCTTCAAATTGTAATTTTAATTTAGATAATTCTTTGTCGATTTCACGTAGTTTATCTTTTTTGTCTTCTGGCAAATTGGCTCCATTTCTAGAAAAACTTTTGTATTTTTTGTCTAAAAGCGTTGTTTGCTCGGGATTCAGATTTAATGTATCTTTTTGATCGTAAACCGTTTTTATTTTCTCAAACAAAGCGGCATTTAATGTAATGTCATTTCCAAATTCTGAAAGTAAAGGCGAAACTTCCTGAGCGATTTTTTGCATTTCGTCATTGGTTTCAGCCGAATTTAAATTGAAGAAAATACTCGAAAGACGATCTAAAATATCTCCTGAAAAATCCATTGCTACAACCGTATTTTCAAAAGTTGGTGCTTCTGTATTGTTTACGATTGTATCGATTTCAGCTTTTGCCAAAGCAATTCCTTCCTTAAAAGCAGGAATATAATCTTCGATCTTGATTTGAGAAAAAGGTGCTGTATTATGTTTAGTTATAAATTTTGAAAGTAAGACACTCATTATGATATAAATTTTTTTATTAATTGAAGTCGAAATTATTGAATTCCAAAGATAGCAATTTATAAAAATTTAATCATCTAAACAAAATCGATTCTCAGCATAAAATCCTCTTAAATTGTGTTATAGATATGTTATTTATTACTGAGGGCAATTTTAAAAGCGTAAATTGAGAAAATAGAATTTAGCAATATAAAATGCTGATCATAATTATAAAATAAAAAAGATGAATTATAAAGTTGTAATAAAGAATATAGATACGGTAAATGAATTAGAAGGATATTGGTCTGATGAAGATTTTGTTCAGTTATTAGGGAAATTCAATTATCCGGATGGAGCAACAGCAGAGAAAAGCAGTTTGCCGGAATTATTAGAAATGGCTATTTCTGATTACGAGCCTAACGAAGCAGCTCAGATCGTTTTAGGATATAGACTAGGAGATCAATTGAGTGAAGGTCAGATTGAACAAATATCGAACAATATGTTGATTGATAAAGTGTGTGAAGAATACCCAGAAATACACATGCAAGGGACTTTATTTCATGTCAATCAATTGCTTTTTAAAGCCTACAATGGGAAATTTCCAAATGCAAAAGCGTCAGTTGTTCATTTTTCGATGACGCCAACTGATAGTGAACCGCAAAAGCTGACTGCCGAAAATGTCCTTAAATTATTGAACAACGGTTTGTCTGATAGAAACCTTATTAAGAGATTATTCGAAAATCAAATATCTCAAAATATCCCTTTTCCTGAAGCCGAAGGTATTATTTGGGAATTGACAACAGAAGATAACGTAAATTACAATTTGGTTACTTCGGAAAATTGGATCAATAAAGATGATATAGAGGAATCTGAATTTGAATCTGTTTTGGAGGAAGTTGAAGATGTAGCATAATTTAAGTTATTAGTCGCGGTTTTCAGTCACAGTTTATACTGAAAACTGTGACTGAAAACTGCAAACTATTTCAGACCTTCAGCCGCTTTATTAACAGCTGCTTTCAATTCTTCTTTATAAGAAATAATGGTATCAAGTACTTTTTTATCATGACTTCCGATGATTTGTGCTGCTAAGATTCCGGCATTTTTTGCTCCGTTCAAAGCAACTGTTGCAACCGGAACGCCGCCCGGCATTTGAAGAATCGATAATACCGAATCCCATCCATCAATAGAATTACTAGATTTTACAGGAACTCCAATTACAGGAAGCGGTGACATTGAAGCTACCATTCCAGGTAAATGTGCAGCGCCTCCAGCTCCGGCAATAATTACCGAAATTCCGCGTGTATGTGCATTTTTACTGAAATCGAATAATTTCTCCGGCGTTCTGTGTGCCGAAACGATATCAACCTCAACTTCGATATTGAATTGTTTTAGTATGTCGATGGCATCCTGCATGACTGGCATGTCTGAGATGCTTCCCATTATAATGGCTACTTTGCTCATTTGTGTTTTTGTTTTGTTATATTTTGTTTCAGGTTTCAGGTTTCAGGTTTCAGGTTTCAAGTTTCAAGTTTCAAGTTTCGAAAACTGAAAACTGTGACTGCAACTGAAAACTATTGAGAAATCACTTTAATAGTATTCTTAACCTGCTCCGCGATTCGTCTGGCTTCCTGCATATTTTCGTTTACAATCGTAACGTGACCCATTTTTCTGAAAGGACGGGTTTGTTTTTTACCGTAAATATGAGGTGTAACGCCATCCCATCCTAAAATAGTTTCGATGTTTTCGTAAACTACATCTCCAGAAAAACCTTCGGCGCCCACTAAATTTACCATAACTCCGGCAACTTTACTTTCGGTATTTCCTAAAGGAAGATCTAAAATAGCGCGCAAATGATTTTCGAATTGAGAAGTAAAACTGGCTTCAATAGAATAATGTCCAGAATTATGCGGGCGAGGAGCAACCTCATTTACCAAAATTTCATCTTCTTGGGTTTGAAACATTTCTACTGCTAAAAGACCAACGTGATTGAATTTCTCCGAAACATTCAAAGCAATTGCTCTGGCTTTTTCGGCTACTTTTTCGTCGATTCTTGCAGGGCAGATTACGTATTCTACTTGATTGGCTTCTGGGTGAAATTCCATTTCTACAACCGGATAGGTTTTTATTTCTCCAGATGGATTTCTTACCACTATTACAGCCAATTCATTTTTGAAGGGAACCATCGTTTCTGCAATGCATTCAACATGCGGCAAATCATCCATATCAGAAATTTGGCGAATAACTTTTACGCCATTTCCGTCATAGCCAAATTCAGTGCATTTCCAAACAAACGGAATTGTGATTTCGTTATTTCCAACTGATTTTTGCAAATGCAGCGGACTTTCAAATCGTAAATATGCTGCGGTCGGAATATTGCTTTCCGTATAAAAATCTTTTTGAGTTCCTTTATTCTGAATTCCTTTTAAGGTTTTTGGAGATGGGTACACTTTTACGCCTTCATTTTCTAATTGCGTCAAAGCTTCAAGATTTACCAATTCGATTTCAAAAGTCAAAACATCGACTTGTTTCCCGAAGTTGTAAACCGTTTCATAATCCATCAAATCGCCCTGAAAGAATTTATTGCAGGCAATTTTGCTCGGAGCTTCATCACTCGGATCTAAAACATAAGTTTGTATGTCAAATTTTCTGGTGTCAGACAAAAGCATTTTACCCAATTGTCCGCCGCCTAATATTCCTAATTTAAAATCAGAAGAAAAATAATTCATTTTGTGTTGTGTTTTTGCAAAGATACTTGATAAAATAGAAATGCCAATTTATTGTGTATTGAATTGCTTTTTTTTCTGAATTTTCAATTATTTGAAACTATAAGTTAAATGTTAAATTATTGGTTATTAAATTTTGATTGATAGCCGCAAAATGTGTAGGTTTGATACTTGATTTTCAACTATTACAGAATTTGTAAGTACATGACCACAAACAATTGGGCCAACCATATTCAGAAATATCTTTTTCTTTTAAAAGATGATTTTTTCGAACTTCCTTATCTATCAAATTCGCCTCAGGTCATGCTAGACAGCTTGATTAAACTGCCTATTGCGAAACATAATCCGGTAAAGCAAATCATTATTACAGATAATGCTTTTTGGAGGGGAACGATGCGTTACAGAACTATTGAAGATGGTTTTTGGATTTTGGAAAGCAATTTGGAAGTTAATGAAAATATTCTTGCCAAAGCCACTTATACACAAGATCATAGCAAGGATTATTATATTTTGTCGTTTTCAGTTTTTGAGTATCGATTTCCTGTAAAAGATTCTGAGGATATAGTCCTGCTGAGTACATGTTGGACATTTTATAAACCCGATACTGAAGTTGCAACTTATTTTTATAAAGGAACAAAAGGTAAGTTTTTTAATATTGCCATGAATAAAGAGTGGGTAGAGAAAAATATTAAATCGGATAAATTTTGTAAAAAAAGCGTTTTAGAGAATTTTTTTAATTCACAAAAAGGATTTTATACTTGGCTGGACATCGCTCCAAAGGCGCATGTCTTGTCTAAAAAAATATCAAAGATTTTAGAGTCTGATGATCAAATCGAACTTACAACGCCAGAATTAAGGAAAAACTGCCTGAAATTAATTGCAGCTTTTTTTGATAATTCTTTTGAAGACAGCCGTATTGAAGATAACATCTCACTGACTAATTTAGATTATGCAAATGTCGCCAAAGCAGAGAAAATGATTCTCCATAATTTACATGTTTCTTTTTTAGGTATTGATAAAATAGCCGATGCAGTAAATACTTCTGCTACGAAATTAAAAAATAACTTTAAAACTGTTTTTGGATTTTCGATGCTGCAATATCATAAAGAAAAAAATATGCTTTTGGCCAAACAATTGATTCAAAATTCCGAAATCGAAATTCAAATTATTGCTGCAATTACTGGTTTTGAAAGTGCAAGCAAGTTTACTGCTGCATTTAAAAAGAGATTTGGAGCATTGCCTTCGGTTTTTAGAGAGAATTAAATTTGATACTAGTATATGCACGTAGGAAAATGGGTTAAATTCATAAAAGAGAATATCAATTTTTATAGAGACGGCTTTTTTGAATTGCCATATTTATCTAATTCTCCGCAAGTTATTGTTAAAAGTATTGTAAATTCTCCTTCAGTAAATCATGTTGAAGAAGAACAGGCAGTTTACAGAAATAATCCCTTTTCTAAAGGCGTGATGCGCTATCGCGAAATCGAAGAAGGCTTCTGGATTATTGTTACGAGTATTACTTTTAAGAAAAATGTAATGCTAAAAGCAGTTTATGATGAAGATTTTCCGAGCGATTATTATACCCTTACCTTTTCGGTTTTTGAAAGCGAAGTGAAACTGCAAAATACATTTGCAGATAAAACACCTTTTTCAAGTAAATATTGGGGTTTTAAAAAGCCAGGAACACCAGTTGGTGCTTACTTCTATAAAGAATCGATTTGTGAATTTTACTTGTTTGCTTTTAGCAAAGATTGGGCAGAACGCAACTTTTCTTTCGAAACGCTTCCAGAAGACAATCATATTAAGAAGTTCTTAAATTCAGATAACGGATTTATTACGTATCAGAATATTGTGCCAAATGCTGCAGAATTATCAAAAGAAATCTTGACCAATTTAGAAAACAATAAGCATGATTTTTTTAGTAAATCAATTTTAAAGACGAATGCCTTTCAGTTGGTTTCTACTTTTTTTAAAAATGCGTTTCTAGCGCAGCGCGAAGGAAATTATCTGCCAATTGATACTCCAGATTATCGCAAAATTGCAAAAGCTGAGAAACTGCTTCTCGATACCATAACAGATTCTTTTTTAGGAATAGAATTTATTGCGCAAAAGGTTGATATGTCGCCAACAAAACTCAAATTAACTTTTAAATCTGTTCATGGTGTTTCGATGATGCAATACCATAAAGAAAAGAAATTGCTTTTGGCTATGCACATGATTCAAAATACAGATCTGCAGATAAAAAATATTGCCTTAGCGACCGGTTATAAAAGTTCTAGCAAGTTTACAGCAAATTTTAAAAAGCGTTTTGGAAAAATGCCGTCAGAAATACGGCTTTAATCGCTGTAAAATTCTTTCTTTTCTTGATTTTTTCAATCTTAAATCACATTTTTTTTGGTGACTTTATAAACACCGTATTTATACCTGTTTTTATTTTTAAGTTGTTGTTTTGCAATTGTTTAGTTATTCGTTTTAACAAGTTTTGCACAGCCTTTTTTGTATAGTGCATATAGTTGGTCGTTTCGGGCTATCGATGTGTCCGAATGGGCTATTCGAGGTTTGGATTTCGATATAATTTTGTTCGGTAATCTTAAACCAACCAATATGATAATAAAACTACTTTACTTCGCGAATGTATTTCGCACCTTTCAAAAAACTCCTTATTTGGAATTTGCATATTAAATAATGCAAAAAGATATTTCCAGCAGTTTTTAATTTTCCTTCCAGTTAAAAAAAATTGTCGAAAGACGATTAAATGTCCATTGTTACTGACAAATTGGACAGGACTTTTATTGCTGTTTATCAACAGCTAGGGATAAGGTAATACTAATTAATAACCAAACAATTAATGAAAAAAAAGACAAATTATTGGTCAAAGATTTCTATAGAAAATTTGCCAATAAAAAAATATATGATACTTGCGATGTTAGCGTTGCTATTTCCGTTAGTATCTTTTTCGCAAACAGTTTATACATTTACAAGTGCTGGAGCAACCGGACGTTTTGGTCCAACACAGTCTCAAGTTACTACTGCTTATACAGCAACGACACTTGCCGGAGCAGTTACTGTTAACACTCAGGGGTATCAAGAATGGGTTGTACCTGTTACTGGAAAGTACTCCATTCAAGCAGTTGGTGCTTCTGGAGGACAACAGAGCACTAATGAGTTTGGTACAGGAGCAGATATATACGGTGAGTTTTCATTGACGGCAGGCACAGTCTTGAAAATTGCTGTAGGACAATACGGATTAAATGGAACCGATTGGGAAGGGTCTGGAGGAGGAGGAGGTTCATTTGTAGTTCTCCTTACGGGGAATAGTCCTTTGTTAGTTGCTGCAGGTGGAGCAGGAAGTGACGGAGCTGGAAACTATAACGTGAGATTACACCCTGGGGGAACATCAATATTTGGTGACCCCTCAATTCAAGGAACTACTACAGCAAATGGAGCTATATCAAGCAGTGCTGGCGGTGGATTTAATCTAAATGGCGAGGATGGGAATGTTAGCACTGGTGGGCAGTCTTTTTTAAATGGAGCTATTGGAGGTGATTGCAGGTATGGCCAGTTATTGTCACACGGTGGATTTGGCGGCGGTGGCGCAGGAGATTATTACACATGTGGTGGCGCAGGAGGTGGTTATCAAGGCGGTAATACTTTTGGTTCGTATGATGCATCGACAGGGCCACAAGCGGCGTATAGTTACAATTCTGGTTCTAATCAGATAAATAATTCAGGAATTGATGGAGCCACTGACACTGCTTTGAAAATGAATGGTCAAGTAATAATAACATCTCTTTACTCAGCATCCATATCTCAAACTGCAAATGTTTTATGTAGTGGTGATTTAACAGGAGCACTTTCTGTTGCTGTAGATGGAAGTACTGGGCCTTATTCATATGCGTGGTCACCAAATGTTAGTACGACTGATACTGCTTCAAATCTTGGAGTTGGAACATACAATGTAACAATAACGGATGCAAATAGTATTCCTACAACAGCTTCGTTTACAATTATTGCTACTGATAATGTAAAACCAACTGCAATTGCAAAAAATATAACAGTTCAATTAGATGTTAATGGAAGTGTAACCGTAAACGCAACTCAACTAAATAATGGAAGTACAGACAATTGCGGAATTAGCAGTTATGCAATTGGTTCTGGATCTGTAGGAACAGTTTGCGATATGGTTAACGAAGGAAGCGATTTAACGCTTACAGCAGCATCATCTAGTGTTTTTACTAAGGTTGATTTTGCCAGTTATGGAACGCCATCAGGAAGCTGTGGTAATTACGCTTTGGGTTTTTGTAACTCTTTCTACAGTGTACCTAACGCTGAAAGTTTTTTGTTAGGACAATCTAGTGCTACTATTACCGCAGATAATCTTACTTTTCTAGATCCTTGTGGTGGAACTCCAAAAAGATTGGCTATTCAAGCTAGTTATGGACCGGTACCCGGATCTGAAACAAGTTCTATAACCTATTCTTGTACTGATTTAGGTACGCATAATGTTGTTTTATTTGTTACGGATAATAACGGAAATGTATCGACTGTAAATGCAACAATAACAGTTGAAGATATCGAAATTCCTGTAATTGCTTCAAACGGAGATCAAAATGTAAATGTTGATGCCAATTCTTGCGGAGCAACTGTAGTTGTTTCAGCATCTGCTACAGATAATTGTACAGTTGGAACTCCAACAGGAGCAAGAAACGATGCACAATTGCTTACAGATGTTTATCCAGTTGGTACTACAACAATCACTTGGGATGTAACAGATGCTAATGGAAATGCAGCAACTTCAGTAACTCAAACCATAACGGTAACAGATAATGAAATTCCAGTAATTGCTTCAAACGGAGATCAAAATGTAAATGTTGATGCCAATTCTTGCGGAGCAACTGTAGTTGTTTCAGCATCTGCTACAGATAATTGTACAGTTGGAACTCCAACAGGAGCAAGAAATGATGCAAAATTGCTTACAGATGTTTATCCAGTTGGTACTACAACAATCACTTGGGATGTAACAGATGCTAATGGAAATGCAGCAGCTCCAGTAATGCAAACCATAACGGTAACAGATAATGAAATTCCGGTAATTGCTTCAAACGGAGATCAAACAGTAAATACTGATTCAGGCAACTGCGGTGCAATGGTTTCAGTTTCTGCAACAGCGACTGATAATTGTACAGTTGCAACGCCAACAGGAGCAAGAAACGATGCAAAATTGCTTACAGATGTTTATCCAGTTGGTACTACAACAATCACTTGGGATGTAACAGATGCTAATGGAAATGCAGCAGTTCCAGTAACTCAAACCATAACGGTAACAGATAATGAAATTCCAGTAATTGCTTCAAACGGAGATCAAACAGTAAATACTGATGCAGGAAACTGTGGTGCAATGGTTTCAGTTTCTGCAACAGCGACTGATAATTGTACAGTTGCAACGCCCACAGGAGCAAGAAACGATGCAAAATTGCTTACAGATGTTTATCCAGTTGGTACTACAACAATCACTTGGGATGTAACAGATGCTAATGGAAATGCAGCAGTTCCAGTAACACAAACCATAACGGTAACAGATAATGAAATTCCAGTAATTGCTTCAAACGGAGATCAAAATGTAAATGTTGATGCCAATTCTTGCGGAGCAACTGTAGTTGTTTCAGCAACAGCAACAGATAATTGTACAGTTGGAACACCAAGCGGAGTAAGAAACGATGCAAAATTACTTACAGATGTTTATCCAGTTGGTACTACAACAATCACTTGGGATGTTACAGATGCTAATGGAAATGCAGCAGCTCAAGTAACGCAAACTATAACGGTAACAGATAATGAAGTTCCAGTAATTGTTTCAAACGGAGATCAAAGTGTAAATATTGATGCCAATTCTTGCGGAGCAACTGTAGTTGTTTCAGCATCTGCTACAGATAATTGTACAGTTGGAACTCCAGCAGGAGCAAGAAACGATGCAAAATTGCTTACAGATGTTTATCCAGTTGGTACTACAACAATCACTTGGGATGTTACAGATGCTAATGGAAATGCAGCAGCTCCAGTAACGCAAACCATAACGGTAATAGATAATGAAATTCCAGTAATTGCTTCAAACGGAGATCAAACTGTAAATTCTGATGCAGGTATCTGCGGTGCAGTGGTTTCAGTTTCTGCAACAGCTACAGATAATTGTACAGTTGGAAATCCAACAGGAGCAAGAAACGATGCAAAATTACTTACAGATGTTTATCCTCTAGGAACTACGACTATTACTTGGAATGTAACTGATGCTAACGGAAATGCAGCAGCTCCAGTAACGCAAACAGTAACTGTGACAGATAATGTGTTGCCAACCGTAATAGCAAAAGATTTTACAGCGCAGCTTGATACAACAGGAAATGCAACAATTTTGGTTTCAAATATTGATAATGGTTCAACAGACAATTGTGGAATTAATACAATTGAATTAGATAAAACTTCATTTACTTGTGCCAATGTTGGAGCCAATACAGTTACTTTAAAAGTGACAGACATTCATGGAAATGTTGCTTCAGCGCAAGCTACAGTAACTGTTGAAGATAAGATTGCGCCAGCAGTTTTAACAAAAGACATTATAGTGCAGCTTAATGCATCTGGAAATGTTTCAATTTTAGCTTCTGATGTAAATAACAATTCATCTGATAATTGTGCAATAACAACTTTAACTGTTTCTCCAAATACTTTCACTTGTGCAAACATTGGAAATAATACAGTGACTTTAACAGCTACAGATGCTAGTGGAAACACTTCATCTGCAGCAGCAATAGTAAATGTTGAAAACAAAATTGCACCGACAGTTTTAGTAAAAAATGCTACAGTGCAGCTTAATGCTTCAGGAAGCGTAACCATTACAGCTTCTGATGTTGACAATGGTTCTACAGCTTCTTGCGGTACTTTAACTTTATCGGTTTCTCCATCAACATTTACTTGTGCGAATGTTGGAGCTAATACAGTTACCCTAACGGCTACAGATGCAAACGGAAATACTTCTTCTCGTACATCAACAGTAACGGTTCAGGATAAAGTTTTACCAACTGTTTTAACTAAAAATCTAACAGTTCAGCTTGATGCAGCAGGAAATGTTTCAATCACTGCTGCTCAAATTAACAACGGAAGTTCAGATACTTGCGGAATTGCAACTGTAACAGTTACTCCAAGTGCTTTTAGCTGTAACAATGTGGGAGCAAATCAGGTTACTCTTAGAGTTACAGATGTTAACGGAAATATAGCTACTGGAACTGCAACAGTAACAGTTCAAGATATTATTCTTCCGACAGTTAAAACAAACAACATTAGCGTTGAGCTGGATGATGCAGGAAATGCTTCTATCACAGCGAACCAAATTAACAATGGAAGTTCTGATAACTGTGGTATTGCAACGGTTACTCTTAGTAAGCTTTCTTTTAATTGTACAAATACTGGAGTTAACACAGTGGTTTTAACCGTTACAGATAAAAACGGTAATAAAGCAACTGCTAATGCAACAGTAACGGTTAAAAATAGTTTCGGTGATAATGATAATGACGGAATTTTAGACAATTGTGATGTTGATGATGACAATGACGGAATTTTAGATACTTCTGATAACTGTCCAATTACTGCAAATCCTTATCAAGAAGATCGTAATAATAATGGTCTTGGAGATGCTTGTGATAAAGATCAAATGAATATTTCTGAAGCCTTTACTCCAAATGGAGATGGTATTAATGATACTTGGGTTATTTCTAATATCGAAAATTATCCTAGTTCTGTAGTCCGTGTTTTCAACCGTTGGGGAGCTGAGGTATTTACTGCCAGAAATTACCAAAATGATTGGGATGGACATTCAAAAGGAAGTAATAGTACTTTACCTGCAGCAAGTTCATATTTCTATCAAATTGATTTAGATGGAAATGGATCGATCGACAAACAAGGTTGGATATACATTAACAGGTAATTGTAAAAAATAAAATTTTAGAAATGAAAATAATTAAAAATATATTGGCTGGAGCATTACTACTTTTTAGTAGTATGCTTTTTGCCCAGCAAGAAACGATGCTTACAACATACCGATACCAAATGAATGTTGTAAATCCAGCTTATGC
Organism: Flavobacterium sp. JLP; assembly: GCF_015350755.1. Classification (NCBI taxonomy): domain Bacteria; kingdom Pseudomonadati; phylum Bacteroidota; class Flavobacteriia; order Flavobacteriales; family Flavobacteriaceae; genus Flavobacterium; species Flavobacterium sp. JLP. The sequence goes on along the minus strand of NZ_JADKPS010000003.1, from coordinate 396,171 downwards.
AGGTGTAGATGGCGAAACACTTTTGTCAACTACTTTCCGCAAGCAATGGACAGGAATTGAAAATGCTCCAGAAACGCAAGCTGTGTCTTTCGGAACATCTGTAGGAAGTAATTTAGGATTAGGTGTTTCTATGGTTTACGATAAAACTTTTATCGAAAAACAAACGCAAGTAGGAATTGATCTTTCATACAAACTACAAGTAGGAGCACTTACTAATTTGTATTTAGGTATAAAAGCTGGCGGAAATTTTTACAACGTAAATACTTCTGGTTTGCAGACTTATGTGCCACAGTCGGATCCTGCTTTGGCAAATATCAATCAATTTAATCCAAACGTAGGAGTTGGAGCTTTATTGAAAAATGATAAATATTTTGTATCCCTTTCTGTCCCAAGAATATTAAATACAGAACGTGCAAAAAACAAAGACGGTTACGCAGCGGTTGCAACAGACAGACCTCACGTTTATTTAAGCAGTGGTTACGATTTCGATTTTGAAACAACAACACCGTTAGTTTTAAAACCATCATTTATGATGAGATATGTGAATGGCGCGCCACTTTCTGTAGATCTGAATGTGATGCTTCAAATTGATGAATTTTTTGAAATTGGAGGAAGTTACAGAATCGACAATGCTTATGCAGGAATCGCAGGCTTAACAATCAGCAAGCATTTAACTTTTGGATATGCTTATGAAGCCAATACTGGTAAAGTATTAGCAAGCTCCAAAAACTCGAACGAATTTTTTCTTCGCTTCAAATTTTAATAACCCCCATTATAAGAATTTAAGTGAAGCTTAGTTTTATTTTTTGAGTAGTGAAAAGAGGACATCTGCCTACAGATGTCCTTTTTTGATTTTATAACTATTCTATTTTCTTCAAAACTTCTTTTGCAACTGCTTTGTACGCGGCTGAATGATGTGCATAATCTTTGTTTAAAATAACTTGCAGTTCTGGATGAATCCAATCGAAATGATTTCCTAAAATATATAAAGTTCTGATTGAATAGGCTTTTGTAGCCACTTTTACATCGTTTATCAGCCAGTCAAAAGAGGCTTCAATACAATCTTGAAGGTTTTTTTCAGATAGTAAAATACTGTTTTCGTCTTTTCTATAGTGTGATTTTACTAAAAGCTGTATCACTTTTGCAATGGGTCTTATGGCACTTTCATCTTTCAAAATTTTTAAATTAGAACAGAAAAAATCAAGATGAGGTTGGAACCAAGAAAGCGCTTCATATGATATAAATTCTAAAATCCAACACGCTCTATGATGGTTTTTAGTCGACGGAGAAAAAGAAATTAATACTAATTCATTAAATAGAGACGAATCGTCTAAAACATCTTCTGCTGCCTTTAGCCGGCTTTCTCTACAAGCATTAACGTAATCCAATTTTTTGTCCAATTCCGAAAGCATTTTTTTTGAATTTAATTTAATTACGAATCTAAAATAAGTAATTTAATGAAACGCATCCGTAATAATTTATAGGAAGTCCAGGATAGTAATATCTAGGAGATGCATTTCCAACCGCAACGGCATTGGGTAAAATTAAAGAAGCATATTTTTCATCTGTAACATTGTTAATGCCGAAAGCAAATTGAGAGTTTAGATTTGGCAGAATTTCAAAACGATAACCTGTTTTAAGATTTAAGATTTTATAAGAATCTGAAAATGCTGTATTTGCATCGTTCATCGGAATTTTATCTACAAACTGAAAATCGGCAGAAAAATAAAGTCCTAAAGTTGTATTTAAAATCAAACCTGCATTGACTTTGTTTGCAGGAACACCAGTTAATTTATTTCCAGAATAATCATTTCCGCTATCAACAAATTCTTTAAATTCATATTTCCCTAGAGAAGTTGCGATGTAAGAGCTTAATGAAAGAATTCTATTAATGAACCAATTGTGTTTTAAAGTTATTTCAATTCCTTCATGAAAAGTTGTACCGGCATTTACACCTTCGTATTGATCGTCGCCAATTCTTTTCGCCACCAATAAATCTTTAATTTCCATTCTGTAAACTGCAGCTTCAGCATATACGTTTTTGTTGAAAAAATAGAATTTTCCGCCAAGTTCAAAATTATAACCGTTTTCAGGTTTTATATCTGGATTGATGGTTCCGTTGCTGGTTAAAGTTTCTTCTGTTGCAGGCAATGAAAATCCTCTGCTTGCCGAAAAGTAAATCGTCTGTTCTTGATTTGGTTTAAAAAGCAAAGAAAACTGTGGCGAAAAAATACCGTCATAACTGTATTTTTCAGTAGTCGTAATTGAATTCGGAAGAAAATTGGTCAGTTCAAAAGAAGTCTCATTATAATTCAATCCGGCTTGAAACTCAAATTGTTTCGAAATCGAAGTTCTCAGCTGCGCAAAGACATTATAGAAATGTCTTTTTTGATCCGTTTCTGTAAGCTGATTTCCTTGAAGGCTTCCTTGGTCGTTGTTTTGTTTGTATAAATTCTCAAAAGTATTTCCGTTATAATTGTCTCTGAAATATTCAACTCCAGCAACAAATTGATTTGCCATTTTCCAGATTTTAAAATTTCCCGAAAATTGAGTTCTAGCTCCGGCTGCAAAAGTATATTGTCGCAGAATATCAAAAGGACGTGGTTCATTACTGTCTTTATAATTAATAAAAACCGAAGTTGAATTGCTTAAATTATCATTGATTTTAAAATCATAAGCTAATCCAGCTAAAGTCGATTTATATTCTTTATATCCTTTTGATGCTACCCATGTCGGCGCGCCAGCTTTCGGATTGTTATCATATACTTCTTTGCTGATCGAACTCGGAATAAAAGCATTTAAATACGTATAGTTCGAAAAATAAGTCAGTTTGCTTTTTTCTCTTCTAAATAATTCTCCTGCAAGCGTAATTCCTTCACGTTTATAAGCACTGTTTTCTCGCCAGCCATCAGTTTCAAGTTTATGGTAACTTAAATTCAGGCTAGCGCTTTTTTCATTCAAACTGTAATTTAAAGTATTTTTTAATAATCCATACGAACCAAAAACCGTACTTATTCCTGCATTTTGTCCTTGTGTTTTTGAAAGTTGAGGTGAAATTAAAATCGCACCGCCCAAACCCGCGCCATAAACACTCGAAAGCGGTCCTTTGATAATTTCAATTTGGTTGAGGTTTTCCAAATCAATATCGTCAATAACCGTTTCACTGTTTCCAGAAGTCAATGGGATACTGCCGTAAAAAGCACGTATTTTATTGGTTCCATAAGGTGTTCTTGCTCCAATACCACGAATCGAAATTCGGGTTGTAGTCAAGTTAGAAGATTGCATAAAAACGCCGGGAATTGTATTAATTACAGTAGTGATATCCGTCGCGTTATTTTGCTGTAAATCTTTTTTTGATAAAAGACCTATAGAAGCTGGGGCATTTTGCAAACTGTCGTTAATATGAAAGGAGCTGATAACAACTTCCTCTAATTTTTCTGGTTTGACAGGATCAATAGATTTGCCTTTTTGTTCTTGTGCTAAAATGTTTTGAGAAATAAAAAGCACAAAAAGAAAAAGGCAATATTTTTTTAGAGCCATAAATAAGTTGCGTTAAAAGTGCCATTTTTTAAACACATAGGAACATAGATTTAAATACTGAAAAAAGGCGTTTCACTATACATCAATTCACATAGCTATGTGTTTTAAGACAAGTGAAACGCCTTTTCAACACAAAGTCACTATGTTCCTATGTGTTTAAAAAATATGCGTATAGTTGAAATTTGGAATTTAAAAAATTTGAATTTATTTAGCAGTAACCTTCCAAACTGTATTCCCGCTGTCGTCATTTACCAAAAGCGATCCGTCATTCATAACGGTAACCGCAACTGGACGTCCGTAAACTTCAGCTTTATTTTCATCAGAAATAAATCCGGTTAAAAAATCTTCTGGTTTTCCTGAAGGTTTTCCGTTTGCAAAAGGAACAAAAACTACTTTATAGCCAGATATGTTTGCGCGGTTCCATGATCCGTGCTGACCAACAAAAGCGCCATTTTTGTATTTTGCAGGAAAAGCACCTTTTGTGTAAAATGCTAATCCTAACGATGCCGTATGAGCACCAACTGAAACATCTGGAACAATTGCTTTTGCTGCCAAATCTTTGCGTTCACCTTTCATTCTCGGATCTAAGATGTTTCCATAATAAGAATAAGGCCATCCGTAAAATCCATCTTTTTTCACGCTTGTAATATAATCAGGAACTAAATCGTCTCCTAATTCGTCACGCTCGTTTACCGCTGTCCAAAGCTCTTTGTTTACAGGATTCCAATCCATTCCAACCGGATTTCTAAGTCCAGATGCATAGATTTTTTCGCCAGTTCCGTCAGGATTAATTTCTAAAATTGCCGCTCGGCGAATTTCTTTGTCCATTCCGTTTTCACCAACATTACTTCCAGAACCAACAGAAACATAAATTTTAGTTCCATCAGCATTTGCAATTAAATTTCTAGTCCAATGATTGTTGTAGCCTCCAGCCGGAAGTTCAAGAATTTTTACACCTTTGGTTTCTAGTTTCAAAGGATTATTTTTATACGGATATTTATAAAGCCCATCTGTATTGGCAATGTAAAAAAAGTCTTTTAGAACCAGCATTCCAAAAGGTTTGTTTAAACCTTTTATGAATACTTCACGGGTTTCAAATTTTCCATCTTTGTCTTTATCACGCAAAACTGTAATCTGATTTTTACTCGTTCTTGTACCGCTTTCAACAACAAAAATATCGTTGTTTGGCGCAATATAAGTCCAGCGCGGGTTTTCAAATCCGTCAGCAAATTTTGTTACTGTAAAACCTTCTGGCGCTTTTGGCGTTTTTCCTTCCGGCCATCCAATTACTTTACTGTTATTGGTTTTCGATTCAGTTGCATAAGGCGGAGGTAAAGTAATATCTCCAACTGCAGTTTTTACAATAGTGCTGGGTTGTTTTGCTAAAGCTTCTTTTTCTTCTTTTTTTACTTGCCCATTGCAGGCTGTTATTAAAGTCAGTAAGGAGATAGAAAGTAACTGTATCGTTGTTTTCATTTTTTTTGGATTAAATATTTATCAAACAACAATTTAATGAAATTAAAAATATCATTAAGAAATGATTTGTAGAAATTAACTGATATTTAACATTAACAAAAAAATGGAAAACCTCGCTATATTTTGATACTTGCATTTGGTTGTAATTCTGTATCTTTGCCCATTATTTTAAATGTAAAAAATAATGATACAACTTCACGATAAACAATTTGTTCCGTTTATTTCGGCTAAAGAAATTGATTTTGCTTTAACTAAAATAGTGGCTCAGGTAGAAGATGATTTTGGAGATGATACGCCAATTTTCATTGGAGTTTTGAATGGCGCATTTATGGTTGTTGCCGATTTCTTGAAAAAATACAAAAGTCCTTGCGAAGTTTCATTTATAAAAATGGCTTCTTATGAAGGAACTGAAAGTACAAATACCGTTAAGGAATTAATTGGAATTAATCAGGATTTGTCTGGCAGAACCGTAATTATTATTGAAGATATTATCGATACGGGAAACACGATCGAAGAACTAAAACATATGTTTAAACAGCAAAACGTAAAGCATTTTAAAATTGCAACTTTGTTTTTTAAACCAGATGCATATAAAAAAGACATAAAAATAGATTATATCGGAATCAGAATTCCGAATAAATTTATTGTAGGTTACGGATTAGACTATGATGGTTTAGGAAGAAACCTTGAAGAAGTCTATAAATTAGCAGAATAGATTTAAGCATTTTAAGATTAAAAATTAAAAAATAACATAACTACATTAACAACACGATTAGAGAAATTTAAATATTTAAGATTGTCTAAATCTTGCATTTTTAAATCTTTCAATCATTAAATTACTTTTATGATTAACATTGTTTTATTTGGAAAGCCAGGAGCGGGAAAAGGAACTCAGGCAGAATTTTTAAAAGAAAAATACAAATTAACACATCTTTCAACAGGAGATATTTTTCGTTTTAATTTAAAAAATGACACAGATTTAGGTAAAAAAGCAAGAGTTTTTATGGACAATGGAGAATTGGTTCCTTGCGAAGTTACAACTGCAATGTTAATAGATGAAGTAAATAAACACCCTGATACTGAAGGTTTCTTGTTCGACGGATATCCAAGAACTTTAGATCAGGCAGTAGCCTTAGATAAATTTTTGCCAACAATTGGATCGAGTGTTACGGCAACAATCGCCTTAGAAGCTGATGATGAAATTTTGGTAGCGCGTTTGCTTGAAAGAGGGAAAACAAGCGGGAGAGTAGATGATCAAGACGAAGAAAAAATTCGTGTAAGATATCAGGAATATAATGAGAAAACAGCCCCGCTTATCGGGTATTATAAAGAACAAGGTAAGTTTCATGCCGTAAACGGAATTGGAACTATAGAAGAAATTACAGAGCGATTAACGTCAGTTATAGATAATTTGTAGAAGCATTTCCGGCTGTACGAAAAATCCAGATAACTCCGGGCTTTTCTCTTTAATGTGGGCTAAAAAACAATAATCAGGAATACAATAAAAACGAACCAAACAAATAACGAATCTACTAAACATTGGAAATACTAATAATATTTTTTCTAATACTATTAAACGGAGTTTTCTCGATGTCAGAGATTGCATTGATTTCGGCTAGAAAAAACAGACTGGAAACAGCAGCAAAAAAAGGAAATAAGAGCGCCAAGATTGCACTTGATTTGGCTAATTCTCCAAACAAGTTTTTATCTACCGTACAAATCGGAATTACGCTAATCGGAATTTTAACTGGTATTTATAGTGGAGACAAAATCACAATGGATGTTGAGATTTTTGTCAGCGGATTTGCAGTTTTAAAACCTTATGCACATTCAGTTGCAGTTGGAATTGTGGTGGTAGTTTTAACGTTTTTCTCTTTAGTTTTAGGAGAGTTATTGCCAAAACGAATCGGATTGAATTATCCAGAATCAATAGCAAAAATGGTGGCTCTGCCAATGAAAATTGTTTCAATAGTAACAGCGCCGTTTATTTGGTTATTAACATCTTCAACAGATTTCTTGTTGAATGTGCTGCAGATTAAACCTTCTGCAGACGGAAAAGTTACCGAAGAAGAAATTAAAGCCATTATAAAAGAAGGAACCGAAGGCGGAGAAGTTCAAGAAATCGAACAAGATATCGTAGAACGCGTTTTTCATATTGGCGACAGAAAAGTTAATTCGTTAATGACGCACAGAAAATCCGTAGATATGCTGCCTTTTAATGCGGATAAATCTAAAATAAAAGAATTGGTTTTGCAGGATCTGCATACTGTATATCCAGTTTATAGAGACAATTACGATGATATTGTCGGAATTGTAACTTTGAAAAATATATTTGCCAACATCGAAAGTGATCATTTTGATTTGGCAGCAATAATGACAGATCCTCCTTATTTAATGGAACAGACTACAGCTTATAAAGCTCTAGAAAATTTCAAAAAAACAGGAGTTCATTATGCCTTAGTTTCTGATGAATATGGTGTTTTTCAAGGAATTATAACTTTAAACGACATTCTGGAAGCTTTAGTTGGAGATGCATCTGATTTTTATAAAGATGAATTTCAACTGATCGAAAGGGAAGATGGTTCATGGCTGGTTGACGGGCATTATTCATTGCACGATTTTCTAACGTATTTTGAGTTGGATGAATTGACAAATGACTATGAAGTAAATACAGTAAGCGGTATGATTATGACCGAGCTTTCTCATATTCCAAAAGAAGGAGAGAAATTAGTTTGGCAAAAATTTGTGCTAGAAGTCATCGATATGGATGGCGTAAAGATTGATAAAGTACTTGTAAAAGCGCTTAAAGAGTAAAGAGAATTTGTTTCAAGTTTTATTTTGTTTCAGGTTTCAAGTTAAGTGCGATGCACCAACTTGAAACCTGAAACTTTAAACTTTAAACTATACATAAACAAAAAGAAAATGACAGAAGGAAATTTTGTAGATTACGTTAAGATATATGTTTCTTCCGGAAAGGGAGGAAAAGGATCTACGCATTTACATAGAGAGAAATTTATTGAAAAAGGAGGCCCGGACGGTGGTGATGGTGGTCGCGGTGGACACGTATATTTAGTTGGAAATAAAGGTTTATGGACATTATTTCATTTAAAATTCGCTCGTCATATTAAAGCTGGTCATGGTGGAGACGGTGGAGGAGATAGAAGTACTGGTGCAGACGGAGAAGATAAGTTTATTGAAGTGCCACTAGGAACAGTTGTAAAAGACAAAGAAACAGGCGAAACGTTATTTGAAATTACCGAAGACGGTGAAAAACAAATTCTTTCAAGAGGAGGAAAAGGCGGTTTAGGAAACTGGCATTTTAGAAGTTCAACTAACCAAACGCCTCGTTACGCACAGCCAGGTTTGCCAGGCGTAGAGATGGATGTGATTTTAGAACTTAAAGTTTTGGCTGATGTTGGTTTGGTAGGCTTTCCTAATGCTGGAAAATCAACGTTACTTTCTGTATTGACTTCTGCAAAACCAAAAATTGCTGATTATCCTTTTACGACTTTAAAACCAAACCTTGGAATTGTAGCATATCGAGATTATCAATCTTTTGTAATAGCAGATATTCCTGGAATTATTGAAGGTGCTGCTGAAGGTAAAGGGTTGGGCCATTATTTCTTGCGTCATATAGAACGTAACTCAACTTTGTTGTTTTTAGTTCCGGTTGATACGCCAGATATTAAAGCAGAATATGATATTTTGGTAAATGAATTAACCAAATACAATCCGGAAATGCTAGACAAAGAGCGTCTTCTTGTAATTTCAAAATGCGATATGCTGGATGACGAACTTAAAGCAGAATTGAAAGTAGAATTAGATGTAGCTTTCAAAGATATTCCGTATATGTTTATTTCATCTGTTGCCCAACAGGGTTTGACGGATTTGAAAGATAAGCTTTGGAAAATGCTGAACGATTAATTTATAGTATTAAAAAATCCAGCAAATTAAAATCTGCTGGATTAGTACTAATTAAAATATTTTATAGAAGAGACTTATTTATGAGTCTCTTTTTTTATAACTGAAAGTTTTTAGAAATTCCGATTTTTACAGTTTTTCCGAAATCAAAACCAAAACGCTCTTGTTTTGGATAATCTGTACCTTCAAGATTATCATAGTTAATTCCTCCAATAGAAAAATTTAAACCAAAACCTCTTTTCATATTAATAAATAGTGCTGGAGTAAGATTTGCATAAATTCCATTTATATTATTTGATGAAGCACTTTGTGAGCCAACACCTAAATCTGTATAGAATGAAAATAAGTCTGACAACGGAGCTGTGTAACGCATAAAACCTCCGATTTTATATTTTTGAGTATTGCCAGAAATTTTGATATCGTTTTGTATCATATCATAATCACTGCTAATAATAGAAGCTTCAGCTCCAATTGTCCATCTTTCGGCAAATTGATAACCAACTTTTGGAGAAAATTCAAAATTGGTTGTTTTAGAGTCATCAATTTTTTCTGAAGAAAACCCAATGTTTCCACCAACTAGTAATGAGTTTTTTTGTGCGTGCGATATTGTTGCAACAAATAGCGCAACTCCTAATAATAATTTTTTCATCTTGTTTAATAAATTAATTTTGGCAAATTTACACATCAATATTTTGTAAGAAATAATTTATAATGTTAATTTTTTAACGAAAGTAAATTTTTACAATTATATCAAAATATTAAATTTTTTAAATGTGTATATTTTAAATTTTAAGTTCTTATTAAAAATAAATTCGAAGAAATTACAAGATCATTCTTTATAATTAAATTATGAATTTCATAAAATAGATAGTTATGTCATTTGTTATATTTTGTTTTTCCCATTATATGAATGATATAATGGGAAAAGTGAGTTATATTCGCATTACTTAAACAAAATAACATGAAAAAAATAGTTTTATTCTTAACCATGTGCCTTATGGCTTTTCCTGCAAAAGCCGATGAAGGAATGTGGTTTTTGATGTTTATCGAAAGATTGAACCATAGAGATATGGAAAAATTGGGCTTGCAATTAACAGCCGAAGAAATTTACAGTATTAACCACCACAGTTTAAAAGATGCTATTGTACAATTTAACGGAGGCTGTACAGCAGAAATTGTTTCTAAAGACGGGTTAGTTTTAACGAACCACCATTGTGGCTACAATGCGATTGCTGAACTTTCTACAGCAGAACAAAACTATTTGAAAGATGGTTTTTGGGCAAAAGAAAGAAGTGCTGAAATGAAACCAAAATCATTGTACGTTCGTTTCTTTGTTCGTATGGATGATGTTTCAAAAAGGATTTTATCGAAAGTAAATGATACAATGACCGAAACAGAAAGAAATAAAATCATTCAGCAAGAAATTTCTTTAATTGAAAAAGAAAACAATGAAGGTGGAAAATATACCGTTTCTGTTCGTCCTTTCTTTCAAGGAAATGAATATTACTATTTCGTTTATCAGGATTATACAGACGTTCGTTTAGTTGGAACTCCACCAGAAAGTGTTGGTAAATTTGGAGGTGATACAGACAACTGGGAGTGGCCTCGCCAAACAGGAGATTTCTCTATGTTTAGAGTTTATGCTGATAAAGCTGGAAATCCTGCCGCGTATTCTAAAGACAATGTGCCTTTACAGCCAAAACATTATTTGCCTGTAAGTATTAAAGGTGTAAAAGAAAATGATTTTGCGATGATTTTAGGATATCCTGGAAGAACAAACCGCTGGATGCCAGCTGGAGGAATAGAGCAAAATATAAAATTTGCTTATCCTGCTTGGGTTGAAGGTGCAAAAACCGGAATGGACGTCATGAGAAAGTATATGGATAAAGATGCAACAGTTCGCTTGCAATATGCGTCTAAATATGCTTCGACAGCAAATTACTGGAAAAACCGTCAAGGTATGATCGATGCTTTAACAAAAGCAGGAACTGTTGACGTTAAAACGTTGCAAGAAGATAAGTTTTATGAGTGGGCAACTAAGCCAGCTAATAAGGAAAAGTACGAAAATGTAATTCCGACTATCAACGATTATTACAGAGAAACAAACTTAAAAGCGCGTCATGATAATTATTTATCACAGCTTTTACGTACGTCAAGTTATGCAGGCGGACCTGCAAATTTAGGAAATGCATTGATCGCCTACTATAAAGAAAATGATGCTAAAAAAGCTGAAATGCTGCCAAAAATCAACGCAATGGTTGAAAGCATTTATGGTGAATTTTACGCTCCATTAGAAAAAGATGTTTTAACAGCGCAATTAAATTTATACGCTTCTAAGGCTGCTGAATACGGACTTGCTCCAGAAGTTGCAAAAATGAAAACTGTAAATAATGGTGATTTTACTGCAGATGTAGCAAAAGCCACAGAAATCAGTTATTTTACAACTAAGGAAAAAGTACTGGCATTTTTAGCTGATCCAAAACCATTGGCAATTGTACACGATCCTTTGTATATTATTTCTAATGATTTATTGACGAAATACCGTTCTAAAACAGATGATCAAGCAAAAGCGGATGATGGTTTTGCAACTGCCTACCGCGAATTAGTTGAAGGCTTGAGAGAATCAAAATTAAATACAATTCAATATCCTGATGCAAACTCTACATTAAGATTGACTTACGGAAAAGTTCGTGCTTTGCCGGCAGATCCAAGAAACGATGCTGTTATCAACAATTATACAACCATGGAAAGTATGGTGAAAAAGTATAAAGCAGGAGATCAGGAATTTGATTTGCCAAAACGTTTATTAGAATTAAACAAAGCAAAAGATTACGGACAATATGCTGATAAAGCAGGATATATGCCAATAAATTTCTTGACTGATAACGATATTACAGGAGGAAATTCTGGTTCGCCAGTTCTTAATGGAAAAGGAGAATTAATCGGAATTGCTTTTGATGGAAACATCGAAGCGATGGCTGGAGATGTAATCTTTGATCCAAAATTACAAAGAACTATAAACGTTGATATTCGTTACGTACTTTGGATTATTGACAAATACGCTGGTGCAAAAAACATTATTGACGAATTGACGATTGTGAAATAATCTGATTTTTATTATAAAATAAAACCCGATAAGTCTCAGAGAAACTTATCGGGTTTTTTGTTGTTTTTATTTTGGAAAATGTGTGAGGCTGAGATTTTGAATTTGGAATTTTCATATTATAATTTTGAGAAGTGTTGTTAATCAACTTTCACTCGAATTCCTTTTGTATGACTTGCAAATTCTGGCGCGTACATACTTTCAATTGTTGTAATTCCGTTTGAGAATTCGCCACTGTTGTTTACTTGAATATCATATTCTAAAACATACGTTCCTTTGTTGATTTGATCAAAGAAGAAATGCGTTGCAGCATCTTTTGTACTCATATAATATCCTAATCGATCTTTGTATTGATATTCTGAAAGTACATTGACAGGTTCAAAACAAGAAGCTCTCATATCTTTTAAATGAACATATTCGGTGTCTTCTTTAGATGTTATAATCAATCGTACTGTAACTAAATTGCCGATTTTTAAAGGATTTTTAGATGTTATTTTTTCTAATTCATCACCTTTAACAGAACTCTTTTTTAAATATAATTCTTTTGAAACTGATAATATCGCTTCAGAATTGTTTTTAATTTTATCCAAATCTTCAAAATACTGCCAATAAATACCACCAAAGCCTGGAACTTTAGATTTGTTTTCAATTTTTATAGTGGCCATTTCTTTTTTTACTTCATCAGATTTCCAGTTTAGTTTGATGTAACCGGTTTCTGCTTCTTTTTCATTTTCTGATAATTTCTTGGTCGTGATTTTTTCATCTCCAAGTTTAATGACTGTGTTGTCTTTTACAGAAAGCCAATCACTTCCTTGCATTAATAAAGCATAAATTGCTTCTGTAGTTGCTTTTGTAGTTGGCCAGTTTTTCGTCTGTTTGTTTTTTAATAACCAGACTTTCATAGCATCTACCGATTTGGTGTCGTGAGTTACTTCGGCGAAAGCCTCAATCAATAAAGCCTGAGTTTCTATCGGCGCTTGGTACCAATACCAGCCAGCTTTATTGGCTATCCAATACATTCCCCAATCTTCATTGTTGGAAGAAGTTTCTTTTAGGCTTTCTATAATTTTTTTAGCACTTTCTTTTTCTCCAAAACGATTTAAAGTTAAAGAAGCTAATCCTTTTTCATAAAGTGAATACGACAACCAATCTTTTTTAATGGCCTCTATATACAATTTTGTCGCTTTTTTTAAAGTGTCAGATAATTTGTAATCGTCTAAATAAAAACTTCTAGTATAGAGATAATGCAAATCATAATTTGGATTGATCCAAATTAATTTGTCGTTTGTTTTTAAATTTTTGGTTCTGATTTTATACGATTCTAAAAATTTGGTGTCTAAAAACGAAATGCCACTTTTGGCAATTGCTTCAATTTTATCTTCATTATCGCCACTTTTATTCAATTTAGATAAATGGCCTAAACCTGCCAGGATATGTCTTGTAATGTATTCGTTTTCATAGCCACCTTCAAACCAAGAAAATCCTCCAGACGAATGTTGTTTTTGTTTTAATTTTTCAAAAGTTGCTTCTTGAGAAGTTTTCATTTTCTCCAAATCAAATAAAAGGGCTAGATTTTTTTTCTTTTCATCTTCGCTTCGAGCGTCATTTAGCCAAGGTGTTTCGGCTAGAATAATCGATTTTAATTCGTCGTTTTCTTCTAATTTCACATTCAGTTTTCCGTTTTTTCTCCAGTTTTCAAAAACAGTTGCAATTTTAGTATTGCTTGCAATGATTTCTGAAGCCAAAGAATTGGCATAAAAACGAGCAAAAGTCTGTTCAGCACATTCGTGTTCATATTCCATTAAATACGGTAGAGCCTGAATCGCGATCCACGACGGATTTGAGGTATATTCTAATGTAAATTGATGATTTCTTAAAGTCGTTGAATTGTTGTTTTTTAAGTTCTCAAACGTATATTCTTTTTTAGAATTTTCGCGAACCCAAATCGGCATACTTTCTGTCACCAGCATATTGTTAGTCAAAACCGGAAGTATGTTTTCTTCACCATCAGAAAAATTCTCTGCTTTGGCTAAAATCTTATACTGAACACCTTGTAAACCTTCCGGAATTGAAACTGTCCAAGTTGCGGTTGTATTTCCAAAAGCGCTAACATTAAAATTGCGAATGTTTTTTACGTTCATCATTTTAGCATCAATTGGCTGCATTGTTGTCGCATCAAAAAACTGCAGGATTGCGATTCCAGTCTTCACTTTATCTGTAACATTCGAAATTTTAGCAGAAATCACAATGGTGTCTTTTTCTCTAAAGAATCGAGGGAAATTTGGTAAAATCATTAATTCTTTTTGCGTGATTACACTTTTTTCTAAATAGCCAGAAACAGCATCTTTGTTATGTGCCAATAAACGAAGTTTCCAAGCGGTTAAAGCTTCTGGAGAAGTAAAATTGAAACTCACTTTTCCGTTCGAATCAGTTTTTAAATTGGGCAAAAAGAAAGCGGTTTCAGATAAATTTTTTCTGGCTTTTACTTGTGTTAAAGCTTCGAGCGCTTTTTTAGTTGTAATGATTATTACGCCGTTTGCGGCTTTGGTTCCGTAAAGGGATGTTGCTTCATTTCCTTTTAAAACATTTATAGAAACAACATCTGATGAATTCAAATTTTTAACATCCTCTGCGCTGGAAATTTTTCCATCTATAACATATAAAGGATTCGAAGCATCATTAATAGATACATCGCTGCGAATAACTAATTTAGCCGACGGAATTTGCATAACTGCTACGCCAGCTACTTTTCCTGATAACACGCTGTCAGTTTCATAGACGTTATTGTCTTCCTCAACTTGTACACCATTTCTAACAGCTTTCATTTTTGTTATTGATCCGGTTAAGTTCTTTTTTTTGGAAATTCCATAACCAACAATAACAACTTCTTCTAATTGGTTAGTGTTTTCGGCTAAAACTAAATCAATTGATTTATTATTTGCTACAATACTAGATTGGTCTTTAAAACCAATATAAGAAAAAACGATTTCTTCATTAGCCGTCGCTTCAATTTCATAATAACCATCAAAATCAGTTTGAGTTCTTCGTTGAGTTCCTTTAATGAGAACAGAAACACCGGGTAGAGGCAGTCCTGAACTATCAGTAACAATTCCCGAAATTAGTTTAGCATCTAATGGTTTTTTAATTTTTTTGCTTAGTTGTCTCTGGTATTCTCTTTGCAGATAAAGTGTATTATTGCTATTGTTAAAATCGAAACCAAACCAAATTAATTTTGTGCTTTCATTTTTTAATTCGATTCGTTTTGATGGTATGTTTAAGTTAGGAATTGAAACATACATTTTCTCAAATCCTAAAAGAGATTTCGTATTGCCACCAGTAGTGTATTGAACAAAATTTAAACTATTCCATTCTTTAATGGTAAATTGATCTAATGAACTGTCATACATTGATGCCAAAACCTCTGCTTCTTTTTTTGTTGCAATTCCATTTAATTTAAAAGACCAGTTTTCAGTACTTCCGGGTTGTATTTTGTTTCTAAATGTTTCTACATTAAATTTTAATTCTGGATTTACAGTTTTTAAAAATACATAAGTGCTGTAATTGAATCTTTCATTTTCAAATATGCTTTCAAAACTTATATTTACGGCGCCATGAAATTCTTTGTTTAATGGAATTTTAATCAAAGTTTCGTTGTTTTGAAGATGGTATGTTTCCTCATGAAAAGCAACACTATCATAGTTTCCGGTTGCTGTAATGTAAAGCTCAGGAATAACAGATGAAAGTTTTAACAATACAAAGCCATCTTTTTTTGCATCAGAATTCATTTGCTGTACCGAGAATAAGCGGCTGGCGTCTAATTTGTCTTTGCTTTGTGTAAGTTTAAAATTTGAAATAGTTTCAATTTTATTTTCAAAACGGTCTTTTGCTGTAAAAACTATTTTATAATTTCCAGATTTGTAATTAGAAATGAAATCTAACGGAATAACTTTGTCTTTTTGAGTGTCAATATTTTGCGAAAAAACTAAAGTTTCATCTGTTTTTGGAGTTTGGTTGATTTCGTACGGAAATAATTTTCCAAAATCTTCACTAGAAATATTTTCAATATCTGGCTGAGGAAAAACTCTTTGTTTAAATTTCCTTGAGAATGGGCTTATTAAATAAATTTTAATTTCACCTTTAACAGCTAAAAATTCATCGTTTAAGTTTGTGCTTGTAAGTTTGATTTCATTTTTATTTTTCGTTTCAATTTCATTAGGAATTGCAGTTTGTAAAACCAAATCATGATATCCAACTTTTACAATCGTTGTTGCTTCGTGCGTTTCGCCGTTTATATCTGTTACAGCAACTTTTATACTATAATTAAAAATTGGTAATTCTTCTTTTTTACTATTTTTCGGTGGCAAAGCAACAAATTCAATATTAAATTTTCCAGAAGCATCAGTTTTAGTTTCTCCCGTTGCTAAATTTTCGTTTTGTTGCTGCGAATAATAATCTCTAAAATAACTTGTATAGCGACTGACAGTGTAAGTTACTTTTGCATCAGAAATAGTACTTCCCGCAAAAGCTTTTGCATTTCCTTTTACTTTGATCGATTGATTAATTTGAAAGCTTTCTTTTTTAGGTTCGAAGGTCACTTCAAATTTTGGGCGTTTATATTCTTCAACGCTAAATTCTGTTTCAGAATTTTCAAAATGAACTTTTTCCCAAAATGGGTGTTCGCTTTCTTTTTTGTCGTATACAATATCATTCTCATAAGTTGTTGGTTCTCCGGCTGTAATTTTAAAAGAACCTGTAAGACCTGTTTTCGGAATACTAAATTCACCAGAAAAAGATCCAAACTCGTTTGTTGTTACGTCAAAATCTTTAAAATCGTTGCTGTCAGGATCTTCAACGACAATGTTAAATGTTGTGAAAGGAACTACTGAAGTTTTATCTCCTGATTTTTGAACAGCAATTCCTTTGTAATACACAGTTTGCCCTGGACGGTAAATGGCGCGATCTAAGTAAAATTCAACTTTACCTTGTAAAGCTTCTTTCTCATTTTCGGTGTATACGCTATTGTAATACAAATAATTTTTTTGAATAGAAATAGTGTCATTTGCTGTGTATAAATTTAAAACTCCATAATTTGAATTCTGGTTTGTTTTATTAAAAACTGCAATGCCGTTTTTATTTGTTTTTAAGGTGAAATCGCTTGATTTTAAAGTCACATTTTCTAATGGTTTTCCTGTTTTTCGGTCTAAAACCTGATAGCTTTCGGAGTTATAGTTTTGAGAAGCCAAAACTGTAAGGTTTGAAATTGTAATGGTTTCAAAAGCAAAAGCTTTTTTGTCTTTTGAATCTGATTCGCTTTCAAAATATATTAAATATGTACCTGTCTTTAATTGCGGAAGAAGTACTTCTGTAGAATATTCGAGATAATCTTTTTTATTTTTGAGTGAATAAGATTTGACCACAACGGGCTGTGTTTTATGAATAATAAAATCTCGAATACTATCCTTTGTAATGTAAAATTGTTTTAATTGAACAGCTTGAACCTGATTAATTTTAAAGAATGAGATTTTTAAATTCTCAACATTTTTGTATTGGATAAATGCTCGAGTATTCTCATCACTATAATTGTATTTTTGAAGCTGGGCACTTAAAGTTTTGTAACCTATATTTTCTTTTTTTTCAAGTGCCAATTTATAGGCATTTGATCTATTATTTACACTTAGTATACTATCTAATATAGAAACTGCCCTAATGTTATAATCTGGGTGCGTTTCTTTTGATGCCTTTTCTGAAAAATAAGAAGCTTTTTCTAATTGAATTTTTTGAATTAGAAATACATCCTTTGTGTTTTTTTGAAGATAAATTAGTGCCTCAAAATAATCCTCATCAGAATCTATTAAATACTGTTTGCAAAACTGAATTCGTTCCCATAAATTTTCCGTGTTTGGATTGTTAGTTTCTTGCTTTTGGTATAGCTCTAAAGCCAATTTCAAATTTTCATTTGTTACGAAATCGAAATTGATTTTTAAAAAATCACTCGATTTTCCTAACAAATCTTTTTTATAAAATGCAAAGTCACTTTTTTCGAATCCCCATCGATGCATTTTCTTTGTGTAAAGTTCAATGTTTTCGGATATTACATAATCTAATACATGGAGCGTTTTGAATTTTTCTACAGTTGAATAGTCGAAAATAGGTTCATATTTTATTAAAGATGTTTCCTTTAAAATAGATTCGTTATCCAAAGATTTTTTTTGAGCCAGATTGATTTGATCCGTAAAAATATTTGTGGTCCAAGTTAAAAAATCCTCACTCAAGGAATCGGTATTGGTTCTTCTTCTAATGCTATAATCATTTCGTGTATAATAATCATTCAAACACCTCGCATAAACCAAATTTAAAATGGCCTTTGATGGAATAGAAACGCGGTTTATATCTGTCTTTAAATTATTTAAAATTTTGGTTTTTGCATTTTCATCAACCACCTGTAAATATTTAGACTGATAAAAAAAGCATTTTATCATTTGCACTTCGTCTTTTTGGGCAATTGCTTTTTTGTATATTTCTGCAACAGCGTCGTTTGCTGATTTTACTTTTCCTTCGTTTTCGAAAGCAATTACGTTCTCCCATTTTTTATCTGTTTGTTGTGCAAATAAGGTTGTAGAAATCAATAAGAAAGCAAATAATATATTTTTCATACTTCTGTTTTAGTATATAGAGAGCCGTTTTTAAAGAAAGGTTGGGGCCAACTTTAAAATAATTTCGTACAAATTACTAATTTATCTCTAAAAGCAAATTATCGATGCTATATTTCGTTATTTTTGAGATATGAAAAAACTACTACTCTTTTTTTTATTTGTGCCAATATGTATTTGGTCGCAATCTAATTTTGAAAAAGCAGAAAAGTTATTTCATGGCAAAAAGTATGACGAAGCACAATTGCTGTTCGAAGGAATTCTAAAAACGAAACCTTCTGACATAAAAACAATTGAATATTTAGGCGATATCGAATCATATAAAAAATCATGGGTTGACGCTGGAAAATATTTCAAGAAACTAACAGAGTTAAAACCAACCGAAGCGAATTATTTTTTTAAATATGGCGGCGCCTTAGCCATGCGTGCTATGGAAGTAAATAAATTTAAAGCTTTAGGAATGGTTGATGATATGAAATCGGCGTTTGAAAAAGCAATTGCTCTAAATCCAAAACATATTCAGGCAAGATGGGCATTAATAGAATTGTATTTGCAATTGCCTGGGATTGTTGGCGGAAGCGAGTCGAAAGCACTAGCGTATTCGAATGAATTAGCACAATTTTCGCCCGTTGATGGTTATATGTCGAGAGGAAGAATTGATGAATATTTTAAAAGATATGCATCAGCAGAAAAAAATTATATCAAAGCAAATGAAATTGGTAAATCAAAAATTACATTTCAAAAATTATATAATTTATATTTGAACAAATTAAAAGACCCAAAAAAAGCACAAGAATTGAAACGAAAATTTGACGCTTAAAGGTCGATTCAAAGATAAATTTCAATTGAAAAATTGGAATTTAGAACTTAAAAATTAGAATTTTAATGAAAACACATTTCATCGCCATCGGCGGAAGTGCCATGCACAATTTAGCATTAGCATTGCATAATAAAGGCTATCAGGTTACAGGTAGTGATGATGCTATTTTTGAACCATCAAAATCAAGATTAGAGAAAAAGGGAATTTTGCCAGCTGAATTAGGTTGGTTTCCAGAAAAAATAACATCAGATATTGAAGCTGTAATTTTAGGAATGCACGCAAAAGCAGATAATCCTGAACTGCTGAAAGCACAAGAATTAGGTTTGAAAATCTATTCTTATCCAGAATTTTTATATGAGCAATCTAAAAATAAAACTCGCGTTGTAATTGGAGGTTCTCACGGAAAAACGACTATTACTTCGATGATTTTGCACGTAATGCATTATCATAATATTGAAGTTGATTATATGGTTGGCGCGCAGTTAGAAGGTTTTGATACCATGGTGCATCTTACTGAAGAAAATGATTTTATGGTTCTGGAAGGTGATGAATATTTGTCTTCGCCGATTGACAGACGTCCTAAATTTCACTTATATCAGCCTAATATTGCTTTAATTTCCGGAATCGCCTGGGATCATATCAATGTTTTTCCAACATATGAAAATTATGTAGAGCAGTTCGAAATTTTTATTGGTAAAATCACAAACGGAGGAATTTTAGTTTACAATGAAAATGATCCAGAAGTAAAACGCGTTGCAGAAGCTGCGACAAACCCAATTCGCAAACTAGCTTATTCTACACCAAAATATACTGTCAGCGATGGCGTAACTTTATTAGAAACTCCAGAAGGCGATATGCCAATTGAAGTTTTTGGCGCGCACAACTTAAATAATTTGGCGGGAGCAAAATGGATTTGCCAAAACATGGGCGTTGACGAGGCTGATTTTTACGAAGCAATCGCCAGTTTTAAAGGAGCTTCTAAAAGATTAGAAAAAATTGCCGAAGGAAAAGGTAAAGTAGCGTATAAAGATTTTGCGCATTCGCCAAGTAAAGTAGCTGCAACAACTAAAGCAGTAAAAGAGCAATATCCAAACAGAACTTTAGTAGCTTGTTTAGAACTGCATACGTATAGCAGTTTAAATGCTGAATTTTTGAAAGAATACGAAGGCGCACTTGAATATGCAGATGTTGCCGTTGTTTTCTATTCTCCAGATGCTGTAAAAATTAAGCAGTTAGAAGAAGTTACCTATGAGCAGATTGCGTCTTCATTTAATCGTGAAGATTTAATTATTTACACCAATCCGGCTGAATTCAAAGAATATTTATTCAATTTAAATCTTGAAAATTCTGCACTTTTATTAATGAGTTCAGGAAATTACGGAGGCTTGAATTTTGATGAAGTAAAAGAATTGATTAATTAAAATAATTCGTCATTTGAAAATTAGATAATATGCCAATCGTAGACTCGATTGGCATTTTTGTTTTGCTTTTTATGAATGATTTTTCTTATTTTTCAATATATTCGCCATTTAAGATATTACAAGATGAACCAAAATATAAAAGTTGTAAAAACAACAAGCGAGAATCCTGATTTTATTTCTTTGATCGAAACATTCGATACTTTTTTGTGGGAACGTTATCCAGAATTAAAAAAGGATTATTGGGGAAATAATTTAATCGAATTTAACCCGAATGTAATTGTTGTTTATTTAGATAAAAAACCAGTTGGCTGTGGCTGTTTTAAAAAATATAATAAAAATACCGCAGAGTTAAAAAGAATGTTTGTTTCGCCAGAAGCTCGAGGTTTGGGTTTGGCACAATTAATAATTTTAGAATTAGAAAAAGAGGCAAGAAACAATGGTTTTGAAATTTTTATTTTAGAAACTTTATACAAACAGGTCGAAGCAATTAGTCTTTACCAAAAAGTAGGATTTAATATTGTTGACAATTATGAGCCATATGTTGGCTTAACTAATAGTGTTTGCATGAGTAAAACCATTAATTAAATTAAGATGGAAGCAACTCATTTTCCTATTACGAATTGGTCAGAAGATGATAGGCCACGTGAAAAATTAATGCTTAAAGGTAAAAGTGTTTTAAGCGATGCCGAATTAATTGCGATTTTAATTGGTTCAGGAAGCCGTAACGAGTCGGCTGTAGATTTAAGCAAAAGAATTTTGGCAAGTGCAGATAATCTTAATGTTTTAGGCAAGATGTCTATTTCGCAATTAATGAATTTTAAAGGAATAGGAGAGGCAAAGGCCATCACAATTATTGCGGCGCTAGAACTTGGCCGACGCCGAAGAGCCGAAGATGCAGTCGAACTTATAAAAATTACTTCAAGCAAATTGGTATTTGAAATTATGCAGCCTATAATAGGAGAACTGCCACATGAAGAATTTTGGGTGCTTTTTCTTAATAATTCAAACAAAGTAATTTCGAAATCACAATTGAGCAAAGGTGGTATTGCGGGCACGATTGTCGATGTTCGGCTGGTTTTTAAATTGGCCTTAGAAAATGGAGCTACGGGCTTGATTTTGTGTCACAATCATCCTTCGGGAAATTTACAGCCAAGCGATGCCGACAAACAAATTACAAAAAGATTGAGGCAGGCAGGAGATAGTCTAGATGTTAAAGTTTTAGACCATTTGATTATTACTGAAACAAAATATTATAGTTTTGTAGATGAAGGAATTTTTTAGATTATGAACACCAATATTACCGACGTTTTTTTCGATTTAGATCATACCCTTTGGGATTTTGATAAAAATTCTGAAATGGCTTTTGATCGCATTTTTAAGAGTAAATATCCCGAAATTAAAACTCAGGATTTTATCGAAAAATATGCTCCAATTAATCAGGCTTGCTGGAAGTTATATCAGAATGATGAAATAACGCATGTAGAACTGCGTTACAATAGATTAAAGTTTTCTTTTGATGCTTTAAATCTCGAAATTTCAGATGAAACCATTAACGAAATTGCAAATGATTATATTGAGTTTTTAACAGATAATAATTATCTTTTTGAAGGAGCAATTGAAGTTCTTGAATATTTAAAACCAAAGTATAGATTGCATATTATAACGAATGGTTTTGCAACTGTTCAGGAAAAAAAAATAAAGAATGCATTGCTTGCCGGGTATTTTAATACGATTACAAATTCAGAATTAGCAGGTGTAAAAAAACCAAATAGTATTATCTTTGATTATGCTGTCAATTTGGCTCAAGCCTCAAAAGAAAACAGTATTATGATTGGCGATTGTCTTGATGCAGATGTTAATGGGGCATTAAATGCAGGTTTAGATGCTATTTTTTTTAATGAAAAAAGAGTTGATGTTCCTCAAAATATTAAACAAATAAACAATTTATTAGAACTTAAAAAATATTTATAATGATGAGAATTAAATTTTTATTGGTTGCACTTGTTATTTCCGCTATTGGATTTGCGCAATCTGTTAATGATTACAAAGCAGTTATTGTGCCTTTGAAGTACGATTTTCTTAAAACTGAAAATCAATATAGAATGGCTACTACTAGCAAAGCAAATTTAATAAAGGCAGGTTTTCAGGCTTTTTATGCAAATGAAGAACTTTCTCCTGAATTTGCAGATCGTTGTCAGCTTTTATACATGGATGTGAAAAAAGACAACGGATTCTTAATTACAAAACTTTTCGTGGAGTTTAAAGATTGTTACGGAAAAGTAATCTACACTTCAGAAATAGGTAAAAGTAAGGAGAAAGATTATGAAGCAGCATATAGAGAAAGTCTTAATTTAGCTTTTATGTCTATAAATGATTTACATTATAAATATAGCGGCAAAACTATAAGTGCAAATACCAGAGCAGTGGTAACAGCGTCACCAGTTACGGTTGCAGCAACTGTTACACCAGCAACTTCTGTGGCAGCTCCTGTGGCAGATGTTTCGGATCCAAATTTACTTTACGCACAGCCAACAGAAAACGGATATCAATTGATTGATAAAACGCCAAAAGTGGTTATGAAATTATTGAAAACATCTCGTCCAGATTCATTCATTGCAATAAAAGACGGTATTCAAGGCTCATTAAATGCAAAAGACAATCAATGGTTTTTTGAATATTATCAAAATGATAAATTGATTTCTGAAAAAGTTTCAGTTAAATTTTAAATATAAAATTTGGTTCTAGTAACCATATTTATCTTTCCAGCGGTTCTTTAAAAATTCGCGGTTACTGTTCTCTCGAGAATTGTTTCCCGGATTGTAAAGAACCGTTTGTTTTATAGCATCTGGTAAAAATTCCTGCTCGGCAAAATTATTGGCATAATCATGAGCATATTTATAATCGTCGCCATACCCCAATTCTTTCATAAGTTTGGTTGGAGCATTTCGTAAGTGAATAGGAACGGGCAAATCACCTGTTTGTTTTACTAATTGCTGTGCAGTTCCAATTGCCATATAAGAGGCGTTGCTTTTAGGTGATGTTGCTAAATAAATGGCACATTGGCTTAAAATAATACGGCTTTCAGGATATCCAATAGTTGCTACTGCCTGAAAAGTATTGTTTGCCATAATAAAAGCAGTCGGATTTGCATTTCCAATATCTTCGCTTGATAATATAAGCATTCGTCTGGCAATGAATTTTACATCTTCTCCGCCTTCAATCATTCTGGCCAGCCAATAAACAGCTCCATTAGGATCGCTGCCGCGAATCGATTTAATAAAAGCCGAAACAATATCGTAATGCTGTTCACCGCTTTTGTCATACAAAACAGTATTTTGCTGTACCAATTCGAAAACACGATCGTTAGTGATCACAACTTCATCATTAGCGGAAGCGTTTACAACTAATTCAAAAATGTTTAATAATTTTCGGCCATCTCCGCCAGAAAGTCTTAATAACGCTTCGGTTTCTTTTAAAGTAATTTTTTTTGAAGCCATTTCCGTGTCTATTCTCATGGCGCGATGCAATAAAGCTTCTAAATCAGCTTTTGTAAATGCGTTTAATATATAAACCTGACAGCGAGACAATAATGCAGGAATCACTTCAAAACTCGGGTTTTCTGTAGTGGCACCAATAAGAGTTATCCAGCCTTTTTCAACCGCGGCCAAAAGCGAATCTTGTTGCGATTTACTGAACCGGTGAATCTCATCAATAAATAAAATTGGATTTTTAGCTGTAAATAAACCACCGCTTTGTTTTGCTTTTTCGATAACATCGCGAATATCTTTAACTCCAGAATTTATGGCGCTCAATATATAAAACGGACGTTTTGATTCCTGCGCAATAATTTGTGCTAAAGTAGTTTTACCAGTTCCAGGAGGCCCCCAAAATATTAAAGACGGAATAATTCCTTTCGAAATTTGTTGCGTCAAAGAACCATTAGGTCCAACTAAATGACTTTGACTGATGTAATCTTCTAATTTCTGTGGGCGAATACGCTCTGCTAAAGGTGCTTCCATTTTGTAAAATTACTATTTTCAATTTTAATTTTAGAATTTTCAACTGCTATTAACGTCTTAAATTCGTTAGCTGACAAATTATCAGGTAATTTTATTTGGATAGTTTTTTGATGTTAACAATAACAGATTTCTAAAAATATGAATGATAATCACTTTAAATTTTCGAATGCTGTAATTGGGCTACCATTATTTTTTGTCCTTTTTTTATGGATTGTATATTGGTTTCAAATTCGCTTTGATTTTGATTTTTATCAAAACGGAATTTATCCTCGAGATTTTTCAGGTCTGCAAGGGGTTTTGTTTAGCCCTTTTATTCATGAAAATCTTGGGCATTTGTATAATAATTCAATTCCGCTTTTGGTTTTATTGGCAGCTTTGCAATTTTTTTATCCAAAACAAACAATTCCAGTTATTGCGTATGGGATTTTATTTTCAGGTTTAATAACTTGGGTTATTGGCAGAGAAAATTATCATATTGGTGCCAGCGGTTTAATTTATGTTTTAGTAAGTTTTATTTTTTTCAAAGGAATTCAAACGAGATATTATCGCTTAGTTGCGCTTTCTCTTTCAGTAATCTTATTATATGGGGGAATGATTTGGTATGTTTTTCCAGATGTTGATGCGACAATTTCTTGGGAAGGACATTTGGCTGGTTTTATTACAGGTTTTGTTTTATCACTATTTTACAAAACACCAGAATATGCAAAACCTATTGTTTATGATTGGCAAAAACCTGATTTTAATCCAGAGGAAGATGCTTTTATGAAACACTTTGATGAAAACGGAAATTTTGTCAACACTGAAATTCCTGAAGAAGAATCAGAATCTATATCTACTTATTTTAATTCTGATGTTTCTGTTTTTTATACCGTAACGAAATCAGAATCAGATGATAAAATCTAAATGCTGAGAATTTTTGCTCTAAAAAGCGTATTTTTGTTAGAGACATTCTAATTTCATTTATTTATTATGAAAAAGATCAGCTTTGTTGTTTTACTTTTATTCGTTTTATTCACCTCAAAAGTGCTTGCTCAATGTGATATAAAAAATAAAGTTATGGCTGATGGTACCATGATGTATTATTTTGACCCCGCGGTTTTTTATACAACAAAGTCAAAATCGTTAAAAATTAATATTGTAACAGATAAAGAGCATTATTTTATCTCCTTGCAGCCTACGCCTTTTCCTCCTAGAAAAGATGGCAAAAAAATTAAAGATGATTTGCTTATACATTTAGCAGATCATAATGTATATAAATTAACACACTACGATACTCAATACAGGCAAAACGACTCAATTATGCAGGTTTTGTATTTGATAGATGCTAAAGATCTTGAGTCTTTTTCTAAGTTTGAAGCTCTTGTTGCTGAAATTAGAATGGAGGGAACTGAATTTGTTCGCGATTATAATTTTAAATTGCATAAAGATGCAATTGTAAAACAGTTAGCCTGTTTTTTGAATAAGGAGGAGGAGTGAAGCTACTCATCATTTGAGGTTTCATTTTTGTGCAATATCTTTTCATTTAGGTTTTTAAAAAGATTATTGAATGTAATGGTCAACGATGCGGCATTTACAATTTGATCACCGCTATTTCTTGGGAGATATTCATTTGCATAAGTTAGTTCAACCTGAATATCATCTGTAAACAGGTAACCTGCTCCAATATTAAATCTGTTTCGATCAAAAAAACTTTCTCCAGTAACCTTAGCTCCAGTTTTGATGTATAATTCATCTGATGTTACGGCATAAACAACACCTTCTCTAAGAACTTTGCTGTTAATAGGTTTTAAATATTTTATTTGATGGCGATATCTAAGTACATTTTCCCAGCTTTCATCCTGATTTCTCATATATCTGAGTTCAATCCTCATTCTAGTGCTTAAGGTATAGCCAGTTTTATGAAAATAATAAATTCCTTGTGTAGCAAATCTCCATTCAGGTGATTTAAATTGCCCAATTTCTGGCACATCTTTATTGTAATTGTAAGCTAAAAAGGCAGAAAGTTTCCAACGAGGAGATAAATAATAATGTCCCCAGCCTCTTATTGAGCGCTGCGTATTTTCTTCAAAAATATTAGGTGAAGATTCTGTACTGCTATATACTGCTCCAAGATTTAATTCAGCAGACCATTTTTCATTAATAGTCCTGTTAAATTGAAATTCATTCCAAAATTGATTGTAAGTCTTAGTTTGAGCATAACCAATACTTGTAATCAAAATAACTACAAGTATTGAAATGTTTTTTTTGAGTAATATGTTAGGAGCATTTTTTGAAGACATTAATTTGATATTTAGTTGTCATCTTAACTCTCTCAATATTATTTAGTTTCTTTGACGTACAGCTTCATATAAAAATGCACCACAGGCAACAGAAACGTTTAGTGACCCAATGGATCCAAACATTGGCAGTTTTGCTTTTTCATCAACAATTTTAAGCACAGATGGATTGATTCCTCTGTCTTCAGATCCCATAATAATGGCTACAGGTTCATTCAATGCTATATCATAAATATTTTGATCTGTTTTTTCAGTTGCAGCAACAGTTTTAATTCCTGATCCTTGAAGATAAAAAATGGCATCTTTAATGTGCTCAACTTTACAGATTGGAACATTAAATACCGCTCCAGCAGAAGTTTTTACAGTATCTCCATTAACAGGGGCAGAACCTGCTTTTTGAACTATGATTCCGTTTACTCCAGTGCATTCTGCAGTTCTGATAATGGCTCCAAAATTTCTTGCATCAGAAATCTGATCTAATATTAAAAATAAAGGTTTCGATCCAGATTCTATAGTAGATTCGACTAAATGTTCTAATTCAATAAAACCAATCGGTGATATTGTTGCAACTGCACCTTGGTGATTATTTGGTGTTAATCGATTAAGTTTTTCTACAGGAACATACGAGAAATTGATGTTAGCGCGTTTCATCACTTTCATTAAATCTTTCATTAATTCTCCAGAAATTTCCTTTTGTATAAATACTTTGTCAACTTCTTTTCCTGCTTGAATTGCTTCTATAATGGCTCTAATTCCAAATATTTGATGTTCTTTTTCCATAGGACAAATATAGGTATAATGTTTATATAAAAAAAAGCCACTCTGAATGAACAGAGTGGCTTTAATATTATTTTTTGGTCTAAAATTAGAATTTATCCCAGAAAAGTTTTGTTTTAAGTTTGTCACCACCAACTGCAGTACCAGCAGCTTGATAGTTAGCAGCATTTAATGTTTGCTCTAATACAGGGTAAGTAAATCTTTTTGGGATTTGTCCTTCTGCAGCAGGAACTGCAGTAGCTGGAGCAGTCAAAGCTGGGAAGTCTAATCTTCTCCAAGTTGTCCATGCTTCATAACCTCTGTTATAGTATCCAATCCAAGCTTGCTCACCAATTTTTTGTTTCCAAGTACCAGTTGCTGTTGCGTAAGCTACTGCTGGTTGCAATAAATACAAATCAGCTTCAGCTTCAGTTCCTCCCCAGTAAATGATAGAAGATTTAATAGCGTTGTTATAGTGAGTTGCAGCAGTACCACCAACAGCAAAACCTCTTTCTACAGCTTCAGCTAAGTAAAATTGAACTTCAGTGTAATCAATTAATAAACCTTCTAATGTAGGATCTAATAATCTTGTGTGATCTCCTTCATCATCAGCTGGATCTCCAGCAGAAGAATAAGTTTCGAAATCTACACCTTGTGCGTAAGGAGCTCCAATAAACACACCGTTAACAGGAATGTAATATAAAGGTCTTCTTGGATCGTTTAGAGTGTTCATTTTAGTAACTAACGGTGCAGCAGCAACGAAATCATATCTTCCACTTGTTACAAGATCTTCGTAAAGAGGATTTGTATTTGGTTGAGTTGATTTGTATTGTAATGCAGCATTGTCAGCAGTAGAAGCAAGAACTCCAGCTGCAGAAGCTTGTTCAGCAGCAGTTTTAGCTGTAGCAGCTAAAGTTGGCTCATCAGCAACTGTAATTGCTAGACGTAATTTCAATGAGTTAGCAAATTTTTTCCATTTAGCAACATCTCCAGAGTAAACGAAATCAGAAGTTCCGAAACTTTTTGCACCTGAATCAAGTTTAGCAATAGCAGCATCTAATCTTTTGAATAAGTCAGCATAAACTACTTTAGCATCATCATAAACTGGATTAGGGTGTGCATCTGGGTTTAATGCTTCAGTGTAAGGTATGTTTCCGAATGTATCAACTAAAGTAGAGTAAGCGTAAACATTTAAAACTTCAATAATTGCAAGTTTGTTGTTTTTTACAGCTAGTTCAGCAGGAGTTACAGTTTCTTCAGCAGAAGTAAGTGTAGTTGCTTCTTTTAAATCTCTAAGTACATCGCGGTACAAAACTTGCCAGTGTCTATCAGGTACGTTTCTTTGCAAGATATCGTAATTTGATTCGTCAAGATAAGTAGTTTCTGACCAATGTTGAGCAAAAAGTCTAAAGACATTAATGTTAACGTTGGTACTAGTCATTTGGTCAAAAAGATTCTTTTCAGCATTACCAAATAACGCGCCTGAAGGAACTCCAGAACTAGGGTTTTTGGTATCTACGTTTAAATCGGTTAGGCTATCATCGTTACATCCCCATGTAAGCGTTAATATTCCTATGAATATAATTATTTTTTTCATGTTTTCTTTATTAGAATTTAGCTTTTAAATTTACAGCAAAAGTTTTTGTTGTAGGAAGAGGTCCAGATTGGAAGCCTTGTAAATTTCCAGCACTTAAACCTGCTTCAGGATCAGCATCTGGTAAATTTTTATGGATGATCCATAAGTTAGATCCAGAGAAACCTAAGTAAAGCTCTTGAAATGCACCACCTAATACTTTTTTATCAAAAGTGTATCCTAGTGTAACCTCACGAAGTTTTACGTAAGATGCATCGTAGATGTAATCTTTGTTTGCAGAACCTAAATAACCAAATGATCCGTCAGTACCATCGTTAGCTTCAATTCTTATTGTGTTAGGAGTTCCATCAGGAAGTACACCTGGAAGAATATGACCACCACCAGCAGCAATAGTACTTCTTACTGGGTTCCCTAAGTCGTTCGTGTAAACAGTGTTCGTATATAAACCAGAACCTTCACCATACCATCTGTCTAGAGAGAATACATCTCCTCCTTTTTGCATGTCAATTAAGAAGCTGAAAGAGAATTTTTTGTATTGTAAGATGTTGTTAAGACCACCAGTCCAATCAGGAGTAAAGTTACCAATTACATTATCGTTGGTACTTGTAATTTGATATTTTCCTGTTGCAGCGTCTACAACTCTTTGTCCGTCTAAATAAACATAATCAGATCCTTGAATAGTTCCGTAAGCTTGACCAACAGTAGCGTTGATAGAAATTCCTCCTTGGAAAGAACCAAGTTGATAGTTAGAGATGCCTGGAGCTAATGCAACAACTTTGTTTTTGTTTTTCGCCCAGTTAGCAACCATTGTCCATGTGAAATTATCTAGTTTAACTGGTACTAAAGTTAAAGTAGCCTCTATACCTTTGTTTTCGATATTTCCAACATTTTTGAATAATTTAGTGTAACCTGTTGCTTCGGAAACTGGAATGTCAACAATTTGATTTACAGTATTAGTTTTATAAACAGATAAATCTAAACCAACTCTTCTGTCAAGTGCTTGTAACTCCAAGCCAGCTTCCCAGCTTTTTGTTCTTTCTGATTTTAATTCAGGATTGTTTCTGATTGAAGGAACAGAATATAATGGAGTTCCAAAAGGTGAATTACTTACATATGTATCAAGTACTTTAGCAAATGGAGCGTCGTTACCTACTTCTGCATAACCTAATCTTACTTTTCCTAATGTTAACCAATCTTGTTGTAATACATTAGAGAACACGAAACTTCCTGAAACAGATGGGTAGTAGTACTCATTGTTTTCACTTGGTAAAGTTGAAGATACGTCTCTTCTTAAAGTAGCGTCAAGGTATAAATAATCTTTATATCCTAATGAAGCACTAATATAGTATCCGTTAACGCCTTTGTCAGACATTGTTTCAACTGGTTTTTCAACAGCATTAACTGAGTTTGTCAAAGCAAATAATTTTGGCACATACAGTCCTCCAGAAGTTGAAGCAAGGATTTGATCCACTTTTTGTCTTCTGATGTTAATACCAGCTACTCCTTTTAAGTTTAAATCTTCAGTCAAGTTAGTGTTGAAGTTTGCCATTAAATCGTAGTTAAGCTCAGAGTAGTTTCTGTTAAGTCTTTGGTAACCTGACTCTTCATTACTTCTAGCGATACCGAATGGGTCACCAGCGTAAGATCCGTTAGCTCTTCTTTCTTCTTGGAAATCTGAGTAAGTATCCACAGATGCTCTACCAGTAACATCTAACCAGCTTGTAAATTTGTAGTTTAAGCTTGCATTTCCTAAGAATCTGTTTCTTGTGTCACTTTCATAGTTTTCGTAAACTTGAAAGTATGGGTTGTTCCAGAAAGCAGGAGTAGTGTTTGTTGGGCTATTAGCATTCCAAGTGTAGTTTTTCCCTGTTTGCTCGTAGATAGATCTTTGTTCTTTGATGTCAACATTAGTTCCCCACCATTGTCTGAAACCAGAAATAATGTTACCATTATATCCTGTTCCGTTTCTTCCTTTTGTGTCTGTAACAACATAATTAGCAAAGAAAGTAGCAGTTAATTTGTCTGTTAATTTATAACTAGCATTACCCAAGAAAGAGTTTTTCTTTTGTTCACTATTTGGCATTAAACCAGTAGAACTTAAATTAGTATAAGATAAGTTGAAAGTTCCTTTATCGTTACCACCATTAACAGAAAGTGTATTTGTGTTTACGATAGGGTTTTGAAAGAATGTAACTGGACCATTTTTAGCGATTTCCCATGGACGTGCAGTTTTGTAGTATGGAGATTCTGGAACGAATGAATCCCATCCGAATACCATTTTAGTAGAATCGTAAGCAGGACCAAATGAAGCGTCATGATTAGTTCTCACTGTATTGTCTAAAGTACCATTTCCATCAACATCGAATGTTGTTCTGAAAGATGGAAAATATCCTTCTCCGTATTGAGTTTGGTATTTTGCAAATGTAGATTTGTCAACTGTACCAACACTTACGCTAGAGCTTAAAGAAACTCCAAGACCGTTTTGTTGTTTTCCTTTTTTAGTTGTGATCATGATTGCACCATTGGCAGCTCTTGATCCATAAAGTGCAGTTGCAGCAGCACCTTTCAAAACGTTTACAGATTCGATATCTGCAGGGTTAATATCCGAAGCAGCATTTCCGTAGTCATAACCAGCTCCAGCTTGTTTCTGAGAAGATGTATTACCAAGAACTTCATTATTATCAACAGGAACACCATCGATAACAAACAAAGCTTGATTATTAAATCCAATAGATTTATAACCTCTAATTACAACGTTAGTAGAACCTCCTAAGTTGTTGTTGTTTTTAATTTGAAGACCAGCAACTTTACCTGACATGCTGTTTACAAAGTTAGTCGAAGGTGTTTTATTTACCTCGTCACCATCGATTTTTTGCGTAGCATATCCAAGAGATTTTTTCTCTCTTTTAATACCTAAAGCAGTTGTTACTACAACTCCTTCAAGTTCTTGCGCATCACCAGCCAATTTTACATTGATTACTGATGAGCTTGCAGCTATTTCTTGAGTTTTCATCCCAATGTAGCTAAATACCAAAACTTGGCTTGTTGATGCTTTGATAGAGAACTTACCATCAAAATCAGTTTGCGTTCCAGATTTTGTTCCCTTAACTAATACGCTTACGCCTGGTAAAGGCATTCCTGCATTGTCAGAAACAGTCCCTGAAACAGATCTTTCTTGCGCAAAAGTTAGTTGCGCCACTAGTACTAATAAAAGCACTAAGAATCCATTGAACTTTAGTTTCATTTTTAAATATTTTGAATTAGTATCGCAAAACTCTTAATAATTTGTTAACTATCCTAATATTAATTTAAACTTTTTTCAGTTAGCGCTAAAATTTAACATTATAACATAAGTTTATGATAGTGTTATATAATTGTAATTCTTGTGTATTAGCACCTCCATTTGTCAGAGTAATCTTTAATAATCCGTTTGGTGTCTGTATTACAGATCCAATTCCGACTCCTATTAAATTTTTTATTTTATTTGGATTTATAGATGATGTTAAGTCTTGATATAGACCAAAATCGGCTATTGTGTTTATGTAAATATTTTGCGAAAATTTATATCTGTATTCTGTAAGAATTAAAGTGTTGAAATTAGATTGAAGGCTGTTCTCTAAAAAGCCTCTTATGGAATTAATTCCGCCAAATCGAAATAATTCATTAAAAATGTAATTTTTACTGTTAAGATAAAAATTTTGTGAATTTATGTTAATGTAATTTTTCTCGTTAAGTTCAAAATTATAGGATACATTTAGGTTCGTGTAAAATTGTTGACTAGGTTTTGCTGTTGAAGAATCGTTATTGGTGTTTCTTTTTCCGTATCCGATAATCCAGTTTAACCATGCTTTTTTGGGAATAAGACTATTAGTATAATCTATCTTTTTGAATTCGTAAGTTGAAGTAATATATGAATTTTTAAAATCGCTGATTGTTGTATTATTTGTGTTTTGGATATCGCTTGATTCTGTTGATTGATATCCTAAATATATTTTTGAATTGTAATTGATATAATAGCCTAAGTCGATTGCTGTTTTGGTATTTTGAAATGTACTGTCTTGCTTAAAAATATTTAGCTGTGCTTTTAGTCCTAAAGAAGATTTGAATATATATGGAATTTCTAGTTTAGTATTGAAAGTTTTTTGTTGATTGCCGTCACTTTTCCAATATAGTGCAAATTGCTCTCCCGCACGCAGTATATTTAATAGTGTTATATCTAAATATCCATTTAGGTTTAATTTTTCATTTTCGTCGTTTGAAAATCCAACATATCCATCAAAAGTATTGGCTTTTCTTTTTTCAATATAAGCGTAAATTTTTGTTGAATCTTTGGTGAATAATATTTCGGGATATTTTGTTTGATTGGTGAATTCAAAACTGTTTATATCATCGTAAAGTTGCTTTACAATTTCTTGATTAAATGTCTTGTTTAAATATTTTTTATTAAGTTGTTTTAAGTGCACCTTTGGAAAAAAGTCGTTGCTCTTGGAATTTGAGTAATTTAGAATAATGGAATTTATACTGCGTTTTTTTTCGGATTTAAAATTTAAGTCGGCATAAATTATTAAATTCTTTTTTCGAATGTTTTCTAATTTAATTTTGCTGAGGGCAAATCCCAGTTTTTCGGCATCAATTATTTTTTGATTTAGATATGTTTCTAGTTCGCTGTATGGAATAATTATGGTGTCGTTTTTTGATTCTTCAGATTTAAAGAAAGAATTATTTATACCTATATATATATGTATATTTTTTATTTTTTCTTTTAGTGTGATAATAGAAGTGTAAGTGCTGTCATTTATTGTTTTGGTTTCTAAGATTTTGTTGTTTAGATAGCCAATTTTTGAAAGTCTTTGAGAAGTGATTTTTACTTCGTCAAACAGTGATTTTACGTTAGTATGCTTTGTAGAATAATTTATTGAGTCTATAGTTTTATTTTCGATTTCATTTGTTCCGTTTATTTTTAAATAAAAATTTTGCGCATAACAAGAAATGCTTATGAAGCAAAAAAGAGATAGTGATAATAACTGTTTCAAAAGCAATTGTTTCATATATTAAATGTATTGCAAATATCTATTGTTTGTTTGTAAAATCATAAGCTTAAATAATGTTATTGAAAATTAATGGATTAACGTTTGTATAGTGAAAAATATTTTATACATTTGCAACCCCGTAAAAAGCGGGAATTTAATATACATAATAAATTTTTAGTATTAATTATGCCAACAATTCAACAATTAGTAAGAACAGGAAGAACTCAGATAACTAAGAAGAGTAAATCGGTTGCTTTAGATTCTTGTCCTCAAAGAAGAGGGGTTTGTACGCGTGTTTACACTACTACACCAAAAAAACCAAACTCTGCAATGCGTAAAGTTGCGCGTGTACGTTTGACAAATGGTAATGAAGTAAATGCTTACATCCCTGGAGAAGGACACAATTTACAAGAGCACTCGATAGTATTAGTTAGAGGCGGAAGGGTAAAAGATTTACCAGGTGTTAGATATCATATCGTTCGTGGAGCGCTTGACACGTCAGGAGTTGCAGGAAGAACGCAAAGAAGATCTAAGTACGGTGCTAAACGCCCAAAAGAAGCAAAAAAGTAATTTAAAACTTTTAAGAAAAAGACATGAGAAAAAGAGCGGCAAAGAAAAGACCACTTTTACCAGATCCGAGGTTTAACGACCAATTGGTAACGCGTTTTGTGAACAACTTAATGTGGGACGGTAAGAAATCTACAGCTTTCAAAGTATTTTATGATGCAATTGACATCATTGAATCTAAAAAGCAAGATTCAGAAAAATCTTCATTAGAAATTTGGAAAGATGCTTTAACAAACGTTATGCCTCACGTAGAAGTACGTAGTCGTAGAGTTGGTGGAGCTACATTTCAAATTCCAATGCAAATTAGACCAGACAGAAAAATTTCTATGGCAATGAAGTGGTTGATACTTTATTCTAGAAGAAGAAATGAAAAATCTATGGCGCAACGTTTAGCGTCAGAATGTTTAGCTGCTGCTAAAGAAGAAGGTGCTGCGGTTAAGAAAAGAATGGATACTCACAAGATGGCAGAAGCTAATAAAGCTTTCTCTCACTTTAGATTTTAATTCGTAAGAAATGGCTAGAGATTTAAAATATACAAGAAATATCGGAATTGCTGCTCATATTGATGCTGGTAAAACAACAACAACTGAGCGTATCCTTTTTTATACTGGAAAATCACACAAAATTGGTGAAGTGCACGATGGTGCTGCAACAATGGACTGGATGGCTCAGGAGCAAGAAAGAGGTATTACAATTACTTCAGCTGCAACAACTTGTGAGTGGAATTTTCCAACTGAACAAGGTAAAATTTTGCCTGAATCTTTGCCATACCACTTTAATATTATTGATACTCCAGGACACGTTGACTTTACTGTAGAGGTAAACCGTTCTTTACGTGTACTTGATGGTTTGGTTTTCTTGTTTAGTGCTGTTGATGGTGTTGAGCCTCAATCAGAAACTAACTGGAGACTTGCAGATCAATATAGAGTTCCTCGTATGGGATTCGTTAATAAAATGGACCGTCAAGGATCTAACTTTTTGGCAGTTTGTCAACAAGTTCGTGATATGTTAAAATCAAATGCTGTTGCGATCACTTTGCCAATCGGTGAAGAAAATGATTTCAAAGGTGTTGTAGATTTAGTAAAAAACCAAGCTATCATTTGGCACGATGCTACTCAGGGGGCGACTTTTGATATAGTTGAAATTCCTGCTGATATGGTTGCAGAAGTTAAAGAGTACAGATCTATTCTTATTGAAGCAGTTGCTGATTACGATGAAAATCTTTTAGAGAAATTCATGGAAGATGAAAACTCTATTACAGAGGAAGAAATCAACAACGCTTTAAGAGCTGCTACTATGGATATGGCTATCATCCCGATGATTGCTGGTTCTTCTTTCAAAAATAAAGGAGTTCAGTTCATGTTAGATGCGGTTTGTAAATATTTACCTTCTCCAATGGACAAGGAAGGTATTGAAGGGATTCACCCTGATGACGCTGAATTGTTAGAAGAAGATCAAACTAAAATCTTGCGTAAGCCAGATGTAAAAGAGCCGTTCGCTGCTCTAGCATTTAAAATTGCTACTGACCCATTCGTAGGTCGTTTAGCTTTCTTCCGTGCTTACTCTGGACGTCTTGATGCTGGTTCTTATGTTTTGAACACTCGTTCAGGAAGTAAAGAAAGAATTTCTCGTATCTACCAAATGCATGCTAATAAACAAAATCCAATCGAATATATTGAGGCTGGAGATATTGGAGCTGCTGTTGGATTTAAAGATATCAAAACTGGAGATACATTGTGTGATGAAAAACACCCAATCATTCTTGAGTCTATGAAATTCCCTGCACCGGTAATTGGTATTGCAATTGAGCCTAAAACTAAAGCTGACGTTGATAAAATGGGTATGGCTTTGGCAAAATTAGCTGAAGAAGATCCAACATTTACTGTTAGAACTGATGAGGCTTCAGGGCAAACTATTATTTCAGGTATGGGTGAGCTTCACTTAGATATCTTGGTAGATCGTATGAAACGTGAATTTAAAGTTGAAGTAAACCAAGGTGAGCCTCAAGTTGAATATAAAGAAGCGTTTACAAGAACTGCAACACATAGAGAGACTTACAAGAAACAATCAGGGGGTCGTGGTAAATTCGGTGATATCGTATTTACACTTGAACCGGCTGACGAAGTTGATGGTAAAGTTCCTGTAGGATTACAGTTTATTAATGCAGTAAAAGGTGGTAACGTTCCTAAGGAATATATTCCATCTGTAGAAAAAGGTTTCCGTGAAGCTATGAAAACTGGTCCTTTGGCTGGTTATCAAGTGGATAGTTTGAAAGTAACTTTGACAGACGGATCTTTCCACCCTGTCGATTCTGATGCACTTTCTTTTGAATTAGCAGCTAGAATGGGTTATAGAGAAGTAGCTAAAGCTGCTGGAGCAATTATTCTTGAGCCAATCATGAAAATGGAAGTTATTACACCGGAAGAAAACATGGGGGATATCGTAGGTGATATTAACCGTCGTAGAGGTCAGGTTAATGACATGGGTGATAGAAATGGTGCTAAAACTATTAAAGCTGATGTTCCTTTGTCAGAGATGTTTGGTTATGTAACAACATTAAGAACATTGTCTTCTGGTAGAGCTACTTCAACAATGGAGTTTTCACATTATGCAGAAACACCTTCTAATATTTCAGAAGCTGTAATTAAAAAAGCAAAAGGTAACGCTTAATTCTTAAGAAAATGAGTCAAAAAATCAGAATAAAACTAAAATCTTACGATCACATGTTAGTGGATAAATCTGCTGAAAAGATCGTAAAAACAGTAAAAACTACTGGAGCAGTGGTAACAGGTCCAATTCCTTTGCCAACTCACAAAAAACTTTTCACTGTGTTGCGTTCTCCGCACGTTAACAAAAAAGCGAGAGAGCAATTTGAAGTAATGTCATACAAGAGATTGATTGATATTTATTCATCTTCATCTAAAACTATTGATGCTTTAATGAAACTTGAATTGCCAAGTGGAGTTGAAGTAGAGATAAAAGTATAATTTTTATTATATTTTATATTATAAAAGCGAGACAGAAATGTCTCGCTTTTTTTTGTTGTTTAGATTTGGCTTGATGTTTTTTTTATATATAAGTTTTTTTATTTGGTGAGAGACTTAAATGTGAAATGTCTTTTATTTAGGCTGTTACCAAGGTTTTTTCTTTGATTGATTAAGTAATTGTTAACGATAGTGTCATTATAGGTTAAGCTTTGAAAATTTATTTTTTTTGAATTAGTGAATGTTGTGGTGGATGTGTTTGGTGCTTGGATTTTGATTATGAGCAATTTAATTTTTGTAACTGTTTGGTATATTCGATTTTAATGTATACTTTTGCACTCCCTGTTTGGAAATTTCTGTTATTTTCAAATTGAAGGGAATTTTAGTAATTAATAATTAATATTTATGTCTGGGTTAATTGGTAAAAAAATCGGCATGACTAGCATTTTTGATGAAAACGGGAAAAACATTCCTTGTACAGTAATCGAGGCTGGGCCGTGTGTTGTTACCCAAGTCAGAACCAAAGGTGTTGACGGGTACGAAGCGTTGCAACTTGGTTTCGATGACAAAAACGAGAAACATTCCACTAAAGCGGCTGTAGGTCACTTTAAGAAAGCTGGAACTGTTGCTAAGAAAAAAGTCGTTGAATTTCAAGATTTTGCAACTGAACAAAAATTAGGAGATCTTATTTATGTTTCTATTTTTGCTGAAGGAGAATTTGTAGATGTACAAGGTGTGTCTAAAGGTAAAGGTTTTCAAGGGGTTGTTAAACGTCACGGATTTGGTGGTGTTGGACAAGCAACTCACGGTCAACACAACCGTTTAAGAGCGCCAGGTTCTGTAGGAGCTTCTTCATATCCATCTAGAGTATTCAAAGGAATGCGTATGGCTGGAAGAATGGGAGGAGACAATGTAAAAGTTCAAAACCTTAGAGTTTTAAAAGTAGTAGCTGAAAAGAACCTACTTGTTATTAAAGGATGTGTTCCTGGACATAAAAACTCTTATGTAATCATTCAGAAGTAATGGAAGTAAAAGTATTAGATTTCAACGGAAAAGATACTGGAAGAAAAGTTCAACTTTCTGATTCAGTATTCGCAATTGAACCAAACAATCACGCTGTATACCTTGATGTTAAGCAATATCTTGCTAATCAAAGACAAGGAACTCACAAAGCTAAAGAAAGAGCTGAAGTGACAGGAAGTACACGTAAGATTAAAAAACAAAAAGGAACTGGTACTGCTCGTGCGGGAAGTATTAAGAATCCATTGTTTAAAGGTGGTGGAACAGTTTTCGGACCAAGACCAAGAAGTTATTCATTCAAATTGAATAAAAGCTTGAAAAGATTGGCTAGAAAATCAGCTTTCTCAATTAAAGCAAAAGAGTCGAATATCATCGTTCTTGAAGACTTTAATTTTGAAGCGCCAAACACTAAAAATTTCATTAACGTTTTGAAAGCTTTAGGGTTAGAAAATAAAAAATCTCTATTTGTGTTGGGAGAGTCAAATAAAAATGTATATTTGTCGTCACGCAATTTAAAGGCTTCTAATGTCGTAACTAGCTCAGAATTAAGCACTTACGCTATTTTAAACACTAATAATTTAGTGCTTTTAGAAGGTTCTTTGGAGTTAATCGAAGAAAATTTAAGCAAATAATAGGAATATGAGTATCATAATTAGACCTATAGTAACAGAAAAAGTAACCAAAGAAAGTGAAGTTTTAAACCGCTTCGGATTCGTTGTTGACAAAAAAGCAAACAAAGTTCAAATTAAGAAAGCTGTTGAAGCTGCTTATGGAGTGACTATCGTTTCAGTTAACACGATGAACGTAAGACCGGATAGAACTACAAAATACACTAAAAGTGGTTTGATCAGTGGAAAGACAAATGCAATTAAGAAAGCGATTGTTCAAGTACAAGAAGGAGAAACAATTGATTTTTACAACAATATCTAAGATAGAAAAATGTCAGTAAGAAAATTAAAACCTATTACCCCAGGTCAGCGATTTAGAGTTGTGAATGGTTATGACGCCATTACAACTGATAAGCCGGAACGCTCTTTGATAGCGCCGATAAAAAACTCTGGAGGTAGAAATAGTCAAGGAAAGATGACCATGCGTTATACGGGTGGTGGTCACAAGCAGAGATATCGTATTATTGATTTCAAAAGAACTAAAGACGGAATTCCGGCTACAGTGAAATCAATCGAATATGATCCAAATCGTACTGCATTTATCGCTTTATTAGCTTATGCTGATGGAGAGAAAACATACGTTATTGCTCAAAACGGATTGAAAGTTGGTCAGAAATTAGTTTCTGGTCCAGAATCTCAACCTGAAATTGGTAATACATTGCCTTTAAGCAGAATTCCTTTAGGAACTGTAATCTCTTGTATTGAGTTACGTCCAGGTCAGGGAGCGGTTATCGCTCGTTCAGCTGGAACATTTGCTCAGTTAATGGCAAGAGATGGAAAATATGCTACAATTAAAATGCCATCTGGTGAAACAAGATTAATCTTGTTAACTTGTTCGGCTACAATTGGAGCTGTTTCTAATTCAGACCACCAATTAGTTGTATCTGGTAAAGCAGGTAGAACAAGATGGTTAGGAAGAAGACCTAGAACAAGACCTGTTGCAATGAACCCTGTTGATCACCCAATGGGTGGTGGAGAAGGACGTTCTTCTGGTGGACATCCACGTTCAAGAAATGGAATACCAGCAAAAGGTTATAGAACTCGTTCTAAGAAAAACCCGAGTAACAAGTATATCGTAGAACGTAGAAAGAAATAATAAGATATGGCACGTTCATTAAAAAAAGGACCTTTCGTTCATTATAAGTTAGACAAGAAAGTTCAGGAAAACGTAGAAAGTGGTAAAAATAGTGTAGTTAAGACTTGGTCTAGAGCTTCTATGATTACTCCAGATTTCGTTGGACAAACAATCGCAGTTCATAACGGTCGTCAATTTGTACCAGTTTACGTAACAGAAAACATGGTAGGTCACAAATTAGGAGAGTTTTCACCAACTAGATCTTTTAGAGGTCATGCTGGAGCAAAAAATAAAGGTAAAAAATAAGAAGCAATGGGAGTTCGTAAAAGAGAAACAGCAGATGCGAGAAAAGAGGCTAATAAGTCTATTGCTTTCGCAAAATTGAATAACTGCCCTACTTCACCTAGAAAAATGCGCTTAGTAGCGGACTTGGTAAGAGGTCAGAAGGTAGAAAGAGCACTTAACATCTTAAGATTCAGTTCTAAAGAGGCTTCAAGAAAATTAGAGAAACTATTATTATCTGCAATCAACAACTGGGAGCAAAAAAATAGTGAAGGTAATTTAGAAGAAGCTGGATTATTTGTTAAAGAGATCAGAGTAGATGGTGGAATGATGTTGAAAAGACTTCGTCCAGCTCCACAAGGTCGTGCACACAGAATAAGAAAACGTTCTAATCACGTAACAATCGTGCTTGGAGCTATCAATAACACACAAAGCAATTCTTAAGCAGCATGGGACAAAAGACAAATCCAATTGGAAATAGACTTGGTATCATCAGAGGGTGGGACTCAAACTGGTATGGTGGAAATGATTACGGTGATAAACTTGCCGAAGATCATAAAATCAGAAAGTATATCCACGCTCGTTTATCAAAAGCTAGTGTATCAAAAGTAATCATCGAGAGAACTTTGAAACTTGTAACCGTTACTATCACTACTGCTAGACCTGGTATCATTATCGGAAAAGGTGGGCAAGAGGTAGACAAGTTAAAAGAAGAACTTAAGAAAGTTACTGACAAAGAGGTTCAAATCAACATCTTTGAAATTAAAAGACCTGAGTTAGATGCTTATCTTGTGGCGACAAGTATCGCTCGTCAAATCGAAAGCCGTATTTCTTACAGACGTGCAATCAAAATGGCTATTGCTGCTTCTATGCGTATGAACGCTGAAGGTATCAAAGTTTTGATTTCTGGTCGTTTGAATGGTGCTGAGATGGCGCGTTCAGAAGGTTTCAAAGAAGGTAGAATTCCTCTATCAACTTTCAGAGCTGACATTGATTATGCTTTGGCTGAAGCTCATACCACTTATGGTAGAATGGGTATCAAAGTATGGATCATGAAAGGTGAAGTTTATGGAAAGAGAGATCTTTCTCCACTTGCAGGAATGGATAAAAAACAATCTGGAACTGGTGGTGGTAAAGGTGGAGATTCTCCGAGAGGAGACAGAAAACCTTTTAATAAAGGTGGAAAACCAGACGCTCGCAAAAGAAAGTAAATTTTTAAACTAAAGAAAAATGTTACAGCCTAAAAGAACAAAATACCGTAAGGTACAGAAAGGTAAAATGAAAGGTAACTCTCAAAGAGGGCATGAACTTTCTAATGGAATGTTTGGTATTAAATCTGTACATGAAGATGGAATGTTCTTAACTTCTCGTCAAATCGAAGCTGCGCGTATTGCCGCAACTCGTTTCATGAAGAGAGAAGGACAATTATGGATCAAAATATTTCCAGACAAACCAATTACTAAGAAACCTCTTGAGGTACGTATGGGTAAAGGTAAAGGTGCCGTTGAATATTGGGCTGCCGTTGTTAAACCCGGAAGAATTATGTTTGAAGTTGGAGGAGTTCCTTTATCAGTTGCAAAAGAGGCTTTACGTCTTGCAGCTCAAAAGCTTCCAGTAAAAACTAAGTTCGTCGTTGCTAGAGATTTCGAAGCATAATTTATATTATATTATGAAACAATCAGAAATAAAAGATCTTTCTGCAGCGGAGTTGCAAGAAAAACTTAGTCAAACTAAGAAGATATATGCTGACCTAAAAATGGCCCACGCTATTTCTCCAATTGAGAATCCACTTCAAATTAGAAGTGTAAGAAGAACAGTTGCAAGATTGGCTACAGAGCTAACTAAAAGAGAGTTACAATAATTGTATTCTGCTGAAAGATGGAAGAAAAAAGAAATTTAAGAAAAGAAAGAATAGGTGTTGTTACTTCAAATAAAATGGATAAATCTATTGTTATTGCTGAAGTAAGAAAAGTAAAACACCCATTATACGGTAAGTTCGTGTTGAAAACAAAGAAATACGTTGCACACGACGAAACAAACGACTGTAACATTGGAGA
Organism: Flavobacterium sp. JLP; assembly: GCF_015350755.1. Taxonomy (NCBI): domain Bacteria; kingdom Pseudomonadati; phylum Bacteroidota; class Flavobacteriia; order Flavobacteriales; family Flavobacteriaceae; genus Flavobacterium; species Flavobacterium sp. JLP. The sequence goes on along the minus strand of NZ_JADKPS010000003.1, from coordinate 352,912 downwards.
TACTGTAAGAATTAGCGAAACGCGTCCTTTGAGTAAAACAAAATGTTGGAGATTAGTTGAAATCTTAGAAAGAGCTAAATAATTATGGTACAACAGGAATCAAGACTAAAAGTAGCAGATAATACGGGAGCAAAAGAAGTTTTAACTATCCGTGTTTTAGGAGGTACCAAAAGAAGGTATGCCTCTGTTGGTGACAAGATTGTAGTATCTATTAAAGATGCAACTCCTAACGGTAACGTTAAAAAAGGAGCTGTTTCAACTGCAGTTGTTGTACGTACCAAAAAAGAAGTGAGAAGAGCTGATGGTTCTTATATCCGTTTCGATGACAATGCATGTGTTCTTTTGAACGCAGCGGGGGAAATGAGAGGAACTCGTGTTTTTGGTCCGGTAGCAAGAGAACTTCGTGAAAAACAATTCATGAAAATTGTATCATTAGCACCAGAAGTGCTTTAATTCGTTTTAAGATGATAAAGCTAAAAATAAAATCAGGAGATATCGTAAGAGTTATTGCTGGAGACCATAAAGGTGCTGAAGGTAAAGTTTTACGTGTTTACCGTGAGAAAAATAAAGCGATAGTTGAAGGTGTAAACATGGTTTCGAAACATACAAAACCAAGTGCTAAAAACCCTCAAGGTGGTATCGTTAAGAAAGAAGCTTCTATACAAATATCTAACATTTCACTAATTGATCCTAAAACTAAGGAAACAACTAGAGTTGGTATTAGAGTAGAAGGAGATAAGAAAGTAAGATTTTCAAAAAAATCTAATCAAGTACTATAGTAATGGCATATACACCTAGACTAAAAGAAGAATATAAGAGTAGAGTAATCTCTGCTCTTAAAGAGGAATTCGGATATACAAACGTAATGCAAGTTCCAAAACTTGAAAAAATCGTTTTGAGCCGTGGAGTTGGTGCAGCTGTATCTGATAAAAAACTTATTGACTATGCAGTTGATGAGTTGACAAAGATCACTGGACAAAAAGCAGTATCTACAATTTCAAAGAAAGACGTTGCGTCATTCAAATTGAGAAAAGGGATGCCTATTGGAGCAAAAGTTACTTTACGTGGTGAAAGAATGTATGAGTTTTTAGATAGACTTATTACTTCTGCTTTACCACGCGTTAGAGATTTTAGTGGTATCAAAGCTACAGGTTTTGACGGAAGAGGTAATTACAACCTTGGAGTTTTAGAGCAAATCATTTTCCCAGAAATTGATATTGACAAAGTAAACAAAATTTCAGGAATGGATATTACATTTGTTACTACTGCAAAAACAGACAAGGAAGCAAAGTCATTATTGGCTGAATTAGGATTACCTTTTAAAAAGAATTAAGACATGGCTAAAGAATCAATGAAAGCCCGTGAGGTGAAAAGAGAGAAAACGGTAGCTAAGTATGCTGAGAAAAGAAAAGCTTTGAAAGAAGCTGGAGATTTTGAAGGATTACAAAAATTACCTAAAAATGCTTCACCAGTTCGTTTACACAATCGTTGTAAATTAACAGGTAGACCAAGAGGTTATATCCGTCAATTTGGTATTTCGCGTGTAACTTTCCGTGAGATGGCTAATAATGGATTAATTCCTGGAGTTAAAAAGGCATCTTGGTAATCTGGCAATAAGTTATTACTTTTGCAAACCAAAAAATAATTTTAATTGATTAAAGGTTCGGGAGATGAGTATCTCCCGAAAACCATAATCGCAATCAAATACATATGTATACAGATCCTATTGCAGATTATTTGACTAGAGTTCGTAACGCTGTGGCTGCAAACCATAAAGTTGTTGAAATTCCAGCTTCTAATCTTAAAAAAGAAATAACTAAGATCTTATTTGATCAAGGTTATATCTTAAGTTACAAATTTGAAACGAATACCGTTCAAGGTTCGATCAAAATCGCTTTAAAGTATGATAAAGATACTAAAGAGCCTGTAATTAAAGATATCCAAAGAATTAGTAAACCTGGTTTACGTAAATACGCAGGTGCTGCCAAATTACCAAGAATCCTTAACGGATTAGGAATTGCTATTGTTTCTACATCAAAAGGTTTGATGACTGGAAAACAAGCTAAGCAATTGAATGTAGGTGGTGAAGTAATTTGTTACGTATACTAATTTTAAAGACTAAATAAGATGTCAAGAATAGGTAAAAGCCCAGTTGTAGTCCCTGCCGGTGTAACTATAGAAGTTAAAGACGGTATCATTACAGTAAAAGGAAAAAAAGGTCAACTAACTCAGGAGTTCTCGGACATTACTGTAAAAGTTGAAGGCGATCAAGTTCTATTAGAGAGATCGTCTGATCATAAAGACCAAAGAGCAAAACACGGATTATACAGATCATTAATCAATAATATGATCATTGGTGTATCTGAAGGTTTTACAAAAGAACTTGAATTAGTTGGAGTTGGTTATAGAGCTTCAAACCAAGGTCAAAAATTAGATTTAGCTCTTGGATATTCTCACAATATTGTTTTAGAAATTGCTCCAGAAGTAGCTTTAGAAACAATATCTGAAAAAGGTAAAAACCCAATCGTAAAATTAACATCATTTGATAAACAACTTTTAGGTCAAGTTGCTGCGAAAATCAGAGGTTTCCGTAAGCCTGAGCCATACAAAGGAAAAGGTGTTAAATTTGTGGGTGAAGTATTAAGAAGAAAAGCAGGTAAATCAGCTTAAAAAATAAGATTATGTCATTAACAAAATCTGATAGAAGACAGAGAATTAGATTCAGAATTAGAAAATCGATTAGTGGTACTGCTGCTAACCCAAGACTATCTGTATTTAGAAGTAACAAAGAAATTTACGCTCAACTTATTGATGATGTAAATGGAGTTACTATATTAGCTGCATCTTCAAGAGAAAAAGAAATAGGAAAAGGTACTAACGTTGAAATTGCTACTGCTGTTGGAAAACTAGTTGCAGAGAAAGCGTTAAAAGCTGGGATTGATACCATCACTTTCGATAGAGGAGGTTATTTATATCACGGTCGTATTAAATCATTAGCAGAAGGCGCAAGAGCGGCTGGACTTAAATTCTAATATATTATGTCTAAATACAAAAATGTAGAATTGGTAAAACCAAGTGGTCTTGAACTTAAAGACCGTCTGGTAAGTGTTAATCGTGTTACTAAAGTTACAAAAGGTGGTAGAGCTTTCGGTTTTTCTGCTATTGTAGTTGTAGGTGATGAAAATGGAGTAGTTGGTCACGGATTAGGAAAATCTAAAGACGTTTCTGAAGCAATTGCGAAAGCAGTAGAAGATGCTAAGAAAAATTTAGTAAAAATTCCTTTGAACGGACAATCTGTTCCTCACGAACAAAAAGGTAAATTTGGTGGTGCACGTGTATTCTTAATTCCTGCTTCTCATGGTACAGGAGTTATTGCTGGTGGAGCTGTTCGTTCAGTTCTTGAATCAGTAGGTATTCACGATGTATTATCTAAATCTCAAGGATCATCAAATCCTCATAACGTAGTAAAAGCAACTTTTGATGCTTTATTGCAAATGAGAAGCGCTCATACTGTTGCAAAACAAAGAGGTGTTTCTTTAGAAAAAGTTTTTAAAGGTTAATTCAAGGAAATTATGGCTAAATTATTAGTAAAACAAGTAAGAAGCAAAATCAACTGTCCTCTTTCTCAAAAGAGAGGTTTAGAAGCTTTGGGTCTACGTAAAATGGGACAAGTTGTAGAGCATGATTCAAACCCTGCTATCCTTGGGATGATAAACAAAGTTAAACACTTAGTTTCTGTCGAAGAAGCTAAATAACAAATACTGTTATGAATTTAAGTAACTTACAACCAGCTGAAGGGTCAACACACAATCAAAACAAAAGATTAGGTAGAGGAGAAGGTTCTGGAAAAGGTGGCACTGCTGCAAGAGGTCACAAAGGAGCAAAATCTCGTTCTGGTTATTCTAAAAAGATTGGTTTTGAAGGAGGGCAAATGCCACTTCAAAGACGTGTGCCTAAGTTTGGTTTCACAAACATCAACCGTAAAGAATACGAAGGTGTTAATTTAGATACGCTTCAATTATTAGTAGACAATGGTGTGATTACTGATTCTGTTTCAATGACAGATTTCGTAGCAAATCGTCTAGCTACCAAAAATGAAATCGTTAAGATTTTAGGTAGAGGAGAATTGAAAGCAAAATTAAAAGTAACTGCTCACAAATTTACTGCTACTGCAAAAGCTGCTATTGAAGCTGCTGGTGGAGAGGCTGTAACAATATAATTTTTCTATTGTATGAAGAAATTTATTGAATCAATAAGCAATGTTTGGAAAATCGAAGAACTGAAAAATAGAATCCTAATTACTTTAGGATTACTTTTAGTATATCGTTTTGGAGCACACGTTACGCTTCCTGGAATTGACGCAACTCAATTGATGGGGTTAGCAGGACAAACTAAAAATGGTCTAGGATCTATTCTAGACATGTTCACCGGAGGTGCTTTCTCTAAAGCTTCAGTTTTTGCTTTAGGAATTATGCCTTATATTTCTGCATCTATTGTGGTTCAGTTAATGGGAATTGCTATTCCTTATTTACAAAAACTTCAAAATGATGGAGAAAGTGGTAGAAAAAAGATTAATCAAATTACACGTTGGTTAACTATTGCTATTACATTGGTTCAAGGTCCAACTTATATCTACAATTTATACAGAACGTTACCTGGAAGTGCATTCTTACTAGGCTTTAATTCTCCGGAGTTCTTGTTTTCGTCTGTTATTATCTTAGTTACGGGTACAATTTTTGCTATGTGGCTTGGAGAAAAGATTACTGATAAAGGTATTGGAAATGGAATTTCATTATTGATTATGGTCGGTATTTTAGCTCGTTTACCACAAGCTTTTATGCAAGAATTTAAGTCTGTTGTTACTAATAATACTGGAGGCTTAATGTTAATGGCTATTGAAATTATTGTATGGTTATTAGTAATTATTTCTTGTGTATTGCTTACAATGGCAGTACGTAGGATTCCAGTTCAGTATGCTCGTCGTACAACAACTGGTGACTATGAGCAAGATTTGGCAGGTGGTAATAGACAATGGATTCCTCTTAAGCTTAATGCTTCTGGGGTTATGCCAATCATTTTTGCTCAGGCAATTATGTTTATACCTGCAGCTGTAGCTGGATTGTCTAAATCAGATACATCACAATCTATTGTTGGCGCTTTTAGTAATATGTTTGGTTTTTGGTATAACTTTGTATTTGCAACTTTAATTATTGTATTTACATTTTTCTATACTGCAATCACTGTACCTACTAACAAAATGGCTGATGATTTAAAAAGAAGTGGTGGTTTTATCCCTGGCGTTCGTCCAGGTGCTGAAACTTCAGATTTCTTAGATAAAGTGATGTCTTTAATAACTTTCCCAGGATCTTTATTCCTTGCTTTGATTGCTGTGTTCCCAGCTATTGTTGTAAGTATTATGGATGTACAACAATCTTGGGCGATGTTTTTTGGAGGTACCTCATTAATAATTATGGTTGGGGTTGCGATAGATACTATCCAGCAAATCAATTCATACTTGTTAAACAAACATTATGATGGTTTAATGAAGACTGGTAAAAATAGAAAAGCAGTAGCTTAATATATTTATGGCAAAACAATCAGCAATAGAACAAGACGGATCAATCATTGAAGCATTGTCAAATGCGATGTTCCGTGTAGAGTTAGAAAATGGACATATTGTAATTGCTCATATTTCTGGTAAAATGCGTATGCATTACATCAAATTATTACCTGGTGATAAAGTGAAACTAGAAATGAGTCCTTATGATTTGTCAAAAGCAAGAATTACTTATCGATATTAAAGGATATTCACTATGAAAGTTAGAGCATCAGTAAAAAAGAGAAGTCCCGAGTGCATCATTGTGCGTAGAAAAGGGAGATTGTACGTAATAAACAAAAAGAATCCTAGATTTAAACAAAGACAAGGATAATTATGGCAAGAATAGCAGGGGTAGATATCCCAAAAAATAAGAGAGGTGTTATAGCACTTACCTATATCTTCGGATTAGGAAGAAGTAGAGCTATTGAGATTTTAGAGAAAGCTCAAGTTAGCCAAGATAAAAAAGTTCAAGATTGGAATGATGATGAGATCGGAGCGATTCGTGATGCAGTTTCATTTTACAAAATTGAAGGTGAATTACGTTCTGAAGTTTCTTTAAACATCAAACGTTTAATGGATATTGGTTGTTACAGAGGTATCCGTCATAGATCTGGTCTTCCGTTAAGAGGACAAAGAACTAAAAACAACTCTAGAACAAGAAAAGGTAAAAGAAAAACTGTTGCTAACAAGAAAAAAGCAACTAAATAATAAGTAATATGGCTAAAGCAACTGCAAAAAAACGTAAAGTTATCGTTGAATCAACGGGTGAAGCTCATATTTCTGCCACTTTCAACAACATTATCATTTCTTTGACTAATAAGAAAGGTGAAGTTATTTCTTGGTCTTCAGCTGGTAAAATGGGTTTCAGAGGTTCTAAAAAGAATACTCCGTACGCAGCTCAAATGGCCGCAGAAGATTGTAGTAAAGTAGCTCTTGAGGCGGGACTTAAAAAAGTTAAAGTTTATGTAAAAGGACCAGGAAACGGGCGTGAGTCTGCTATCCGTTCTATTCATAACGGTGGAATTGAAGTTACTGAGATTATCGATGTTACTCCAATGCCTCACAACGGATGTCGTCCTCCAAAAAGACGTAGAGTTTAATACTCAAAATTTATAGTATAACCTAGATTGAAAATAGATTATCGAAGGATAAGACCTGAATTCATAATCTCAATCTTAAACAATTTAAAATGGCAAGATATACTGGTCCTAGTACAAGAATCGCTCGTAAATTTGGCGAAGCAATCTTCGGAGATGATAAATCTTTCGAAAAAAGAAATTACCCACCTGGACAACACGGGATGGCTAAAAAAAGAGGAAAAAAATCTGAGTATGCTGTTCAGTTAATGGAAAAGCAAAAAGCTAAATATTCTTATGGAATTTTAGAAAAACAATTCAGAAATTTATTCGAAAAAGCATCAGCAACTAAAGGAGTAACTGGTGAGGTTTTATTACAATTATGTGAAGCAAGATTAGATAATGTTGTTTTTAGAATGGGGATTGCTCCATCTAGAAGAGGTGCTCGTCAAATAGTATCTCACAGACACATTACTGTAAATGGAGAAGTTGTAAATATTCCTTCTTACCACCTTAAGCCTGGTGATAAAGTTGCAGTTCGTGAAAAATCTAAATCTTTAGAAGCTATCGAACGTTCTTTATCAAATTCAAGTCATGTTTATGAATGGATTACTTGGAACAATGATCTTAAAGAAGGAACTTTCGTTTCTGTACCTGCAAGACTTCAAATTCCAGAAAACATTAAAGAACAATTAATCGTAGAGTTGTACAACAAATAATAATTGACTTAGTCGAAATTTATGGCAATATTTAATTTTCAAAAGCCCGATAAAGTTATCATGATCGATTCAACCGATTTTGAAGGTAAATTCGAATTTAGACCTTTAGAACCTGGTTATGGATTGACAGTTGGTAATGCACTTAGAAGAGTTTTGCTTTCAGCATTAGAAGGTTATGCAATTACATCTGTTCGTATCGAAGGTGTAGATCATGAGTTTTCTACTATTTCAGGTGTTGTTGAAGATGTTACCGAAATTATCCTTAATCTAAAACAAGTACGTTTCAAACGTCAAATTGAAGATATCGATAATGAAGCAGTTACTATTTCTGTTTCTGGAAAAGATCAATTAACAGCAGGTGATTTTCAAAAATTTATATCAGGTTTCCAGGTTCTGAATCCAGACCTTGTTATCTGTAATTTAGATTCAAAAATCAAATTGAACTTCGATTTAACAATCGAAAAAGGTAGAGGATACGTTCCTGCTGAGGAGAACAAAAAACAGAATGCTGCAATTGGAACAATTTTTACAGACTCTATTTTTACTCCGGTAAAAAATGTAAAATATGCAATTGAAAACTTCCGTGTAGAACAAAAAACAGATTATGAAAAATTAGTTTTTGAAATTAAAACTGATGGTTCTATTAATCCAAAAGATGCTCTTACTGAGGCTGCTAAAGTTTTAATTCACCATTTCATGTTGTTTTCTGACGAAAGAATTACACTTGAGGCTGACGAAATTGCACAAACAGAATCGTATGATGAAGAGTCATTGCATATGAGACAATTGCTTAAAACTAAGCTTGTTGATATGGATTTATCTGTGAGAGCATTAAATTGCTTGAAAGCGGCTGAAGTTGATACACTTGGTGATTTAGTATCGTTCAATAAAAATGACCTAATGAAATTCCGTAATTTTGGTAAAAAATCTTTAACTGAACTTGATGAACTTGTTGCAGTTAAAAATTTAACTTTCGGAATGGACTTAGCTAAATACAAACTAGATAAAGAATAATTCAATCCCGCTTGCGGGGTTAAATTTAAAATAGCAATGAGACACGGAAAAAAATTCAATCACTTAAGCAGACAGACTGGACATAGAAAAGCTATGTTAGCTAATATGGCTTGTTCTCTTATTGAGCACAAACGTATTAACACTACTGTTGCTAAAGCTAAAGCGCTTAAACAATTCGTTGAGCCTTTAATCACAAAATCAAAAGAAGATACGACTCACAACCGTCGTATTGTTTTTGCTTACTTACGTAGCAAATATGCTGTAACTGACTTGTTCAGAGACGTAGCTGCTAAAGTTGGAGACCGTCCAGGTGGATACACTCGTATCATTAAAGTTGGAAATCGTTTGGGAGATAATGCTGATATGGCAATGATCGAACTTGTAGATTTCAATGAACTTTACAATGGTGGTAAAAAAGAAGTTAAAAAAGCAAAAAGCCGTCGTGGTGGTAAAGCTAAAAAAGCTGAGGAGACTACTCCAGAAGCTCCTGCTGCTGAATCAGAATCGACTACTGAAGCTTCTGAATAATTATGAAAGTAATGATTCTATAGAAATCAAGGATAAACTAATTTTTAGTTTATCCTTTTTTTTTGATTTTTTTTGAAAAAGAAAATTAAAATTTAACTTATTTGAATGTGTAGGTTTTATTTTTATCAATGAAATTTTTAAAAAATCTTGGAAGCACTCTTTTAAAGAAGTAAATTTGCACAATATCTAATTACAATTGAAACGGGCTTTGCCAGTTTTGAATGACGATCAAAAACAATACAATTAAATAATGAAATACACGACACGACAAAGCGCCATTTTATTACTAAGTGATGGAACTATCTTTCACGGAAAATCTATCGGAATTAGCGGTAAAACTTTCGGTGAAGTTTGTTTTAATACTGGAATGACCGGATACCAAGAGATTTTTACAGACCCTTCTTATTTCGGACAAATTATGGTTACTACTAATCCCCATATTGGTAATTATGGTGTAAATGATTTAGAAATTGAATCAGAAAGCGTTAAAATTGCTGGTTTGGTTTGTAAAAACTTTAGTTTTAATTATTCTAGAGAAGATGCTTCTGGAAGCTTAGAAGATTATTTCAAGAAACAAAACCTTATTTGTATTTCAGATGTTGATACAAGAGCACTTGTTAGCTACATTCGTGATAACGGGGCTATGAATGCTGTGATCTGTACAGATGGCACTTCAGTTGAAGATTTAAAGAAAGAACTGGCTAATGTGCCAAATATGGAAGGTTTAGAGTTGGCTTCAAAAGTCTCAACTACTGAGCCTTATTTTTTTGGTAGCGAAAATGCTGCTTATAAAATATCAGCTTTAGATCTTGGAATAAAGAAAAACATCTTAAGAAATCTTGCTAAGAGAGATTGCTATATTAAGGTTTTTCCATATGATTCTACTTATGAAGATTTGGAAGCTTTTAATCCTGACGGCTACTTCTTGTCAAATGGTCCTGGAGATCCAGACCCTCTTTACGGAGCGATAGAAGTTGCGAAAAGAATTATTGCAGATGACAGACCGTTATTTGGAATTTGTTTAGGACATCAAATTATTGCTTTGGCAAATGGGGTTCCAACCTACAAAATGTTTGGTGGGCACAGAGGAATTAATCATCCTGTAAAAAATCTTATAACAGGTAAAGGTGAAATTACTTCTCAAAATCATGGTTTTGCTGTGAAAAGAGAATCTTTAGAAGGACATCCGGAATTAGAGCTTACGCACATACATTTGAATGATGATACTGTTGCAGGTATGCGAATGAAGAATAAGAATTGTTTTTCAGTACAATACCATCCTGAAGCTAGTCCTGGACCTCACGATTCTTCTTATTTATTCGATCAATTTGTTGAGAACATTAAACTAGCTACTGCTAAAACGATATAGTTAATAAATAAAGGCGTTTAATAGCAAGAATGCATTTTTACTATTAAATATTTTTATAATTTCGAAAAAAAATATAATTTATTAATAAAAAACAAAAATAATGAGTATTATAATTAAAGTTCACGCAAGACAAATTCTTGATTCTAGAGGTAATCCTACTATTGAAGTTGATGTAGTAACTGAAAATGGAGTTTTAGGTAGAGCAGCTGTTCCATCTGGAGCATCAACTGGAGAGCACGAAGCTGTTGAATTACGTGATGGAGGTAAAGCTTATCTTGGAAAAGGAGTTTTGAACGCAGTGAATAATGTAAATACTGTTATTGCTGAAGAGTTAGTTGGAACTTCTGTTTTCGAACAAAACACTATCGATCAGTTAATGATTGATTTAGACGGAACTCCAAATAAATCTAAATTAGGAGCTAATGCAATTTTAGGAGTTTCTTTGGCTGCTGCAAAAGCTGCTGCTAATGAACTTGGATTGCCATTGTACAGATATGTTGGTGGAGTTTCTGCTAACACATTGCCTGTTCCGATGATGAATATCATCAATGGTGGTTCTCATTCTGATGCGCCTATTGCATTTCAAGAATTTATGATTTTCCCTGTAAAAGCGACTTCATTTACACACGCTATGCAAATGGGAACTGAAATTTTCCATAGTTTGAAAAAAGTATTACATGACAGAGGTTTAAGTACTGCAGTTGGTGATGAAGGAGGTTTTGCTCCAAACTTAGCTGGAGGTACTGAAGATGCTTTAGATACTATCAAATTAGCAGTTGAAAAAGCTGGATATACTTTCGGTGACGAAATTATGATTGCTCTTGACTGCGCTGCTTCTGAGTTTTATGTAAACGGTAAATACGATTATACTAAATTTGAAGGTGAAACTGGTAAAATCAGAACTTCTGAAGAGCAAGCTGATTATTTAGCTGAACTTGCTGCTAAATATCCAATTATTTCTATCGAAGACGGTATGTACGAAAATGACTGGGATGGATGGAAATACTTAACAGATAAAATTGGTGATAAAGTACAATTAGTAGGTGATGATTTATTTGTTACTAACGTTGAGCGTTTGTCTACTGGGATCGAAAAAGGAATTGCAAATTCAATTTTAGTTAAAGTAAACCAAATTGGAACTTTAACTGAAACTATTGCTGCTGTAAACATGGCTAAAAATGCTGGTTATACTTCAGTAATGTCTCACCGTTCTGGAGAAACTGAAGATACTACAATTGCTGATTTAGCTGTTGCTTTGAACTGTGGTCAAATTAAAACAGGTTCAGCTTCTCGTTCTGATCGTATGGCAAAATACAATCAATTATTAAGAATTGAAGAAGAATTAGGGAGTACTGCTTATTTCCCAGGATTAAACGCTTTCAAAATCAAATAATTGTAAGAGTTATATATTAAATTTAAACCATTCGTTTTTGCGGATGGTTTTTTTTTGGAGTTTTAACAAATTCATAGCAGGATTCTTTTTTTAATTAGTCTTAAATTCCTTAGATTTGATAAATTATTATTTTAAAGATTTATTTCCGATATATTATGTCAAAAATAGCTACATTAGAAGTAGATGGTCAAAAAATTGAACTTCCGGTTATTACGGGGAGCGAAAATGAATCAGCTATCGATATCAACAAATTACGTGATTTAACTGGGATTATTACAATTGATCCAGGATACAAAAATTCTGGTTCTTGCAAAAGTGAAATCACTTTCTTAGACGGAGAATTAGGAATTTTGCGTTACAGAGGGTACTCAATTGAAGATTTAGCTGAAAAAGCTAATTTTTTAGAAGTATCTTATCTTTTAATTTTTGGTGAATTACCAACAGCTCAAGAATTAGAGCAGTTTGAAAATGGTATTAAAAAACATACTTTGGTAAACGAAGAGATGAAAAATATCATTGACGGATTCCCAAAAACAGCACATCCAATGGGCGTTTTATCTGCTTTAACTAGTGCTTTAACAGCATTTAATCCTAAAGCAGTAAATGTTGATAATGAAAAAGAAATGTATGAAGCCATTTGCAAAACAATGGGTAAATTTCTTGTAATTGCAACTTGGACTTATAGAAAATCTATGGGTTATCCACTAAATTATTACGATAACACAACAGGTTACGTTGATAATTTTATGCAATTAATGTTTAAATTGCCTACAGGACCTTACGCAGCAAATCCTGTTGTTGTTGCAGCATTGGATAAATTATTTATTCTTCATGCAGATCATGAGCAAAACTGTTCTACTTCAACTGTAAGAATGGTGGGTTCATCTCATGCTGGTTTATTTGCTTCTATTTCTGCTGGAGTTTCTGCACTTTGGGGACCTCTTCATGGAGGCGCAAATCAGGCAGTACTTGAAATGTTGGAAGAAATCAATAAAGATGGTGGAGACACTGATAAATTTTTAGCGAAAGCAAAAGACAAAAATGATCCTTTCCGTTTAATGGGATTTGGTCATAGAGTTTATAAAAACTTTGATCCAAGAGCAAAGATCATCAAAAAAGCAGCTAAAGAAGTTTTAGAAACTTTAGGTGTTGAAGATCCAATTTTAGAAATTGCTAAAAAATTAGAAGCAGCAGCTCTTGAAGATGATTACTTCAAATCTAGAAACTTATATCCAAACGTTGACTTTTACTCTGGAATTATATACAGAGCTTTGGGAATTCCAACTGATATGTTTACAGTTATGTTTGCTATTGGTAGATTGCCAGGTTGGATTGCGCAATGGAAAGAAATGCGTGAAAACAAAGAGCCAATTGGCAGACCAAGACAAATTTACACTGGTCATCCGCTGAGAGAGTTTAAGTCTAACAAATAAAATAACTTTAAAAGCTTCACTTAACTGTGAAGCTTTTTTTATATTTGCCCAAAATATAATAAAGTTATGTTGCAATTAAATGTTAAGAACGAAACATCAAGATTACGTGCTGTAGTTTTGGGTTCTGCTGTTCATAATGGGCCAACACCATCTTTGGATGAAGCCTATGATCCTAAATCATTGGAACATATAAAAGCAGGAACTTATCCTCTTGAAAAAGACATGGTTCTTGAAATGGATGCTTTTAATGCTGTTTTTCAAAAATATGATGTAAAAGTTTATCGTCCGGAAATGATTGAAAATTACAATCAGATTTTTGCTAGAGATATTGGTTTTGTAATTGATGATGTATTTGTAAAATCTAATATACTGCCAGATAGAGAACGAGAATTGGATGCAATTCAATACGTAATAGATCAAATAAATCCACTGAAAGTAGTTCGTCCTCCAGAAGAAGTTCATATAGAAGGCGGCGATGTTATGCTTTGGAATGATCATATTTTTATTGGAACTTATAAAGGAAGTGATTATAAAGATTATATCACTGCAAGAACCAATATGCAGGGCGTTAATTATATTAAGGAATTATTTCCGAATAAAATTGTCAAAGAATTTGATTTAGTAAAATCTAAATTAGAAGCACGCGACAATGCACTTCACTTAGATTGTTGTTTTCAGCCAGTTGGCAAAAACAAAGGAATTATTTACAAAAGGGGTTTTCGCGAAGAAGCTGATTATTTGTATTTAGTAAATCTTTTTGGGAAAGAAAATTTATTTCATATCGAAAGAAACGAAATGTATCATATGTTTTCGAATGTATTTTCGATTGATGAAAATGTAGTAGTTTCAGAAAAGAACTTTACAAGATTAAATAACTGGCTTCGTTCAAATGGATTTATTGTTGAAGAAATTCCATACGCTGAAATCGCAAAACAAGAAGGGTTACTAAGATGTTCAACCTTACCGTTAATTAGAGATTAAATATTGTTTCAAGTTTAAGGTTTCAAGTCTTTTGCAACGTGAAGCCTGACCTGAAACTTGGAACAAATAAAACATAAAAAATGAAACAAACAACAAATGCAATCGTAATGATTCGGCCAGTTGCATTCAGAATGAATGAACAAACTGCCGTAAATAATTATTACCAAAAAGTATTAGACGGACTTTTACCAAGTACAGTAAATGCTAAAGCACAGCAAGAATTTGATGTTTTTGTTGAAAAACTAAGAGCGGTAGGAGTTGATGTTACAGTTATAGAGGATACGTTAGAAACGGATACTCCAGATAGTATTTTTCCAAATAATTGGGTTTCATTTCATGAAAATGGAGATGTAGCATTGTATCCAATGTTTGCTGAAAATCGTCGTCAAGAACGTCGTGAAGATATTTTAGATACCCTTGAAGAAAAAGGTTTTGAGATTTCTAATATCATGGATTACACATCGGCAGAAGAAGATGGTTTTTTTCTGGAAGGTACAGGAAGTCTGCTTTTAGACAGAGCAAATGCAAAAGCTTACTGTGCTTTGTCACCTCGCGCTGATGAAGAATTATTTATTGAGTTTTGTGAAGATTTTGATTATGCTCCCGTAATTTTTGAAGCTTTTCAAACTGTAGATGGAGAACGTAAGTTGATCTATCATACGAACGTAATGATGTGCTTAGGCGAAACATTTGCTGTTATTTGTGCTGATTGTATTGATGATAAAAAAGAGCGTAAAATGGTTCTTGAAAATCTAAAAGCCGACAAAAAAGAAATTATTTTGATTACTGAAGCGCAGGTAAATAATTTTGCAGGTAATATGTTAGAAGTTAGAGGCACAAATGATAAAAAATATATTGTTATGAGCGCTTCTGCTCATCAGAGCTTAACTCCAAAACAAATTGCTCAATTAGAAAATCATGCTGAAATTTTGAGTTCAAGCCTAGATACAATCGAAGCTTGTGGAGGCGGAAGCGCCAGATGCATGATGGCTGAAGTGTTTTTGCCGAGAAACTAAAGGTATTTTTAAATATAAAAAGAGGGATAGAACAAGATGTTTTATCCCTCTTTTTGGTTTTAAAAGAAAGCAATCTACATTAAATTTCCTTTTATAATATTAATGATAGAACTCACTATGTATTGAATTCCGATAGAAATTACGATAAAACCGACAATTCTAGAGATGGCAACAATTCCTGAAGCACCAAGTATTCTTGCTAAGTAATGTGCGCTTTTTAGAATAGCAAAAATAGCAACTGCAATGGCTAAAATAGCTAATGTCGAAATGATGATTTCTTCCATTCCGTGATGCTCTTGATAAAAAGCGATTAATAGCGAAATTGATCCAGGACCAGCTAACATTGGAATTGCTAATGGAGTTAGTGCGATATCATTTCGTTGTTGTGCTTCATTTTCAATCTTTTTATTGATTCCTCTTGTTTTGTTGAACTTTCCAGAAAGTAATGAAAAACCAGAATTTACGATTACGATTCCGCCAGCAATTCGCAGAGCATCAATACTAATTCCGAAAAAAGTTAAAACATACTGTCCAATAAAATAAGAAACAATCAAAATAATAAAAACGTTTATGGCAGTCCACAATGAAATTCTAGAACGTTCTTTTTGAGAATCATGTTGTGTTAGTCCAACAAAAATAGGAACGGTTCCGATTGGATTTAAAACTGAAAAAAGAGCAGCAAATAGGTAAATGAATAAATCCATATAATTGGGGTTAGTAAAGTAAAAATAGTCAATTTTTAATATTTCAAAGCAAATTCGTGTTAGGATATTGTTTTTATTACTGTTAATTCTAAATAAATTACCTTAATTAAGCTCATTCTTTTTGATTACTTTTGCATTATATTTTAAAATGATGAAAAATAAAAAAACTTTAGTTCTTGGTGCTACTACAAAACCAGAACGTTATGCTTTTAGAGCAATAAATATGTTGGTAGATAAAGGGCACTCTGTTTTGGCAATTGGTCAAAAAGCGGGTGAAGTGGCAGGTGTAAAAATTCACACTAAAGCCATTCCTGTTAAGAATATAGATACTGTTACTTTATATTTGAATCCTACTCGTCAGCGTGATTACTATAATTACATTATAGAAGCACAGCCCAAAAGAGTCGTTTTTAATCCAGGAACTGAAAATCCAGAATTATACCAATTGTTAGAATTGAATAATATCAAGGCTGAAGTTGCTTGTACATTGGTTTTATTGGCTACTAATCAATATTGATTTTAGTGGCTTCAAAGCCTTGTAAATCATTAAAAGTATTACTTTTGTCCCATGGAATTTTCATCAAAATTAATAGAAAAAGCAGTCAACGAAATGTCTCAATTGCCTGGAATTGGCAAAAGAACAGCTTTGCGATTGGTTCTCCATTTATTAAAACAGCCTAAAGAACAGACCGGTTTTTTATCGCAGGCATTATTAAATATGCGTGAGGATATTAAATTTTGCGAAAGCTGTAATAATATTTCAGATACAAAGGTTTGTGAAATTTGTGCAAATCAGGCAAGAAATCATCAGACTATTTGTGTAGTTGAGGATATTAGAGATGTAATGGCAATTGAAAATACAGGTCAATATAAAGGAATTTATCATGTTCTTGGAGGTAAAATTTCTCCAATTGAAGGTGTAGGTCCTAGTCAGTTAAATATTTCAAGTTTAGTTGAGAAAGTTAAATCTGGAAAAGTTATAGAGATTATTTTTGCGCTCAGTTCAACTATGGAGGGTGATACCACAAATTTCTATATTTACAAGCAAATTGCAGAAGCGGAAATTGTGATTTCTACCATAGCAAGAGGAATTTCTGTAGGAGATGAGTTGGAATATGCAGATGAAATTACACTCGGAAGAAGTATTTTGCATCGTGTTCCGTTTGAAAAAACTTTCAAAAACAATTAAATAAACCTAAATAAAGCATAGATTTTCTGAAGATTAAAGGAAAAACTATATTTGCGATAAATTTTCAATAATGACAAAAAAGAGCTTTTATTTATTACTATTGATCAGTACATTTTTTACATCTTGCATTCCAATAAAAGACTTGGTGTATTTGCAGGATAAAAATACTTCTGGAGAACAAAATACAATTGCTGCAGTTGAATCTAAGCCTTATAGATTGCAGGTAAATGATGTATTAAGTGTTTCTATAAAAGCGATTGATCCCAAATTAGTGTCTATTTTTAGCACTACTGGAGGAGGAGCTCCTCAATCAGAATCTGGTTTGTATTTTGATGGTTTTACAGTCGATGATCATGGTAACATCCGTATGCCAATTCTAGGAGAAATTAACGTTATAGGTTTTACCTTGGAAGAGGTAAGAATTAAAATTGAGAAAAAATTACTTGATGAATATTTTAAGAGCGAAGCCAATGTTTTTGTTACAGTTAAATTGGCTGGTTTTAGATATACTATAAATGGAGAGGTTGGAAGCACTGGAACAAAAACATTGTTTCAAGAGCATGTAAACATCATGGAAGCCATTGCAAATTCTGGAGATATTACTACTGTGGGAAATAGAAAAGCTGTAATGGTAATTCGCCAGACTCCTACAGGTGTACAAATGAATGAAATTGATCTTACAGATGTTAATGTAATGAAATCCCCATATTATTATTTACAGCCAAACGACTATATTTACGTAAAACCATTGAGACAGAAAACGTGGGGAACGGGACAAACAGGTATACAATCTATAGGTACCATTATTACGCTATTATCATTGGCAACGACTGTTTATCTGATTATCAAAAATTAAAACTAAATTCAAAAGATGTTAGATATAAAAGATTTTTCGATTTTTGAAAATCATTCAAATTTTGATTTTAAAGGGTTTTTATTAAAAATTCTCAGTTACTGGAAATTATTCTTAATTAGTTTAATAATAGCTTTTTCGATAGCATATCACGTAAATATTCGTAAAGAAAAAATTTATGGAATGCAGACGATGGTCTCTATTAAAGAAGAAAGAAATCCTTTTTTTACATCAAACACTAGTTTAGTTTTTAATTGGGGCGGAATTTCAGATCAAGTAAATGGAATTTCTACAGTATTACAATCTAGATCTCACAATGAGTTGGTTGTAAGTAAATTACAGTTCTATATTGATTATCTTACACAAGGAGAATATAATTTGGTGGACTCCTACGGAGCAGTGCCTTTTTATGTAGATATTGATAAATCAAAAGGCCAGCTTGCAAATACATTAATTCGTATCAAATTTTTAAGTGCAAACGAGTATGAAATTCGTATTCCATTTGAAAGTCCTTCGGTTTCATTAATTACTTATTCTAATAATACTTATTCTAACACTGCTGTTCAGCCTGTCGAATTTGTGAAAAGATTTAAAGTTGGCGAACAGGTTTCTTTGCCCTTTTTAAATTTGAAATTGCAAATAAATGACAATCCAGGTTTGTATACAGGAAATGAGTATTTTATAAGGTTTAATGATTTTGACGGTACTGTGGCTAGCTATAGAGGAATAAGCGTTAACTCTGATGATAAGGGAGGTTCGATATTAACGTTAGGTCTTCAGGGTGCCAATAAAGCCAGAATGGTAGAATATTTGAATGCAACTGTAAATATGTTGATCAAAATTCAGCTTGACGGTAAAAACCAATTTGCAACAAATACAATTGCATTTATTGACAGTACACTTGTTGCAATGGAATCAGAATTAAAACAGACCGGCAATGAGCTGAAATCTTTTACAAAAAATAAAAACATATACGAAATTGAAGGCGGAGGAGCTAAGGTTTCTGATAAAATAATGGACTTTGATCTGGAAAAAGATCAGGTTTCTAGAAAAATTGCTTATTATAATTCCCTAAAAGCCTATTTAAATAATAGTGTAGACTATTCACGATTGCCGGCTCCATCTGTTGCAGGAATTGAAGATCCAAATATAATTGCAAGTATTTCGAAACTTATTGCTCTTTCTACTCAAAGATCAGAAATGGCATATGCTGTAAAAAGTGATAAGATTTTTAAAGATTTTGATAATCAAATTCAGGCTGTCAAAAATGTTTTACAAGAAAATATTGCTTCGGCCAAAGCTTCATTGCTGTATGATTTGTCCATGGTAAACGCTAAGATTGGCCAGGCAGAAAGTACTGTTAAAAGACTTCCCGAAGAACAGCAGGAATTATTAAAAATTAAAAGAAAATACGATTTAAACGATAATATTTATACTGAATTTTTGCAAAAACGAAATGAAGCTGAGATTGTAAAAGCTTCTAACTTGTCAGATATTCATTTTATTGATCCCGCAAAAGATATTGGAGGAGGGCTTATTGGACCTAAGACTTCTGTAAATTATATATTGGCTTTGTTTCTTGGTTTTTTGATTCCATTATTATTTGTTTTTGGAATTTTCTTCATCAATAATTCAATTCAAAATGCAGATGATATCAGTAAGTTGACTCAAATACCTTTAATTGGCGTAATTGGCGTTAATAAAGGCGGGGTTAATTTAGCTGTTTTTGATAAGCCAAAGTCCGCGCTCTCTGAAGCTTTCAGAACCATTCGTTCTTCTCTACAGTTTTTATATAAAAAACAGCAGGTCAGCGGTTCGAAAACTTTAATGATAACTTCTTCAATTAGTGGAGAAGGAAAAACATTTTGTTCTATAAATATTGCGACAGTTTTTGCATTAAGTGAAAAGAAGACAGTAATTATTGGGTTAGATCTTAGAAAACCAAGATTGGCAGATGAATTTAATCTTATAAATCATAAAGGCGTTGTAAATTATTTAATTAAGCAAAATACTTTAGCTGAAATTACAAATTCAACACCAATTCCAAATCTTGATGTTATACTTTCTGGGCCAATACCTCCAAATCCATCTGAATTGATTTTAAGTGATGCAATGAAAGAATTAATAGATGAGTTAAAAGAGAAGTATGATTATATTATTTTAGATACACCTCCGGTTGGTCTAGTTTCTGATGCTTTAGAATTAGCACAATATGCAGATGTAACGCTCTATATTGTCAGACAGAATTATACTAAAAAAGAAATGATAACGTTGCTGAATACAAGAATTAAGCGAGGTGAACTAAGCAATGCGAGTATTGTCTTAAATGGTTACGAGAACAAGGCTAAATACGGATCTGCTTACGGATACGGATATGGTTATGGAGCATATGCAAACGGATATCATGAAGAAGATAAGAAAACAGGATTTTTAGAATCTATTCGTAATAAATTCAATAGAAAATAATTGAAGTAATGAAAACATCAACTCAAAAAACAGTTTTAATTACAGGTGGAGCTGGTTTTATTGGATCTAATTTATGTGAGTATTTTTTAAAAGCTGACTATAAAGTTATTTGTCTCGATAATTTTTCAACAGGTCATCGCCATAATTTGAAAGATTTTATAGAGAATATTAATTTTAAATTAATCGAAGGAGATATCCGAAATATTGCCGATTGTGTTTCAGCAGTTCAAGGAGTTGATTATGTTTTGCATCAAGCCGCTTTAGGATCTGTTCCAAGGTCTATAAATGATCCAATTACGACAAACGATGTTAATGTTTCTGGATTTTTAAACATGCTTACAGCTTCCCGTGATGCAAAAGTAAAACGTTTTATTTATGCGGCTAGTTCTTCAACTTATGGAGATTCAGTAGGATTGCCAAAAGTTGAAGATGTGATTGGAAAGCCATTATCACCATATGCCATTACAAAATATGTAAACGAATTATATGCTGAAATTTTCAGTAAAACATATGGTTTAGAAACTATTGGATTGCGTTATTTTAATGTTTTTGGAAGAAAACAAGATCCAAAAGGAGCGTATGCGGCCGTAATTCCGAAGTTTGTTATGCAATTGATGAATCATGAAAGTCCAGTTATAAATGGAGACGGAAATTATTCTCGCGATTTTACATATATTGATAATGTAATTCAAATGAATGAATTAGCAATGACAAGTCAAAATACAGAGGCGGTAAATACAGTTTACAATACAGCATTTGGCGATCGAAATACACTCAATGATTTGCTTGGATATTTAAAAAAATATTTGTCTGAATTTGATTCGGAAATTGCTAATGTGAAGATCATTTATGGCGAAAATCGTGCAGGTGATATTCCGCATTCATTGGCAAGTATTGACAAAGCGAAAACAATGTTGGGTTATAATCCTAAATATTCATTACAGGAAGGTTTGAAAGAAGCAGTAAGTTGGTATTGGGAAAATTTGAAATAAGTCGAAGATTAAGATAATAGAAAATTAAATGAAAATTACAAAAATTTGTTGCATTGGCGCAGGTTATGTTGGAGGTCCAACAATGGCAGTAATTGCACAAAAATGTCCACATATTCAAGTCACTGTTGTCGATTTGAACGAACAAAGAATTAAAGATTGGAATGATCCCAATACAGATAACATTCCGATTTACGAACCGGGTTTATCAGAGATCGTAGCAGAGGCAAGAGATAGAAATCTTTTCTTTTCAACAGAAGTTGAGAAAGCAATTGATGAAGCTCAAGTAATTTTTATATCAGTAAATACCCCAACCAAAACCTATGGAAAAGGAAAAGGTATGGCGGCTGATTTAAAATATATCGAATTATGTGCAAGGCAAATTGCAAAAGTTGCGAAGCAAAATAAAATAGTTGTTGAAAAATCAACTTTGCCAGTTCGAACTGCTGAAGCAATAAAAAGTATTTTAGATAATACAGGAAATGGAGTTCAGTTTCAAATTTTATCAAATCCTGAATTTTTAGCAGAAGGAACAGCGGTTACAGATTTACTGAATCCGGACCGAATTTTAATTGGTGGAGATACAACTCCTGAAGGGCAAAATGCAATTAATGCGTTGGTCGATGTTTATGCAAACTGGGTCGAAAAAGATAAAATTTTAACTACGAATGTTTGGTCGTCAGAATTGTCTAAGCTTACGGCTAATGCATTTTTGGCACAGCGTATTTCTTCTATAAATGCAATGTCAGAATTGTGTGAAAAAACCGGTGCAGATGTAACTGAAGTAGCAAGAGCAATCGGTATGGATAGCAGAATTGGTTCTAAGTTTCTTAAAGCTTCTGTTGGTTTTGGAGGTTCTTGTTTTCAGAAAGATATTTTAAACTTAGTCTATATTGCAAAATCATATGGATTAAATGAAGTTGCAGATTATTGGGAGCAAGTAATCATAATGAATGATCATCAAAAAAGAAGATTTTCTAATAAAATTGTTCAGACTTTATATAATACAGTTGCAGATAAGAAAATAACATTTTTAGGTTGGGCTTTCAAAAAAGACACAAACGACACACGTGAGTCTGCGGCTATTTATGTTGCAGATGATTTAATAAACGAACAGGCTAAAATCTCAGTTTACGATCCTAAGGTTTCAAGAAATAAAATGTTGAGTGATCTAGATTATTTGCAAACAAGATCAAACGAAGAGAATAGCAATTCATTAGCAATATTCGACAATGCTTATGAAGCTTGCAAAGGATCGCACGCTATTGCTGTTTTAACTGAATGGGATGAATTTACAACTTACGATTGGAAAAAAATCTATGATTCGATGCACAAGCCAGCATTTCTTTTTGACGGCCGAAATATTTTGAATGCAAAAGAAGTTGAAGCAATTGGATTTATTTATAAAGGAATAGGTTCTTAGTTGAAAATAATATTGAAATATATAATATGAAATGAATAGGGAAGAAGTTTAGAAATTTATTTCAATAAAGAGAAAAATTATGACTTGGTATGTTGTGTATACAAAGCCTAAATGGGAGAAAAAAGTTGCGGAGAAGCTTACGCAAAATGGGATTGAGTGCTACTGTCCATTAATAACTCAAGTGAAACAATGGTCAGATAGAAAGAAAAAGATTGAAGTACCGCTTTTCAATTCTTATGTTTTTGTACAATTACCAGATTCAGAACGAAATTCAGTATTTACGGTTCCGGGTGTTGTTCGATATTTATTTTGGCTTGGAAAGCCAGCCATTGTAAGAGATGAGGAAATAAATGTTATCAAAACAAGTCTGAAGAGTTCAAATATTAGTGATATATCAGTAAGATCAATTCAGGTTGGCGATAGAATAAAATTGGATTCAGGAGCATTCAATAACCAAGATGCAATTGTTCAGGAAATTTCTAATACACAGTATATTTTAGTACTGGAATCTTTAGGGTGTGTGTTAAAAATAAAATATAAGTAAAATTTAACTTTAAATTTTTAACTTATTTTTAAATGAAAAAGAAGATAAAATCTCTCTGATTTGAGGTTTTATCTTCTTTTTTTTTAGCTATTCTACTTTTTATATGCTGATAGATAGTAGTTTGATTATTTTTTGTTTTTTTTAACCAGTAGATTTTTGATGTTTACGGGAAACCGTATTGAATAAATTGACTTAATATGTTATATTTGCCGCAAATGATTTTAGAATACCTGTGTCAATTTTTTGTGACTCAGGAGGGCGAAGCCGTGAATTGTAATGAGTGAATTGAATAAAAAAGACTACAAATTGAATCAAAATATTAAAATAGCTGTTATAGGTTTAGGTTATGTTGGTCTTCCTTTGGCTAGGCTATTTGGTACAAAATATTCTGTTGTAGGTTTTGATATAAATGAGTCAAGAGTTAAATCTTTAAAATCGGGAACAGATTCTACACTAGAAGTTGATGATGCAACCTTGCAGAAGGTACTAATTAATAGTCCAAATGATGAAAAAGGATTGTATTGTACCACTTCTTTAAATGATATAGCAGATTGTAACTATTTTATAATAACAGTTCCAACCCCTGTTGATAAAAATAATCGTCCAGATTTGACTCCTTTATATAAATCGAGCGAATCAGTCGGAAAAGTTTTAAAAAAGGGTGATATCGTAATTTATGAATCTACCGTCTATCCAGGAGTTACAGAAGAACAATGCGTGCCAGTTTTAGAAAAAATTTCAGGATTGAAATTTAATGAAGATTTTTATGCAGGATATTCTCCTGAAAGAATAAATCCAGGTGATAAAGAGCATACTGTTGAGAAGATTTTGAAAGTAACTTCAGGTTCAACTCCTGAAATTGGATTAAAAGTTGATAAATTATATAAATCCGTTATTACAGCGGGAACTCATTTAGCTCCTTCGATAAAAGTTGCAGAAGCGGCAAAGGTTATAGAGAATTCTCAAAGAGATATTAATATTGCTTTTGTAAATGAACTGGCTAAAATATTCAATTTAATGAATATTGATACTCAGGAGGTATTGGCGGCAGCATCTACAAAATGGAATTTTCTTCCGTTTAAACCAGGTCTAGTAGGGGGACATTGTATAGGAGTTGATCCCTATTATTTAGCACAAAGAGCACAAGAATTTGGCTACCATCCTGAAATAATTTTAGCAGGACGACGTTTAAATGACAGTATGGGTGAATACATTGCTTCTCAAGTCGTTAAGTTGATGATAAAAAAAGGTATTTCTGTTAATGGAGCCGAGCTATTAATGCTTGGAATTACTTTTAAAGAAAATTGCCCAGACGTTAGAAATACTAAAATTGTTGATGTAGTAAAAGCATTAACAGAATACGGAATCTCGGTAACCATATATGATCCGCTAGCTAATGCAAATGATGTAAAAAAAGAGTATAATTTAGTAACAATTAACTCTGTTCCGAATAATAAATTTGACGCAATTGTTCTAGGAGTTGCTCATGCAGAATTTTTAGAATTAAATTTTTCTGAGTTACAAAAAACAAATAGTTTAATATACGATGTGAAAGGAGTTTTAGGTACTATATCTGATAATAGATTATAAATAACTAAAAGTTCTTTTTTTATATAAAAAAGATGAGTATAAATAAGTCAATTACACATGTAATTTTAACAGGAGGCGTAGGAAGTAGATTATGGCCTCTTTCTCGTAAAAGTCAGCCAAAACAATATTTAGAGATATTTGAAGGAAAATCATTATTTGAAATGACAGTTGATCGAAATAGTCATTTGGCAAATAAAGTTATGGTAGTTGGAAACGTTGATAATCATCATTTAAGTGGAAAAGTGATGGATAAAACGCAGACCTCATATATTAATGTTGTCGAAGCAACACCTCGAAACACCGCAGCAGCTATTGCATTTGCAGCATTTGCTTCTGAATCCGAGGATGTTTTACTTGTAACTCCATCAGATCATATTATTGATATAATGGAAAATTATAATAATGCAATAAGTGAAGCGGTTTCAAAAGCGCAAGAAGGTTTTATTGTAACATTTGGAGTTATTCCAACTAAGCCTGAAACTGGTTATGGATATATTGAATATAAAGGAGATAAAGTAATATCATTTCGTGAGAAACCAAACGAAACCACAGCAAAAGAATTTATTGCTAAAGGTAATTTCTTATGGAATAGTGGTATGTTTTGCTTTAAAGCAGGTGTACTTTTAGAAGAGTTGAAACAATTTCAACCAGATGTTTATCAAAAGTCTAAAGCTGTTTGGGAAGCGAGTAAAGATGGTTTTTTAGATTTAAATCTATCTTTAGAAATTCCTTCAATTAGTATTGATTATGCTGTGATGGAACGCAGTAAAAAAATTAAAGTTGTTCCTGCATCATTTTCATGGTCAGATCTAGGGTCATTTGAATCCGTTTATGATTATTTAGTTTTTAACGGTCATTCTGTAGATCAAAATGGTAATATGGTTATCGGAAGTGATAAACATACTACTTTTTTAGGATTAAAAAATACTATTTTTGTATATACAGATTCAGCCAATTTGATTCTACAAAAAGAAAACTCACAGGATGTAAAAGATATTTACAGTGAGTTAGAAAGAATAAATTCAGAATTATTAAATTAATGAAATTCAAAATGAAAAGAATTCTTATCACAGGTGGTGCTGGTTTTATTGGATCACATGTAGTCAGACGTTTTGTAAATAAATATCCAGATTACCAAATTTTTAATTTAGATGCACTGACTTATGCAGGAAATCTTGAAAATATTAAAGATATTGAGAATCATCCAAATTATCATTTTGTAAAGGGAGATATAGTTGATGAAGCTTTTATTAATGAACTTTTTCTAACATATAATTTTGATGGTATACTTCACCTAGCTGCAGAATCTCATGTTGATCGTTCAATTGAAGATCCTTTAGCTTTTGTGAAAACAAATGTTATTGGTACTATGAATTTGCTTAATGCAGCAAAAAACCAATGGAAAGATAATTTTGAAGGAAAAAGATTTTACCATATCAGTACAGATGAAGTTTATGGTTCATTAGGAACAGAAGGGCTTTTTACAGAAACAACTCCTTATGATCCGAATTCTCCGTATTCAGCTTCTAAAGCAAGTTCTGATCATTTTGTAAGAGCTTATGGTGAAACTTACGGATTACCTTATGTGTTAACTAATTGTTCTAATAATTATGGTTCATACCATTTTCCTGAAAAATTAATTCCACTTTTTATAAATAATATTATTAATAATAAGCCACTTCCTGTTTATGGAGATGGTAATTATACTCGTGACTGGTTATTTGTTGAAGATCATGCTATTGCTATAGATTTAGTTTTTCACGAAGGTAAAAATCATGACACTTATAATATTGGTGGTTTCAATGAATGGAAAAATATTGATTTGGTTAAATTATTGTGCCAAATTATGGATCAAAAATTAGGAAGAGTTGAGGGAACTTCTGGAAAATTAATTACATATGTAAAGGACAGACCAGGACATGATTTGCGTTATGCAATAGATGCTTCAAAAATTAATAAAGAGCTTGGATGGAAACCTTCTGTCACTTTTGAAGAAGGATTAGAAAGAACTATAAATTGGTATTTAAATAATGAAGAATGGCTTCAAAATGTAACATCAGGTTTATATAAAGATTATTACCAAAAACAATATTCATAAATAAAACAATTTTAATTAAGCCTTATTTAAGGCTAAAGTTATAAATCAACATGAAAAAAATCACGTACGTTCTTACCCTATTTTTAATTTTATTGTTGTCTTGTAATGCATATGCGCAAGATATACTTAAATCTAAAGATTTAAGTAGTGTAAAAGTAGATTATTTATCAGATGATGACTTAGCTAAAATTAACGCACAATTAAAAAGCAATAATACTACTATAGAACAAGTTGAACCAATGGCACTTTCTAAGGGAATGAGTCAAGTAGAATTTGATAAATTACGAATCAAATTAAATGAATTTTCCAAAAAAAATGCTAAAGGGAATGATCAAACACCAAAAATCCAAGAAGATAAAAATGGATCAGGAAGAAAACAAGAAAAGATAATTAATGAAAAGGTAAAAGACTCAACAAACGCATTAATTTTCGGATCGGAATTATTTGACAATCCAACATTGAATTTTGAACCAGACTTGAAGCTGGCTACTCCAATGAATTACATTTTAGGTCCAGGTGATGAATTACAAGTTAGTGTTTATGGAGTTCAAGAATATAATGCAAGTATACCAGTTAGTGTTGAAGGCAAAATAACGATTGATTACGTAGGACAGATTTCTGTTTCAGGAATGTCCATAGAAGCGGCAACTCAAAAAATAAAGGCATCAATTGCAAGGGTATACAGTACAGTTAGCTCTGGGCAGTCTCAAGTAAGTGTAAGCTTAAGTCGAATCCGTACAATTAAAGTTACTATTGTAGGAGGTAAACAGCCGGGTAATTATTCAATTTCGTCTTTGGCAACAGTTTACAATGCCCTGCATTTAGCAGGCGGCCCCGGTAAAAATGGAAGTTATAGAAATATTGAATTAATCAGGAATAACAAAGTTTATAGAAATGTTGATATCTATAAGTTTTTAGTTAAAGGAGATCAATCAGATAATGTCAGCTTAAAAGATAATGATGTAATTAGGATTCCAGCATATAGTCAAAGAGTGACAGTTGAAGGAGAAGTGAAACGTCCTGGTATTTTTGAAATGAAAAACGGAGAAACATTTGCCGATTTATTGAATTTTGCATCAGGATTTAATGAATTTGCATATACTGCTTCTGTGAATGTAGTACAAAAAACAGGAAAAGAATTTAAAGTTCATGATATTAATGAAAGTGAATACAATTCTTACTTACCGCAATCGGGAGATGTTTTTAGAGTTACTAAAATTTTGAATCGATTCGAAAATCGAATTAAAATTGAAGGAGCGGTTTTTCGTCCAGATTATTATTCATACAGTGAAGGAATGCGAATTTCTGACCTTATTACAAGAGCTGAAGGACTTAAAGAAGACGCATATACAAAAAGAGCAAGGATAATTCGATTAAAAACAGATTTAACTACAGAAATAGTAAATATAGATTTAAGCGCAGCTTTATCAGGAGATTTAAATGCGGATATTGAATTAAAAAGAGAAGATATTATAACAGTCTATTCTATTTTAGATTTTAGAGAAGAATATAAGGTAACAATTGATGGAGAAGTTAAAAACCCTGGCGAATATGAGTATTTTGAGAATTTAACTTTAAATGATTTGGTAGTACAAGTTGGAGGGTTAACAGGCTCTGCATCCAAAAGAGTTGAAATTGCCAGAATGGTAAAATCAGATGTCATAGACGACGCAGATCCAAAACGTATTGAGTTAATAGAACTTGAAATTACGGCAGATAATAACGAACAAATTAAAAACTTTGTTTTAAAGCCTTTCGATGTAATTAATATTCGTAAAATGGCAGTTTATGAGAAACCTCAAATGGTTATAGTAAGCGGTGCTGTAGGTTATCCAGGTAAATATGTTTTAGCAAACAAAAAAGAAACTGTTTATAATGTGGTTATGAGAGCTGGAGGTCTAACATCAATTGCTAATTTAGACGGAATGAAGATTAAAAGGCCTATTAAGCAGGATCAAATTGAAAAATTACAGAGCATTGATTTGAACCTTTCAAAAAATGATACGCTAAAAGATAAATTAACCAAAAAGTTAACTGAAGATTTAAAGTATGCTACTATTCCAGTTAACTGGGAAAAAATTGTAAAAGATAAGAATCACTATTCGAATGTTACATTATTTCCCGGCGATGAAATTGAAGTTGCAGTTTATAATGAAGGTGTGAAAGTTACAGGAAATGTTTTATTAACTTCTGAAATACCATATAGAAGTGGAAAAGGTTTTAAATACTATATAAATGCTGTTGGAGGTGTTGATAATAGAGGATGGAAAAGAAAAGCTTATATAATTTACCCCAATGGTAAAGCTTCAGTAACAGGATCATTTTTATTTTTTAGGTCTTATCCTAAAGTTACTCCAGATTCGCAGATAGTAGTTCCTGAAAAACCAGAAACTAAAAAAATGACTACTGGAGAATGGGTTGGTATTGGAAGTGTTCTAACGAGCTTGGCATTGTTAATTGTTACTGCTTTTAAATAAATATTTTAATGGATAAACCTATTGAAAACGATGAAATTTCGTTAAAAGAATTAATGCTAAAATTAAAAGAATGGTATTTTTATTTATTGTCACAGTGGAAAATCATTATTGTAGCATTTATAATTGGAGCAATACTTGGAGTAGCATATTCTTTTGTAAAAAAACCAATTTATAGTGCAACATTATCATTTGCTTTAGAAGATGAAAAAGGAGGTGGTATAGGTGGAGCTTTAGGTTTAGCAAGTTCATTTGGTCTAGATTTAGGAGGAAGTGGCGGAGGTATATTTACGGGCTCTAATTTAACTGAATTATTCAAGTCTAGAGCAATGGTTGAAAAAACATTACTTTCTCCTGTTAATATAGATGGAAAACAAGTTTCTTTGGCAGAAATGTATATTCAGGACTATGAATGGAGAAAAAAATGGGATAACAATCCAAAATTATCATCTATTCAATTTTTGCCAAATGCTAATCGAAAATTATTTACACGTACACAAGATAGTATTTTGGGTATCATGTATTTTGATTTGTCACGAGATAAATTATTTGTAGGTCAAAAAGATAAAAAGGTATCTATTTTTAATATTGAAATATCTGATATAAATGAACAATTTGCAAAATATTTTTGCGAAGCTTTGGCTAAACAGGTATCAGATTTTTACATTGATACAAAAAGTAAAAAAGCTAGAACTAATATGGCTATTTTAGAACGTCAGGTTGATTCTATACGAGGCGAGCTTAATGGATCAATTACTGGTGTAGCCGTTGCTAATGACAATACTTTTAACTTGAATCCAGCAATGAATGTTCGTCGTACACCTTCAGCTAGAAGACAGGTTGACGTTCAGGCTAATACAGCTATTTTGACGGAGTTAGTAAAGCAATCTGAATTAGCTAAAGTAACTTTAAGAAAAGAAACACCTTTAATTCAAATTATAGATAGACCTATATTGCCATTAGCCAAGGAACGTTTTGGAAAGACAAAAGGAATTTTGTTGGGTGGTTTTTTAGCAGGATTTTTAGCGTTGTTTTATTTGATTTTTAAGAGAATAATAACACTTTTTTTTCAGTAAACTACTTTTTTGAAATTCAATAATGAAAAACTATACTTTAAAGGTTCAAGATATACGAAAAGAAACTGTTGATACTGTAACTGTTTGTTTTAAACAGCCAGGACTAAAAAAAATTAAATATTTAGCTGGACAATATTTAACGCTTCAATTTAGAATTGATGGGAGAAGATATATTAGGCCTTATTCTTTCTCTTCAACCCCAATAATCGATTCCACACTCAACGTCACAATAAAAAGAGTACCAGATGGTATTGTTTCAAATTATATCAATGATTATGTAAAAGTTAATGATGTAATTGAGGTTCAGGAGCCACTCGGTGATTTTATTTTTGAAGTAAATGAATCAATATATTCTGTTGTATTTTGGGGAGTTGGAAGCGGTATTACACCTCTTTTTTCAATGATAAAAGAGTTGCTCAAAGTTCATCCTGAAATAAATATTTATTTGGTTTACGGTAATAAATCCAAAACATCAGTAATTTTTTATGAAGAATTAGAAAAACTTAAATCAATTTATTCAGAACGTTTTAAGATCTACTATTTCTATTCTAAAGAAGAATTTTTTGATAACGAATCACATAATTTTCATGGAAGGATAAATTCTGATTTTGTCAGTGATCTGATAAAAAAAATTGAACAACCTACAAGACATTATGTATGTGGCCCTATAGGTCTAAAAAACACAATTAGAGATTCTTTACTCTATCTGACAGGAAATTTGGACAACTTTTTTTCTGAAGATTTTGAAATTGTTAAAAATCCTGAAGATTTTAAAGATATAAATAATCAGGAAATTGTGTTGTCTTTTCAAGGGAGTAAAAATAAAATTACAATAAACAAAGGGAACTCAATATTAGAGGAAGCATTGGAAATAGGTATTGAATTGCCATACTCATGTCAAACAGGAAATTGCAGTACATGTAAAGCAACTCTTAAATCAGGGGAATTAAAAATGATCGGATTAAGCAAGCCTAGAACAGACTTAAATGAAAATGAATATTTATTATGCTGTAGTTACCCCATGACAAATAATGTTTGTGTTGAGTTATAAATAAAAATAATCATAGATAAAATATAATAATGAAAGTAGTAATTTTTGCAGGTGGTTTTGGAACACGTCTTATGGAAGAAACCGAAGCCAGACCAAAGCCGATGGTAGAGATTGGTGGAAAACCTATCTTGTGGCATATATTAAAAATGTATGAGCAACATGGTTACAATGAGTTTGTTATCTGTTTAGGATATAAAGCGACTTTTATTAAAGAATATTTTTATAATTATTATTTGCATAATTCTGATGTAACAATTGAATTAGCCAATAATAATATTAATGTCCATTATTCAGAGACTGAATCCTTCAAAGTTACGTTAATAGATACAGGTTTACATACAAATACTGCAGGAAGGTTGAAACGTATCCAGAAATACGTAAAAGATGAAACTTTTATGCTTACTTATGGTGATGGTGTTGCAGATGTAAATTTATCTGAATTGCTTAAATTTCATAAATCGCATGGCAGATTAGCAACTTTAACTAGTGTACAGGTCCCAGGGCGTTTTGGAAATTTAGAAATAGGAAACGAAGGTGAGGTTGATAGTTTTATCGAAAAACCGGCTGGTGATGGAATGTGGATTAATGGAGGTTTTTTTGTTTTAGAACCAGGGATTTTTAAATATCTTGAAAATGATGTTGAGGATATTCAATGGGAAAAGGAGCCTTTGGGAGCTATTGCTAAGGATCAACAATTAGCAGCATATAAACACAACGGATTTTGGAAATGTATGGATGCTTTAAGAGATAGAGTAGAATTAGAAGCAATGTGGAATTCTGGAAATGCAAAATGGAAAACATGGTAGTTTCATTATTTGAAAAATTAAAAACATCTTATGATGGGAAAAAAGTCTTTTTAACTGGTCATACCGGTTTTAAAGGTTCTTGGATGTTAAAAACTTTATCTCTATTAGGAGCAGAAGTAAAAGGGTATGCTTTAGAGCCGCAAACTAAGGATGATTTATTCCTTCTTATTGATGGACAGAAAATATGTGATTCTGTAATTGCAGATTTAAGAGATAAAAAACGCCTAGAGAAAGAGGTTTTAGATTTTCAGCCTGATTTTATTTTTCATCTTGCAGCACAGCCACTAGTTCGTTTGTCTTATGATATTCCAGCAGAAACTTTTGAAGTAAATGTTATTGGTACTGCTAATGTTTTAGATGCTGTTCGCTTATTAGAAAAAAAATGTGATGTAGTATTAATTACTACTGATAAAGTATACCATAATAATGAGTGGATTTATCCATACCGTGAAAATGATAGATTAGGAGGATATGATCCGTACAGTGCAAGTAAGGCATGTTCTGAACTTCTTATAGATTCATACAGAAATTCATTTTTTAATAGTAATACATATAATAATCACAAAAAATCAATTGCTGTTGGAAGAGCTGGAAATGTTATTGGAGGAGGAGATTGGTCAAAAGATCGTTTGATTCCTGACATAGCAAAAGCTTTTGCATCTGATAAGGCAGTAGTAATAAGAAATCCTAAATCAGTTAGGCCTTGGCAACATGTTTTAGAGCCTATTATTGGTTATTTATTATTAGGTTCTCTTTTGGCAGAAAATCCGCTTGAATTTAATCAGCCTTATAATTTTGGACCCCATATATCAGATGCATTGCCAGTTGAAGAAATGCTAAATCTAGCAATTCAAAGTTGGGGAAAAGGAGAATATAAAGTTGAGTTTGATGAAAACCAGCCTCATGAGGCGGGATTGCTAAAATTAGATATTAGTAAAGCAATTACTGAGTTGAATTGGGAGCCAAAATTAGATGCAGAAAAAGCAGTTAGCATGACGATCGATTGGTATAAAGCTTTTTTTGAAGATATTAGAAGCATTTCGAGTTTCACATCTGAACAAATCAATTATTTTTTAAATAAATAATAAATGCTGAATTATTTTGAAGATGATTTAAATTTAGTATTTGAAAATACTAAAAATCTTTGGTTAGAAAATAAAAATAAAACAATATTCCTTACAGGAGGTACCGGTTTTTTTGGAATCTGGCTATTAATGAGTTTTATTTTTATTAATAGGAAATTAAAATTAAATTCAAATATAATAGTTCTTACACGTGATAAAAATAAATTTCTAGATAAAAATAAGTGGATTGAGGATTATAATGAAATTAGTTTTTTAGAAGGTGATGTTCTTAATTTTGATTTTATAGAAAACCATATTGATTATATAATTCATGCAGCTACTGAGGCTAGTGTAAAGTTGAATGATGAGGAACCACTAGTTATGTTCGAAACGGTTGTAAACGGAACTAAAAGAGTTTTAGAATTTGCAGAGTTAAAAAATGTAAAATCATTTTTACTTACTAGTAGTGGAGCAGTATATGGAAGACAACCTTCAGATATTGAGAATATTTCAGAAAATTTCATAGGAGCCCCTATCACATCAGATGCAATGTCTATGTATGGCGAAGGGAAAAGAATGGCAGAACTCTTATGTGCAGCTCATTATAAATTATTTAATTTACCAGTTAAAATTGCAAGATGTTATGCTTTTATGGGGCCATTCTTAGAATTAAATTCTCATTTTGCAGCCGGTAATTTTATTAAAAATTTATTAGATAATGATGATATAGTTATCGAAGGAGATGGAACACCCTACCGGTCTTATATGTATTCTGCTGATTTGGCAGTATGGTTGTGGACAATATTATTTGGCGGAGAAAATAATAGTCCTTATAATGTTGGATCAAATAAAGGTATCACGATATCTGATCTTGCAAATCTTATCTCAAAACAAGACAATGCAAATCATATAAAAGTGATTACTAAAACACCAAGGTCTAATAAACCTCCACTAAGATATGTTCCTAATACTGATAAGGCTATAAAAAATTTAAATTTAGGGATTTATACAAACTTAGAAACTTGTATAAAAAAAACAATTGCATACAACAAACTTATTCGCTAATCAAATTATTTTTAAATTATGAATTATAATGAAAATAGTGAATCACATGGTATTTGGCGAATAATTCCGTCAATGACTTTAACCGATATTATTGCTCAGAGTAAATACGATTTTCAAATATTGGATTGTGAACATGGCGCTTATGATTTTCATACTTTGGAACAAGATATTAGAATTTGCCATTTGAATAAATCATTGGCATATGTGAGGGTAAGTGGATTGGATAAAGTTGAAGTTCAACGTTGCTTGGATTTAGGTGCTGATGGAATTGTTTTTCCTCAATTAAATAATTATGAGGATTTTAATTTGGCAACTAAAATGACCCAATATGCACCTAAGGGGATACGTGGATTCAACCCATTTGTTTCAGCAGGTAAGTATGGATACGAGAATATTTCTGAAAAAAAGATTAAGTGTATTGCAATTATAGAAACATTAAATGCGATCACGGAACTAGATCGAATCCTTAGTATTTTAGAATTAGATATTTTATATATAGGTGTTTACGATTTATCTGCACAATTGGATTGTATTGGCATTATGGATTCTCCTAAGTTATTGATGTTGATGGATGAAATTATTGAAAAATGTAGAAAAGCATCAAAACAAGTCGGACTAATGGTCAACAGTATTGAAGATCAAAAAAAATATAAGAATAAGGGAGTAAATGTATTTGTTCATAGTGTTGATAGTTATGTGCTTAAAACCACATTTAAAAATACATTAAATAATTTTAAAGGCGACAATTAATGGGTAGATTAATTAAAGTATCAGATTTAATAGTTAATTTTTTTGAAGAGAAAAGAGTAGAGCATGTTTTTTTACTATCGGGAGGGATGATGATGCATTTACTGGATTCAGTTAGTAAATCAAAAAAAATAAAATATGTTTGTAACCATCATGAACAAGCATGTTCTATATCTGCTGAAGCATACGCCAGGGTAAAAAACACTATAGGAGTATGTTATGCTACCAGCGGACCAGGGGCAACTAATACCGTAACTGGGATAGCAGGAGCTTGGTTAGATTCATCTCCAGTTATGTTTTTAACAGGACAGAGTCGAGCTTCACTTACATCAAGAGAAAGTGGAATTGATAACTTAAGAATGTTAGGCAATTTTGAAGTAGATATTTCTGAAATTACCAAACCTATTACTAAATATTCTTTCTTTTTGAACAATCCAAAAGAAGTTTTATTTCACTTAGAAAAAGCCTATTTTTTGGCTACAAATGGCCGTCCTGGACCTGTGTTGCTAGATATTCCTCTGGATGTTCAAGGAGCAATGGTTGATGAAGATGAATTATTACATTTTATTTCTCCTGAAGAAATGAAATATAACTTCGATCTAGATACTTTAAAAAATGATTTAAAAAATGCTAAACAACCGTTAATTATAGCGGGACATGGTATTAGAGCAGCTAATCAGGTTGAACAATTTAGAGCTCTAATTAGTCATTTACAAATACCTGTAGTTACCACTCAATTAGCTAATGATTTATTACCCTATATAGACAATTTATATGTCGGAAAAGTTGGTCTAAGAGGAGACAGAGCTGGAAATTTTGCTGTTCAAACTTCAGATCTAATAATTACTATAGGAACAAGCCTTCATATTACAACTACAGGATATGAATTAGAATCATTTGCGCCTAATGCAAAAAAAATTGTTGTAGATATTGATGATGCTGTTCTAGAAAAGAACAAAGGTATCAGCAATCTTCAAATTAAATCAGATGTATCTACTTTTATAAGTAAATTATACAATGAAGTGGAAACTTTGAAAGTTAATTTATGGTTAGAGAAGTTAACAAAATGGAAAAAGGAATTTCTAATAATTAATGAACCTCATGTTCGCTTAGATGATCAAATTAATACATATCATTTTATAGACTTGTTAAGTAATAATTTGAATGATGATGATATTGTAATTGCAGATTCTGGTTCTTTATATTATATAACGGGACAAGCTTTATTAAGTAAAATAGATCAAAGAATAATATTATCTGGAGCATTAGGAGCAATGGGATATGCTTTACCAGCATCTATTGGAGCTGCATTTGCTGCGCCAGCTAAAAACATTATTTGTTTGGTTGGTGATGGATCAATGCAGTTAAATGTTCAGGAATTACAAACAATTTCACACTACAACTTAAATTGCAAAATTATCATTATAAATAATAATGGTTATGCTTCAATAAGAAATAGTCAAGCTTCGTTTTTGGATGGTCATATTGCTGCAGCAAGTCAAGATACGGGAGTAACATTCCCCAATTGGGAAAAATTATCTGATGCTTACAATTTAGAATATATACGTAAAGATAAGTATAGTGAATTAGAAAAGCTATTTACTGATCTTAATAATAAAAAAGGACCGGTAATTGTAGAAATAATTGTTCCTGAAAATGTGACTATGATTCCTGCAGTGACGTCAGTGAAATTACCAAATGGTAGTTTTAAATCAAATATGTTACATGAAATGGTTCCTGAACTTAGTGAAGAGAAACTATTAGAGTTGGGAATATCAATTAATATTTAAAAAATGAAAAAATTAAGAGTAGCAATATTAGGGAGTGGAAATATAGGTACTGATTTATTAATAAAAATCCAGCGTTCTGAGTTTTTAGAATGTGTATTATTTATAGGTAGAAATCTGTCTTCAC
The DNA here is from genome assembly GCF_015350755.1 of Flavobacterium sp. JLP. NCBI lineage: Bacteria > Pseudomonadati > Bacteroidota > Flavobacteriia > Flavobacteriales > Flavobacteriaceae > Flavobacterium > Flavobacterium sp. JLP. The sequence goes on along the minus strand of NZ_JADKPS010000003.1, from coordinate 315,731 downwards.
CAGGTATGGCTAAAGCTATTGCTATGGGGGTTAAGGTTTCTGATGAAAGTATAAATGCGATAGTAAAAAATTCAGATTTAGTTGATTTGGTTTTTGATGCAACATCTGCTAAAGATGCTAAAATTCATTGGGATATTTTAGATAAATTAGGTAAAATCGTTGTTGATATGACTCCTGCTAAATTAGGAGTATTTTGTATTCCTGCAGTAAATTTAGATGAAGTTATAGAACATAGAAATGTAAACATGATTACTTGTGGTGGTCAGGCTTCAATTCCTATTGCTCACGTGATAGGGAAGACTCAGAAGAATGTAGAATATATTGAAGTAGTTTCGAGTATTGCTTCAAGAAGCGCCGGGCCAGCAACTAGATTGAATTTAGATGAATATGTTGATACTACTGAAAATGGTATAAAACATTTTTCTAATGTTCCTAGAACAAAAGCAATTTTAAATTTGAATCCTGCTGATCCTTGTATCGATATGCAAACTACTATCTTTGCTCAGGTTGAGAATCCAAATATGGAATATTTGCAAAAAGAAATTGATATAATGATAAAAAAAATACAGGATTACGTACCAGGGTATAGCTTGTTAGTTCCACCTGTTTTTGAAAACGGAAGAATAGTAATTATGGTGAAGGCACAAGGATTAGGAGATTATTTGCCTAAATATGCTGGTAATTTAGATATTATCAATTGTGCAGCGATTGCTGTTGCTGAACAATATTCTAAAAGTTTTAATAATATCAAATAAATTTTCATGATTAAACAAATATTAATTAGCGATCCTACATTACGAGATGGAAATCATGCCTGCGCTCATCAGTTAAGTGCTGAACAAATTGCAATTTATTCTGAAGCTGCTGATAAAGCAGGAGTTCCTATTGTAGAAGTAGGTCATGGGAATGGATTAGGGGCATCTTCGTTACAAGTAGGATTAAGTAAAGAAGATGATAAAACCATTTTAGAGACGGCTAGAAAACATCTTAATAAAAGTAAATTAGGAATACATGTTATTCCAGGGTTTGCTACTATAAAACGAGATTTAATAAATGCTATAGATATTGGAGTTGATGTAATAAGGGTAGCTTCTCACTGTACTGAAGCTGATATTACACAACGTCATCTTGGTTATGTTAGAGAAAGAGGGAAAGAAGCATATGGCGTTTTAATGATGAGCCATATGGCTTCAGCATCTGTTTTGGTAGAGGAAGCACAGAAAATGGAGTTATATGGAGCAGAAGGAATTATTGTTATGGATTCAGCGGGAGCTTATTTGCCATCTGATGTCCAAGAAAAGATTTCAGCATTAGTTAATGGACTAAAAGTTCCAGTAGGTTTTCATGCACATAACAATCTCGGAATGGCTATCGCAAATTCTATCACAGCTATTGAGTCGGGAGCAAAAATTCTTGATGGAACTGCGAGAGGTTTTGGTGCTGGTGCTGGAAATGCACAATTAGAAGTTTTGGTTGCTGTTTTAGAAAAAATGGGATATGTAACCGGAATAGATTTATACAAAATTCTTGATGCATCTGATATAGCCGAGAAAAAAATCATGAGCACTGTTCCTACTATTAAATCAGATAGTATTGTTAGTGGTTTATCAGGAGTTTTTTCGGGTTTTGCAAAACATGTTACCAGAATTTCAAATGAATATGAAGTGGATCCAAGAGATGTCTATCGTGAGTTAGGTAAAAGAAAAATTGTTGGAGGTCAAGAAGATATTATTATTGAGGTAGTGATGGATTTAATTAGAAATCGAAAATAATGAGTTTAGCTAAAAATAAAATTGTATTTGAGGACTGTAAAACTTCATGTGTAGAAATTGAAAGTTTTTCAATTTTGGATAATCAATCAATACTAATCACTGGCGGAACAGGGTTTATTGGTAAGTGGATAGCGGAAATGGTGTCTTATATAAATTCTGCCAGCAATGTAAACATTAAATTATATTTGTTAGGTAGAGATATAGTTAAGTTTAAAGAAGACGTTCCTCATTTGGCAGAAAAAAGCTTTATAAATTTTATAGAGCAGGATGTAAGGTATTTGCATGATTTACCTAGTGATATAAATTATATTATTCATGCTGCAGGTTCTCCAGATAATAGAGAACATGTTTCTGATCCTTTAAAAACAATTGAAACATTTTATAAGGGCACTCAATCTTTATTGGATGCTGCTTCTAGAATTCAGGATTTAAAAAAAATAGTACACTTAAGTTCACACCAAGTTTATGGTAAAAATGAAACAGAACAATTAATAAGCGAAAATTCTTTTGGTTCTTTTGAAGCACTTAATATTGCTAATTGTTATGCTGAGTCTAAGAGAATAAGTGAAACTTTATGTTCTTACTACAAAAATAATTTAAGGCTGCCTATAGTAATTTTGAGACCATTTGCCTTTATAGGCCCATATCAAGACATAGAAAAACCGTGGGCAATTAATAGCTTTATTAGAGATGCAATTTTAGGTGGACCAATCAGAATTGTAGGAAATGGATTGACTGAAAGAAGTTATTTATATGCAAGTGATATGGCATATTGCATTTTAAAATCATTAATTGATGGTAAAATTGGCGAAATATATAATTTAGGCAGCAGTACTTCAATATCTTTAAATGAATTGGCTATAAAAATTCAAAATCAATCAGGATCCAAAATGGAAATTTTATCTAGATCATCTAAGGATTATTTAAGCGTTTCCAAACTGGTACCTAATACTGATAAAATTAAAAAAGAATTACATTTTAAAGAAATATTTACAATTGATGAAGCAATTAATAGAACAATTTTGTGGAATCAGTTAAAAAAAAATAATTAGAACTAAAAGTTAAAAATAAAAAGATTTAATCAATCATTGATATGTTACAAAATTTAAAAGAAGATTCTCTATTAAATAGCTTAAGAGAAATAGCAAAAAAGAAATCAACTCAAGTAATTGTTGCAGGACAAAACTACATTCCAGTTACAGGAAAAGTATTAGATGAGGAGGATATTTTAATGGGAGTTGATGCAGCTCTTGATGGTTGGTTAACAGCAGGACGCTTTGCAAATAAGTTTGAGGCAGATTTTGCTGCGTATTTTGGCGCGCACAGATCTCTTTTAGTAAATTCAGGATCTTCTGCTAACCTTGTAGCATTTTATGCCTTAACTTCTCCAAAATTAGGAGAAAGAGCAATAAAGCCTGGAGACGAAGTTATTACCGTAGCCGCAGGTTTCCCAACAACAATAAATCCAATTATTCAGTTTGGAGCTATTCCAGTATTTATTGATGTTGATATCGCAACACACAATGTGAAAGCAGATATGATTGAAGCAGCAGTTAGTCCTAAAACAAAGGCAATTATGATTGCGCATTCATTGGGTAATCCTTTTGATTTAGATGAAGTAATGCGTGTAGCTAAAAAATATAATCTTTGGGTGGTAGAGGATGATTGTGATTCTTTAGGTGCGACTTATAATGGAAAAAAAACGGGTACTTTTGGTGATATCTCTACTTTTTCTTTTTATCCTGCACACCATATAACAATGGGAGAAGGTGGTGCAGTATTAATTAATAACCCAATTTTATCAAAATTAGCTGAAAGTTTCCGTGATTGGGGTCGTGATTGTTATTGTGAACCAGGAAAAGATGATACATGTGGATGTCGTTTTGGACAACAATTAGGCACATTGCCATATGGATATGATCATAAGTATACATATTCTCATATCGGATTTAACTTGAAAGTCACTGATATGCAGGCTGCATTTGGAGTTTCACAAATTAAAAAAATAGATCAATTTGTACAACGCCGTAAGGAAAATTATGCTGCTTTGTATGAGCGTATGAAAGAATTTGAAGAGGTTTTTATATTGCCTGAGCCAACACCAAATTCAGAACCATCATGGTTTGGATTTTTATTAACTCTTCGTGAAGGTGATGCAAATGACCGCCATATGTTAGTACAGCATTTAGAAAAAAATAAAATTGGCACACGTTTATTATTTGGAGGCAATTTGTTAAGACAGCCTGCATATGCAAATATCGATCATCGTGTAGTAGGATCTTTAGAAAATACTGATACTATAATGAATCAATCGTTTTGGTTAGGTGTATGGCCTGGGTTAAACGAATCTCATTATGATTATATAGCAAATGTTATTCGAGATTATTTAAATGAATAAACTTAAAGCAAGAGTCTTTAGTTGTGAATTTAAAGTAAATATTAATAAAAATATTTTATTAATATTTACTTAGATACTATCATGAACTTTTTTAATATGCACGCCTAGTGCAACCCCACAATGATAAAAAAAATACACTTTGCAAATTTAAATACCTTACGTTTTATAGCGGCTTTTTTAGTAGTTATAGCACATACAGAGCAAATTAAAATGGCTAAAGGGTTGCCAAACATTTATGATATACCATTTATAGAAATAATGGGAAGCTTAAGTGTAGATTTGTTCTTTGTATTAAGTGGCTTCTTAATTACATCACTTCTGTTTATAGAGAAAGAAACTCCTTCTGGCATATCAATAAAAAAATTTATTATTAGAAGGTTGTTACGCATTTGGCCTCTTTATTTTATAATAATGATTTTAGGTTTTTTTATTATGCCTCAATTTCAAGATTTAAAAATTGGTTCTCCATTTGTTAATGTACATGATCATTTTGCCTCTAATATAATATTGTATGTATTATTTCTTCCACATATACAATCTATTATAATTGGTCCAATTTTATATTGTGTACAAGCATGGTCAATTGGGATAGAAGAACAATTTTATATATTTTGGCCTTTTGTAGTAAAGAAATTTAACCAAAGAAAAATAGTAGTATTTATTATTGCTTTTACAGTTGCATATTTGCTTATATGTGTTTTTCTCTCATTTGCAACTCATAATCAAACCCTAATCAATAAGTTTTCCTATAATACATTATTTAATACAAATATAATTTTTAGACATAGACTTAAATTTGATTGTTTATTGATAGGTGCACTATTTGCTATTGTTCATACTAAAATTAATGATGAGAGTTTTATTTTAAATAAATATTTTCAAATATTTATTTATTTATTAGAAGTTGTAATACTTATTTCTGGTAATGATTTTCATGGTTTTTTCTGGGAGATTCATGCAGTTTTGTATGGTTTTATTATTTTAAATCTCGTAAGGACTAAAACAAGTATATTTAATATTGATTACCCTATTTTCGACTATCTAGGAAAAATTTCATATGGTGTATATATGTACCATGTTTTGATTATAAATCTTGTATTAACTTTTCTATATAAGGTTGATTTACTGATAATAGCATATCCAATAATATTCATATTAGTAATTTTAATTTCTGGTCTTTCTTATAGATTTATTGAAGGATACTTTTTAACTAAGAAAAAAGATTTTTCAGTAATATCAACAGGTTAGACAAAGAAAAAAGATTAATAATTTTGAAGCCTAAATAAAATTATGGAATTAATTCCAATTATAAGTATTTGTATTCCAACTTACAATCGATGTGAAAAGGTCTACAAGTTGGTAAATGATATTTTACTTTATGAAGGAGAAGATATAGAAGTAGTTGTGCTAGACAACTGTTCTACAGATAACACAAAAAGCTTATTAAATAAAATTACAGACAAACGATTTTCTTTTTTTCAAAATCAAGAAAATATTGGAGGAATTCTTAATCCTTTAAAAGCTATTAGTTTAGGCTCAGGAAAATTTGCTGTGCTTTGTCTTGATAAAGATTATTTAGATTTTCGCAGTATAAAAAAAATAATAGAGAATGTCACAATAGATTCTGAAATAGTTTTTGGACGTTGTGATTTGAATATTCAAAATGAAAACTTGTTGGGCTCAAGTATTATCTACAAAAAGGGGTATGATTCTATTATAAATATGGCTTATTTATCAAGCCATCCTTCAGGGATGTTCTACAAAACGGCAGAATATAGGAATTTAGAACTTGTCAAAAATATATTTGCTGAACAAAAACCTTTTTCCTTTTATCCTGATTTAATTAATGCAGAAATGGCGATGATTGGAAAATCTCAGCTCCTAAAATTACCCTCATTTTTTACAGAAAGCAAAGATGAAGCCAGCAAAAGCCCTTCGTTTACTTATGATGTAAACAATGTTTATTTTTCTCCTGCTAAACGAATATTAGAATTTGATGCATATATTGAAAGCGTTGAAAAATTAAGAATATCATCATATGAGTTAGCCAAAATAATTTTTACAATATATGGACGAGGACTAATGTTTTCTACATTCATTTATAAAATTATGCTTGATGATGATGATGTTTGCATACATAACAAGATTGCAAAACGAAAAGTTACGCTTTTTGAACTTTGGAAATTAAATTTGCAGTTCTCAATGCATTTCTTTAAAAAGAAAATCAAATTAAATTTTTTACAAAAAGGAGTAATCATTTTGTTTTGGAATGTGAAATTTTTTGTAAAATCAATTTTTACATTAATATAAAGAATAGTTTATTATTGACTTTGTGTGTCAAAATAAGTAAAGCAAAAAATATTAGGATTCTATTTTTATAGAATTAATAGTTAATAATAAATGGAAGAAAATAAGGAATCGTATAAACAGATATTTAAATCCACTTCTATTGTTGGAGGTGCACAAATTATAAATATAATTATTGGTATTATAAGAAACAAAATAATAGCAATATTATTAGGGCCTGCAGGTGTAGGAGTAGCAGGTATTTTTCAAACAATTGTCGAATTAGTTAGAAATGGTACAGGATTAGGAATAAATTTTAGCGGTGTAAAAAATGTTGCAGAAAACAATACTGATTCACAACGTGTAGCCAGAACCATATTAGTACTAAGACGCTGGGAATTTGGTACAGGTTTAGTAGGTATGTTGGTTGTAATTGTTTTGTGTAATTTTTTTAGCAATTACTCTTTTGGTAATGATGGATATACATATAGTATAGCATTTATGTCAGTAACATTGCTGATAAGTGCTGTTTCAGCAGGTCAGCTTGCAATCCTACAAGGGCTAAGACGAATAAAAGAAATGGCTAAAGCGACTCTATTGGGGTCTATTTTAGGAACCCTAATTTCTTTGCCTATTTTTTGGTGGTTTGGGATAGCAGGAATTGTTCCTTCAATGATTTTAACTGCACTTGGCTCGCTTACGGTGTCATGGTATTATGCAAGAAAAGTAATTACAGAAAAAGTTCAATTGTCATTATCAGAGACTTTTTCTGAAGGTTTAGGAATGGCGAAATTAGGGTTTTTCATTGTTGTAAATGGTTTCGTTGCTACAATTTCATTATATGTTATTAGAGTTTTAATTAGAACTCATTTAGGGATGGATTCTGTTGGCTATTTTCAAGCTGTGTGGATCATTTCTACTATGTACATAAATATATTACTAAATTCTATGTTGGCAGACTACTTTCCTCGACTAAGTGCTATTAAAGACAATAAAGAAGCGAGTAATAAGTTGATAAATCAACAATTAGAGATGACACTGTTAGTTGGTACACCAATGCTTATGGGAATGATAGCGTTTGCAACATTAGCAATAAACATATTATACACTAATTCATTTCATTCAGCAGTATCAGTTTTAAAATGGCAAATGATGGCTTCATTTTTTACATTTATAAGCTATACTGTTGGGGTTCTTTATCTTTCGTTGAATAAAGGTTGGTATGCTATTATTATCGAAACTCTAAGGCAGATTATTTATATAAGTTTTGTTTTTTTTGGTTGGGAATATTTTGGTTTTAATGTTCTGGGAATAGGTTTTCTCATTGCTAATTTTGTATGTCTAGTTTTTGGCGTTTACTCTGCAAAACAGCTCAATTCATTTAAATTTTCTATTATAAATGTAAAATACATTTTAATTTTAGGCAGTTTTGTAGGACTAACATTGTTCTGTTCTTTATACCTTGAGGGTTTTATTCAATATATATTGAATGGAGTTCTTTTGATATTAGCTTCTGCTTTTTGTTTATATAATTTGAATAAGATGCTTGATATTAAAAATTGGTTTAAGGCACGATATAAATAATACGTTCAATAGTAATTATTAAGATTTAAAAAATAACGAATTTGTAAATATGTTATCAAAAGCATTAAGTTTTTTTAGAAAATATAGATTAAAAAGTAATTTAAAAAAATTAAGTAATCACTTAGAAATAGGGAATTCGCATTTTTTTGAAATGTTCTCCATTAATCTAAGTAATCCTATTAAAGATAAAAAATATATTAAAATTGGGGATGATACTATTTTAGATTGTTTAATATCCTTTGAATCTTCTGTGGGCGAGGTTATTATTGGAAACAATGTCTTTATTGGACGAAGTAACTTAATATGTCGCAGTAAAATTGAAATTGAAGATAATGTTTTTATGGCATGGGGAACGTTCGTATATGATCATAATTCACATTCTCTAGATTATAAAGAACGCCAAAATGACATTCTACAACAATTATCTGATTATAGAGAAGGTAAATTTTTTACTGAAAATAAAAACTGGGATGTGGTTGATTCTAAGCCAATTAAAATTTGTTCAAATGCTTGGATTGGAATGAACTGTATAATATTAAAAGGTGTCACAATTGGTGAAGGTGCAATTGTTGGTGCAGGAAGTGTAGTTACAAAAGATGTTTCTGCCTGGACAGTTGTTGGAGGAAATCCAGCAGTAGTTATTAAAAAACTTGAAGGCGAGCTAAAGAAATAAATATCAATGAAACAAATTTTAATAACCGGTGCCTACGGTTTTTTAGGTAGAAATGTAGCAAGAGAATTTAAAAAGTCTGGAAATTACGTTGCAGGAATAGGCCATGGTAAATGGGATAAAGATGAATATTCTAAATGGGGAATAGATGAATGGTATGAAACCACAATTACATTTGAAGCATTGCTTAACATTAATCATAAATTTGATATTATAGTTCACTGCGGAGGTAGTGGTTCAGTTGGATTTTCATGGGAAAACCCATATGAAGATTTTCAAAAAAGTGTACAAAGTACCTTATCTATATTAGAATATATTCGATTACAAAATAATAAATGTAAATTTATTTATCCGTCAAGTCCTGCAGTTCAGGGTAATTTAGATCATATCAGGATAAAAGAAGAAATGGTTTCAACTCCAGTTTCGCCATATGGTTTTCATAAGAAAATAGCTGAAGAAATATGCCTCTCTTATCATAATAATTTTAATATTGATATTGGAATAATCAGATATTTTTCTATTTACGGTGATGGTTTACAAAAACAACTATTATGGGATGCATGTAAAAAAATTGATAAATTAGAGCATGCAGTTTTTTTTGGCACCGGAAAAGAAACAAGAGATTGGATACATGTATCTGATGCAGCCTCTCTATTGTGTATGTTCTCTCTTAAGCTCGCTGGTTTTGAAGTTATAAATGGGGGTTCTGGAATTGAGACATCTATTTATGATATTATCTCGATGCTAAATAAATACATAGGAAAATCTACAGAGATTGAGTTTAATGGCAATACTAAAGAAGGTGATCCAATGCATTTTTGGGCTGATATCGAAAAATCTAAATCTTTGAACTGGGAGCCAACTATAAGTATAGAGGATGGTATAAAACAATATGTTCAATATTTTAAATCTCTAAATAATGATTAAAGTTGGGTTTTTATTAAATTTTACTGTTGAGTATAAGGGAGGTATTAATTATTTAAAAAATCTTTTTTTTGCTTTAAACAAACACCATTCAAATGAAACAGAAATAGTTTTATTTGTACCACAAAATATAGATAAATCTTATGAAGATTTATTTTCTCCATACACTAAAATCGTAAGAACTAGAATACTTCAACGCAAAAGTATAGCTTGGCTATTAAGCCGTATCTGCGAAAAATTTATTGGTTTCGATCCTTTTGTGTTTTATTTATTAAAAAAACACAAGATAAATTGTATTTCACATTCTAATTATGTTTATCCTTTTAGCAATATTAAAACTATAAATTGGATACCAGATTTTCAGTATCTACATTATCCTGATTTGTGGACATCGAAGCAATTATCTTATGTAAAAAAACTACATACAAAATGGATACTTAAAAGTGATGTAATAGTTGTTAGTAGCTATGCTGCAAAAAATGACTTATTGACTCAATATCATAATTTTGCAGATAAAGTAAAAGTACTGCATTTTGTTTCTCAACCTCAAAATGATGTAAAATCAATTGAAGCAAATTTCGACGCAGAGGAGTTAGGAATTAAGGGTAATTTTTTCTATTTGCCAAATCAATTTTGGAGTCATAAAAATCATATAATAGTTTTTAAAGCTATTAATTTGCTTAAGAAAAAAGGTCTAGATGTTCTTTTGGTAACAACAGGGTCACATAATGATTATAGAGATGGTGGTCAGCATTTTGGAAAACTTTTACAATACGTAAAAGATAATGATTTAGAAAAAAATATTTTATTTTTAGGATTAATACCCTATGATAAGGTGTTTTCTTTGATGAATAATTCCTTATCAATAATAAACCCATCATATTTTGAAGGATGGAGTTCAACTGTTGAAGAATCAAAAAGTATAAATAAAACTATAATTTTGTCAGATATACCGGTTCATAGAGAACAAGATCCAGTTAGAGGAATCTATTTTAATCCAGATGATGAAAATGAATTAGCTAATATATTAGAATCGGTGTTGAATAATAATTATAATTTTCAAGATTTAAGACTTGATAATCAACCAACTTTAGAAATGAGAACTAAGGAGTTTTCAGATCAATTTTATGAAATAATAAAGTAGTTGTAAAACGATAATATTTAAGCTTTTAAGTGATTTTAAAAAATAAATGGAAAGTAGTTTACCAAATAAATTTAATACCTGCATCGTTATAGTAACCTATAATCCAGATTCAAGCTTTGTAAATAATGTAGTTCGCCACCTAGAAATCGTAGATAAGGTTTTTATAGTTGACAATAATTCAGTTGTAGATATAAAATCTTTATTGCCTAATGAGTATTTAAATAAAATTGATGTTATTTTTTCAGAAAAAAATAAAGGAATTGCATGGGCATTGAACAAAGGAATTTCTGAAGCTATTAAATTATCTTACGAGTGGGTCATTACATTTGATCAAGATTCACTGCCAAATATAAAATTACTTGATTATTATTCGGAAGTTTTAAAAAAGGAAAAAAATATTGGATTGATAGGAACAAAGTTTTCAGATAAAACGGAAAATATTGATAAAATAACCTGGAAAAATAGTTTAACATTAATAACATCCGGAACATTACATCCCATAAAAATATTTGATTTTATTGGTTTTTACAATGAAAAATTGTTTATAGATAGTGTTGATTTTGATTTTGCTTTAAGAGTTAAAATAGCAGGATATAACGTTGTACGAATTGAAGCTCCATTATTGAGTCATAAATTAGGTACTCCCGTAAAAAAATATGGATTGGAATCTTCAAATCATAACTTAATCAGAAGATATTATTACTCACGAAATCATTTTTTTTTAACTAAAACATATTTTAAAAAATTTCCAGTTTGGATACTTAAAAAGAATTTCTTTTTCATAAAGTCAATTCTATTACTTGTTATAGTTGAAGATAATGTTTCTGCTAAATTGAAGAATATTTTTAAAGGAATTAATGATGGATATAAAGGTTTCTAGAAATTATTTAATTGCCTTTTGCGGTTTATCATTATTGTTTTTAATGATGACCTTTATTTCACAATACAATCCAATAAAAATGGCATTAATGCTTGCATTAGTAGTATTAATAAGAAAAGTGCCTTCAAATTTGTCAATTAAGGCCCGTGTTATATTTATACTGATTTTTATGTATGGTGTTTACGGCATTTATTTAGGATTTTTTTATCAAAATCCTCATCCTTTCTTATTTGTAACTATATATTGCATATACCCTTTTTTTTTCGCATTATTTTCACTTTTTTTGACAAAGACTGAATATTTTATAAAAATTGTTCAAGTGATTTTTTTTGCTCATCTTTTTATAGTTTTTTATGATTTAGTTTACGCATGGGGTGTGTTAGTTGGAGTTGATATTCCTAATATTTATACAGTAGAGATACCGTTTAGTATTTATAGTGATAGTTCCCGAATGAATTTTGTAAACTTAAATACTTTAACGTTTACAACACCAGTATTGTTTTTATTATTATTAGCAAAATATGAGATAGGTATTTCTAGAATAATACAATCTATAGTTTTATTTGCTACTTTTTTTTTGTTAATAATTTCTGGGAGAAGAAGTGTAATGCTTATGATGTTTGTTTTGCCTTTTATCCCTTTTGTTTTTTCAGGTTTTTTTTCGAAAAAAGTCAAAACAGCCTTAATAAGAAGTACTTTTATTTTTTTGGGTATACTATGTATCGTTTTTTTTAAAATAAAATCGGACAATCCAGAATTGATAGATGGATATTCAGAAGTTTTTATGAATGCATTTGATTCTGGAAAAGAGCCAATCAAGTTTGCGCAAAAGGAGATGCTTACACAAAAATTTATTGAAAAACCAATATTTGGACAAGGTTCTGGAGCAATGTTTTTTGAGCCAGCACCGGGTAGAATGATTTTTGCAGATCAATTTGAGCTCTCTTATCATTATAAACTAGCTAGTACAGGAATAATTGGTTTTATTCTTATAGTAGGAACATATTTGTGGGTTTTTTTTTATGGTCTTTATATTTCACGGAAAAATAACGACATGATATTTTTATCATTTTTAATTGGGTATTTTTTTATGCTAATTGCTGATGCTACAAATCCAGTTTTAGCTTCTTTTGATTTAATTTGGCCTATATATTTATGTTTAGCGAGAATTAATTACTGGGAAATAAGCAAAAGAGCTATTCAATATAATGTTGTTAATATATAACCGAATATTTAAGGAAGTTTTTACTTTTAAATTAGTTAATTTTTTTATGAAAAAAATATCAGTTTGTATGGCAACATACAACGGAGGAAAATATATAAAGCAACAGATAGATTCAATTTTGATTCAGCTTTCCGAGAATGATGAACTTATTATTTCAGATGATAATTCAACAGATAATACTATTGATGTAATCAAGGGGATTTCAGATTGCAGAATAAAATTATTTTTTAATAAGGAAAAAGGATATACAAGTAATTTTGAAAATGCGCTGAATCAAGTCACAGGTGATATTATATTTTTGAGTGATCAGGATGATATTTGGGTTTCTAATAAAGTAGAAATTTGTTTAGAAGAACTTAAAACATATGATTTCATTGTTTCAGACTGTAAAGTGATTAATAATAAGAATGAAATAATATCAGATTCTTATTTTGAATTAAGAAATATTAAAAAAACCAGTTTAGGAAATCTTATAAAATTTAGTTTTTTAGGTTGCTGTTTAGCTTTTCGATCAGATATATTAAAAAAAGCACTTCCTTTTCCTTCAGACAGAAAATTATGTACGCATGATAATTGGTTGTTTTTAGTAGGTGCTTTACTTTTCAGATACAAAGTATTAAATAATAAACTTATTCATTACAGAAGGCATACTGAGAACGTTTCAACATTAATTTCGAAAACTTCGGTATGGTTTAAAATTAAATATAGAATGTATTTAAGTTTTTTTTTAATCAAAAGATATATTGCTAATTAAAAATATAGAATGAAAATTTCAATTATAACTGTTGTTTATAACAACGAAAAAACAATTAAGGATGCTTTAGAGTCAGTTCTTGGACAAACCTATAAAAACATAGAATATGTAATTATAGATGGAAATTCTAAGGACAATACGGTATCAATTATTAGAGAGTACGAAAGCAGGCTAGGCTACTTTGTTTCAGAAAAAGATAACGGATTATATGATGCCATGAATAAAGGTATTCGATCAGCAACAGGAGATGTAATTGGAATATTGAATTCAGATGATTTATATCAGGATTTTGAAGTTATTACTGATGTTATGGAACAATTTAACAATGATTCTGATTTAGATGTATTGTATGGAAATCTTGTATATGTAAAAAGCAATGATACAGATGCAATTGTAAGAAATTGGAAATGCAAACCATATTATGATCGTTTTTTTGAAAATGGAAATGTTCCACCTCATCCGGCATTATTTGTAAAGAGATCAGTATATGACAAAGTAGGTTTGTTTAATTTAGATTATAAATTAGCGGCAGATTATGAATTAATGCTTAGGATGTTAAAAAAATATAATTTTAAAATTAAATATATTGATCGTTTAATTGTAAAGATGAGACTAGGCGGGGCCACGAATCAAAGTTTTACTAATATAATTAATCAAAATAAAGAGATTGTTAGAGCTTGGAAAAATAATTCCTTGAAAGCACCATTATATTTAATGCCAGTGAGGATATTTAAACGTTTAATTCAATTCATTTAATATAAGACTCGACTCAGTAGAGATAAAAAATATAACATGAAAATTTTAATAACTGGTTCAAGCGGTTTCTTAGGAAAATCAATTTTTGAAGAATTAGAAAATGAAGGCGAAGTTCTAGGATTATCTAGAAATTCTACAAATTATAAGTTTTCATTAGAAAAAGATATTCCAGTTTTTAATGATAATTTTGATGTTGTAATTCATTGTGCTGGAAAAGCACATAGTATTCCTAAAACTGAAATTCAAAAAAAAGAGTTTTACGAGGTGAATGTACAGGGGACTAAAAATTTATTAAAAGGATTAGAAAATTCAATTATACCTAAAAAATTTGTTTTTATAAGTTCTGTGTCAGTGTATGGACAAGAAATAGGTACTGCTATTAAAGAAAATCATCCTTTAGAAGCTACAGATCCATATGGAGCAAGCAAAATTGAGGCTGAAAAAATTATCACAAATTGGTGTAAAGAAAATAATGTTATTTGTACAATTTTACGCTTGCCATTGCTAGTTGGTAAAGAGGCTCCAGGTAACCTAGGTGCTATGATTAAAGCCATAACAAAAGGATACTATTTTAATATAGGAGGCGGTAAAGCTAAAAAAAGTATGGTATTAGCAAAAGATGTGGCTTCATTAATTACGATAGTTGCACCAATTGGAGGAATTTATAACCTTACTGATGGTCACCATCCAAATTTTCATGAGCTAAGTTTAGCTATTTCTATAAATAAAAATAAAAAAAAACCTTCAAATTTACCAATGAAAATAGCTTTTCTGCTTGGTAAATTTGGTGATATTCTTGGTGATAAAGCACCAATAAATTCGTTAAAAATTAAAAAAATGACTTCTGATTTGACTTTTGATGATTCTGAAGCAAGAGCTATGTTAGATTGGAAACCACAATCTGTGGTAGATTATATAAATAATAATAAAATATAAAACTATAAAAATGAAAATTGCACTTATAACAGGAATTACAGGACAAGATGGTTCATACTTGGCAGAATTACTATTAGAGAAAGGATATATGGTTCATGGTGTTAAAAGAAGAGCATCTTCTTTTAATACACAACGTATTGACCATATTTATCAGGATCAACATGAAACCAATGTAAATTTTAAGATGCATTATGGGGATTTGACTGATTCTACTAATATTATTCGAATCATACAAGAGGTGCAGCCAGATGAAATCTATAATTTAGGAGCGATGAGTCATGTAAAAGTTTCTTTTGATTCGCCAGAATATGTTGCCAATGTTGATGGTATAGGCACACTAAGAATATTAGAGGCTGTACGTATTTTAGGGCTAGAAAAGAAAACACGTATTTATCAAGCCTCTACATCTGAATTGTATGGAGGATTGGCTGAAAACAAAAATGAAAAAGGACTTTATGATGAGTATTCACCTTTTTACCCTCGTTCGCCTTATGGTGTAGCAAAAATTTATGGTTTTTGGATTACCAAAAATTACCGTGAAGCTTATGATATGTTTGCTTGTAATGGAATTTTATTTAATCACGAATCGCCTCGTCGAGGTGAAACTTTTGTGACACGAAAAATAACTATGGCTACAGCTGCAATTGCTTTAGGAGAACAAGATTGTTTATATTTAGGAAATTTAGATGCCCAACGTGACTGGGGACATGCCAAAGATTATGTAGAAGCTATGTGGCGTATTTTACAACAAGATGTTGCTGAAGATTATGTAATTGCGATGGGAGAAACTACTTATGTACGTGATTTTGTTAAAATGTCGTTTTCAGAAGTAGGAATAGATATAGAATTTAGAGGAGAAGGAGTCGATGAAAAAGGATATGTTGCTTCTTGCAGTAATCCTGCTTATCAAATTGAGTTAGGAAAACAGATAATTGCTGTTGATCCACAATATTTCCGCCCAACAGAAGTAGACCTGCTTATTGGAGATCCTACGAAATCGAAAACTAAATTGGGCTGGGTTCCTCAATATAATTTAGCTGGATTAGTAAAAGAAATGATGGCATCTGACATTCAAAATGTTCAGAAAGAAAAGATGTTGAGAGAAGTAAAATCGACTATTAAATATTAATTTAGATAAATCAGAATAATAATATTCTTGAATTAGAAATTAACATTATGAATTTAAATGATAAAATATATATAGCTGGACATCGCGGAATGGTAGGTTCAGCTATTTTACGTCAATTAAAAATTGAAGGATATACCAATTTTGTTTTAAAAACTTCTTCTGAGCTGGATTTAAGAAACCAACAAGCTGTTGCAGAATTTTTTGAAAAAGAGAAACCAGATTATGTTTTCTTAGCAGCTGCAAAAGTCGGTGGGATTATTGCCAACAATACTTATAGAGGGGACTTTATTTATGAAAACTTGATGATTCAGAATAATGTAATTCATCAAGCTTATCTAAATAAAGTAAAAAAATTAATGTTTCTAGGATCATCATGTATTTATCCCAAAATGGCTCCTCAGCCATTGAAAGAGGAGTACATGCTTACTGGAGAATTAGAACCAACAAATGAGCCATATGCAATTGCAAAAATTGCCGGTATCAAAATGTGTGATGCATATAGAGATCAATTTGGATGTAATTTTATTTCAGTTATGCCAACCAATTTGTATGGACCAAATGATAATTACGATTTAAAAAATTCTCACGTATTGCCAGCAATGCTTCGAAAATTCATCACGGCTAAACGTAATAGCGATGCTTCCGTAACTATTTGGGGAACAGGAAGTCCAAAGAGAGAATTTTTGCACGCTGATGACTTAGCTCAGGCATGTTTGTTTTTAATGGAAAACTATAATGATTCGGGTCTGGTTAATATTGGAATCGGAGATGATATTTCAATCTTAGATTTAGCAATATTAGTGAAAAAAGTTGTTGGTTTTGATGGTAAAATTCTAACAGATACAACAAAACCTGATGGAACTCCTCGTAAATTAATGGATGTTTCGAAATTAAGTAGTTTAGGCTGGAAAGCAAAAATAACTTTAGAAGATGGTATTCAAAAAGTTTACGATGAAATAAAAGATACAAATTGGGAGTAAGTAAATTGCACTTAATTTGTAAAATAAATTTTGTAAATAAATAATGGAATACACAATACTCGGAATTCTCTTGATGATTTTAATGCTACTCTATTTTAAAGTAGCAGATCGTTTTAATATTATTGATAAACCGAATCAAAGAAGTTCTCATACGGAGATTACATTAAGAGGCGGTGGAATCATTTTTTGGTTTGCTGCTTTGATGTATTTTCTACAGCATATTGAAAACAATTATTTCTTTTTTACTGGAATTACTTTAGTTAGTTTGGTTAGTTTTTGGGATGACATTCAAAGTTTGTCAAATAAAATCCGTATTTCAGTACACTTTTTAGCTATTACTTTGATATTTTGTGATTTGGGACTGTTTAGTTTAGTTCCAATTTGGGGAGTATTAATTGCGTATGTTTTAGCAACAGGATTGATTAATGCCTACAATTTTATGGATGGCATAAACGGAATAACTGGTCTTTACACTTTAGTCGTTCTTGGAGCTTTGCTACACGTAAACACCAAATTGCAATTATTTATTGACGGCAATTTTATAAAATACGGAATGATTGCAAGTCTTGTTTTTTTATTCTTTAATTATAGAAAAAAAGCCAAATGCTTTGCCGGAGATGTTGGAAGTATAGCTATTGCCTTTTGGATAATCTATTTGGTTTTAAAACTTATTTTAGTAACAAATTCTGTTATTTGGTTATTGTTTCTAGCTATTTATGGTGTTGATGCCGTTTGTACAATTATTCATCGATTATATTTAAAAGAAAATATTTTTGAAGCACATCGTCTGCATTTATATCAAGTTTTAAGTAATGAATATAAAATACAACATCGCTTGGTGTCTTTATATTACGCAATTGTTCAAAGTGCAGTATCAGCGTTAGTTATCTTTTTATATCAAAAGGTTAATGATATCGTACTATTTGTAATTGTTTTAACACCGTTACTTCTATTATATACCTTAAAGTTTTATTTGTTGAATAAAAGCAATTTAAAATTAAAAGCATGATTCCAAAAATAATTCAAGGAGGTAATTTTTCAGATCATCGCGGAACGATTTCTTACGTAAATGACTTTTCATTTAAAGACATAGAAAGATTTTACATCATCAGCAATTCTGATGAAAATCCAATTCGTGCCTGGCAAGGTCATAAATTAGATGCTAAAAATTTTTATTGTTTGAGCGGCTCTTTTAAAATTCATTTTGTAAAAGTTGATAATTGGGAAAATCCTTCAAAGGATTTAATTATTGAAACTGTTTTAGTATCTGAGTCAGATAGCAAAGTAGTTCATATACCAGCAGGTTATGCAAATGCAATAGAATCACTACAAAGTAATTCAAAATTAATTTCATTTTCAACATTGCCTTTATCAAATGTGAGCGAAGATGATGTTCGATATGAGTCTGGTTATTGGAGATTAAATGAGTAATAAAAGAATTTTTCTTTCGTTATCGCAGCAAAGTGGTTTTGAGCAAGAATACGTCCAGAAAGCTTTAGATACAAATTGGATAACTTCAGGAGGTCCTAATGTAGATGATTTTGAAAGTTCTTTAGAAAATTATTTTGCTGATAAATCATTTGTTACTGCTTTAAATTCTGGAACTTCGGCAATACATTTAGCTTTAATTTTATTAGGAATAAAAGAGAATGATGAAGTTATTTGCCAAAGCATGACTTTTTCAGCATCAGCGAATCCTATTTTATATCAGGGAGCAACTCCTATTTTTGTAGATAGCGAAGAAGATACTTGGAATATTTGTCCAGAATTTCTTGAAATTGCTATCCAGGATAGAATCAAAAAAGGCAAAAAGCCTAAAGCAATTATCACGGTTCATTTGTATGGTAACCCATATAAAGTGGATGAAATTCATGCCATTGCTGATCGATATGAAATTCCAATTATTGAAGATAGTGCAGAGGCTTTAGGAAGTTCTTATAAAGGAAAAAAATGTGGTACTTTCGGAACTTTTGGGGTTTTATCATTTAATGGGAATAAAATTATTACAACCTCAAGTGGAGGTGCATTACTCACAAACTCTAAAAAAGTAAAAGAAAAAGCTATTTTTTACGCTACTCAATCTAAAGATAATGCAATTCATTATCAACATAGTGAAATTGGTTATAATTATAGAATGAGTAATATTTGCGCTGGAGTTGGTTTAGGACAAATAAAAATTTTGGATCAAAACGTGAAAAGCAAAAGAGAAATTCATAAATTTTATAAAGATATTTTCAGCAAGATCGATGGTGTTGAACTTTTTGAAGTTCTAAATGAAGATTATTTTTCTAATTATTGGTTAAATACTATTTTAATTGAAACAAAAATTCAGAAAAATAAAGATGATTTAAGACTTGCACTTGAGAATGCAAATATTGAAAGCAGGCCTCTTTGGAAACCAATGCATTTACAACCAGTTTTTGAACACTATCCGTATTATGGCAATAATGTTGCAGAGAAATTATTCGAAAAAGGATTGTGTTTGCCATCTGGGTCAAACATTACAGAAGACGATAGAAATAGAATAAAAGAAGTAATTAATACTTTCTTTAATAATTAGAATAATATTAAGATGAAAATTGAAAAGACATTTATAAAAGATCTAGTGGTTGTTGAACCAACTGTTTTTGGAGATGAGAGAGGTTATTTTTTTGAATCATACAGCAAAACTAAATTTGAAGATTTGGGTATTAATATTGAATTTGTTCAAGATAATCAATCATTCTCTAAAAGAGGGACTTTAAGAGGATTGCATTATCAAAATCCTCCCTTTGCTCAAACGAAATTAGTCCGTGTTTTAGAAGGTGAAATTATAGATGTAGCAGTAGATTTAAGAAAAGATTCTCCTACTTACGGAAAATCTTTTAGTGTATTACTTTCAGCAGAGAATAAAAAACAACTTTTAGTACCACAAGGTTTTGCACATGGTTTTTCTGTTATAAGCGAAACGGCTTCAGTAATGTATAAATGCGATCAATTTTACAATAAAGCTTCTGAAGGAGGAATAAAATATGATGATCCGTCACTTAATATTGATTGGGGAATGAATTTAGAAGAGGCAATTGTTTCAGAAAAAGATCAAATACTTCCTTTTATTGACAATTGTAATAGTTTATTTTAATGGAAAGAATTCTTGTAACAGGGGCAAACGGTCAATTAGGATCTGAGTTACGTGTAATTGCCAAAAAATACTCGAATTACGAATGGGTATTTGCTGATAGAACTAAAATTACTTTGGATGATTTGGATTTGCTTCAAACTCAACTAGAAGAAATCAAGCCAAATATAATTTTTAATTGTGGAGCTTATACCGCAGTAGATAAAGCAGAAACAGAAAAAGAACTTGCTTTTAAAGTAAATCATTTGGCTGTTGAATTAATTGCAAAGTATGCTTTAGAAAATAATGCAAAATTAATTCACATCTCTACAGATTATGTGTTTGATGGGGAATCTTCGGTTGCATTGAGTGAGGAAGCAATAACTAATCCTATCAATGTTTACGGCGAAAGTAAAAGAGCTGGAGAAATTGCATGTTTAAAAGAAAATCCAAATTCAATAATTATTAGAACTTCTTGGGTTTATAGCAAATTTGGAAACAATTTTGTTAAAACCATGCAACAACTAATGCAGGAAAGAGATGAAATAAATGTTGTAAATGATCAAATTGGTTCTCCAACATATGCTGCTGACTTAGCTAAGGCAATGATTGATATTTTGGAATCCGCAGAATGGATTCCGGGCATTTATAATTATTCAAATGAAGGAGAAATAAGTTGGTATGAATTTGCATTAAGAATAAAAGAATTGGGTGGTTACAGTTGTAATGTTGGAGGAATTCCATCAGCATCTTATCCCACTCCTGCAAGACGTCCAGAATTTTCATTATTAGATAAGAAAAAAATTATGCGAATTTATAATTTAGAAATTCCAAATTATAAAGAGAGTTTAAAAAAAATGTTTAGATAAGTTAAAAAATGATTGCTGGTTTAAATTGAATGATTTCAAGTTATAAATCTAAAATCTAATACAAAACATATGAAAGGAATTATTTTAGCTGGAGGTTCTGGCACACGTTTACACCCTTTAACACTTGCAATGAGCAAGCAAATGATGCCAGTTTATGATAAACCGATGATTTATTATCCATTGTCTACTCTTATGATGGCTGGAATCAACGAAATATTAATTATTTCAACACCTCATGACTTGCCAAATTTTAAAAAATTATTGGGAGACGGTTCTTCCTTAGGCTGTAAATTTAGTTATGCTGAACAAGCGATTCCAAATGGTTTGGCTCAGGCTTTTGTAATAGGAGAAGAATTTATAGGTAACGATGATGTAGCCTTAATCTTGGGAGATAATATATTTTTTGGATCTAACATGCAAGAACTTTTAAAATCAAATACAAAACCAGAAGGTGGGGTTGTTTTTGCATATCATGTTTCAGATCCAGAGCGATATGGCGTTGTTGAATTTGATGAAAATTTTAAAGCGATTTCAATAGAAGAAAAACCAGAAGAACCAAAATCTAGTTACGCGGTTCCAGGATTATATTTTTATGATAATTCAGTTGTTGAAATTGCTAAAAATATTAAACCAAGTGCTCGTGGTGAATATGAGATTACAGACGTAAATAAAGTTTATTTAGAAAGAGAAGCGCTAAAAGTTGGTATTTTAAGTAGAGGAACAGCTTGGCTTGATACAGGAACTTTTAATAGTTTGATGCAGGCGGGTCAGTTCGTTCAAGTTCTTGAAGAAAGACAAGGTTTAAAAGTAGGATGTATTGAAGAGATTGCTTGGAGACAAGGATTTATAAATGATTCGCAGCTTGAAGAATTGGCATTACCTTTAGTAAAGTCAGGTTATGGAGCTTATTTAATAGAATTTCTAAAACAGAAAAGAAAAGGTGTTAAAATTTAATTTATCTTCATAAATAATTTTTTAAAACCATTAATTTGTATTTTTGTAATCCATACAAAGCTTGCAGAATTAAACTAAACAAAATTGAACACAGATAAACAAACCAAATTAGCCTCACTATTGCTTAATTCTTTCTCTCCTAGAAACCTAAGGGCGCACATCAACAACCTTAGTTATTTGCCTAGGTGGATAATTGTTGCAATAGATGTAATGGTATTAGTGTTTTCATTTACTTTTACTTATATGTTGTTTGAAGGTACAGCATTAGGGTATATTATTACTTCACATCATTTCTATTTTGTTGGCAGTTTATTGCTGATAAACATATTTTTCTTTTGGTTGTTTAGAACATATTCTGGGATTATTAGGCATTCATCATATATTGACGCAATAAAGCTTTTGTTTTCGCAAATGTCAGTTCTGGTGTTTTTCTTATTTTTTAATTTGGTTTTTGAATTATATGCAGGACACAAAGCTTTTCTAAATACAGCACTTTTTATCAATTTAGTTTTATCTTTTTGTGGTCTTTTTTTATATCGAGTAATAGTAAAGCAAACTTTTGAATTATATTTTTCAGAAAAAACTAATTCAAAACTTATTAGAACCGTAATTTATGGAACAGATGCAAATGCTATTTCCGTAGCAAATGCATTGAAATTTGAAACGCCTTCTCGATTTAAAATTGTTGGTTTTGTAGATAAGAATAATCAAAATGCATCTAAGCGAATGTTAGATTTGCCTATTTTGATTTTAAGAAAAAAATTACCAGCCTTAATGCGTTCTGTAGCTGCAGAAGGCGTAATTATTGCAGATAAAAGTTTGTCTAAAGAAGAACAATTGATTATTGTAGATCAGTGCTTAGAATTTAACTACAGAGTTTATACAGTTCCATTAATTTCAGATTGGGAAAATCAAAAAGAGATTTCTCAGAAAGTAAAGAATATTCAAATTGAAGATTTGTTAGAAAGAAAACCTATTGTTTTAGACAGTAAGTCAATTTCTAAACAGTTAAAGGAAAAAACAATTCTGATTACAGGTGCTGCCGGATCTATCGGAAGTGAGATAGTTAGACAAGTTTTAGGATTTAATCCAAAAATGGTCATTATTTTAGACCATGCAGAAACACCACTTCATAATTTATGCTTAGAAACTTTAGCAATGAATTCTGGAACAAAAATAGTAGCAGTAATTGCAGATGTTAGAAGTAAAAAAGCATTAGAAAAAGTATTTAAAAGTTACAATCCACACGTAGTTTTTCATGCAGCAGCATATAAGCATGTTCCTTTGATGGAAGAAAATCCTTCGCAAGCGATTTTAACCAATATTAAAGGAACTAAAAATTTAGCTGACCTTTCGTGCAAATACCATGTTAGAAAATTTGTAATGGTTTCTACAGATAAAGCTGTTAATCCTAGTAACGTGATGGGAGCCAGCAAGCGTATAGCAGAGAAATATGTACAATCTCTATTCTTAAAAAATCAAAAAGAGAATATTGAGGGAGTAACCAAATTTATTACAACTCGTTTCGGAAATGTTTTAGGTTCGAACGGATCTGTCGTTCCCTTATTTACAAAACAAATTGCAGAGGGAGGACCAGTAACTATAACCCATCAAGATATTATTCGTTATTTTATGACTATTCCAGAAGCTTGTCAGCTTGTTCTAGAAGCCGGAGCAATGGGTAATGGAGGAGAGATTTATATTTTTGATATGGGCAAACCAGTCAAAATAATTGACTTGGCAAAAAAAATGATTAAGTTAGCAGGTTTTATTCCAGATAAAGAAATCAAAATAAAAATTGTTGGATTAAGACCGGGTGAAAAGCTATATGAAGAATTATTAAATGATACTTCTAAAACGTTACCAACATATCATAATAAAATCATGATTGCACAGGAAATTCAAGATGAATATGAAAATCTTCATATAGAAATTGATGAACTGATTGGAATTGCAGATTTTTATGACAATGATGATATTGTTACTAAGATGAAAAAAATTGTTCCTGAATTTAAAAGTATGAATTCTGCTTTTGAAGTTTTAGATAAATAAACTTATAAACAGAACGATTTTTAAGTCAAATAATTAATTATAAAAGGTGTTTTTTTTAAAACGCCTTTTTGCTTTTTATATAATTTATTAACTACTAAAAATCTTGTTAATTCAATATATTTCTTTGTTTACAGATGTTGTGTGAGAAAAGACTTAAAAGTAAACATAATTGAGGCAAATAATATTAAAACAATTACAATTATCCTTCAAATATATAAATGGAATTAAAAACTACTGTCTATCAAAAAAGTAACAATAACAGTATTGTTAAACTTTTAAAAGAAAGTCTAAATGATATTATTAGCTCTCATTTTTTAGCAAAACAATTGGCTATTAGAGACATTAAAGCGCAATATCGTCAATCATATTTGGGTATAATATGGGCATTTATAACTCCTTTAACAACAGCTTTAATATGGGTAATTTTGAGTAATTCTGGAACAATAAAATTGACTGATACTGGAGTGCCTTATCCTGTTTATGTTTTTTCCGGGACATTATTGTGGTCTATTATTACCGATTCTATTAATGCGCCTATGAATAATACCAATGGAGCAAGAGGAATACTTTCTAAAATTAATTTTCCTAAAGAAGCTTTAATTCTTTCCGGTATATATAAACTGATTTCAAACAGCCTTATAAAAATAGCTTTACTCATATTTTTTCTGACTGTATATGATGTGGGTTTTCATTCTTCAATTTTGTTATTTCCTTTT
Organism: Flavobacterium sp. JLP; assembly: GCF_015350755.1. Classification (NCBI taxonomy): domain Bacteria; kingdom Pseudomonadati; phylum Bacteroidota; class Flavobacteriia; order Flavobacteriales; family Flavobacteriaceae; genus Flavobacterium; species Flavobacterium sp. JLP. The sequence continues at coordinate 290,605 of NZ_JADKPS010000003.1, read as the reverse complement.
GCATTTATAGGAATTATCTTTTTTGGAACTACAATAGGTTTGTTTATAACGCCATTAGGTATGCTTTATAATGATGTAGGAAAAATTATTAGTATGGGACTTGGATTTCTGATGTATGTTACTCCTGTTGTATTTGTAATTCCGAAACAAGGACCGTTGAAAACATTAATGGAAATTAATCCTTTAACGCCACTAATCTTAACATCCAGAAATTTATTGATGGGTCAAAATATAGATTTCCTGACTTATTATTTTGTAATAATCTTAATATCGATACCATTTTTTTTTCTAGGATTAGTTTTTTACAGAATCTCTATTCCAATAATTGTTGAACGTATGAGTGCTTAAGTCATGAATGATAAAGAAATATTGGTAAAAGTAGAGCATCTCTCTAAAAAATTCTGTAAAGATTTAAAAACAAGTTTATGGTATGGTGTTAAAGATTTATATCATAATGTAAAGGGAGCGAAAAATGATAAAATTTTGCGTCCTAAAGAATTTTGGGCAGTAAAAGATATTAATTTTGAATTAAGAAGAGGAGAATGTCTAGGATTAATAGGTCATAATGGTGCTGGGAAATCAACTTTGTTAAAGATATTAAATGGCTTAATTAATCCTGATGATGGAAAGGTTACTATTAATGGAAGAGTTGGTGCCTTAATTGAGCTTGGTGCAGGTTTTAATCCTATTTTGACGGGTAGGGAAAATATCTATAACAACGGAGCTGTATTGGGTTTCTCAAAAAAAGAAATTGATTCAAAAGTTGAAGAAATTATAAATTTTGCAGAAATAAGGGAGTTTATTGATATGTCTGTGCAAAATTACAGCAGTGGTATGAATGTAAGGTTAGGTTTTGCTATTGCAGCGCAAATGAAACCAGATGTATTGATTATTGATGAGGTTTTAGCGGTTGGAGATTTAGGTTTTGTATTAAAATGCTTTAAAACTATTGATACAATACTTCCTGATACAGCTATTATATTTGTTTCGCACAGTATGCCAATGGTTTCACGTATTTGTAACCAAATTATTTTAATGGAACATGGAACAGCGGAATACCAAGGTAATGATGTTGGGAAAGCTATTGATTTATACTATAATAGATTTGCTGCAAATGAATCAAACATTGTATTTGATGATGGTAGTCTAATATTGGAAAAAGTCGAATTTCTAAACGTTATTTATGAAAAAAACATTCCACAATTAAAGTGGGGTGAAGATCTTCAATTACATTTTAAATTTCATAATATAACCAATAACAGCCATGATTTTTTCATTATTATAAATGATAAGGAACAAAGATCTGTAGCTATATTGGAAAGAAATTTTGAATCTTTAAATGATAAATCGGAAATTATTGAATTCATAGTGACACATGAAAAATTGCAAGTATCTAAAGGATTATATTCAATAAGTTTAGGAATTAGAGATTATGTCACAAAAATACCAGTTTTAAGGATTAATAATTTGATAAATTTTCAAGTCATACATCAAGAAGAAATATGGGAACCTTTTTTGCTTAAATCTAAATTTGAAAGAGTAAATAATTACAAACCCAACAAATAATTTCGATAAAAAACAATGATAAATGTAACTAAAACTTTTTTGCCGCCGATGGAAGAATATAATCAATTTGTTCAACGTGCTTGGAATAATGAATGGTTGACTAATCGTGGCGAATTAGTAAAAGAGTTAGAAAATAAATTGAAAAGTTTTTTATCTGTATCAAATATTGTTATTACTAATAATGGGACTGTTCCTTTGCAAATTGCATTAAAATTGCTTGGCAATCAAGGCGAAATTATAACAACACCTTTTAGTTATGTAGCTACAACCGCGACAATCGTATGGGAAAACTGTAAACCTGTTTTTGTAGATATTCATCCTGAATATTTGACCATTGATGAAAGTAAAATTGAACAAGCAATAACTTCTAAAACAACGGCAATATTAGCGACACATGTTTTTGGAAATCCGTGTAATATAAGTTCAATTGAGCTAATTGCAAAAAAATATAATTTAAAAGTGATTTATGATGCAGCTCATTGTTTTGGAGTAAAATACAATGATAAATCTATTTTTGATTATGGTGATATTAGTACATGTAGTTTTCACGCCACGAAACTGTTTCACACTGGCGAAGGTGGAGCTATGTTTTCTAAGGATTTAGATTTGCAAAATAAATTATTTTATAGCCATAATTTTGGCCACAATGGACCAATAGCATTTCATGGATTAGGAATTAATGGTAAAATTTCTGAATTACAGGCAGCAATGGGACTAAGTGTCCTCCCATATATGAGCGAGATAATTTCAGAAAGAAAAAAGGTAGTAGAATTTTATAATTCAAATTTAGATTTCTCAAAGCTTATTACTTTAAAAATACGAGAAAATACTTTTTGGAATTTTAGTTATTATCCAATAATTTTTAATAGTGAAGAACAACTTTTAAGAGTTGAAAAAATATTAAATCAAAATGAAATTTTCCCAAGACGTTATTTTTATCCGTCTTTGAATACTATTGAATATGCAGAAGGAGGAGAAATGCCAATTTCTGAAAGTATTGCTGCAAAAATAGTTTGCCTGCCTTTATATGTTGGATTATCTATTGATCAATTAGAAAAAGTTGTTTCATTAATAAATAAAAATTTGTGATGAAATTGGCTGTAATGCAACCTTATTTTTTCCCCTATATAGGATATTTTCAATTAATAAATGCAGTAGATGTTTTTGTAATTTATGATGATGTTAATTTTATAAAAAAAGGTTGGATAAATAGAAATAATATTTTGGTTAATGGAGAGCAATTTTTATTTAATATTGAGTTAAAAGGAGCCAGTCAAAATAAACTCATTAACCAGATCGAAACAAACTACAATTCACAATGTAAAGAAGATTTACTAAAGACAATTAGATTTGCATATGCAAAGGCGCCTTTTTTTAAAGATACTTTCTCACTAGTGAAACGCATAATTGAACATAAGGAAATAAACATTTCTAAATTAATAACATATTCTCTAAAGGAAATTTGCACTTTTCTTTCAATCGAAACTCAAATAATTATTTCTTCGGATATAATTAAAAATAATAATTTAAAAGGCCAGTTAAAGATTATTGAAATATGCAAAAATCTCGAGGCAAATACTTATATTAATCCTATTGGCGGACTAAATTTATACGATAGTGAAGCTTTTTTGCAAAATAATATTTCCTTAAAATTTATAAAATCAAGCCCTATTATTTATAATCAGTTTAGTAATACTTTCATTCCGCATTTGTCAATAATTGATGTTTTGATGTTTAATTCACCAGAAAGAATTAAAGATTTTCTAAACGAGTATGAATTTATATGAAAAAATATAATAAAATAATAGAACATTATGAAAATTGTCTTGACAAGCATGGCGATAATCATTTAGGTGTCGACTGGCCAAAATTTGAGGATGTTGATACTCGTTATAAAATAATGTTAGACATTTTAAACTTTAAGGAAAAAAATGACCAAAATGTATCTTTGTTAGATTTTGGGTGCGGAACGGCCCATCTTTTAGAATTCCTTCAAAGGCATAATTATAAAAACGTAATTTATTCAGGGTTAGATATTTCTAAAAAATTTATTGAAGTTGCTGAAAATAAATATCCAAATAATTTCTTTTATTGTATTGATATTTTAGAATCGAAGGACAAGATCTCCAATTTTGATTATGTGGTAATGAATGGTGTTTTTACTGAGAAAAGAGAATTGACTTATAATGAAATGTGGGAATATTTTACAAAAATGATTACAATTATTTATGAAAAATGTAATAAGGGTTTTGCTTTTAATGTTATGTCAAAAAATGTAGATTGGGAAAGAGAAGATTTATTTCATGTATCGCATGATGTTTTGAGCGATTTTTTGTGTAAAAACCTTACTCGAAACTATATTATTAGAAATGACTATGGATTATATGAATACACCGTTTATGTTTTTAAAAAATAAGATATGGCAAAAGTTATAATTTTTGGAATTCAAGATTTTGCAGAACTGGCCCACTATTATCTCGAAAATGATTCAGAACATGAAGTAATTGCCTTCAGTGTAAATGAAAAGTATTTACCTGAGAATAATTTTTTTCATGACTTGCCTATTATAGCATTCGAAAATATTGAAAAAGAATATTCTCCACAAGATTATAAATTTTTTGCACCAATGTCGCCACAAAAAATGAATAAACTTAGAGAAGAAGTCTATAATAATATTAAAGCAAAAGGATATGAATTGATAAGTTATATTAGCAGTAAAGCCACGTTGTTTAATAATATCATTGGAGAAAATTGCTTTATATTAGAAAACAATACCATACAGCCATTTACTACAATTGGAAATAATGTTATTTTATGGAGTGGTAATCATATTGGACATCATAGTGTTATAAAAGACCATATTATGTTTACATCGCACGTTGTTTTGTCAGGTCACTGCCTAGTAGAAAATTACTGCACTTTTGGAGTAAATTCAACTATTAGAGATGGATTGAAAATTGCAGAAGGAACTTTTGTGGGAATGTCAGCAAGTATTATTAAAAATACAGAAGAATGGTGTATCTATAAAGGGAATCCAGCAATTAAATCTGAAATTTCAAGTAAAAAAATATAATAAAATTATGTGGATTAAGAAAGGATTAATTTACAATGTTAATAGTAATTATGAGTGGAATAAAAGTCATGCTCAAGTTCCAGTTGTTGATATACTTTCTGACAGAATTAGAATTTATTATGCAACAAGAAATAATTCTGGAAAAAGTAATGTTTCATTTATTGAAGTTGATAAAAATAATCCTAAAATAATCCTATTCGAAAATGATAAACCATTATTTGATTTTGGAAATCTTGGAACATTCGATGATTCTGGAATAATGCCTTCATCTATTATTACTGTTGACGACAAAAAATTTTTGTATTATATTGGTTGGACAACAAGGCAAACAGTTCCTTTTCAAAATGCTATAGGACTGGCAATAAGCAAAGATGGAGGAAAAACATTTAAAAAAGTATCTGAGGGACCAATAATTTCTATCAATAATATTGAACCTTATTTTTCTGGAACTTCTTTTGTTATAATTGATAATGGAATATTTAAAATGTGGTATTTATCTTGTATAAGATGGGAAGTTTTTGATAATAAACCAGAACCAATATATAATATTAAATATGCTGAATCTTTAGATGGTATAAAATGGAATCAAACTGGAAAAGTTGCAATTGAATTAAATGAAGATGAAGGAGGATTGGTTAGTGCATCAGTTATAAAAGAGGATAATATTTATAAAATGTGGTTTGGAAAAAGGAAAAAAACTGACTACAGAACTAATACACAAAATTCTTATCGCATAGGATATGCAGAATCTATAGACGGCGTCAATTGGGAAAGAAAAGACAATTTATCTGGTATTGATGTTTCTGCTAATAGTGAATGGGATTCTGAAATGATATCTTATCCTTATGTTATTAAAAATAAAAATAAACTAATGATGTCCTACAATGGAAATGGGTTTGGCAAGTCAGGATTTGGATATGCAGTGTGGAAAGAAAATGAATTAGATACAAATAATTTTTAATGAAAGAACGTTTAAAAGAATTTAAAGAAAACGGGTATTTAATTTTAGATAATTTTTTTTCTAAACAAGATATCGAAGTCGTTTTAAAAGATGCAAAAAAAGTATTTTTGAGGCAATTTATCAAAATGCAATATGTTTCAGAATCACTTTTGGAAGATCTGAGCGAGGAACAATTTAATAACTTTCTTTATCGTTTATTTGATGAAGATTTAGAATGTCTTGCAAATTGTGGAAAGCAATCCCAACATCTAATTAGTCTTCACAGTTTATCTCTAAATGCTAAAATTGTTGAATTGCTTATTGAAATGGGATTGAAAGCTCCAACTATTAGCACTAGACCCGTTTTGTATTTTAATCATCCCAAACTATCTAAAAAGAAAGTGTTTCATAAAGTTGACGCTCACCAAGATTGGAGAAGCATGCAAGGCTCACTTAATTCAGTAGTAATTTGGATTCCATTAATTGACATAAACAAAGAATTAGGGGCATTGGAAATATTACCTAAAAGTCATGTTAACGGATTAAGAACAAATCATATAGAGAATGGTTTTGGTATGGTATTGTTAAATGAAGATGAACAAGAAAATTTAATTTCGGTTGAGCTTAATGCGGGTGATGCTTTAATATTTTCTTCTTTTTTAATTCATCAAAGTGGCGATAATATAACAAATAAACCTAGATGGAGTTGCCATTTTAGATATAATGATTTGGAAGATCCATCGTTCATTGAAAGAAAATTTGCGCATCCATATATATATAAGCCAATTGATGAACTTATCACAAAAGATTTTCCTACAATAAGTGATATACTCAAAATTTATAAATAGAACAATGAAAAAGGAAAAATTAAAATTCGATGAAGTAGAAGTTAGAGGAATTAGTTTTAAACTAATGACTTATACTCGTTCTCTTGAATTATGTGCTAGAATGAATTATGAAACCGAAAATCTTGATTTTATAGATTTGATAAAGCCAGGTGAAGTAATTTACGATTTAGGAGCTTGTGAAGGGCGATTTTCAATATACGCGGCTTTAAAAGGAATTAAAGTGGTTTCTTTCGAACCTGAGTCAAAAAATTTTTTAGCTTTTTCTCAAAATATAAAAATTAATAATATAGAGGAAAATAGCCTTAAGCCAATTAATGCGGGTGTCGGCGCTAAAAATGGAAAAGCAATCATTAAAATAGGACAACCATGGGAAGGTGGCCATCAAAAAGTTGTTGAACACGGTGAAATACGAAATGATTTAAATTTTAATTTTGTTGAAAATCAAGAAATTAGCATTGTTTCCATCGACTCTTTTGTGGAAGATAATTTATATACGTCACCAAATTACCTTAAGATTGATATTGATGGTTCAGAAATGCCATTTTTAATTGGCGCGACAAAAACATTGAAAAATAAAAACCTAAAGGGAATTATATTTGAACTTAATGATATCGATCCAAATTTTATAAATATAATTGAAATTTTAAATAAAAATGGTTTTGTTGAGAGCAAAAGATATAATGTTCCAAATGAAGCTAATCTTTATAATATTATATTTTACCGAAAATAATAATTAAAGAGATACAAAAAGAAATTAGATTAAAATTGGAAAAAAATAAAGATTTTTTTGTAACGGTTTGGATGGTAGCTTATAAACATGAAAATTTTATTGAGCAAGCTATTGAATCAGTAATGATGCAACGTACAAATTTTAAGTATCAATTATTTATCGGAGAAGATAATTCACCAGATGAGACTAGAAGAATTTGCGAAAAAATTCAAATTAAATATAAAGATAAAATTAAACTTTTTTTACATGAAAAAAATATTGGAGCTACTGCCAATGGTATTTTTATGTACAATAAATGTTTTGAAAGCAAAGCCAAATATATTGCTTTGTTAGAGGGTGATGACTACTGGACTGATCCTTTAAAGCTTCAAAAACAAGTTGATTTTTTAGAGGCTAATCCAGATTATGTTATATGTGCACATGTTGCAGAGGAAAAAAATGAAATGACAAAATTAAATAATGTTTTTCCTCATATAAAACTGAATACTACTAAAAATATCGAAGATTATATTATTAATAATTTAACAGCTACTTGTTCATTAATGTTTAAAGCTGAATATTTAAATCCGCTGCCTATCTGGTATAAAGATATTCACTTTGGAGATTGGGGATTAGCATTATTGCTTTTTTATCGATCAAATAAAAAATTAATGATATTAAAGGATTGCATGGGAGTTTACAGAGTTAATTCAGGAAGTGTTCATGGTTCGCTTAAAAGTGATAACCTTTCGTTAATTAAAGCTTATAAAATGCATTTGGATTTTATTAATTTTATAAATGAGAAATTATTTTTAAAAGGAAAATTTAAACCATCTGTTATAAAAAAGAAAATTAATACACATGCGATTTTAGCAGATTTGTATAAAAAAGAAAGTATTATTGGCTATTGTAAACATTCCATGATAAAATATTTATTAATTAGATTTGGTAATAGACTTAGTTAAAATTAATTATGAAAATCCTTTTAATATCTCACGATGCTAGTCGAACCGGGGCGCCAATCTTACTCGTGAATTTGGCTGAATTATTATTAAAAAACAATGAAGATATTGTTTTTCTTTTAAAAGAAGGAGGCGTTTTAGAATCAGATTTTGCCTTAATGGCACCGACTTATAATTTAAAGGAAGATAAAAAATCTTTGTGGAATATTTTAAACACCAAAAAAAGTATTATTGATGATAAGAACTTTTTAAAACAATTTGATGTAATAATTTCAAATACAATTACAAATGGAGAAGTTTTAGAAATTATTAGAAAAAATTATAATGGAAATATAATTAGCTATATACATGAGCTCGAAATTGGGGCTAAAGCATTCTCTAATGAAAATAGTATAAATAAACTAATAAAGAGTTCAACAACTTTTTGGGTTCCTTCATCAATTGTAAATGATTTTTTAATTGATAAATATAAAATTTCTCCAGATAAAATCTTCATAATGCCATATTACATTCCATCTAATGCTTCTGATTTTAAAATAGAATCAAATAGTGAAAACCAATTCGTAGTTGGTGGTTGTGGAACTATTGATTGGAGGAAAGGTGTAGATTTATTTATTGTAATTGCAATACAACTTTTTATTAAATATCCTAAAGCATCGATTGTTTTTAAATGGGCCGGGGCATTACCTGGAATTGAATTAGAAAGACTAAATTATCAAGTAAGAAAATGTAATTTGGAGGGGAAAGTTTTTTTTGAAATTGCAAGTTCAAATTTGAATAATTTTTATAATAGTATTGATTTGTTCTTACTGCCATCTCGAGAAGATCCCTATCCTCTTGTAATACTTGAAGCCGCCAACTTTAGCGTTCCATCAATATGTTTTGATTCAGTTTGTGGCAGTAAAGATTTTATAATAAATTCCAAAGGAGGATTAGTTGTCCCATTTCTAGATATTAATGAAACTGTTGAAGCAATTATTAATTTTTATAATGACATTAATTTTACAAAGAAGTTAGGAGAAAATGCAAAAGATTATTTAAAGCATACACATTTAAGCGATGCATTTGTTTACAATAAATTTAAAGAGCTTTTGGAAAATTAATTTAATTACTAAAGAATTATGTCAAACAAAATAAAGCCAATCGCAATACATTTACCTCAATTTCATCCAATACCTGAAAACGATATATGGTGGGGTAAAGGTTTTACTGAATGGACGAATGTTACAAAAGCTCAACCAAGATTTGAGGGGCATTATCAGCCTCATCTTCCGGCAGATTTAGGGTTTTATGACTTACGGCTGGAAGAGGCAAGATTAGCACAAGAACAATTGGCAAAAGCTTATGGAATACATGGTTTTTGTTATTATCATTATTGGTTTAATGGAAAACGTATTTTAAATGAACCAGTTGATAGGAAAATGCAAAATCCAAAAGAAAATTTTCCTTTCATGTTATGCTGGGCAAATGAAAACTGGACCAGAACTTGGGATGGACTTGATAAAGAAGTGCTTCTTAAGCAAGAGTACAGTTTTGATGATGATTTAGTGCATATCCAACATTTAATTTCTTTTTTTAAAGATGAAAGATATATAAAAGTAGAAGGTAAACCTGTATTCATTGTATATAGGCCTAATCTTTTTCCAGATATTCAAAAAACAATTTCTATATGGAGAGAAGCTGCTAGGAATGCCGGTTTTATAGATTTATACCTAGGATATGCACTTAATGCAGAAAATCGTTTTAATCCTCAAAGTTTGGGTTTTGATTTTGCATTTGAATTTCAGCCTAATTCGATTAATTTTCCCCAAACAATTCCTTACCCTAACACTACTAAAGATAAAATTTTTCGTAAAATTAAAAAAAGTCTGGGGATGAGAGAATTAGAAATTAAATGCTATGTAGATTATGGGTCGTATGTGTCAAATCAAATTCAGAAAGATTTTCAGGATAACATATACCCAGGAATTACACCAATGTGGGATAATTCTGCAAGGCGGAAAGAAAATAATTTCATATTACATAATTCTACTCCTTTACTGTTTAAAAAATGGTTAATTCATATTAAAGAAAATTACCCATGGAATAATGTGCCTGAAAATTTCTTGTTTATTAATGCATGGAATGAATGGGCAGAAGGGAATCATTTAGAACCTTGTCAAAAATGGGGTACTAAATATTTGGAATCTGTAAAGGATATGCTTAAATAATTTTAATAAATATCATATAATTTAGATTTTTAAAAATGAATTTAAGTCCCTTAGTGTCCATAATTGTACCTAATTACAATCATTCAGCTTTTTTGGTTCAAAGATTAGAATCTGTTTTTAATCAAACATTTCAGGATTTTGAAGTAATTCTGCTAGACGATAAAAGTACAGATGATAGTTTAGTTATTTTGAGAAAATATGCAGATCACCCAAAGGTATCTTGTTGCATTTTTAACGAAATAAATACAGGAAACACGTTCAAACAATGGGAAAAAGGAATAAGTTTGGCTAAAGGAGAATTGATCTGGATAGCAGAGTCGGATGATTTTTGCGAACTTAATTTTTTGGAAGAGTTGGTTAAACCGTTTTTAGATGACAAAGAAGTTGTCTTGTCTTATTGTCAATCTAATAAAGTAGATGGAAATAATAATGTAACGGGTAATTGGATAACTCATACTCAAAGTTTAGATTCTCAAAATTTTTTTTTAAAGAATTTCACAATGCAGGGAAATTCTTTTATAGCAAAATATTTAATAAATAGAAATGTAATTCCAAATGCTGGTGCCGTAGTTTTTAAAAAAACAGCTATAAAAGATGATTCCTATTTAACTATAAATCCAGAATTTCGATATTGTGGAGATTGGATGTTTTATTTTAAATTGATTACTAATTTTAAAATCGCATTTACAGCAAAGTCTTTAAACAATTTTAGATATCACAGCAGTAGTGTTATCGCGAATGCTATAAAAACTGAGAATCGTATTCGTATTATAGATATTGATTTTAATATGCGAAAGGTTTTGATGCAATTTATAAAACAAAACGATATTTCTATTGTTGCCTATAATGAAATTAAAAAGCATAATAACAATGTTATTAGATATTTAAAGTATGAAAAAGGTTTGCTTTTAATAAAATCATCAAATAAATTAAAGGGTTATCTGCTGATAATTACTGTATTTGGTGTTTGTTGGGAAAAATATAATATTCGAAAGAAAATTAGAATGAAAATCCGTAATCTTTTAAAATGATTTCAATAATTATATGTTCGCGAAAAAACACAATTCCTGATGTGTTATCCATAAATATAAGTGAAACTATTGGTTACGAGCACGAGATAATAATTATTGATAATTCTGAAAATAGACACTCTATTTTCGAAGCGTATAATATAGGTATTAAAAAAAGCAAGGGCGATTATTTATGCTTTATTCACGATGACATACTATTTCATACACAAAGATGGGGTAGTTTAATAACAAATATTTTTACTAGTAACCCTGAATATGGTTTGATAGGAGTTGCTGGCTCCAGCCAAAAAACAAAGACACCATCTGGTTGGTGGGATTGCGAATCTAAATATAAGTCAGTTAATATAATACAGCATTATCCAACTGGAAAAATAGTAAAAGAACAACTTGGTTTTGAAAATAGCAATCTAAATGAAGCAGTTATTGTAGATGGCGTTTTTTTAGCAGTACGAAAAGAAATGAATGTGGTTTTTGATCTTAAACTAAAAGGATTTCACAATTATGATTTTAATATTGCCATTGAAACAAGAAAAAAAAAATATAAAATAGGTGTTACCAACCAAATTTTAATTGAACACTTTTCTATCGGAAATTTGAATAATGAATGGCTAGAATCAATAATAAAAACGCATAAATATTATCGAAATTTTTTGCCTTTGACGACAGATGTTATTATAGATAGCAATGCTGAAGCGTTTAGTCTAAAAAGATTGATTAACCATTGTTTGTTAACAAAAGGAAATAAAAAAAGAGTTTTTAAATATTGTGGGATATTATTTTTTAAAGAACCATTCTCCAAATCAAATGTTGAGTTATTTAAAAAGGCATTAATTTATTTGAAAAGCTTCAAAACATGAAAACATCTGTAATTATTGTCACTTATAATGGGATGAAATGGATTAAGAATTGTTTAGAAAGTATTTTGAAATCTACAATTCCAATTAGTATTATTGTTGTTGATAATTGCAGCACTGATGGTACAGTTGAATTTATAAAAGTAAATTTTCCACGAGTAAATCTTCTTGAGCAAAGAGAAAATTTAGGTTTTGGCAAAGCAAATAATATTGGTATTTCGCTGGCATTAAAAGCATCTTCAGATTATGTCTTTTTGCTAAACCAAGATGCTTTTATTGAAGAAAATACGATTGAAAAATTGATAGAAGTATCTCAGCAAAACTTAAAGTATGGTATTTTGAGCCCAATACATGCTGATGGGGATGGTACAAAATTAGATGAGAGTTTTTGCTACTATATAGGAAAGTCTTGTGGACAAAGTTTTATTTCAGATCTTATTTTGAATAAAACTAAAAAAGATATTTACAGCTTGCCAATGATTAATGCTTCAGCCTGGTTAATCCCTAAAATAACATTAGAAAATGTTGGAGGCTTTGACACATCATTTTTTTTATACGGTGAAGATGATAATTATTGTCAACGAGTATTATATCATAACTTTCAAATCGGAATCGTTCCTACAGCTTTTATAAGACATGATAGTGATAACAATTATACTAAGGAAATAATCAAGGGGAGTGAAAAATATTATGCTAAATTTTTAAACCATATTAAAGTTTCTTATGGCAATGTGAATACTGACAATTACAAAAATGTTAGTAAGCTGAAATATTCTTTTTTAAAAAAAAGCATAATAAGTTTAATAAAATTTGATTTAGCTGATTTTAAAATTAACTGGACAAAAGCTAAGTTATTGGCAGGAGAAAATCTAAAAGAAAAAGTTCTGTTTAATAGGCAAAAAGGCAAAAATTATTTAGAGTAAATAAAATTTATGGAAAGTTTAATATCAATAATAATTCCTTGCTATAATGACTGGCAATATGTTGAACAAGCCGTAAATTCAGCTTTATATCAAACGTATGGCAACAAGGAAATCATAGTTGTTGATGATGGGTCAAATGCTAAAACCAAAGAAGTTTTAAAACAACTTGAGTCAAAAATAACAAAACTTATTACCCAAGAAAATCAAGGACAAAGTACAGCTCGAAATATTGGTATTCAAGCAGCAAATGGAGATTATATTCTTGTATTAGATAGTGATGATTTTTTTGAGCCAACATTTTGTGAAAAAGCAATGTTAGTATTTCAAGATTCATCTATTAAATTAGTAACTTCTTTCACAAAAAGATTTAATAATTTTTTTAGTGATGAATATTATCCTGGTGGAGGTGATTTAAAAAAATTCTTAATATGCAATGAGGCTACAGGCAGTGCTATATATAGGAAAAAAGATTGCATTGCCATTGGAGGATATGACGAAAAAATGCGATCTGGTTTTGAAGATTGGGAGTTCTATATTAGATTATTGCAAAATGGAGGCAAAGCATTTGTTATACCAGAGTTTCTCTTTAATTATAGATTAAAGGAAAATTCTACAACTTCTAAAGCTAATAAGTTAAAATATAATTTGCGAAATTTCATATATAACAAACATAAAAATTTATATATTTTATATTTTGAGGATTTTATTTCTTACCTATTAAGTAATATTGAAAAAGAGGAAAAAGAGAAAATCAAAAACATCAACCGCTTGGAGTTCAGAATAGGAAAGTCTATTTTGAAACCTTTTCGTTATATCAAATTTATATTTAAAAAAATTCTATTTAAATAGAATTACTTAAAATCATAGGTAACGATCTTTAGAATTAGAATAGTTTTCAATAGTTAAATAAAAGCTTAAATGAGTGTAAAGCACGCTATTTTAATTACCGCATATAAAAATTATCATCATCTTACAGAGATAATTAATTTCTTTGACCACAATTTCGAATTATTTATTCATATTGATAAGAAGAGCAATATTTCAGATGTTGAGGAGGCGAATTTAAGAAAGCATGAAATCGTAAAATTGGTCGAACAAAAATATAAAGTTAATTGGGGTGGATTCAATCATTTAAAAAGTATTTTGTATCTCTCAAAATATGCTCTTAAAAATAGTGAAGCTTCATATTTTCATCTTATTAGCGGACATGATTTTCCAATAAAAAAGGTCTCATATTTTTTAGACTTTTTTGAAAATAAAGATACCGAGTATTTAACCTATGGAAATGTTCCCTATATTGGAGCTGCTGATAATGGCTATTTAGACCGTATTGAATATTATAATTTTTACGATTTATTAAATGCAAAAGACAGTAAGCAAAACGCAAGGATTAGAAGTATTATTAGATTTCAAAAACGACTTGGTTTTAAAAGAAAAGTTTCGGAAAAAATGCCTAAACTATATTTTGGTTCAACTTGGTGGAGTTTGAGTAGAGATTGTCTTAATTATGTAATTGATTTTACAAAAAAAAATGAGTATGTTTTAAATAGATTCAAATATACACTATGCTCTGAAGAATTTTATTTTCAAACGATAATTATGAATTCAGCTTTTGCAAAAAAGGTAACTAATAATAATTTACGATATATTGACTGGATTTCTAGAAATGGTAATAATCCCGCTATATTAGATGAAACCGATTATGATAAATTAATGCAAACAGATGCTTTGTTTGCAAGGAAATTTGAATACCCAAAATCAACTTCTCTAATGAAAAAAATTAAACCCTTTATTACAATAATTTGAATTTCTCTAAAGTAACTATAATAATGGCAACTTACAATAGGAGTCATTTTATATTGGAGGCGTTATCTTCAATTCAAAATCAGATTTATTCAAACTGGGAATGCTTAATTATTGATGATGGAGGAACTGACAACACAATAGAAGTTATTACGCCAATTTTAGAGCAAGATTCGAGATTTAAATTTTTGAAACGCCCGGATAATTACAAAAAAGGATTACCAGGTTGCCGAAATTTTGGTTTAGATCTAGCAAAAGGAGATTTTATAATTTTCTTTGATGATGACGATATAGTACATCCTGATAATTTAAAAATCTGTATAGAAATACTTATTAATGAAAATTTAGATTTTTGCCATTATCAAAAATTGTCATTTGAAAAAGAAAATCCCTTAATTGAGAAATCCCAAATTTCCAGAAAAGAAAGTCTTTCAAAAGCAGATATAGAGAAGATAGTTACTCAAAAAATAGGTTTAGCTTCTTGTACAGTAATGTGGAAAAAAAAGTGTTTCAGTAAAATTAGATTTAAGGAGAATTTATTGTACGCTGAAGAATGGGAATGTTATACTCGTATTATTTCAAACAATTTTAAGGGTGTAATGATAGATGCGATTTTGTACTATTATAGAAAACATGCAGTTTCTAATACCGGAGATTTTTATACCAATAATCCTATTAGTCGATTATCAAAAAACGAAGCCGTCTTATTAATATTAAAAAACCTTAAAGAAAAACAACTGCTGACAGATTCTATCATACTTTATTTTGTTACGGTTTCTTTGAGTTTTAAAGAATTTAATTTATTTAATAAAATTATAAAAATTTTAGATTTAAACATCTTTCAAAAATTTCAATTGAAACTTTTTTACATATCATATCCATTACGAATGCCTATTTATAAAATGAAAAAAAGATTTAAAAAATGAAAATCCTGCTTTGTTTTGGTACTCGGCCTGAAGCTATAAAAATGGCTCCTTTATATCATAATCTCAAAAATAATAACTTCGAAGTTGTGGTTTGTGTTACTGCACAACATCGTGAAATGTTGGATCAGGTTTTAGATTTTTTTGAAATTAAACCTCATTATGATTTAGATTTAATGCAGTCAAATCAGTCTTTAAATAATTTGAGCGCACTTATTTTGTCAAAAATAGATAGTGTTCTTCGAGAAACAAATCCGGATTTAGTTTTAGTTCATGGAGACACAACAACTTCATCAATGGTAGCTTTAGCAGCTTTTCATTTAGGAATAAAAATTGGACACGTTGAAGCTGGTCTGCGAACATATAACAAAAAAGCACCATTTCCTGAAGAAATCAACAGACAAATAACAAGCAGATTAGTTGATGTACATTTTACGCCAACAAATGAAGCAACTCAAAATTTGTTAAACGAAAATATTCTGCAAAAAGACATTCTGCAAACAGGAAATACGGTTATTGATGCCCTGCTTTGGACAGTAGATAAAATTGAAAAATCAGATTATATTCATCCTGAAATTGAAAATTTAAAAGCAACAATTCCGCATAATAAAAAAATAATTCTAGTAACCGGTCATCGAAGAGAGAATTTTGAATCTGGCTTAAAAAATCTTTGCGAGGCACTTTTAGAAGTTTCAGAAAGAGAAGATGTAATTGTTATATATCCAGTGCATTTAAATCCAAATGTCAAAAAAACCGTTTATAAATTGCTTTCAGATAAAAAAAATATTGTTTTGATTCCTCCAGTTTCATATCCAGTTTTTGTTTGGTTAATGCAGCAATCTTTTTTAATTGTAACAGATTCTGGAGGTATTCAAGAGGAAGCTCCCTCATTAGGCAAGCCAGTTCTGGTGACCCGTGAAGTTTCTGAAAGACCAGAAGGAGTTATTGGGGGGTTTTCAATTTTGGTAGGAACAGATAAAATTAAAATCATAAAGACAATTCAGGGAATTCTTGATAATTTTAAAGGTTTTGAAAAGGCAACAAATCCATATGGTACTGGAGATGCTTCTTCGAAAATTTCTGATTATTTATTAAATAAAAACTAAAATGAAAATACTCGTAGTAGTAGATTCTATAAACATAGAGGACAGTAGCGGATCTAAGGCAAATGTTGCTTTGATTCATAATTTAAGAGAAGCCGGTTTTGAAATTTTGGTACATCATTTCACTCGTAAAGATATTCGATTAAAAAACATCCAGACATTTAATGTACCAGAAATAAAATTTAATCCTTATTATTTTTTAAGCAGGGCTCAGCGTGTTATAAGTCGAAATCTAAAAATAAATTTAGCTCCATTTTTTGAAAAAAAATTTGGATTTTCATTTACATTTTTCAATGATACTAACAGTATTGCTAAAGCTCTTAAAAAAGAATCCTTTACGCCTGATTTAGTACTAACTTTAAGTAAAGGAGCGAGTTTTAGGCCACATTATGCCGTTCTTAAACTGCCTCACTTGCATGATAAGTGGATGGCTTATGTTCATGACCCATATCCTTTTCACTATTATCCGCGACCTTACAATGGAGTACAAGATGGATATGATAAAAAAGAACATTTTTTTCGAGAGGTTTCAAAAAAAGCAAAATATAGTGCCTTTCCGAGTCAATTATTAAAAGAATGGATGGGCAGTTATTTTCCTGATTTTTCTAAGACAGGTATAATAATTCCACATCAAAATGCCAAGTATGAAATTCAAAGTAATAACTTTCCATCTTATTTTGATGTTTCAAAGTTTAATTTGCTTCATGCTGGAAATTTAATGAAAGAACGTTCACCAGAAGGATTATTAGAAGGCTTTAAAATATTTTTAGATAAAAACCCCGAAGCAAAAAATGTGGCCAGACTTATTTTATTAGGAAATGCTTCTGATCATACTGAAATGCTTAATCGTTATCAAAAAGAAATACCTGAAATATATGCTAATAATGGTAACAAACCATTTGACGAAGTATTTCTCATTCAAAAAAATGTTTCGGTTAATATTATTTTAGAATCCAAATCAGAGATTAGTCCATTTCTTCCAGCTAAATTTCCTCACTGTGTTGAGGCTAATAAAGCTATTCTTTCATTGGCTCCATATTATAGCGAAACCAAAAGATTATTGGGTGAGAATTATGAATTTTGGTCAGAAGCAGATAAAGCAGAAAAAATATCTAATCTTATTGAAAAATTATTTCAATTATGGAAGCAAAACCCACAAAATACATTTTTAAATAGAAAAGATTTAGACGAATATGTTTCTGTAGAGTATTTAAAAGAAGTAATAAATAAATTGAATTTGAAAGTAAAATAAATGCAGCATTCGAGTTTCTCTATTTTAATAACAACAAAAAATCGAAAAAAAGATTTGATTTTTACATTGAATAAAATTCAGTATTTATTGGATAGGGAAGATGTAATTTGTATCGTTTGCGATGATGGTTCAACGGATGAAACTTATGAATTAATTCACGATAACTTCCCAAAAATTCAATTAATTAGAAACTCTAGAAGTAAAGGGTTAATTTACAGCAGAAATAGAATGATGTCTTTGGTAAATACTGAATTTGCAATTTCTATTGATGATGATCTTCATTTTATTACTCAAAATCCGTTGGAGATAATTCAAAAAGCTTTCAATGAAAATCCAAAAATTGGAATATTTAGTTTTAGAATTTTCTGGAATTTAGAAGAACCAGAAACAATAAAATCTGATGAGGTTTCACATCAAATGAAAAGTTTTGCAGGTGGTGCCAACGTTTGGAGAATGACAGCTTGGCGAGATGTTCCAGAATATCCCGCATGGTTTGTTTTTTATGGGGAAGAAGATTTTGCGTCTTATCAATTATTTAAGAAGAAATGGGATATCTTTTATTTGCCAGAGATTTTAGTGAATCACAGAGTAAATTTAAATGAAAGAAAAAAAGATTCTGACTACAGTCTGCGTTTGAAAAGATCCTTGCGCTCTGCCTGGTACCTGTATTTTTTATTTTATCCAATTCGTGTAATTCCAAAAAAACTGATGTACTCTATTTGGATGCAAATTAAATTAAAAGTTTTCAAAGGAGATTTAAAGGCTTTAAAAGCAATTATATTAGCCATATTTGATTTGATATTTTCAATTCCGAAAATCATTAAAAATGCAAATCGATTATCTTTGAAGGAATATCAGGCTTATCAAAAATTAGAAGAAACAAAATTATATTGGCAACCTGAAAATAAAAAATATTATTCAGGAAAATAAAATAAAAAAAATAATAAAATGGATATTTCTAAAATTGCAATATTATCAACAGTAAATAATTTTAAATTATACGAGAAAAGTTCGTCATTATATCCATCGAATATTAAATCATATGTATTTGATGGCAGAAATGGAATGTTCGGAATTTTCAGCATTATCTATATGATGAAAGTTTTCAAGAAAAAAGACATTGATTGGTTAATTTTAATGGATGAAGATGCTCTATTTGTAGAATCAGATTTAATATATCCATTAATAGACCACATGAAGGCTAATGATTACATAATATCTGGAATTAGGGACGGTGGAGCATTACCAGAACGCGCTGGAAATCCTTATGTAATGAATCCATTTTTTTCAATAATAAATTTTAAGGATTTGAAAAAAATATGGAATAAAAAAGAAATGCTTGAAAATCATTATATACTTGAAAATGAATTTAATGATGACTTATCTGATTTGAAATATCCTTATAATAAAACTAGCATGAGTGAACCGTATTATGGTTTTTATTTATGGTTAAAAAGGAAAAATAAAAAAATGCTATTCTTAGAGGTCGATCTCCCTTTTGCTGATGATCAAATCACAAATGTTGTTTATGATTTAAATAATAAACCAATTGTATATCATACGTGGTTTTCTAGAGAATATGGGGATTTGAGAGGAAGACATACTGCAAGGATAGATAGAGTGTTTGAAGAATTTGAAAATAAAAATACCAATTTAAAACCTGTTAAAATTTATAAAGATCATTTGTTTCCATTAAAAGAAAGAGTGAGAAAATTTAAAAAACACACAAGAAAAAGATTAATAAGAATTGGTTTGATTTCAGAAAAAGTTAAAATAAATAAATCATGAAAAATTTATTTATAGAAGTTGCTGGACGAAAAATCGGACCAGGATTTCCAACTTACATTATTGCCGAAATTGGTCAAGCACACGAAGGCAGTTTAGGAATTTTACATTCTTACATTGATGCTATTGCTCAAACAGGAGTTGATGCGATAAAGTTTCAGATGCATATTGCTGAAGCAGAAAGCAGCGAACATGAACCCTTTCGTGTCAAGTTTTCATTAGAGGATAAAACAAGATTTGATTATTGGAAACGCATGGGTTTCTCGCTAGAACAATGGAAAGAAATTAAAAAACATTGCGACGAAGTTAAACTAGATTTTATTTGTTCACCCTTTAGTAATTTAGCTGTTGACTGGCTTGAAGAAATAGGAGTAAAGCAATACAAAATAGGTTCGGGTGAAGTAAATAATTTTTTAATTTTAGAAAAAATTGCCAAAACTCAAAAACCCGTTATTTTATCGTCAGGGATGAGCTCTTATGAAGAACTTGATAGAACCATTGTATTTTTGAAAGAAAGAAATGTAAATTTTTCTATTTTACAATGCACGACTGCTTATCCTACAAAGCCTGAACAATATGGTTTAAATGTAATTAAGGAATTGAAAGATCGTTATAACGTAGCAGTTGGTTTTTCAGATCACTCTGCAAAAGTCGAAACATGTATAGCTGCAACCGCTTTAGGGGCAAATATTCTTGAATTTCATGTTGTTTTCGATAGACAGATTTTTGGTCCGGATTCAAAGTCTTCTTTGACAATTTTAGAAGCTAAAGCTTTGGTAACCAGTGTTCGAAATATTGCTAATGCATTAGAAAATAAGATTGATAAAAACAATAATGAAAGGTTTTCTTCGCTAAAACAAATTTTTGAAAAATCATTGGCTGTGAATAAAGACCTGCCTAAAAATCATATTTTAACTTTTAATGATTTAGAATCTAAAAAACCAAAAGGTTTCGGAATAGATGCTTCTCGTTTTCAAGAAATAATTGGAAAATCTCTTAATAAAGATTTGAAACAATGGGATTTTTTAAATGATATAGATTTGCTATAAATCTATTCTCATTAACCTTTCGTTTTCTCATTTTTAATTACATTTAACCCAAGAATAATAAATTCAAAATGCCAAAAAGAAAAATAGCTGTGGTTATAACAGCGCGTCCTTCTTACAGTCGTGTAAAAACAGTATTAGCTGCTATCCAAAAACATCCTGATCTAGAATTGTTATTGGTTGTTGCTGCTTCAGCTTTATTGGATAGATATGGTTCTGCCGTGAATTTTATTGAAAAGGATGGTTTTACGATTGCGGCCAAAGTGTTTAATGTATTAGAAGGTGAGAATTTAACTGCAGCAGCAAAAACTACTGGGATAGGAATTTTAGAATTATCTACAGTTTTTGACAATCTAAAACCAGACATTGTGGTAACTGTGGCTGATCGATTTGAAACCATGGCAACGGCTATTGCTGCTTCCTATATGAATATACCATTAGCACATATTCAAGGAGGAGAAGTCACTGGAAATATTGACGAAAAAGTACGTCACGCTATTACAAAATTGTCTGATTACCATTTTGTAGCTTCAGAAAGCGCAAAAGAAAGAGTAATTAAATTAGGAGAAGATCCCGCTATGGTTTTTAATACAGGCTGTCCTTCTATTGATTTAGCAGAAGAAGTAATAAGCAGCAAAACACTTCCATTCGACCCCTATGAAAAATATGGAGGTGTAGGAGCAAAGCCAGATTTATCTCAAGGTTATTTAGTTGTAATGCAGCATCCTGTCACTACAGAATATAAGGATTCTCGCAAGCATATAGAAGCTACTTTAGAAGCTATTTATAAACTAGACAAACCAACACTCTGGTTTTGGCCAAATGTCGATGCAGGAGCAGACGGAACCTCAACAGGAATACGTGCTTTTAGAGAACAGCATCAATTGCCGAATGTTCACTTTTTCAAAAACATGGAAGGAAAAGATTTTTTGCAATTGTTGCAACATAGTGACTGCCTGATAGGAAATTCTAGTGTAGGAATAAGAGAATGTGCTTTCTTGGGCGTTCCTGTTATTAATATTGGTTCACGCCAAAATAGAAGAGACAGAGGAGGAAATAGTATAGATGTTGATTATTCCCAAGAACAAATAGAAATTGCAATTACCGCATCAGTAAAAAAAGGAAAAGCTGTTTCATCAGCTATTTATGGTGATGGGAAAGCAGGTGTTCAAATAGCTGACTTGCTGGCTGATTTGCCTTTGCAGTTTCATAAGACTATTATGTATTAATAAAACAGACTACGTTGAAAAATAAGATCAGAGAATTTATTTACAGAAGATATAATATAAGCTTTTCACAAGGTGGTGGGGATGATATTCAACTAAAAAAAATAATTAAGGAAACTGTTCCAGGTGTTTATGTTGATATTGGTTGTTGGCATCCTGTAAAAGCTTCAAATACTTACTTTTTTTATTTACGAGGCTGGAAAGGAATTTGTATTGATCCTAACCCTGAATTGAAATTACTTTTTAATAAGTTTAGACCAAAGGATACTTTTATAAATTGTGCTATTGGTCCAGATAGTAAAGGTTTAAATTACTATCAATTAAATGATAGGTATAGTACAATGAACACTTTAAATTTTGATTTCATTAAAAAGCATAATTTGGAATCAGAAATTAAAAATGTTTTAAAAATTCCAGTTTATAATTTAAAAGATATTTTAGATAAACAAATTTCAGTAAATGATAGAATTGATTTTTTTGATATAGATGTAGAAGGATTTGATTTAGAAGTACTAAAATCTAATGATTGGAAAAAATATAGACCTAAAGTTATTCTTATTGAAACAGATTTGTCAATAGAAAAAGATATTGATTCTGAAATTGTTAACTATCTTAAATCTGTCAATTATAAATTAATTGGTAAATCTATTTTAAACAATGATCTTGGGAATTTATTTTTAATTGATTGCCAAAAATAATTAAGCTATGAGAGTAGGCTCAAATCCTCAAAAAAGTGAACGAAAAATTACATTGACAACTCATCACAGGATTGTTGTTGTAGTTTATATACCAAACGAAGAAGGATTTTACGAACATTCATTTGATGTTTTTAAAACGTGTTTAAATTCTCTGGTTTCTACTATAAATTCACAGGCTGCTATTACTGTTGTTAATAATGGATCGCATGAAAAAGTATCTGATTTTTTGAATCTTTATTTGAAAGAAAAAAAAATAGATACTTTAATATCACATAACACAAATATTGGAAAAATAGATGCATTAATTGGTGCAGCAAGGGGTTCAAGAGAAAAATACATCACACTTACAGATGCAGATATTCTCTTTACAACAGGCTGGCAAGAAAAGGTAGAAGAAGTTTTCTTTAGTTTTTCTAATGTCGGTTCAGTTTCGCCTATTCCAGTGAAAGGTTTGCTTTTTGGCACTTCAACTGTTTTGAAAAATATTTTATTGAGAAAAATAAAATTTAAATCAATAGCTATTCCTGAAAATTTTGAGGCTTATAATAAATATCTGGAAAGTATAAATTGGGATCTAGAAACGAATATAGATCATAAATGGAATGTAATTGAAAGTAATGATTGTAAAGCAAATATTGGAAGCGGACATCAAGTACTGACAGTTGACAGAGATATTCTATTTAAAACTGTTCCTACAAATCCGTCACTGACTCTGGTTGGTGGGACTTCGGAAAATGATTATGTTGATTTTTCAATTGATAAAGCCAATAAACTTCGATTATCTACTTATAACAATTATGCCTATCATATGGGAAATAAATTGGAAAACTGGATGATTGATCTGCAGAACAATAACAATAAGGCTGATACAAATATTAAAAATAAATTGAATACTAAATCCATTGATTTGCATCATAATTGGTTTTTTAATAAACAATTTGGATTGCAGAAAAAGATAGTAAAAAAACTTTTTAATATTTTTTATAAAAAATGAAAATCCTAGCCATAATTCCAGCTCGAGGAGGTTCTAAAGGAATTCCGGGTAAAAACATTAAATTGTTAAACGGAAAACCATTATTATCGTATACTTCTGAAATTGCTTTAAAATCGAAATACTTGACAGAAGTTATTCTTTCGACAGAAGATGCGCAAATTATAGAAACCGCAAAAAGCTTAGGATTAAATACACCCTTTTCTAGACCAGTAGAATTGGCGCAAGATAATACACCAACAATAGATGTTGTTATTCATACTTTGCAATGGTATAAAAATCAAAATATATTTTTTGATGCCGTTTGTCTTTTGCAAGTCACTAGCCCGTTTAGAACAGTTGATTTTTTAGATAAAGCCATAGAAAAATTTATAGAAAAAGATTCGGATTCTTTAGTTTCTGTTCAAAAAATTCCTCACGAATATAATCCACATTGGTCATTTGAAGTCAATTCAGATGGGAATCTAAAGATTGCCACAGGAGAAACTGAAATCATTACCCGAAGACAAGAACTTCCTATCGCTTATCATAGAGATGGCAGTATTTATATTACTAAAACAAAAGTACTTTTAGAGCAGCTTTCATTGTACGGAAAAAGTACTGCTTTTATAGAATCAGATCCAGAGTTTTATGTTAATATTGACACGATGAAAGATTGGGAAAAAGCAGAAAAAATGATTCAAAATAGATTGAAATAATGTGTGGTATTGCAGGAATTATAGGTTTGTACAATGAAATTCAACTAGATAAAATGCTAGAGTCTCAGGACCACAGAGGTCCTGACGCAAGAGCAAAATATTTTGATTCAGAATTTTGTGCTTTAGGACATAATCGTTTAGCAATTATTGATTTATCATCAGAAGCTAATCAACCATTTTTGGATAATTCAGGACGTTATATTATTGTTTTTAATGGAGAAATCTATAATTACATAGAGATTAAAGCGACACTTTGTGATCAGTATAATTTCAAAACAGAATCGGATACAGAAGTTTTATTAGCAGCATTTGTTATTTATGGTGAATCTTGTCTAGAAAAATTCAATGGTATGTTTGCCTTTGCAATTTGGGATAATCAAGAGAAAAAACTATTTGCAGCTCGAGATCGATTTGGGGTAAAACCTTTTTATTACACGCTATTAAATAATACCTTTTATTTTTCATCAGAAATAAAAGCAATTCATGCGGCGGGAATAGCAAAAGAACCTAATGAAAAAGTTTGGGCTTCGTATTTTGCATTTGGGTCTTACGGAATGCCCGATGAAACTTTTTGGTCGAATATTGCACAACTATCTGGAGGACATTTTTTAGAATTTGAAAACCAAAATCTAACCATAAAAAAATGGTATTATTTCGAAGATGAGGTGGCAAAACAACCAAAAAATCTAACTTTCGAACAGGTAAAAAAGCAATATGTTGTTCTTTTAAAAGACAGTATTAATTTGCGTTTTAGAGCTGATGTGTCAGTTGGGTTTAATGTCAGTGGCGGACTAGACAGTTCTATTTTGTTGGCTTTGGTAAATCTTCAGGAAGACAATTCAAAAATTAATGCTTACACTTTTTTTACCAATAATTCAGATTACGACGAATTGCCTTGGGTAGAAAAAATGAATGAACAAACCCAAAATCCACTAATAAAAGTGCTTTTGAAAGCAGATGAAGTTCCAGCTTTGACTCAAAAAATGCAATGGCAGGAAGATGAGCCTTTTGGAGGTATTCCTACTTTGGCATATGCTAAAATTTTTGAGCAGGCTCGAAAAAACAATGTTCTAGTTCTTCTTGACGGACAAGGCATGGACGAGCAATGGGCAGGGTATGATTATTACACTCAAAATAATGAAGCTACAATACAAGGTGTTCAGGACTCTCCGTATAAAATAAATATGCTTGCAAATTCTTTTTTAGCAAAAGCAGAAAAACCATTGTATCCAAAACTGTTTAATGATGAGGTTTTAAATAAACAATACCGAGATTTATTTTACACTAAAATACCCAGAGCATTACGATTTAATGATCGGGCTTCTATGGCTTTTTCAACAGAATTAAGAGAACCGTTTTTGGATTATCGCTTAGTTGAATTTGCTTTTTCACTGCCACTTGATTTTAAAATAAAAAATGGAATTTCTAAATTTATCTTAAGAGAAATTGCTTCAGAATATTTTATAAATGATTTGGCTTTTGCACCTAAAAGAGCATTACAGACACCACAGCGTGAGTGGTTGCAACATAATCTAAAAGAATGGGTAACTAATTGTTTTACAGAATTAGAGAATTCAATTTATGGCGATTGGTTTAATAAAGAAATTTTGCAAGAAGAATTAAAAAAATATTTTGAAGGTAATATCCAGTCTAGTTTTCATATTTGGCAATGTATTAGTTTATATCAAATGCTAAAAATAAAGGATAATGTGGTATTTTAAATCTATTAAGAATTTATATTATAATCTTTTAAAAGCAAAAAGCAGAATATTGTATGGAAGACCAATTCTGGTTCTTATGTATCATAGAGTGAATGATATAAAAGATGATAAATTGGGTCAACTTACTGTAAGTGTCAAAAACTTTGAGAATCAATTACGTTATTTTAAAGATAAATATCAGATTTTAAAATTAAATGAAGATTGGACCTCTTTAAAAAAATCAGGTTTAGTAATTACCTTTGATGATGGTTATGCGGATAATATTATAAACGCTTTGCCTTTACTCGAGAAATATCAAATACCAGCCACTATTTTTATAACAACACTAAATATTAACACAGATAAGGAATTTTGGTGGGATAGATTAGGTTTTGACTATTCTTATTGTGATGAATTATTTTATCTTCCAAATTTTAAAGAAAGGGCTTCAAAATCAAATGATACTTACAAGAGTATTACAGCTTATTTGAATCCATTATCTAATGAAGACAAAGAAAGATGGTTTTTAAAATTTGAAAAAATAAATCAAATACCGTTTTCTCCTCGAGATGAATATCGATCGCTAAATAATTTAGAACTGAAGTTGCTATCTGAACATCCTCTAATTACGTTAGGAATTCATACGCATAATCATTATCCCTTGGAAAATTTAACGTATGAAGAACAAAAAAGAGAATTAATATTGTCAATAGAAAAGCTAGATGAATTAACTCCTAATAACATAAAATACTTGGCTTTGCCCCATGGTTCATACAACTCAGAAACTTATAAGCTTATAAGTGAATTGAATTTTTCAGGGAGTTTATTGGCTAACAATTATTATTCTAGTGAGAAAAATAAATTTAGTAAAAAAATAAACCGAATCTTAATCCCTGATATTAAAGATAAAGAGTTGTTGAATTATATAAAAAGATTTGATTTTTAATATGCCAGAAGGAAATTCTAATATTGCAATAGTTTCTACAGTTATAAACTTTGATTTATATGCTAAGAGTTCGGCATTTTTTCCGCAAGATATCCAAAAATATGTGATTGACGGAAGAAACGGAATGTATGGAATAGAAAGTATTTTTTATATAATGAAAAAACTGAAAAATAAGAATCTAGAATGGCTTATTATGGCGGATGAAGATGTTATTTTTCAAGATGCTACTGTTGTTTTTGATATTATTAATCATATGAAAATTGAGAATTATACTGTTTGTGGAGTTCGTGATGGAGGAGTAATTAAACATAGAGTTTTTAACCCTTTTGTGATTAATACTTTTTTTTCAATCATCAATTTTAAAGAGCTTGAAATTATGTGGGACAAAAAAGAAATAATAAAAAATAACTATCTCATAAATAATGAGTTTAATGACAACTTGACTAATATCATGGGTCAATATGATTTAAAAAGTTTATTTGAGCCTTATTATTGCTTTTATCTTTGGTTAAGAAGGAAGAATAAAAAAATTCTTTTTTTAAATGCAGAAATGAATGAAGATGAAATTACAAATTCAGTATTATATAAAGGAAAAGTTTTTTTGTATCATACTTGGTTTGCCAGGGCTTACGAAAATAATGAACAGCATACCAGCCGAATAAATAATATATTTAATTTGTTGAATTTTGAAGAATCTAAAACTTCTGATCCAATAATATTTAAAGACAAGAAATTTTTCTTGATTAAAAAAATTGAGAAAAACTATAAAAGAATAATCAGGAGAATTTATAAATCAAATAAATGAAAAAATTAGGAATAGTAATAACCGATGGAGTTGGTTTTAGAAATTTTATCATGAGTGATTTTCTTGCGGAAGCGACAGATCAATTTGATGAAATTATAATTTATTCTGGTTTGCCTGAAAGCTGTTATCCAAAATTAAATAACCCAAAACTTGAAATAAAAGAACTTACCGTTTTTAAAGAAGGAAAAACAACTTGGGCTTTTAGAAAATGGAAAGAAATTGCGCATTTGCAAAAATACAAATCATTTTATGGAATGAAAGACAATCTACTTGTGGGTTATCCGAAAACTAATTCGCTTCGTTCTTTATTTGTTAAAAGCATTTATTTCTTTACGAAATTTATCAATTCTAATTCAAGTATTTTATTGGCTGAGAAACTTCAATTTTTATCTTTTTCAAAAAATAAAATAACAAAAGAATATGTTGAAATTCTTAAAAAAGATCAACCATCACATTTGTTTTTTACGCATCAGAGGCCTCCATATTTAGCTCCTTTTTTATATGCAGCAATTCAGTCAAAAATTCCAACGAGTACTTTTATTTTTAGCTGGGATAATTTGGCTTCAAAAGGAAGAATGCTAGGGCGTTTTGACCATTTTTTAGTTTGGAGTAGATTGATGAAAGAGGAACTTCTTTATTTTTATCCAAATGTAAAAAGCGAAAATGTAAAAGTTGTTGGAACACCACAATTTGAGCCTTATGTCCTTGATAAATACAAAACGACAAAAGAAAATTTCATTGCAAAATTTGGATTAAACCGCGATAAAAAAATAATTTGCTACAGTTGTGCCGATGTTTCAATTGGGCCAAATGATCCAATTGTCATTAAAGCTATTGCTGAAGCTATTAGAAATAATGAAATAGAATTTCCTTCGCAACTTTTAGTAAGAACTTCTCCAGCCGAAGATGATCGGAGATTTAAAGCTATTCGTGATGAATTTCCGGAAATTATATGGAATGTCCCAAAATGGATTTTGACTAGAGAAAATCACCAGGAAAGCTGGTCACAAAGAATTCCGAGTCATGAAGATATTGTTGATTTGCGTTCGTTACTCGAAAACTCAGATTTAAGTGTTAATATGTGCTCTACAATGAGCCTTGATTTTATGCTTTTTGATAAACCGGTAATTAATACAGTCTTTGGAAATCCGCAAAACGGACTTTACGACGATCAAAGATTTTTGAATTACAATCACTATAAAAAAGTAATTGATGGGAATGCGGTATTAATTGCAAAAGATAAAAAGCAATTGATTGAGCAGATTAATCAGACTTTAAATAATCCGAGCGAAAGGAAAAAAGACAGAGAAGCCATGATCGATTTACAAATAGGTCAAAATTTGGAAGGAACAAGCGCACGAATTGCATCAACTTTAGCCGCATTTCATGACTAATAAAAAAATAGCCGTAATCTGCAACTATAGATTACTTCCAGAAAGAGTTGGAGGTATGGATTATTTTTTCTGTGATTTTGACAAAAAATGTAAAGAAAATGGAATCGAAATAGATTGGTTTTTTCCAAATAGTTCCGATCACGGAAATTATTCTAATTTGACAATTTACACAAGCAAATCTGAAAATGTAGAAAGTCATTTTCTTGATTTTTGCAAGCAAAATAAAACAGGTTACTCGCACGTTATTACGCATTTTGTAGAATTATGCACGCCATTATTTTATAAAATAAAGAAATTGACCAATGCTGTAATAATTGCAGTTGATCATAATCCTAGGCCTTTAAACGGATATTCATTTAAAAAGAAATTAAATAAAAAGCTGAAAGGAATTTTATTTTCAAGATACATCGATGTTTTTATTGGAGTGTCAAATTATACAGTAAATGAAATTTTAAAAGATTTTGGATCTCATCTTAAATCTAAAACACAAACCATTTACAACGGAGTTATTTTAGATTCTATTTTAGTTCGAAATCATCGAAATGAAAAAAAAACAACATTTTTAGTAGCATCGCATTTAAGAGAGTCAAAAGGAATCCAAGATTTGATCAAAGCGGTAAATCTCCTTCCTTTAGAAATAAAAACTGAGATTAAGATCGATATTTATGGTGATGGACCTTATAAAGAACAATTGGCAAATGAAATTGAAAAGTATTCTCTTCAAAATTCTTTTGCTTTTATGGGCAGCAAATCAAACTTAAATGAGGTTTTTTGCCAATACGATTATATGCTGCAGCCTACACATATGGAGTGTTTCAGTTTGTCAATTTTAGAAAGTCTAGCTGCAAATGTTCCTGTAATAACAACAAATGTTGGAGGAAATACGGAAGCTATTGCGAATAACAAAAATGGCTATATATTTGAAGCAAAAAATATTCAGGCTCTAACCGAAATTTTAGAAAATGTGTATTTAGGAAACAAAAAGATATCAGGTAATACAAGAGAATTAATTGCCAATTCCTTTTCTTTGCCGAAAATGGTAGAAAATCATTTCAAACTATTTACAGAGAAAACATATTAATCTTAAAATTTATAAATACCAAGGATGTTTTTTAACTCATTAGCTTTTGCTATTTTCTTGCCAATCGTTTTTTTCTTGTATTGGTTTGTCTTTAATAAAACTAAAAGCACTCAAAATGCTTTATTAATCGTTGCTAGTTATTATTTCTATTCTTGTTGGGATTGGAGATTCTTGTTTTTATTAGTATTCTCTACTTTCTTAGATTATTACACCGGAATTCAAATTGAAAAAGGAAAGTCTGAAAGAAGCCGTAAATTTTGGTTTTGGCTTAGTATTTTAGTCAATTTAGGTTTCTTAGGAATTTTTAAATACTATAACTTTTTTGCTTCATCTTTTGCTGAACTATTAAGTTCGGCTGGATTTAAGGCAAGTCCAATTTTATTAAATGTTATTTTGCCAGTCGGAATTTCATTTTATACTTTTCACGGATTATCTTATGTAATTGATATCTATTATAAAAGAATAAAAGCCGAATATAACTTTGTAGATTACTCATTATTTGTGAGTTATTTTCCGCTTCTAGTTGCGGGTCCAATTGAAAGAGCTACCCATTTATTACCAGAAATAAAAATAAAACGAGAATTTGATCTAGAAAAAGCCAAAGAAGGTATTTGTCAAATTGTATGGGGATTGGTAAAAAAAGTGGTCATTGCAGATACTTGCGCAAGTTATGCTAATGCCATTTTTGACAATTATACTGCTATGAATTCTTTTTCATTAATTCTGGGAGCAATCTACTTTGCATTTCAAATTTATGGAGACTTTTCAGGTTATTCTGATATTGCATTGGGAGTTTCTAAATTGTTTGGATTGGATTTATTGCGAAATTTCAATTATCCTTATTTTTCAAGAGATATTGCCGAGTTTTGGCGCCGTTGGCATATTTCTCTTTCGTCTTGGTTTCGCGACTATTTATACATTCCACTAGGCGGCAGCAAAGGCGGAATCTGGATGAAAATCAGAAATACGTTTATCATTTTTATTGTCAGCGGGTTTTGGCACGGAGCCAATTGGACATATGTGGTTTGGGGATTCATTAACGCCGTTTACTTTTTGCCATTGCTTTTGTCAAATAGCAACAGAAATAATATGGATGCCATCAAGCTAAAATTTAATTTTGATTCTGCTAAAATAGTAATGAGCATTTTATATACTTTTTTATTAACGTGTGTGGCTTGGATCTTTTTTAGATCTAGAACAATTACAGATGCTGTTCTTTATATAAAAAGAATTTTTACAAGTAAAGACTTTAGTTTTCAATATTTAGAAAACGAACGTTACAGCTATGAATTATTAGGAATTATTGGTTTGTTTGTTCTAGTCGAATGGAATAATCGAAATAAGATTGAACCTCTTTCCGGAAAAAGAAGCCTGTTGAAGGTAGCTTTAGCAATAGTAGCAATAATGGCCTTAGGAACTTTTTCGGATTATAAAGAATTTATATATTTTCAATTCTAATGAAGCGTTTTTTAATTTACACAACCAAAATTTTCATTGTAATAATTGTAATTGCAGTTGCACTTGACGGATTATATACAGCTGTTTTTATGCAATCTAAAAACAGAGGGAAAATCGAAACTGTTTTTAATTCTAAAGCACAAAAACTCGATGTTGTTATTTTAGGCTCATCTCGAGCTAACAATCATTTTGTAGCTCAGATGTTTGAAGACAAAGGATTAAAAGCTTTTAACTACGGTATGAGTGGCGGGCATTTATTTGAAGCCTCATTAATGCTGAAATTAATGATCGAAAGAAAATATACAATTAAAAATGTAATTCTTGAAGCTGATTTGAATCTTTCTGGTGATCATCAAGCTGAGGGTATTTCAGCCTTATTTTTACCTTATATTCATAATTCAGAGGTTATAAAAAATCATTTTGAAACTCAAGAAAATTTTAATGAGTTATATTATATTCCATTTTACAGATATATAAAATTTGATACTAAAATAGGCTTTAGAGAAGCGTTTTTTACAGCGGTACATAAAAAAACAAATGCTTTAGATAATTTAGGGTTTTATCCGTTAGGTTATAAAAAAAATGCAAATATGAAAGGCAATCTTGAAAACCTAAATCCTTTGCCTCACAATAAATATTACGAAGAAATAAGAAACATTTGTAAACAAAACCGTATTAACTTTATTGCCGTGATGACTCCTGTTTGCGAAAATGAGGCAGGAATGAATTATTTTAATAAAGTAAAAAAGGCTTATCCAGAAATTCATAATTATGAAAATGTTGTAATCGAAAATAAATATTTTTCTTCTTGCGGTCATATGAATAATATTGGTGCGGAAATATTTACAGCTAGAATTTTAAAAGATTTTTTTAATAAATAAAAAATGAAAATAGCCTTTTTAACACCAGAATATCCACATTCTAAAACAGGCAATTTTGGAGGCATAGGTACAAGTATTAAAAACTTGGCAATTGGACTTTTGGCACAAGGCGTTACGGTTCGGGTTTTGGTATACGGTCAAAAAGAAGATGTTGTCTTCGAGGATAATGGGATTTTGATTCAGCAGATTAAAAATGTCAAATTAAAAGGATTATCATGGTTTCTGACAAGAAAAAAGATTGAACGAATAATAAATCGATTACATTTTGATAAAGAAATTGATTTAGTTGAAGCACCGGACTGGACAGGCATTTCATCTTTTATAAAACCAAAATCATGTCCGTTGATTATAAGATTAAACGGTTCAGATACCTATTTTTGTTCTTTAGATAATCGCCATGTAAAATGGGTAAATAAATTTCATGAAAAAAGAGCTTTGCAAAATGCTGACGGATTAATATCAGTAAGTCAGTTTACTGCAGATAAAACTAATGTTGTTTTTGGTTTAAACAAGAAATTTAAAATTATTCCAAATCCAATTGATTCCAGTTTATTTAAGACGGAAAGTTTAAAGCAAAATTCGGATAAAAACATTTTATATTTTGGAAGTCTTATTCGAAAAAAAGGATTATTAGAATTGCCATTGATTTTTAATAAAGTTGTAGAAATTAATCCTGAGGCTAAATTAATTTTGGTAGGGAAAGATGTTCGTGATATTATTTCGGGAAATCCTTCGACCTGGAAAATGATGCAAGATCTTTTTTCTGATCAGGCAATTAAAAATGTTGAATATCTTGGTGCAGTCCCATACGATCAGATCAAACAAAAAATTCAGGAATCACAAATATGTGTTTTTCCTTCTTTTGCTGAAGCATTTCCTGTTTCTTGGCTTGAAGCTATGGCATTAGAAAAACCAATTGTGGCTTCAAATATTGGCTGGGCAAATGAAATGATTGATGAAGGAGAGAACGGATTTTTAGTTGATCCGAAAGATCATGATTTGTATGCCAAACGGATAATCGAGTTTTTAGAAAATGAAAATTTGTCTGTTCAGGCAGGAAAATCAGCAAGAGAAAAGGTCGAAAACTTTTTTGATATAAATGTTCTGGCAAATCAAAATATTGAGTTTTATAAATCAATAATAACTAAATTTTGATCGTATTATATCATAATCTGCAGAAAGTTATAAGGGTTATTTCAAAAAATAATGAAGCCTTACCTTTTGATAAAAATGCGAATATTGCTGCAGTATTTGTAGATTTAGGAATACAACATCCCGAATCTAAAATAGTTTGGTGCCATGAAAATTATCGCGATTTTATAAACTTAGATGTAATAGAGAATATCTTTCATCATAATAAAATGATGTTATCTTATAACCCCAATAGCATAAGCTTTTTAGGGAAAAAAATAGGCTATGTTGATCAATCTCCATTTATTAAAATTAATAAAGAAGTGAGGTATCCAACATGGCAAATGAGCAGTTTTGTTGGAGTTGTTCATTCAGCGGTTTTGTTAGCAGTCCATAAAAAAATAAAACTAGATTCAGATTTTGATTATTTCTTAAATTCAGTTGCCAAGGTAGGGATGCCGTTAGGATTGCTTTGTTATTCTGAAAATAAATTATTAAGAGAAGATGTTGAATTTAATATTGTTCCTAAATCTTCTAATTTCACACTGTTTAAATTTGTCAAACAACATTACAAAACACAGTGGATATTTTTGTTGTTTTTTAACTTAGCAATTAATGAATTTAAATTTCCATTTTTTGCTTTGTTGTATAGTTTTTTCTTTAAAAACAGAAATAATGCAGATATAAAAATAAATGATATAAATAATTTTACGTCAGTACAAAAAACTGATTCCGAAACAATAGATGTAATTATTCCTACTATCGGAAGAAAAAAGTTTTTATATGATTTTTTAAAAGATTTGTCAAAACAAACCATTGTACCCAATAATGTAATAGTTATAGAGCAAAATCCTTTATTTGGAAGTGTTTCAGAACTTGATTATTTAATTTCAGAACCTTGGCCTTTTAAAATAAAACATACCTTCACCAATCAGGCTGGAGCTTGTAATGCCAGAAATCTTGCATTAAAAGATATTGAGAGCGAGTGGTTGTTTTTTGCCGATGATGATATTAGAATTACTGAGTCTTTTATCGAATCTGCATTTAATCAAATAACGATAAATAATAGTAAGGTGCTTACTTTTAGTTGCTTACAGAAAGGGCAAATAAATACTCATAAAGAAATATTTCAATGGATAGCATTTGGTTCAGGCTGTAGTATTGTTAAAAGTGAAGTTGTTACAGATCTATTTTTTGATTTAAGGTATGAATTTGGTTTTGGGGAAGATGGAGATTTTGGTATGCAAATTCGAAATAAAGGATATGATATTTTATTTTTTCCTAACCCTCAAATTTTGCATCTCAAAGCGCCTATTGGTGGTTTCAGAACAAAGCCAGAAGTTGCTTGGACTAATGACAAAATTAAGCCAAAACCTTCTCCAACAATATTGCTTTATAAGATTTTGCATGAAACCAAAGAACAATTAAAAGGATATAAAACAATGCTGTTTATCAAATATTATAGCAAGCAATCTATTAAAAATCCGATAAAATATTTTCTGAATTTTCAGAAAGAATGGAAGCAAAGTTTATATTGGGCAAATAAATTAATCAATAAAGAATGAAATTTTCCTTAATTGTTTGCACTTATATGCGTCCGGAACCGCTCATGAAATTATTACATTCGGTTCAGAGTCAAACGTTATATCCTGATGAGATTTTAATAGTTGATGGATCTTTAAATGATGAAACTGAAATTGTTTTAAATGAAAATAATTTCGATAATTTAAAGTATTTTTTGGTTAATGATCAAAATCGCGGACTTACAAAACAAAGAAATTTTGGAATTAAAAAAGTTGACGGAAACATTGAATTTGTTTGCTTTTTAGATGATGACATTGTTTTAGAACCAAATTATTTTGAAAATTTATTAAATACTTATAAAATTTTTCCCAACGCTTTAGGAGTTGGAGGTTATATATGTAACGAAACCAAATGGGAGAAAGTAGCAAATAATTATATTCCAAAAATTAGAGAATTTTATTTTGATGGATGGAAGCGTACAGATGGGAGTCGTTTTGTTTTACGCAAGAAACTTAATTTGGATAGCGATTGTCCGCCAGGTTTTTCTCCTTCTTTTTCGCATGGTAGAAGTGTTGGCTTTTTGCCTCCAAGTAATAAAATTTATCGCGTTGAACAATTAATGGGAGGTGTTTCGTCTTTTAGAAAATCAGTTTTTGACCAATTTTCGTTTTCTACTTATTTTGAGGGTTATGGATTGTATGAAGATGCAGATTTTACTATTCGTGTTTCGAAAACAGGTAAGCTGTATTTAAATACAATGGCAAAGTTAAATCATTTTCATGCTGAATCTGGAAGGCCAAATCGATATAAATACGGAAAAATGGTAGTGAGAAATGGTTGGTATGTTTGGAGAATAAAAAATCCGAATCCTACTTTTAAAACGATTTTAAAATGGCATGCCATTACTATTCTTTTGACAATAATAAGATTTAGTAATACATTTACTTCATCCAATAAAAAAGAAGCCTTTACAGAAAGTTTAGGAAGAAACATTGGCTGGTGGAGTTTATTATTTAATAAACCAAAATTAAGACATTGAAATAATTTTGATTTAAAAGAAAAATATGAAATTATTACAGCTTATAAAATCAGATTATAAAAAGTATAAAAAATACGGAGGCCATTTTTTTGTAATTCTATTTTTCACTCAAGGATTTTGGGCCACTTTTCAATATAGAATAGCTCACTTTATATATCATACAGTAAAATGGAGACTTTTTAGAATTCCATTATTATTTCTGGTATTAATTTGGCAAAAGATAATTGAATTAACAACAGGAATTTCGATTTCAGCCTCGGTAAAAATTGGACATTCATTTTACATAGGTCATTTTGGTGGTATTATTATTAATGCTAATGCCGTTATTGGCGACAATTGTAATATTTCACAAGGTGTAACAATAGGTGTTTCAGGGTTAAATGAAAATAGAGGAGTTCCTGTTTTGGGAAATGATGTATATATAGGGGCAAATTCAGTTGTTGCAGGAAAAATTAATATTGGAAATAATGTACTAATTGGCGCTTGTTCATTAGTTAAAAATTCTTTCGAAGATAATGTAGTTGTATTAGGAGTACCTGCAATAATAATCTCTAATAAAGGTTCAAAAGATTATATCTAATGAAATTATTAATTGTTTCAACAGCTCCGTTTGTCTATCGAGATAATCACCCTTACGCTTATAGCCCTTACGTAAATGAATTAATTATTTTAGAAAAATTTGTGGATGAAATTATCTTTTGCTGTCCAGTTTGGGAAAAAGATAATGGGCTTCTAATAACAAAAATTCCTTTTTCTGTTTCGCTACATTTTAAATTAAAAGATTTTAATGTAAAATCTTTCTTTAATCTATTTAAATCTTTCTTCTATTGTTTTTACAATATTTACGGTTTGTTTAAGGCAATGAAAGCTGCAGATCATATTCATTTACGTTGTCCCGGAAATATTGGTTTGTTGGGATGTTTAGTACAAATAGTATTTCCGAATAAGGCTAAGACGGCAAAATATGCAGGTAATTGGGATCCTGATGCAAATCAGCCTTTAAGTTATCGAATGCAAAAATGGATTTTAAACAATACGTTTTTGACGAGAAATATGCAGGTATTGGTTTATGGAAACTGGGAAAACAGTACGAAAAATATAAAAGCTTTTTTTACTGCAACTTACTCAGATAATGAAAAATTAACTTTGAATTTATTGAATTTAAAGCAAAAAATACATTTCGTTTTTGTAGGAACTTTGACTGCTGGGAAAAACCCATTATATGCAATTCGATTAATTGAGGGTTTAATCAAGAAAGGATATGATGTAAAACTTGATTTATATGGAGAAGGTATTGAACGTGATAATCTTGAAAATTATATTTTAGAAAAGAAATTAAGTGATTGTGTTTTTTTAAACGGAAATCAAAGTAAAGAGGTAATAAAAAATGCTTATCAAAAAAGTCATTTTGTAATATTGCCTTCTAAAAGCGAAGGTTGGCCAAAAGTTATCGCAGAAGGAATGTTTTGGGGAAGTATTCCTATAGCTACTAAAGTTTCATGTGTGCCCTTTATGCTTGATTTTGGAAAAAGAGGTATTTTATTAGAAATGAATTTAGATAGAGATTTAGCTCAAATACATGAAATTATAAAAGATGAAAATATTTTTAATACGAAAAGGGAATTAGCTTACGAATGGTCACAACAATACACAACAGAAGTTTTTGAAGCTGAAATTAAAAAGTTATTATTAAAATGAGAATTGTACAAATTATAGATTCTTTAGAAGCAGGCGGGGCAGAGCGAATGGCAGTAAATTATGCTAATGCCTTATCTAATAAAATAGCATTTTCAGGTTTAATTGCAACGAGAAAAGAGGGCGTCCTAAAAAATCAGATACGTAGCGAAGTTTCCTATTTGTTTTTACAAAAAAAAAAGAGTGTTGATTTGAGTGCTGTTTTTCGTTTAAGGAAATATATTAAAAAAAATAAGATTGATATATTGCATGCTCACAGTTCTTCGTTTTTTATAGGGGTGTTGTTAAAATTGACTTTCGTAAAAATAGATATTATCTGGCACGATCACTATGGTATTTCCCAAGATTTAAAATCTAGAAAAAATTTAGGATTAAAATTTGGATCACTTTTTTTTAAGGGAATTATTTCGGTAAATACAGCATTAAAAGATTGGGCAAAATCTTATTTATGGTGTTCAAATATTATTTATTTTCCAAATTTTATTGAAGATATTTCAAAAGCAAATCAGAATGTAATTATAAAAGGATTAGAGGGAAAAAGAATTGTATGTGTCGCTAATTTGCGTCCACAAAAAAATCATTTACTGATAATTGAATCCGCAAATGTAATTACAAAGCAATATCCTGAATGGACCTTTCATTTGTTTGGAAAAGACTTTGAAGACGATTACTCTCAAAAACTTAAAATTAAAATTAGAGATTTAAAATTAGAAAAAAATATTTTTTTTTACGGAACAATAGAAAATATTGGATCTGTATTAAAGCAATGTGACATAGCGATTCTTCCTTCATTGTCAGAGGGACTTCCATTAGCTGTTTTAGAGTATGGATTATATAAATTACCTGTTGTTGCTACAAATGTAGGAGAAATGTCTAAAGTAATTATTTCAGAAAAAGAAGGATTAATAGTTGAATCCAACAATATAAACCAATTTGTAGAAGCAATTACAAGATTAATGGAAGATAAAAATCTTAGAATAGAAATGGGACAGCACTTAAATAAAATTATAGAGTTAAATTACAGCCAAAAATCTATTATTGAGAATTATGCTTTATGGCTGGATACTTTGATTAATTTTGCTTTATCAAAAGTTGCTCCAAGATAAATAAATGAAAAACACTCAATTTTCGTATTTCCGTTTAGTCATAATTCATGCATTCATTGCTTTAGCAGTTTTTGCCTTGCCATTTCTATCCAAAATTTTGGCGCTTTTAATTCCAATTATTGGTTTTTATATTGTTTATAATGCTAAGAATAGGAATAATGAAGTTATTTTAGTTGCAGCTTATTTAGTTGGTATTGAGGTTTTTCTTAGAATGACTGGCGGGAATTTTAATAATGAATATATTAAAGTTAATGTCATTTTATTTATGCTTGCTGGTATGATATACAGCAATTTTTCTACGAATGCATTTGTGTATTGGTTTTTCTTGATGTTATTGATTCCTGGAATAATATTAACTGCAACACAAACGCAATATGATACCGATATTAAGAAATCATTGGTTTTTAATTTATCTGGTCCAGTTTGTTTAGGAATCAGCGCGATATATATGTACAAAAGGAAAATTTTATTTTCTGATTTGCAAAATATTGTTCTTACAATGGGACTTCCTATTATAACAACTACAACTTATCTTTTTTTGTTTAATCCGAGCGTTAGAGATGTAGTAACAGGAACACAATCTAATTTTGAAACTTCAGGTGGTTTTGGTCCTAATCAAGTTTCAACTGTTTTAGGATTAGGGATTTTTATCTTTTTTACTCAGTTTATATTATTTTCAAAATCAAAGAAAGCGATGATCTTAAATGGATTTTTAGTGCTTTTTATGAGTTATAGAGGAATTGTAACTTTTTCAAGAGGCGGAGTTATAACTGCCGTGGTAATGATTTGTACTTTCTTGTTCTTATTATATTTTTTTTCAAATGCAAAAGGAAAAAGCAAGTTTGTTTTGGTTTTTATTTTAACGGGTTTAATGGGTATCGGAATATGGACGTATAGTTCTATACAGACAAGAGGTTTGATCGAGAAGCGTTATGCTAATCAGGATGCAGCAGGAAGAGTGAAAAAAGATCGTTTAGGAGGACGAGAAGAAATTATAGATTCTGAAATAAAACTCTTTTTTGAGAATCCTATTATGGGTGTAGGAGCAGGAATGGGAAAAGAATTTAGAAGAAAATCTTTCGGAATGGAAGTTGCTTCACACAATGAGATTTCTCGAATGCTTGCTGAGCACGGCTTATTTGGTATATTTGGTCTTCTATTACTTTTTATAACACCTTTTATTCTCTATATTAATAATCGACAGCATTTATATTTTTTATCATTCTTTATGTTTTGGCTGTTGACCATAAATCACGCAGCTATGAGAACTGCGGCGCCGGCATTTGTGTATGCTTTAACACTTCTTTCCGTACATATTAAAATTCCTCAAAAAGCAGAAAATTCGGTAGATTAATTTATGTTTTTTATGATACATTTGTCTTAGATTAAAGACCTTAAATCTAAAAACATATGATGCGTTCAAAAAATAAAATGCATTTTGAGATATCAGAACGAAAAGTACTCCTTTTTGCTTTTGATGCTGTCTTCCTATTCTCTGCCTTGTATTTTCTAAATTTATTTTTAGATTATCATTATTTTACATTTGGAATTAAAACAATATATCGTCCAATAATACTGGTTGGGTATTTATATATTTTTGGGACAATTTTTGAAATGTATAATCTACAAGTGGCAAGCAACCAGCTGCAGATACTTAGAAGTGTAGTTCTTTCTGTCTCCACGACAATTTTAGTTTACCTGCTTACACCTGTTTTATCACCAGAACTGCCAAAACACCGATTGGTAATCTTGATTTTTTATTTTACAGTATTAATTGTAATACTTCTTTGGCGTTTCTTCTATGCTTTATTTTTGGCATCTCAGCGTTTTTCTCAAAATGTAGTTTTAATATGCGATCAGGATCAGGTGGAAGAATTAGTTCTTGGACTTGAAAGTGTAGATCCGCATTATAAAATTATTGGCTTTGTAAACTCAGATTCAATTTCTGAAGAAAAGGCCTGTTTTCATTATGTGAAAGAGATTAGTAAGGATGATTTAGAAACTTTTGTATCCCATAATAATGTTTCTGAAATCGTAATTGCCTCACAAAATACGGATGGAATTACAGCTGATTTATATCAGCAGCTGCTTCATCTATTAGAATCTGGAAATGTTATTCGAGAGTATACACAGGTTTACGAAAGTAAAACACAGCGTATCCCAGTGCATTATATAGCGCGTGACTTTTATCGATTTTTTCCTTTTAGCCGTAGTAATAATAATAAATTATATCTGTTTTTGATACGATTTATAGAGTGTGTTTTTTCTATTATCGGACTTCTCTTTTGTGTTGTTTTTATTCCATTAATTTTTGTCGGAAACCTTATTGCTAATAAAGGGAGTTTGTTTTATACACAGGAACGCGTGGGTAAAAATGGAATTATTTTTAAGATATATAAGTTTAGAACAATGGTCAAAAACTCAGATGTTAATGGTGCATTTGCAACTTCAAATGATCAGAGAGTAACTCCATTTGGAAGATTTATGCGTAAATCAAGAATAGACGAATTGCCTCAGTTTTTTAATGTTTTAATAGGCGATATGGCGGTTATTGGACCAAGACCTGAACGTCCATTTTTTGTTAAAGAAATTGCACAAATAATGCCTTTCTACGAAACAAGACATGTTATTAAGCCAGGACTTACGGGCTGGGCGCAGGTTAACTATTCGTATGGAGAATCTATAGATGAGAGTTTGATGAAACTTCAGTACGACTTATATTACATCAAACATCGAAGTGTTTTTCTAGATTTAAGTATTACTTTCAAAACGATTACTACTGTTTTATTTTATCGCGGACAGTAATTTTTATATAATAATCGGAATACGTTTTTTGTTTCTAATGGCTACTCTTACTAAAACAAATCCGCTTGTAATGATCATTGGCAACATAATCAAGAAATGTGCTTTGTTAAGGATGAAAAGTGCATAAACTACCAGAAAAATTAAATGTAAAACGGCAAATCTATAGGTCCATCTTTTATTTTTAGCGATTGATAGAAAAATCAATATCAACAAAAGCGGACTAAATAAAAGCACGTTATAATTCATCGCCAGTTCATGGTGAAATGAATAAAACCCAACTACAACAAAAAATATTCCCATTAAAGACAAAATTAAAAGATAGATTTTGTCGACTACTTTGTTGTGCGCTAAAACAACAAATCCCAGTATAAAAATATAAGTGTAAACGTTATTCCACCACGAAGCAGGTGTTTCTTTTGCAAAACTTAATATTGTTTTGCTTTCAGCAACTAAAGGATGATTTTGAACAGTAGTTTTTTCTAAGCTGTTTTTCAATTCAAAAGGCAGGAATATCTTGGTGCCTAATTGATCTACTTTAGTTCCAAAAATAATGCTTGTTCCCAATTTATCATAAAAATGCCCATCAAAATAAGGAAATAAAATCGATCGATACGTGATATCCGTGTCACCTTTTTTAGTAATTACATGTCCGCCCAACGTTTTATTGATAATATCAACGACCATCGACGTGCAATTTTTATCAATAAATTTATAAGTATAGAAACGATCTTCAGAAAGGAGAGTAGTATTTAAATTGTCAAAAAGTTTTTGTTTTAACTCTTGCGGAATAAGTAATTCTTGTTCAAAAACACTTCTTTTTTCATAATTATATTCATTCATAAAATCACCAAATGGATGTACGACTACAAAATACTGCAAATCGCCTTTGGCAAATTTTGCTACAAAATTTGGCGTTGAAAAGTCAAAAGCGCCATAATTGTAAACAAGATCAATATTATTTGCTGGATCAGCAACTCGAATCGCTGTGTGGCCAAAATAAGAGTAGGTTTCATTACCAAGTCCGCAAGTAATAACACTTATTTTTGAATCTTTTGACAAAGGTACGCTTTGGCTAAAACCAATAAAACTTAGTAATAATAGTAAACTAAAAAGTGTTTTTTTGAAAATGACATTTTTCATGATTTAAAATTTTAAGAAGTTGAATGGTTGTAAATTTTATCTAAAGATACCTAAATCTACTTTTAAAGAAAAAATATTAGAGTATAAAGCTGTACTTTGATTTCCTAAGTCAGTCAAAGCATAATCTACCTGAATGCCTTTGTACTTAAAACCTAATCCAATATTGGGTTGAAAATTGATCTTTTCAGTATTGTCAAGCTGAGTTACATTCTGAAAATTTCCCGCGCCGGCTCTCAAGAAAACAAGATCCGTATATCCAAATTCAAAACCCACTGCAGGATCGATACTCACCACTTTTGATGAAACAATATCATTGGTCTGTTCAAAACGCATATTTAAATTTGTAGCGACTAAAAGACTGTAATCATTATGAAAATCAAATTTTTTAGAAACTCCTAATTGTGCTTTTGGCAAAGTGATTTCGGTACTTTCAGGCAATTCGTTATTTTCTCCTGGAATGGCATTGGCAATTTTCGCATATTCTGCTTCATCAATATTCCACACGTTATAAGTCGTTGTAATGTCGCGAAGCATTAAGCCAAATTTCCAGTCGTTTCGCTCAAATTGCAATCCAACATCAAAACCAAAACCCCAAGAATTCGCAAATTTACCTATAATTCGGCGGATAATTTTTGCATTTACTCCATATTGAAATCCTTCAACAGGCAGTTTTCTAGCATAAGAAAATGTAAAACCATAATCTGCAGTTGAAAAAAGGCTGATTCGGTTATAATCAATATTGCCCTGGCTGTCGATTAATTGCGTGGTATCCATAATATCATCGACTCCAAATCGAATCATCGAAATTCCCCAAGCACTTCGATCGTCAATCGGACTTGCATATCCAATATAATCGTACTGCGCAACATTAGCAAAATAATTGGCGTGCATTAAGGAAATTTGGTGGTCTTCAAGATGAGTTAAACCCGCTGGATTCCAGTAAACTGCGTTGACATCATTAGTCGAAGCGACAACTGCACTCGACATTCCTAATGCGGCAGCGTCAACCCCAATATTCATAAACTCATTCGAATAT
The DNA here is from genome assembly GCF_015350755.1 of Flavobacterium sp. JLP. Classification (NCBI taxonomy): domain Bacteria; kingdom Pseudomonadati; phylum Bacteroidota; class Flavobacteriia; order Flavobacteriales; family Flavobacteriaceae; genus Flavobacterium; species Flavobacterium sp. JLP. The sequence goes on along the minus strand of NZ_JADKPS010000003.1, from coordinate 246,223 downwards.
TTTCGAACAGTTTGTGCATATTGTAGTGTGCAGCTCCAAAATAATAAAAACGCAAGGATTTTCTTCAACGGATATTTTTTTGCAGAACAAAGTCTGTTTTAATTTTTATCAAAAATATAATATTTTACGCATCTAATTTATTCCTTTTGAGAAATATTGCGAAACTCAAAATTTCAAATAAAAAACTCTTATAAAAACGCCTTTTGCTTAAGGTTATTATGCTAAATTTGTTCCTTACCATTATCAAAATTTATAAAAGATGAATATTAAAAAGCACATTCCTAATTTAATCACATTAATTAATCTTTTTTGTGGATGTATTGCCATTGTTTTTATTTCTGAAGCCAAATATGAAATGGCCTTTTATATGGTTTGTTTAGGAATCTTTTTTGATTTTTTTGATGGATTTTTTGCTCGATTATTCAAAGTTTCAAGTCCGCTTGGGCTGCAATTGGATTCTTTAGCAGATATGGTAACCAGCGGTGTTGCGCCAGGTTATGTCATGTACAGTATGTTTGCAAATAGCGGTCATCAGTTAGGCACAAGTTCGTTAATTCCTTTTTTAGGTTTTATAATTACTTTAGGATCTTGTTACAGACTGGCTAATTTTAATATTGATACACGTCAAACCGATTCATTTATTGGATTGCCAACTCCTGCAAATGCCCTTTTTATTATTAGCTTGCAGTTAGTACTGGATATGTATTCAGAGTCGTCGCTTTTTATTCTTGAACTATTTACCAATCAATGGGTTTTACTGGTTATCACGCTGTTCAGTGCTTATATTTTGAATGCTGAAATTCCTTTATTTTCTTTAAAATTCAAAAAATTTAATTTTAAAGATAATATGATACAAATCGTATTTTTGATTCTGTCCCTTGGTTTGATTGTGTTGTTTCAATTTGGTGCAGTTCCTTTAATTATCATTTTTTACGTTTTGTTGTCTGTTGTAAATAATATGTTTTTGAAAAAGTAGTTTTATTCGAATGGCAAGAAAAACGACACGACGAACTTCTTATTCTCGAAAATCGCAACCCGCTAAATCGGCTTTCAGTAAAGTGGTTCGCTTTATTGTATATTCTTTTTTAGTACTGCTTTTATTTGGAACAATTTATCATTATCGTGCAGGTTTAGCATATTATCTCGGATTTAAATCTGACAAAGTTTTAGAAGAAGATGAGGTTGATAAACACCTTTCTGATGTTCGAAATATTCAAGTTTTAGAAAACCATAAAGGAAAAGTAATTGGAATTGACGTGTCTGAATTTCAAGGAAACGTTGATTGGGAAGATATTGAAATTTTAGAGGAAAAATATCCCGTGCAATTTGTCTTTATACGCGCAACAGCAGGAAACGATCGTGTTGACAGACAATTTAAGCAAAATTGGAAAGGCGCTAAAGAAAATAAAATCATGCGCGGGGCTTACCATTATTACCGCCCGAACGAGAATTCTATCGAACAGGCCAATCTTTTTATTAAAACCGTAAAATTACAAAAAGGCGATTTGCCTCCAGTTTTAGATATTGAAAGATTGCCGAAAAATCAGCCTTTAGATAGTTTAAAGAAAGGTTTGAAACGCTGGCTGAACAAAGTCGAAGAACATTATAAAGTTCGTCCGATAATTTATACAGGCGAACGCTATTATGGCGATTTTCTAAAAGAAGAATTTTCAGAATATTTATTTTGGATTGCCAACTACAATTTCTACAGAGAAAAAATTGAAGACGATTGGCTTTTTTGGCAATTTACAGAAAAAGCTTCTTTGCCCGGAATTAAACACAGAGTTGATGTGAATATCTACAACGGCGATTTAGAACAGCTGCAGTTTATTACGGTTGAGTGAGTTTTTAGTATTCAGTCGCAGTTTTCAGTCTCAGTAAAAAACTGTAAACTGAAAACCGAGACTGTATACTTTTCTAAAACTCCAATTTCTTCTTACGAAGTTCGAAGTTTTGCCCAAGATAAACACGGCGAACCATTTCATCTTCTACCAATTCTTCTGGAACTCCAGCTTTCAGGATTCCTCCTTCAAACATTAAATAGGTTTTATCGGTAATGGCTAAAGTTTCCTGAACGTTGTGATCCGTAATTAGAATTCCGATATTTTTATTTTTTAACTGAGCAACAATTCTCTGAATATCTTCAACCGCAACCGGATCAACTCCCGCGAAAGGCTCATCTAATAAAATAAATTTAGGATCTGTTGCCAATGCGCGTGCGATTTCAGTACGACGGCGTTCTCCTCCGGAAAGCAAATCGCCTCGATTCGTGCGAATATGTTCTAAGCTAAACTCTTCAATTAAGCTTTCCATTTTTGCAATCTGTTCTTCTTTAGAAAGTTTAGTCAATTGCAAAACGCTTAAAATATTATCTTCAATGCTTAATTTTCTAAAAACCGAAGCTTCCTGTGCCAAATAACCAATTCCTTGTTGAGCACGTTTGTACATCGGATAATCAGTAATATTCAAATCATCAAGATAAATGTTTCCTTGATTTGGTTTTACTAAACCAACAATCATATAAAAAGAAGTTGTTTTTCCTGCGCCATTTGGTCCCAAAAGCCCAACAATTTCTCCTTGATTTACTTCAACAGAAATTCCTTTTACAACACTGCGTCCTTTGTATGTTTTGATTAAATTATCGGCTCGTAGCTTCATTTTTTAATTAGATAATATGTTTAATTAAGATAATGTGTCAATTTGATAATTAGAAAATGTTCTGTATAGTGAATCATAGAACTTATCTTATATCTTTAGAAGGGCAAAATAAGTTAAAATAAGTCAATCAATTAAAGGAATTAACATATCCTATTGAAATTATCTAATTGACTAATTATCTCATTCTCTAATTAGAAGCTTCCTCTTCAAGAGCTTCCCAGAATTCGTAAGCTCTTCTTAAATGTGGTACTACAATTGTTCCGCCTACAAGAGTTGCGATTCCCATTGCTTCCATCATTTCTTCTTTTGTAACGCCTTCTTTGTGGCTGGTTTCCAAGTGGTATTTTACGCAGTCATCACAACGTAAAACTGCAGAAGCTACCAATCCTAAAAGTTCTTTTGTTTTAACATCAAGAGCTCCAGCTGCGTATGCGTTTGTGTCAAGATTAAAAATTCGCTTTACAATTTTATTATTGTCAGCTAATAATTTTTCGTTCATTTTAGAACGGTAGTCGTTAAATTCTTTTACAATATCAGACATTTTCTTTCAATTTATTTTTATAAACAACCCTTGAGATAAGGATACTCACTTCGTAGATAATCAGCATTGGTATTGCTACAATTGTCTGGCTTACTACATCTGGAGGAGTTACGATTGCGGCAATAATTAGAATAATTATTACGGCATATTTCCAATATTTTCTTAAGAAAACAGGTGTTACTAATCCTAGTTTAGTTAAGAAATAAATGATGATTGGCAATTCAAAAAACAGTCCGCTGGCCAAAATACTTGTTTTAACCATTCCCATATAAGAATCTAATGTGAATTGATTTTTTACAACATCACTGACAGAGAAAGTTGCGACGAAATTTACAGACATCGGAATTACAACATAATAGCCAAATAAAACACCTAAGAAGAATAAAAGAGAAGAAGTGAAAATAAAAACTTTTGCATTTTTTCTTTCTTTCTCATATAAAGCAGGGCTGATAAACTTCCAAAGTTCCCATAAAATATAAGGAAAACTCAAGATGAAACCAGCTAAAAGGCACATCCAAACGAAGATATTTACCTGACCTTCCATTTCTGTATTCTGAATAATAAAATTCAATTCAGTAATACAAATACTTTCAGCGAAACCCAATTGATGTGATAGGTCGCAAAACCAAACATAAGTAAAAAAAGTAGGCCGTGTTGGGCCTAAAATCACTTCATCAAATAAATAATCACTAATAAAATAAGTAACAAATGCCATAATGCATATTGCAATTGTACTTCTAACTAACAACCATCTTAATTCTTCAAGATGGTCTAAAAATGACATCTCGCCAAGGTTTTTTTTTGCCATTATACGATTCCTTCTTTTAAAATGTCATGTAAATGTAATACTCCTTTGTACTCGCCGTTGTCAGCCACAATAAGCTGTGTTATTGAAAAATCTTCTAAAATATTTAAGGCATCAACCGCCATAGTTTCAGAAGATACTAATTTAGGATTTTTTGACATAATATCTTTTGCAGTTAAGTTCGCAATAGTATCTACGTCGTTTAGCATTCTTCGGATGTCTCCGTCTGTAATAATTCCGATAATTTTATTGTCTTCGATTACGGCTGTTACGCCCAATCTTTTTTCTGATATCTCAAAAATAGCTTTTTTGATTGAAGTATCCGGCGTAACCATTGGTTTTAACGAATGTTCAATCATATCTTTTACGCGAAGTAATAGTTTTTTTCCTAAAGCACCGCCCGGATGATAAACTGCAAAATCTTCGGGTTTAAAATCACGCATTTCCATCAAACAAACTGCAAGAGCATCACCCATAACAAGTTGCGCTGTTGTACTGTTTGTTGGAGCTAAATTTATAGGGCAGGCTTCCATGTCAACAGTAGTGTTCAAAACGTAATCTGAACCTTTAGCTAAAGAGGAAGTTATATTTCCTGTAATGGCAATTAAAATGTTTCCAAAACGTTTTAATAACGGAACTAAAACTTTGATTTCAGGACTGTTGCCGCTTTTTGAAATACAGATAATGATGTCTTCTTTTTGAATCATTCCTAAGTCGCCATGAATGGCTTCTGAGGCGTGCAAAAACATGGATGGTGTGCCTGTTGAGTTAAAAGTGGCTACCATTTTTTGAGCAATGATCGCGCTTTTTCCGATGCCGGTAACGATCAAACGACCTTTGGTTTCGTAAATGCGCTGGGTTGCTTCGTAGAAATTTTCGTCCAGAAAATCAATTAGTTTTGTAATTGCTTCACTTTCAGATAGTATGGTTTTTTTGGCGATCGCCAATATATTTTCTTTTGTGATCAAAACAGAATATTTAAAATTTGTATGTATAAAAGAAAGTTGTATCTTTATGTGTTGCAAATTTATACAAAATATCCATTAATATAAAGAATGAATTCAAACGAAATTGAAATACACAAGGAATTAAAGAAGTATTTCGGCTTTAGCCAATTTAAGGGCTTGCAAGAACAAGTCATTACGAGTATCTTAGGTAAGGGGAATACTTTTGTAATTATGCCAACTGGCGGTGGAAAGTCTCTTTGTTATCAATTGCCCGCTTTAATTCAGGACGGAACAGCTATTGTTGTTTCTCCGCTGATTGCTTTGATGAAAAATCAGGTCGATGCAATTCGAAGCCTTTCTTCAGAAAACGGAATTGCACATGTTTTAAATTCCTCTCTTACAAAAACAGAAATTGCCCAAGTAAAAAAAGATATTACTTCTGGTTTGACTAAACTTTTATATGTGGCGCCAGAATCTTTAACAAAAGAAGAATACGTTGCTTTTTTGCAAAGCGTGCCAATCTCTTTTGTGGCTATTGATGAAGCGCATTGTATTTCAGAATGGGGGCATGATTTTAGGCCGGAGTATAGAAATCTGAAAAATATTATAAAACAATTAGGTAAAGTACCAATTATTGGACTTACCGCAACTGCAACCCCAAAAGTTCAGGAAGATATTCTGAAAAATCTAGATATGTCTGATGCAAATACTTTTAAAGCATCATTCAACAGACCGAACTTGTACTATGAAGTTCGCACAAAAACGAAAAATATTGAGTCGGATATCATTCGATTTATCAAACAACATAAAGGCAAATCTGGAATTATTTATTGCTTAAGCCGTAAAAAAGTAGAGTCAATTGCCGAAGTTTTACAAGTTAACGGAATTAGCGCTGTTCCTTATCACGCAGGTTTAGATGCCAAAACGCGCGCCAAACATCAGGATATGTTTTTGATGGAAGATGTAGATGTTGTGGTCGCAACAATCGCCTTTGGAATGGGAATTGACAAGCCAGATGTTCGTTTTGTAATTCACCATGATATTCCAAAATCACTAGAAAGCTATTATCAAGAAACGGGTCGTGCCGGACGTGATGGAGGAGAAGGACATTGCCTTGCTTATTACTCTTATAAAGATGTAGAAAAGCTGGAAAAATTTATGTCTGGAAAACCAGTGGCTGAACAGGAAATTGGTTTTGCTCTTTTGCAGGAAGTTGTGGCTTACGCCGAAACCTCAATGTCGCGCAGAAAGTTCTTATTGCATTATTTTGGTGAAGAATTTGACAGCGAAACGGGCGAAGGTGCTGATATGGATGATAATGTTCGTAATCCTAAAAATAAGGTTGAAGCGCAGGATCAAGTTGTGAAATTGCTCGAAATTGTTCGCGATACCAAACATATTTACAAATCAAAAGAAATTGTGTTTACTTTAATAGGTCGTGTAAATGCAGTTATTAAAGCGCACAAAACAGACACACAATCGTTTTTTGGATCAGGTTCAGATCATGACGAAAAGTATTGGATGGCTTTGCTTCGACAAGTTCTTGTGGCAGGTTATCTATCTAAAGATATTGAAACGTATGGAGTTGTAAAAATCACGAAAGAAGGTTTGGACTTTATTAAAAATCCAGTTTCATTTACAATGTCTGAAGATCATGAATACAATGAATCTGAAGATGAGGCAATTGTAACAGCATCAAAATCATCAGGAACTGCTGATGAAGTTTTAATGGGAATGTTACGTGAACTTCGTAAAAAAGTAGCTAAAAAACTCGGAGTTCCTCCGTTTGTAGTTTTTCAAGATCCTTCTCTTGAAGACATGGCTTTAAAATATCCGATTACCTTAACGGAATTATTTAATATTCATGGTGTTGGTGAAGGAAAAGCTAAAAAATACGGTGGAGAATTTGCAGAATTAATCAATCGTTACGTAGAAGATAATGATATTATCCGCCCAGATGATTTAGTAGTAAAATCTACTGGAGTAAACTCTGCCAATAAACTTTATATTATTCAGAATATTGATAGAAAACTTCCTCTAAGTGATATCGCTTCGGCAAAAGGTCTTACGATGGATGCTTTGATTAAAGAAATGGAACAGATTGTTTACGCTGGAACCAAATTGAATATCAAATATTGGGTTGATGATATGCTCGATGATGATCAGCAAGAAGAAATTCACGATTATTTCATGGAATCAGAATCAGATAAAATCGAAGATGCTCTTAAAGAATTCGATGGCGATTATGATATTGATGAATTGCGATTGATGAGAATTAAATTTATTAGTGAAGTAGCTAACTAGTTATAAGTTAAATGTGAGATGTAAAATGTATTTTTCGATACATACATCTCACATTTTCATTTCACATCTTACTCAGAATAAACTTCCCCTCGATGCGGTTTCAAAGCATCTCTTACCTGAATCATATTTTCATCGGTAACCACCATAAAAGCAATTGCCTGCATGTCGTTTATGATTTTAAAACCCGTAATATTCAACGGAAGTTTTTCTATGACGATATATTCTTTCAAATGAATTTCATGATGCTCCGCAGTTTTTGCCGAAGCCGGACCACGAAAATCCCAAATCAGTTTTATTTTTCTAGACATTTTTCTTAAAGATGCAAAGGTTCAGAGGAGCAAAGGTACAAAGTCTTTTTCATGAAGATTAAAAATCTTTGCGCACTTTGCGGTTAATTATATAAAGTCATTTCAAAATAGTATTTTTGCATGTTCTTTTCATAGAAAGAAAAGCTAATTGAATAAATAAAATAAAATGCCAAGAGAACTTTTACTTCAGGTAACGCCAGAAATAGCGGCAAACGAATTGTTGCTTAAAGATTATTTGTCTAAACAAATTAAAGTTTCTCTACAGGAAATACAACATATTTCTATTTTAAAACGATCTATTGATGCGCGTCAAAAAGCGATAAAAATCAATTTGAAAGTTATTATATATTTAAAAGGAGAACAATTTCAGGAAACTAAAATAGAACTTCCTAATTATAAAGATGTTTCTTCGTCTCAGGAAGTGATTGTGGTTGGTGCAGGACCAGCCGGACTTTTCGCAGCTTTACAATTAATCGAATTAGGCTTAAAGCCAATTGTAATCGAACGCGGAAAAGACGTTCGCGGGCGCCGCCGAGATTTAAAAGCAATTAACGTTGATCACTTAGTCAATGAAGATTCTAATTACTGTTTTGGAGAAGGCGGAGCTGGAACTTATTCTGACGGAAAATTATATACACGTTCTAAAAAACGTGGCGATGTTACCAGAATTTTAGAACTTCTTGTAGCTTTTGGAGCTTCAGAAGATATTTTGATTGAAGCGCATCCGCACATCGGAACTAATAAACTGCCAAAAATCATTGAAGATATTCGAAATAAAATCATCGAATTTGGCGGTCAGGTTTTGTTTGATACACGCGTGACTGATATTTTGGTTAAGAATAACGAAGTCGAAGGAATCGTTACTCAAAACGGAGACAAGATTCTTTCTAATAAATTGATATTAGCAACGGGACATTCTGCTCGTGATATTTTTGAATTATTAGATAAAAAGAAAATTTTTATTGAAGCCAAACCTTTTGCTTTAGGCGTTCGTGCAGAGCATTCACAAGAACTGATCGACAGTATTCAATACAGTTGTGATTATCGTGGCGAACATTTGCCGCCAGCGCCATATTCTATTGTAAAACAAGTTAATGGCCGCGGAATGTATTCGTTTTGTATGTGTCCGGGTGGTGTAATCGCGCCTTGTGCAACAAGTCCGGGCGAAGTAGTTACAAACGGCTGGTCACCATCAAAAAGAGATCAGGCAACCGCAAATTCTGGAATTGTGATCGAATTGAAATTGGAAGATTTTAAACCTTTTGCAAAATTTGGTGCCTTGGCCGGAATGGAATTTCAAAAAAGTATTGAACAAAAAGCGTGGCATTTAGCGGGACAAACTCAAAAAGTTCCGGCACAACGAATGATCGATTTTACCCAGAATAAAGTATCAGCAGATATTCCAAAAACTTCTTATGTTCCGGGAACAACTTCGGTTGAAATGGGGCAGGTTTTTCCTGGATTTTTATCTCAGATTTTACGAGAAGGTTTTAAAGAATTCGGAAAATCAATGCGCGGTTATTTAACTAACGAAGCGATTTTACACGCTCCGGAAAGCAGAACTTCATCTCCAGTTAGAATTCCGAGAGATCCGATAACTTATGAGCATTTGCAAATAAAAGGTTTATATCCGTGTGGAGAAGGTGCCGGGTATGCCGGTGGCATTATTTCTGCAGCAATCGATGGTGAAAAATGCGCTTTGATGATTGCTGAGACTTTGAAATAATCTAAAATCGCAACTTTTTATTAATTGGAATATGTTATATTTAATTTAAAAAATTAATCCGGTAATATAATCCAATGGCAAACTTCTTTTCTAATTTATTTGGCAGAAACAATGATCCAAAATCCATTATTTCTTTTGATATTATAGATTCAATTTATTCCCATTTGTATAATGTGCAGGGAAGTCTTGAATTTAAGGTGAAAGGCATTTACGACAATGTTGTGGTCAATCTTTTTTACTTTCCAGGCTCTTTTGATCATGAAGAAGGCAAAGCCGAAATTGAAAAAGCAGGTTTTAAAAATTCCTACGAAGTTTTAAACGAACTTTATAAAAAGATTGATATTGGTATTCTTTCTGAAGAAATAATGCAGGAAGGTCTGGAGTATGATTTTATTCATATTCAGTTTTATTCAGAGCCAAGTGCTGAAATGAAAAAGTATTTTAACCGTGTTTTAAATAATTTCATTATAATATTTTGCTGTACCAATAGTTTAGAAACAAACGATTTTAAAATTTTATATTCAAGCAGTCATTTTATAGATTATACTAAAGGATTGTTAGATACCCAATTGCTTGATATAAATAAACCTAAAAATGAAACACAGGAAATTGGAATCAAGGATTTTAAAATTGTATTACAGGGAATCTGCCAATATATAAACATAGAAATTCCAGAAACTATTGAACTTCCTTCATCAGAAAATTTAATAGAAAATGAAGAAGTTACGATAGAAACTTTTGAGGAGTTTATGAAATTGGTTTCGAGAGGAAATATCGAAGAAAAAGAACTTAAAAAACAATCGAAAAAGCTTTTTAAAGATTTTAAAAAAGAGACAAAAGACTACTATGAAAAAGTCGAAGGTCATTTTGATTTCTTCGAAAGCATCGATGCTTGGAACAGCGACTGGAAATTTGATCCCGAAGATGCTGAATATTTTATTTCTGAAATGGTAGGCGCGGATTTAAACTTTGACTATCCGGAAGAAACGTATAGTCATGATTTGTTCCCTTACATTCAATCGGCTTTAGAAAAACAAAATCTCGAATTAATGACTTATGATACGCACGGAGATAATTATTTATTCTTTATTGCTAATAAAGATGATGTGGAAAGAATTTTAGAATTATCTGAATTGACTAAGATTGAGATAAATCAATTGTAGTTGATGTTTTGTCATCCTGACGAAGGAAGGATCACACAAGTAATTCGACAAAGATTAAGATATTCATTGCGGAGTTTCTAGTGTGATCCTTCCTTCGTCATGATGACAAGATTGTGCTGAAAACTGAAACCTACAATTACGGAATCAAAATAATCTTCCCTGTACTTTTTCTGCTTTCCAGATAATCATGCGCCAATTTTCCTTCTGATAATTTGAAAGAAGTGGGTTCTGAAAGTTTTATTTTTCCCTCAATAATCCAATTAAATAATTGATTTGATCTTTTGATTCTTTCTTCTTTTGAATTTAAATAACTCCATAAATCGCCTCCGGTTAAAGTTTTAGAACCGTCCATCAGCATTCTCGGATCTACAGGTGAAGGATCACCGCCCGCCATTCCGAAGAAAACAACTTGACCGCATTCTTTTGTAACTTCAAAACTTTCCATCAAAGTACTTCCTATGCTGTCGTAAACGACATCAACGCCATTTTTATTAATTTTAAAAACTTCTGATTTCCAATCATCATTATACAAAAATACATGATCAGCACCTTGTTCGTAAGCGACTTTTGCTTTGTCTGACGATGAGGTTAAACCAATAATGTTGGCTCCTAAAAGTTTGCTAATTTGTGTTAGAATCTGACCAACGCCGCCGGCAACGGCATGAATTAATATTGTTTCGCCTTCTTTAGTTTTGTGACTGTCAGTGGCTAAATAATGAGCTGTTAAGCCTTGTAATAAAATAGAGGCTCCAGTCTCGAAAGAAATGGCATCTGGTAAAGGCAAGACGTGATTTGTATTGACTGCAACTAATTCTGCATTGGCGAAAGGAACATCGGCAAAAGCCACTCGGTCACCCACTTTGTATTCAGAATGATTATTGGCATCGACTACAATTCCAGCGCCCTCGTAACCGGCAATAAAAGGCGGATTTCCTTTTAAATGATAATTTCCTTTTCGTCTGTAAACATCTGCAAAATTTAATCCGATGGCTTTCATCTCGACTAAAATTTCATCTTTTTTTAATTGCGGATTAGGGATTTCTATATATTCTAAAACATTTGAATCTCCAAAAGAAGAGAAGGTAAGTGCTTTCATTTTTTAGTATTTTTAAGAAAGCAAAGTTCGTGAAAAATTATTTGCAGTTTGAAAAGCTTTTGCTAAAACTGCCTAAAAAAACCTCGATTCTAATAGAAGCGAGGTTTGTATTTTTTTTGCCACAGATTAAAAGATTAAAAAGATTTTTTTAGAAATTTAGTAATAGAATCTGCAGAAAACCTTTTAATCTTTGGTAAAAAGGACAATTATATTTTAGGGAATTTCATGTCGTTGAAAGTACTTTTTTGTTTGGCTAAAGCTTCAATATCTTGCCATTTTCTTGGAGATTCTGCAGAAAGATTTTCGTATGAATCTTTTTTAATGGCAATATCATCCTCAATACGAACGCCAATATTCCACCATTTTTTATCACATTTACTGTTTGCCGGAATGTAGATTCCTGGCTCCACTGTCAAGATCATATTTTCTTTTAATGTACCCGTGTAATTTCCTTTGTCATGAACATCTAAACCAAGAAAATGCGAACAGCCGTGCGGATAATAAATTCTCGCATCTTTAGGATCTGTAATGATTCCGAGTTTGATTAAGCCCGCAGCAATAACTTCTCTTGATCTTTTATTCAAATCTTGAATGGGAGTTCCTTCTTTACAGATTTTAAAAACTTCTTCCTGAGCTTCATAAACCAATTGATAAATTGCCTTTTGCTCTTCAGTAAATTTTCCGTTTGCTGGAATTGTTCTGGTAACATCCGCAGAGTAACCGTGATATTCAGATCCAACATCCATTAATAATAACTGATTGTCCATTTTTGTAGCGCTGTTTTCTCCGTAATGTAAAATACAGCCATTCGCTCCAGCTCCAACAATCGGAGGATAACCTTCGTCTTCAGCACCGTATTTTCTGTGAATGTAAGCGTGAATTCCGTCAGCTTCGTTTTCACTCATATCAGGACCAACCGCTTTCATAACTTCATTATGTGCAACACACGAAAGTTTAACAGTTTTACGCATTAACTCCATTTCTTCAGGCGTTTTTATTTCGCGAAGAGAATTGGTAATATTTGTAAATAAATCTATAGATGCTTCATTTTCTGTAGTAATTCCGGCTTTGCTTTTGAAACTTTGAAGCAATCCAAAAAGATCAAAACCACTTTTATTTCCTTCAAGATCTGTTGGAATTTTGTCGTAAATGATTTTGTCAAATTTTTTAAGATCGATGGCAAAAGCATTAAAATCATTACCATTGTAAACGGTAGAAAAACCAAGTTTAGATTTAGCACCTTCGACTCCTAAACGCCTTCCTGTCCACATTTCTTTTCCTGCATTTCGTTCTCTCACAAAAAGCACTTCATTATATTTTTCAGTACCCTGTGCTTCTTTAAAAAGCAATAAAACAGCATCTGCTTCTTTGTATCCAGTTAAGTAAAACATATCGGGATTTTGATGATAATTGTAATTGATGTCTTTTGAGAAAACTCGCTCCGGATATGAAAAAATTACAGCTACAGAATTAGCAGGCATTAAATTTCTAAAAGCTTCTCTTCTGCCTTTGTGAAATTCTTTTGAAAGATAATCTGTAGGCAAATTTTCTTGAGAATGAACTTGAGAAACAGTAATTAAGAAGGCAAATAATAAAAGAAATTGCTTCATTTTTTGTGGTTTTTTATTGATTATTTTAGTTTTTTGATCATCGCAAATTACAAAAAATATGAATTGCTAATTTTAGAAAAAAAAGTTCGCGGGAATTGTATAAAAAAAACCGTCCATAAAAATGGACGGCAAGAGTAATTGACAATTAATATTAACCACTATTTCTTTTTGAGTTTGTCTTTAAAGACTTTCTCGAATTTTTCTAATTTAGGCTGAATTACCATTTTGCAATAGGGTTGGCTTTTATTGTTTGCATAATAATTCTGATGATAATCTTCGGCTTTATAGAATACTTTAAAAGGTTCAACTTTTGTAACTATTGGACTATTGTAGACTTTTGCTTTGTTAAGTTCGGCAATAATGCTTTCGGCTGCTTTTTTCTGTTCTTCATTTTTATAAAAAATTACAGAACGATATTGTGTGCCAACATCCGCCCCTTGTCTGTTTAAGGTTGTTGGGTCGTGAACAGTAAAAAATACTTGAAATATTTCATTAATATCGGTTACGTTTTTATCGTACGTTATTTGAACAACTTCGGCGTGTCCGGTTGTTCCTGTGCAAACTTCTTCGTAAGTTGGGTTTGCAACTTTTCCTCCAGAGAAACCTGAAACAACAGATTTTACGCCGTTTAAATTTTCATACACAGCTTCAACGCACCAATAACAGCCTCCTCCAACTGTTATTGTTTCTAAATTTGGCGCTTTTTTATTTTGAGAAAATCCGTTTAAGGATAAAGTTAAAAAACAGATTAAAAGTATATTTTTCATTTGTAAATTATTTTTGAGAATCAGGAATAAAATCTAGAGCAATCGAGTTCATGCAGTAACGTTTTCCGGTTGGTTCCGGACCGTCGTCGAACAAATGTCCTAAATGTCCGCCACAACGTCCGCAAAGCGCTTCAATTCTTTCCATACCGAGTGAATTATCATTTTTATAAACTACGCTTTTTTTATTGTCTTGTTCAAAAAAACTTGGCCATCCGCAGCTGCTTGAAAATTTAGCTCCAGATCTAAAAAGTTTGTTTCCGCAAGAAGCGCAATAGTAGGTTCCTTTTTCGTCAGTGTTCCAATATTTTCCTGTAAAAGGTCTTTCGGTATCAGCTTCGCGCATCACCGCGTAAACATCCTCCGGCAATACTTTTTTCCATTCTGCATCGCTTACATTTAGTTTCGTTGTATCAGTATTAGAATAATAAGGATTTCCGGGTTTATCGATTTTGTTTTCCATCACAATTGTTTTGGTTTGTTCTTTTTTAGGGTTTTGTCCGCATGCCTGCAAAATAAAAAGCGGGATTAAAAAGCAAAGGCTGAAAATTTTGTTTTTTGTTTTCATGATTTTATTAGGCTTTAATTCTGAATCTCAAAGATACAACGAGAGTTGGTCTATTGGTAGAGTATAATTTACAATTCAGATTTTTTTAAGTATGATTTAACGTTTTCTTATTTACGTAAAAGAGATAGGTTTAGTTTTTAAGGCTTGTTTTTAAAGGTTTTTATAAATAAAACTAGGATTAACTTTTTGAATATAAGTTGTTTATGATCTTTGAATCTCGTTAAACTTTTCACAATCTTTTCTAGGATTTTCAAGCCATTTCTTTTTTCGTATTTTTGTTTGTTCAATAAGCCTTATGATAGAAGAAAACGTAATATTAGTTAATCAAAAAGATGAGCAAATTGGCTTGATGCCAAAATTAGAAGCACATGAAAAAGCACTTTTGCATCGCGCTTTTTCAGTCTTCATATTAAATAGTAAAAACGAAATCATGCTCCAGCAGCGTGCACATCAAAAATATCATTCGCCTTTGCTTTGGACGAATACTTGTTGCAGCCACCAGCGAGAAGGAGAAACAAATATTGAAGCAGGAAGCCGAAGATTGTTTGAAGAAATGGGTTTTAAAACTGAATTGAAAGAACTTTTTCATTTTATTTATAAAGCACCTTTTGATAACGGTTTGACAGAGCACGAACTTGATCATGTTATGATTGGATATTACAATGAGAATCCGAACATAAATTTAGATGAAGTAGAAGCTTGGAAATGGATGAAGATTGAAGATGTAAAAAAAGATATTGATAAACAGCCCGAAATTTATACTGTGTGGTTCAAAATAATATTTGATGAATTCTATCATTATTTAGAAGACCATAAGATTTAAAACCTACTAACCAAAAACCTAAATGAAAGTAACCATATCAAGAAAAGCACATTTTAATGCTGCACATCGACTGCACAGGAAGGATTGGACATTTGAAAAAAACGATGCTGTTTTTGGAAAATGCAACAATCCTAATTTTCACGGTCATAACTATGGTTTAACAGTAAGTGTTACAGGAAAAATTGACCCGGAAACTGGTTTTGTTTTAGATGTGAAAGTATTAGCGGATATTATACGTGAAGAAGTAGAAGTACCGTTTGATCACAAAAATCTGAATCTGGATGTTCCGGAATTTCAAGATTTAAATCCGACAGCTGAAAATATTGCCGTTGTGATATGGAATAAAATTAAAAAAAGAATTCATCCCGATTTTAACTTAGAAATCGTACTGAATGAAACGGACCGCAATTTTGTAACTTATAAAGGAGAAGAATAAATGTCATTAAAAATAGGAGATATAGTTCCGAATTTTACTGCTAAAGATAGTCACGGAGAAATTTTTGAAAGCAAAAGTGTTTTAGGTCGAAAGCCTCTAGTGATTTATTTTTACCCAAAAGACAATACCCCTGGCTGTACTACTGAAGCCTGCAGTTTTCGTGATCAATACGAAGACTTTAAAGATTTAGGAGCAGAAGTCATCGGGATTAGCAGTGACAGTGTCAAATCGCACAATAAATTTGCCAATAAACATAAACTGCCTTTCATTTTATTATCAGATCAAGATAAAAGATTAAGACACCTTTTTGGAGTCCGCGATACTTTATTTGGACTTTTGCCAGGAAGAGTAACGTATGTTATTGATAAAAATGGCGTCGTGATTTATATTTTTGACAGTATGAATGCTGCAAAACATATTTCGAAAGCACTTGAAACAATTAAAGAATTGGTACTGTAAATTAAAGAAATAGTAGTACCTTTTTGTTTATTAAATTAAAATATTAGCCTAAACTTAAAATATGAAACCAAATTTATACCCGTTACAATTTGATCCCATCCTTAAAGAAAGAATCTGGGGAGGAGAAAAACTTAAAACAATTTTAAACAAACCTATTACGTCTAAAATTACAGGCGAAAGCTGGGAATTATCTACTGTCGAAGGAGATGTAAGTACCGTTGCAAACGGAGTTTTGAAAGGAAAATCATTGATGGAACTTATTGATGAAACACCAAATGAAATTCTAGGAACTGAAGTTTACAAACGTTTCGGAAAGCAATTTCCATTGCTTTTTAAATATTTAGATGCCCGCGAAGATCTTTCTATACAAGTTCACCCGAATGATAAACTAGCAAAAGAGCGTCATAATTCTTTTGGTAAGACTGAGATGTGGTATGTGATGCAAGCTGATGCTGATTCTAGAATTATTGTTGGTTTTAAAGAAAATTCAAGTAAAGAAGAATATTTAAAACATTTACATGATAATACACTTGTTTCGATTTTAGATGATGTGAAAGCAAAATCAGGTGACGTTTTCTTTTTAGAAACAGGAACTGTTCATGCTATTGGTGCAGGTTTAGTTGTTGCTGAAATTCAGCAGACATCTGATATTACATATCGTTTATACGATTTTGACAGAGTAGATGCTCAAGGAAATAAAAGAGAACTGCATGTTGATTTGGCACTTGATGCAATTAATTATAATAAAGTACATACTCAAAAAAAATACGAAACAAAAACGAATACTTCAAATGCAGTAGTTGATTGTCCTTATTTTACAACGAATTTTATTCCGTTAGAAGGAAAGGACGAAGTTTCTAAATCTGGAGAAACGTTTACAGTTTATATGTGTATTGAAGGAAGTTTTGAAATTGAATTTGACGGATTCAAACAAACCTATAGTAAAGGTGATACTGTTTTGGTTCCAGCTGCGATAAATGCATTTATTTTAAGCGGAAAAGCTTCAATTTTAGAAATTTACATTTCATAGCGCGTAATCTAAAGATTATGTGTACTTTTGCAGACGCAAATTAAAATTAAAATAAAATGGCAAACGTTAAAAATTTAAAAAAAGACATCAACTTCGTATTAGGAGATATTATTGAGGCAATTTACTTATTCGAAATGTCTACAACAGGAAATCCTACTCCAGAAACGAATGCTTTGATCGATCAAGCTATTGCTGCATTTGATACTTTGATCACAAAAGTGAATGCTAAAAACGTTGAAAACAAAAAAGCACACTTCAAACAAATCAATGTTGAATTGGAAGAAACTGCTAATCAATTGATTGCTAAAATCAACGAATTGTAAGCGAAAAAAAGTATAAAAAAGTGCAAATTTATTTTGGTAAAACGAAAAACCGCTTTATATTTGCACCCGTAATGAGTCGCCAGCGTAGCTCAGTTGGCTAGAGCAGCTGATTTGTAATCAGCAGGTCGTGGGTTCGAGTCCCTCCGCCGGCTCAACATAAAACCATCACTTTTAGTGGTGGTTTTTTTATTTGAAATAAGAGGTAAATTTATTTTGGAAAATACAAAAAACCATTTTATATTTGCACCCGTAATGAGTCGCCAGCGTAGCTCAGTTGGCTAGAGCAGCTGATTTGTAATCAGCAGGTCGTGGGTTCGAGTCCCTCCGCCGGCTCAACGTAAAACCATCACTTTTTAGTGGTGGTTTTTTTTTTGGAATAATTAAAAAAAACATAAAAAAAATCCCTGAAGTATTCAGGGATTTTTTTTATGTGATAGGAAAACTATTTCTGTTCTTGCTTTTTAATGTCAGCAACATACTTTGTTAGTTTCTTTCCGTAAAGGGATTGCGCTACTTTTGGAGTCATCGATTTTTGAATAGTATCTAAAAATTTGATATTAATATCGTAAATCTCTGCTAAAGCAATATAAGGTGCAATTTCGTGGTCTTTATTGTTTAATGCAAAGTTTGTAGCGAACAAATATTTTCTTTTGATATTAGCCTCCTCTTTTGCGACGATGCTGTCAACTGCTTTTTGATCTTGTCTTTTGATCGCCTTAAATTTTGGTTCTACCAAAGAAAGGTTTTCATCATTAAAACGAGTATTTATTTTTTTAAATTGCTCATATAATTCTTGATTTTTAGATCCTGTAATTTTGGCACCATAGATAAAGTTATCTAGATTGGTTTCAATAGTAATATTTCCAGGTTCAGCGAAGAATAAAATATTATTGTCTAAAGAATTGCTCACACCGCGGTCTAGAAATAAATAAAGCATTTCTGGAGATTCTAATTTAATATCGCGCTCAAACGTAGAGTTTCCGTCGATTTTAATACTGTCAATAGCAACAAGTGCTGTATCAACAATTCTTTGAATATATAAAGTTCCGTTTTTTAATCCTTTTATATTTCCGGTAATGTGCAAATTGTCAGCAGATTCTTTTTTGCTGCAAGAAGCTAATAGTGCAAGTGCAACAAAGGCAATAATTGATTTTTTCATTGGTTTTTAGATTTTGGTGCAAAATAAAGAAAATAGTTTGAATGTAGTAAGCGGTGGATTTAAATTTTAATAAAAAATAAATCCCAATCTATTTCTACATTGGGATTTGTTTATTTTTATAAAAATGAGCTTTTTACATTGATAAATTATAGCTAACACCGCTTTCGTGTGTGTAGGTAAAATTACTGTCGCAATCGCCGTTTCCGTAGTCAATAACTCCTTTAAGAAATCCGCCTTCAATTTTTAGTTTTCCTTTAGAAACATATAAGCAAGAATATTTTTTAACTAGTGTTTCTTGCACAGTAAGTGTTAACGTTGCACCTTTTTCTGTAGTCACTGTGTGAGTTCCTTCTGTCATTTCGTAAACATTATCTTCTAATACATATGGAGTGTCTACGCCTGCAGTTTGTTTTACAGTGTGAGATCCAGAATTTGTATAAACTCTTCCCTGCAAATCAGTAAATTTTCCGTTAGTTACTTTTCTGCTCCATTGTGGTACAGTTGCTACAGTTGTAGTATTTGTGTATTCAATAGTTCCTTCTAATTTTATTCCGTTTATAGAATAATCAATTCTTTCAATAGTCAATTTGCTTCCTGTGTTGATAATTGGTCCTGAAAGTGTAATTTTTAATTTTCCTTTTCTCGTCAGTTGATTGTCTACACATCCAGCTG
Organism: Flavobacterium sp. JLP; assembly: GCF_015350755.1. NCBI lineage: Bacteria > Pseudomonadati > Bacteroidota > Flavobacteriia > Flavobacteriales > Flavobacteriaceae > Flavobacterium > Flavobacterium sp. JLP. Next base: position 226,831 of record NZ_JADKPS010000003.1, on the reverse strand, counting down.
TTCCGTAATCAACCAAAAATACTTTTGGGTAAGATTGTCCTGTTGGAGTCGTAACAGTAATAGTTGCACAAGTCCCGGCAGCAGGTTTTGCAGTTGCACCAGTGTTTGTTACCAGCAGTCCTGTGTTAATGTCCATTTCGTTAGCTGCGTCTATGGCTACTGATGCTCCAACGGCTGTAGTATCCGTTTGGTTTGCAACTTCATCTTTAGAGCATGAAACATAAGTTAGTGCAGATGCACAGATAGTTAAAAACAAAAAAATGGTTTTTTTCATAGTGTTATTTGTTAAGGTTAGATTAAATAGGCGTTTCAAATGTAATAAAAAAAATGAATTGCAATAAAAAAATCCTGTAAGTTCAATTACAGGATTTTTAAAATAATTTAATAAAATTCTTATTTAATCATTTCAAAACTTCTTTTTACAAAAGCAGTCAAAGCTTCACCTTTTAATAGGTTTTGCGATAATTTTGCTAAGTCTAAAGCTTGTTTTACTAGGTGCTCTTGGTGTGTTTTGTCTTCTGTATTTAAAATACTTGAAGCTAAATCAGAATTTGTGTTTACAACCAAATTATACATTTCTGGCATATTTCCCATTCCGAACATTCCACCGCCTCCAGACTGACTCATTTCTTTCATTCTGCGCATAAATTCTGGTTGCGTGATGATAAACGGAGCAGCTTGACTGTCCATCGCTTCTAATTGAACACTGTATGCTTTTGGAATGTAAGCTTCTAATGAAGTTTTTAAAGTTTCTTTTTCTTCGTCAGATAATTTCGAAATCGTGTTTTCGTCTTTTTTGATTAAATTATCAATATGGTCAGAATCTACACGAACGAAAGTTAAACCGCTGTTATCACCTTCAATTTTTTGAATTAAATGTGAAATAATCGGAGAATCTAAAAGTAATACTTCGTATCCTTTTGCTTTTGCTGTTTCAATATAAGAGTGTTGTGCTTCTTTATTTCCAGCATACAGAACGACAAGTTTTCCATCTTTATCTGTTTGATTGTCTTTTAGTTTCTCTTTTAATTCTTCAAGAGTAAAATAAGTGTCATCTACAGTTGGGTATAATACAAATGCACCAGCCTTTTCGTAGAATTTATCTTCAGACAGCATTCCGTATTCTAAAACAATCTTAATGTCGTTCCATTTTGATTCAAAATCAGCACGGTTTTCGTTAAATAAAGCTTTTAATTTATCAGCTACTTTACGAGTAATGTAGTTAGAGATTTTCTTAACAGCTCCGTCAGCTTGCAAGCCAGAACGAGAAACATTTAACGGGATGTCCGGAGAGTCAATAACTCCTTTTAGCATTGTCAAAAATTCAGGTACAATTCCTTCTACGTTATCTGTAACGTAAACTTGGTTTTGGTACAATTGAATTTTATCTTTCTGAATTTGTAAGTCAGAACCCAATTTAGGGAAATACAAAATTCCAGTTAAGTTAAACGGATAATCTACATTTAAATGAATGTTGAATAAAGGTTCTTCGAACTGCATTGGATACAGTTCTCTGTAAAAGTTTTTATAATCTTCATCAGATAATTCAGTTGGCTGTTTTGTCCAAGCTGGATTTGGATTATTAATAATGTTGTCGATTTCAACTGTTTCGTTGATGTAATCTTCAGGGGCATCTTCCGGTTTTGGAAGTGTTTCTGTTTTTGTTCCGAATTTAATTGGAATAGGCATAAACTTATTATACTTATTCAATAATCCAGCGATTTTAGAATCTTCTAAAAATTCAAGAGAATCTTCAGCGACGTGCAAGATAATTTCTGTACCGCGTGAAGTTTTGTCAGCTGGCTCTAAAGTAAATTCAGGGCTTCCGTCACATGTCCAGTGTGCTGCTGGCTCATCTTTATATGATTTTGTAATGATTTCTACTTTTTCTGCAACCATAAAGGCAGAGTAAAAACCAAGACCAAAGTGACCAATAATTCCAGAATCTTTAGCAGAATCTTTGTATTTGTCTAAGAATTCTTCAGCTCCAGAAAAAGCAACTTGGTTAATGTATTTTTCTACTTCATCAGCAGTCATACCTAAACCTTGGTCGATAATGTGGATTTTTTTACCTTCTTTGTCAACTTTAATTTCAATAACCGGATTTCCGTATTCAACTTTAGCTTCGCCAATACTAATTAGGTGTTTTAATTTTAAAGTAGCATCGGTTCCGTTTGAAACAAGCTCACGCAAGAAAATTTCGTGATCGCTATACAAGAACTTTTTGATTAAAGGAAAGATGTTTTCTACTGAAACATTAATTTTACCTGTTGTCATATTTTTATATTTTTTAATTTAATGTTATGATTCTCATTCCTTCAAATAGAATACCAATTGTTTTTGGGGTGACAAAATGTCTTAAGTGTTAATTCTGAAAGAAAAAAATCAGATTTTGGAACTGTTAATCTTTATACGAATCGTATATTTGTGGTATAATAATTGTTAAACGTGTAAGTATTAACTTAAAAAAATTACAAAATGAAGAAAATTATTTTCATTTGCTTGATGGCCACGGTTTTATTTGCGTGTAAATCAGCTTCGTCCACTACAGCTTCTACAGAAGCACCAGCACTTTCGACTAAACTTGACAAATCTACTCAAGTAGCTATTAAAGGAAATTGGGTTTTAACCAATGTTTCTTATCCAGGTTCAGACTATATTAAAGTAAATTCATTTGATCTTGCCGATTCAAAATGTTTTATTGGCAGCACTTGGAACTTTATTTCAAATAATAATAAAGGTACAATGACGCTTACAGCACCAAGCTGTACTGCATTTACATCTCCAATCGTTTGGAGTATTAATAATCAAGGGCTTTTTGTTCTTAAAATTGTAGATCCTGGTACAAAATCTAAAAATGTAAAATCAGGTTATTTACTAAAAGTTGCAGGTCTGAGTGATAACTCATTTCAGTTAATTGACAACATCAATGTTGGTGGTCAAACTAAGGATGTAACGTACCAATTTCAAAGAGCTAATTAAAAAGAGCCAATTAATATAAAATTTATACACATGAAAAAGATAACAGTTTTAGGGTTAAGCAGTTTACTTGTATTAACTAGTTTTTTTGCAAGCTGTGATTCAGTAAAGAATGCAAATAATACACAAAAAGGAGCCGGAATTGGAGTAGTTGCCGGTGGTCTTATTGGTGGAATTTTAGGTAATAACTTAGGACACGGTGGAAATGCCGCGCTAGGTGCTGCCATTGGTGCTGCCGTAGGTGGAGGAACTGGAGCCTTGATTGGAAATAAAATGGACAAGCAAGCTCGTGAAATTGATCAAGCGCTTCCGGGTGCTGACGTAGAAAGAGTTGGTGAAGGAATTCACTTAACTTTAAACGAAAATGCTGTTCGTTTTGATACTAACAAATCAACTTTGACTTCAACAGCTAAAGCAAATTTAGATAAATTGGTTCCTGTATTCAACGATTACGGAGATACTGATATTCAAATTTTTGGTTATACTGATAATACAGGAAAACCAGAATATAACTTAACACTTTCAGGACAAAGAGCAGCTTCTGTGCAGGCATATTTAGTTTCAAAAGGATTAAAATCGAGCCGTTTCAAAACTTCAGGGTTAGGAATTGTAGATCCGATTGCAACAAATGATACGCCAGAAGGAAGAGCGCAAAACCGTCGTGTAGAGTTTTCTATCACAGCAAATGATAAAATGGTAAATGATGCTAAAGCTGAGGCTGGAAAATAATTTACTGCAATAAAAAATCTTAAAAGCTGTTTCTTAATTGAAGCAGCTTTTTTTTTGACTTTAGAAATTAAACATTGTAAATTTGGACTTTCAAATACAACCCATGCTCGATATTCAGAATATTTCTTTTTCGTATACAGATAAACCCGTTATCAAAAACGTTTCTTTCACTATAAACAAAGGTGAAAATATTGCTATTATTGGCGAAAGCGGCTGCGGAAAAAGTACGCTTCTTAAACTGATGTATGGTTTATATGATTTAGATGAAGGGAAGATTTTTTATGGAGATACACCTATTTTGGGACCAAAATATAATTTGATTCCAGGAATGCCTTACATGAAATATCTGGCGCAGGACTTTGATTTGTCTCCCTTTGAAACAGTTGCTGAAAATGTTGGAAAATTTCTGTCAAACGGTTTTGCCAATATGAAAAAACTCCGCGTTCAGGAATTGCTGGAAATGGTTGAAATGGAACAGTTTTCGAATGTAAAAGCTAAATTTTTAAGTGGAGGTCAACAGCAAAGAGTAGCTTTGGTTAGAGTTTTAGCTTTAGAACCAGAAGTAATTTTGCTAGACGAACCTTTCAGTCAAATTGATGCTTTTAGGAAAAATGCTTTACGCCGAAATTTGTTTCGTTACCTAAAACAAAAAGGAATTACCTGTATTATAGCAACACACGACAGTACAGATGCGTTGTCGTTTGCAGATGAAGCAATCGTTATGCGAAATGGAGAAATTATCGTAAAAGATAATCCGACAAAAATATACGAAGATCCAGAAACTAAATATGTAGCGTCATTGTTTGGTGAAGTTAACGAAGTTCCGACTCATCTATTGCTTTCTTACGAAGATGAAACGCATAAAACTTTGGTTTATCCGCACCAGTTTAAAATGGTGCCCGAATCAAAATTGCCGGTAAAAATCAGAAGAACTTATTTTAGAGGAAATCATTATTTGATCGAAACCGTTTATAAAAGACAATTGATCTTTTTTGAAAGTGAAATTGACTTGCCTCTTGAGCAGGAAATTTTCTTAGGATTGAATTATCTGTAATTAGAAAATTTGTCAATGTAAAAATTAAATAATTTTTTCTGACTAAAAATAGCAACCCCGACAGTCCTGAAGCGCAGAGATTGCCGGGGTTGTTTTTATTTTATGATTTGGATTAATCTAGTTTTTTAAATATTTTTCTAAAAACTGATCTTGTTCCCAAAGCAAGTGCAAAATATTTTCTTTGGCTACATAACTGTGCGCTTCTTTTGGTAAAATCACCATTCTTGCATTTGCTCCTAAACCTTTTAAAGCTTGAAAATAACGTTCTGTCTGCAAAGTAAAAGTTCCAGGATTATTATCGGCTTCACCGTGAACTAGTAAAATTGGTGTTTTCATTTTGTCAGCATTCATAAAAGGCGACATTGTATTGTAAACTTCTGGAACTTCCCAATAGTTGCGTTGTTCAGTTTGAAATCCGAAAGGAGTTAAAGTTCTGTTGTAAGCACCGCTTCGAGCTATTCCACATGCAAAAAGATTAGAATGTGTTAATAAGTTTGCTGTCATAAATGCACCATAAGAATGTCCGCCAACAGCAACTTTTTTGCGATTAATGTAACCTAAAGCATCAACAGCATCAATTGCAGCTGCAGCATTATCTACCAATTGAGAAATAAAGTTGTCATTAGGTTCTGTAGTTCCTTCTCCAATAATTGGGAAAGCAGCATCATCTAAAACCACATATCCTTTCGTTACCCAATACACAAAAGATCCGTAATATGGAAAAGTAAATTCATTTGAGTTTTGAGTAGATTGACTAGCACTGTTTCTGTCTTTATATTCTGCTGGATAAGCCCAGATTAACAGCGGTAATTTCTCTTTTTTTGTTTTATCATAACCAGCAGGCAAATATAAAGTTCCAGACAATTCAAGTCCGTCTTTACGTTTGTATTTGATTACTTCTTTACTGACGTCTTTAATACTTTCAAAAGGATTTTTAAAAGCAGTAATTGGAGTTAAGCTGTTTTGTTTTTTAATATTTCTGAAATAATAATTTGGCGGTTCATTTTTAGACTGAATCTGAACCAAAACTTTACCGGATTTAAAATCTTCAATTTCCATCAAATCTTCTTTTTTATCTTTATAAGAAGAAGTATAAATACGTTTTGATTTTAATGTTTTTAAATTGAATTCGTCTATAAAAGGAAATTGGCCCGTTTTAGTATATCCTTCGCCAATACGAAAAGCATTGTCATTTTCGATCGCTAATACATATTTGTTGTATTCGTTTTTCTTAGTTTCAAATTTTCCTGGATCTGAATAAACATCTTGCGAATTTCTGTCTGAAATCAGTTTTGGCTGTTCGCTTGGTTTTGATGGATTTATTAAATAGGTTTTAGTATTTCTTGTGTCATACCATTCATCATAGATAACAGCAATATTATCATTACCCCAAATTACATCGCTAAAACGTTGAGGTGTTTTTACTAATGAAGTTGCTTCGTTTGTAAAGGGAGCTTCCCAAAGAAAAACTTCATCTCTAAAATCTACTTTGTTCGCAGGATCTCCTTCGTCTAAAGCAACTGTGTAAGATAATGTAGCAGGTTTATCTGTTCTCCAGCTCATATCTCTTTTTCCTTTTCTAGTAGCCATAAAACCTTTTGGCATTACTTCATTTAAGGGCACTTCGTTTACTATTTTGATTTCTTTTCCTCTTGAATCGTAAACAACTGTTTTAGAAGGAAATCTGCTTAGCGGAACGACATATGAAAATGGCTTTTGAATCGTAGTAAGCATAATGAAATTTCCATCAGGAGAGATTCTTTCTCCAGCGTACATTGCTGCCTCTTTAAACAAAACTGCATTTCCGCTTAGATTTACTTTGTATAATTCAGATGTAATGATGTTCTCGAAATTAATTTCATCATTTGTGTTTTTCAACATATCTGGATACGTTCTGTTTGAAGATTTTTGTCCAGAAGTATTTGAAATAATTGGTCCGGTTGGCAAATCTTTTTTAGAATCTAATAAAGGCTGTCTGTTTTTTGGAAGCATTTTTACCAAAATAGTTTCGTTGTCTAAAAGCCAGTTAAACGGATTTCCAAGATTTGCATTAACAGTAGCATCTGTGAGTTTGACAGCTGCAGCAGTCGCAACATCTAAAACCCAAAGCTCAACGCCTATAGCGGTAGTGTGCGAAAACAATATTTTTTTATCGTTTGGCGACCATTGAATGTTGCTTATTTTAGGATTAGCCGGCAAGCCTGTAACTTGTACTTCTGCAGTGCCGTTTATTTTACGAACTTTTAAATTGTTTAAATACGTAACAGTACTTGAAATGTTCGTAATAGGATTAATTCTTAATCCGCCCAAACGAAGTTCTTCTTGGTTTAAATCATCTAATGTTTTGTATGTACTTCTATACATTAATAACATGTATTCTTTTTTAGTATCCATAGATACTGTCGGAGCTCTTTCGTAATCTGCTAAATCTAATATAGATTTTGATGGTTTTTGGTAGGTTAAGCTTTCTTGGGCAAAAGCTATAAAACCAATGTTTAGAAATAAGAGTAGTGTGACCTTTAATTTCATAATTTGAATTTTTGGAGTTTAAAAATGGTATTCGTAATGTTTGACTAAAGTACTTCTATCTTGTTACATTTTAAACGTTAATTTTCAGACTTTTCATTGTTTTTGAGCAAAAACTGTTTTTTCAAAAGAGAATTAGTTTTAATTGGCTTTATAATTAAAGTATATTAAATTGCTAATAACGAAAAAAACACTAATTTGTACGCTTATGTTTTAAAGTATACGTAAATTTGCAATCCAATTTTTTAACAAATAATAAAAGAATATGTATCATTCAAAAATAGCGGGCTTAGGATATTATGTTCCTTCTAATGTTGTGACCAACGATGATTTGTCTAAGATTATGGAGACTAATGACGAATGGATTCAAGAAAGAACAGGAATTCAGGAGCGTAGACATATTATTCGTGGAGAAGATACCACAACTTCAATGGGAGTAAAAGCAGCTAAAATTGCAATAGAACGTTCTGGCGTAGCCAAAGAAGATATTGATTTTGTAGTTTTTGCTACATTAAGTCCAGATTACTATTTTCCAGGACCTGGAGTTTTAGTACAACGTGATTTAGGATTGCGTACAGTTGGAGCACTAGATGTAAGAAACCAATGTTCTGGTTTCGTTTATGCAATTTCTGTTGCAGATCAGTACATTAAAACCGGAATGTATAAAAATATTTTGGTAATTGGCTCAGAAGTGCATTCAACTGGATTGGATATGACAACACGCGGGCGTGGCGTTTCGGTAATTTTTGGAGATGGAGCAGGAGCGGCAGTTTTAAGCCGTGAAGAAGATTTGTCTAAAGGAATTTTATCAACGCATTTACATTCTGAAGGACAGCATGCTGAAGAATTAGCTTTACAGGCTCCTGGAATGGGCGCACGCTGGGTAACTGATATTTTAGCAGATAATGACCCAAATGACGAAAGTTATTATCCGTATATGAACGGCCAGTTCGTATTTAAAAATGCAGTTGTTCGTTTTGCCGAAGTAATTAACGAAGGCTTAGAAGCAAATGGCCTGCAAGTTTCAGATATTGATATGCTGATTCCTCATCAAGCGAATTTGAGAATTTCCCAATACATTCAAAATAAATTCAAATTGACAGACGATCAAGTGCATAATAATATTCAAAAATACGGAAATACAACTGCAGCATCTATTCCAATTGCTTTGACAGAAGCTTGGGAACAAGGAAAAATCAAATCTGGTGATACAGTAGTTTTAGCCGCTTTCGGAAGTGGATTCACTTGGGCGAGCGCTATTATTAAATGGTAACTTAATTCATCTTGTATTATATTTAAAACCTGCTCTTTTTGGAGCAGGTTTTTTTATAAATTTGTTTGTGTCAGCGCGGAATGACAAACTAGAAGAAATAGCTTTAAAATAATGAAAAAAAATCAACTAGAAATAGCCTGCTTCAATTACGATTCAGCAATAATAGCGCAAGAAAGCGGCGCTGACAGAATTGAATTATGTGACAATATGAATCTTGGCGGTACAACTCCAAATTCTATATTAGCGGTAAGAGTGCGAGAGAAATTATCCATAAAAATGCATGTGATAATAAGACCGCGTGGGGGAGATTTTGTTTATACTGATGAAGAGTTTGTTGAAATGAAACAAGATATTAAACAGTTTAAAAAACTTGGAGTTGATGGTTTTGTATTCGGGATTTTAAATTCTGATGGAACTGTAAATAAGAAACAGAATCGAGAGTTGGTAAACCTGTCTAGTCCGTTATCTTGCACTTTTCATCGCGCTTTTGATTATGTTCCTGATTTTGAAAAATCGCTGGAAGATGTAATTGATTGTGGATTTAAGACCATTCTGACTTCCGGACACGGAAAAAATGTAGAAGAAGGGATTTTCGATCTAGAATTGATTCAAAAATTAGCCAAAGACAGAATTGAGATTATGCCAGGCGGAGGACTAAGATCTTCAAATATTAAATTATTACAAGATAAACTCGAGCCAACATTTTTTCATTCTTCAGCCATTACAGATAATACGGAAACAGCAAATCCTGAAGAAATAAAAGAATTAAAAAACTTTTTATAAATAAATAAGAAAGTAAAAAAGGCCTGGAGTTGGCATACTCCAGGCCTTTTTTTCTACAAGAAATTATTCAAAAATATTAAAACTTACTATTATAAGATGGGATTAAAACATTCCACCGCCACCTTTATTAGTGTTGTCTTCTCTTTGTTTACGCTGTAAATTCTTGATTTTTGCGCCTCCAAAGTTATATGTCAGACCTAGATAAACCGTTTGGCTTTCCCAAGTAAACTGTCCAGTTTGCGGATAAGGATAGATTCCATCAAATGCATATCTCATTGTATTGAAAACATCATTAAAACGTACACTTATATTCATTTTGTTGTCTAACAATGTATAGCGTGAACCGATGTCCATTTTGTACATTTCTTTTCTTTGTTGTTGTATTTCATTAACCGGTCCTCTGTAAAAACCAAACAATAAAAAGCTTAAACGTTTTGTAGGCTTAAAGTTTGAGTTCATACGAGCATTAAAAGCTGAAGTTGTGACACTGCGTTGAAGCGGTGAACTTGTGCTTGTTGCAGGATCAAATACGAATACAACTCCTTCTTGTTTTATGCTTGAGAAATCAATAGATGGTTGGATATCCCACCATTTTGTGATTTTATAGTTAAGAGAAACATCAAAACCATAAGCGCTATTATTATCATAATTTGTAAAGCTTAAGATCTGCTTGTATCCTGAAGCATCATTAGGATCAGGGCTTAAAGTTCTGCTAATTTGATCGTTAATGCTTCTTACGAAAATACCGGCAGTGATACTTCCTTTTTCAAGAGTTTTAGTATAATTTACTTCTACAGAGTTTGTAAACTGAGGTCTTAATTCAGGATTTCCGTATGAAGTTACTAAAGGAGTAGAAAATTCACGAATAGGTTTTGTCTGCTCTAAACTCGGACGGTCGACACGACGGCTGTAGCTTAATTGCAAAACGTTTTTCTCATTTAAATTGTAAGTCAAGTAAGCTGATGGATATAATGTAATATAATCATCATCAAATTTAGTTGCACCATGGTTTAAATTAGCGGCAACTTTATAACTTTCAAAACGAGTACCTAATTGGTAGCTGAATTTTTTAAATTTTTGTCCAAAAGTTACATACGCTGAATAAATATCAGTATCATAAGTATAATTAGAAATTTGATTTGCTGCAGGAACCGAAGGATTTCCAGTATTGTAATCATTATTAGTTCTTGTTACTCTTGCCTCAGCACCAGCTTCTAATGTTGTTTTATCGTTTAGCGGATTTACATAATCAACATTTATAGTGCTTAATTTTCTTTGATCACCAATCACATCGCTATAAATAACATTGTTTGCTGTATTGTCAGGTCTTGTTGTTTGAGTATCAAAACTTGCGTTTTGAGTTACTTTAGTATCGCTGTAGTTTCCTTCAAAATCTAAAGTGTGTCCTTCTTTCTTAAAGATATGTTTGTATGCCAAGTTATAAGTTCCAGTTTTATTTGGACCTTGATATCTCGATTTTTGGTAAATATTCATAATGTCTGGATCACCATTGTTGTAGTCAATATCCGTAATTACATTTCCTTCTCCGGTTGATTTATTTTGATTGGTATAAAATGATAAAGTATTGTGATCATTTATTAAATAATCCATACCAACTTTATACAAATAATTATCATTTTCATTCGAAATATTTAATTTTTGATTAACGTCTTGATCTAATCTTGTAATTCTACCGTCATTAAAATACGTTCCAAAATTTTGACCTGCATTTCCGAAAAAGTTTACTTTTCCAGTTTTGTAATTCAAATCTAAAGATTGATTGTATTTAGCAGTTTCTCCAAAAGTAATTCCTCCACTATAACTTCCGTTAAAACCAGTATTTGCATTTTTGTGTAAAATAATATTGATGATTCCAGACATTCCTTCTGGATTGTATTTTGCACTTGGGTTTGTAATCAACTCAATTTTTTTGATAGAAGTTGATGGAATTTGTTTTAGCAATTGAGCCGGATCAATATTAGATGGTCGTCCGTCAATTAATACACGTACATTGTCGTTTCCACGAAGTGAAAGTTTTCCATCTTGATCTACATTTACAGAAGGAATATTACTCATAATGTCAGATGCTGAAGCTCCGGCAGTAGTTAAATCTTTCCCTACTGTAATTACTTTTCGGTCAATTTTTTGTTCCATTGTTGAGCGTTCGGCAACAATATTTACGCCTTTAAGCTGTGTTGCTTCTTCTTCAAGACCAACATTAACAGTAGCTGTTTTTTTGTTTTCACTTAAAATTGCAGATCCAATATATTTTCTAAATCCGATATATTGAATTTCGATTGTGTAGCTTTTTAAAGCTAAATTTTTAATAGTAAAATCACCATTATCATCTGTATTAACTCCTGAAACTACTTTACCGTTGTCCTTGATTGATACCGTAGCATAAGAAATAGGTGCGTTATTCGATTTTTCAGTGATTTTTCCAGAAATTGTCCCTGAATTCTGGGCTTGTGCTGTTGCCATTACTCCCAGTAATGCTAACAGAAAGAATTTTAATTTCATAATTGTAATAAATTGATTATTTTGATTTGATTGATGATGATGATTTTTTTATTTTTTGTTTTGTTAGATTTTTTCGCCTTAAACGAATTCAAAGCTCCTATTAAGACTCTTTTATCATCGATATGTTACAGATAAAAGTCAAAAAAAATATTTTTTTTATGTGTTAACCCTGTTTTATAAGAGATTAGTGTTTTAATTTTTTGATAATTTTAACATTCGAAACAAACTTCTTTTTAAGAAATTCTAATTGTTTTGTGTGATTTTATATCTTTTTCATTTTCTGTAATTGATGAATAAGCAGTATCTTTGCTCACTTTAAAAATAAGTTTACATGTCATTATCACAAATTCTTACACCTTCTATACAAAAAGCAATTCAGGCATTATTTGATGTTACTGTTGATAAAATCGAATTTCAGACTACTAGAAAAGAGTTTGAAGGCGATATAACAATGGTAATTTTTCCATTACTAAAAGTGATTAAAAGCAATCCAGCCGAATTAGGGAATAAAATTGGAAATTATTTAGTTGAAAATGTTTCTGAAGTAGCTCGTTTTAATGTGGTTTCTGGTTTTTTGAATATTGTAATTTCAGATAGTTATTATTTGAATTTCTTTAATGAAATCAAGGATAATAATAAGTTTGGATATGTAACACCAAACCCAGAGGATAAAGCTATTATGGTCGAATATTCTTCACCAAATACAAATAAGCCACTGCATTTAGGTCACGTTCGTAACAATTTGTTAGGATATTCGGTTGCTGAAATTATTAAAGCTTCTGGTAAAAAAGTTTACAAAACACAGATTATCAACGATCGTGGAATCCATATTTGTAAGTCGATGCTGGCTTGGGAGAAATTTGGAAATGGAGAAACTCCAGAAAGCTCAAATTTAAAAGGAGATAAGTTAGTTGGGAAATATTATGTTGAATTTGATAAAGCTTATAAAGCAGAAATCAATCAATTAATAGAAACTGGTAAAACCGAAGAAGAAGCAAAGAAACAAGCGCCAATTATTATTGAAGCACAAGAAATGCTTAAAAAATGGGAAGCGGGTGACGATCAAGTTATTTCACTTTGGAAAAAAATGAATGAATGGGTTTATGAAGGTTTCGCAACTACTTATAAAAATCTTGGCGTTAATTTTGATAAATATTACTACGAAAGCAATACCTATTTGTTAGGAAAAGATGTGGTTCAGGTTGGTCTTGATAAAGGTGTTTTCGAAAAAGATCCCGATGGTTCAGTTTGGATTGATTTGACAGATGAAGGTTTAGATCGTAAAATTGTTTTGCGTTCTGATGGAACTGCGGTTTACATGACACAAGATATCGGAACAGCAATTCAGCGTGTAAAAGATATGCCAGATGTTGGCGGGATGGTTTACACAGTTGGTAATGAGCAAGACTATCACTTTAAAGTTTTGTTTTTAATTCTAAAAAAATTAGGTTTTGATTGGGCTTCAAGTCTTTATCACTTATCATACGGGATGGTAGATTTGCCATCTGGAAAAATGAAAAGCCGTGAAGGAACTGTTGTAGATGCTGATGATTTGATGCAAGACATGACAGATACGGCAAAACAAATCTCAGAAGATTTAGGAAAACTAGACAGTTATTCTGCCGAAGAGAAAGCCAAATTGTACAATACAATCGGTCTTGGTGCTTTGAAATATTATATTTTAAAAGTAGATCCTAAAAAACGTATTTTATTTAATCCAGAAGAATCGGTTGATTTCGCAGGAAATACGGGTCCCTTTATTCAATATACATATGCCAGAATTCAATCTATAATTCGTAAAGCCGATTTTGATTTTGCGTCAAAAACAAATACTAAAGAGCTTCACGAAAAAGAAAAAGAACTGGTAAAACAAATCGAACTTTTTCCAGAAGTAATTCAAAATGCTGCACAAAATCACAGTCCAGCGTTGATAGCAAATTATACTTATGATTTGGTGAAAGAATACAATTCGTTCTATCAGTCAGTACATATTTTAGGAGAAGTAGATTTAACAAAAAAGATTTTCAGAGTCCAGCTTTCTCAAAAAGTAGCTGAGGTTATTAAGTCAGCATTTACTTTGTTAGGAATTGAAGTTCCGGAGAGAATGTAAGACTTCTTACAGCATATTTAAAAAAGGCCGATAGTTTTAAAACTATCGGCCTTTTTTGTTTTTAAATGCCTTCCATCATCGTTAATCCTAATTGTCTGAAATTCTTTATGTTATTTTGATTAACACTCAATTGTTTTATTTTGTAATAAAATATTTATAATTTTTAATGTTAAAAGAAGCTTAAATCTTGTTAAAATTATATCTTTTTAATAGGTTTGCGCCACTTAACTCAAAAAAATAAATAATGAAACAAAAAATCAAAGTTTTTATAATGATGTTTTTCATGCTTAGCTCTCAATTGTTTTTTGCGCAGGAAAGAACAGTTTCAGGAACTGTTTTAGACAACGCAGGAATGCCATTGCCAGGTGCTAGTGTTTTAGTAAAAGGAACAAAATCTGGGACACAAACAGATATGGATGGTAAATATTCTATCAAAGCATCATCTGGTCAAATTTTGGTATTCACTTATATCGGAATGAAAACCCAAGAACAGGCAGCAAGTTCTGCAGTAATTAATATCAAATTAAAAGATGATTCTGTCGAGCTTGAAGGTTTAGTGGTCACAGCTTTAGGAATTAAAAGGTCTGAAAAAACTTTGGGATATGCAGTATCAAAAGTGAGTTCTGAAGAAATAACAAAATCTGGAGAACAAAATGTTTTACAGGCATTAGCAGGAAAAGCTGCGGGTGTTCAAGTTATTGGTACGGGTGGAACTCCAGGTGCTTCAAGTAAGATTATTATCAGAGGTGTAAATACAATTACGGGAAGTTCTGATCCTCTAATTGTGGTTGATGGTGTCCCTATAGATAATACTACCAGTCAAACCAGCGCAGGAGATAATCCTTTTAATGCAAATTTATCAGGTATTAACAATTCAAACCGAGCTTTAGATATTAATCCGGATGACATAGAGAGTGTATCAGTACTAAAAGGCCCTGCAGCAGCAGCTTTATATGGAGAAAGAGCGGGTAATGGGGTTATTATTTATACGACTAAAAAAGGAAAGACAGGAAAAAGTTTAGGAATAGATTATTCTACTTCATTAGCAATTGATAAAGTAAGTCAACTGCCAGCAAGACAAAATAAATATGTTCAGGGAACGAATCCAGCTGCGAATAGTATAAACAAGAATACACCTCAAAGCTGGGGACCAAGTGCTGAATCTTTAGGTGTGCCAATGTATGACAATGTTGGTAATTTCTTTAAAGAAGGATTGACATTTACCAATAATATATCATTTTATGGCGGAAATGAGAAAGCTACTTATAGAGCTTCTTACGGAAATGTTACACAAACAGGTATGATTCCAGAAACTGGATTAAAAAGAAATACCTTAAGAGTTGTTGGAGATTTAAAATTAAGTGATAAATGGAAGACAGGCGGGAGCTTACAATATACTCATACCACAAATACATTATCTCAAAATGGAAGTAATGCTTCTGCTGTAATGTTTAGTTTACTACGGTCGGTTGGTAATTATGATTTAAGAAATTATAAAGATGCTGAAGGAAATAATCAAAATTACTATGCGACTTATGATAATCCGTATTTTACTGTAAATGAAAACCCTGCGACAAGTGATGTGAATCGTGTTTTTGGGAATATGTATTTAACTTATTCTCCAAGTTCATGGTTATCATTAACTGCAAAAGGTGGTATTGATGCCTATTCTGATTATCGAAAACAGGTTTATGCTATTTCGTCTAATGGGGATAATCTTGCAGGAATGGGAGAAGTCGCTTTTAATAATATTAACAATAAGCAATTTTATGGAGATTTTATCGCAAGCGGTTTATTTCCAGTGAAATCTGAGTGGCTGAAAATTAATTACACAGCAGGTTTAAATTTGCGTTCTTCTCAAAACACCGATGTCTTTTCGAGAGGCAAAGAACTTGCTGTAAGAGGAGTTTATAATTTGTCAAATGCCACACAATTGTATGCATCAAATGACGAGACTAATATTATGTCAAGAGCATTATTTGGACAATTGGAATTTGATGTAAAAAATCAGCTTTTTATAACAGGATCCGTTAGAAAAGAATGGTCTTCTACTTATGGGACTGATGCCAACAGCGCTATATTTCCTGCTGCTTCAGCTTCTTGGATCTTATCAAGTACATTTGATTTTCCGGAATGGACAAATTTTGTAAAATTGACTTATGGTTATGGAGAAGTAGGAATTGCGCCCAAAGCCTATAAAACAATAAGTACATATGCACAACCATTTATGACTGACGGTTTTACCGATGGTTTAAGTTTTCCATATAATGGTATAAACGGTATGGCTGTTTCTGGCAGTTTAGGAAACCAACAATTAAAACCTGAAAGAGTTTTAGGTCATGAACTTGGTTTAAATACAAAATTTTTAGAAAACCGTTTAACATTTGATTTAAATCTATATTATAAAACCTCTAAAGATTTATTAATTGAATTACCGTTACCACAATCAAGCGGATTTGGTACTGTATATCAAAATGCAGCTGAATTAGTGAATAAGGGAGTTGAAGTTGAATTGGGCTATGATATTTTCAAAAAAGGCAAACCATTTCAATGGAACGTAAACTTAAATTGGGCTAAAAATGAAAACAAGGTTACTGATATTTCAGGAAATCTAAATGAGATATCGATAGAATCTGCTTTTGGCTCAATAGGATATTATGCAGTTAAAGGACAGCCTTTGGGAAGTTTTTATGGTACCAAATGGCAGCGTGATGCAAATGGTCAAAAAACTATTGGATCTGATGGATTGCCTCTAATTCAAAATGAAACAGGAAATTTAGGAAATTCTGCGCCAAAATGGACAGGTGGAATAAGAAATACATTTACTTATAAAAGAGTTACTTTATCTGGCTTATTAGACTTTAGACATGGCGGAGCTGTTTACAATGGAACATTAGCAAGATTGCATAATTTTGGAATTTCTGAAGCTTCTTCAGATAGAGAACATACTTATATTATAGAAGGCATTAAAGCTGATGGTACTCCAAATAATATTGCAATTAGTGCTAAAAATTATTTCCAAAAATATTTAGGTGATGGAGGAGGAGCTGCCGAAGAAGCAATTACGAATGTAAACTGGATCAGGCTTAGAGATGTTACATTAAGCTATGACTTCAATATGAAAAAATTTACTGCTATTCATTCGGCTCAACTGTCATTTACCGGTAGAAATTTATGGTTGAATACCAATTACAAAGGTGTTGATCCAGAAACTAGCTTGACCGGTGCAGGTTCGAAAATTAATGGATTAGATTACTTTAATAATCCTGGCAGTAAATCATTTATAATGACTCTTAAAGTCGGTTTCTAAATTTAAATTCTACAAAATGAAAAAATATATAAAAAGTATAATTCTTACAGTTACTAGTGTTAGTTTGCTGCTAAGTTGTCAATCGGAATTAGATCACTTTAATGAAAATCCAAATTCTCCTATTTCAACAACTCCGACTTTGTTGTTGTCTGCGATGGAAGTTTCTACTTTTTCAACTCATACAACGGGATTGATTAGAACATCAAATATTTTTGATCAGCATTTAGCAGGAACAAGTGTTGGGCAATTAGGTGATATTCAACGTTATATTGTTACTGAACAAGATGTTAATAATGAATGGAATACATTGTATGGGACAACTTTAATGAATGGTTACATTTTAAATCGTGATTTTGCGATGCGATATCCATATTACAATGGTATTGGGCAGGTATTAACAGCTATTAATCTTGGGTACGCAACTGATCTTTGGGGAGATGTCCCTTATGATGAGGCATTTAGAGCCGACGAAGGAAATAAAATGCCTAAATATAACACACAGCAAGAAATTTATCAAAGATTGCAGACTATTCTTAATGACGCAATCATAAACTTTAAAAAACCGGCTTCCAGTAATATTTCAGTTCCCGGAAGTGACGATTACATTTTTAATGGTGATACTCAAAAATGGATTCAAATTGCATATGTCTTAAAGGCGAGGTACGCTTTGAGATTATCTCAAGTTGATACAGATGCTTCACAAAAAGCTCTAGAGTATATTTTAGCTTCTGGAATAAGTTCAAATGCAGATGATGCCAATACTTTTTTTACAGGCACTTCAAACGGATTAAATCAGTGGTATGCTTTTAATAAAAGCCGTGAAAATTATTTGAAGGCAGGAGCATATTTTGTTAATTCTTTAAAAAACAATAGTGATCCAAGATTATCATTTGCAGTAGCTAAAGATAAAAATGGAAATTATACAGGGAATGCTGCAAATGATTTAGACACTGCTACATCTTCTTATATAGGTTCATCTTTTGCTAGTGCTGCTTCTTCAATTGGGCTCGTAACATATGCTGAAGCTAAATTTATCGAAGCCGAAGCTAAATTTAGATTGGGACAAGATGCCAAACCTGCATTGGAAGATGCTGTTGCTGCTTCTGTTTTAAAAATCACTGGAACTGTTGTTACTTCAGATTTTTTAAATTCTATAACTGCACATATTGATTTAGAAGGTATTATTCAACAAAAATATATTGCTCTATTTTTGACTATGGAACCTTACAACGATTACAGGCGAACTGGTTTTCCTGTTTTAGTTCCAAACCAATCATCAAATACAAAACTGATTCCAGTGAGATTGCCAACTCCCTCAGATGAAAGACAATATAATTTAAACGCTACTGTAGTGAGTAATGTAACTACAAATGTTTGGTGGGATAAAAATTAACTCAATTGAATTTTAAAATTAATTTATTCTTAATATCAACCCTTTATTCATTTTTAACTATTTTGAATTAGTAAACCTTTTAGTAAAAATAATATTGGGAAAACCGTCCAATTTTGGGCGGTTTTTTATTTTATAAAAAAAGCCGGTAATACTAAAATTACCGGCTTTTTTACAACTAACACAAACATTTTTATTTTAAGAACTTGTTGATTATAGCATCAGTCTCTGCTTTTGTAGCGTCTGGTTTTAAATCAAACAAAAGAGAATAAAGTGCTTTTCTGTCAACTTTAGCTTCTAAGTTTAAGTCTTGGCGTCTGTCAAAAACAGTTTGCCATTTGTCACGAACATTTTTCCAAAGTGCATTATTTACAACCCACCATTTTTGAGCAGCTGCACATTTGCTGTCTGGAACTTTAGTGTAAACATCCATTCCTTTTTCTTGTGCTAACAATACATCTCTTCCGCTGTCATCTCTAACCAATTTGTCATTGTCTTGCTCATGATTCCAGCCTGTAGCGGTAATTTCGTGAATATTTCTTCTTTTTAAAACATTATAATCGTTACGTTTTGTTTGTTCTCTTCTTGGAAGTGGAGCATCAGCAACGTTTGCCCAATAGTCTTTTCCGTCAACATGTACCCAAGTTGATGATCCTTCATATCGAGGACTATCATCTACTTGATATACTTTTTGAGTCCATTGTCCTTTTACAGCTTTCTTGTCTAATTTTTTGTATTTCCAAGATGTGCCTTTGTCAAATGAATATAAGTCTGTGTTTTCGTAAAGCCAGTCTTGTCTCCAGTGTTTGATAATCATATCATCACTTACAATTAATAAATGCTGCATTGAAATTTTATTTTGAGTGTCTTCTACTAATTCTACCCATTCTAATCCCGATTCGTGTTTAGTTTCAGATGGTTTATAAGTAAGAGAGTCTTTGGGATATTGAAAAGTTTCAGTAAAATTAAATTTCACTTCATAACAACCACACATTGATTTGATTGATTTGATGTCTTGTTGTTTTTTGTCCTGACTGAAACCAAGGCTACAAGTCAAAGCCATTAAGGCTGAAAAATAGAGGCTTTTTGTAATCATAACTTATTTTTTGTTTTAAAATTTTTTTGCAAATATATAAATTTTATTTAGAACAAATAAAAATAGTTGTTATATTTGCGTCATTATTAAGACTGAATAAAAATAATGAAAATTAAAATTACTCTTTTTGTAGCGTTCCTTTTTTGTCAAATTTCCTTTGGTCAAGAAAAGGATTCTACAGCTGTAAATAAACTTTCTGAGGTTGTTATAACCGGTCAGTTTGAGCCTCAATCGATTAAAAAATCTGTATTTAATGTTCGTGTTATTTCAAATAATGATATTCAAAATTTAGCGGCTAATAATTTGGCAGATGTTTTAAATCAATATTTAAACATAACTGTTAGTCCAAGCGGAACAAGTGGCCGTTCAACAGTTTCTTTATTTGGTTTAGATGCACAATATTTTAAAATTTTGGTTGATAATGTACCCTTAATTAATGAAGCCGGTTTGGGCAATAATATAGATTTATCTCAAATTAATCTAAATGATGTTGATCACATTGAGATTGTTGAAGGTTCGATGGGTGTAAGTTATGGAGCAAACGCGGTAAGTGGAGTTTTAAATATTATTACAAAGAAATCTTCAAAATACAAATGGGGAATTACAGCCTCAGTTCAAGAGGAAACGGTTAATAACGAATATTCTCTTTTTGAGGAAGGCCGTCATATTCAGTCTTTAAAGGTTTCTCATACATTCAATAAAAACTGGTTTGTTTCAGTAGGTGCTAATCGTAACGATTTTCAAGGATTTCTAAGCGACAAAAATGGAGTTAATTACAGCGAAAATGACGGAACCCGCGGTTATAGATGGCTGCCAAAAGACCAATTGAACGGTACAGCATTAATAGCGTATCAAAAAAATAATTTCAGAATTTTCTATAAGTTTGAATTCTTAGATGAAAATGTTGATTATTACAATAGTACAGTGCAATCTGGTTTTAATAGCACACTAGGATCTTACCGTTATGCAAGCGATAAAAGATATTTGACAAACAGATATTTTCATAATTTAAATGCGACCGGAAAAATGTTTTCGCAATTGAATTATAATGTTTCGCTTTCACATCAAAAACAAGAACGTAATGTAGAGGATTTTAGATATTATTTGGCGACAAAAACGGAAGCAAATAATGTTACTGTAAAAGATCAGTCTATGGAGGTTCTTTATTCTACAGGTACTGTGAATAACTTTTTCTCAGACAAAACAATTGATCTTCAGTTAGGATATGAGTTTGTTAATA
This sequence comes from Flavobacterium sp. JLP, assembly GCF_015350755.1. Lineage (NCBI taxonomy): Bacteria > Pseudomonadati > Bacteroidota > Flavobacteriia > Flavobacteriales > Flavobacteriaceae > Flavobacterium > Flavobacterium sp. JLP. The sequence continues at coordinate 205,821 of NZ_JADKPS010000003.1, read as the reverse complement.
ACAAAGGATATTCATTGGTTCAGGAAGCAAACAATATTCTGACTCCTGTTCGCAAGACACTTGAAAATTATGATTTCTTTGCTTCGTCTGAAATTATGGCAACAGAAAGATTTTCTGTTCGACCAGGATTAAGATTTTCTGCTCAATCTCAATTTACAAATCAATACGCATCATCTTTAGGATTAAGATATTTATTTGATAAAGGAATTGAACTTCGCGGTTCTTACGGCAATTCTTTTAGAACTCCAACTTTTGATGAATTATATTCGAAACAAATTTTTGATGGACACTTTTTTACAGGAAATGAAAATCTAATTCCTGAAACCAGTACTTCTTATGAAGCGAGCCTTAAAAAATCAACTTTGTCTGGCTCCGGTTTACAGCTTTCAAATACACTGGCAGGGAGTTATTTAAATGTCGATGACAGAATTGGTATGGCATTAATTCGATTTAATCCGGACACTGGAAATCCGGAATATCAATATGTCAATATCAGCAAATATAGAATGTGGAATTTTTCTACGATGAATCAATTGAAAAAAGATAATCTGACATTCAATTTTGGGGCTGCACTTATTGGAATTTCTCAAGAAATAAAAAATCAAGTTTTTACTTCAGATGATAGGTTTCTGTATTCATTTAATTTAAATGCAAGCTTTTCATATACAATTCCAAAATGGAAAACGATTGTTTCAGGATATTATAAATATAACGGAAAAACACAGCAATTTATAGAAGGAGCATCTTCTTATATACTGTCTGAAGTTTCGCCAAGTAATTGGCTTGATGCCTCTATCAGGCAAAATTTCTTCAAAGATCATTTCGAAGTAACACTTGGTGCCAGAAATATTCTTGATGTAACAAATGTATTGCAAACCGGAACTGGCAGCGCTGCCGGGCATGCAGGAACAGGCGAGGTAATGCTTGCTTACGGTCGTTCTTACTTCTTAAAATTAGCATATAACCTTAATCTTTAATATAAAAACAGAATACAATGAAAAAGTTATTATTTTTATCAATCGCGTTATTGTCTCTAGTATCATGTTCAAGTGACGACGATACTCCAGTTGAAATCCCAACTGTTGGAGCAACTATACAGCCTACAGTAGGTGGTCCAAATCAGCCTAATCAGGTTTACCTTGATTTAAGTTCTACAGAATCTAAAGCTGTAAACAGAGAATCTTGGGATTTCGGATTTTCTACAGGTTCAGATTTTAGAGTAGTTATTAATGGTTCTCTTAAAATGGCCGTTAAAAAATTAGCTACTTCAGATATTACTTTACCTCAAGAAAGTGATACAAATGTAGCAGTTGGTGCTGGTACCACTGCAGCTTCAAACGGTTTTGTTGATAATCCAACAGGTATCTTGGCTGGTGCAGGAGCGGGAATTGGAACTGCAATAGCAGAAGTTTCAGCTACAGATGCAGACAACAAAGTATATTTAGTAAATCTTGGATTTAAAGTTTCAACAACTACACCTGCTGTAGGTTCAGTAAGTGTTGATGGAGATGCAAGAGGTTGGAAAAAAGTTAGAATTTTAAGAAGCGGAAATGGATATAAAATTCAATATGCTGATTTAACTTCTGCAACTTTTTCAGAAAAAACAATTTCTAAAGACGCTGCTTTTAATTTTTCTTTCTTTAGCTTAACATCAGGAAATACTGTTGCGGTTGAGCCAGAAAAAGCAAAATGGGATCTAAACTTTACAGTTTTTACTAACTATTTAGCTTCAGGTGGTCAAGATGTTACTTATGGCTATTCTGATTTCATTACTACAAACTTAAAAGGAGGAACACAAGCTTACCAAGTTTTAGTTGCTGATGGAGTAACTTATGCGGATTTTACAAAAGCTAAAGTTATTGAAGCTAACTTTACAGCTTCTGCTACAGACCAAAGAATCATTGGAGCTAACTGGAGAAGCGGTGGTGGACCAACTACTTTGCCAAGTGTTAGAACAGATCGTTTTTATATTGTAAAAGATGTTGCTGGAAATTACTATAAAGTTAAATTCCTTGCTATGACAAATGACACAGGACTAAGAGGTTACCCAACTTTAGAATATGCTATCTTGAACTAAATTTTTAAGATATAAAAATTATAAAAAATTAAAAATTGTTTTATACTGATTTTAATATAATGCAGGCTTTATTTTTGATTATTTTGTAACAATTGATTTAGTTTTTAAACTTAGTAATCACTGTTATATAATCGTATCGCATTAAATTTTAGTGAATCATTAGCTTTGTTTTTTTTATTTTTTTTTGATAAAGAGGTTAGATTCGTCTAATCTCTTTTTTTGTTTTAGTTTATTGTTAAAAAGAATCATTAATTAATGTTTAATTCTATCTTTGCACATATTTTTTTTATAAGGAATTAGTAGGAATTTGCATTTTAATTTTTGTAAATCCTTTCTTCAAATTTAAAATTACAAGTGAATACAAAATCTTATTTTTTTCAGTCTTTTGCAATTGTAGCATTGGCATTCATTGCTTTCATTGGCTTTAAACAAATCTTGCCGGATAAAATTTTTTCGGAAAGTAAAATGAATTCAAAAAATGTGCTCATAGACAGCTTGCTTTTGGAGGCCGTAGCAAAGGATTCCTTAAATGAAACAACGGATAGCATTGATGCTATTGACGATGCTCAAGGAAAGGAGAAAATCACTTTTGATGCCACTGAAGGCATCGAATTTCCAGCTGAAACTTTTGATAATTATAAAGGATATCAATACCTGATTTCTTTCTATGAAAAATTATATCAATTAGAGAAAAATCCAGAATCTCATGTTAGAATTGCTTATTACGGTGATTCTATGACCGATGGCGATTTGATTGTGCAGGACGTCCGTTCTAACTATCAAGAACGTTTTGGCGGAAATGGAGTTGGTTTTGTCTCGATAACATCAGAATCTGCGGCGTCTAGAGGTTCTATAAAATCAGTTTATTCTAAAAACTGGAAAACACAGTCGTATTTAAATGTAAAAAAACCAATAAGCCCTTTTGGTGTAAACGGACATGTATTTTTTGCCAATGATATAAAAAATACCACTTGGGTGCAATATGAAGCGGGAACTGCTAAAAATGTTGCCACTTTAGATAATCCGACTTTATTTTATGGAAGAGCATCTAAAAAAGGAAAAGTAAATTTTATTATTGGAAAAGATACTATTCATAAAAATCTTGTTCCGAATAATTTGATCAATACCTTAAAAGTAAGTTCAGGAAGTTTAAAAGCGTTTAAAGCTAATTTCGTAAATGCGGACTCAATTCCGATTTACGGATTTAATTTTGATAACGGAAAAGGGGTTCATGTCGATAACTTCTCTCAAAGAGGAAATTCAGGATTGCCAATTTCGATGTTTAATGCGAATGTAATGCAGAGTTTTAATAACAGTCTGAAGTATGATTTGATTATCTTGCACTATGGAACAAATGTATTAAATTACGGAACCAAAAATTATTCTTGGTACGAAAGAGGAATGACAAAAGCGGTAGACAAGATAAAAGAATCTTTTCCGGGAGTTTCTATTTTGATTATTTCTACGGCAGACAAATCGACCAAATATGATTTAGAAATGAAAAGTGATTCGGCTGTTGTACCCTTAATGAAAGCGCAAAAAAAATACGCTCTGGACACAGAATCTGGATTTGTAAATTTATACACTTTAATGGGTGGCGACGGTTCGATGGTAAAATGGGTTGATGAAACGCCGGCAAGAGCAAATAAGGATTATACGCATTTTAATCAGCGTGGTGCAAAGGCAATCGGCAAATTAGTATACGATCAATTAAATAAAGGATACGAAGAGTATAAGAAATTACGCGAAAAACGAGAAGTTGCTTCAACTAAACAGCGGGCAGCGCGAAAAATAAACACAGACTCTGTTTCTGTAAAAAATGATACTGTAAATGAATAAACTTATTATTTTCTTTTGCTGTCTTTTTTTCTCAGCAAACCACAAAACGCCAAATTCAGTCTCACTTCCAACAACTAAAAATATGAGCAGTAAAATCGAAAGTGCAGCGATTGAGCCTTATGCTGGAAATCACATTTACAATGCAAAAGTATTAGAAAATGTTTTTAAGAAATTGCAGGAAAATGAAAGTCAAAGCAATCAGAAAATAAAAATTGTGCATATTGGAGATTCTCATATTCAAGGGGATTTAATGACTAATGAAATTAGAAAGAATCTACAGAAGAAATTTGGAAATGCAGGTCGAGGTTTAGTTTTTCCGTATCAGCTTGCTAAAACAAATGGTTCTTATAATGAACGATTCTCTTCTAACAGAACTTGGCAAAGCTATCGTAATATTTATCCAACAAAAAATAATCCAGTTGGTTTAAGCGGTATTGGACTTTGGAGAGATGATGCTGGTTTTGCAGTGCAAATGAACATTAAAGATGCTGCGTATAAGTTTAATTCAATTCATATTATTACACCTCAAAACCAAAACATGTTTGATCTGGCAATATCATCTCAAACAAATATTATTCAAGGAACGGAGCGAAAAGTAGTTACACATAAAATAAAAAAGGGAGAGGTAATTTCGACAATTGCGGATAAATACAATATCTCTGTGGCTGAAATTAAAAGAGCAAATCAATTAAAATCAGATAATATTCGTGCAGGAAGAACATTAAAGATTCCAACAAACGAAACAAAACCTAGAAATTTTAAAAGTTCAGAATTTGTTCCCTTAAATCTAGAATCTGATTCATTTTCACATTATTATAAATCTGAAAAACCATTAGATAAAATTTATTTGATTCCGAATAAAAATGCCTCAAAATACGAACTTAACGGAATTGTTTTAGAAAGAGATGCTTCAGGAGTAACCTATAGCGGCATTGGCGTAAACGGCGCTAAGTTTTCAGATTATAATAAATATCCATTGTTTTTTGAGCAGTTAAAAGCTTTACATCCGGACTTGTTTGTTTTTTCGTTAGGGACAAATGAAAGTTATGATCATATGGAAGCTTCAGGATATATCAAGCAACTGCGTCAGTTTATAAAAAATATCAAAGAACAAAATGGCAATATTTCTATAATTGTTATGACTCCGCCGCCTTCTTTGCTTAAAGCTAGAAAACCTAATGTATATGTTCAGGATTATGCAAAAAGTATTATTGAAATCGCCGAAACAGATGGTTTTGCAGTTTGGGATTTGTACGATGAATTTGGAGGCATGAATGGTATTCAAAATCTAAAGACCGAAAAACTAATTGGTCCAGATTGGGTTCATTATTCTAAAAAAGGATACGAGAAACAAGGAAATTTGTTTACAGAGGCGTTTTTAAAAGCATACGATAATTTTAAATTAAGAAAGTAAGTTGATTACAATTGATAGCATTAATAATTGGTTTGTTCAAAATTTCGGTACAGTTACCTTAGAACAAGCTAAAAGTTGGTTTATATACAATCCAGAAGAAAAATTATTATTTAATACAGGTTTATTTCTAGGATTATTTTTGGTTTTTTATTTTGTGTACGCCTTTTTACGCAAGACATTTTATTTGAGATTAACGTATGTTATTCTGTTTTCGCTTTTCTTTTACTATAAGTCTAGCGGTATTTACTTTTTGTTATTGCTGCTTTCGTCAGTTGTAGATTATGGGCTGAGCCAAATTATTTACAAAGAAGCAAAAGACAGCCGAAAGAAAATATATCTCGTAATAAGTGTAATTCTGAATTTAGGATTGCTGGGATATTTTAAATACATGAACTTCATGATTGTGACGTTCAATGATATGTTTCAAGGCAATTATAAGCTTCATGATATTTTTCTTCCTGTGGGAATTTCCTTTTATACGTTTCAGTCGATGAGTTATATTATTGAAATTTATAGAGAAGAAATTAAGCCGACAAAAAACTATATTGAATATTTGTTTTTCGTTTCATTTTTCCCACAGCTGGTTGCAGGGCCAATCGTTCGCGCAAAAGATTTCCTTCCTCAGATTTATCAAAAATTAAACTTAACGAGGCAAGATGTAAACAACGCTTTGTTTTTGATTATTGGCGGATTAATTAAAAAAACAGTAATCTCGAATTATATCTCCATAAACTTCGTCGATCGTGTTTTTGATACGCCGATGAATTACACTTCATTTGAAAATTTAATGGCTTCTTATGGATACGCTATTCAAATTTATTGTGACTTTTCAGGATATTCAGATATGGCAATCGGAATCGCTTTATTGCTTGGATTTAAATTGCCGGCCAACTTTAGAACGCCTTATAAATCTACTTCGATTACCGATTTCTGGAGAAGATGGCATATTTCATTATCAACTTGGCTAAAAGATTTCTTATATATTTCTATCGGAGGAAATAGAGAAGGCTCATTTGCTGGATTTTTATTCCCAAGTTTATTCTTCTTCGGATTATTATTGTGGGGAATCACGAGTTATAATACAAGTGTAATTCCGTTGATAATAGCAGTTGGCGGAATTGGAATTTTCTGTTTATCATTTTTACTTTCGAATAAAAGAAAACAGACTTTGGTAACCAATTTCAATTTATTCACAACAATGCTTTTAGGCGGTTTGTGGCACGGTGCAGGAGCGCAATTTATTGTTTGGGGAGCATTACACGGATTAGCATTGGCAGTTCATAAAATATTTACAGAATTCTTTCCTTCCAAAAAAGAAGGCAAAGGACCGAATTTCTTATGGAGATTCTTTTCAATCGTAATCACATTCCATTTTGTAGTTTTCTGTTGGATCTTTTTCCGTGCCAGAGATTTCGATACTGCCTTGCAAGTCATCAACAATATTGGCCAGTTAACTTTCGAACCAGAACAATGGCAAGTAATTGTATTAGGGTATAAAAATGTATTTTTATTAATGTTGTTTGGATACGTTTGGCATTTCTTGCCAGAAGTGGTCACAAACAAAATGAAATGGGTTTTTGATCATACACCATTATTATTAAAAGCAGTAATATTAGGTTTTGTGTATTGGATTGTTTACGCAACAGCCGTAGCTGGTTCACAGCCTTTTATTTACTTTCAGTTTTAATTTTAAAAGTACAAAGGTTCATAGCCGCAAAGGCACAAAGGCGCAAAGGTTTTATTCTTTGCGCCTTTTTTTTGTTTCACGAAGATTCGGCAGATTTTTTTAAAATAGAAATCATTACAATCTTCTAAATCTGCGAGAGAAAAATAATTCGGGAAATTAGTGCAATTCGTGGCAAAAATAACTTTTCGCCTTAGCGTCTCTGCGAGATTTTCATCTTAATTAAATCTTTAAAAGAAAAACTTTGCGCCTTTGTGTCTTTGTGGCTATGAACCTTAAAAATAAATTGCCTGAAATATCTAATTAGATTATCTTTGCACTTCAAATAAAGAAAATAGTATGTTTGATAATTTAAGTGATAAGTTAGATAAAGCGTTCCATATATTAAAAGGACACGGTAAAATTACAGAAGTAAACGTTGCCGACACCTTAAAAGAAGTTCGTCGTGCCTTGCTAGATGCCGATGTTAACTTTAAAATTGCAAAAGATTTTACCACTAAAGTAAAAGAAAAAGCAATTGGTCAAGACGTTTTAACAACACTTCAGCCAGGACAATTATTAGTGAAGTTGGTAAAAGACGAGCTGACAGAATTAATGGGTGGTGATGTTGCAGGAATTAATCTTTCTGGAAATCCTTCAGTTATTTTAATGTCAGGATTGCAAGGTTCTGGTAAAACTACTTTCTCAGGAAAGTTAGCCAACTTTTTAAAGACAAAGAAAAATAAAAAACCACTTCTTGTAGCGTGTGATATATACCGTCCTGCGGCGATTAACCAGTTGCATGTTGTGGGAGATCAAATTGGTGTTGAGGTTTACTCAGAGCCGGAAAATAAAAATCCTGTTGAAATTGCCCAAAATGCAATTAAACATGCAAAAGCAAACGGCTTTAATGTTGTAATTGTCGATACAGCTGGTCGTTTGGCAGTAGATCAAGAAATGATGGATGAAATTGCACGTGTTCACAAAGCAATTCAGCCACAGGAAACATTGTTCGTTGTGGATGCAATGACAGGACAAGATGCTGTAAACACAGCAAAAGCATTCAACGATATCTTGAATTTTGATGGAGTTATCTTAACTAAATTAGACGGTGATACTCGTGGTGGAGCTGCAATCTCAATTAAATCTGTTGTAAACAAACCAATCAAATTTGTGGGTACGGGAGAGAAAATGGAAGCAATTGATGTTTTCTATCCAGATCGTATGGCTGAGCGTATCTTAGGTATGGGTGACGTTGTGTCGCTTGTAGAAAGAGCTCAAGAACAATTTGATGAAGAAGAAGCAAGAAAACTTCAAAAGAAAATCGCTAAAAACGAATTTGGTTTTGATGATTTCTTAACGCAAATCCAGCAAGTAAAGAAAATGGGTAATATGAAAGACTTGGTAGGAATGATACCAGGAGCTTCAAAAGCCATGAAAGATGTAGAGATCGAAGATGATGCTTTTAAACATATCGAAGCGATTATCCACTCGATGACGCCAATCGAAAGAAGCAAACCTGCCATTATCGATGTAAAGAGGAAAGCCAGAATCGCAAAAGGTTCCGGAACCAAAATCGAGCAAGTAAATCAGTTGATGAAACAGTTTGACCAAATGAGCAAGATGATGAAAATGATGCAGGGGCCAGGCGGAAAAAATCTGATGAAAATGATGGGAGGCATGAAAGGAATGCCAGGCGGAATGCCGAGATAATAAATTAAAAGTTTCAAGTTTCAGGTTTCAGGTTTTGAAACTGAAATTTGAAACTTTTTTCATTATAATAAATAGTAAGTTTCTTTTAACCTGAAACTTTAAACCTGAAACAAAATAACAAAACACAATGCAACTACTAGACGGTAAAAAAACATCTGAAGACATTAAAAACGAAATTGCAGCCGAAGTTCAATCTATAAAAGACGCTGGAGGAAAAGTGCCTCATTTAGCAGCCGTTATTGTGGGAACAAATGGAGCAAGTTTAACTTACGTAGGAAGTAAAGTAAAATCTTGTCAGCAAATTGGCTTCGATTCAACTTTAGTAAGTTTACCAGAGGAAATTACCGAAGAAGAGCTTCTTGCAAAAATTAAAGAACTAAACGAAGATGATAACCTTGATGGATATATCGTGCAGTTGCCTTTGCCAAAACACATCGACGAGCAAAAAATCTTATTGGCAATCGATCCAGATAAAGATGTTGACGGATTCCACCCAACAAACTTTGGAAGAATGGCGCTTGAAATGGAAAGCTTTATTCCGGCAACACCGTTCGGAATTATGGAATTGTTAGAGCGTTACAAAGTAGAAACTGCAGGAAAACATACCGTTGTAATTGGAAGAAGCCACATCGTAGGACGCCCAATGAGTATATTGATGAGTCGTAAAGGAAATCCGGGAGATTCTACAGTAACTTTGACTCATAGCCGTACTAAAAACTTAGCAGAATTCACTAAAAATGCAGATATCATTATTACCGCTTTAGGAGTTCCTGAATTCTTAAAAGCTGATATGGTAAAAGACGGTGTAACGGTTATTGATGTTGGAATTACACGTGTAGATGACGCATCAAACCCAAAAGGATACGTTATAAAAGGTGACGTTGATTTTGACGGAGTAAGCAAAAAAGCATCGTTCATTACGCCAGTTCCTGGTGGAGTAGGACCAATGACAATTGCAATGTTGCTTAAAAACACACTTTTAGCACGCAAAATGAGAAGCGCAAAAAACAAATAATTTGTTTTCAATTATACAAACAAAGCCTATTCGCAAGAGTAGGCTTTCTTGTTTTAATATTTAATTAATAGTTTAAAGTTTTAGTTCTAAAAAATAAAAGATATTTTTGCACCACTTAAAAAACACTTCTCCAAATGGACGATTATTATTCGTTAGTATTAAATTAAAAACAGCTTTTGAAATTTTCAAAATGCTGCGATAACACCCTGTATTTTGAAATGAAAGTCTTTTACACAAACAACAACGGATTACTAGAAATACCACAATGGATTCCAAACTGCTGGATTAACATTGAAGATCCATCAGAAACAGAAAAAAAATATTTACTCGAAGAACTTCAGATTCCCGAAGCTTTTTACAATGATATTGAAGATATCGACGAAAGACCCCGTATAGAAATCGAAGACGGCTGGACTTTGATCATTATGCGCGTTCCCGTAAAAAGCAACGACATAAAACTTCCTTTCCAGACTATTCCTCTAGGTGTGATTTTTAAAGGTGATATTTGCGTAACAATCACTTTTTACAAAACAGAAATCATACATGATTTTATGTTGTATTCACGACGCAAAAACATTCAGGTTAAAGATAATTTAGATTGGGTATTAAGATTGCTTTTGTCATCAAGCGTTTGGTATTTAAAATATCTAAAGCAAGTCAATCAGAAAATAAAATTAGCCGAAGATAATCTAGAAAAATCAATTAAAAACGAAGAGTTGCAGGCATTGCTTCAAATCGAAAAATGTTTGGTATTCTTTATTACTTCTTTAAAAGCAAACGATGTTTTGTTTCAACGCATAAAAAATCTAAAAGCGCATAAAGCAGATTATGATTTAGATTTGCTCGAAGATGTCGAAATCGAATTAAGTCAGGCTCAGGATACAGCCAACATTTACAGCAATATCCTAACCGGAATGATGGATGCCTACGCCTCTGTAATATCAAACAACATGAATAATATCATGAAGCAAATGACTTCAATTTCTATAATTCTGATGATTCCAACTTTAATCGCCAGTTTATACGGAATGAACGTGCCAAACGGTCTTGAAGAAAGTAAATATGGAATCTGGATTCTCCTTTTTGTATCGGTAATATTATCTGCTTTCGGCGTATTTTTATTTAAGCGCAGAAGATGGTTTTAACTAATTAGTAGACAAATAAACAACAAGCTCGTTCAATAGAATGAGCTTTGTTGTTTTATATATTGGGCGTGACCTTATCCCGACAAGAGGGCAAATATACTTTGCGGTTATTCGCCCTCTTGTCGGGATAAGGTCGGGCTATCCGCGCTACTTCGGTAGCCAGCTCCTATCCCTCACGCAAGCATCAGTTCTAAACCGCTATGTTCCTGCAATTCCAAAACTTTGGAACAAAATTTTGCAGCTCTATTTTCAGCATCAAAAATAAATGCATTTTTTATTTGCCAATTCAAAATAAAACATAACTTTGCATTACAAAGTACTTTATTTATGAATCAGAAGCACCAAGAAGATTTAGCACATATTCGTTCCATGATGGAGCGCTCTTCAAGATTTATATCCTTAAGCGGACTCTCAGGAGTTTTTGCCGGACTTTCTGCTTTAATTGGCGGACTTTATGTCTATCAATTATTTAAAGTAAACGGAATCGAATATTTAGGTGAAGACCAAATTGTAGTTCCTGCTAGCTTAGTATCAGAATTGTTTATAACTGGAGTTGTCATTTTAGCTTTTGCTTTTATTTTTGGAGTTGCTTTTACCATCAGAAAAAGCAGAAAATACAATTTGCCTATTTGGACATCGGCTACAAAAAAAATGCTTTTTAATTTAGCCATTCCTCTTTTTGTTGGAGGTGTATTCTGTTTGTCGCTTTTGTACCATCAATATTATGGTTTAGTTGCACCAGCTACTTTAATCTTTTATGGTTTAGCAGTTATAAATGCTGAGAAATATACTTTTTCTGACATCAAATATTTGGGTTACTGTCAATTGTTTTTAGGACTTATTTCTCTTTTTTATATTGGATATGGTTTGATTTTTTGGATAATTGGATTTGGTATTTTGCATATCTTGTACGGACTAGTGATGTTCAAAAAATATAAATAAACCAATGGGTATTATTGATAAATTAAATAAAGATTTTGAAAGCCGTGTCAGATTGGGGATTATGTCCATTCTGATGGTGAATGAGTGGGTTGATTTTACCGAAATGAAAACTCTTCTAGATATTACTGATGGTAATTTAGCAAGTCATTCCTCTGCACTTGAAAAATCTGAATATATAGAAGTGAAAAAGGAATTTGTGGGTAAAAAACCGAGAACATCCTATAAAGTAACTGATCGAGGCCGTTTAGCCTTCAAAGAACACTTATCGTACCTTGAAAAATTAATGAAATCCTAATAACCAAAATTTTTTGTCTAATTACTTTGAAAAACAAAGTACTTTTAATTTAATAATCATGAAAAAACATCACATTATTTTAGCATGCAGTTTGATCTTTATACTGCTTTTTTACAAAGAAGAGCCAGGGGTTAATTTGTCTATTTTTGCACTAGTGTTAACAGGTTTTATTTGTTATTTTTTTCAAGATCGGTTTTCTGAAAGATCACATTTAATCTTAGTCATAACATCGGTTTTGTCTTGTCTGGCTTTTGCTTGGTACGGAGATTTTCCTTCTTTTTTAGCATTGGCAATGTCTGTTCTTTTTTTACAGTTTAAAACACAAGATGTTAAGCTTAAAATAGTACAAATTTTTCCGCTCGTATTTTTAAACGGACTTACTTCTCTAGGCCGAGTTTTTATGTTTCAGCAATGGATTCCTGAGAAGAAAATTCAAAATAATTCTGCTAAAAAATTTATAGCGTTTTTTGTTATTCCAGCTATTTTTCTTGGGTTGTTTTTTATAGTATATTCTTTCGGAAGTACACATTTTTCTTCGTTGTTTACAGATTATACTTTAGATATTGACATTGTAAATTTGATTCTCATTGCCATTTTGGGTTTCTATATTTCTTTCAGTTTCTGGAACTATTGGGTGCCAGAAGTTTGCTATGAAAAAAATGAACTTCTAGACAATGATTTCAATAATAGTACTGAAATCAAGAATCAAAATACATTTTCGTTTCTAGATATTGATTTTGAAAGAAAAAGTGGTGAAATCACTTTAGTATTGTTGAATTTAATGCTTTTAGTTTTTCTCGTAACTTATAATTACGAACAGTTTTTTGAAGTAATCGAAAAAGCAAACCTAAGCGCAGATACTCATGAAAGAGTAAACTCAGTAATCTTTTCAATTATTATGGCGGTTGGGGTAATCATGTTTTATTTTAAAGGTGGTTTCAATTTTGATAATAAAGCAGTTTGGCTTAAAAAGTTAGCAAAAATCTGGATCGTCTTAAATGGACTTTTAATCGTAAGTGCAATGCTTAAAAATTCAGAATACATTTCAGTTTTCGGATTAACTTATAAACGATTAGGTGTTTATGCATTTTTGATTCTAGCAATTATAGGCTTAGTTTTTGTTTTTATAAAAATTACAAAACAAAAAACAAACGCTTACTTAGTAAATCAAATGGTGTGGTATTTTTACGGAACAGTATTATTATGCAGTTTTGTAAACTGGGGAAATCTGATTACAAATTATAATATCGCGACAAATAAATGTGTAGAACCTGTATTCTTGACTAATTTGAATTTTAATGATGATGCACGCCGGGAATATTTCACGAAGAATAATTTATACGGGGGACCTGATGAAATTCAGAGAGAAGAAATGATTGATCATTATCAAAATGCGACCTTTTTGTCAAAAGCTTTGTATTATGATTTTTTGAATAGTAAATAATAATCATAAAAAAATCCCATCAGTTAGCTGATGGGATTTTGATATTTAATAATCTCCTTTTTTCTTAAATCGGGGATCATGTTTCGAAATAAATTCTGTTCTTCGTTTTGGAGCTTCCGCTTTTGGCAAACTTGCTTCTTCTGTTTTGCTCGAAGGTTCAATTAAATGGTTTAATTCTTTAATTTCATCATCGGTCAAATCACGGTAACGTCCTACCGGAATATCCAAAGAAATATTAATAATTCGGATACGTTTCAAAGCTGTTACATCATAACCTAAATATTCGCACATTCTACGAATCTGACGATTTAAACCTTGCGTCAAAATGATTTTGAAAGTGTATTTGCTGATTTGTTCTACTTTACATTTTCGGGTAACCGTATCCAAAATCGGAACACCATTTCCCATTCGCTCTATAAAACGATCGGTGATAGGTCTGTTTACCGTAACAGTATATTCTTTCTCGTGATTGTTTCTGGCGCGTAAAATCTTATTTACGATATCACCGTCGTTAGTCATAAAAATCAATCCTTCACTGGCTTTATCCAATCTTCCAATCGGAAAAATACGTTTTGGGTAATTAATATAATCAACAATATTATTTCGAACTTCTAAGTTTGTTGTGCATTCAATTCCAACCGGTTTATTAAAAGCCAGATAAACCAATTTTTCGTGCTTTTCCACAATCAATTTCCCGTCTATGCGTACTTCATCATCCGGAGAAACTTTTGTTCCCATTTCAGGTACAACACCATTTATCGTTACGCGTCCTTCCTCAATTAATTTATCAGCCTCACGACGAGAACAATAGCCGGTTTCTCCAATAAATTTATTCAGACGTTTTAAATTCTCTTCCATACTGCAAAAGTAGGTAAAATTTAGACTTCTTAGATATTAGATTTTTAGACTTCTTAGATTTTTAGACTTCTTAGATTTTTAGATTATTATATTATTAGATTATTGGATTGTTAGATTATTGGATTGTTAGATTTTTAGACTTCTTAGATTATTAGATTTTAGATTTTAGATTTTAATTTTTGGCAGAAACTCAGAACCTGAGAGAAAAATCCTTTGTCCCTCTGAACCTCTGCAACTTTGAACCTCTACTCATCATGAAAACTAAAACTATCCTTTGGAGTTTCTTTCCGATCAAACATTCCGTAATCGCGAACAACATGAGCAATTCTCAAGTGATATTCTTTAAAAATTTCATTTCGGCCTTTTTCCTGCGCATGTCGGTGCATTTCTAAGTTTCGCCATTGCTGAATACTGGCTTCATCTTTCCAAAAAGACAAAGACAAAACTTTTTCAGGATCACTAAAACTCTGAAAACGTTCGATCGAAATAAATCCTTCGATATGATCTAATTCCGGACGCAAACTTGCCGCGATATCCAGATATTCTTCTTTTTTTCCTTGATTCGGAATAACTTCAAAAATTACAGCTATCATATTATTGTTTTTTATATAATGAAATCCAGATTGTTTTCGGTAATCTGGCGTTAATCATTGGTTCGTATTGAATTTTGTTTGCTAGAAGTTTTATCGTTTTATATTGATCAAATAAAAACCACAAAGCTTCTGTCGCTAAATGAATCGAGAAATGTTTTGCCACACACATATGACCGCCAGTTCCAAAAGTTAAATTTTCAATATTATTGTTTCTTTCAATATCAAAATCAAATGCATTTTCAAACTTTTTAGAATCACGATTTGCAGAGGCAAGTACAATTAAAATGGAATCATTTTTTTTAATCAGGCTTTCGCCGATGAGGAAATCTTCACTAGCAATTCTTCTGGTATTATGAATCGGCGGATCAAATCGCAATGTTTCTATAATTGATTTTTGTACTTCAATTTTATTCGAAAAAGTTTTATGACTAAGAAGCTGCAATAAAGAATTGCTTAAAATCCCCCGGCCGGCATCAAAACTCTGAACAAAAAAACCGATTAAATTACTAACGCAAATTGTTTTGATTTCGTCAGGCGAAAGAGAATTTGATTCGGATATTTTTTTCAATAAAGATTCATAAAAGCTTAAAGAAGAAAGTTGCTTTTCAACGATTAAAAATATTTTTTCTGAGATTTCATTAATCGCTTTTACTTGTTCTCCTGTCTTTTTCGGAAGCATAATTTTAGAGAAAGATTCTATGTTTTCCGAAATAAAATCACAATCCTTCTCTTCAAAACCAAAACTGTTTAAAACAGTAAGAACCGGCAATTTTTTGCAAACCGAATTTACCCAATCAATTTTATTTTCAACTAAATCAATTTCTATTAATTGAAAAATGATTGAATTGATATTTATAGATTTCATGTTTGAGAACAACTGCATTGCAACTTCTCTTGCAACTTCATGCTGAACTCCATTTGATAATCGAGTCAAATGAGTCAAAATAT
The DNA here is from genome assembly GCF_015350755.1 of Flavobacterium sp. JLP. Taxonomy (NCBI): domain Bacteria; kingdom Pseudomonadati; phylum Bacteroidota; class Flavobacteriia; order Flavobacteriales; family Flavobacteriaceae; genus Flavobacterium; species Flavobacterium sp. JLP. The sequence continues at coordinate 189,875 of NZ_JADKPS010000003.1, read as the reverse complement.
CTAAAGCATATTTATTTAATCTTTGTTCATTATCTGAATTCACAATCGGAATCTCCGCTTTCGTATTTTTTAAAATCGAAACACAATCTTCATAAGAATAAATAGCCCAAATTTTAGCTGCTTCATCCCAATAAACAGGATGCTTTTCCAGCATCGTTTTATATATCGAATAAGGGTTAGTAAAGTCAGACTGAAGAAATAAAGTAGAAGGCATATCGAGTTGTTTTTTAACAAAGTTATTTAACTTTACAAAGCAATACTTCATTCTGCACTTAACTATGAATATCGTGATGGAAGATCAATTTATAAAAACAGCGTCGTTAATTGGCGACCCAACGCGCGCTTCAATTTTATGGACTCTGCTCGACGGAAGAGCTTTTACTGCAACAGAATTAGCCGTTTCTGCAAATACATCTCCGCAAAATATAAGCATGCATCTGGGAAAACTTCTGGATGCCGATTTGCTGTGTGTAGAAAAACAAGGGCGTCATAAATATTATAGATTTTCAAATAAAGAAGTCGCCTACGCACTCGAAGCCATGGCAAGTTTAGTTCCGAAGCCAAAAGTTTCAGTAGAAAACAAATCTGAAAATTATCCTCCAATAAAATTCTGCAGAACCTGTTACGATCATTTAGCAGGAAAAATTGGAGTTGCCTTAACCGACAGTTTATTGGAACAAAAAATAATTGTAGAAAAAAATAATGCTTTTGAAATTAGTACTGAAGGAGAAAAATGGTTCTCCAATTTCGGAATTAATTTAGAAGAAGCTCAAAAACAAAAAAGAATATTCCTTAAACCCTGCCTGGATTGGAGCGAAAGAAGAAATCATCTTGCTGGTTCAGTAGGGGCGTTGCTTTTGAATAAAATGATAAGTGAAGACTGGCTCAGAAAAACCAAAAATTCTAGAGCAATTATTGTCACGGCAAAAGGCGAAAAGGAATTATTGAGACACTTTAAAATTGTTGTTTAAATAATTTAGACAACTTAGATTGTTAGACTTCAGATAGTTAGACTTTTAGAATTTTAGATTTTTCCGCAATCTTGTCATCCTGAGGAACGAAGGATCACACTAGAAGCTCCGTACAGTATTTCGCCAGTATTTGTCGAGGACGAGTGTGATCCTTCGTTCCTCAGGATAACAAAACTAACACAAGACAAAAACGTAATGGCTAGTATAAAAACCTAACCTTCAGCAAACAAAAACGCAATCACTTTCTCATACAATTCATCATCGTGCATTCCGTGGCCTAAGCCTTTGGTTTCTATAAATTGACTGTTTTTCCAGTTGCTGGCTATTTTTTTTCCTTCTTCAAAAGCTACAATAGTATCAGTTGTATCATGAACTATTAACCCCGGAATATTGAATTCTGATGCAAATTTTTGTCCGGAAAAATCTTCTATTTTAAAATTAAATCGATCACTGAATTTACTTTCTAAAAGAGAAAATATTTTGGTATTCAAACTCAGCATTGAAATATAATTATCAATCAGCGTTTTCAAATCGGATGGCGCTCCAAGAATTACCATTTTATTGATACTGGTATTCGGAAATAAATATTGATGGTAAACACAGGCCGCACCTCCAATAGAATGACCAATAATAATTTCTGGTTTATATTTCTCTACAGCTTTATTAATAAATTCTGCATAAAGCGGCACATTAAATTCTTTTCCGCTGCTTTGCCCATGCGCTGGAGCATCAATAGCAATAATAGTGCTTCCGGATTTTTGAAGATGTGGCAACGTTTTTTTCCAGCGAGAAGCGTTGCTTTCCCAGCCGTGAACAAGCAGAATTTTGGTTTCATTTCCTTTCCAGATATAAGTCTGAAAATGATGTTCGTTATGATGAAATATTTCGGTTTCGGTATTCTTTAAAATTTTCGGCAGTTTTTCTTTTTGCAGTCTTCCAATTCTGGGCTGACTAAAAAGCGCGTAAGAAAGTGCTACAGCTTTTTGCGGACGAACGTAACTTAAGAAGTTGATATATTGTCCGACCGATTTTAATGTAATAAAACGAATTCCTTTTTTAATTCCCAAAACTTAAATTTTTTCTAAAGGTAAAAAATATGATTTTAAACTTACTGAAAAAATAAGGGCAAAAAAAAGTCCCGATTAGATCGGGACAATGTTTATTTAGAATTTAGAGAACAATTGCTCCATTTTTTCTTTTTCTTCTTCAGCTAATGCGCTGTCAACTAAAATTCTTCCAGAGTGCTCATCAGTAATGATTTTCTTTCTAGAAGCAATCTCTACTTGAGTTTGTGGTGGAATTGTAAAGAATGATCCTGCAGAAGCTCCTCTTTCGATAGAAACTACAGCTAAACCATTACGAACACTGTTTCTGATTCTGTTGTAAGCAGCTAATAATCTTTCTTCAATTTGACCTGAAAACTCAGCAGATTTCTCAGACAAGAAGATTTCTTCTTTTTGAGTTTCAGCCATAATAGCATCAAGTTCAGATTTTTTATGTTTTAAATGCGAACTTTTAGCGTCAAGTTTTTCTTTTAAGTTAGAAATAACTTCTTTTTTATGCTCGATAGAAGCTTTCATTTCTTTGATTTGCTTTTCAGCCAATTGAATTTCTAATTCCTGAAATTCAACCTCTTTTGTCAAAGAATTAAATTCTCTGTTATTACGAACTGATTCTTGTTGTTTTGTGTATTTTTTGATAACCTCTTTGTGCTCATCAATCGCATTTTTTTTCGATTTGATAAGATCTTCAATAACCTCAAGTTCACTTTTCAGTTTCTCTGAACGCGTGCTTAAACCTGCAACTTCATCTTCTAAATCTTCCACTTCTAAAGGAAGTTCACCTCTCACGTTTCTGATTTCGTCAATTCTAGAGTCAATAAGCTGTAAATCGTATATTGCTCTTAACTTGTCCTCAACACTTAATTCTTTCGTATTCGCCATATTCTATAAGTACTTAACTGGATTTGTATTTTCTTCTGATAAAATGATGGCAAAATTAAGGATTTTTTTTCGAAGATAATCAACAATATAGTTTTTTGTATATCGTTCGCTCTCAAAATGACCAATATCGGCCAAAAGAAGTCGATTTTCAGCTTCATAGAACTGATGGTATTTCAAATCGGCGGTCAAAAAAGCATCGGCTCCAGCCTGAATTGCATTTTTAATGGCAAAACTTCCTGAACCTCCCAAAACGGCAACTTTCTTTATTTTTTTTCCGAGAAAGGCAGAATGACGAATTCCGTTGGCGACCATTTTATCTTTCACGAAAGTGAGAAAATCTTTTTCATCCATTTCCGTTTCAAATTCGCCAATCATTCCCAAACCAATATTTTGATGTGAGTTTTGTAAATCGTAAACTTCATAAGCCACTTCTTCATAAATATGATGGGCAAAAAGTGCTTTTAGAATTTTAGATTGTAAATGTTTTTCAAAAATAACCTCAATTTTTATTTCAGTTCCGGTGTGCAATTTTCCTCTTTCGCCAATTACAGGATTGCTTTCTTCATTTCCTTTAAAAGTAAAAAAGCCTTCGGTATTAAAACTGCAATCGTCATAATTGCCAATAGTTCCTGCACCTGCCTGAAACATAGCATTTCGAACTTTGTCAGCATTATCCGGAGTAGTGTAAGTGACTAGTTTTTGAATGAAATTCTGTTTCGGAATCAAAACTTTTGTATTTGTTAGACCCAAAGCATCACAGAAAATTTTATTCACTCCCGCCGAATGATTGTCCAAAGCGGTATGAACTGCATAAATGGCAATGTCATTTTTAATTGCTTTTAGAATGGCGCGTTCTACATAATTTTTGCCTGTTATTTTTTTAATTCCAGAGAATAAAATAGGATGGAAGCAAACCACCAGATTGCAATTTTTAGCGATAGCTTCGTCGATAACATTTTCTAAGGCATCGTGGCAAACTAAAACTCCGGTGCTTTCCGTTTCAGAATTTCCAACTAAAAGGCCAACATTGTCAAAATCTTCGGCGTAAGCCAAAGGAGCCATTTCTTCAAGAATTGCTAATATATCTTTGATTTTCATTTTTACTTTTTCATTTCAGTTTTCAAGTTGTTATGTCTTGAAATTTTAAAACAAATTAACGAAAATATTGTTATATGATAGTCAATTATTACTTGAGAACACTGTTATCAATTGTTAATTGTTCCTTGGTAATGTGGTTGTTTTTGTATATTTGTATTTAAAAATTAGTTAGTATGACTACAGTAACAATAAAAATTAACGAACGAACCAAGGCAGGAAAAGCCTTTATGGCGCTTTTGTCTGAGGCATTCACTAAAGGTACTGATGGTGTAGAGATTGTAGAAACAGATTCAAAAAAACTAAAAAAAGAAGATTCCTATAATCCTGAGTTTGTGAAAATGGTATTAGAATCAGCGAAAAGAGGCGATTATACAGAAGTTGATCCAAAAGATGTATGGGGAAGTTTAGGCTTAAAATAGAAAGATTAGCAGAGTCACATTTAAAAAAACACTTTAAAGCAGGTAATCAGGCAAGTATTAAAAAGATCACGCAAATACTAGATGAACTTAGTGAAACACCCTATGAAGGTGTTGGAAAACCAGAAGCATTAAAACACGGACTTAGTGGGTTTTGGTCGAGAGAAATAAATTCTAAAGACAGAATAATATATAAAGTAGAGGAGGATATTGTTACTGTTTTTGTAATTTCTGCAATGGGACATTATTCTGATAAATAATTCTATGAAAATACTTCGAAAAATACTTTTCCCGTTCTCTATTTTATATGGTTTAATTACTTCAATCAGGAATTTTCTTTTTGATAAAGGAATTTTAAAATCAACCTCGTTTGATCTTCCGGTAATTGCTGTTGGTAACTTGAGCGTTGGCGGAACTGGTAAAACTCCTCAAATTGAATATCTGATTCGTTTATTGTCCGATAAATATAAAGTGGCAACTTTAAGCCGTGGTTACAAAAGAAAATCTGAGGGCTTTGTTTTGGGAAGTGCAACTTCAGATGCTGAAATTTTGGGCGATGAACCTTTTCAGTTTTATCAAAAATTTCCAAATATTTACGTTGCTGTCGATGCAGACAGAAGAAACGGAATTACACAATTACTTTCGCAAACAGAAAAACCTCAATTAATTTTATTAGATGACGCTTATCAACACCGAAAAGTAAAAGCGGGGTTTTATATTTTATTGAGTTTGTACGGAGATTTATACGCAGATGATTTTATGCTGCCAACGGGAAATCTTCGCGAAAGCAGAAGCGGAGCGAACAGAGCCAACATTATTGTTATAACAAAATGTCCAAAACAGTTATCTGATAAAGAACAGGCAGAAATTCGTTTGAAATTGAAACTGACTTGCTCGCAACAAATCTATTTTACTTTTATCGATTACGATGATTTTATTTATGGAGGAAATGAAAAAATTGCTGTAAACCAAATTAAATCTGAACCAAAATTACTTTTGGCCGGAATTGCAAAACCAAGTCCGTTTTTTGATTATTTAAAAAATGATAATGATATATGTCTGACTTTTCCGGATCATCATAATTTCTCTGATTCAGATTTAGCAGAAATAGAAAGTAAAGCCGGAAATAAAAGAATTATTACAACAGAGAAAGATTATGTACGTTTAAAAGATTCTAAATTGGCGCTGCAATTGTACTATCTTCCAATAAAAAGTACATTCATCAACCATCAGCAAAATTTTGATGCGACAATTTTAGAATACATAAAAACAAACTTAGAAACTTAGTTTCTTAGTTAATCAAAAAACTTTGCAATTATGCTGTAAAACTCGTCCGGAACAAAGGGTTTTGTAATCACATCATTCATTCCGAAAGACAAAAGCATATCTCTGTTTTCGTCAAGCGAAATTGCCGTTAAAGCAATAATTGGTGTTGATTTGTCAAACTCTCTTATTAATTTGGTAGCAGTAGTTCCGTTGATTCCTGGTAAATGAACATCCATTAGAATCATATCGAAACGTTTTACTTTTAAGATTTCAACTGCTTCTTCGCCATTATCAATAATATCGCATAAAATGGCTTTGTTTTCAAGCATTTTTCGCGTAATCATTTGATTGATTTTGTTGTCTTCAATCAGTAAAATCGATTTGTGTTTTAACTGTTTGTCGCTATAAGGTTTTGCTTCTTCAATAATTTCTAAAGGCTCTCTGTTAATTTTGAAATTCAATTTAAAAGTAAAAGTAGATCCCTTGCCGACTTCACTTTTCAGTTTTATTTCACCGCCTAAAAGTTCGATTAACTTTTTTACAATGGTAAGCCCTAAGCCGGTGCCGCCATATTTTCGATTTACTTCGATAGAGCCTTGTGAGAAACTTTCGAAAACGGTTTGCAGTTTATCTTCTGGAATTCCAATTCCGGTATCTACAATTTCAAAATAAATAGTTGCATTCTCTTCTTCTGAGGCATATAATTTTGCAATTACATTTACATGTCCGTTTTGCGTGAATTTTAAAGCATTGTTTATTAAATTCAGTATGATCTGAGATAATTTGGTTGGGTCGCCAATTAAATTATCTGGTATTGATTCGTCTATTTCTAAATTAAAGTAGTTTTTATTCGCTGCAGCTAATTCTTTTAGAGAACTTTGAATATTAAATAAAAGCTCTTTTAGATTAAAACTGATGTGATCTACTTCAACTTTAGTAGAATCTATTTTATTGATTTCGAGAATTTCATTGATAAAAGTAGTCAAGTAATTTCCTGAAAATTTTAGAGATTCTAAATACTTTAATTGATTTTTTTTAGGATTGTCTTCTAATAATAAATGCGTAATTCCGTTAATCGCATTTAGCGGCGTCCGGAGTTCATGACTCACTGTAGATAAAAATTCAGATCTTGCTTTTGATGCTTTTTCGGCTTTATTTTTAGCTAGAATTAATTCCTTATTTTTTTCTCTTAAAAGTAAATTATTCTGATTCCGGATAATATTGTTTTTGTATAATGCTAGACTCAAAAGAGACAAAATCGAAATTAAGGCAATAGCCAAAATACTGACCAGCTTAGAATAACGATATGTTTTTAGTTGAATTTTTTCGTCGCTTTCGCGTTTAAGCGTATTATTTAAGGATTGGTTTTTTTTGAATTTTTCAAACTCATTTAGATCAAGTTTGGCATTTTTAAGTTTTACAATATAATTTTCAATTTGATAATGTTCATCAAGATAAGAGTAGGCGAGATCAAAGTTTCTGTTTTTTTTGTAATACTGACTTATCCCGAGAATGATCTTTGATTTCTGAATTAAATTATTGCTTTTTTTGCTGTAATCTAATGCGTTGTCAAAGTAAACTAACGCAGAATCGTTTCGTTTAAGCTTTGTCTCAATTAAGCCAAGCTGATAATATGAATCTGTTTTGGTTTTTAGAATTTTAGGATTATCGGGTTTTTGTATTATTTTTTTGAAAGTCTCTGCTGCCATTGGCAAATTCTTGCTGGCTTTTAATGCCATTGCTTTTTGATAATCTAAAACTTCAGCATGGTCAACAAGTTTTAGCTCTTTTAAAAGATTGTCTGCTTTTTTGTAATAGATGTTGGCAATTTCGTAGTTTCCTTTTGCAGTATTTGTGGCGCCAATATAATGTAAAGCCAAAATTTTGGTACAGGTTGGTTTTAGTTTATCAAATAAAGAAACACTTTTGTGGAAGTTTTTTAAAGCTTCTTCGTATCGTTGCTGATTGTAGTAGATTTTTCCGAGCTTAAAAGTTTGATTGGCTAAGCTTTCTGGTTTATTAGCTGTCTCGCAAAAATCGATTGATTTTTTAATAAAAAAAACCGCTTGATTATATTTTTTCTCAGTTAGATTCGAGTTGGCTAATTTGTTATAATAGGAAACGCTATCTGTACTCTGTTTAGATTGAGAATACAAAAATGAATTAAAAAAACAAACAAGAATAAGAAGGTGGTATTTCATGTATGGCTATGCTTTTACAATGAATTCTATTTTTTTCTTATCAGTAAAATCAAATCTATTAATCTTGATGAATAACCAATTTCGTTATCGTACCAGCCCACAACTTTTACCATTTTATCAATAACAGATGTTAGTTGTGCGTCAAATAAGCACGAATGCGTATTGCCAATTACATCAACAGAAACGATAGGATCTTCTGTGTAATCTAATATTCCTTTTAAATTTGTTTTTGAGGCTTTTTCAAATGCTTTATTAATTTCTTCAATGCTAACAGCACGCTTTACATTAAACGTGATATCTGTCAATGAACCATCGGGAACTGGAACACGAATGCCACAACCTCCTATTTTTTCATGCAATTTAGGAAAAATTTTTGTTAATGCCTTCGCTGCACCTGTAGTTGTTGGAACAATTGACTGGCTTGCGCCTCTCGCCCTGCGTAAATCCTTATGTGGCTGGTCATGAAGGCTTTGATCAGTTGTGTAAGAATGTATTGTTGTAATGTAAGCTTGCTCAATACCGCATAATTCTTCGATGATTTTTATCATCGGAGCCGCGTTATTTGTCGTACAGCTTGCATTCGAAATTATATCTTCACTTCCGTCTAAAATTTCTTCATTTACTCCTAAAACTACTGTTTTTATGGTGTCAACTTCTGATGGAGCTGAAAGAATTACTTTTTTTGCTCCAGCATCAAGATGTGCATTTAACTCTTCGTGGGTTTTATATTTTCCGGTTGATTCAACTACAAAATCGATATTATGGCTTTTCCAGTCTAAATTAGAAATTCTTTTCTCATGAAAAAATAAAAAATGCTTACCGTCAACAATAATTCCTTCTTCATTATGACTAACCGCAAAAGGCAAAACACCATGAATACTATCGTATTTTATTAAGTGTGCCATAGTTTTGTTGTCAGCAATATCGTTGATAGCAACAACTTCAATTTCAGGATGGTTTAAAAGCAAGCGGAATAAATTTCTTCCAATTCTCCCAAAACCATTAATAGCAATTCGAGTTTTCAATACCGTGTTGATTCGTTAACTGTTCAATTGTTTAATCGGTTTGACAATTAAACGATTAAAATAATTAAACCTTTATTATAAAATGTGTTTTTGTGCTTTGTATGAAGAACGAACAAGAGGTCCGCTTTCGACATGACGGAAACCTAACTCAAGACCAAATTTTTCATATTTAGCAAATTGATCTGGGGTTATAAATTCCTTTACAGGTAAATGTTTTTTACTTGGCTGTAGGTATTGGCCAATTGTGACAACATCAACATTTGCATTGCGCAAATCAGTCATCGTTTGAAAAACTTCTTCTTCAGTTTCACCAAGTCCAAGCATAATACCAGATTTGGTTCTGTTAATTCCTTTTTCTTTTAAATAACGCAAAACTTCTAAACTGCGATCGTATTTTGCCTGTATACGTACTTCACGAGTTAGGCGGCGTACAGTCTCAACATTATGCGAAACTACTTCCGGGTTTGCTTCAACAATGCGGTCAAGATTTCTTTCAATTCCTTGAAAATCTGGAATCAAAGTTTCAAGAGTCGTATTTGGGTTCATTCTTCGGATTGCTTTTACAGTTTCAATCCAGATAATAGAACCGCCATCTTTCAAATCATCTCTGTCAACACTTGTAATTACAGCGTGTTTAATATTCATTATTTTTATCGAACGTGCTACTTTCTCTGGTTCGTCCCAATCTACTGTTTCTGGTCTTCCGGTTTTTACACCGCAAAAGCCGCAAGAACGAGTACAAACATTGCCTAAAATCATAAAAGTAGCTGTCCCTTCGCCCCAGCATTCTCCCATATTCGGGCAACTTCCTGAGGTGCAAATAGTGTTTAAGCTGTATTTATCAACCAAACCGCGCAGTTCAGTATATTTTTGTCCAATTGGAAGTTTAACCTTTAACCATTTAGGTTTTCCAGTTGGTATATTTTCAATGACTGTTTCCATATATCAAAATTCAAAGCACAAAGATAAGCAATGTAGTTTATTTGGAGATGTTAATTTGCTTTTCGTTTGCTTTTCATTTTTAGTGATGTTATTGAGGATTATTTAGTTCAAAAGTTAATAGTTTGTTTTTAAATGCATTTTCATTTTAGTTTTTTAATTCATGCTTAAGAATCTGATATTTAGCTTGACTTTTCTAAAATTTTAAATTCCACCTTAATCTATTACAAATTTGGCTCGCTCGGACAGCGCAGGATTTGTGCTGTACTAATTTTGCTGTTAATTTAATTTGAAAAATATGAAGAAGAGATTTATTGTATTAGGGATTTTATTCGCAGTTTTTGGTTTTACTAAAATGAATGCACAAATACTGTCAGATAGAACCATGGGCGCTTTAGGAAAAGGTGTCGCGGGTTTTACTTTTAGTGATGCAGATGCAGCTGCACTAGCTAAGGAATCGATCGCTGAGCTGGATGCAAATAATCCTACTGCCGGACCAACAGACGGTTACTCAATTCGATTAAACCGCGTATTTGGGAAACATACTTCTAGCGAGGGAGTTACTTTAAATTATAAAGTTTATTTAGTAAAAGATATTAATGCTTTTGCTTCGGCAGACGGGAGTGTTCGTGTATTCGCTGGATTAATGGATATTATGGATGACAATGAATTGCTTGCTGTTATCGGACATGAAATTGGTCACGTTATTAATCATGATACAAGAGATGCAATTAAGGCAGCTTATAAAAAAGAAGCTTTATTAGATGCAGCATCATCACAGTCAGGAAAAATTGAGACTATTACAAAATCTCAATTAGGAAAATTAGGAAGTGCAATGATTGACAGTAAGCACAGTAGAAAACAGGAATCTGAAGCAGATACGTTCTCCTATGATTTTATGAAAAAATATGGCTATGATGTTAACGCGGTAGAATCAGCTTTTAGAATTCTGCAAAATTTAAGTGAAGGAGCAGAGTCCTCTTTTCTAACCAAAATGATGAGTTCACATCCTGATTCTGGCAAAAGAGCCGATGATGCTAAAAAAAGAGCAGTAAAAGATGGCTTGTATAAAGCATATGTACAGCAGAAAATTGTAAATACTGTACCTGCAAAAGCATCAGCTAAAACAACAGCTAAAAAGACAACAACGAAAAAGAAGTAATCTTGTAAAACAAAAAAAAGCTGGTAAATTCTTTAGAAGTTACCGGCTTTTTTATTGCTTATTATTTCAGTAACAGTTATATAACTCATTTAAAATTCATATATTTATTTGTTCAAAAAACAAGCTTTTGGGTGAAATGAAATAGCATTTTGTTATTTACATTTGTTGTTAAATTGTAATAATATAAACATGAAAAAGAAATTAATAGTTTTAGGAGTTTTATTTGCCACATTTGGCATTACTAAAATGAATGCGCAAATTAATTTAGGTGATAAAGCGATGGGAGCAATTCAAAAAGGAGTAACTAGTTTTACACTTAGTAATGCCGATGCTGCTACATTATCTAAAGAAGCTGTTGCTAAATTAGATGCTGAACATGAAGTAGCTGGACCAACTGATCCTTATACTTTAAGATTAAACAGAGTTTTTGGAAAACACACTGCAGGAGAAGGATATACTTTAAATTATAAAGTTTATAAACTAAAAGAAGTAAATGCATTTGCAACTGCAGACGGAAGCGTTCGTGTATATTCTGGATTAATGGATATTATGGATGATAACGAATTGCTTGCGGTAATTGGCCATGAAATAGGTCACGTTGCAAATAATGATTCTAGAGATGCTATGCGTGCAGCTTATCAAAAAGAAGCTGTAATTGATGGTGTTTCATCTCAATCTACAAAAGTTGCAGCTGTTACAGACAGTCAGTTAGGAAAAATAGGAAGTGCTTTGATAGATAGTAAACACAGCCGTAAACAAGAATCTGAAGCTGATTTATTTGCTTACAATTTCATGAAAAAAAACGGTTACAATGTAAATGCCGAAGAATCTGCTTTTAGAATCTTAGCTAAAATGAGCGAAGGATCTCAATCTTCATTCATCGATCAGATGATGAGTTCACATCCAGATTCAACTCAAAGAGCTGACGATGCTAAAAAAAGAGCTGAAAAAGACGGCTTGTACAAAGCATATGTACAACAAAAAATTGTAAACACAGCGCCTGCACCAGTAAAGAAAACAACAACTAAAAAAACAACTGCAAAAAAGAAATAATAATTTCTGCTTGTAAAAAATAAAAACCGACAAACTTCTATGAGCTTGTCGGTTTTTTTATTTCTTTAAATTAACCTAAAACGTGGTGTGCTAATACTTTTTGAACTTCATACACATTTACAGATTTTGTAAATTGTTTTACAATGCTTGGCTGTAATTCGCTAGCAACCCAAATTTTTAATTCGGCATCTAAATCAAAAGTTCCGGCAGTTTCTACGCTAAATCTTGTGATACTTTTGTAAGCAATAGATTTATATTCAGTTTTGCTTCCTGTAATTCCTTGAACATCTACTAAAATCAATCTTTTATTGGTAAAGATAAACGTGTCACGAATTAGTTTAAAACCCATTTCGATTGACTCGTTATCAGTTAAAAGCTGTCCGTAATTTTTAATTAAATCCTCTTGGCTTACAGAACCTGCATTGCCAAGTAAAGCTGAAAATATTCCCATTTGTTCGTTTTTAATTTTAATAAAATTGTTTTGCTTTTTAAGAAATGTAAAAGTAATTGATTTTGCTAAATTTTTGGATTGACCTTTGATTTTATTATAAATGGAATTAAAATTAGTGAAATCATAAAAGCTGAGAGTACAGAAACAATTATGTTTCCATAAGCTTTTACGTTAAATGAAATATAAAATCGTATTGCTGAAATTACTATTGTTAAAATAATAATTGCGATCCAATATTTAATATTAATGCATGATTGAGAAAGATTCTTTTTAGGAAGTTTAAAGAATGCAACAGTAATAATAATGCCTCCAATAAAAGTACTTGAATGCTGTATTGTTTTCCAAATCGGAATTTGATTTCCAAAGAAATTAAATGTATATCTAAGTTCTGAAAGGTGATTTACAAAATAACCATGATTATGAGTAAACGCATCCCAGAAAATGTGAGAAGTAATTCCGATTAAAATTGAAATTAATACTATAAGCCAATTTTCTTTGAAATACTTATTCCAATTAAATTTTGTAAAAATTAATATTCGTGATTCAATTCCAATTGGAAAGTTGTTAAATAAATCATCTCGAATTAAATTATGAAAAATAAATGCAAGTGCAATTGCTAGAGGCAAATCAAACCAAAATATTCCGCTTAAAGTATGGCTATAAACACTCTGAACTTTCATTCGCAGAAAATATTCAAAATCTGGTGTTAAACTTCCAATAATAAGCCCTGTCAATGAAAACCATTTCCGAGGAAGATATTGAAGAGGTAAAATTATAGCGGGATGCGAAAATGTAAAAGGCATTAATGTAAAGTAAGATTTTTGAATTAAAAGTAGTGTTTAAAAGTTAATCCAAAAAAAAAGCAGAACCTAAATTCTGCTTTTTGTTTTATTATTCCATTTCCGTTTTTATCGTAATCGGAAGATTATATGCTGTACGTACTGGCTTTCCAGCGATCATTCCCGGAATCCATTTTGTTTTTAAAGATTTTAAAACTCTAACGGCTTCTTTGCCCATTCCGTAACCTGGATCATTTTTAACCATAATATCGGTTATAGAACCATCTTTTTCAATTACAAATGAAACATAAACTCGCAACGTTTTTTCAGCATCTAATTCCGGTTTGTTGAAATTGTTTCCCACGTAAGAATAGAATTTACTCATTCCGCCTGGAAAATCTGGCATTTTGTCTAAAGTAGCTGGATTAACAGGATCTGTAATTGTTGGACCAGAAGGAAGCGTTCCTTCACCACCGTTAGTTGCTGGTAAAACATTTGTACTTGTTCCTGCGCCAGAATTATTGTCTATAACTGCTGTTGAATTGCTTGTATTAGGAGCAATTTCTGGAGTTGCTTGAGCTACCGGCACAATAACAGGATGTGTCAATTGTGCTCCGATTGCTGGAGCAGCTGGAGCTTGCTGTGGAGGAGCAATTGGTTTAGGAGCTACAGGCTCAACAGGAATTGGTGCTAAATCTACAGGTGTTATCGGGTCATAAATATCAGGCTCTGTTGCTTCAACAGGATCGACGACCCTAAATTTATTAATCAACATCGATACACTTCCAATACCGGCTAATAATAGCAGTCCCATAAATAGGGCTGTAATTGTAGTTTTTGAATTTTCTTGTCGTAATTGATACGCGCCATACTCTTTGTTTTTGTTTTCGAAAACAAGATTGGTCCAATTGGTTTCGTAGATGTTTGATTTAGACATGATTTTTGGATTTTAAGGTTAAGTAACTTTAAATCATAAGCGGGAAGAGTTTGGTTTTAGCTAACAACGTATAAGTTGTTGTTTTAGTATGTGAATATTTTATTTTTTTAAGAAAAAACATGACTATATCTTATTCTTTACCTAAAGATAATAAATTATCTATTACGTTCGATGATTTCAGCTAATAATTTTTTAGCGCGAAGTAATTTTACTTTTACATTGCTTAGAGGCTCATTTATTTTGAGTGCAATTTCCTGATACGTCATTTCTTGAAAGTAACGCAATTGAATAACTTCTTGATAATGGGGTTTTAATTCTTTAATGCATAGTAGCAAACGAGATAAGTTTTGCTCTTTAATTAATGCATCTTCAGCAGAGGGAGTAGGATCAGCAATGTTGTATGCCTGTTGGTCTTCATTATCTGTAATTTCGATAAAAAGATTCGTTTTCTTTTTTCGAAGCAAATCAATGTAAACGTTTTTTGCTATGCTGATAAGCCAGGTATTGAATTGAAATTCTGAGTTATAAGTAGCAATTTTGTCGAAAGCTTTTGAGAAAGTTTCTATGGTAATATCTTCGGCGGTAGTTTCATTTTCAGTGCGTTTGAGCATAAAACCGTACACTTCATTCCAATAAAAATCTAATAAAAAAGTAAAGGCAATCTGGTCGCCTTTTTTTGCTTTTTCTATTTTAGAATTTATTTCCAATGTACAGGTTTTGAAAAGAGATTAGTTATAAAGATATTAATTTGTGTGAATATAAGCACTATCTCTACAACAGGAAACCATATTTTAATATCATTTTCTTTTAATTTTCCAGCCGAAAAACCTATTACAGTCCATACAATAGTGTAGCGAGTTCCTAAAATTGCCAAAACAGCGATCCACTGAAATTGAAAAGCCAATAATATAATAACTAATAAAAAGAAAAATAATTGCGAACTGAAAAATAAGCCCAATTGCATTTTGTCAAAAAACTTATAATGTTCTGCAGTTGAAATATGTCTTCTTTTTTGAGTAAACCAATCTTTATAAGATCTTTTAGGTTTTGAATAAGTAAAACTTTCTGGATTATAACAAATAGCCGTATTGCTTTTATTTGCCGCTTGGTTTATGAATAAATCATCATCGCCAGAACGAACCTGAATATGATCAATAAAACCATTTACATTAAAAAACTCTTCTTTTTTGTAAGCTAAATTACGACCAACACCCATATAAGGAAGTCCTGCTTTTGCCCATGAAAAATATTGTACCGCTGTTAAAACAGTTTCAAAACGAATAACTTTATTCAATAAAGAATTTTCTACTTTTTCGTAGCCTCCATATCCAAGAACGATGGTTTTGTTCATTGTAAACTGCGAAGTCATAGCTGTAATCCAATCTTTTGAAGTTGGGTAACAATCTGCATCTGTAAATAATAGATATTCTTTTTTTGAAGCTTTGATTCCTAATGTCAAAGCATATTTTTTATTTCCCCAAAATGCTTCGTTGTTTTCAACTTTAACTAACCGGATATTCGAGTATTGTTGTTCAAATTCTTCAAAAGCTTCTACAGTTTCATCACTTGAAGCATCATCAATTAAAACAATTTCAAAATCAGGATAATTTTGTTCTGCCAATAGCGGAATGTATTTCTTTACGTTCTCTTCTTCATTTTTAGCACATACGATTACAGAAACGGGAATGTTTTTTTGTGTAAAATCCTGTGGTTTACCAAAAGCAAATTTTCCAAAAATTCCTAAGTAGTAGAAAATTTGAATAAAAACAACAGCAATAAAGAAGTAAAATAAAGTTATAAGCATATGGTTTAATGTCTTTTAATTTCTGAATCTTGCGAGTGCAAATGTACTTATGAATTCCTAATTTTCAATGGTTAAAACCAATTTACTTTCGGCATTTCGACATTTCTTTTGCAACAGCAATAGCATGAGGGTCTTCAGTTTTTTCTAATTCCGAAATTATGTTTCTATAATTGTGATCATCTCTGTTTTGAGACAACTTTTTTGTGGCTTGAATCTCATCTATTTCAATCTCGAAACCAAAAATTCCTCTTGCTTCGCGCATTGTTTTTTCGGACAGGTCTTCAACTCGAACAGGATCCGCTGAATTGGCTTCATATTTATCAACTAATTTTTTAAGCTGTTCTACTGTAGCATTATAATCTACAATCTTAATTCGGCCATAAACATGTACGGCTATATAATTCCATGTTGGTACATTTTCATGATCGTACCAAGAAGAAGAAATGTAGCTGTGCGGACCAGAAAAGACAGCCAAAACCTGATCATTTTCTGCAAAACCCTCTGCCTGCGGATTTAATTTTGAAATATGCCCTTGCAGTATTTCTTTTCCATCGGCATTTACTTCAAGTTCTATCGGAATGTGCGTAGCGCATAATTTTCCTTTAGTTTGATTAATCAAAATACCAAAACTATTTTCTTTCAAAAAAACTCTGATCGATTCCGGATCTTCATTTTTATATAAATCTGGTGTGTACATTTTTATAAATTTTGATTCAAAGATTTTCCAAAACAAATAGCTTCCGGTCGATCTGTGTATTTTCCGTAATTCGGAATTACTTTATAATCTTGATTTTGATAAAATTTAGTGGCCTCTTGATTTTTTACTCGTGTTTCTAAAACCAGTTTTGTATAGCCAATTTCAATTGCCTGCTGTTCTAAAAATGATAAAATAGTTTGTCCAATTCTCTTTCGAGGATATTTCGAATACATTCGTTTAACTTCTCCAATATTTTCTTTGATTGGCCTGATTGCACCACAGCCGACAATTTCATTATCTATTTCGGCTACAACAAATACAAATTTCGGATTATTGTGTTCCCAATCTGTGAAAGAATTTTTTCCATCGCTTCCAAAACGAAGATAAAGATTTGCCGACAATTCTTCGATAATTGCTGCAACTTTTTCGTTATTTGGATTGGTTATTTTTATGAAAATGTTTTCTGTCACTATTTTAAATTTCAAAGGTTTTTTCTGAAATTAATAAGTTTAAATTATAACTTAAATATAAAAGAATAAATCCAATACAACTAAAAGTTGTTCCTCCAATTAAATATCTTGTTTTAGAGTTATTAGAAAAAAGTAATCCAAAATCATTAAAACTGATCGAAAGCAGAGGTTCAAGTAAAAAGAAAAAAAACAAAGATGTAAATAGAGTGCTTAAAAAGGTATTTAGAATTGAGATTTTGTTTTTCCAATTAATTAAAGCAATTAATAATACTCCAATTAATAGCCCGTAATATTTCCAAAAAAATACACTAGATAAAAAATCAAACACATTTTCTTTACCAGCATATAATTCAAGCCAACATTGTGATTTTTGTCTCTGATACGAAAGATATTCATGGGCACAATTGTATTTCTCAAAAACAGAAAAAATTTTAATTTGAAAAAAGCCATTTAGAAGGAAAATTATTCCAAACACTTGTATTAAAATTATGGTGATATTAAATTTTTTCATTTATGAATTTAAATAAGATCAGTAAAGTTTCTGTTTTAAATCACATTCACTTCAGCCTCAATATGAATTCCAAAAGTTTCAAAAACAGTTTTTTGAACATCTTTCGAAACAGCTAAAATTTCCTGGCCGGTTGCATTTCCGTAATTCACTAAAACCAAAGCTTGATTTTTATGAACACCAGCGTCGCCAAAACGTTTTCCTTTAAAACCAGCTTGTTCTATTAGCCATCCAGCCGGAACTTTTACTTCGGTTTCTGAAACTTCATAATATTTCATTTCCGGAAACTTTTGATGAATTTTTTCGAAATCAGATTTTAAAAGAATCGGGTTTTTAAAGAAACTGCCACTATTTCCTAGTTCTTTCGGATCTGGGAGTTTGCTTTGTCTGATGGCGATTACAGCATTGCTGACATCTTTTAAAGTTGGAATTGCAACATTATTTTTCGCTAATTCAGCTGTAATATCTCCATAAGAGGTATTTATTTTATGATTGCGTTTCGTTAATTTATAAACTACAGAAGTTATAATGTATTGATCTTTAACTTCATTTTTAAAAATACTCTCACGATATCCAAAATTACATTCGGCATTTACAAAAGTTTTTATTTCTTGAGTTTGAATATTTATAGCTTCGCACGAAACGAAAGTGTCTTTTATTTCAGTTCCGTAAGCACCAATATTTTGAACGGGAGTTGTACCAACATTTCCTGGAATTAAAGACATGTTTTCTAATCCGCCAAAATTATTTTCAATAGTATAAAGTACGAAATCGTGCCAAGTTTCGCCGGCCTGGCTTTCGACCCAAACAAAATCATCGTCTTCTTTAATGATTTTTTTGCCTTTTAAATCGATATGAATTACCAAAGCATCAATATCTTGGGTTAAAAGCATATTGCTTCCGCCGCCAAGAATAAATTTTTTCTCGTTTTTATTATTTTCTAAAATAGTTTTCAGTTCATCAACAGTATGAACTGCAACAAATTGTTTTGCTTTGGCTTCAATGCCAAAAGTATTGTAGTTTTTTAAAGAAAAATTGGATTGGATTTCCATATAAAAGGCTTTTTTAATCTGAGTTCAAAAGTAAGGATTATAATTTTTGGTTTTACTGCAAAGGCACAAAGTTTGCGCAAAGTTCGTTAAGTTTTTTGCCACAGATTAACACAGATTAGAAGAATTTCTTGAAATCTGTTAAATCCTAATATCTGTGTTTGAATTTTAGGTTAGCCGTTTCGCGAATCTAGTAGCTCATGATATTTATCTGCAATAATCTTCATATTAATGTCATAATTAGCATTTTCCTCCACAAATTTTCTATTTCGAATAATAGCCTGATTTCTGGATTCAGTATTTTCAAAAGACCATATTAATTCTTCTGCCAGCATTTCAATATTGTCAATTTCAATTAATTGACCGTTTTCGCGATGTTTAATCCAGCTTTGATTTCCTGCAATATCTGAAACCACAGGATAACAGCCGCAAGCCATAGCTTCGAATAAAGATGCAGAGACGCCTTCGGTAATCGGCATGCTAATATAAACGTTTGATTGCTGTAATAATTTTGGAAGCTCGGTATTAGGAATTCTTCCTGTAAAAATCACTTTATTTTCGATTTGTAAATCTTTGGCTAAATCTTTTAAAAATTGCAGTCTGGTTCCGTCGCCAACAATTGTCAATGAAAAATCTATTCTTTTTTGATACAAAATTGCAAAAGCCTTTAAAATAGAATCGTGACGATATTCGGGTTGCAGAGAACGCGTAACAATCGCTTCAATTTTATTTGAATTATTAATGGAATAAGAAAAAAGCGATAAATCAATTCCTTTTGGGAGAACTAAAACTTTGGTCATATCAACTCCAATTTCTCTCATCGAAATTGTCATTACAGGTCCCCAAGCATGAATTAAATCGGCTTTTTTGAAAGCGTGTTTTTGAATGATTTTTTTAAAAGGCAATAAAACAGAACCTTCTGGCCACAAATCAGTTCGGCCTTGCTGTGCAATTGCAACTGGATGCATGCCTGAAATTCCTGCAAGAAAACCGTAACTGGTTGTTCTTTCGGCAATAATCATATCTGGTTTTTGTTGGCGAATTATTTTTCGGATCGAAATAGGAGCGAAGACATATTCTAAAATACGCTTGAAACGATTCATTTTTGAATTATTTGGCGTTTGAAGTTCCCAGGTTGTAATTTCAAAATTGCCAAATTCTTTAAGGCCTTTCATCCACGTAATCGCATCAGCGCGATACGATTCTCCCAGAAAAAGTATTTTTCTTTTCATTTGATAAATGAATTTTGTCGCCACGAATTCACAAATTAGTAGTGAAAATTTGTGAATTCGTGGCGATTTGTCTTTTTTATTCTTCCGTTTCTAAAGCGCGGTTTATGAATTCGTTCAAAGGTTTTAAAGCGATTAATTTCTTGCTCATTTTAGCAACAAAATCTTTTTGAGTCACTTCGGTAATGTCATATTTTTGAGTTGCCGTGAAACTTTTTAATTTTAAAAACTCAATTGCAGGATGGTCTTTTTCATAACCTCTTGGTGGATTTTTAAGCGAATTGTTTTCGTTTATATCTAAATTTCCAAATTCTTTTTTGAAGTTTTTATCGGTTAAAATCGCTTCTAAATCATCATGGAAATAAGCAATTTCTTTACGGACTTTTTTTAAATCTTCTGCCTCTGGCGAATAAAATCCACCGGCAATAAAACTCGCTCCTTTTTCGATATGTACATAATATCCGGAGCGGTTAGCCCCTTTTGCTCCGGCAGACATCCAAACGCCCAAATGTGCTTTGTAAGGTGATTTATCTTTAGAAAAACGAATATCGCGGTTAATTCTAAAGGTACAATTTTTAACCTCCAACAATTCTAATGAAGGATCAAGCGGTTTCATGACGTCTAGAAAATCGCTCACCAATTGATGATAATCTTTTTTGAAGATCTCGTATCGTTTTTTATTGTCCTGAAACCAATCTCTATTATTATTCTTTTTTAAATCGTCTAAAAATTGCAATGATTCTTTCGTTAACATATTTGGTATTTATTGCAGTTGTTTTTTTAAGTTTTCTTCAGTGGTTAAACCTATTATTTTGTTTTGGACAGCTTTGTTTTCGTATATTAAAATAGTAGGAAGCTGATTAATTTTAAGCGTTTCGGCTAAAGTTTTGTTTTTATCGACATCAATTCGAACCACAACAACTTTGTCTGTCATTTCTTTTTGCATTCTTAAAATAGATGGTTCCATTTGTTTGCATGGTCCGCACCATTCGGCATAAAAATCAACTAAAACTTTTTTATCTGTATTTAATAAATCATTAAAGTCATTCATTGTCATTCCAATTAGCGCTGTCGACGGACTGGATAATCCTTCTTCGTTCCAGCCTAGTATGCCACCATCTAATTCGTAAACATTTGTAAACCCTAATTCGCTTAATTTTTTAGAAGCTTTTTTGCTTCTTCCTCCGCTTAAGCAATATACAAAAACAGATTTCGATTTGTCGTAAGCTAGAGTTGCATTTTCTGCAAAATTTTCGTTGTTCCAGTTTATGTTTCTGGCATTTTCAATATGTTCAGATTCAAATTCATCAGGAGTTCGAACATCTAAAATCTGAGGATTTTTGGTTGTTTTTATTTTTGCTGCAAATTCTTTTGGCGCTAGTGTTTCAAAAGTTTTTGCTTTCTGGTTATGGCATGCAAATAACAAAGACAGCATTATCACGAATAAAATTTGGGGGAATTTCATAATTGTGGATTTTAAAAATAGTACAGCTAATGTAATGATTTTTCATTTTTGAATTCCGATTATAGTGATAAATCTATAGATTGAATATCTTATAACTCTGATGTGTAGATTTTACAATCGCTTCAGTACGTTCCGGATGTGTGTCTGAAATAAAAAGCTGCCCGAAAGTTTCGCTGTTAACCATTTCGATAATTTTAGCAACTCGGCTTTCATCTAATTTGTCAAAAATATCATCAAAAAGAAGCAGTGGTTTTACGCCGCTTTGTTTTTTCAGAAATTCAAATTGAGCCAATTTCAAAGCAATCAGAAATGATTTTTGCTGTCCTTGTGATCCAAATTTCTTTATTGGGTGTGAATCTATCTCAAAAGACAAATCGTCTTTATGAATTCCAACGCTTGTGTAATGAAGCGCACGATCTTTATTAATGTTTTCCTGTAAAAGCTTCAATAAGTCTTTTTCGTATAAATGACTTTCGTAAACCAACTGCACCGTTTCTTCAGATCCGGTTATTGCCTGATGATGTATATTAAATATAGGTATAAACTGTTCCAGAAAATCTTTTCGCTTTTCAAAAATAGATTGTCCAAAACTATTTAGCTGCTCATTATATATAGATAAGGTATCGTTGTCAAAAGTATGATTGAGTGCAAAATACTTTAAAAGAGCATTTCGCTGTACAATTACTTTTTGATATTGAATAAGCTGATGCAAGTAAGCCGAATCTAATTGTGAAATCACACTGTCCATAAATTTACGGCGCGTTTCGCTTCCTTCCACAATTAAATCGCGGTCGGCTGGAGAAATAATAACTAACGGAATAAAACCAATATGATCTGAGAATTTATCGTAAGCCTTGCCATTTCTTTTTAAAACTTTCTTTTGCCCTTTTTTTAAACTGCAGACAATTTGCTCTGCTCTGTCATTTTTTTCTAATTCGGCATCAATTACAAAAAATTCTTCGCCATGCTTGATATTTTGTACAGCAAGCGGATTAAAATAGCTTTTTCCGTAAGCTAAATGATAAATTGCATCGAGCACATTGGTTTTGCCAATTCCGTTTTTGCCGACAAAACAATTAATCTTGCGGTCGAAATCAAAACTGACTTCGGAGAAATTTTTATAATTGAATAAAGAAATTTTGTTTAAATGCATTTTTACGAGACTCTAAAGATAAAATTTGATGTTAAAGGTTGATTTTTATGCCACAGATTGAATGATTTTAAACGT
This sequence comes from Flavobacterium sp. JLP, assembly GCF_015350755.1. Lineage (NCBI taxonomy): Bacteria > Pseudomonadati > Bacteroidota > Flavobacteriia > Flavobacteriales > Flavobacteriaceae > Flavobacterium > Flavobacterium sp. JLP. The sequence goes on along the minus strand of NZ_JADKPS010000003.1, from coordinate 167,184 downwards.
TTTCTTTTGAAATATAGGTTTAATCAGTGTTGATCTGTGAAATATGTGGCTAAAATTGTGGTTCTAGCCTAGAAAAAGTCAAGTTTTAAACAGCAAAAATTTGAGGGTGCAAATTATCGAAAATTATCGATATAAAAGGCTTTTAGCGCGTTTCTACATGAATTATTTTACTGCTCAAGCGAAAGCAGTTACGACTATTGAAATTATTTTTTCTAAAATAGATATAAAATTGATTTTTTTTACTTCAGTTTCAATAAAAATTTTATTTTTGCCGTTCACTAAATTAATTTTAAATGGCTACTTACAATAAAAGAGGATATAAGACACCAAAGGAAAAGGAAGTTAAAGAAGTAAATGAAGAACAACAGGTAGTAATTGATGAAAAAGACAGTACAACAGCTGGTGTTTTTTCTAAATTAGATGAAACTGCTTCAAGAACTGAGGATTGGGTGGCTAAAAATCAAAAAATCATTATTGGTTTAGTTGCTGGTATTGCAATTGCTACTATTGGATATTTAGCTTACCAAAAATTTATAGAAGCTCCTAAGCAAGACGAAGCTGCAAACGAAATGTTTGTTGCTCAACAAAACTTTCAAAAAGCTACTGATGGTGTAGCTAGCGATTCATTATACAAATTAGCATTAAATGGTTCCGAAGGAAAATTCGGATTCGTAAAAATTGCTGAAGAATATTCTGGAACTGACGCTGGAAATCTAGCAAACTACTATGCTGGTATGGCATATTTGAATACAGGTAAATTTGATGATGCAATTAAATATCTAGGTGAATTTAAATCTGATGATTTAATTTTAAGTGCATTAGCAAAAGGGGCAATTGGAGATGCTTATTCTCAAAAAAATCAGCAAAAAGAGGCTTTAGATTATTATGTAAAAGCAGCTGAATCTAACAAAAACGATTTTACAACACCTCGTTTCTTATTAAAAGCTGGAAAAACGGCATTGGCTTTAGGTCAAAAAGAAGATGCTTTGAAATATTTAACAGATATTAAAGAAAACTACGACGCAACTCCAGAAGCAGCTTCTGTTGATGCATTGATTGGATTAGCGCAATAAAAATTTTAGTTCCGACGCTTCGGAATAGATTTAGTACCGAAATTTCGGGATAGATTTGTATTTTTACAATCTGAATGTAAAATCAAAAATCTAAAATAGTACAGATGGCTACCGAAAATAAAAATTTATCAGAATACGATAAAAACACGATCCCAAATGCGAAAGACTTTCGATTTGGGATTGTTGTTTCTGAATGGAATGAAAATATAACAGAAGGACTTTACAATGGCGCTTTTGATGCCTTAATTGATTGTGATGTTCCAGCTCAGCAAATTATTCGCTGGAATGTTCCAGGGAGTTTTGAACTGATTTATGGGGCAAAAAAAATGTTGCAGACGCAAAATGTAGATGCAGTTATTGTAATTGGATGCGTTATCCAAGGAGAAACTAAACATTTTGATTTTGTTTGTGAAGGCGTTACACAAGGAATTAAAGATTTGAACGTTCAGACTGATATTCCGGTTATTTTTTGTGTGCTGACAGATAATACGATGCAGCAGTCAATTGACAGAAGTGGAGGAATTCACGGAAACAAAGGAACTGAAGCAGCAATTGCGGCAATCAAAATGGCTTATATTCGTCAGCAGGCTTCAATGTCGCATCCGTTTAATCAGCCTTTATTGGCTTCAGGAGCAATTCAGATTGAGGAAACACCAAGAAAGATTGAGAAAGAATAAAACAACATTTGTTTTAAAAATACTAAGAACCTGTACTTTGCAAAATAGTACAGGTTTTTTGTTTTTTTTATGATGACAGTTATTCAAAAACCCAAGAGAAATTCATTAAATTTGTACACCTTGGTTTTAAAAAACCAGAAATGAATGAATAAATAAACCAGAGATTTTTACAGATTTTTTCTGTTTAGAATTGAAGGGCAACCCTTAACCCAAATTTTTTAATGTCGAGTATTATTCAATTACTTCCTGATCACGTTGCTAATCAAATTGCCGCTGGAGAAGTGGTTCAAAGACCTGCTTCGGTTGTGAAAGAGCTTTTAGAAAATGCTGTTGATGCAAAAGCAACCGACATTAAATTGATTATTAAAGATGCCGGAAAATCATTAGTTCAGGTTATTGATAATGGTATGGGAATGAGTGTGACAGATGCGCGTTTGTGTTTTGAGCGTCATGCGACTTCAAAAATCCGTCAGGCTGAAGATTTATTTTCATTATGTACCAAAGGTTTTCGAGGAGAAGCTTTGGCATCTATTGCGGCAATTGCCCATATGGAAATGAAAACCAAGCAAGATCAAGAAGAACTCGGAACTCACATTATAATCGAAGGAAGTAAATTTGTTTCTCAAGAAGTTGCTGTTTTGCCAAAAGGAACTTCATTTGCAGTTAAAAACTTGTTTTTTAATATTCCGGCTAGACGTAATTTTTTAAAATCAGATACAGTTGAATTTCGACATGTAATGGATGAATTCCAGCGTGTTGCTTTGGCGCATCCTAACATTCATTTTACATTTTATCATAACGGAAGCGAAATGTATAATTTGCCTGCTGCAGGTTATCGTCAGCGCGTTGTGGGGATGTTTGCCGGCAAAACAAATGAAAAATTAGTTCCGGTTAATGAAGATACTGAGATTATAAATGTTCAAGGATTTGTGTGCAAACCTGAATTCGCTAAGAAAAACAGGGGTGAACAGTTCTTTTTTGTAAACGACCGTTTTATTAAAAGCGGTTATCTGCATCATGCCGTTATGGCAGCATATGACGGACTTTTGAAAGATGGTTCGCAGCCAAGTTATTTTTTATACCTGCAAGTACCGCCAAATACTATTGATATCAATATTCATCCAACTAAAACAGAAATTAAGTTTGATGATGAACAGGCTTTGTATGCTATTTTAAGAGCTTCGATCAAGCATAGTTTGGGTCAGTTTAATGTTGCACCTGTTCTAGATTTTGATCGTGATGCAAATTTAGACACACCATATCATTATAAAGATTTAGAAGCTGAAACACCAACAATCCAAGTTGACGGAACATTTAATCCGTTTACAGACGACAAAACAAATCAGCATTATTCTAAAGCAAGTTCAGGATCTGGTTTTAGTTCTGGATCAAATTCTTATTCAGGATATTCGAAAAGAGTAGAACCTACAGCAAGCTGGGAAAGTTTGTACGTTGGTTTGGATACAGAAAATATCGAAAGTTCACCTTTTACTTTTGAAAATGAAGAAGTAACTTCGTCCTTATTTAATGATAATGAAGTTGAACAAGCAAGTCAGGGAACGTATCAAATTCATAAAAAATATATTGTTTCGCCTATAAAATCAGGAATGGTTATTGTCGATCAGCAACGTGCGCATCAGCGTATTCTATACGAGCAGTTTTTGCTGAATATGACGGTAAATCAAGCTTCAAGCCAGCAATTGCTGTTTCCTCTGAATTTATTTTACTCTTCAGATGAAATGACATTAATTGAAGAATTAAAACCTTCATTAGAAACAACAGGTTTTGTTTTTGAAGAAGCTCAGACAGATCATATTGTCATTTCAGGAATTCCTGTAAATATTACTGAAAGTGAAGTTTCAATGGTAATCGAACAGTTATTGAGTGATTTGCAAGACGGAATTCCGGCAAGCAGTTACAGCCAGAATGATACAATTGCCAAATCGATGGCAAAAAGTTTAGCGGTTAAAACAGGCTCTTATTTAACCGAAAAAGAACAAGATAATTTAGTAAACGGATTGTTTGCCTGTAAAGATCCAAATATTTCACCTTTTCAAAAACCTACCTTCATCACGATGCGTGTTGAAGATATAGATAAAAAGTTTGCCATATGATGAACATGACTCCCGTAGTAAAACAATTATTGATAATTAATATTATATTTTTTATTGGCTCACAATTAGTGCCGGTATCTTATGAATATTTGGCTATGTTTTTTCCTGAAAACCCAAATTTCAGAGCTTGGCAGCCAATAACACATATGTTTATGCATGGCGGTATTATGCATATTGCCTTCAATATGATTGCTATGGTTTCTTTTGGATCAGCATTAGAACATTTCTGGGGCGGTAAAAAATTCTTGTTTTTTTACATTTCTTGTGGGTTGGGTTCTGCGTTATTGCATACAGCGGTGAATTATTATTCTTTTCAGGATACATTAAGTACTTTGATGGCTAATGGATATCAAAAAGATGAGATTTTAAAACTTTTAAGTGAAGGAAAAATAGATACAAGATGGCAGGAACTAGTTTCTGTTTCGCAATTTAATAGTTTTACAGATGCTTATATTGGCACAGTTGTCGGAGCTTCTGGAGCTATCTATGGATTATTAACCGCATTTGCTTTTATGTTCCCTAATGCAGAATTGGCGTTAATGTTTATTCCGATTCCTATTAAAGCTAAATATTTTGTTCCCGGTATTTTAGCTGTTGATCTATTTTTAGGATTTAAAGGAAGTTCGTTATTTGGAAGCGGAGGTACTGGTATTGCACATTTTGCTCACATTGGCGGAGCATTAACAGGTTTTTTAATTATGTGGTACTGGAAAAAAAATCAGTTTAATAGTAATCGTTGGAATTAATTTTTAATTTTATTATCTGAACAACAAAAACCAAAAAAGCATTTATGAATATTCTTGACGATTTAAAATTACAATATAAGTTAGGAGGTATAGCAATGCGTGTCATTTACTGGAACATTGCGTGTTTCCTGATTGCATTAGTTTTTTTCTATCAATATTCTGGCGGTGGTTTCGATTATCCAAGCTGGCTATCTTTGTCTTCAGATCCAAATGTATTTTTATTTAAGCCTTGGACATTTTTAACCTATGCATTTTTTCATTCGTCATTTTTGCATTTGTTTTTTAATATGATGGTTTTGAATTTTGCAAGTAATTTATTTCTAACTTTTTTTACTCAAAAACAATATTTAGGATTGTATATCTTGGGAGCCATTTTTTCAGGAGTTACCTTTGCATTGAGTTATTATTTTTTAAATCTTTCTGCTCCTATAGTTGGAGCTTCTGCTGCAATTATGGCAATTTTAGCAGCAGTAACTACCTATCAGCCTTTAATGGATGTGCGTTTGATGTTTCTAGGAAATGTTAAGCTTTGGCACATTACAGCTGTAATTTTAATTTTAGATTTAATGCAGCTTCGCTTAGATAATACAGGCGGGCATATTTCGCATTTGGCTGGAGCATTGTTTGGATTTATTTATATGAAATCACTTCAAAACGGAACTGATTTGAGTATTTTAATCTCCAGAACGTTAGATTTCTTTGCTAATCTATTTAAAAAATCCCCTTCGACCCCATTCACAAAAGTTCATAAGAATTACAAAAAACCTACTGAAAGAGTTGCATCAAGAATTGTTACGAAAGATAAAACGCAACAGCAAATTGATGAGATTTTAGACAAAATAAGCCAGTCTGGCTATGATTGTTTAACAAAAGAAGAAAAAGAGTTTTTATTTAAAGCTGGAAAATAATCCTTTTAGCAAAAAAATATGAAAAACCTTTCGTGGTTTAATAAGATAATGTTCTTTTTGAATATAGTGCTTACTGTACTGACATTTAGTATCTATATTTTGCCCTTCTTAGCACCTAAGAGCTTTCCGCTTTTATCGGTGCTTACGCTGTTTATGCCTGCTTTTTTTGTGCTAAATGGCTTGTTTTTTGTCTACTGGGCTATTCAGTTTAAAAAGCGTCTTATTTTATCTGGATTAGTATTGCTGACTGGAATTACGTTTATCAGCAAGTTTTATAAATTTTCGGCTAAAGAATATGTTAAAGACGAAAAAGATTTCTCAATCATGAGTTATAACGTGCGTCTTTTTAATGTTTTCAAATGGTTGGATCGTGATGATATTCCGTCTAATATTAAAGCTTTTATAGACGAAAAAGATCCTGATATTTTATGTATTCAAGAATATTCAAACTCGGCGCATATTGATTTAAAAGTATATCCGCACCGCTATATTTTTATTGATGGAAACAAGATTAAAACTGGCCAGGCTATTTTTTCAAAATTTCCTATTTTATATGAAGGAAATATCATTTTCCCAAATTCGGATAACAATGTAATTTACGCTGATATAAAACGCGGAAAAGACATCATTCGTGTTTATAATATGCACTTGCAGTCTATAAAGATTTCACCTGATGTAAATGAAATTTCTGATGATATTGACAATGTAAATCAGCGTAAGTCACAGCTTATCTATACCCGAATAAGCAAAGGATTTAGGCAACAGCAAGAGCAGGCTGAAATATTTAAGGAAAATATAAAAGAATGCAAAAATCCTATTATAATTTGTGGAGACATGAATAACAGTCCGTTTTCATATGTTTACCGAAATATAAAAGGAAAACTAAAAGATACTTTTGAAGAAGCAGGAGAAGGTTTTGGAGCAACGTATAAATTCCGCTATTATCCAGCGCGAATTGATTATATTTTTTCGGATAGTAAAATGAAAGTAAAACAATTTGAAAGTTTTTCAGATTTCGAAAATTCAGATCATTATCCAATTATGACAAGGCTTTCAATGGAGTAAATTTAATTGGAATTCCAATAATGGAAATCTAAATTCCCAAAATAATTTATACTATTTTCTGCGCTTTTAAATAATCCATTGCAAATTTACCTTCATTAAAAAGTAAGTCTAAGACGCTTAAATTGTTTATAAATCCATGTTTGTCATCAAATACCTGAGTGTATTTTTCGAATGTATTAGGATCTTTTTTTCCATTTGCCAAACTTCTAAAATCGGTCATTTTTTGAGCATCTACGAAGTATTCTGTTGTTTTGCTGAATTCTAATTTCATTCTTAAGCATTTTGTAACAATGTCTAAGACTTCCATATTTAAATCCATTAAGAAAGTGTGTTTTTTTTCGAAAACAGGTCGAATATCATCTTCAAAAAATTCAAAGAAAGGAGAGCTCCTATAGCCTGCTTCTAAGGATTTGAAGTGTTGTTTTTGCCAATCAAATTCATTTTCAATCAAAACGTCTTTTGTTTTCTGATGCGCTGCTTTTGAATGTTTAACCGGAATATTTAATAATTGAATCCCATTCGGACTATAGATGTAAGTACGGTTTCTATTGGTCTGTTTCTGAAAATTATCTTCCATTTCAAAAGTTATATTTTCAGATTGCGCCATAACTGCAAAGTGACTAATCGATGGAAAATAAGTAGGAAGTAATAGGGAGTTCATGATTTTATTTTTGTTTAAAAGTTTCAGGTTTCAAGTTTCAAGTTTTTACAAAACCTGAAACTTGAAACCTGAAACAAAAATAACTTATTTTATTTATGCTTTATTTTCTTTTCTTTTTTTCCAGAAATACTCACCAACAAAATAAGCGGCAAGCAGAATTAAGAAGTATTTAAAGTAAGATTGAGGTTGACCTTCGCCATCAACAGTAGTAAAAACTCTATCCCAACGAACTTTGTTAATGCCTTTTCCGTTTGTATCCCAGCTCATCCAAATAAAAACGGGCTTTCCTACAATGTGGTTTTCAGGAACGTAACCCCAGTAACGGCTGTCTTCAGAGTTATGACGGTTGTCTCCCATCATCCAATAGTAATTTTGTTTGAAGGTGTAAGTAGTTGTTGGTTTTCCATTAATTAAAAATTTAGAACCTTGTAACTCTAGTGTGTTTCCTTCATAATTGGTAATGATTTCTTTATAGAAAGGCAAAGATTCATTTGTCAAAGCTACCGTTTTTCCTGCTTCAGGAATATAAATAGGACCCATGTTGTCTTGGCTCCATTTATTGATATGAGGGTAAATTGCATTGTCGTTTCCTTTATCAATTTTTCTGATTACTGCAGTAACGCCAGGAGTATTTTTAAATCTTTCAGCTCCAGCTTCAGTTAATGCTCCTAAATAAAGTGTATCTCTTTTTTGGATTGTGTTTCCTGCAGCATCCATTTCAGTTCTGAAACCTGCACGATCAGTAATGTCTAATTCTTTGAAAATTGTTTCAAAATCAATTGGCGTTTTTTCGTCTAAAGCAACAGTATAAGAATACTGAGGTTTAGCTCTTTCTGGCAAAACTAATTTTTTTCCATTGATAAAAACATAACCATCTTTAATTGATAAGCTGTCTCCAGGAATACCAACACATCTTTTTACGTAATTTGATCTTTTGTCAATTGGTTTTATAACACCTGGTCTTCCTTTTGGCTCATAGAAATAATGAACAGTATCTGCTGGCCAGTTAAAAACAACAATGTCGCAACGTTTTATTTTTTCTAGTGCTGGCAATCTAAAATAGGGCAATTGTGGCCAGCTTAAGTATGATTTTCTTTTTGTTAATGGTATAGAGTCATGAACCATTGGTAATGCAACAGTCGTCATAGGAACTCTTGGTCCGTAATTTACTTTGCTCACGAATAAAAAGTCACCAATTAATAGTGATTTTTCTAACGAGGATGTCGGAATTGTATAAGGCTGTACTATGTATGTATGTACTAAAGTTGCTACGATAATCGCAAAAAGCAACGAACTTATGGTGTCTGCAGTTTTATTTTCTGGAGTCAGTTTTCGGTTTGCGTTGTATTCTAATTTCTGAGTATAATTTACATAATAGATATAAAATCCTAGAGTAAATATTCCAAGGAAAGTATCTAAAGTTGATTTTTTACCAAAAGTTCTTAAAGTTTCTACCCAAACAACCGGAAACATTATTAGATTGATAATCGGAATAAAAAGCAATAAAGTCCACCAAGTTGGTCGGCCAATTATTTTCATTAAAACTATTGAGTTATATACAGGAATCGCTGCTTCCCAGCTTTTTCTTCCTGCTGCTTGGTACAATTTCCAAGTTCCGATAAAATGAATTACCTGAACGGCTAAGAAAAAAACAAACCAAAGATATAGTGTCATAATATGTTGTTTAAAGTTTCAGGTTTCAGGTTATTTGATTTTTAAAATAAGCCTAAACCTTAATCTGATTATTTTAAGTTTAATACATCTTTCATGCTGTAAATACCTGTTTTTCCAACAAGCCATTCAGCAGCAATAACAGCTCCAAGAGCAAATCCTTCACGATTGTGTGCAGTGTGTTTTAATTCAATACTGTCTACAGCAGAATCGTAAGTTACAGTGTGTGTTCCGGGAACGTCGCCGATTCTTTTTGCTTCAATATAAATTTGCTTCGCCTGTTCGCTATCGCTCTGGTCATTTGCTGCAGCTTGATCTAATGTCCAATTTGTATAGTTGCTGTTTTCGATAACGCCTTTTGCCAAAGAAATTGCAGTTCCGCTTGGAGCATCTAGTTTTTGAGTATGATGAATTTCTTCCATCGTTACTTTATATGAATCGAATTGTGCCATTATTTTAGCTAAATATTCATTCAATTCAAAGAAAATATTAACTCCTAAACTAAAATTTGAACTAGAAATGAATCCTCCCTTTTTTTCGTTGCAAAGTGCAACCATTTCATCAAAATGCTCTAACCATCCCGTTGTTCCGGAAACTACAGGAACATTTGCGTGAAAACAGTTAGAAATGTTGTCAACGGCGGCAGTAGGAACGCTAAAATCAATTGCTACATCAGCTGTCGAAAGTCCTTCATAAGTGTTAGATTCGTCTTTTTTTAAGACAATTTCATGACCTCTTTCTAAAGCAATTCGTTCAATTACTTTCCCCATTTTTCCATATCCTAAAAGCGCAATTTTCATTTTGTATTTTTTTTTGAATTTTAAATAGCATGAAAAGCTATTTAAAAAGTGTAATTAAAAGTTAGTCCAACATTTGGTTTAAACGTTACATCGTTGGGATAAATTTCTGGACGAAGTGATAATCTTTCGTTTACGTTAAATTGAATCAAAGCGGCATCAACATTGGCGTCTATGATGTTTAAAGCATAAAACCCTACGACGAATAAGGCTGATAAATCCCTGTTTCTCTGATAAAATTTTTGACCGGCAATAAGTCGGCTATCATCTAGAAACTCGTATTTATCATCATTGTAGCCTTCTAATCTGCGTTTGTAAGCGTCTCGATAATCGTGGTATTTTTTGTTATTATCGATGTAAAAATAAAGACTGGTTCCGATTGCTCCGTAAACTAGCGGGATTTTCCAGTATTTTTTATTGTATGCTTGGCCCAGACCTGGCAAAATTGCAGAATAGAATGCTGCTTTTGCTGGTGTAAGCGGGTCTATTTCTTCCATCTTAGTGGTGTCTTTAGCGACCAAAACCGCGTCTGTTTTTGCCTGAGCAAAAAGAGAAACGGTTCCTATGAGAAAGAACAATAGACTTATGGGGACAATCTTATTCACTATCCGTTTATTAATTTTATAATTCTATTAAAGTCGGCTTCAGAATTAAAAGGAATTGTAATTTTTCCTTTTCCGTTGCCTGCGACTTTTACATCAACTTTCGCACCAAAATAATCGTTGAAAGTGTTCTTTTGCGTTTCTTTAACCACAAATGAAGAATCAGCTTTTGGCTTTCCTTCTGTTTTTGGTTTTAAGCTTTCATGATAATTTTTAACTAAGGTCTCTGTTTCACGTACAGATAAATTTTGACTTACGATTTTTTGATAGATATCGGTTTGAATGTCTAAATCTTCAATATTGATGATTGCTCTACCGTGGCCCATACTGATAAAACCGTCACGAATTCCAGTTTGAATAATCGGATCTAGTTTTAATAGACGTAAATAGTTAGCAATTGTAGAACGCTTTTTTCCAACGCGCTCACTCATTTGTTCTTGAGTTAATTGAATTTCATCAATTAAACGCTGGTACGAAAGTGCAATTTCTATAGGGTCTAAGTCATGACGCTGAATATTTTCAACCAAAGCCATAACCAGCGACTCATTATCATTTGCAATACGAATATAAGCAGGAACATGGGTTAAGCCAACTAAAGTAGAAGCGCGCAAACGGCGCTCTCCAGAAATTAACTGGTATTTGTTGAAATCTAATTTACGAACAGTAATAGGCTGGATCACACCAAGTTCTTTAATAGAAGTGGCTAACTCGCGTAATGATTCTTCATTAAAATTGCTTCTAGGCTGAAACGGATTTATTTCTATAGCACTTATTTCAAGCTCAATGATATTTCCAACAACCTTGTCAGCATTTTTGTCTTCTACTGATGTAATGTCGTTTTCCGGATCTTTTAATAATGCCGATAATCCTCTTCCTAAGGCTTGTTTTTTAATTGCTTTTGTCATAAAAACTATTTACTGTTTTTCTTTATAATTTCTTGAGCTAAGTTAATGTAATTAACTGCTCCTTTGCTGGTTGCGTCATAATTAATGATGCTTTCGCCAAAACTTGGAGCCTCGCTTAATTTTACATTTCGCTGAATAACGGTATCAAAAACCATATCGTTAAAGTGTTTTTGAACCTCTTCGACAACCTGATTTGACAAACGTAATCTAGAATCGTACATTGTAAGTAATAATCCTTCAATGTCAAGATCTGGGTTGTGTATTTTTTGAATACTTTTTATGGTGTTCAATAATTTTCCTAACCCTTCAAGAGCGAAATATTCGCATTGAATAGGAATAACTACAGAATCAGCCGCTGTTAAAGCATTTAAGGTTAATAGACCAAGAGAAGGAGCACAGTCGATGATGATATAATCATATTCGTCTTTTACGCTTTCTAATGCTTTTTTAAGCATATATTCTCTGTTTTCTTTATCAACCAATTCGATTTCGATGGCAACAAGGTCAATGTGAGCAGGTATCACATCAACATTTGGAGCTGAACACTGAACAATAGTTTCTTTTGGGGTGTGACTATGTTCAAGTATTTGATAAGTGCCGATTTCAACAGATTCTACGTCAATCCCAAGACCAGACGTAGCATTTGCCTGAGGATCAGCATCAATCAATAATACTTTCTTTTCTAAAACACCTAATGAGGCTGCAAGATTTACCGATGTAGTAGTTTTTCCAACGCCTCCTTTTTGATTAGCAATCGCAATGATTTTGCCCATTTATTTTCTGAATTTTGAACCGTAAAAATACAATTATTTATGGTTTCTGAAAATCTATTTTGTTAACATTTGCTAAACTTTGGGAAGCCGTTGTTTTGTGCGTGTTTTACTGATTTTTATTTTTGTTATTTCAAAAAATACCAGCAAATTTTTGTTGTGTTTAATCTTAAATTTATGAAAAAAAAGAGCCATTTTAGAATTTAAATCTGCTAATGCGAATTTTAAATCCTGTCCTTTCTTTTGGCATTAATTTTTTGGCTGAAATAAAAATATTTCTTATTTCTTAAATTGTTTTGGATAAGCAAAAAATAGTTATATATTTGCACCCGCTTTCGGGGTGTAGCGTAGCCCGGTTATCGCGCCTGCTTTGGGAGCAGGAGGCCGCAGGTTCGAATCCTGCCACCCCGACAAAAAGTCTTTTCATTTAGTTGAAAAGACTTTTTTTATTTTAGACTGTTTGATATTCTTTATCTTTAAATGATCAACAGAATAATAGTTAGACAAAAAACACCTGTTTTTCTTTTTTGGCTTATTTGATATTCTCTATTTTAGAATAGCAAAAACTGATTAACGGAGTTCTTTTTTCCAACAATAAAAACTTACTTTTGCACCATCAAATTATTAATATAACTATATTATGTCAGATACAATCGAAAAAATTAAATGCCTTATTATAGGTTCTGGTCCTGCAGGTTATACTGCAGCAATTTATGCAGCCAGAGCAAACATGAATCCAGTATTATATCAAGGAATGCAGCCTGGTGGTCAATTGACTACAACTAACGAAGTAGAAAATTTTCCGGGTTATGTTGATGGCGTTACAGGACCTGAAATGATGGTTCAGTTACAGGAGCAAGCAAAACGTTTTGGTGCTGATATTCGTGACGGCTGGGCTACAAAAGTTGATTTTTCAGGAGATATTCATAAAGTTTGGATTAACGATTCAATCGAATTACACTGCGAAACTGTTATCATTTCGACAGGTGCTTCGGCTAAATATTTAGGCTTGCCTTCAGAACAGCATTATCTGCAAATGGGCGGAGGAGTTTCTGCTTGTGCTGTTTGCGACGGATTTTTCTACCGCAATCAAGAAGTTGTAATTGTTGGTGCAGGAGATTCTGCTTGTGAAGAGGCACATTACTTATCTAAACTTTGTAAAAAAGTAACGATGCTGGTAAGAAGCGAAAAATTCAGAGCTTCTAAAATTATGGAAGAACGCGTTCGCAAAACTGAAAATATTGAGATTTTAATGAATCACGATACTGTTGAAGTTTTAGGTGATAATCAAGTTGTGCACGCTATTAAAGCATTAAATAAAACTACAGGAACAGTTATCGAAATTCCAGCAACTGGATTTTTTGTTGCGATTGGCCACAAACCAAATACAGATATTTTTAAAGATTACATCACTCTTGATGAAACTGGTTATATCATAAATACTCCAGGAAGATCTAATACAAATGTTGATGGCGTTTTTGTAGCTGGTGATGCTGCTGATCATGTATATCGTCAAGCTATTACTGCTGCAGGGACAGGATGTATGGCGGCGCTTGATGCTGAACGTTATTTAGCTTCTAAAGAATAATAATTGTTTTAAGGTTTCAGGTTTTGTTAAGAGCTGAACTTTGAACGTTATAAAAGTAAAAAGTCCTATTCTTATTTGAATAGGACTTTTTTATTTGTACATCTTTAAGTGCTATATTCTTATAAAGTTGTTGTCGCCGTTTTTGTTTTCATTCCTCCTGGTTTCTTGATCAATTTTGCTTCTTCGCTAAAACGCGTCAGTTCAATTTTTGGATCACCAAACAATGAAAGCTCTGCTTTGTCTCCAACAGCGATTGAAATAGAAGTTTCGCCTAAAATGACAGCCATTGCAGCACCTTCAGCAGTAACATTTGCCTCTTTCAAAGTAAATTTTGTTCCAGTGAAAACCGAATTATTATCTAAACGAATAGTTGCTTTCTCTGCAATTCCCTCTAAAGTCGCATTGGATTTTTGATACAAATCGCATTTGAATTTTATGGCAGAAACTAATGATTTGATAGTCGCATTTTTGCTCAATTGCAAAGCAGCTTCGTCAGCTTTTAAGTTGATTTCGGATTTTGATTTGTCATCTGCAATTAAACTGAATTTTTTTGAATTAACATTCAGATATAATTTTGAGTAATCAACACTGTTAAAAGTAATATCATCTAGCTTTAGTTCCTGAATGGCATAAATAACAGCGTCATTTTTTGCAATTACTTTGTTTAGTGAACCTGTATAAGTAACATGTACAGCCAATTTTTTGAAAATTGTACTTTCTTTTGAAGTATAAAGGCGAAGTGTTTTTTCTCTTAAATCCATCCCGATTATCTCATGAAGATTGTCATCTGCTTCAATTTTAATTTCATTTTTTTCTCCAAGTTCTAAGTAAACTTCTAAATTATCATCGACTTCGATGGCATCAAAACTTCCGACTTCTTTTATAGAAGTTGTTACAATTTTAGTTCCTTTTACTTTTTCTCTTTTTTGTGCAAAAGTTAATGTGGTAACTAATAATAGGAGTAAGGCAATACTATTTTTCATTAATTCTAGATTTGATTTTGACAAATATAAAAAAATCATCCACTTTTGATGAATGATTTTCTTTATATTTAACAGATATGTTTGTTATTCTTGGCTGATGGTTCCTCCTGAATTTGAAGTTTTTTCAATTGTTTTAGGAGTTGTATCATAATTGATGTTTCCGCCGCTTGATGCTTCTGCTTTCAAACTTACAATAGGATGCACATTTACGCTTCCGCCGCTTGATGCTTCTGCATGTACATCATTTGCAAGTAATTTTTGTGCATTAATGCTTGCGCCACTAGAGGCTGAAGTTTTGATTTTTAATGCTTTTCCTTCAATATTAATTGAGCTTCCACTTCCAGAATCAGCAGTAATATTATCCGATTCTATATTTACATCCATTGTAGCTGCGCTTGAAGTTTCTAGATCTATATCTTGTCCTTGAAGTACATTTTTGCTTTGTACAGATGCTGCGCTTGACGCTTCTAATTTATCAATAATAGGCATTTTTACAGTCACCTTTTTCTTTGTAACATCTCTAAAAGAACTGAATTTGCATTTAATGATCAAAGTTCCGTTTTCTACTTTTGTTATAATCTCTTTTTGTAGATTATCATCCGCTTCAACAATAATTTCAGTCGAATCAGATTGGATGATTTCAACCTCGATTGCATTGCTTACGGATACATTTTTAAAGTCACCTTCAACAATTCTTTTTTCAGTTGTAACATTGCCGCTGCCTTTAATTGAGTTCACGTTAAAATTACATGAGGCAAACAATAATGCGATAACAGTTGCAATAATAAATTTCGTAATATGAATAATTATTTTAATCATGGCTTTAGTTTTTAGTTGATTTTGATTATAACTCCGTTTTTATCAGTGGTTAGCTTTCCTTTAGTTTTTTTTCCGTTTAAAACTTCTTTTCCGTTTATTTTAATCGAAACTTCTTTGACAGTATCATTGTCAATTGTGTTAACTTCAGTATCATCGCTGTCATAGTCTACATCTCCATGATCATCTTCATCTGCTGGACAATTCAAGCATTTTATTTTAGAACCTTCTACTTTATAGTTGTAATCACCGCTAAAGTGCAGGTTGAAAAAATCATTATCAGAGTCATCGTAATCTTGTACAGATGCATCTGGTTTAAATAATTGGCCTTCTGGCAAGTACAAATATACATCAACTTCTTGACCTCTAAACTTATTTTTTACATCTGTTAAAAAATAATTATCAAGTACTAAATGATTTCCATTTATCTGAAATTTATAATCTATTTTTTCAGCTCTTTGTTTTGCAGCTATAAAAGAATTTCCTCTTGCTGTTTTCTCAATCTGCAAATAAGGAGTCTTTTCATCAGTATGCAATACATGCAAACGAACGTCGTTTGAGTAGATTAATTGATGATTTGCTGAATCCTGAACAAATTCAAATTCTCTATGGTGATCCAAGTCTTTTGCATAATAATCATTGTATCTAAATTTCACATACAAAGTGTCTTTTGCAGTAATCCCTATTGCTTTTTTCTCGATCGTTTTGTTGTCGTATGAAATTTCAGTTGCTTGTTTGATTCCAATACTGATCGCAATTGCAACTGCTATAATCCAAATAGCCAACAAAGTATATTTTGTAATATTCCCGATAGATTTTAAGTTTGGAGATAACAATTTGAAACCTAAAAGCGTTAAAAAGAAGAACGGAATTCCAACTACAAGGAACATTAATAAACCAAATGACCAAATAGGATATTGTGTAAAGTTTCCGGCTTCAATAAAATTCTGCCAAGGAAAATCAATAAAGATATTTGTTCCTAAAGTAAACACTCCAATTAATAATAAAATCAAAGTAGAGATACCGCTCATGATTAAAATTACGCCTAAAAATTTAGCGAAGATTTTAAAAACCGTCATAATAAAGTCTCCAAATGAACTACTTATTCTCTCAGCTCCCGACTTTACTTGGTTTCCCATTGCATCATAATCTGCATTTTTAAATTTGTCAGATAATGACTCAAGTTCTTCACGAACCTTTTTTTCGATATTCGAAATTGTTACTGGTTCCCCTGTCATTTCTAGTTTTTCAGAAGTTGTGACAGCTTCTGGAGTAACAATCCAAAGAACGAAATAAGCTAAAATTCCAGTTCCAAAACCTGCGAACACAAATACTAAGAATACGATTTTTATCCAAACAGCGTCGATTCCAAAATAATGTCCTAAACCAGTTGCAACACCACCAATCATTCCTTTCTCTTTATCACGGTATAATTTTTTGTGTTTTCTTGCACCGTAATCATTAAAAGACTGATTTGTTTTTTCCTCGTCTTCAATAATGTAGTCTTCTGGTTGTCCCATCACTGCAATCACTTCGTCAACGTCTTTCAGTCCAACAACATGTTTTTCGCTTTTTTGTTTTTCTGTTAATAATTCAGAAACGCGCATTTCGATATCTTTAATGATTTCATCTTGTCCAGATGAACTGTTAAGTGATCGTTTTATGGCGTCAAAATAGCGCGTTAATTTTAAGTATGCATCTTCATCGATGTGAAAAAACATGCCTCCTAAGTTTATATTTACTGTTTTGTTCATGACTATTGATTTTGATTGGTGATTAGTTTTACAGCGTCAGACAATTCTGTCCAAGTGCCGCTAAGTTCGTTTAAAAATGTTTGTCCTATTTCGGTTAATCCATAATATTTTCGTGGTGGTCCTGAAGTCGATTCTTCCCAGCGATAATTTAGTAAACCGTCGTTTTTCAATCGGGTTAAGAGCGGATAAACGGTGCCCTCAACAACTAATAATTTTGCGTTTTTTAAAGTGTCTAATATTTCTGAGGTGTACGCGTCTTTTTCTTTCAATACAGATAAGATGCAAAACTCAAGAACACCTTTGCGCATCTGTGCTTTTGTGTTTTCAATGTTCATAATTTCATTTTGTTTTTTTTAGATTGAACAATTCGTTTTTTGATTGATGATGATGATTGATGATTGATTCGAAACTATGCTGATGATGGTCAGGTTTTGTTCGTATATAACTTTTAATTTTAACTGATTACTTTATAAAAGGAATCGTAAGCGGATATTTATATAATTCTCCGTTTGACGCTTTTATCGAAGCATAAATCACTAAAAAGAATTCAACAAATTTCAGCAATCCAAAAAGTAAAACCGCTGTCAGGCCAATACTTATTAATCCAATATTTCCTTGAAAATCAAAATTTCTGATAACGAAATTTTCGTCGTTAAAAACAGCTTCCATCGGAATGTTCTGTAAAAAAACAGTTAAGAAAATCGGTATTGCGATTAAAGCCAAAACTAAAGTGTAAAGCAATAAGCTCAATTGAAAATTCAATGTCTGTTTTCCGTGGTGATTTACAAATTCTGATTTGTCTTTGTAGCTCGTCCAGATTAATATTGGAAAAATATAATTTCCAAAAGGAATGATGTATTGAGTTAATGTACTCAAATGCGTGAACGTTGCAGTGTTCTTTTCTGATGTTGTTTCCATGATGAGTGGTGTTGATGTTTACATGATTAAAAGTATATAGTAATTTCTTATGCAAATATATATCCAAAAGACAGTATCTTGTTTTACATAGTACCAAATATTAACAAAATTTTAACAATGTTAAAGTTTTGATTGCTATTATAATTAGCTGAAAATCATTCTGAATAGCTGATTTTATTGAGTCTTTTGTAAAAACAAATCAATTTATTGTGCGTGCATAGTTTTTTTGTAATTTTACATAAAAAATTAAATCACATGGCAGTTTCAGTTTCTAAACTCAATAAATTTGTATTATTCAAATTACCATCAGCATACATTTGCGGGGTGCGCGTAAAAGCAATCGACAAAGATAGATGTGTAGTAAGTGTAAAACACAGATGGATAAATCAGAATCCGTTTAACTCAATGTATTTTGCCGTTCAGGCCATGGCGGCTGAATTAACAACTGGCGCATTGGTGATTTCGCAAATTCAGGAAAGCGGCAGAAAAATTTCTATGCTAGTAGCGAATAATAAAGGAAACTTTACCAAAAAAGCAACCGGAAGAATAACTTTTGTTTGTAATGACGGGCATTTAATTGCTGATGCTATAAAGAAAACAATTGAAACAGGCGAGGGACAGACCTTCTGGATGAAATCTATAGGAACGGATGAAAAGGGCGTTCAAGTTTCTGAAATGGATTTTGAATGGAGTGTTCGTGTGAAATAATTATCTGATTCAGAATTTTAAATATAAAAAAAGACCTCAAATTATTTGAGGTCTTTTTTGTTGAAATAAATCTAATTATGCTTTTGCACAACAGCTTACTTTACCTTTTCTAGGAATATCCATATTGCATGTTTTCCCGGCTGCTTTACATTTTGCTTTACACTTTTCGATATCCGCAGCGGTCATTTTTTTAGCTTCGGTTGCTTTTTTAGAACAGCAAGACTCTTTTTTTGCGGCTTCTTTTTTTACAACTTTTGCATCTTGTGCGTTAACTCCAATTGAAAATAATGCAATTGTTAGAATTGTGATTATTTTTGTCATTTTGTATGTTTTACTCTTTGTTTTTTGTTTGAAAAATCTTTTGATAGTTCAAATATAATAACATTTAAAAGAGCTGAATATTGTCTGCTAGTTAATGTTTTTATAATAATTTTGATTGCTAATTTTTTGATTAGCTACAGATTAAAAATATTCTTACAGATTTAATTCGTGTAATATGGTTTCGTTTAATAACTCAAATTCATCCCAAAACCAATTCCCATGTCGCTGTCATAATGTGTAGTAATTCCAAAGTTTCTTCCGACTATATATTTTACACCAGCCATATATTCTTTATCTGTATTCCACATTAAATTCATTCGTAAACGTTTGGAAAGCGGAATGTCTTTTCTTTCAAATTGAAGTCGCACATTTCCATCCGTATACACTTCAACTTGCGCTTTTACAAGCATTGGTAGCGTATACTCAACGCCAGCGCTAAAAACAGAACGATTGTCCTTAGTATTTGTTTGTCCAAATAGATTTTGTTCCTGTTCATCCATTCCCATTTTTCTGTAACGCCAGTCAAAACCTATAAAAGGCATAAGCCATTGATTTTTTCCAATGTAACGGCCAACATGCGTTTCCGTTTCATAACCGTGCATGTCATTATACCCCAATCTCCATTCTGTTCCAATGCTCCAACGTGTGTTGCTGTACATGGCTTCTCCGTCGTTTCCGTTTGTTGCAAAATCATTTTCGCCCATAAAATGAAACATTCTATCATCCATTTTTAGCATTTTGTAGGCCATTTCAGGATGATGAATCAACGGATTTGGAACTGAATTTTCGTAACTAAAAATACGGCCCATGCCTGCCATCATGTGATATAGAATGTGACAATGAAAAAACCAATCGCCATCTGCATTTGCCTGAAACTCGATCGTGTCGGTTTCCATTGGCATAATATCGATGACATTTTTTAATGGAGCATAATCGCCGTGCTCATTAATAATTCTGAAATCATGTCCGTGCAAATGCATGGGGTGGCGCATCATAGATCCGTTATACAATACGATACGAACGTTCTCGCCTTTTTTGATTAAGATTTTATCCGTTTCAGAAACTACTTTATTGTCTAAGCTCCAAACATAACGATTCATATTTCCGGATAATTCAAATCGTAATTCTTTTACGGGCGCATCTTTTGGAAGCGTTGTTATGTTTGGAGATTTTAGCATTCCGTAATTCAGCGTTGTAATCTCGGCAGTTTCTGTAGTATCGCTTGACATTTCCATGCCTTCCATATTATGATCAGAATGGTTTTCTGTTTTTTCAGATGTGTCTTCTCCAGAAATTTCAGGATACATTACGGCATTCATATCCATTTTATTGAGGGACATTTTCATGCCCATATCATTCATTTCGCCGTTCATTCTCATCATATCGTTCATCATTTTCATGCCTTCAAAATATTTTAATTTTGGAAGATGAGAAACGGGCTGTTTAATTCCATTTCCTAAAAACAAAGAAGCTGATCCTGTTCTGTCTTCGGCTGTAGCCAAAAAAGCATAAGATTTATTGTCTTCCGGAATCGTAACCACAACATCATAAGTTTCAGAAACAGCAATGATTAATCGATCGACTTCTACAGGTTCAACATCATTGCCATCGCTGGCCACAACCGTTATTTTTCCACCGCCGTAAGTCAGCCAGAAATAACTTGAAGCACCTCCGTTTGCAATTCGCAATCTGACTTTTTCGCCAGGTTTAAATTGCGAAAGCTGTGCTTCATTTTTTCCATTAATTAAAAACTTTTCATAATAAACATCACTGACATCCATCGCGTTCATGCGTTTCCATTCGTTGGTGACTTTTGTTGAGAATTGTCCTTTTTTAATAGCTTCAGCATAACTTTGAGTAGTTCCTTTTTTTATGGCAAACCAATCGTTGGCATTGTGAAGCATTCGTTGGATATTCTCTGGCTTGAGATCCGTCCATTCGCTTAAAATTACAGGAACTGTTGGTAAATCGTCAATGCCTTTTCTAAAAGTTGGATCATCTTTCTTTTTGTTGATGATAAAAAGTCCATACAAACCAATTTGTTCCTGCAATCCAGAATGGCTGTGATACCAATAGGTTCCGTTTTGAATAATCGGGAAAGTATATTTATGAATTGTACCGGGCTTAATTGGCATTTGGGTCAGATACGGAACTCCATCTTCTTTGTTTGGAAGAAATAGGCCATGCCAATGCAGTGCTGTATCTTCGTTTTTTAAATCGTTGTGGACATAAATTTCAGCAATATCACCTTCTGTAAAAGTTAAGGTCGGCATCGGAATTTTTCCATTAACAGTAAGAGCATGTTTTTGTTTTCCGGAGAAATTCGCAATCGTATCGCGAACGTGTAAATCGTAACGAACAATTTTTTGTGCTTTTGCTGTCATGGCGATCAAAAAGGCAATATATATAATATGTAATTTCATTTTTAATTTTTAAAGGTTTAGATTTCTTAACCGCAAAGCATTTGCAATTACCGAAACCGAACTTAAGCTCATTGCTAAAGCAGCTAACATTGGAGAAAGTAAAATCCCGAATGCAGGATATAAAATTCCTGCCGCAATTGGAATTCCCAGAATATTATATACAAAAGCAAAAAATAGATTTTGTTTTATGTTTCTCATTACTGCATAACTCAATTTCTTTGCTTTTACAATTCCGGCTAAGTCGCCTTTTACCAGAGTTATTTTTGCACTTTGTATGGCAACATCAGTTCCGGTTCCCATGGCTATTCCAATATCGGCTTGTGCTAAAGCCGGAGCATCATTAATTCCGTCACCAGCCATTGCTACAATTTTACCCTCAGACTGCAAGCGCTGAATTTCTTTTAGCTTGTCTTCTGGAAGGCAATCCGCTTTGAAAGAACTTAAATGCAGTTGATCCGCAACAGCTTTGCCTGTATTTTTATTATCTCCAGTCAGCATAATTACCTCAACACCTTGATCAATTAAATCTTTAATGGCTTTGATACTGCTTTTTTTAATAGCATCTGTAATGGTAATATACCCTGTAATACTATTGTTTATTGCGATGTATGAAACCGTTTTTCCTAAATTTTGCTCGGCTGTAATTTTGCTTTCAAAATCATCAGATATCGAAGCGTTGATCTGAATCATCAGTTTTTTATTTCCTAATGCTATTTTTACATTATTAACTGTTCCTAAAACTCCTTTTCCGGCAACAGCTTCAAAATCAGTAACTTCGAACAAAGATTGCTTTTTTTCTTTAGCATAATTTACAACCGCCTGTGCCAAAGGATGTTCGCTGTTTTGATTTAGCGAAGCAATGTTTTGCAACAGAATATCTTCGTTGTTATCGATTGCATAAATTTTTTCTACAGTTGGTTTTCCTTCTGTAATTGTTCCGGTTTTATCTGTAATTAAAACATCAATTTTACTCATGTTTTCTAGTGCTTCGGCATTTTTTATCAAAATTCCGTGCTGTGCGCCTTTTCCAACGCCAACCATAACAGACATTGGTGTTGCCAATCCTAAAGCACAAGGGCAGGCAATAATTAAAACAGCGATTGCATTTATTAATCCGTAAATATAAGAAGGCTCTGGACCAAATTTAGCCCAAAGAATAAAAGTCAATATAGAAATAGCAACAACTGTTGGAACGAAATATTTTGCTACACGGTCTGCCAATTTCTGTATAGGAGCTCTAGAACGGCTGGCATCATTTACCATTTTAATGATCTGTGAAAGCAATGTTTCAGATCCTACTTTTTCGGCAATCATAACAAATGATTTTGTTCCGTTTATCGTTCCTGAAATTACATTGTCTCCAATTTTTTTGTCGACCGGAATTGGTTCGCCAGTGATCATTGCTTCATCAATACTACTTTCGCCAGATGTAATTTTTCCGTCAACCGGAATTTTTTCACCTGGTTTTACTCTCAGCAAATCACCTTTTTTAATATCGTGAATTGAAATTGTTTTGTCATTTCCGTTTTCTACCAACGTCGCTTCGGTTGGAGCCAATTTTAGTAATTCTTTTATAGCTCCGTTTGTTTGTCCGTGAGCTTTGGCTTCCAATAATTGACCTAGCAAAACCAGTGTTATGATAACTGTTGCTGCTTCAAAATAAAGATGAATAGTTCCGTGATGCGATTTAAATTCTGATGGAAAGAGATCTGGAAAGAACATCCCGGCAACGCTGAATAAAAAAGCAACGCTTGTTCCTAATCCTATTAAGGTGAACATGTTTAAATTCCAGCTAATAATTGATTTCCAGGCACGAATAAAAAACATCCAGCCAGCATAAAAAAGCACTGGAATTGAAAATAAAAACTGAACCCAATTCCATTTTTCTATCGACATTATAGAAAAAAGGGGATTATTAGGGATCATTTCCGACATTGAAATAATAAAGATTGGAATCGTAAATAGAATTGCAATCTTCATTTTTTTTAATAAGTCGGTATAGGTTTTATTTTCTTCAGATTCAGAAGCCTGAACGGCAACCAAATCCATTCCGCAAATTGGGCATTCACCAGGTTTATCAGAAATGATTTCAGGATGCATAGGACAGGTAAATTGTGTTCCAATTTCGATTTGAGGCACTAAATCCATTCCGCAAACAGGACAATCTCCTGGCTTGTTATAGGTTTTATTTCCTTCACAATGCATTGGGCAATAAAATACTCCCGTAGTATTATGATGCGTTAGAATTGTTTTATGTTCATGAATTTCAGCAATATCCTTTTTTTGACTTGAGCAACAAGATTTAATAGGTACTGCTGCTGTATTTTTAGAAGAAGTCATTTCAATAGTATACTTTCCCGCTTCTGATAATGCTTTTTGCAGTTTTTCAGTCGAAATATGGTTCTCCATTTTTATGGTTGCCAACGGGGGATTTAAAGTCACCTCGGCTTGAATTCCTTCAACAGTATTCAGCGTTTTTTCAACTTTTTTACGACAGCCATCACATGACATTCCTGAAATTATATATTGGTGAGTCATTGTTTTATTTTTTAGGATTACAATGCAAATTTGCGAACTAAGCCTGAGTTCGGTTTGTATAATTTTGGGAATGATTTGCAAGATTTACAAATTTTTTAACCGTAAAGATTTACGCAAGACATACAAGTGAAAAACAAGAAATCTTAGCGTACCGAGGCTTCGGGATTGCGTTTAAATACCACAGCTAAATCTACAAATTCTCAATCTGAATTCGTTTTTTATCCTTCAATTGTTTGAAATAAGTAGGAGTAAAACCAGTGATTTTTTTGAATTGGTTGCTCAAATGTGCCACATTGCTATAATTTAAAATATCAGCAATTTCGCTTAACGAGAGTTCATTATAAATTAAAAGCTCTTTTACCTTCTCTATTTTTTGGCTTATAAAATACTTTTCTATAGTTGTATTTTCTATTTCCGAAAATAAATTACTTAAAGTATTATAATCCTGATGGAGGTTTTCTGCCAAATAATCAGATAGATTGATTTTGAGTTCATTGTTTTTATGATGAACCAAATCAATAATCAAAGTTTTTATTTTTTCGATTGTTTTGCTTTTTTTGTCATCAATTAAATCAAAACCCAAAGCATGGAGATGTGTTAAAAGTATACTTTTTTGATCTTCGGTAATCGAATCCTGCAGTTCAACTTCGCCTAGTTCCACAGAAATAGTGTGAAGTCCGAGTTTTTCGAACTCAGACTTCACAACCATTTTACATCGACTACACACCATGTTTTTGATGTATAGCTTCATGGTTATTTGATGGTTTCTACAACATTTCCGCAAGTCAACATGGAAGATCCGTAGTATGGATTCTTAACTGCTTTTTCTTTGCTCAACCAATCTGCATCTGCCATTGGACAATATTGCTTGTAGACAACCTGATTAGATTTTGAAACTTTAATTAAGTCGTAAGTACTTTTTGAAAGTGATTTGAAAGTATCGCGTTGTTTTTTAAGATCTGAAGTTGCTGAAATACTTTTAGCATCTGCAGTTAGTTTTTTTACAACTTTCATCCAGGCAGTATGCTCATCTGCTTTTAATTTATCCATTTTTACGGCAGTAATGGCAGTCAATAAATCTTTGGCTTTCGCCGAAGTTAATTTGGCATCGCTTTTTATCAATGCGTCTTTTACTGTAAAATAAGCATCATAAATAGTTTGTAACTGACTTGAATCAATGACGTCATTTGTTATTTCTGATTGTTTCGAATTTGCCTGAATGTTATTTGCAGAGAATAATAATATGATTGCTATTGCTATAGTTGCTATTGAATTTTTCATTTTGATAATTTTATATAGTTTAAATAATTTTTCTTAGAGTCTTAGTGCCTTTTTTGGCAATTACTAGACCCACTTATGGCTGTCAAAAATGTAATTATTTTATTTTTGGTGGCGCCCAAATAGAAGTAAAACCATCAGAAATGCTGTCAGTTTTATGATATGAAATAGATTTATTTAAAGAGAAATTAAATAGATTGTTATGGAAATCAAATTCGTTTATGGTAATCAGGCTAAATTGTAAAGATGTTGATGTACAACTAGAATGATCACACTTTCCGTTACAGCCATGCTGATCTTTTTTAGAATCTTGTTTTTTCTGACAGCAATCTTTTTTACAGGAATTTTGAGCTTCTCCTTTTGAATTTTCTTTCTTTTCGCAAGAAGATTTTTCAGAAGTTCGACCACACGCATAACCAGAAGTTGGCAGTACGAATAAACCAATCGTTATGATTAATAATAATATGTGGATTTTTTTCGCCAATGTAAATGCTTTTGAATTACAAATTTAGATATTTTTTATTGGAGTAACTACTTATTTAAGATTTCTATAATCAAGTTTTCTTAAAATCTGTAGGTTTCATGTTTTTTCTCTTTTTAAAATAGTTAGACAAATGACTTTCATCTGTAAAACCAAACTCATAAGCAATTTGTTTAATCGGTAGTTGATTGTTATGAATACGTTTTTCGATTAAAGTAGTTCTCAAATTATGAATATAATCCCGATAACTAATTGCGAACGTTCTTTTGAAATAAGCACTAAAATAAGTTTCCGCAATATTAAAATGATTTGCAATAACTTTAATCTGTACCATTTTAGGGTTGTAAATATTCTGATGAATATAAGAAGTGATTTGTTCGTTATCAATAGAATTTCCCTTAACTACAACATTCATCCCACGCAAAGTTTCCTTTATTAATCCAAAAATTGAAAGAATCTGATAAAAAACAATAGGCGAGGTAGAAACATCCGTTTTGCAATTATAGGCGGCAATGTTTTCGATAGTATTTTTCAGTATTGTTTTGCAAGGATCATCTAATTTTAAAACCCTTTCTTTTAGTGTTTTATCGCGCATGAAACTCTCTGGAGTATGAATTAAAAACTCATCGCAAGTAAGGTTCTGCTTCGAGTTGAAATAGTTGTCAGTAAATTTAATATAGAAAAATCGAGTACTTTTTTTAATATCAAAATAATGTTCATCTTCTGGTGAAATTACAAACAAATCTCCCGTTTTATAAGGCAATAAGTTGTTATTCAAATGATGAACTCCGTTTCCTTTTTTAATATAGATGATTTCGTAGTAAGTATGCGTATGTGGAGGAAGGTGAAATTTCTCATCTTCAAATTCATCTATAACCAGAGTTTTAAATTGATTTAATATCGGCATAACTTAAATTTACAAGTTTATATCGCAAATATACAACTTATTTTAAGGTAAGCGGTGGTAAATTTGCACTACAGAAAGTCTAATACTTTCGAGTAAAATCAAATGAAAAAAAGTCTTATTGCACTCTCATTAGGAGGTTTGACAATCGGTATTACCGAGTTTGTTATGATGGGTTTGTTGCCAGATATTGCCTCAGATATGAAAGTTTCGATTCCGGTAGCCGGATATTTAATTTCTGCTTATGCTTTGGGAGTTGTAATTGGTGCTCCATTATTGGTTATTCTTGGAAGAAATTTTGCTCCAAAAAAAATGCTTTTAATTTTAGCATTAATGTTAACGGTTTTTAATGCGCTTTCGATTATTGCGCCAACTTATAACTTTTTATTTGCTTCCAGATTTCTTTCCGGATTACCGCACGGCGCTTTCTTTGGTGTTGGAGCTGTAGTCGCAAGCCGTTTGGCAGATAAAGGCAAAGAAGCACAAGCCATTGCTATTATGTTTTCAGGATTAACATTGGCAAACTTAATAGGCGTGCCGATTGGTACTTATATAGGACATCATTTTATTTGGCGTTATACGTTTATATTAATAGCAATTGTAGGTTTGCTTACATTTTTATTTATTTCTTTATGGATGCCAAAATTAGATAAAGGAGAAACTGTCAATATGAAAACGCAGTTGTTGTTTTTTAAAAAGACAGAAGCTTGGCTCATTATCGGTATTACAGCAATTGGATTTGGAGGATTATTTGCCTGGATTAGCTATATCGCTCCTTTATTAATTAATGTGTCTAAATTTTCTGCAGAAGATGTTTCTTATATTTTAATATTAGCTGGACTCGGAATGGTTGTCGGAAACTTTGCCGGAGGAAAACTAGCCGATAAATTTTCGCCAGCACCAACCACAATAGCTTTGTTGTTTGTAATGTCTATCGATTTAATTTTAGTTTACTTTTTCTCATTTAACCAATACGCTTCTTTATTGCTGACATTTTTGACTGGCGCAATTTCATTTTCAGTTATTGCACCAATACAAATGCTAATGATTAGAACTGCAACAGGCGCAGAGATGATTGCCTCGGCTTCGCTTCAAGGAAGTTTTAATATAGGTAACGCCTTAGGTGCTTTTTTAGGCGGATTGCCTTTAGCGGCAGGTTATAGTTTTGCTTCGCCAAATCTTATTGGTGTTGGCATGTCGATTATCGGAATGATCATTACTTTGGTTTTAATGCGAAAACACAAAGCTAACTTGCAGTTGCAGAGCGCTTAAAAAATCAACTTTTAAAAAATATAAACCCTTAAACATAAAGTTTGAGGGTTTTTTTGTGCCTTTCCGAAACCTAAATTCATTCTAAAAAATTTAATCTGTAAGAATTGATTGGTTTATTTCTTTTTGTAGTATAGTTGCTTTTCTTTTTAAAACAAAACGTACTGGCTGATAATACAATAATTATTTTTCATGTAATCGATTGTTTTTTTAATAAAAATGAAACAAATCAATATTTAGGAATAATATATTTAATATTTTTTCATAATATAAATTACATATGTCGTATAAAAAACAACCTTTATTTTTGATATATAATTTTTTTTAGCAAATTTTTATGAATTTTAATTTTTTATATGAAAAAAATATTTATGTTTGTGTAATCGATTACAAGATTGGCTACAATGTTAAAATAAAAAATTTAAATTTTAACGAAATCGATTGAAAAACCGTACTGCTATTGATGTAAGAAAGTTTTAAACTGTAAGAAATTAAAAAATTAGAATAAAAAAAACCACTAAAAACCATAAAACCAATTAATAACTTAAACAATAAACCATGAATTTTAAAGATTTATTTAATAAAGGAGCAAACTATTGTTTTGTTTTCTTGTTGTGCTTATTGATGAGCAATCGAATGAGTGCGCAGAATGTAACACTAGAAGGTACCGTAAAAGATGCTCAAGGTTTAGGCCTTCCGGGTGTTAATGTACTTGAGAAAGGAACAAAGAATGGGACTTCTACAGATTTTGACGGGCACTATAGATTAAAGCTTACAAATACCAAAGGAGTAATCTCTTTTTCATTTATAGGTTTTAAAACAAAAGAAGTTCCTGCAACTGGAAAAACTAAAATTGATGTTGTTTTGTCTGAAGACTCTAATAACTTAAATGAAGTTGTGGTTGTTGGATATTCTAGTGTTAAAAAACAAGATTTAACAGGTGCAGTTTCTGTAGTTTCTGGGAATGACTTAAGAAAAAATCCCGTAGCTAATTTAGCAGAAGCGCTTACTGGGCGTGTTGCCGGAGTTCAGGTAACGTCTTCTGAAGGTTCTCCAGATTCTGAAATCAAAATTAGAATTCGTGGCGGCGGATCATTAACACAAGACAGTGCGCCGCTTATTTTAGTAGACGGATTTCCTGTAAATAGTATGAACGACGTTCCGGCTGCCGATGTAGAATCTCAAACTATTTTGAAAGACGCCTCGTCAACTGCAATTTATGGTTCTAGAGGAGCAAATGGAGTAATTTTGATTACTACAAAAAGAGGTAAAAACGGAACAATATCGGTAAACTATAATATGTTCTATGGTATGAAAACCATGGCAAAACAAATTGATGTTCTTGATCCGCAAGATTTTGTAAAATGGCAATATGAATATGCATTATTAGATAATGACATTCCATCATACGAAAAATATTTTGGAAGCTACCAAGACAGAGATTTATATAATGGTGTAAAAGGTGATAATTGGCAGAAACAAATTTACGGACGTACTGGCGAAGTTCAAAGCCGTGATTTAGGAATACGTGGTGGTTCTGATAAAATCAACTTTAATTTTAATTATGCTCATTACGATGAAAAAGCGATCATGATTGGTTCAGATTTTAAAAGAAATAACCTTTCGCTGGCTTTAAACAGCAAAGCTTCTGATAAAATCGATCTTGCTTTTACAATGCGTTACGCAGATACAGAAATAAACGGAGGCGGACTTAACGAACAAAAAGAAGTTTCTTCTGCAGATGCTCGTTTGCGTCATGCGGTTGGTTATTCTCCAATTCCATTGCCTGGATTAACAACAGATAATACAGATGAAGCTGTTTCTAGCTATCTTGTAAATCCTTTTGTTGCAACAGCAGATACAGATCGTCAGCAAAACAGAAAAGTATTTAATATGCTTGGAAGTTTTTCTTGGAAAATAATTAAAGATCTTCAGTTTAAATCAGAATTCGGATTAGATAATTTCTATTATCAAGATTATCGTTTTTACGGAAGAAGCACATATTATGTAAATAACGTTCCTGCATCTGAAAACCAAGGTATGCCGGCACTTACTATCGGAGATCGTAAAGATTACAGATTTAGAAATGCAAACACGCTTACTTACGATTTTAGTAAGTTTCTTGGAGAAAATCATCATTTGAAAGTTCTTGCAGGAGAAGAGATGATCAATTCTACTTCAAATCAAGTAATGACTGTACTTCATGGTTTTCCAAAGTTTTTTGATTTTGATCAATCAAAAAAATTAACAACACAAGGAAAACCAAATTCTGTTGATAATTACTATAGTCCAGATGATAAATTGCTTTCGTTTTTTGGAAGTATGAATTATGACTACAAAGATCGCTACTTGTTTACAGCAACTTACCGTGCGGATGGTTCTAGCAGATTCTTAGGAGATAATCGTTGGGGATATTTTCCGGCAGCTGCTGTAGCTTGGAAAATTTCTTCTGAGAATTTCTTGAAAGATGTATCTTGGATCAACTTGCTTAAACTTAGATTAAGTTATGGAGAAGCTGGAAACAATAATATTCCGGTAGGACAAACAGTTCAAAATTTTGAATCTTCTACTACAACATGGATCAATGGTGTTGGAAGTTATTGGGCAGCATCAAAAACATTGGCTAATCCTGATTTGAAATGGGAAACGACAGTAACTCAAAACTTAGGTCTTGATTTTGATTTCTTTAAAGGCCGTGTAACGGGATCGCTAGAAGCTTATAAAAATGTTACTAAAGATCTTTTAATCAATTTTCCAGTTCCAGGAACAGGTTATGATTTTCAATACAGAAATATGGGGGAAACTCAAAATAAAGGTTTTGAGGCTACTGTAAATCTTGCGATAATAGAAAAACCTAATTACGGATTAAGCTTTTCTTTTAATATTGGTGTAAACGAAAATAAAATCAATTCACTTGGTGTAATGAGCAACTTTGGTGCTAATACAAACTGGGCATCTACTCAAATTGGAAATGATTTCGCAGTAAACGTTGGTTCTCCAATTGGTTTAATGTATGGTTATAAAAACGATGGCCGTTATGAAGTTTCTGACTTTGATTATAACGGAACAGCTTATACTTTGAAAGCTGGAGTTGCAAATGCTTCAACTGTAGTTGGAAATGTGCAGCCAGGTTATATGAAATTAAAAGATCTAAATGGTGATGGTGTTGTTAATAACAGTGATCAAACTGTGATTGGAAATGCTAATCCAAAAAGTTCTGGAGGTTTTGCAATCAATGCTAATGCTTACGGATTTGATCTTTCGGCTGGTTTTAACTACAGCATTGGAAATGACATCTACAACGCAAACAAAATTGAGTTTACAACTTCTAACCAAAACGGACAATACAGAAACTTAAGTTCAGAAATGGCAGATGGAAAAAGATGGACAAATCTTAATGTTGAAACAGGCCAATTAGTAACAGATCCTACTGCTTTAGCAGCATTAAATGCTAACACAACAATGTGGTCACCGTATATGAATCGATTTGTTTTTAGTGACTGGGCTGTTGAAGATGGTTCTTTCTTAAGACTTAATACTTTAACATTAGGTTATACTGCACCAAATTCATTTATTAATGCAGTGGGCGCAACTAAATTGAGATTTTACCTGACAGCTACAAACGTTTTTGTTATTACAAACTATTCAGGTCCAGATCCAGAGGTTTCTACAAGAAGAAATACGCCTCTTACGCCAGGAGTTGATTATTCAGCTTATCCGCGCAGCAGACAATTGGTTTTTGGTTTAAACCTAAGTTTTTAATTAAATAATTATCAAGATGAAACATAAAATAATAATAGCAGGTCTAATCATAACAAGTCTTTTTACTTCTTGTCAAGAAGATTATTTAGATGCACCAGCACAATCAACACTAGACGAGTCAGTAATTTTTTCTACAGCAGGACTAGCTGAAGGCGCAGTAAACGGAATAAAAGTACCTTTTGCTGAGACAAACTCTTATAGAGGCCGTTTTCTTCCTTTTTACGGATTAAATACAGATGTTGAATGGTACAATACATCTCAAACAGCTGGTGATGCAGCAGATTTATGTGTATACGATGCAAAACCTATAAATTCACAAATGAATACAACCAACAATGCTTGGGCTATGATGTATTCAGGAATTGAACGTGCTAATATCTGTATTCGCGGTTTGCGCCAATATGGCGATCCTA
The DNA here is from genome assembly GCF_015350755.1 of Flavobacterium sp. JLP. Taxonomy (NCBI): domain Bacteria; kingdom Pseudomonadati; phylum Bacteroidota; class Flavobacteriia; order Flavobacteriales; family Flavobacteriaceae; genus Flavobacterium; species Flavobacterium sp. JLP. The sequence goes on along the minus strand of NZ_JADKPS010000003.1, from coordinate 135,039 downwards.
GACCAGGAACAGATCTTGGTTATTTATTAGGAGAAGCATTAACATTGAGAGCTATTTATTACGCAGATTTAATTAAAGCTTGGGGCGATGTTCCAGCTCGTTTTGAACCAATTAATTCGGCAACAATTTATTTGGCTAAATCAAGTCGTGATGTGGTTTACAAACAAATTATTGCAGATTTAGGAGAAGCTTCTGCTTTGGTTCCATGGCCAAATGAAACAGCTAAAACAAGTACAGTAGAAAGAATCAATAAAGCTTTTGTAAAAGGATTTCGCGCTCGTTTAGCTTTGGCAGCAAGTGGTTTTCAGCAATATCCTGACGGAATTAGAAGAAGTACAGATCCTGAACTTTCTGTTGGAAATATGTATAGATTGGCTTTAGATGAATCTCGTGCTGTAATTTCTAGCGGAAAAGCCAGTTTAGAATCTTCATTCGAAACTTTTTGGAGAAAATACAATCAAGAAAATACTACAGCAGGCGGAGAATCTCTTTGGGAACTTCCTTTTGCAGATGGTAGAGGAAGAATGTTGTTCAGTTTTGCTGTTCGTCATACAACTAATGACCAGTTTCATGCTAATGGCGCTAACCGCGGAGGAACTGCAGGACCGCTTCCGTTTGTATTTTATGATTATGATCAAGCCGATTCTCGCCGTAATGTAACTTGCGTTCCTTACAAATGGGGTACAGCTGTAAATAATGTTGCTAAACAAGAATTAGGAGCGTTAAATACTTGGTATTTTGGAAAGTATCGTTATGAGTGGATGACTCGTTTCGTTACCTCAACAAATGATGATGGTGTAAATAAAATCTATATGCGCTACGCTGAGGTACTTCTTATCGCTGCTGAAGCGGCAAATGAATTAGAAGGGCCAGGCGCAGCGGCACCGTATTTAAAAGAAATCCGCAGAAGAGCTTTTGCGCCAGCAGTTCAAGCTGTAAAAGTAGATGCTTATGTAAATGCCTTAACAAGCAAAGAGGCAATGTTTAACGCCCTTGTTGAAGAAAATAAATTTGAATTTACTGGCGAAATGGAGCGTAAGCAAGCACTTATTCGTTGGAATTTGCTTAAAGCAAAATTAGATCAGGCAAAACAAAAAATGACAAATTTAGCAGCACATACAGGAGAGTATGCAGATGTTCCAGCAACTTTATATTATAAATTTAAGGCAGACAACGTAACTCTTGATATCTATGGGTTAAACAGAGGCGAAACAACAAATCCAGGAACAGATTACACTTCAGTAGCTTGGAATAATTTAATTGATACTAAGATAAATTCACTGTATAAAACAGGTGTTAATCCTGACAACAGACAGTTCTGGCCAATCTGGCAAGTATTTCTTGACGGAAGCAACGGGAAATTAGTTAATGATTACGGTTATTAAGAATCTTAGAAAAAATTAATTATAAATTATAATTGTTATGAAAACAAAATATATAGTAAAAGGATTAATAGCCACATTCTTGCTCGCTTTTGCAGTTTCAAGCTGCGAAAGTTATACAGATGAATTGTTAGATGGTTTAGGAAATACAAGAGAATTTTCTCCTATATCACTTACGGCAAAAGTAAAAAATCAAACTACTGTTGAACTTAATTGGACAGTAAACGAAGCTGCAGATCATTATGTAGTAGAGTTTAGCGCAGATGATGCTGAGTTTAAAACAATTTATAAAACAGTTGAAGTTACTGCAGCACAATTACCGGTATCTGTTGCCTTAGAAGGTGAAACTGTTTATTCTATCAGAGTAAAAGCAATTACAACTGGATTAGCAGATTCAAAATGGTCTGTAATAACAGCAACTACTTTATCTGAACAGCTTTTCTTACCGGTACAGCCAGTAGATATCGAAGCAAAACAAGTTACTTTAAGATGGACGCCTAATAGTAATGTTACTCAAATTACAGTTGCGCCAGGCGGTATTGCACACACTATTACGGCTGCAGAAAAAACAGCAGGAGTTGCAGTAATAACTGGACTTACAGGAGAAACTGCTTATACGGCTACATTGCTTAACGGAGCAAAAAAGAGAGGCACAGCCACTTTTACAACTGGAATCGACATCGGAACTGGTATTTTAGTTAAACCTACAGATGACTTGAATGCAGCAATTTCGGCAGCAAACCCAGGTGCAGTATTAGTTTTGATGCCAGGTGATTATACCGTTTTTACAGCGGAGTATATTTTAACAAAACCAATTACGATTAGAGGTTTGAGAAGTTATGATAAGCCATTAATTCATGGTAAATTCACTCTTAATGCTGGAGCAACTTCGCTAAGTTTAATTGATTTAGATATCAATGGAGATAAAACACAGACAGATGTTGTAAAATACAATGAAGTAAGTGCAGGATATGGAGCTCTTTTAATTAGTGGTTGTAATATTCATGATTTTGCAAAATCATTGATATCACAATCTGTTACAGGAAGCACTAAAATTGCTTCTGCTACAATCGAAAACTCTATTGTTACAAATGTATTGACTACTGGTGGAGATTTTATCGATTTTAGAACTTCAAATTTAGCTTCTTTAACACTTAAAAACAGTACTTTCAATAATTGTGCTGTAGCCCGTGATTTTATCCGTATCGATAACGCAGCTGGTCTAACAGGAACTGGTTTAACAACTAATGTATTGATTGATGCTTGTACGATTTCTAATAAAGGTATGACAGCAACAAATAGAATTTTATATGTTCGTTTTAATGCTAATGCATCTATAGTAAGAAATACAATATTTGCTGATACTCCTGGAATCTATTCAAACCAAAATGGTACTGCAACAGCAACAACACCGCCAACGTTTACAGCTAATAATTACTTCAATTCAAGTTTATTATACACAGTTGGTGCCGCTGCCATTACAGTTGATAAATCAACAACCTATACGACATTGAATCCACAATTTACAAATGCAGCTGCTGGAGACTTTACAATAAGTAATCAAGCGTTAAAAGATGCTAAAGTGGGAGATCCACGTTGGATTAAATAATATTTTTACAGTTAGTTTAGTAAAAAGGGATGCAGTTTTGCATCCCTTTTTTATTTTTATATAGCGTGTGGTTTAAATCCGTCTACTCCGCGTACCATTGACACCAACAATTTATTCAATATCCAAATCAAATTTTTCTAGTAATCCTGCCAGTGCAGCATGCGACACTCTAGTTCTTTTGATTTTGTTTTCAGAAGGATCAAAAGCGTAATTCCTTGAACTTCTAAAGTCTGTTTTTTCCAAGATGCATTCCACGAAAGTGGCATTAGACAAATCGCAGTTTTTAAAGATTGCCAGAGACAAATCGGTATTCGAGAAATCAACATCTTTTAAGGAACAATCAATGAATTGGGTTTTCTTTAATTTTTTATAAATGAAAGTCGAATAATCTAAAAGACAATCATGAAAATTCATCGAAAATAAAAAACTGTTGCTTGAGCTGAAGTCTAATCCCATTAATTTACAGCCAATAAATGTGATATTTTTTAAACCTGTATTTTTAAGAACGGCCAATGAAAGATTACAGTTTTTAAACGTACAATCTAAAAAGTCAATCGAACTGAAATCGCTTTTTGAGAAGTTGCAATTGATGAACTCGCAATTTACAAATTCGTTATCCGTTAGTTTTTGATCCGAATGATCAATCGTGTCAAAAGTTTTGTTTTGATGCAGTGCAGCTTCCATAAATAATTAAGTTGAGGTTGAAGAGGATTTGGCTAAGCCGATTTATTCTAATTCGATACAGTCAAAAATGTTGTTTTGAAGAAGTAATTCCGAAATTTCGATTTCGCTGTCGATTCTTAAAATGTTATCACAATCTTCAAGATCAAAATTCCACGAAGCATCTGGCGGCAATTCCTGAAGAACTGTTGCTGCTAACTCTAATTTGGATTTTGTATCAACTGAAGTTTTAAAAACATAAATCATAATCTGCTCTTTTTTTATGGTGCAAATTTCAATAAATGCTTTTTGAGTTGATAGGATTCTGTAATCAATAATTAGGATTTATCAATCAATTTTCGGTATTGAATAGGAGTAAGATCTTCGTGTTTTTTAAAGAAACGGCTAAAATAAGATTGATCTTCATGACCAACATGCATTGCTATTTCGCTAACCGAAAGCGTAGTTTGATATAATAAATATTTGGCTTCAAGCAATATGGTTTCATCAATCCATTTTGTGGCCGACTTGCCGGTTGCAGTTTTAACTGATTTGTTGAGATGATTCGGCGAAACATTCAGCAATGAAGCATAAAACTTTACCTGATGATTTATTTTAAGATTGGCGTAAATGAGTTCTTTAAACTTAGCCGAAAGCGCCATTGCAGCTGTTCCGTTTTTAGAAGTTTTTACAGCATTTTTATTCATTTCACAAAACAACGCCATTAAATAAGACTGAACAAGTTCTAAATTAGAAATACCATTTTCAACATATTCAACTTGTAATCGATGAAATAAATTGAAAATAAAGAACGCATTTGTTTCTGAAAAAGCAATATTTGGAGTACCGCCAATTTTTAGAAAATCAAAATCGTGGATCATTTCGCCGTTGGCATATTTTCCAATTAAAACATCAGGATGAAACTGACATATATAACCAACATGCTTACTGTTAATGTGTTCTATTGAGAAAATCTGCCCAGCCGGAACCACAATAATTTCGTTTGGATTTGTTAAGTATTCTTCAAAGCCAATTTTAATTACATGAACGCCCGAAGTTATGAAAATAATGGTATGACAACTGTGTTTAGAAGGCGGAACAGGATGCTGCAATTGCATTGTTTCTTCCATCTTCAAGCAAAAAAAACGTTCTGAATTTGATGTAAAAAGCTGATTTGCCGGATTATCTAAACCAAGAAATTTTTCTCTAAATCCCTTCGCTCCGTACGTTTTTACTTTTTCAGCTGTTTTGTCTTTCATTTATCGGGAGAAGATTCGCTCTTGTTTAGTTTTCAGAATCAATATCAAATTTAAAGAAATCAAATAAACCGAAAAGAATTAACCAAGCAGCAAAAATGTATACCAGCACTTTTTTATAATCAAATTTATTGTAGTTCATCGCACGAAGCCACTCGTCTTCGGGTTCAGATAATTTATAGTACACAATAAACAGCCCCAAACCTAATGCGGCAAGCCCTGCAATATACTTAAGAATCATGTTAGGTTTAGATTTTTTGATTTCTCCATAAAAAATGATAGAGGAAACAATTACAAATAAAAGCAACAACAGATCTGTATTTATAAAATTATGATAATGTATGCATATTCTCCAAAGATCTGCTAGACCAACAATAATTAAAAGGGCTCTGGAAGTGACCCAAAAAGGATAGGAAGAAGCATAAAGTTGTTTCATATAAATGGGTTGGTTAGTTTAAATTAATTGGTTTATTTTTTGTCAATAATACAATCTAAAATCGAGTAATTGGCACAAAGCATAATGTTTTTGGTACAATTCTTCAACAACTTCCACAAGATCGTCATTGTCTTGATACAGGCTAAAAAAAGCTTTGTCGATTGTACTTGAACTAGCTATTTTATTGTAAGTAGATCCGTAGCCCGAAATCGCGCGCGCACCAGTAATGTCAAGAAAATATTGGGCTTCTTCTTCGTTTAAATCTAATATTTTCTTATTCGCAAAATGAATGATTTTCCCTTTCATTTTTCCTTCAAAAAGTTCTGCAATTTCTTCAAGGCTGTAATAATAATCGTGAAGACAGATATTGTTAGGTTCTCCTGGCATTACGAGATAAATAATTTCATAATCCTTAAAATTATGATCTTCGTAAAGCAGTACATTCAAACTTTCTTCTAAGCCTTCGATGGTATCGCAGGTTTTATAAATACTCGCAATGCCTTGATCGATAGCAATTTCCTCTAAGTTTCGAACCACTTGAGTTTCTAAATAAGTATCTACATCAGGAACGCCTTCCAGACAGAAAATAAATTTATCATTATCCATAAGAGTACACTTTCAGGTTGGAATTAGTGATGAAAGACTCACTTTGTTTTGGTTCTAACAAAAGTATTTTTTTATGAGGAAAAACAGTTATAGGATTAACATTTTAACTTGTTTTTTTGAATGGTTGAGCGTTTTTAAATTTTAGCAGAAAGAAGTAACCGCGCTAAAATGAAAATAATTATAATGAAATGATATAAAATATTTTAAAAATATTGCATCAAATAGATACAATTTGGAACAACTATTACATCGCCTTTTCCGCACCAAATCACTAGTTTTGAATTACTGAATATACATTTCAAAAGCAATAAAAAAAAGTCAAAATGGTGAACGAGAGAGTGATGGAGAAGTTAGGCATATTAGCAGATGCTGCAAAATATGATGTTTCGTGCGCGTCTAGTGGCAGCAAGCGAGAGAATAAAAACAAAGGAATTGGAGATGCTAAAGGCTACGGAATTTGTCATGCTTTTACAGAAGACGGACGCTGTGTTTCCCTGCTCAAAATTTTACTTACAAACCACTGCATTTTTGACTGCGCCTATTGTGTCAGCAGAAAAAGCAATGATATTAAACGTGCTGCTTTTACCGTTCAGGAAGTGGTAGATCTTACTATTGGTTTTTATAGAAGAAATTATATTGAAGGTTTATTTTTAAGCTCCGGTATTTTTGATAATGCAGATTATACAATGGAACGTTTGGTTCGAATTGCCAAGAAATTGCGTTTAGAAGAAAATTTTAACGGCTATATTCACTTAAAAGCAATTCCAGGCGCAAGTGACGAATTGATGAAAGAAGCCGGAATTTACGCTGACCGTTTAAGTGTAAATGTAGAAATGCCAACAGAGCAAAGTCTTAAATTACTAGCGCCGGATAAAAATCATATTGATGTGATTAAACCGATGGAATATCTTAAAAATGAAATTATCGGTTACAAAGAAGAAAAGAAACTCAATTATAAAGCGCCGTCTTTTGCTCCGGCAGGTCAAAGCACACAAATGGTAATTGGCGCAACAAAAGAAAGCGATCTTGAAATTCTTGGAATGGCCGATTATTTTTATCAGCAAATGAATATGCGACGCGTTTATTATTCTGGATATGTCCCAATTAGTAATGATAACCGCCTTCCTGCTATTGGAACACCAGTGCCGATTATACGTGAAAACCGTTTGTATCAAGCCGACTGGCTGATTCGTTTTTACGGATTCAATGTAAATGAAATCGTTGGTTTTAATCAGCCAAATCTTGATTTGGATATTGATCCAAAATTGGGATGGGCTTTGCGTAATTTAGATCAGTTTCCGGTTGATATTAATACCGCCGATTTAGAACTTATAAAACGAATTCCGGGAATTGGTTATTTAAGCGCTAAAAAGATTGTTGCTGCAAGACAGTTCAAAAAACTTGTTCCGTATGATTTAAAGAAGTTAGGAATAGCCTATACGCGTGCTAAATATTTTTTGGCTTTTGCAACGCCGTTTCAAATGCAGAGAGATTTTACTTCCATACAAATCAAAGATCAGATTTTAAATATTCAAAAAAGTAAATACAAAAACGATTTCTCGAACCAGCTTGCCTTATTTTAATAAAATGACACAGATAATTTATGACGGAACTTACGAAGGCTGGCTTACTGCCGTATTCGAAATTTATGAATATAAATTAGAAGATATTGTTTTTGCAAAAAATGAAGCTTCTGCTGCTTTGCTTTTTTCTACTTCTCATTATGTTATAACTGATGAATCAAAAGCAAACCGTGTTTTAAGCGGCCTGAAGAAACGCCTTTCGGCAGAAGGATTTGCAGCTCTTTATAAAGCATTTTTATCAGATGTAAACGAGATTGAAGAAATAATGCTTCGGTTTGCAAAACATGTTTTATCAAGTTCAAAAAATGTGGAAGAAGATTTTAGCAACAATGCCGTTTGGGATCTCAGAAAAGCAACCCGATTGACCAGAAAAGAAGCACATAGAATGGAAGCTTTTGTTCGTTTTAAGCTCACGAAAGATGAATTATATTATGCTATAATTGAGCCCGACTGCGATGTTTTGCCACTCATAGAAAATCATTTTAGAAAACGCTACGCAGATCAGCGCTGGTTAATTTATGATACAAAACGTAAATACGGAATTTATTATGATCTTGAAAATACTTCAACAATACAGCTGCAGTTTAATCCGGGAGCGAGTTCATCTAAATTTTTAACTGAGATATGCGATGAACAGGAAGAGTTTTTTCAGGAGCTGTGGCGACACTATTTTACCCATGTAAATATTGAATCGCGAAAAAATATGAAAGTTCATTTGCAGCATATGCCAAAACGTTATTGGAAATATTTGACAGAGAAAATTCCGAATATAAAGAAAGAGGCTCGTTAAGGCCTCTTTCTTTATTCTAATTAATTATTTTCAACCAGTTCAATATCCATTGTTTTGATCAATCCATCTTTAAAAGTATAGACATGTTTTACTAATCCGTCAAACATTAATCCGCCTTGCAAATCTTTTACATTTTGATGCACCTTAACTTCTAAGCTTCCGTTTTCTCTTTCATTAAAACCAACAGGCTCAACTTTCGGGTTTATTTCAGTCCATTGTCTGGTCCAATATTCCTTAATTTCATTATGTCCGCTAATATAACCGCCCTCCCAAGCTTTAGACCATTGTACATCTTCCTGCATTGTCGATAATGCGTTATCAATGTTTCTTTCATTAAAAGAATTATAGGCTTTCTTGATGGTATCTTCGAATTGATTTTTCATTACTTTTTAAATTGAATTAATAAAAGTTGTTTTACAGATTAAGCTAATGTACAATCTTTTTAGTTTCTGTTTTGAAGAAATTTTTCTGAAATTATAATGCTTCTAGCTGCCAAGATCCGGAATATAAAATTTTGCTATTTCTTCAATTATGTCCTGTGGAGCACTTCCGGTAAGATTTGTAAAAAGTAGTATGGTGAGATTATCTTTAGTATAAATTACAAAAGCGGCACGGCCTCCACCAATAGGAGCAACTGCAGGATGTTTTTTCCTATTTATCACTGGCCAGCCCAATGCGTAGGCATTTAAAATTCCTCCAAAGCCATCAAAGGTTCCATTGTTTAATTTTACAGGGTTCCAGATTTCATTTATCTTTTCTTTGTCTTTTAGAAGTTTTCCCGACTGTAAAGCAAGAATCCATTTTGTCATTTCTTCGGCTGTTGTAAAAGCACCAGCATCAGCTTTCATTTTTGTCGGAAATTCTTCGTGTGTCTCTACTAACTTATTGGTTTTACTATATTCATTTGTTATTTTGTCTTGAAAATAATACGAATAAGTAGGACTTTTGTTTTTAATGACATCATAGGAATTTGCATAATATATTGAAGTCATTCCAGCCAAATCAAATTGATTTTTACGAACAAAAGTTTCAAAATCTAGTCCGCTGCATTTTTCAATAATATGCTGTAAAATGAAATAATTTGTGGCATTGTAATAGAATTTTTCTCCTGCATTAGATAGTAAAGGCAGTTTTTTGACTTTAAACCAAGCCGAATCCTGACCCTTTCCTCCAATTAAATCTCTTTCATCTTCAATATCAGGAAGGCCAGAAGTATGACTCAGTAATTGCTTGATTGTGATTTTATTCCAAGATGCTGGAATCGAATCTATGTAAAGAGAAATAGAATCCTGAATATTAAGTTTATTTTGTTCTTCTAATTGCATTATGGCTACGCTGGTAAAAACTTTTGCAATAGAATTTATTGAAAAAATGGTATTGGTTTTTACAGGCATTGAAAAGGATACGTTTGCAATACCAAATGCTTTTGAAAGAAGAATTTTTTTATCTTTAATAATTACTAACTGACAGCCAGGAATTTTTTGTTTTTTCATTTCGGCTCCTAGATAATTTATCACTTTAATCGTTTTATCTTGTGCTGAAATATAATTTTGACTAACAAAAAACATACAAAATATTAAAAATCTTATTTTCATAACAGAGTGGTATTTTTTTGAGTTTACATTCCCGGCCAATAAAGAAAATTGAATTTATGACCATCTGGATCTGCAAAACCAAATGTATATCCTTTTTCGAATTTTTCTGGTTCAGAATAAATTTTTCCTCCAGCTTCTTTAACTTTAAGATACCATTGATCCACTTCTTCTATGCTTTTGGCAGAAATTGAAAAAATTATTTCAGTTTCGTTTTCAAGATTGGCAGCTTTGCTTCTCGCACTTTCTTCAAATCTAGTTTTTATAAAGAAATTAATAACAAATTTACCTTTGCTAAATAAAATACTAGATAATTCATGCGTACGATTTCCGTTGGTTTTAAAACCCAAATCGGTGTAAAATTTGGTTGTTCTGTCTAAATCATTCGAGGCAAGATTTGCCCATATCATTTCAGGTTCCATAAGCGTAAATTTTAGATTATTTGCGGTAACTAAGTTATGAATTAATGTTTTTCTATAGTTTTATATTGTAGGTATTTGCTTTTCTTTCAAAATGATAAAATCATATCATTTTGATAAGGAAACTGGTAAGTCTAAACGATGCTTTTTCTGATTAAGTATTTGTTTGTGAGTATTTTGTGTTTTTGTAAAGTTTTGTTGATACCGTTGGTATATAATTTGGATAGAAGGATTTTATACTTTCAAATTTACTAATAAATAGTAAGTACACTAAAATATGAAAACGCAAAAACGTACTATAGATTTTTTGAGCAAAGATTTTCTATCGGGTAAACCAATTCAAAAAGAAACAACCATATTACTCAACAGTCAAACGAATGAAGAACTTTTAGATTTCACGATTGACGTTGCTAATTCTGAACATGTTTTTTGGGTAAAAGAGATTTGCGAAGTTACATTGTCATCTGCATTAGCTCGCGGAACAGGCATTTCAGGTCGGTCAGCAGCATCGCTTGAGGAAAAAATGAAAAAAGGCGAAGCTGTTATTGCTTTTGCATCAAATGGCAAATGGGCAGGATTCTCGTTTATCTCTTCTTGGGAAAATGGGCGATATGTTTCTAATTCCGGATTGATAGTTGCGCCTGAATTCAGACATACAGGTTTGGCAAAAAATATTAAAAGAAAAATTTTTGAGCTGAGCCGTCAAAAATATCCAGAAGCAAGCATATTCAGCTTGACAACAGGCTCGGCAGTAATGAAAATGAATCATGAGCTCGGTTTTGAGCCGGTTACTTACGCAGACTTAACTGCCGATGAACTTTTTTGGGAAGGATGTAAATCTTGTGTCAATTGCCCTATATTAATGAATAAAGAAAGGAAAAACTGTTTGTGTACAGCAATGCTGTTTAATCCAAAACAGAATAATCGTAATGTTTAAATTAGATTTTCAATCAGTTGAATTTGAACGTCAATAACTTGCTGTTATTCCTGTTCTAAATTATCAACAGCAGAAATCTGATCCAATATATTGGTTTGGTTTGGCGAAATGTAATTTTTTATTTCAGGAGCGGTTTCCTTCTTAAAAAGAATGTCTAATGCATTATAAAGTCGTAATAAAACCTCTCTATCCTCTTTTTCAATCTCTAAGGCAGTGTTGAAATTAAAAACATAATTATTCGAATTGCGTACTTCTACTTTTATCGTTTTAGATGTGATTTTGAATTTGACGATATCCATATTGTTATAAATTTATTAGTTTGCAAAAATGCTATTTTAATGGCAGTTACTGCGGTTATTTTTGTGTTTTTTTTATTTGAATAAAAATTTGTCTGAATAATCAAAGCATTCATAATATTTGCGGGAATCTGTAATCAAACTTAAAATAATTCCAGCTGATTATTGGGATTAATTGGTTTGTTTTTTGGAGGCTTTGCATCGCCAAAAATAGTTCGTCCGCCGTATTGGTGTGATTCGTGTCTTTCTCTTTGAATCAGTGCATCAAAGTTAGCATTAGGCGTAAAGCTTTCTTCAGCTTTTCTTGAGATTTCAGATAACTTTTGAATCGCTTGAATTTTGTCACTGTTGCCTATTTTGGCACGATTAATTGCTCTTTGTAAAGTATCAATGGTCTCATCATAAATTTTTACGGGAACAGGAAATGGATGCCCGTCTTTTCCACCGTGAGCAAAAGAAAAACGCGCTGGATCTTCAAATCGGGTAGGAGTGCCGTAAATTATTTCACTTACCAATGCTAATGATTGCAGTGCTCTTGGTCCCATTCCTTTTAAAAGCAAAAGTTCTTCAAAATCTTCTGGTTTATTTTCGTGAGTTGCCCAAAGCATTGCGCCAAGTCTTTTCATATTAACATCTTCCATCCTGACATCGTGATGCGCGGGCATAGAAAGGTATTGCATCTCTTTCATAATTTTTGTGGGAGACTCTTTTGATAATTCTAAAATTCCTTCTCTCGATTTTGTTGCTGCCTGAGCGGTAAGATTTAAAATAGAACCTTGATTTTCACCATAAATAAAAGTATGCGGCTCATTTATAAAAGATTTTAAATCTTGTGAATGCCAATGATATCGTCGCGCAGTTTTAGAATTGGGATTCATGCCTTGCTGAATAACAGCCCATTGTCCTTTATTATCAACGATAAAATTATGCTGGTACAATTGAAATCCGTCTTGAATTGCTGTATTGTCAACTTTAGCAGTAAGTTTACTGCAATTCGCAAGATTGTTGCCGTCAAGACCTGTTTTTTCGCCTACAGCTAAAAGTTCTTGTGGAGTTAACATTGAATGTTTGCCTTTTCCTCCGCAGATATATATGCCAAGTTCTTTTGAATGCGGGTTTACTGATTTTTTTAATGCTCCAAGTACAGAAGTTGTAATTCCAGATGAATGCCAGTCCATTCCCATCACAGCGCCAAAACTCTGAAACCAGAAAGGATTACTAAGCTTGCTTATCACTTCAGAGGTTGAAAACTCCAAAGCAATCGTTTCTACAATAGCAAAACCAAGTTTAGACATTCGTTCGGCAAGCCATAATGGAACATGTCCATAATGTAAAGGAAGATCTGCTGTGCCGGAACGTTTCATTTGTTAGATTTGTATTTACACAAAAATACGTAAAATACTTTTAAATGCTTTTTAGGATAATATTTTTACTTTTCAAGTTTTTATACGGATGAAAAATAACTTTAAGCCTAATTGATTCAAATTTCCTGCCGGATTAGAAGTGAATTTTAAAAACAAACCCTTAAAAATTTCTGTTTAAGGGTTTGTTTTTTGTAGCGAGGACGTGAGTTAAACCATTAACCCGCTCCGCTAAGAGTTCCTTTTGAAAAGCTGCTCAAATATCTTTGACTTTGCGAAATTTTTAGTTCTGTTTTTTATATAGAATCAACAAACTGTATTTTATAATTTATATTAAATTTTGGTTTAAACTCAGAGGCATTTGCGCAACATTGCTGATGAAGACTTTGCTTTTGATAGAATTAAAAGTGTAACATAGATTTTACAATGGATTAATCAATTACAATACTGTCAATTGCATTTTCCATCGCAGTTTCTTTTATTCCCGGAACTTTTAGTCCTTCAGCTCGAATAGCTATTAAATCACTCATGCCCAAAAAGCCAAGAAAGGCTTGTAAATATGGAACTACAAAATCATTGGCTTTGCCGGGACCTTCTGAATAGACACCACCAGAGGTCATAGCAACATATACTTTTTTATCTCTAACCATTCCAATAGGTCGCCCGTCTTCACCATATCCAAAAGTTACTCCGGGTCTGGTAATATGATCAATCCAGGCTTTTAAAGTTGAAGGTATTGTAAAATTGTAAAGAGGAGCTCCAATAACAATGATGTCTGCATTAAATAATTGTTTTAATAAATCATCAGAAAAGCGGATAGATTCTTTTTGTTCTTCGTTTAATAAATTAGGAGGAGAAAATAAGCTGCGAAGAGAATCAGGATTAAGATGTGGAATTTCATTTTCTGCCAGATTAAGTTCTTCAACCGTGCTGCCGGGATACTTTTTCTGAATTTTTTCTACAATAAGCTGTCCAAGCTTAATACTATAAGATTGATTTCCTTGAATGCTTGACATTAAGTGAAGAATGTGTTTCATAATTTAGAGATATAAAATTTAAAAATTAAAACCCGAATGTGTCAAAATCGTATGTTCATTTTGACTTAAAAGCATGACTTTGTTTTAAGGTTTACTTAAGGCAAAGCTAAGAGTATCAGCTATGCAAAAGATAGTAGTTACCTAAAGGAAATCAGTTACTTTTAGGAAAGTTTGTATCTTTACAGCTATGAAAACAATTGAAAAAGAAGTACTTCCAACACAAGATGAATGTGCAGGATCGCTTAAAAACATACTGGATGCCCTGTATGTTTTAAATGGCAAATGGAAAATTGCTTTGATTCTAAGTCTTGTGCAGTCTCCTAAACGGTTTAATGAAATTCGTAAAGAAATTGCAGGAATCTCTCCCAAAATACTGGCAAAAGAACTAAAAGATTTGGAACTAAATGATTTTATTAAACGTACTGTTTATCCAACAACCCCAGTAAGTATTATTTATGAAGCAACAGATTACAGCCGAACTTTAAAAAGTGTAATTCGTGAACTCAGTGCGTGGGGTGAGCAGCACAGAGAAAAGGTGAAAGAAAGTATGAGAAAATAATAAATTGATTCTATTTCCACGCTCCGGGAAGAGTTCCTTTTGAAAAGCTGTGCAAATGTCTCTGACTTTGCGCAATTTTTTTGCTTGTTAGAAATTGTAAACGTTATAAAAGTCTTGGCGATGAAGACTTTGTGGAATGGGGGGATCGTTTTGCTTTTCAAGTTTTTATGCAGATGAAAAACAATTTTAAGCTTAACTAATTCAAATTTCCTGCTAGATAAGAAGTAAATTCCAATAAAAAACCCTTAAACATTTCTGTTTAAGGGTTTTGCCTTTTGTAGCGAGGACGGGAGTTGAACCCGTGACCTCAGGGTTATGAATCCTGCGCTCTAACCAACTGAGCTACCTCGCCTGGACTGCTATCAATGAATTCCTGATTGCGGGTGCAAAGATAGAAATAATATTAAAGCTTACAAGAATAAAATGAAGAAAAAAAAATATTTTTAAAAACGCATTGTTTTTGGACATATATTCTTATATTTCGAAAAAATTTAAAGTAGCACATGGATCCAAAAATACGTTACGAAATCGAGTTTCCTATAAATTCTTCGCCACAATTATTATATCAATATATATCAACGCCGTCAGGTTTGTCAGAATGGTTTGCAGACAATGTAAACTCAAGAGGCGAATTTTTTACTTTCATCTGGAATGACTCGCAAGAAAAAGCGCGTTTGGCTTCTAAAAAAACGGGAGAAAAAGTTAAATTTAAATGGGTTGACGAAAGCAGTAAGGATACTGAATATTTTTTTGAACTTCATATCTTAGTCGATGAATTGACGAAAGATGTGTCGTTGATGGTTGTCGATTTCGCTGAAAAAGAAGAAGTAGGAGAGGCTAAACAATTGTGGGAGAATCAGATCTCTGACCTGAAACATCTTATAGGATCTGTTTAGTAAATCTCTATTTTATACCTTATATTTGCCCTGAACAAAATTCAGGGTTTTTTTATGATCAATTTTAACGGAAACATAGCTGCGCAGGAAGAGAATATATTAACTCAAAATCGTGCTTTTTTGTATGGAGATGGGGTTTTTGAAACACTAAAAATAATCAACAGCAAAATATTGTTTCTCGAAGATCATTATTTTAGGCTAATGGCTTCAATGCGTGTTGTCAGAATGGAAATCCCCATGAACTTTACCATGGAATTCTTTGAAGAACAAGTTTTAAATCTTGTAAAACAAAACGGAATTTCGGACTCAGCAAGAGCAAGGATTACCGTTTTTAGAAATGATGGCGGTTTGTATCTTCCTACAACAAATGAAGTTTCGTATTTAATTCACGCAACTGCTCTTGAAAACGCTTCTTACGGTTTAAATACGGCTGAATATGAAGTTGATTTGTACAAAGATTTCTATGTAACCAAACAATTATTATCGTCGATTAAAACGACAAATAAAATGATAAACGTAACCGGAAGCATTTTTGCTCACGAAAACGGTTTGGCTAACTGCCTTTTAGTAAATGATACTAAAAATGTTGTTGAAGGCTTACAAGGCAATCTATTTATGCTGACAGGCAAAAAATTAATTACACCTCCAATTTCTGAAGGCTGTCTAAACGGAATTATGCGTAAGCAGATTCTAGCCATAGCTAAAAAAGTAGAAGGCATAGAAGTAGCTGAAGAAGTAATTTCGCCTTTTGATCTTCAAAAAGCAGACGAATTATTCTTGACAAATGTAATCACAGGGATACAGCCGATAAGTAAATATCGAAAAAAGGAGTTTACAAGCAATCTGGCTCATTTATTAGTGCAGAAACTAAATGAATCCATTTCTGAAAATTAATTCAGATATGGATTTTCAGGTGCATTAGACCAAATAAGATAATCGCCACCGAGCTCAATAATTTGCTCTTTCCAAAAATGAGTGGTCGATTTGCCAATAATCTTGTTTTTGTAATTATTATCAGCAATGATCCAGGAGTTTCCCTGCATTTCACTTTCAAGCTGGTTTTCGTCCCAACCGGTATATCCTAAGAAAAAACGAATGTTATTTTTACTGATAGATCCGTCGTTAATTAAGTCTTTAGTTGATTCAAAATCACCTCCCCAATAAATTCCATTAGAAATCTCTACGCTATTCGGGATTAATTCAGGAATATTGTGAATGAAATATAGATTGTCCTGTTCCACAGGGCCTCCATTATATATCTTAAACGAAGCATCGATCTCAGGTATCAAATCATTAATAGTGTACTTTAATGGCTTATTAATGATAAAACCTATTGATCCTTCTTTGTTGTGGTCTGCTAATAAAATTACCGATCTATTAAATGATAAATCTCCAATTATCGAAGGCTCGGCAATAAGCAGGTGTCCTTTTTTTAATTTTTCTGAAATCATACGGCTACAATTTTTATTAAATTTAATCATAAAATTTTTAAAAACCCAAATAAAATCGTTAAACCGCACAAAAAAACCCTCCATAAGGAGGGTTTTGATTATATTATAAGTTTAGAGAACTTTCTTACTTAGTTCACTGCACCTTCTAACTCAGCTCCAGCTTTGAATTTTACAACATTCTTAGCAGCGATTTGAATAGTTTTTCCTGTTTGAGGGTTTCTACCGTCTCTAGCAGCTCTAGCAGATACTGACCAAGATCCAAAACCTACTAATGAAACTCTACCACCTTTTTTCAAAGTAGCTCCTACGTTTCCTAAAAATGATTCTAAAGCCAATTTTGCCGCAGCTTTTGTGATTCCTGCATCAGCAGCGATAGCATCGATTAATTCTGATTTGTTCATAATAATTAGTTATTAATTGTTGGTTAAAAAAAATTGTTAATACACAAATTTAGTAGGAAATCCGTTCCTTGCAAGTGTTTTCTTTATTTTTAGTAAAAATTGTTAATAACTTGCTTTTTTTGTTCATAACGCAGGTTGTTCGTCGATCAAAAAACAGGTAGAAACCCCTGTTTTACTGACCTTAATAGACCTTTGCCGTATCAGAAAAAGTTATCCCATTTAGCAATTCTGCAACCTGCATTCTCTTTTTTCCAGGTAATTGCAAACTTAAAAGCTGTAAAAAGCCATCTTGAACTGCAACTTTGATTTCTTTTTTACTGCAAATCAAGCTTCCAGTCTCAAAAGAATGCGATTCTAAAACGAGTTTTGCTTCGTATATTTTGATGTTTTGTTCTTCATTTTTGTCTTTTAAAAAGCACCAAGAAGCCGGATAGGGACTTAAGCCCCGAATCAAATTATTGATTTCTGCTCCAGATTTTGACCAATCGATCTTACAATTTTCCTTGTTGAGTTTGTATGCCGTTTTAATTTCAGCATCATCTTCTTGAATTGTTGTAGTTACGTTTCTGTTTTCAATTACTTTTAAGGTATCAATTACAGTTTTACTTCCCAATAACATTAATCTGTCATGCAATTGTCCAGCATTTTCTTCCGGTTCAATAGCAATTTCCGAATTTAAGATCATGGCTCCAGTATCAATTTTATCATCAATAAAGAAAGTAGTAACTCCAGTTTTGGTTTCACCATTAATGATGGCCCAATTTATTGGTGCCGCACCGCGATAATTTGGCAATAAAGAAGCATGAAGATTAAAAGTTCCTAAACTTGGCATTTCCCAAACAACTTTTGGCAGCATTCTAAACGCAACGACAATTTGCAAATTTGCATTCAAAGCTTTTAATTCGGCTAAAAAACTTTCGTCTTTTAAATTGGTTGGCTGTAATAGAGTAAGATTGTTTGCAAGCGCATATTCTTTTACTGCCGAATATTTTATTTTTTGTCCGCGTCCAGCTGGTTTATCTGCAGCTGTAATAACGCCAACAACATCGTAATTGTTTTTAATAATGGTATCCAAAATGCCGACAGCAAATTCTGGGGTTCCCATAAAAATAATTCTCAATTTTTCCATTATGATTTTAAAGTGTATTTATTATTCGCTTGTATGATGATATAATTGTTCTCTAATAATTCCTGAAGTGCCAATATAACATCATTGGTGTCCAGCTTTATTTTGGTCTGAATTTCTCTGGAAGTTAAAGCAGCTGTTTTTAATAAGGAGAGAATTTTATCTGCAATAGAATCAGCTTCGGTAATTTTTCCTTTTTGTGTAATACAATAAGAGCAGACACCGCAATTAGAAGTGGTTTCTTCTCCAAAATAGTCCAAAATTAATCGGTTCTTGCAGGTTTTTTTATCCTTTATATAATGTAGTACAGATAAAAGCTGGTCTTTTTTAAGCTGATTTTGTTTTTCAAGATATTTTGAAACTCTATTTATAGTTCGGTCATCTTCACGAACTTCATTAAATAATATTGTAGCGTCGTTATTTTTAGCTTTATAATCGATGATTTCCTTTTCTCTTAATTTTTCTAAAACTGCCGAAACTTGCTCTTCGGTATGATTTGATTTTTTTGCAATCAATGAAATATTAAAAGGTGTTTTCATTTCATAAACTCCAGGATAAGTTCTCAAAATGGCCAAAATAATTTCTTCGTCATTCGGATTTAAACTCATATACCGAATCACTTCTTTCGACTCAATTAAAAACTGCATCGTAATTTTTTCTGAGAATTCCTGCGACATTGTAATGATTCCCTGCTGGTTTAAAAACTGCAAAGCATTATATGTTTTAAGAGTAGGAAAATCGTATTTCTGGCAAAAATGATTCAGTTTAAAAGAAAATGAATCGTCTAAGCCTTCGCCATAAGCAATCTGAAAATAGTTGCAAAGCTTGACGTACATAGTATTCAGAAACTTTTTATCTGGCAGAATACTTAAAAATTGCTGTTCAGATTGATTGCTGTCTGAAGAATTCGTCAAAACAACAGAAAAAGATTTTTCACCATTTCGTCCCGCTCTTCCAGATTCCTGATAATAATTTTCGATGTTTTCAGGAAGCTGTGTATGAATAACTGTTTTTACATTGTCTTTGTCAATTCCCATTCCGAATGCATTTGTGGCTACAATAACCTGCGCTTGTTCAGACATCCACAATTGCATGTTTTTGTCTTTTTCTTTAGCCGAAAGTCCACCGTGATAATACGTTGCACTAAAACCTAATGATTGCAATTGCGTCGACATGTTCAGGCACGATTTTCTATTTCGGACATATATAATAGAAGGCTGTGGGTTTTTCTTTAAAATTTGCTCAACTCGGTACAATTTATCTTCGACTTCAAAAACCATGTAGGCAATATTTTTTCTTTCGAATGATTGCTGAAAAAACGTTGGATCTTTTAATCCCACTTCTGTTTTAATATCTTCAATAACTCTTGGAGTTGCCGTAGCGGTCAAAGCTAGAAACGGAATTTTAGGGAAGTATTTTTTTAGTTCTGAAATTTTCAAATAAGCCGGACGAAAATCGTGTCCCCATTGCGAGACACAATGCGCTTCATCAATTGCAATTAAATTGATAGGAAGATTTTTGATGCGTTCTAAAATCCAGTCAGATTGAAGTCGTTCAGGAGATAGATATAGAAACTTGTAATTTCCGTATTGGCAATTGTCTAGCAGATCAATAATTTCTTCAGTATGAATTCCTCCCGTAAGTGCAATGGCTTTAATTTCTCGCTTTTGCAAATTGGCAACCTGATCTTTCATTAAAGCAATTAAAGGCGAAATTACTAAGCAAATTCCATCCTTCATCATGGCCGGAACCTGAAAACAAATCGACTTTCCGCCACCAGTAGGAAGCAGGGCAAAAGTATCCTGACCATCCAAAACCGAGTCAATAATCTCCTTTTGCAACGGTCTAAAACTGTCGTGTTTCCAGTATTTTAAAAGAATTTCTTGCGCTTCTGGCATTGGTGTCGTTTTAAAGTTAAAAAATTTAGAAAGCAGTTTCTAGTTTTGCAACTTTAAACAAACGCCTAAATTTTATCTAAGATATAAAGAATTCTGTTCTCAACCGTATCTTTAGGTACTTCAATTAAGTCGTAGCCGTATTTCTTATAGGTTTCGATAAGATGTTTCTGAATAGTTTCTGCCTGTTCGAAATTTTCGTAGCGTTCAGTATCGCTTTCGTAAATTTCTTCCCAAGGCGGTAAAATAAAAGTTTTAGAATATTTAAAATCTACGCAGGCTTTTGTAAAATGTTCCGGATAATCATCACCAATATAATCCATATAAGCTACAACATCTGGAATACCGCGATCAATAAAAACTACATTTTCAGGCTCTTCAAGTGCATCTTCAAATTGTTTAATGCGTCCCTGCAGCAACATTTCGCTAAACAATAAAGGCTGTTCTAAAAACAATTGATCGATACCGCGCTGTTGTGCTTCGAGTGTAACTTGTCTTGAAATTTCAGGGTAACAGCAATAGCCACGAGCGACTAATTCGTTGATAAGAGTAGATTTTCCCGTTCCCGGGCCACCAATGAGAACTATGATTTCTTTTTGCACTTTCGTAAAATAAAGCGCAAATTTACCTAAAGTTATTGTATTTAAAAAGATTATTTTGCCTTGAGCGAATGATTTCGCAATTTTAGGAGATTTGGGTTCGTGCTTTCGGCTATATCTTTTGGCTCCCGATAGCTATCGAGACCGCCAAAAAAGGATATCACCTCAATCAGGGCTATAGAAACATGATTTTGGTTTTGGAATTATTTTAAAGCAACGATTTCCTTAAAGGTTTCAAAAACGTTGTAGGTTTGTTGACAAATATACATAGCTAAAGTTCAAATAAAAACATTGAAACTCTAATAAATATTGATGCAACTTTACTAAGAGCCAGCGCTGCAAAATAGATTGTCTCTCCGGAACTAAAAATGACAAAGAGTTGTAGACTTAATTTTTTTAAATTTCGGCTTTAGTAAATATTATTACTCACAAAATAAATACTTTCCAGAATCTTTACCTTTTTTATCAGAAGGAATAATAATATGCGATTCAAACTTTTTTCCTTTCAAAACATCATTCACAAAATCTAAAACATATTGCTGTCCTTGATGAAAAAGATAACCCGAGAATTCATGTCCGCCACCGCAAAAGGTAATCAGTTCAACATCTTTGTGTAAATCGGTCATATGATTGTAAACAGCATAAGATCCGAAAAGAATTAGCCAGCCCGAGGCATTTGTTGGGCAAGAACGATGCGAGCCAGCGTTGTACGGAACCGTTTCGTCACTATTTCCGTGCGACAATAACATTGGCATTGCTTTTTCTTTAGTAATTAAATTTATATCTTGAATTGCGCCAGAACCTCCGATAAAACCTTTGTATTTAAAATTTTCAGGAAGATTATTTTTGTACAAATTCATCAGTTTATAATCCCAAAACGAAGCTTGAAAACCAATTTCGGCACCAGCACTTATTCCAGAAATAAATACTTTTGAAGCGTCTAGATTGTATTTATTTGCATTTTCGATTAAAAACGAAGTCGCTTGCCACATATCGCTCACGCCAATCTGAATTGCTTTTATTTTTTCGGTTAAAGTTCCTTTGCATCCAAAATCTTTTCCTTTCATATAAAGGCTGTATGAAATGCTCGCAACTGCATATCCGTTTTTCGCCATAAATATTCCGAAGTCTTTTTCGCTTGTGCGTTCTCCGCCAGAAAATCCTCCGCCAAAAGCAAAAATAATTAACGGAATTTTTTCATTCATTTTTTTCTGAGGCAAATACAAATCTAAATCCAGTTTTAGTGTGTCGTTCTGGAAATAAGTTAGCGTTTTAACTTCTTGGGCATTCGTAAGGGTGAAAGAAATAGTAAAGAGAAGTAAAAAAAAGATTTTTTTCATTGCAGTATGTTTTAATCTCGCAAAGTCGCGAAGGTGCAAAGTTTTTAAGCTTAATGAATTTTCTTTGCGGCTCTGCGACTTTTCGCGAGATTTCCGCAGATTATTTTCTCAAATATAAGAGGAAATTTTACAAAGATATAATCTTCTATTGCTTTTTTCTCTGCATCTTTGCCCAGAAGCGTCGCGATTGTAACTTTGTGCCTTTTTTCTAAAAGAAAAAATCTAAAAAATCTGAAATCAAAACCGTATATTTGCCTTTATTTTTAATTACGAATGGAGAACGATAAAGAAAAAAACACCGCCGAATTTTACGAAAGATTAAAGGTTGAGTTAGATAATTCAAACACTTGGCCAGCAGAATATTTGTATAAATTTATTGTGCCAACGGTAGCTGACAATGTGGATCGTGTAGAGAAAGCTTTTGACAGTATGGGTGCGGTTATCAAAACAACAAAATCGAAAACGGGTAAATTTACCAGTGTTTCTATAGATGTTACAATGAATAGTGCTGACGAAGTAATCAGCAAATACAAAGAAGTTTCTACTATAGAAGGTATAGTTTCATTATAACTTATGAACGAAAAATATAAAAAAGAAGTCGCGAATGACGTTGTTTTTAATTTAGAATATAATTCTGAAAGACAACGTTTGCTTATTCCGGAATACGGTCGTCATTTGCAAAAACTGATCGATCAGGCCACTATTATTGAAGATGCTGAAACGCGTAATAAAGCGGCGAAATACATTATTCAGGTTATGGGAAGCTTAAACCCGCATTTGCGTGATGTGCCAGATTTTCAGCATAAATTATGGGATCAGCTTTTTATTATGTCTGATTTTAAATTAGATGTAGAATCACCATATCCAATTCCGTCTCGCGATGTATTGCAGTTAAAACCAGATGTTTTGCAATATCCGCAAAACTTTCCAAAATATAGATTTTATGGTAACAACATCAAATATATGATTGATGTTGCCAATAAATGGGAAGAAGGAGAAATGAAAAATGCGTTGGTTTTAGTGATCGCAAATCACATGAAAAAATCGTATTTGAGCTGGAATAAAGACACAGTAAAAGACGATGTGATATTTGAACATTTATTTGAATTGTCTGGAGGAAAAATCAATTTATTGCAAAGCACAGAAGAGCTTTTAAATACAACTGATTTATTGCGTACCAACAAACGTATGTCAAATAAAATTACGCCGCCGGGACAGCCTAAAATTCAAAGCAATAAAAATAATAAAGGACCAGGAAAGCCAAAGCCTTTTCAAAAAAACAATAATCAGAAATAAGAAAGGGGCTAAGATCCTAAGGAGCTAAGATGCTAAGACCTTTAGCTTAGAGCCGCAGAATCTCAGAACCTTAGAACCTAAACAAGATCTATGGGAATTTTTAAAATCGAAGGAGGAACTCCTTTAAAAGGAGAAATCACTCCGCAAGGAGCAAAAAATGAGGCATTACAAATTTTATGTGCCGTGCTTCTAACGGGGGATAAAGTAAAAATTAATAATATTCCCGATATTATTGACATCAATAAATTAATCACTTTACTGGGTAATTTAGGTGTAAAAATTCAACGCAATGAACCGGGTTCGATTACGTTTCAGGCAGATGAGGTTAATGTTGGATATTTAGAAACAGAAGCTTTTAAAAAAGAAGGTGGAGCACTTCGTGGTTCTATTATGATTGTTGGACCGCTTTTGGCTCGTTTCGGAAAAGGATACATCCCAAAACCAGGAGGAGATAAAATTGGCCGTCGAAGATTAGATACTCACTTTGAAGGTTTTATTAACCTGGGAGCAAAATTTAGATACAACAGAGAAGATCATTTTTACGGAGTAGAATCTCCAGAAGAAGGACTTAAAGGAACAGATATGTTGCTTGATGAAGCTTCTGTAACTGGAACTGCAAATATTGTAATGGCTGCTGTTTTGGCAAAAGGAAAAACTACAGTTTATAACGCTGCTTGTGAGCCTTATTTGCAACAATTGTGTAAAATGTTGAACTCAATGGGAGCAAACATTA
Organism: Flavobacterium sp. JLP; assembly: GCF_015350755.1. NCBI lineage: Bacteria > Pseudomonadati > Bacteroidota > Flavobacteriia > Flavobacteriales > Flavobacteriaceae > Flavobacterium > Flavobacterium sp. JLP. Next base: position 110,779 of record NZ_JADKPS010000003.1, on the reverse strand, counting down.
CAGGCGTTGGATCTAACTTGTTGACTATCGAAGGTGTTGAAAGCCTTGGAGGATGTGAGCACAGAATTCTTCCTGATATGATCGAAATTGGTTCTTGGATTGGTCTTGCGGCTATGACAAAAAGTGAAATTACGATCAAAAATGTAAGCTGGGAAAATTTAGGTTTGATTCCGAATACATTCAGAAAACTTGGAATTACAATCGAAAAACGCAACGACGATATTTACATTCCTGCTCACAAAGATGGTTACGAAGTAAAAACAGATATTGACGGTTCTATTTTAACCATTGCAGATGCGCCATGGCCGGGATTTACACCAGATTTATTAAGCATCGTTTTGGTTGTGGCAACACAAGCAAAAGGTGATGTTTTAATTCACCAAAAAATGTTCGAAAGCCGTTTGTTTTTCGTAGACAAATTAATCGATATGGGAGCAAAAATTATGTTATGCGATCCGCACAGAGCGGTAGTTATGGGGCATAATTTTGAATCTCAATTAAAAGCGACAACAATGTCATCTCCAGATATTCGTGCTGGAATTTCGTTATTGATTGCTGCGCTTTCAGCGAAGGGAACAAGTACAATTCAAAATATCGAACAAATTGACCGTGGATATGAGCGCATCGACGAGCGTTTAAGAGCAATTGGAGCAAAAATCGTGAGAGCGTAAAAAAAGTCAGCCACCAATTCCCGAATTATTTTTGATAATCTTTGAAGATTTAAATTCGTGAATTTGTGGCAAAAAAAACAGTCTAAATGACAGATGAACAAAAAGCTGTAAAAGCTACTATATTTAGTATAGTTGGAAACACCTGCCTAGCCTTAGTAAAAGGTCTGGCAGGTTTTTTTGGCAATTCATATGCCTTAATTGCAGATGCGATAGAATCAACAGCGGATATATTTTCGTCTTTTCTGGTTTTATTCGGAATCAAATATTCTAATAAACCGCCAGATGAAAATCATCCTTACGGACATGGCCGTGCAGAACCTTTAATCACTTTTTTGGTCGTTGGTTTTTTAATTACTTCGGCAACGATTATTGGTTACGAAAGTATTTCTAATATTCAGACTTCTCACGGTTTGCCAAAATCATGGACTCTGTATATTTTGGGAGCTATAATTATATGGAAAGAATATTCTTTTCGTTTGGTAATGAAACGAAGCAAAGAAACAAACAGCTCTTCTCTTGCCGCCGATGCGTGGCACCATCGCAGTGATGCCTTAACCTCTATTGCAGCATTTATTGGAATTTCGATCGCGCTGATAATGGGAAAAGGCTACGAATCTGCAGATGACTGGGCAGCACTTTTTGCTGCGTTTTTTATCTTATACAACAGCTATAAGATTTTCAGGCCCGCACTAGGCGAAATTATGGATGAAAATCTAAACGACGACTTAGTCGAAGAAATTAGAATTCAATCCCTAACAGTAAGTGGTATTTTGGGAACTGAAAAATGTTTCATTCGTAAAGCCGGAATGAAATATCACGTCGATCTTCATGCCATTGTTTCAGCAGCAATTTCAGTTAAAGAAGGACACGATTTGTCTCATAGACTGCAAGATACTTTAAAAGAAAAAATACCGCAATTAGGCAATGTTCTGATTCATATTGAGCCAGATGATTATCACTGTTAAAGGGTTCAAAGGTTAGAGGTTCAAAGGGACAAAGGTTTTTGTATAAATCTTTGTTCCTTTGAACCTTTTTTTTCTCTGTATCTTAATCTAATACATTCAAAATCTTTAAGCCAAACACAACACCGTTTTGCTGCGTTCCTCCTTGATAAGAATGAACATAATCTAATCGAAAAACTTTAAATTTTCCAAATCCAAGGTTGTCTAAACCAACCGTAAATTCAGAATAAGGTTTTCTGTCTGGAATTGCCAAAGAATGAAAACCTAAATTCATTGTTGATTTCAATAAATTCAATAACGGAATTTTATTCATAATAAATCCAGTGTCATTATATTCTGAATGTATTTCAAGATAACTGTCGTTTGTGCTGTTGTCGTAATACGGCATTAAGTTAAAGACGTTCAAATAACGATCGCTTGTTCCTATATGGGTTTGATTTCCGTTAAAATGTCTGTAATCTATGAAGGATATATTTTCTGCATTAAAGAATTTTCCAGCTCTAAAATTCATCCCTAAAAGTCCTTTATTGTCTAATGATAAATCATATTGTACAGAAGCACCAATTCTTTCAAATTCATATTTCTTTTCGCTTGCGGCAAAAGCTTTTTCAAATGCTAGAAGTATGGTGGGATACTTTTCATTTTTAACATTATATCTCCCATCAGGTCTGGAAATGTATTTGTTTCCGAAGTTAATTCGCGCGCTCAAAGATGTTTTAAATAAATGATGCTGTGTAAAAGCAGGAGTCGTAAAATCGTCTGGAGCAAAAGGATTATTTGACGAATAAAGATCATCTCTTTTAAAGAAAGAATAGTCAGTTGTATTAAAAAGCGGTTTTCGTTGCTCATAACCTAATTTAGTATTCAAATTTATCCCATTTAAAATGTCTTGAGAATAGCTGATTTGAGCAAATTCTAAATTATAAAGCTTCATATAATTGTCTTTAAAAAACAATGAACTGATCGAATTGACAATTTTGCTTATCGGTTCTGCGCCATTAAATTGAGCTGTTTTTGTACCTCCTGAAACCCAAATTGTGGCGTAGTTGATGTTGTTAAATCGATGGCTGAATTCACCAGTAGCACGAAAACGCTGATCTGAAAAACCATAATTAAAAGTGGTACTTATCGAAGTGTTTTTTCCTTCCTCTTCATTCCATTTTCTAAATGAAAAACCCGAATCAAAATTAAAACCTTGAACAGTATTGAAACTTAATGAAGTTAGATTTAGTAAACCTTTATAGTCAAAAGAATATTTTTTGAAAGTGTTTTTGTAATCATAACCCATTAAAATATCCCATACTTTAAACTTATTATTTTTGGTATCTATTGAATCGGTATATTTTTGAGATTTTCGAATCGTCTGAAGACTGTCTTTTTTAGTATAATCAGTACTTTCTTCAATTGTTAACGGAATTGGGCGAATCTGATTCCAAAAAGCATCATCTTTTTTATTGGAATTCGCTTCAAAAGCTACAATTTCATTTCCGAAAGTTTTCTTTTCAAAAGAAGCTGGAAACTCGTAATTAGAATATACGTAATTGAACTTTCCAGAGAATTTAATTCCAAAAATGCCGGCATTGAAAGAAAGCGTCTGCGCATTTTTAGTCCAGATTTTATTTTTAGAATTATAACTGAAACTCTGTTTTAGATTCATAACCTCAGTAAATTCATTTTTCATTCGATAACCTTTTATGTCTAAATCAATGGCATAAATTGCAAAGCTGTCATCAATAATATAAATATAACCTTCAAAAACAGGTTCTTTATCACGTTTTGGTATTACCTTAATTTTATTGATTTGCTGATTGTTATCATCAAAAAAAGTACCTTCAAGTTTATATTTATAATAATTGAAAGCATTGTCAGCGATAGGTGAGATGAGTTTAATGTCAAAGTCTAATGTGTTATCGTAAAAATCATAAGTCGACAAAGACGCTGTATTGTAGCTGTAGCCTTTATTGTTTCCAGAGATTTTAGAAGCAATGATTTTCTCTTTTAGTTTATTAGGTTTTTCAAAAGTAATCTTCGAAATTGTTTCAGATAAATATAAGATACCAGTTCCGGTCGAATCTAAATTAGATGACATGTCTTCGCCAAGATCGACTTTTTGTCCCAGAATTTTTTTAGGCAAATCTTTGACTTTAAACATTCCTTTCGAATAGAAATCAGCGGTATATCGTGCTGTTTTATCTGAATTTTCTTTTTTATTTGCAATGGCGCTCCTAATAATAGCGTTCGCTGGATTGTTTTTAGGATCGATAACCACTTCGTTTAATGCAAAGCTTTCTTCTAGCATTACAACATCTAGAGTAACCGATTTTGAATCTCGAGAAACAACTATTTTTTGAGTTTTAAATCCTAAATACTGAAAAATAATTTTGTTTTTGCCAACCTCTTTTACGTTAAGCTGATAATTACCCTGCTCATTTGAGGTTGTGCTGCTATAAGTGTTTTCTTCGAGAACAGAAACGAATGGCAAAGGATTTCCTTTTTCATCAGTAATTGTTCCTTTGATTTGAGCAAAGTTTGAAATTGAAAAAAATAAAAAGGCAAGTAAAGTATAGTTTTTCATGAAGGCAGTTTCTCTTACAAAAATAGAATAAGTTAAAAGTCAGCCTATTAATAATTTGTTAAATTCTATGTTAAGCTAAGCGAACTCGAAGCCTTTTATTAAAATATCTATCTTGATATTAATTATAAAAATGACTGAATCGCCAACTCATAGCTTTTAAGTCCAAATCCTAAAATAACACCTTTTGCGTTTCCAGATAAATACGATTGATGTCTAAAGCTTTCGCGCGCATACGTATTCGAAATATGAACTTCGATAACTGGAGTTGTAATTGCTTTTATGGCATCACCCAAACCAATCGAAGTATGTGTATAAGCGCCTGCATTTAAAATAATTCCGTCATATGTAAAACCAACTTCCTGAATTTTTCCAATCAATTCGCCTTCAATATTACTTTGATAATAGGATAGTTCAACATTTTGAAATTTTTGCTTCAACGTTTCAAAATAATCTTCAAAAGTTTGGCTTCCATAAACTTCAGGTTCTCTTTTTCCTAAAAGATTTAAATTAGGCCCGTTGATAATGCAGATTTTCATGTGTTAGGTTTATTAAGATTTAAATAGTTTATTCAATTAAGGTACTTGATTTTGCAATTGAACATTGTAAAAATAAAAAAACCGTTCTAATTATTAGAACGGTTTTTAGAAAACTATGTGATATTATCTTAGAACATGAATCCAGCAGAAAGTTGGAATACAGAGTTCTTAAGATCTGCGTGAGAAGAAACTTCAGTTAAACCAAATCCATAACGGCCTTGGATAAAGATTCCTTCAGTAATTTTTAATCCCAGACCTGCATTAATAGCAAAGTCAAAAGTTTTAGGATCTTGCGCATCAAATTCTTCCTTATTGCTTAATAAAAATGAAGCTTGTGGTCCAACCTCTAAACTCAACGACTTAGTTACATAAATTTTAGCCATTACAGGGATAGATAAATATCCTAATTCATTTTTAAATTCTTCAACAGCATTTTTGTAAGTAGCACCCTGAGTAGAGTATAAAAGCTCAGGCTGAATAGAGAATTTTTCTAAAAGTTTAATTTCAGCGACTAAACCTGCGTGATAGCTAGTAATTCCATCTTTGCTGTAATCTATTCCATCAAAACTAGCATCTCCAGTTTGATTTGCAAAGTTAACCCCAGCTTTAACCCCGATTTTTAATAATTGTGCTTGTATTGTAGCTGATGTTGCAAGGAACAATACAGCTGCTAAAAGTATTTTTTTCATAAAATTGTTTTTAAAAATTGGTATTATTTAATGTTATCTATAAGTCAAAACTACAGAATTATGATTTTATTGTTTTCTATTTTAGATTAAATAATTAATAATTTTCCCATGTTTTTTTGTTTTGATCTTTTAAAATGCTCTATTTAAAGCCGTTATTTCTTGTTTGTTTGCGTTTTCGAATTCACTATTTAATAAGAATTAGATTTCAAATTAATTTTCATTATGTAAAAATTTAATAAGGTTATTATTATATTGTGTTTCAATTTTTTAAGGACAACTTAATTGAAATGTTTAACGAGATCCTGATATTGACTAAATTTTTTTGTCTTATTTTGATATTCAATAAACTTATATTGAATTTTTTAGTAAGAAAAGACTTTAATTTTGTTGCTCTAACAAAATTTAAATTAAATGAAAAAGATTTTTTTAACTGCTATTGCAGTATTAGGTTTCACATTTGCTAACGCGCAAACAACTGGATTTACTAAAGGAGACACATTTATTTCTGGAGCTTTTAACATAGGTTCTGAAAAAACAGGCGATGCAAAATCTAGTGGATTTGAAATTGAGCCAAGTGTTGGGTACTTCGTATCTGAAAACATTGCACTTGGAGGAAAATTAGGTTTTGGTTCAGTTAAAGTTGGTGATAATAAAGCAAATTCATTTACAGCCGGAGCTTTTGGTAGATACTATTTTACTCCTGCTTCTCAATTTTCAGTATACGGTCAGGCTGGACTTGATTTTACTAACAGTAAATCTGGGGATTTTAAAACAAATGAATTTGGTGTAAATGTTGGATTAGGTTTAAGCTATTTCTTATCTAACCATTTCGCTATCGAAGCTACTTGGGCTGGTTTAGGATACAGTGTAAATAACAATGGTGGTCATGGTGCTGATAAAACAAATTCTTTTGGTATTGGTACTGACTTAAGAAACGTAAGTTTTGGAGTAGTATATAAGTTTAAATAAAATTATTAGTTAGTTTTTTTTGGCCTTCCTAAATTGTAGGGGAGGCCTTTTTTGCATATAATCTTAATGCTAATTTATTTCTCTATCTGAGATTGATTTCTATTGAAATGCTGTTTTGGCTTATTTTAATAGTATAATTTCTTTTGGAGATAATTTTTTTTTGACAATTAAGTTTGTTTTGCGCTTATAAATAAAATATTATGAAGAAAAATATTGTAGTTGCCTTAGCAGTAATAACATTTGGTTTTGCAAATGCACAAAATGTTAAGTTTGGATTAAAAGGAGGATTTAACTTATCTAGTTTAAAAGGAAATATTGAAAATGAAACGCCAAAGTTTGGTTTTCAATTAGGAGGTCTTGCGGAATTTAAGCTTACAGATAAATTTTATATCCAGCCAGAACTTTTGTTTTCTACTCAGGGTGGAAAATATCAACAGTCTGGAGTTGATTATTTGTATAAACAGGAATTAAATTCGAGTTATCTGAATATTCCAATTATGGCTAAGTATTATGTTATAGATAAATTGAGTCTTGAGGCAGGGCCACAAGTTGGTTTTTTACTATCGGCTAAAGGCAAATATGAAGTAAGAAACGGAACAGAATTTCTTTCTGGAAGCGGGAATGCTAAAGATATCTATCAAAAACAAAATATTGGCTTAAATATTGGAGCTGGTTATGATTTAACAAAAAATATAACAGCCGGAATGAGATATCATTTTGGTATGTCCAATGAAATAAGATACTATCCAAGTATAAATAATGTTTTTGAAGGCGAAAGACAAATAAGAATGCGTAATGATGTTCTTTCGATATCTGTTGGATATAAATTTTAAAATTAAAGTTCAATGTTTTTATAAAGCCTTCTTCATTTAGAGAAGGCTTTTCTATTTTATAATATTATCGGTAATTAACATTTTCTCTTTAAATTGTTTGTTTTGGTAAGATTTTGGCTTTAATTACTATTTTATTTATTAAAATGCAAATAATTTTTTAATAAGTATATATTTATATTTACTCAATTAATTTTTAACCAAAACAAATTAAAAATGAAAAGAATTATTTTAACTGTACTTGCAATTATGGCATTTGGATTTGCGAATGCACAGCAAACAAGATTTGGAGTAAAAGGAGGTCTTAACGTAACTACTTTTGCTGGAGGAAATTATTGGGATGCTAAATCTTTAGTGGGTTTTCAACTTGGAGGTTTTGCTGAAATTAAAATTATTGAAAGATTATCTATTCAGCCAGAGGTTTTGTTTTCGACTCAAGGTGCTAAATTGGAAGATTCTTTTGGTGAATTTGATACTAAATTAAATTATATAAATGTTCCTGTTTTAGCTAAGTTTTATATCACAAAACAATTTACAGTTGAGGCTGGTCCGCAATTAGGATTTTTAGTGTCAGCTAAACAAGAAGGGAATGATGTTAAGGACAGTTTTAAATCTGTAGATACAGGATTTAATTTTGGAGCCGGTTATAACTTTACAGACAATGTCTCTGTTGGTCTTCGTTATACTGTTGGTTTGTCAAATATCGCAGATTACGATGTTAATGATACAGAAGAATATTTTGATAGTCCGAAAAATAGTGTTTTAGCTTTGACTTTAGCTTATAAATTCTAATATTTTATAAATAAAACAAACTAAACCTTTCTAATTCAGGAAGGTTTTTTTATGCCTAAAAATTCCTTACTTTGTAGCTATGAATTGGAGCAAGTATATAAAAGATTTTCAGTCGTATTTACGAATCGAGAGAGGTTTGTCTAAAAACACGATTGAAAATTATAGTTTTGATATTGAGCGCTTGTGCCTTTTTTTGGAAACTAATAATATTGAAATTTCACCAGTAAAAATTACGGATGAAATTTTACAGCAATTTATTTACGATGTTTCCAAACAAGTAAATCCGCGTTCGCAGGCTCGGATAATTTCTGGCTTGAAAAGTTTTTTTTCTTATTTAGTTTTTGAAGATTATAGAAACGATAGTCCGCTCGAATTAATTGAAACACCAAAAACAGGACGAAAGCTTCCTGATACTTTAGCGGTTCAGGAAATAGATGCTCTAATTGCTGCAATAGATTTAAGCAGTAATGAAGGAGAGCGTAATCGCGCAATGCTGGAAACTCTGTACGGTTGTGGTCTTCGTGTTTCAGAATTGGTTTCTCTTAAAATATCGGATCTGTTTTTTGATGAAGGTTTTATTAAAATAACCGGAAAAGGAAATAAAGAACGCTTCGTTCCAATTGGAAAATTAACGCAAAAATATATTAAGATTTATCAAAACAATGTGCGTGTAAATCTTACCATAAAAAAAGGTTTTGAAGATACTTTGTTTTTAAACCGAAGAGGAAATCAATTAACGCGTGCGATGATTTTTACGATTATAAAAGATCTGGCAGTAAAAATTAATTTAAACAAAAATATTAGTCCGCATACACTGCGTCATTCCTTCGCTACACACCTGCTGGAGAATGGTGCCGACTTAAGATCTATTCAATTAATGCTGGGTCACGAATCAATAACTACTACAGAGATTTATGTGCATTTGGATAGAAGTTTTTTAAAAGAAGTTATGCATTCTTTTCATCCTAGGAAATGATTTTTTTGCTTGATACTGCGTGTTTTATCTTTAAAAGTAATATATTGTATTATGTTTTCTGTTAAAGGTAAATAAAATCGATGAATGACGTTTTTTTTGCTTTTAATGTTATTTTGATCATTCAATTTGCGTAAATAATGTAGTTATATGGTTTTTGATTTATACGGAAATGAAGATTGTTTAGAAGTGAATAATTTTTACAAAAAATTATTGGCAGAAATGCCCAGTTTGCTTTTTCAGTTTGTCATTGATGAAGACAATAATTACTCTTTTCCTCTGGTAAGTAAATCAGTCGAAGATGTTTTTGAGCTTTCAGTTTCAGATTTTAAAAATGATATATTCCCCATTATATACAACCGAATTTTTCCTCAAGATCAAGAACTATTTTTTCAATCCTTAGTCAAAGCACGCAGAGAAATAAAACCTTGGGAAATTGAGTTTAGAGCCATTTTGCCTAAAAAAGGATTACGGTGGTTTAAAGTTTGCTGTAAAACCGAATTATCTCCAAAAGGCTGTGTCAGCTTTTTTGGCCATGTTTCTGATATTACCCATTTAAAAGAGAAAGAAGAAAAACTGCAAATTTCTGAAGAGCGCTTTCAGTTTGCGCTGGATGCCTCTACAGTTGGTATTTGGGATTGGGATATGGTTACAAATCGTGTTTTTTATTCTTCATTGTCACTTAAAATTTTAGAAGTAGAATCAACAGATATTTTTGATGATCCGGAGCGTTGGGATAAAATTGTTCATCCTGATGATCTTCCTAAATATTATTCAGATATTCATGAGCATTTCGATAATAAGATTCCGTATTACGAAAATTACCATCGTGTAATGACTTCCAGCGGTAATTATAAATGGATACTCGATCGGGGAAAAGTGATCAAAAGAGATGAAAGAGGCAAACCATTGCGTGTCATAGGAACGCATACGGATGTTTCTTTGCAGAAAGAAAAAGAATTAGAATTAATGAAAACAATGAAATTGTACAGTGAGCAAAATAGCCGATTACTGAACTTTTCGCATATTGTTTCCCATAACTTAAATACTCAGGCGGGTAATATTAAATCGATTTTAGATTTTATTGACGCCGATATCGATAAAACAACTATCAGCGAAATGTTGGAGCACTTAAGAACCGTTTCTAACGATCTTAATGATACAATTTCAAATCTAACGCAAATTGTTAAAACGCAAAGCAATCTTAATATTGCAGTTGTTCCTTTAAAGCTTTGCGAATATATCGAAAAAACAATTTCGACCATCAAAGGATATGATAAGCGCAAGAATGTTAAGATAATAAATAACGTACCAAATTATCTAACGATTAATTTTAATCCTGCTTATCTTGAAAGTGTTTTGCTGAATTTTACAACAAATGCAATAAAATATGCGCATCCAAATCGTGATCCGTTGATTGTATTCGATTTTGCAATTGAACCCGAAGGACATAAGTCATTAAAGATTAGCGATAACGGTTTAGGCATCGATTTGGCTATTCATGGCGATCTTTTATTCGGAATGTATAAAACCTTTCACAAACACGAAGAAGCACGTGGAATTGGCTTGTATATTACAAGAAATCAAATAGAAGCGATGAAGGGAAGTATTTGTGTAGAAAGCCAAGTAGGAGTAGGAACAAGTTTTAAAATTATCTTTGGTGATATTTAAGAAATAAAATTTTAAATTGATATATAAAAACAACAAAGGCTATCTTTTCGGATAGCCTTTGTTGTTATTTAAATAGAGGGATTACTTAGCGATATTAACCGCTCTTGTTTCTCTAATTACAGTTACTTTTACTTGACCTGGGTAGGTCATTTCAGTTTGAATTTTTTGTGAAATTTCAAAAGATAAATTCGCAGCATTATCATCAGAAACTTTTTCGCTTTCAACAATAACACGAAGTTCTCTACCAGCTTGGATTGCATAAGCATTTTTCACGCCAGAAAATCCGTAAGCTACTTCTTCAAGATCTTTTAAACGCTGAATGTATGAATCTAAAACCTGACGTCTAGCGCCTGGTCTAGCGCCTGAAATAGCATCACAAACCTGAATGATAGGTGATAATAATGACTTCATTTCGATCTCGTCGTGGTGAGCTCCAATTGCATTGCAAACTTCTTCTTTTTCACCATATTTCTCAGCCCATTGCATACCTAACAATGCGTGAGGCAAGTCGCTTTCAGTATCTGGAACTTTACCAATATCGTGAAGTAAACCAGCTCGTTTAGCTAATTTTACATTTAAGCCTAATTCGGCAGCCATGATACCACAAAGTTTAGACACTTCTCTCGAGTGCTGTAATAAGTTTTGTCCGTAAGAAGAACGGTATTTCATTCTACCCACAACTTTAATTAACTCTGGATGTAAACCGTGAATTCCTAAGTCAATAACAGTACGTTTACCAACCTCGATAATTTCATCATCAATTTGTTTTGCTGTTTTAGCAACAACTTCTTCAATTCTCGCTGGGTGAATACGTCCGTCAGTTACTAATTTGTGCAATGACAAACGAGCAATTTCTCTACGAACAGGGTCAAAACAAGAAAGAATGATTGCTTCTGGTGTATCATCAACAATGATTTCAACTCCAGTTGCCGCTTCAAGAGCTCTAATGTTACGTCCTTCACGGCCAATAATTCTACCTTTTACATCATCAGATTCGATATTGAAAACGGATACACAGTTTTCGACCGCTTCTTCTGTTCCAACTCTTTGAATAGTGTTGATGATAATTTTCTTAGCTTCTTGCTGTGCAGTAAGTTTAGCCTCTTCAATAGTGTCTTGAATGTGCGACATCGCTTTGCTTTTAGCTTCAGCTTTTAAGCCTTCAACCAATTGCTCTTTTGCTTCTTCTGCAGAAAGTCCTGAAATTACTTCTAATTGTTGTAACTGGCTTTTGTGCAGTTTGTCAACTTCACTTTGTTTTTTGTCTAAAACCTCAATTTTATTAGCGTATTCTTGTGTTTTAGCTTCAAAATCATCGTTTACTTTTTTAGCTTTAGAAAGCTCATTTGAGATTTGTGATTCTTTATCGCGTACTCTTTTTTCTACTTCAGCTACTTTTTTGTCCCTAGCTAAAATAACTTGTTCGTGTTCTGATTTTAATTCTATAAAACGTTCTTTTGCTTGAAGAATTTTATCTTTTTTAATATTTTCAGCTTCCAAATTAGCATCTTTTAAAATTGAAGCTGCTTCTTTTTTTGCATTTTTGATTAGATTAGAAATATTGCTTTTTTCGATAATTTTAGCTATTCCAAAACCTGCTGCAATACCTATAATACCTGAAATAATGATCGTTATTATGTCCATGTTTGTTAAAATTTATATATAAAAAAAGCCTACATTAATTGCTTGAATAAACTCGTAAAGACAAGTTTTGAGCTAACTCACTGTTCAAGTTTTCCCAATAAAATCGGGACGTACTATAGTAGCGACGATTCACTCACTTTAATTTGTTAGTGTTGAGTTTACCAATTGTGAACTAATGTAGGCAGTATCTTAGTTTCTGTAAAGAACGTTTAATTTTCGAGATATTGATCTAATAGCGAATTTAATCTTTTAATCCTTTCGATGGTATCTTCGCCATCAATTGCGTTATCAATTTGTTTTTGTTCGACCTGTGATGCAAATTGTAATGCGCACATCGCCAATACATCTTGTTTGTCACGAACCGCGTAATTTTCTTCGAATTGCTTAATCATAGCATCGATTTTTTTAGAAGCACTTCTAAGGCCTTCTTCCTGAGCAGGTTCAACCGTTAACGGATAAACGCGGTCTGCAATCGATATTTTGATTCTAAGCTTTCCGTCCATATTTTACTAGTCTGATAGTTGTGCTATGCAGTAATCAATTTCGCGAATTAATGAATTTATTTTAAGCTTTGTCTCTCTCTTGTTATTGTCGCTGCCGAGCAACGAATTGGCTATTTTAAGTGTATCATATTGCTTCTTCAAAGCTTCAATTTCTTCAGATTGTTTCTGGATAATTTGCACAGCTTTGGCTAATTCTAATCGTAAAACCTGATTGTTTTTCTCCAACCCTTTTGATTTCTCAAAAAGCTTGTCGACTTTATATTCAAGAGTATCAATTATTTCGGCAATTACACTCATTATAAATCCTATTCATTACTTAATCATACAAAGTTAGTATTCCTTTTTATTAATGCAATTTTTTATCGATTTTTTTGCATTAAAAATAGACAAATAAATGAATTTCAATCAATTGTATTTTTGTAGCTTTTTACTCGTTTTTGGCGTCATATTTTTTTATCTTAGCAAAAATGTTGCTTATGAGATTTTCAATACTTACCTTGTTTTTTTGTCATTTTGTTTTTGCTCAAACTCAATATCCTACAGATTATTTTCGTTCTCCGCTTGATATTCCAATGCAGCTTTCGGGTAATTTTGGCGAGTTGAGACCGAATCATTTTCATGCAGGTTTCGATTTAAAAACGAATCAAAGAGAAGGTTTAAATGTTTACGCAGTTGCAGATGGTTACGTTTCGAGAATAAAGATTTCGACTTTTGGAAATGGCAAATGCATCTATATAACGCATCCTAATGGTTACACTTCTGTATATGGACATTTGCAAACCACAATTGGCCCAATTCAAGATTATGTCTTAAAAACACATTATAAAGAAAAAGCATATGAAATTGAAATGTTCCTAAAACCTGGAGAATTACCCGTAACAAAAGGACAGCTAATTGCGCTTTCGGGAAATACTGGGTCTTCTGAAGGTCCGCATTTGCATTTTGAATTTCGTGATACCAAAACAGAATTTGTGATCAATCCGATCTTTTTTGGATTTGATAAAAACATAAAAGATACTAAAAAGCCTACGATTTCTAGTGTTTTTGTTTATCCTTTAGATGGTACAACTGCGAATCAATCCAAACAGCCTTTATTATTGAATCTTGCACTTCAAAAAGACGGAACTTATTTAGCAAGCAAGGTAAAAGCAAATGGAAAAATTGGTTTTGGAATTAATGCAGTTGACTTTGATGACGTTTCAGGAAATAAAAACGGAGTCTTTAATGTTTCTACTTTTTTAAACGGAAATCAAAATTACAATTACCAATTTAATACCTATTCATTCGATGAAATGCGATTTATAAATGCTTTGATCGATTATCCTCGATATAAAAAGTCAGGTCAGCGTGTGCAAAAGCTTTTTATGAAAACGCCTTATGCGCTGAGTATTATTAAAACAGATTCACTTCGCGGTATTGTGCCGGTCGATCCAAATTTAGCTTCGACTTACCGAATCGAAGTTTCTGATTTTTTTGGAAATTTGAGCTCGATTACAATTCCCATTGAATACGATGCAGCGGCGCCAGTTGTAAGCGAAGAACCTGTAACTTCAAAGTATTTTATTAAAGTGAATAAAGATTCTAATTTCGAAAAAGATAATATGTCTGTATTTTTTCCGGCAGGTACTTTTTACGATGATTTTAATTTGAATTTTGATGTAAAAAATAACCGAATCTATATTCACGACGATGTTGTTCCAGTGCATTCAAATTTCACCATAACGATTAAAGACAGTAGTTATTCTGAAAGTTTGAGAGATAAGCTTTTCATTGGAAGAATCAGCGGAAAAAGCAGCAGTTATAATGGCACAACTCGAAAAGGAGATGTTTTTACTGCCAAATCTAAAACTTTAGGCCAATTCGGATTGGTGCTTGATACTATTCCGCCCGTAATTACAGTAATAAAACCTATTCAAGATAAAGTGATTGATGATATGAAAAAAATTCAATTTACAATTGGAGATTCTTTATCGGGAATTAAATCTTACAATGGATATCTAAACGGAAATTGGATTTTATTGGAGTACGATAATAAAACTCGAAAAATTACACATAATTTCGATGATGGAGTAGTAGCAGAAGGTCCAAATGATTTAAAAATTGAAGTGGTTGATAATGTTGGCAATGTTGCTATCTTTGAAACTCATTTTTTTAGAAGTCAACAAAAATAAAATCAAAACGTTTGAATAATAGTAAGTTAATATTCGTTTTTCTTTTTTTATGCATTGGTTATTTTTCATTTGCTCAAAATGCTCATGTTAAAGGTGTTATTTTAGATAACGAAAATCGCCCTGTTGCAGATGTAAATATTGCTTGTTTGGGTATTGTAACTCAATCAAACTCTGATGGTTTTTTTGAAATTGATGTTCCTTCAAATAAAAAAGTTTCCTTAATTTTTACCCATATTTCTTTAAAAATGATGAGCCTTTCGGTAAGCTTAAAATCGAATGAAGTTTTCATTTTTAATCCGAGAATGAACAACTCTGAAGAACAAATGGGAGAAGTTTTTGTTTCTTCTAAAAACAGAAAACGCGTTCAGGGCATTGTAACAGTTGATGCCGCAACAATTAAAAAGATTCCGGGTGCAAATGCGGGGATAGAAAATATTCTGAAAACATTGCCCGGTGTAAATTCAAACAATGAATTAAGCACACAATATGCAGTTCGAGGAGGAAATTATGATGAAAATTTAGTGTATGTAAATGAAGTCGAAGTTTATCGCCCATTTTTAATTCGTTCCGGACAACAAGAAGGTTTAAGTTTTACCAATACAGATTTAGTTCAAAATGTTGATTTTTCAGCTGGAGGATTTCAGGCTAAATTTGGAGATAAATTATCATCTGTACTAGATATTACCTATCGAAAACCAACTGAATTCGGTGCTGCTTTTGAAGCAAGTTTATTAGGTGGCAGTGCCGCTGTCGATCTCGTTTCTAAAAATAAAAAATGGTCTGCAGTAACTGGAGTTCGCTATAGAAATAATAGTTTGCTGGTAAATAGCCAAGATACAGAAACGAATTATACGCCAACTTTTGCAGATGTTCAAACCAATATCAATTATGATATATCTGAAAAATGGCAAATTAGCTTTTTAGGAAATGTTTCTCAAAATAAATATTTGTACCAGCCTTTGACACGTCAAACAAAATTTGGAACGATTGATCAGCCAATGGCGCTTGCAGTGTATTACGAAGGTCAGGAAAAAGATAAATATGATACTTATTTTGGAGCATTAAAAACAACTTATAAAGTCTCTCCAGATTTTACTTTAAAATTAATCGGTTCATTATTTCATACTACAGAACAGGAACATTTTGACATTTTAGCGCAATATCGATTAGGAAATGTAAATGATGAAGAATCAACAACGGCTGATAATATTGATTTTACGCGAGGAATTGGTTCTCAGCTTAATCACGCGCGAAATGATTTAGATGCCTTAATTGCAAATATTGAAATTAAAGGAATCAAAGAATGGAAAAACGACAGTCAGTTAGAATTTGCTTTAAAATATACCAGAGAATCAATTCGGGATCGTGTAGTAGAATGGGAAGCAATTGATTCAGCTGGATTTTCTATTAATCCGCCAATCGTTATTTTGCCAACGAATACTCAGCCATATCAGCCTTATACTGGTCCGCTATTGCCGTATCAAGATGTTCGCGCAACAAATTATAATACGATAAACAGGTTTTCTGGGTATACTCAATTTAATAAAAAAACAGAGCTTGGCTCGAGTCAGGTTTGGTATCATCTTGGAGCGCGGTTTCAGAGTTGGAATGTGTCTGGAGCAACGGTTGAGGGCAAAGATCAAATCGTGGTTAGTCCGCGTGCTCAATTTGCCATTCAGCCTGATTGGGATATGGATATGGTTTTTCGAATTTCTGGAGGATTGTATCATCAGCCTCCTTTTTATAGAGAACTTCGTGATTTGGATGGAGTAGTGAATCCGAATGTAAAAGCTCAGGAATCGGTTCATATAGTTCTGGGAAATGATTATAATTTTAAAATGTGGAATCGTCCTTTTAAATGGGTTACAGAAATTTATTATAAATCACTTTCAGACGTTAATGTATATTCGATTGATAATGTCCGAATTCGTTATGTTGCTAATAACAATGCAAAAGCGTATGCCCAAGGTGTTGATTTTAGATTGAATGGAGAATTTGTGCCAGGAACTGAATCATGGGTAAGTTTTGGTTATTTGAAAACCGAAGAAAACTATGAAAATAAAGGTTACATCGCCAGACCAACAGATCAGCGTTTGAAATTTGCCATGCTTTTTCAAGATTATATGCCAAATATTCCGAGTGTGAAATTGTATCTGAATTTAGTTTATAATACAGGTTTGCCAGGCGGTGCACCAGCTTATTCTGATCCGTATGTATATCAAAACAGATTGAATGATTACCGCAGAGTAGATGTTGGTTTTGCAAAAGTTTTTGTAGACAGCAGTACTAAGATTGCGAAAACAAACTGGCTAAAAAATTTCAAAGAATTATCTGTAGGACTAGAGATTTTTAATCTTTTCAATAATCAAAATGCAATAACCAATACTTGGGTTCGCGATGTGTATTCTAAAAATGAATATGCGATTCCCAATTATATGACTTCAAGAGTTTTTAATGTAAAAATTAACGCAAGGCTTTAAATCGATGCTTTACTAAAATTCAATAAAATCAAAAAATACAATCAAAAATACTATATTTGATATTCTAATTTAATTAGCATACATGAAAAATTCCTTAAAATATATAGCGTTAGTAATCATCGGAACATTAGCAAGTTGTAAAGATGAAGCTCAAAAACCCAAAGTAATTTATGATGCTTCAAATAAAACAAATGTTGTTTCGAAGACTGATTCTACGCAGATTGAAGTTGCTGATTTGCCAATTCAGATGGAAGGAACAAATTATTTAATTCATCCGGTTGGAGATTTACGTGTTTTTGAAAAAGGAACTAAGTCACGTTACGGTTCTTCGAGCGTGAACGATGTGAGTTTTACGATTTCGAATTTAGGAGAATATGAAATTACAGGTTACCTGCAAAATTTGAAATTCCAAAAAGTAGATTCAGATTCAATTCGACCTTTGACAGATAAACCAGCTTTGATTTTAACGGCGACTTATTTAAAACCGGTTGCAGACAAAACTCAAAATCAAATTATGGTGTACACTTTAGCGGATGCAGACACCAATAAAGATGGCAAGATAGATACCAGCGATATTAAAACTTTGTATTTGAGTAATATCAGCGGAGAAAACTTTACTAAAGTTTCTGAAGATTTTCAGGAATTAGTAGATTGGAGCTTAATCGAATCTAAAAACAGATTATACTTTAGAACTATTGAAGATACTAATCAAAATGGTCAATTCGATAAAAACGATGTTTTGCATTATAACTACATTGATTTGATTGCTAAAAAATGGGAAGTTAAAAGTTATAAGCCTATTTAGTTTTTTTAAGTTTCTAAGGTTCTGAGGTGCTAAGATTCTAAGGTTTTTTTAGATTGTACAGAGAAAAAAATAAAAGCCCTTTAAAAATTAACTGAAATTAATTTTTAAAGGGCTTTTATAAAATTTTAGAATCTTAGCACCTCAGAACCTTAGCAACTTTTAAAAGAAAAACTCTAAATCAAAATATCGCTTTCTAGATCTGATTTTTCTATTTCAAAACCAAATCCAAGTCGCTCTACCAATTGAATTACCAGTTTTTTATACCAGTTTTCTGATTTTGGATGAATGTATATTTTTTCAATCAATTGCGTAATATCAACATTGATTTTTAATCCATCATTAAGTTTAATAGTGCTTTTTGAAGTGTCTGTAATGATACGGACTTCGCGTTCGTACTGAAAACTTTTTCTTTTAAACAAAAAAGGAAAGAACAAATCATCAAACGGAATATATTCTTTCTTGTAATCAATGTAATTTACTTCACCTATATATTGATCAAAATTGTTTTCTGGATTCAGGGCTTTCTGTAATCTGCCAACTGTGGATTGAATGGCTAATCCTTCGCTGTTTTGAGTAAAAATTTGCCACATAGCAAACGATTCATATTCGTTAATATGCCAGCTGCTTATGGCAACTTGTTCGCGTTGTGTTTTATAGTATTTTAAAAAGTCAGGATTGTCGATCGCAAGCTTCTTTATCTCTTCAAAAGTGGGTTCGCTAAAAGTACCTTCGTACTGATCTTCAAATTTATCAGAACGAGACATAAAGAGTTTCTTTGATAGTAATAAATCAAGAAACTTAGATAGGTCTAAGTATTTCCAAACAATTGTATCTGGATCATCTGGAAGCTTTATGTTCGGATTGTTGAGATACATTTTTTCTTTTTTTAAGATTCAAAGATTCAAAGTTACAAAGGTTCTGCACTTGGTAAATTACGACTCAAAAGATTGCATTGATACCAACTTATTGTAAGTGCCATTATGAGCAATTAATTCGTCGTGTGTTCCTTTTTCAACGATTTTTCCTTTTTGCATTACCACAATTACATCTGCTTTTTGAATAGTCGAAAGACGGTGTGCAATTACAATTGAAGTCCTGTTTTGCATCATGTTTTCTAGTGCAACCTGAACAAATTTTTCACTTTCGGTATCCAATGCTGATGTTGCTTCATCTAAAATCATAATTGGAGGATTTTTCAATACGGCGCGAGCAATAGATAAACGTTGTTTTTGGCCTCCAGAAAGTTTGTTTCCGCTGTCACCAATATTTGTGTAAATTCCTAAAGGCAATTCTTTTACAAATTCAAAAGCATTGGCAATTTTAAGTGCGTCAATAATTTCATCGTCGGTAGCATCTAATTTTCCTAAAGCAATATTGGCTTTTATTGTGTCATTAAATAAAATACTGTCCTGAGTAACGAGTCCCATCAAACTGCGAAGCGATTGCAGATTCATGTCTTTAATGTTGATTCCGTCAATAGAAATTGTTCCGTCGTTAACATCGTAAAAACGAGTCAATAAGTTGGCAATTGTACTTTTTCCGCTTCCAGATTGTCCAACAAGTGCAACAGTTTGGCCTTTTTTGATTTCAAGAGAAAAGTCTTTTAAAACCGTTTCGTCTTCATATTTAAAGTTTATATTTTGTACAGTTATATTGTTGTCAAAAGTTGTTTTTTCGATTGCATTTTCTTTAGAAGTAATCGTGTTTTCCTGTTCTAAAATTTCAAGAACACGTTCTGCAGCGGCGTTTCCTCTTTTAACTCCGTAAGAGGCCTTCGAAATCGCTTTTGCGGGAGTAAGAATGTTATACGCTAAACCCATATAAGCTATAAATGAAGCTCCTGCCAAGGTTTTGTCAATCAGAACCATCTGACCACCGTACCAAAGCAAAATTGCAATTACAGTGATTCCCATAAATTCACTCGCAGGCGAAGCTAAGTTCTGACGATTCCCGATACTATTTGATAATTTGAAAAAA
This sequence comes from Flavobacterium sp. JLP, assembly GCF_015350755.1. Taxonomy (NCBI): domain Bacteria; kingdom Pseudomonadati; phylum Bacteroidota; class Flavobacteriia; order Flavobacteriales; family Flavobacteriaceae; genus Flavobacterium; species Flavobacterium sp. JLP. The sequence goes on along the minus strand of NZ_JADKPS010000003.1, from coordinate 90,531 downwards.
CGTTCGGTCGAATTTTTAAAAACATTATTAAAGTAATTCTCAGAATTATAACCCTTTACCACTTTTAGTCCGCCAATAGTTTCTTCAATAGTGGATAGAAACAAACCTTGTTCCTGCTGTGCTTTTGAAGATTGTTTTTTAAGCTGTTTTCCAATCAATGAAATTAAATATCCCGAAATCGGAATAAAAATGAAAACAAACAGTGTCAATTTTGCACTGATCGCAAACATCGTAGCAATTGTAAAAATAATAGTTAATGGTTCTTTTACGATAAGCTCTAAAATGGCTAAAAATGAAGTTTGAACCTCATTAACATCGGCAGAAATTCTTGAAATAACATCACCTTTTCTTTTTTCAGAATAAAAAGCCAAGGGCAATTCTAAGGTTTTTTTGTACATCGCATTTCGCATGTCTCTTAAAATTCCGTTTCTCAGAAAATTAATAAAAAACATTGCCATATAATCGGCTACGTTTTTCAATAAAAAAATAGCGATAATACCGCCAACCATTATAGATAAAGTATATCCAACACCAAAAGTATCTGTAGTATGGGTAATAAAATAGCTTAAATAATTTTCGGCATATGTTTTAACTTCCCAAATTCCGGTGTAAACTGGTTTTATTGTATTTCTTTTGGTTTGATCAAATAAAACCTGAATCATCGGAATTAACGAAACAAAAGAAAGTGTGCTGAAAAGTGCATACAGAACATTAAAAAAGATGTTTAAGTAGGCATATTTTTTATATGGATATATAAAAGGAACTATTTTTTTGAAATTACTCATTATGGGTTGTTATTTTTACCATTAAAACCCGGCAATTTATTTTAAAAATTGCCGGGTTTATAAAAAGGTATTTTAATTCTGTTTATTTCAACTGCATTCCTGCAATGATATTTTGTATTTTTTCGTCTAAGAAACTCTCCGCGGCGTCAAAATTTTCAACTGAATCTAATGCTGCATTAACACTAATATAGAATTTGATTTTTGGTTCAGTTCCGCTTGGTCTTGCACAAATTTTAGAGCCGTCTTCTGTATAATAAATCAATACATTCGATTTCGGAATATCCATTGCAGATTCTTCACCAGTCAATAAATTCAAAGCAATTGATGATTGATAATCTTCAACCATAATTACGCGTTGTCCGTTGATTTCTTTTAAAGGATTTTGACGTAAATTAACCATCATCTGATTGATTTCTTCTAAACCTTCCATTCCTTTTTTAGTCAATGAAACTAAAAATTCTTTATAAAAACCATTTTCAACATAAAGCTGTAAAAGTTCTTTGTAAACACTGCTTCCTGCTGCTTTTGCCTGAGCTGCCACTTCGCATATTAATAAAGTTGCTGCAACAGCATCTTTGTCTCTAACGGCATCACCAACCATAAAACCAAAACTTTCTTCTCCGCCGCCAATGAATTGAAGTTCTGGAAAATCTTTAATCATTTTGGCAATCCATTTAAAGCCGGTCAAACCAACTTTGCATTCTACGCCATAACTTGTCGCTAGTTCCATTATCATTGGAGTTGAAACAATTGTAGAACCCACAAATTGTTTTCCGTTAATTTTGCCTGCTTTTTTCCATTGTTTCAATAAGAAAGAAGTCATCAAAACCATAGTTTGGTTTCCGTTAAGCAAAATCATTTTGCCATCGTTGTTTCTAACGGCAACACCAAGACGGTCGCAATCAGGATCAGTTCCGACTACAATATCCGAGTTTGTTTTATCGGCCAATGCCAATGCCATAGTCAAAGCTTCAGGTTCTTCTGGATTTGGAGATTTTACAGTTGGAAAATCTCCATTTGGTTCAGCTTGTTCTGGTACAATATGTACATTTTTATAACCTGCTTGTGATAAAGTATCAGGAATCGATTTTATAGACGTTCCGTGCAATGAAGTAAAAACGATCTGTAAGTTATCTTTCGCTTCAGCCGGCGTATTAAAACTAGCATTTTCGATAGATGATTTTATAAAAGCCTTATCGATTTCGGTATCGATATATTCAATCAGACTTTCGTTTGCATCAAATTTAATTTTATCGTATCCTAAGTTTTCGATTACTTTAATAATAGCAGCATCTTCTGGCGGTACAATTTGTCCTCCGTCTTGCCAATACACTTTATAACCGTTGTATTCCGGCGGATTATGTGAAGCTGTTAGAACAATTCCGCATTGGCAGCCTAAAAATTTAAGAGCAAAAGATAATTCTGGAGTTGGTCGTAAATCAGAAAACAAATAAACATGGATTCCGTTTGCAGAAAAAACATCTGCAACAACTTTTGCTAAAGTATTACTGTTATGACGGCAATCATAAGCAATAACTACTTTTATAGGTTGATTAGGAAAAACTTCGTGTAAGTAATCAGATAATCCCTGAGTATTTTTTCCTAGCGTATATTTGTTGATTCTGTTGTTTCCAACGCCCATAACACCGCGCATTCCCCCAGTTCCAAATTCAAGATTTTTATAAAAACTTTCTTCAAGTTCTTTTGGCGAAGTTATCATTAATTCTTTAACTGCCGCTTGTGTTTCTTTGTCAAATGTTGGTGTTAACCATTCGTTTACAGCATTCAAAATATTAGGTGCTATATTCATGTAAATGTCTTTTTAATGTTTTAAATTAAAGATAAGGTTTTTTCAGGACTTAATCCAATATGCTAGTAATTATTGGACACTATATCTTTTGCGTTCCAATCCCGAAGCTTCGGGATCGAGACCACCATAAAATGTGTCTTTTTATAAAGACTGATCTTAATGTTAAAAATTAACTTCGCGGGCTACTTTATAACGTGCTTCATTGTTTTTAGTTCTCAAAATAATCTCACCAAGAAAGCCTGCCAAGAATAATTGAGTACCTAAAATCATAGTTGTCAAAGCAATGAAAAACCATGGATTGCTGGTAATTAAGCTATATTTCATTCCGTTATACATATGGTATAACTTCGAAATTCCGATATAGCCCGCCAATAAAAATCCGATAATAAACATTAACGAACCCATTGCTCCAAATAAATGCATTGGTCTTTTGCCGAAACGAGATAAAAACCAAATTGTAATCAAGTCTAGGAAACCGTTTATAAAACGTTCCATTCCAAATTTGGTTTCACCATATTTACGAGCTTGGTGAATTACAACTTTTTCCCCAATTTTATTAAAACCGGCATTTTTTGCCAAAACCGGAATGTATCTGTGCATTTCTCCAGATACTTCGATGTTTTTTACAACTGTATTTTTGTATGCTTTTAACCCGCAGTTAAAATCATTTAATTCAACTCCAGAAGTTTTTCTTGCAGCCCAGTTAAATAATTTAGAAGGCAGGTTTTTTGCCACAACAGAGTCGTAGCGTTTCTTTTTCCAGCCTGAAACCAAATCAAATTTTTGGGCTGTAATCATTTCATACAATCCCGGAATTTCATCTGGACTGTCTTGTAAATCAGCATCCATAGTAATGATAACATCACCTTTTGCTTTTGCAAAACCAGCATGCAAAGCCTGCGATTTTCCAAAATTTTTCATGAAACGAATTCCTTTTACATTTGGATTTTCATTCGAAAAACTTTCAATAATATTCCAAGAATCATCTGTACTTCCATCATCTACAAAAATGATTTCATAAGAGTAATTGTTAGATTGCATCACTTTAATAATCCACGAATAGAGTTCTTTAAGCGATTCCTCCTCGTTTAGAAGCGGTATAAGTATAGATAAATTCATTTATTTTTTTTATTCTTGAGTAGTTCTGCTTTTAAAAAACGCTGCGAAAATTAATCCAAAAACTGCACTGATTACAATTGCAAAAACAGATCCTTTTAATAATTCTACAGTAGAATAAGGATTACTAAGTTTCATTTTTTCAATAGTTTCATTAATAACTGAAGCAGGTGATCCGAATTTTTGCATCATTCCAACCGTATATTTGATCATTAATTCGCTTAAAGTATCTTTTGCGCTTGGATCAATAACGTTAAATAAAAGAATGTTGAAAAAAGTAGAAATTAATATTCCGATTACTGCAGCAATAAAGTAGGTAGTAAATGCATCTTTAAATGAAAAAACACCATTTAATTCTTTTTTCGTTTTAGAAAGTAAAATGATGCTTATAGTAAGACTTATTGCTATACCTATTAAGCCCATCCACCAAGCAGTGAATAAATTTAAATCAACCGCATATATTGTAGCGGTAATTAAAGCAGATGCAATTCCTATCATTACACCATAAGTAATACCATTCTTTTTTATAATTTCATTGATCATATCTATATATGTTTAGAATTAATCCACAAATATAGCAATTCCCAATATAATCGGAGATAAAAAAAGCTTTTTGAATTTAACTAAAAAAAAGTGTGCTAAATATTTGTATATTAAAAAAGAATTGTAAATTTGCAAACTCAAAATAATTAAAAGTTTAAACAAAAAAGAGTATCCTTTGTTTACACCTTTTTCTAACCATGAAAAAGCTTCAAAATAAAAATGCTCTAAACAATAAATAAAAAGAAAAGATGAAAAAAGGAATTCACCCAGAAAATTACAGATTAGTTGCATTTAAAGACATGTCTAATGACGAAGTTTTTATCACTAAATCTACTGCAGATACAAAAGAAACAATTGAAGTTGACGGAGTTGAGTATCCAGTTGTAAAAATGGAGATTTCTAGAACATCTCACCCTTTTTATACTGGTAAATCTAAACTTATCGATACTGCAGGACGTATTGATAAATTCAAAACTAAATATGCAAAACACGTTAAAAACTAATAACTGTTTTTATTCATATAAAAGCCTCTCAATTTGGGAGGCTTTTTTTATGATTGTAAATTTAACCGCAAAGTGCGCAAAGATATTACTATGAGGTTTTTATAATAACACAAAGTTCGCAAAGCTAAATCTACACAAAAGCTTTGCGAACTTTGTGTTTTCTAAACATACTGCAGAATAAAAATCTTTGCGCACTTTGCGGTTAAATAATTTATGAATATAAGATCATGTTCTTGCACTATTTAACATTTCTGTAAAAAAAGAATTATTTTCTTAATTTGAATAAAAGCCTATTTAATCGAACACATAAATATTTGTAACTTTGGTCTCGGTAACCAAACAAATTTTAACAATATTAAATCTATTTTATGAACTACATTCTTTTTGACGGTCCCGTCCGGAATGCTTTATTGCCTTTTACATTTACAAGACCAGTCGCAGATATTTTAATCGGGATTATGACGATTCGTCAAAAATGGGAAGCGCGTTTAGGTTCTACTATAACAACAATTACCGAAGATTATTTGTCTGTCAAATTTCCGATGGTAGAAATGGAAGAAAATGTCATGATCAACGCCGCGTATTTGCCAAATGATACGCTTGCTGAAATGGTTTCTGATTTAAAAGAAAATCAGGCAATCTTTAAAGGTGATGATGTAATTGCTTTTTTTACAACGGAAAATCAAGAAGAAGTCGATTTTGATTCGTATGAAATTATTCAGTACAATGATGAATGTTTGACAATAGAACATACCTGGGATATTTTCTCAAAAAATGATGCTGCAATTCGTGACGATTTTGCGTATTTGACTGAAGACAGAAAATCACAGCCAATTCCGAAAAGTGTTAATACAATTGCGCCTGAAAATATTTTTATTGAAGAAGGAGCAAAACTTGAATTTGTTACACTAAATGCTTCTAGCGGTCCTATATATATTGGTAAAAATACTGAAATTATGGAAGGAACCGTAATCCGTGGACCTTTTGCCTTATGTGAAAATGCCATGGTAAAAATGTCGGCTAAAGTGTACGGAGCGACAACCGTTGGTCCGGGATCACGAATAGGAGGTGAGGTTAAAAATTCAGTTCTTTTTGCAAATTCAAATAAAGGTCATGAAGGGTTTCTTGGAGATTCGGTTTTAGGAGAATGGTGTAATATTGGAGCAGATTCTAATAACTCAAACTTAAAAAATAATTACGAAGAAGTAAAATTGTGGAGCTACGAAACAGAAGGTTTTGCTAAAACTGGACTTCAGTTTTGCGGTTTAATGATGGGAGATCACAGTAAGTGTGGTATCAATACCATGTTTAATACTGGAACTGTAGTAGGCGTGAGTGCTAATATTTTTGGAAGTGGTTTTCCTCGTAATTTTGTTCCGAGCTTTTCTTGGGGCGGTGCAGCCGGATTTACAACTTATGTTACTAAAAAAGCTTTTGAAACGGCAAGATTGGTTTTGTCAAGAAGAAATATAGATTTTGATGAAACAGAACAAGCGATTCTGGAACATGTTTTTGAAGAAACTAAAAAGTGGAGAAAAGACTGATTTAATTAGATAATTAGTCAATTTGACAATGAGATAATTTTTTTTAGCAAACCCGACAGGTTTCAAAAACCTGTCGGGTTTGGCTTTTACATGTCTTTACATATTAAACGGACTAAAGTCAAGTTAAAAAACAGAATAAAAACATTTTTTTGCATAGAATTTTAAAATTATCTCATTATCAAATTGCCACATTTGCTAATTAAGAAAATTATTTAGTTGTCAAATTGGCATATTCACTAATTAAACAAATTATCAAATTGTCACATTTTCTAATTACCTAATTAAAATCTATCTTTGCAGCTTCAAAAAAATACTTGCTTTGAAATGTAAAAATCTAAGCAGTCTAAAAATCTAAAATCTAAATGATTACAGTTAACGATATTTCGGTTCAGTTTGGTGGGACTACATTATTTAGCGATGTTTCTTTTGCTATAAATGAAAATGATAAAATTGCCCTTATGGGTAAAAATGGTGCGGGAAAATCTACACTTTTAAAAATAATTGCGGGTCAAAGCAAACCTTCTACCGGAAGTATCTCAACTCCAAAAGATGCTGTTGTGGCTTATTTGCCTCAGCATTTATTGACCAAAGATGGTTCGACTGTAATGGAAGAAGCATCAAAAGCATTTGGTGAAATCTTCAAAATGAAAGCCGAAATTGACGAAATCAACGAACAATTAACCGTTCGTACAGATTACGAAAGTGATGCTTATATGAAATTAATCGAAAGAGTTTCTGATTTAAGCGAAAAATTTTATGCTATTGAAGAAGTAAATTACGAAGCCGAAGTCGAGAAAATCTTAATTGGTTTAGGTTTTGATCGCGAGGATTTTACGCGTCAGACTTCTGAATTTTCTGGAGGATGGAGAATGCGTATTGAACTTGCTAAAATCTTACTGCAAAAACCAGATTTGATTTTATTGGATGAGCCGACCAATCACATGGATATCGAAAGTATTCAGTGGTTAGAGGAATTTTTGCTGACTTCAGCAAAAGCGGTTGTGGTAATCTCGCACGATAGAGCGTTTGTAGATAATATTACAAACCGTACAATCGAAGTTACAATGGGAAGAATTTACGATTACAAAGCAAAATATTCTCATTATTTAGAACTTAGAAAAGATCGTCGTGTACACCAACAAAAAGCATACGATGAACAACAAAAAATGATTGCTGACAACAGAGCATTTATTGATCGTTTTAAAGGAACTTTTTCTAAAACAGATGCGGTTCAGTCTCGTGTAAAAATGCTTGAGAAACTTGTAATTGTACAAGTTGATGAAGTTGATAACTCAGCATTAAAATTAAAATTTCCGCCTGCCGCACGTTCGGGTCAATATCCTGTTGTGGTTAAAGATCTTTCTAAATCATACGGAGATCATGTTGTTTTTAAAGATGCTAATATCGTGATCGAAAGAGGACAAAAAGTTGCTTTCGTTGGTAAAAATGGTGAAGGTAAATCTACGATGATCAAAGCCATTATGAAAGAAATTGGTATTGATGAAGGAAGTGTAGAGATTGGTCACAATTCTCAAATTGGATATTTTGCTCAAAATCAGGCTTCTTTATTAGATGAAAATGCTACCATTTTTGAAACAATTGACAATATTGCGGTTGGTGATGTCAGAACTCAAATTAAAAATATTTTAGGAGCATTTATGTTTCATGGTGATGATATTACCAAAAAAGTAAAAGTGCTTTCAGGTGGAGAAAAAACCCGTTTGGCAATGATTAAATTATTGCTAGAACCTGTTAATTTGCTGATTCTGGATGAGCCTTCAAATCACCTTGACATGAAAACCAAAGACATTATTAAAGATGCCTTGCGTGATTTCGACGGAACTTTGATCTTAGTTTCTCACGATCGTGATTTCCTTGACGGATTAGCAACTAAGGTTTTTGAATTTGGAAACAAACGTGTGAAAGAACATTTTGAAGATGTTGCAGGTTTCCTTGCACACAAAAAAATGGATTCTATGAGAGAGATCGAAAAGTAATTTTTATCTTAAATAACTAAAAAGGCACAAGTTATAATTCTTGTGCCTTTTTTATTTTAGATTAGTAAAAATTAAATTCTAATTCCCGGCGGAAGCAATTCTTTGTACTTTGGATTTTTTTTGATGAACAGCACAATTTTTGGGTGAATCGGCATTAATCTAAATTTTTTCTCAACAATAATTTCCATTATGCTTTTAAGTAGTGTGTCAATTACAGCTTGATTTTCAAAACCTTCGGGCACATTAATTTTAGTTAGGAAAATTTTCTTCTCTTGAAATGAATATTCAACAGAAATCAATCCTTCAGGGACTATGGTTTCAAACTGTCTTGCAAACGTGTTGTCTTTGATCTCCATAGTAGTAGTTTCAATAGGTTCCATAATTTGTCATGTTTTAGTAGGTTGAACGTATAATATAGATTGAGGGGCTAAATACTCGCTCTAAAAACTCCTTAAAGAATATCTAAACACGAGTAATTGGTTTTACAAAGTTAATCATTTGATTCTCAATATAAAATTATTTTTTAAAGATGTATTCTACGGCTGGTAGTGCGGTCTTTTTGTAATTTTATTTGTTTTAATATAGAATTAAGGTGTAAGATTTGCTGTGCCTATTCGTAAATGAAGTAATTTTAGCTTGAAATTGAAAACTGTAATTAAAATTCCTTTTCTAACAAATGAGTAAAATTCCTGTTTATTTTATGCCTGGTTTGGCAGCAAGTCCAACCATTTTTGAAAGAATCAAATTAGATGAAACTATTTTTGAGATGTGTCTGCTGGAATGGGAAATTCCAAAACCTAAGGAATCACTTTCAGATTATGCGCTTCGAATCACAAAAAATATAAAACATGAAAATCCTGTTTTAATTGGAGTTTCCTTTGGTGGAATTCTGGTTCAGGAAATGTCAAAACATATTAAGACCCGAAAAGTAATTATTATTTCGAGTGTCAAAAGCAATGCTGAATTTCCGAGGAGAATGAAAATTGGAAAAACTACAAAAGCCTACAAATTAATTCCGATGAAATTAATTTTGAATATCGAAAATCTTGCAAAATATTCTTTTGGACAAAAAATCAACAAACGTATTCAGTTATATGAGAAGTTCCTGGCGGTTCGCGATCTCAATTATTTGCAATGGGCAGTAGAATCTGTTATTTTATGGGATAGGAGCCAAATTGACGAAAATGTAATTCATATTCACGGCGATCAGGATGAAGTTTTTCCTATAAAGTATATTGATAAGTGTATTGTTGTAAAGGGCGGTACTCATATTATGATTCTGAATAAGTACAAATGGCTGAATGAGAATTTGCCATCGATCATACTGGATGATAAGTAAGTGCCAATTTAGATAATCCAAATTCCAAGTGTTTAAACCTTGACAAAGTTTGTATAAGATATTTAATAGCAATCTGTCATCCCGAGGAACGAGGGAGTTTCTGCGGAGATTTCTCTCTTCGGTCGAAATGATAAACTATATGTTTTAAGCAATAAAAAAAATCCCAAACACCAGTAAATTGGAATTTGGGATTTTAAATATTAAAATTTAAAGAAATTTAGATTTTCTTCATTTGATCTTTCATCATCGTGATTTGCTCTTTCAGCATGCCTTGTTTGTCTAATTTCTTCGCTTCGTTCAATAAATTAGTAGCTTCAAGTTTTCTTCTGCGTGACATTGCAACTCCAGCAAGGTTTAATTTAGCAACTGCTAAATCCATATCCATTGATAGTCCAAGTTCGATTGCTTTTTTAAAATGTTTCTCAGCTTGGTTGATATTTGTTTGCGATAACATAATTCCGTGTAGGTAATTAAAGTATCCTTGTTGTTTTCTTACTAAGGCCGTTTCAGGATTTTTAATGTATGCCAGCCATTTTTTAGCACCTTCGAAGTCTTGTTTTCTTAATTTAAGGAAAGCTAAAAGGATAAATTCATTTTTAAAGTAAAGAAAAATTGGAATTGCAGTCAGTAATATAAGGAAAATACCATTCCCGATATTACTCTCTGTAAATTGATAAATGCCTGCAACTACAAGAAGTCCGGCCAAAATAAGTTTAATATTTTTATGAAACATAATAGATGTATATTTGTGATTGCAAATATAGTAAAATGAATTAAAAATATTTTTATTAAAGTACTTGCCAGAAAAAAAAGTCTTTGTATATTTGCACTCGGTTTTAGAATAACGATATTCAAAAACAGAAAAGAGATATTAGATACCATTTTAAAGATACAAAGCAATGAGCAAAAGAACATTTCAACCATCGAAAAGAAAAAGAAGAAATAAGCACGGATTTATGGACAGAATGGCTTCTGCGAATGGAAGAAAAGTTCTAGCGCGTAGAAGAGCAAAAGGAAGACATAAATTAACTGTTTCTAGCGAGCCTAGACACAAAAAATAATGTTTGTATAAACATAAATAAGGCGTTACTTTTTTTAGTATCGCCTTTTTTTATACCTTGTCGGTAAAAAATTCTCAACATTCTAGTTTAGAATACACTAGAATGTTTTTTAAAGCACTTATATAACTACACAATACAAATAAAATGCCTAAAGACACATCAATAAAATCAGTTTTAATAATAGGTTCAGGACCTATTGTTATTGGTCAAGCTTGCGAATTCGATTATGCAGGATCTCAATCTGCACGCTCGATTCGTGAAGAAGGAATTGAAGTTATTTTGATAAACTCAAATCCAGCAACTATTATGACCGACCCAACTATGGCCGATCATGTATATTTGAAACCATTAACTACAAAATCGATTATTGAAATTCTAAAAGCGCATCCACAAATTGATGCTGTTTTGCCTACAATGGGAGGACAGACAGCTTTGAACTTGTGCTTAGAAGCTGAAGAAAAAGGAATATGGCAAGATTTTGGAGTAAAATTAATTGGAGTTGATGTAAACGCAATTAATATTACCGAAGACAGAGAGCAGTTTAAACAGCTTTTAGAAAGAATAAATGTGCCAACTGCACCGGCAAAAACAGCTACTTCTTACTTAGAAGGAAAAGAAATTGCTCAAGAATTTGGTTTCCCTCTTGTAATTCGTCCTTCATTTACACTTGGAGGAACTGGAGCCGCAATTGTTTACAAAAAAGAAGATTTTGATGAGCTTTTAACCCGCGGACTTGAAGCTTCTCCAATTCACGAAGTTTTAATTGATAAAGCTTTAATGGGATGGAAAGAGTACGAGTTAGAACTTTTAAGAGATAAAAATGATAATGTTGTGATCATCTGTTCGATCGAAAATATGGATCCAATGGGAATTCATACCGGAGATTCGATCACTGTTGCACCTGCAATGACATTATCTGATTCAACTTTCCAAAAATTACGTGACTACGCCATCTTGATGATGCGCAGTATCGGAAATTTTGCGGGAGGATGTAACGTACAATTCGCAGTTTCGCCAGACGAAAAAGAAGATATCGTAGCGATCGAGATTAATCCTCGTGTATCTCGTTCATCTGCTTTAGCATCAAAAGCAACGGGTTATCCAATTGCTAAAATTGCTTCTAAGCTGGCTTTAGGATATAATCTTGATGAATTGCAAAACCAAATTACAAAATCGACTTCGGCTCTTTTTGAACCGACTTTGGATTATGTAATCGTGAAAATACCACGTTGGAACTTCGATAAATTTGAAGGTGCTGACAGAACTTTAGGACTTCAAATGAAATCTGTTGGTGAAGTAATGGGAATTGGGCGTTCGTTCCAAGAAGCTTTACACAAAGCAACTCAATCTTTAGAAATTAAAAGAAACGGTTTAGGAGCTGACGGAAAAGGATATAAAAACTACGAACAAATTATCGAGAAACTAACTTTTGCAAGCTGGGATCGTGTTTTTGTAATTTATGATGCAATTGCAATGGGAATTCCGTTGAGCCGTATTCATGAAATTACAAAAATTGATATGTGGTTCTTAAAACAATACGAAGAACTTTATACTTTAGAGAAAGAAATTTCGAACTATAAAATATCTAATCTTCCAAAAGAACTTTTGCTTGAAGCGAAACAAAAAGGTTTTGCAGACAGACAAATTGCTCACATGATGAATTGTTTAGAAAGTGAAGTACACACTTTACGTATGGATCAAAACATAAATCGTGTGTTTAAATTGGTTGACACTTGTGCTGCGGAGTTTAAAGCAAAAACGCCTTATTACTACTCCACTTTTGAAGCTGAAATCGAAAAAGCAAACGGCGAACGTTATGTAGATAACGAAAGCATTGTAACAGATAAAAAGAAAATTATTGTTCTAGGTTCTGGACCAAACAGAATTGGACAAGGAATTGAATTCGATTATTCTTGTGTACACGGAGTTTTGGCAGCAAAAGAATGTGGTTACGAAACGATCATGATCAACTGTAACCCTGAAACGGTTTCGACAGATTTTGATACAGCTGATAAATTATACTTCGAGCCGGTTTTCTGGGAGCATATTTACGACATCATTCAGCATGAAAAACCAGAAGGTGTTATTGTTCAGTTAGGTGGACAAACAGCTTTAAAATTAGCTGAAAAATTATCTAAATACGGAGTAAAAATCATCGGAACTAGTTTTGATGCACTTGACTTGGCAGAAGACAGAGGTCGTTTCTCTGATTTATTGAGAGAACTTCATATTCCTTTCCCACAATTTGGAATTGCTGAAACGGCTGATGAAGCTTCTGCACTTGCAGATACTTTAGATTTTCCATTATTGATTCGTCCTTCTTATGTATTAGGAGGTCAGGGAATGAAAATTGTAATCAACAAAAAAGAATTAGAAGAACACGTTATCAATTTATTGAAAACGATTCCAGGAAATAAATTGCTTTTAGATCATTATTTAGCCGGAGCAATCGAAGCAGAAGCAGATGCCATTTGTGATGCTGATGGTAATGTTTACATCATCGGGATTATGGAGCATATCGAACCTTGCGGAGTTCACTCTGGAGATAGCAACGCTACTTTGCCTCCTTTTAACTTAGGAGAATTTGTAATGCAGCAGATAAAAGATCATACTTATAAAATTGCAAGAGCGCTGAAAACAGTTGGTTTAATCAACATTCAGTTTGCGATAAAAGATGATACAGTTTATATTATCGAAGCAAATCCTAGAGCTTCTAGAACGGTTCCGTTTATTGCAAAAGCTTACGGAGAGCCTTATGTAAATTATGCAACGAAAGTAATGTTAGGTCACAATAAAGTAACGGATTTTGATTTTAACCCGCAATTGAAAGGTTATGCGATTAAGCAGCCGGTTTTCTCTTTCAGTAAATTCCATAATGTAAACAAAGCATTAGGACCAGAAATGAAATCGACAGGAGAAAGCATCTTGTTTATTGATGATTTAAAAGACGATCAATTTTACGAATTGTACTCTAGAAGAAAAATGTATTTGAGTAAATAATCTCAAATTCTAATATAAAAAAAGCTCCAATTAATTGGAGCTTTTTTAGTTTAATCAATTTGGAAGTTATTCTTGTTTATTATAATTTTAATGTATTAATTTATTTGTATTTAGAAAAAATTCCTGAATCAGTAGCTGTCCAAAAACAGCATTTTTGTCCGCTTGCTTTTAGGCCACTGTTGGCCCAGCTATTACAAGTATGAAATAAACTGTAACTTCCATTAGCTTCATAAAAAGCATCTGTTTTTCCGTAGACGGCATCTGTTTTTATGTTTAAAAAATTACCTGAAGCATCTTTTTGAAAACTGTCATTTATGTATTGTATCAGACGATTGTACTGGTCCTTGCTGATCATCATTTTTTTGCAGTCTTCGCCTTCTCTTAAACTTTTGTAGTAAGTTGCATGAATCGCTGTTGTGCTTAAACCAGACGCAGCTTTAAAAGCAACCGAAGCTTTTAAGTCAGACCATTCAGGTGTTTCTAAATAAAAACCTTTATCGCCCCAACCCATTGCAATATATTTATAAGTAGAATCGGCTGTTTTTGTGTTTTCGAATTTTACTTTCTGGCTCCAGTCAATTTGGTCGTTTTTGGTTGGCATTACAATATCGGTGTGAACGCCATTTGTTAGAATGTATAGTTCAATTTCAGGTTTGGTATTGGGTTCTTGATCGATTGTGATTTTAGAAAGGGAGAATGCTGCAACTAGGTAAATTAAAATAAATCCAATGAAGATTAGAACTATTTTAAGCGCAATTTTTAATGCTTTTTTCAATGATTGTAATTTTAAGTTTTTCGGGTTAATAGCGTATCAAATTTTAAATTTCAATAAAAAAGTTTATTTGATTCTTTACAAATATAATTAAATTCGGTTCAGATCAAAATAAATATGAATATCTGTTATTCAGTAAAATCTTTCAAATAATTATAAGAAAAAAGCCCCAAATATTGGGGCTTTTTCTTTTTAAAGTAAGCAAAGATGTATTATTTAACCAATTGCTGCAATGGCTTTAATTGTTCCATGTCTATTTTAGATTGCTTTAAAACAGTCATTAACGTCATAATGTTATTGGGATTCATGTTTTTTCCTAAAACGCGAACAACTGCAAAACCGTTTTCTTTTCTGTTGGCAAAAACTACAAACTCTTCGATGTTTTCATCAGTGCCAACATAACTTATCGAGGCGCCGTCTTTTCCAGAACCAACTTTCATTAATTCCTGATACTTTGGATCTTTTAATATTGCTTTGACTTTTGCGCGTTCTGTTTCAAATTGAGCCTGATTTTTATCGTTTGCTTTAAAAGCCAGAATGTTCATTTTGTCAAATGATTTCAATGCTTCATTTTGCTCTGCTGACAGTTTTGCTTTATCTAAATTTAAAATATCAGACGAAACATCAAGTGCAATAAAATCCTTTTTTTCGGTATTTTCTACAAAATACTTTTGCAATGAAGGTTCAGAATTACAACTAACTAAAGTTAGTAGTACTATAATGGCTGAGGTAAAAACGTTTGCTTTCATGTTATCTTTTGCCTTTTGAGGCTTTTTTTAGGTCAGTACCGCCAGGAAGCTGCATTTTGTCTGTAAGTACTGAAATTTCATTTAAATCAAAATTACCAGTTAGAGAAAGCAAAACGGTTTCGTCGTTTTTTGCACCTTCAACAAACATCAGTAATTCTTTTATTTGTGTATCTGTAGCGCCTGATTTTACTAATATTTTTACATTTTTGCCACCGTCGTTTACTCGCATTAATTCTTCTAAACCTGCTGTTTTAATGTATTTTTCAGCAGAAGCTTTCATGTCAGCTTCGATTTTGGCATTCTTAGTTGTAAATACTTTTAAGTAATCTAATTTTTTAATAAGATTGATGTATTGCTGTGTTTCTTTATCCGAAGCATCAACTTTTACTTTGCTCATTAAATCGAACATTTTTTTGTTTACAATTACTGATGTTACGTCATCTTGACCATCAAATTTGTCAAACGCACCTTGTGCATAAAATGAATGTGTGAAAAAGGCGAAAACTAATGTTATGATGAAATTTTTCATTTTTGATTGAATTTAATTACTGTTTAAAAATTTTGTTTTTTGATTGTTCATATTCTTGAATGTATTGTACACTTTCAATACCTACATTCACATTGTTTGACAATAGAGCCAAAGCTTTTTGCGTTGCTGCAAGGGCTTCTTCAGGATTGTCATAGGTTCCTAATTCTGATTGCGCTACAGGCTGAGCTGCAGGTTTTTCGCTAGCAAAGAAATAAGTTCCAATTCCGAGTAAAACAACTATTGAAGCTGCAATCGATAACCACGCCACATTTCGTTTCTTGTCCCGAGACTTCGGGAGTGGGATTTCCTGCATCGATTTTTGTTGTTTTACTTGAGAGAAATAACCAAACATTGGTTTGTATTGCTCTAAATGCTGCGCAACATTTGATGAAGAAAAGTATTCTTTTAATTGGTTTTCTTCTGCAATAGTAGTTTCTCCCTGAAAGTATTTTTCTAATATATTTTCTATTTTATCTAATTCCATAACTGTGTGTATTAACCATTGATTCTCTTATTTTTTTTCTCGCTCTCGAAAGTGCTACCCGAATAGCAGTTTCATTCATGTTGACAATTTTCGCAATTTCATCAAATTCATATTGCTCAACATCTCGAAGCTGAATTAATATTTGAAGCTGTTCGGGCAACTGACTTATAATTTTTTCTACCCAATCAAGACTATCAGCATCTTCTAATTTTTTATCTAATTGCGGTTCGCGGTCGGTATAATTATTATGAACTATTTTTAGATTTCCGGCTCTTTTCGATTTTAACTGATCCAGACAATAATTTTTGGTCATTGTCATTGCTACTGCTTCAATATTATTATAAGCGTCTAAATTGTCTTTTTTGTTCCATAATTTTACCATTACTTCCTGAGTGGCATCTTCTGCTTCCTCAGTACTTGTGAGTAATCGTTTTGCAAGACGAAAAACTTTGTCTTTAAAAGGATTAATCAATTCTATAAACACAACTTGATTCATAATTGGTTATTTGTTGGTTTTTGGTTGGTTATAAGTTTTTCCTAATTATTATGATCAATGTTTTTAAGAACATTTTACGGTTCTTTTTATTTTTAAATCAAAATGTATAAGTGAGCTTATATAATCAAGACGAGGCACTATTATTTTTGTTACAAGCAATTTAAAAGTTTTTTTAGAAAAATTTCTATAAACTTACAGCAGTTAAAACTAAAGGTGTTATTTTTACGTTAATACTTATACTGAAACCTACATATATGAAAACAATATTAAAGAGTTTATTACTAATTTTCCTGCTGGCTTTTTCTTTGCAGTCATGTGAAGATCAGGATGATGTTGAATCTCCATCAGATTTGCAGGTAAATGATTTTATCTGGAAAGGATTAAATCAGTTTTATTTATGGCAGCCGGATGTTGCTAATTTAGCTGATAACCGTTTTGCAACACAAGATGCACTTAATTCTTTTTTAAGAGGATATTCTAAACCAGAAGATTTATTTCAGGATTTATTAAATAAACCGATCAGTAAATTTCCTAAAGGACAAGCTGTTGATCGTTTTAGCTGGATTGTTGACGATTATACGGTTTTAGAACAAGAACTTCAAGGTACAAGCAAAAACGACGGAGTTGACTTTAGATTGAGTTATAAGCCAGGAAGTACAACAGATCTGGTTGGTTTTGTACGTTATATTATTCCGAATTCTGATGCATCAACAAAAGATATCAAGCGCGGAGATTTATTTACAGGAGTAAACGGTACACAGCTTACAGTTTCTAACTATCAATCACTTTTAAATGCCGATAGTTATACCTTAAATATGGCTACTTATAACGGAAGTACTGTTGCCACAAATGGCAAAACAGTTGCTTTAGTGAAAACAACTTTAGATGAAAATCCAATTCTAATTAATAAATTGATAGTTTCTGGAGGTCATAAAATTGGTTATTTAATGTATAACGGATTTTATCCAAATTATGATGCACAGCTGAACAGCGCTTTTGGAGCA
This sequence comes from Flavobacterium sp. JLP, assembly GCF_015350755.1. Classification (NCBI taxonomy): domain Bacteria; kingdom Pseudomonadati; phylum Bacteroidota; class Flavobacteriia; order Flavobacteriales; family Flavobacteriaceae; genus Flavobacterium; species Flavobacterium sp. JLP. The sequence goes on along the minus strand of NZ_JADKPS010000003.1, from coordinate 72,799 downwards.
TTAAAAGCAGAAGGAATTACTGATTTTGTTTTGGATTTAAGATATAATGGCGGAGGTTCTATACAAACATCAGCGCGATTGGCCAGTATGATTACAGGTCAATTTACAGATAAGATTTTTGCAAAAGAAAAATGGAATCCAAAAGTAAATGAATATTATGAAAGTGAAGATCCAGAATCATTAAAAGTTAAATTTGTAGACAAAATTGATGGCGCTGCAATCAATAGTTTAAATTTAACTAAAATATATATTCTTACTACAGACGGAACTGCATCTGCAAGTGAATTGGTTATCAACGGACTTGCTCCTTATATTAGCGTAGTTCAAATAGGAGAGACGACAGTTGGAAAAAATGTAGGTTCAGTTACTTTATATGATTCTCCGTCTTTTGGAAAAACAAATAGAAATCCGAATCATAAATATGCGATGCAGCCATTAGTTTTAAAAATTGTTAATGCATCAGATTTTGGTGAATATACTGATGGATTAAAGCCAACTTATGAGCAATTGGAGTATATTACAAATATGGGTGTTTTAGGTGATGCTTCAGAACCGCTATTGAATCTTGCGATTTCAAAAATTACAGGAGCAACAGCCAAAAAAATACAACAAGACAGAAAAGAAGCTTTGACAACTTTTACAAATGCTAAAGCGATCAACGGAATAAGAAATCAAATGTATCTTGAAAAAGCGCCGGAAGGACTTTTAAAGGCATTAAAATAATAACGATAAAAAATAAAAAAGGCTTTCAGAAATGAAAGCCTTTTTTTAAATTCCAAAAACTAATTTAAAAATGGGTAATAATATTAATTGAAATAAAAACCGTTTGGACCCACGCCAACAGTTAATTCTTTTTGTAATGTTCCGCTTAAGTTATAGATATACGCTTTGCTGTTTGAGCCAAAATCACCTCCGTCAGCAATAAAAATTTTATCTTTGTTTACTGCAAAACCATAAATAGATCCATCCGCAGAAAGGGCAGCAGTTAAAATAGGTGTTGTTGAGGCAGCAGTTGCAGTAGTGCTGATTGCATAAACTGATTTATCAACAGTGTAATATGCCTTGTCATTATAAATATCTAAATATCCAGCGCCGTCTAAAGCTTCTGGAAAAGTAATTTTAGTAGTCGATTTATCAGAAAGTTTCACTTTTACAATTTCACTTCTCTCTCCATAAGTCGATCTTAAAATATATAAAAGACCATCTTTCACTTCCATAGTGTTAGCTCCATAACCAAGAGTTAGTGGTGTCTCTAGTGCTTTTGTTGCCGGATTTACTATTAATAATTTATCGTTGTTATATTGCTCCGTAATATATAATTTGCCATTTTCCAAAAGGATTCTGTCACCAGTCGCATTCAATGCAATTTTAGATTCTACTGTATTTGTCGCCAAGTCAATAACTGCAATATAATCATCAGTATTTCCAGTTGCTGGGTTGATATAATAATAGGTATTTGCATTTGTTACATATGCTTTTCCGTCTTTTACAACTCCGTATCTTGGGTTTGCTAATCCAGTTTCTACTTTTGCAATTAATTTAAAAGTATATCTGTCTACAACGTTGATTACATTTGATCCTCCAGCAATGATATATGCTTTATCTCCATCAAAAAAGATGTTTTGAAGATATACACCAGCAAAATCACCAGCGTTTGCAGTTTTATAAATATCTGCTGTGAAATTTGCTAGATCATCACTTGCAAAAGAAACTGACCCGCCATCAGAATTCCCTTCGTTTAAAATGAAAAATCCATTATCATAAACTCCTTTAGGATCATTATCATCGTCGTTAGAACAAGAAACAAAAAGCGATACGCTTAGTGCTAATAAAAATAATCTAGTTAACTTCATTATATTAAAATTTAAGGTTTAAGTACATATTAAAATTTCTTCCAGGCATTGGTCTGTTTTCCAAGCTTTCATAATTTTCGTTCCAAAGATTTAAAACCTGAAAGCCTAATTTGAAAGAGCTTAAAAATTTAAAATCATAATCGATTCCGATGTTTGAGACCGTATAAGCGTTTACAATTTTGTTTGGGTCGTTATCTGATTGTGTGTAAACAAAACCATTATATAAAAATTGATAATAAGCCGAAATTTTATTTCTAGAATACGAAATGGCAGCGGTCGCTTTATGAAACGGAACAAAGAAAAGCTGTTTTCCTGTTTCAATATCTTTAGAAACCGTGTAGGCGTAGGTTGCATTAGCTGCAAAATAATTTTTGCCGTATTGTTTTTTCCAGCTTAATAAAGTTTCAGTTCCGTAAGTATTGACCTTATCTGTATTTTGAGGAGTCCAGATTCCGTTACTTCCAGGAACCCATCTTAATAAATCATTAATTTTGATGTAGTAAAAAGTCTGAGTAAGAGAGATATTGCTAAAAGTAAAAACGTTTCCAATTTCTGCCTGATATGAACTTTCAGGTTTTAAATCCGGATTACCGCCTTCTTCCCAATACAAATCATTGAAGGTTGGAATTCTGAAATTTCGAGACAAATTCAATTTTAACTTGTATAATTTCCCGAATTGATAAGAAGATCCCAAAGAAAATAAAACTGGTGATTTATAATTGTCTGTGAATTCTTTTCTAACACCAAATTCATTTTTCCAATCGGCAGAAAAATCTTGTTTTACTAGTAAGGCAGCAGAACTGATTTCTCTGGTATTATTTCCAAAACCGCTTCCATAGCCTTTTGTTTTGTTGTAATCTACAATTCCGTTTATTTGAGTCGATTTAAAAAGCGTATATCCTAAATCTGCTTTTGTAATAAGACTTTCAGTTTTTCCGTAAGTATATTGATTGGTCGAATTATCCGCGTAATATTGGTAATTTTCGAAGATATAAGCGGTCTTGAAATTAGCAGTAAGTTTGCCGAAATTTCCATCATATTCTAATAGGTTTCTATTAAAACCGTTGATGTATTTGCTTTTGGTTTCTGTTTCCGTAATTAAAGACGTATTTCGGTCTGTGTTTGATGTTTGACTGTATAATTTCACACTGTTTTTTGCATCAAATTTATAACCCACATTCGCACTCATCGTAATAACATCGTATTGACCGTTTTGGTTCCAGCGCTGTTCGCCCTTCCAAGTATATCGGTTTAAGTATTTATAATCGTTGGTCGAACTGTTTTTTGAAAAACCAATTTGTGCGCTCCATTTTTCATTCGAAATATTGGTCTTGTAATTAATTCCGATTGTGTTGAAACTTCCGTAATCCAGTTTTAAATTATTCTCGAAACGATTATAAAACGCCAAATCGTTATTTAAATGAACAGTTCCTCCAATTGCACCGCTTCCATAAATTATGCCTCCTCCTCCGGCTTTTACACTTACAGAATTATAGTCAGTACTTGAAATAGTATTAAAATCAGTACTTCCGTTCATTTGAGAATTAATGTTGATTCCGTTCCAGATTACGGCAGTCTGTGAAGAAGTTGTTCCCCTAAAAGCAACCGTAGAAAGCATGCCTCGACCGTATTCTTTAAAATAAATAGTAGAATTGAAGTTTAGCAAATCAGTTAATAAAGCCTCGTTTTTATTGATTATCGAATCATTGAGTTTTAAAACCGATTGTGAATTGGAGTATTTTTTTAGATTTTTATCAGAAACGACAACTTCTTTAAGACTGGTAATAGAGTCCTTCTGCGCCGATATAATCTGGCACAATAACAGCAAACAAAAAGCAAAACGTTTTTTTAAAGTCATAATTTCTACACTCTTTTTCCCGAGAGTTCGATATTTGTTATAAAGGCAGGTCTCCTGGCTCGCGTTTTGTTGTTTACCTTCCCATTCGCCGGAGCGGACAGTGGTTTGTAGCTAACAACAAACATTCTTTTCAGAACTAAGCTTACAGTTGCGGGTACAGCTCAAGATTTTACTTGATTCCCTTTTAATGTATTTTAAAATAAAACACAACCTTAATTGGCTACAAAGATAAAGTTAAAATTACCAAATTTTCAAATTTGTTTTATTTTTTCAATCAAATTCTAAACAAAATAGCTGTTAGATCTCTATTTTTATGACCTGACCAAAATCTACTTTATTTTTAAAAGCGTCTTTTAATGGCAATAAACTTTGATGGCATAAGATACTTCTGACAACGCCGGCATGCGCAACAATAATAATTGGCTTTGTTTCTTCTTTTGAAATTTGTTTGGATAGAAAATCTCCAGTTCTTTGATGTAAGTCTACGAATGATTCTCCATTAGAAACTTGAATATTGACAAAATCTTCCATCCATGGATTTAGTTGCTCGGGCGGAATATCGTTCCAGTTTTTCATTTCCCAATCTCCAAAATTCATTTCCATTAAGCGTTTATCTTCCTGATAAGAAATGATTTTTATTTTGTTTTGAATATGTTGCGCTAAAATTGTACATCGTTTTAAGGGACTTGAAAAAAGAATAGCTTCTGAAGGTAATTGCGAAATAATATTTTGAAAAACTGATTCAAATGGTTCGGCCAGATTTACATCTGATTGTCCGTAGCAAATTCCCTTTTCGCAAATCGTTTCGGTGTGGCGAACTAAATAAATTTCCATATAAAAAGAAAGCTTAAATAATAAACAACTTCGCAGACTTGTTGGGTTGCGCCTAAACAGTCTCCGGTATAGCCATCAATCCATTTCTGGAAATAACGTGCCAAAAAATAACGGGTTACAAAAACCGGAATTAAGAGAAACAAGAATTTGTATTGAAAATAAGAAAGAGCTAAGACAGGCAATAATCCAAAGAAAAAAGCACCCAAAACTTCTTTCCAACTATGCTTTTTAGCAATTGGTTTGCTTTTGCTAGTCGCATCATCACGAGAATATTCATGTGTAAAAACAATAGAAATGGCTGCCAGACGGCTCAAAGCATGGGCTGAAATAAATAAAAGAAATATCTTAACAAGTCCGCTATAGCTTTCGATTTGAAAAATAGAAATCGATTCTGAAAGCAATTTGAATTTTAATAAAAACAGCAAAACTAATCCAATTGCTCCGTACGCACCAATTGCGCTGTCTTTCATAATTATTAATATTTTTTCTTTGGTCCAGCCTCCGCCAAAACCATCACAGACATCGGCAAAACCATCTTCATGAAAAGCACCTGTTGTTAGGATAGAAGCAATTATAGCTAAAATAACAGCAATTTCAACAGATAAAAATTGAGCAAAAATGTAAAAAGCCAAAAAAGAAATACTCCCCACAATCCAGCCAATTAAAGGGAAATAACGTGTCGCTTTATTTAAATAATCAGGATTGTGATCGATGTTTTTTGGACATGGAATTCGAGTGTAAAACATTAGGCAAGTGAAGAAAATATGTAGTTCTTTTTTCATTATAACTTTGATTGTATTATTTGGCTAAAGCCATTTTATTGTAAATTTATTTTCCAACATCTAAAGATGTTGCCTATTCAAATTTCAAGAGCGTATAATTGTGGAATATAATAATAACGTTTTTTTGAATAGCCCCCAGATTTATCTGGGGTTTAAAATTATGATTAGAATTGGCTTTAGCCAAATTCTATTAATTTTTTTGAAACCCAAATTTTTTAATAATCTCATCATACTCTTCCTGAAAAGCTTTTTTCTTATGATGAATTTCTTGGTTTTTAATATAATCTCTAACTTTATCTACCAGCGATTCTGAAACTGAAACCGCAAAATATTCATCTTGCCATCCAAATTTTTCTTTTGTCATTTTATTTTTATTAATCCAAAATGAAGATTCGCCTTTAATTAATTTTATAATTGTTTTTATATTTTGATCTACACTTAGAGAGATTAAACAATGGCAATGATCAGAATATCCATTTATAAAATCAATATAAATTTCTTTTTGTTTTGCATTTTCTTTTATATGATTCCAAACTTTTTGACGTAATTCAAAAGTGTCTAAAAAAGGAAATCTGTTCTTTGTACTCCAAACAAAATGAATGTATATTTTTACGAACGGCATATTTATGGTCTTTTTCTTACTTAACGAAGAAAAAACACTTTAATTATTTATTACTAACCCCAGCGCTTTCAAAACTCGCCATTTCATTCAAAAAGAGTTCTGCCGATTTTAAAATCGGAAAAGCAATTGCGCAGCCCGTTCCTTCGCCCAAACGCAAATCGAGATTCAAAATTGGTTTTGCATTTAAATAATCTAATAATTTTTGATGTGCCTTTTCAGCAGAACAATGGCAAAAAACAGCATTTTTTATGATATGGGGATTAATTTTTGACGCAATTAAAAAAGCCACAGAACAAATAAAACCATCAACTAAAATAATCATTTTATGATCGAAAGCTGTCAGCATACCGCTGGCCATTTGTATGATTTCGAAACCGCCAAAATAGGCGAGCAGTTGTTTTAATTCGGCTTGACCGGAATAATTTTCAATTGCTTTTTTCAGAAGATTTTGCTTTTGAATTAATTTTTCATCTGCAACTCCTGTTCCTTTTCCGATACATTCTTCTATAGGAAAACCTGTCAGCAAACTCATCAATACAGAGGCTGTTGAAGTGTTTCCGATTCCCATTTCTCCAAAACCAATACAATTTGAGCCTTTTTCAGCAATAGATGAAACAATCGATTTTCCTTTTTCAAAACACAATTGCAATTCGGTTTCAGTCATTGCGGGTGCATGCAAAAACGATTGTGTTCCTTTGGCAATTTTAGCATGAATCAATTTTGTATTTGTTGGAAAATCATAATTCACACCCGAATCGACAATAGATAAAGTAATGTTATTTTGATTGCAAAAAACATTTATTGCCGCGCCGCCTTCGAGGAAATTCCCAACCATTTGTCGCGTAACATCTTGCGGATATGCACTTACACCGTGATTTGCAATTCCGTGATCTGCTGCGAAAACTATAATATTAGGATTTGTTATTTTTGGATTTAAAGTTTCAAAAACAGTTGCCATTTGAAAAGCCAAAGTTTCTAAAGTTCCTAAGGCGCCAATAGGTTTTGTTTTAGAATCTATTTTTTCTTGTAAAAGGGCATTAAATTCAGACCGACTTTCCTGTTTTCTTGATTGGTTTTGTACAAATTCAGAAACAGTAGATTCGGTTATATTTTGAATTTCTGTGCAAACAGGAGCTTCAGATTTTTGTTTCCAATGCAGTTGTTGGAGCATAGGCTGATTGTCGTAATTTATTGCGGGTTTTCCTATACAGAAATAACCCAAAGGTTCCATGTTTTCAGGTAAATCGAGGATTTTTTTAAATTGATGATAATTCAAAATCGAAACCCAGCCCATTCCGTAACCTTGCTCTGTCAGCGAAAGCCAAATATTTTGCGCAGCGCAAACTGAACTAAATTTTACTGCTTCGTTGCTTCCCACAGTTCCAATGGTAAATTGATTAAGAACCGATCGATCGTATGCAATAATAAGTCCGATAGGTGCTTCTTCAATCGCTTCTAATTTCAAAGATTTATAATGCTCTTTCTGTTCTGGATTATCGGTAAGTTCCTCGGCTTTTTTGTTATAATCAATAAATAGATTTTTAACTGCGGTTTTAACTTCTTTAGATTTAATGATATAATATCTCGTCGCATCTGTAAGTCCAACAGATGGTGCCCAATGTCCTGCCAGCAAAGCTTTTTCGATTACTTCGTCAGGAACTTCATCGGCAGTAAAATGTCTAGTGTCGCGGCGCGATTTTAATATATCCTCTAAATTCATTTAAATTCCTATTATTTTAAATTTCAAATTCCAACCATTAACAATTGTAAAATTAATTTCAATAAAGAATTTGAAAGTTTAAAAATTTAAGTAAAGATAAAGTATAGCTTTGGAATTTGGGATTTAAAAAATTGGAATTTATTTTATCTTGACCGGAATTCCAGAAACCATTAAAACCACTTCGTCAGCATTTGAAGCCAAAAATTGATTCATCCAGCCTTGCAGTTCGACAAATTTTCTGCCGATATGAGTTTCAGCATGAACTCCCATTCCGATTTCATTGGTCACAATAATAAATGTTGCATTTTCTTGATTTGCAATCAAGAGAAATTCCTTTTTAGCTTCTTCTAAGCTTAAATTCACATCGTTTTTAGTATCAATAAAAAAATTAGTGAGCCAAAGTGTTACACAGTCAATCAAAACTACTTTGCCTGAAAAATCTATTTCGCTTAAATATTTTTCTTTTTCAATGTTAGTCCAGCGTTCATCACGTTCTGATTGATGGCGATCTATTCTATTCTGAAAATCTTGATCCCATTTTCTGGCTGTTGCCAAATAAATAGGAGAATCTGAAAGCTGTAAAGCTAAATTTTGAGCATAACTGCTTTTTCCTGATCGTTCTCCGCCGGTAATTAAGTAAAACATTTTTTTTGAGTTATGAGTTGTGAATTATGAGTTGTGAGTTATGGGTTATAAGTTGGTTTCGTTGTTCTAAAGATGCAAGTGAAATAGAGAAGTTGAAAATTCTGTATTTCAACTCGTAACTATTTATAAGGACAATGACGGCAGTCATTTCCGCAACAGCTTCCTCTTTTTAAGTGAAACCAAGCTTTCAAAACATAATTACCATTTTCTATGTAATAGTCAATCCCTTCTAGCAGTTTATCATTTTTGGGTAAAGATATCGCTTTATTTTTAAGAGCAGTTTTAGGGGTGATGGTTTCAACGTATGCCTCTATTTTGTCTTCGCAAGCTTCTTTAAAACATACCGGACAAAGACAATCTGCTCCATCTGAAAGATTAAAAATAGGCGGGTAATCATTGCACCAGCATTTTTTTTCAACCGAAATATCTCCACAGCTGAAAGTAGATTCACAGCTAGAGCAAATTTTTGTTTTTGTGGTATTCATAGTGTAAAGATACTATTTGTTGAATTTTGTAAGAATAAAAGTAAACAAAAAAATTAGAAAATGCTTTACCTTTGTCCCTATCCAAAACGTTAAATATGAAACTTTATTTACCTAAATTAACTTTTCTTCTTACTTTTTTTATTGTTGTAGGTTGTAAAAAATCTGAAAATGAAACTGTTGCAAAGTCTGAAATTGCAAAAAACAGTATCGAATTTGCTTCAGGACTTTCGATTGTAAAATATGAAGGATATTCTGTAGTAACGGTTTCAAATCCTTGGCCAAATGCTAATAAGAACTTCAAATATATTTTAAAAGAAAAAGACGCTAAAGTTCCGGATAGTTTAAATTCGTATACAACAATAAAAGTGCCTTTAGAATCTGTTGTGGTAACATCGACTACTACTATTCCGTTTTTAGAAATGCTTGAAGTTGAAGATAAATTGGTGGGTTTTCCGCATACGGATTATATTTCTTCTGAAAAAACGAGAGCTCTGATAGACAAAGGTTTGGTTAAAAATGTAGGTCAAAATGAAAAATTAAATATTGAACAGTTAATAGAATTATCACCAGAACTGATTGTTACTTTTGGAGTTGACAACAACAACCCTATGTTGGATAATTTGAAAAAAAGCGGACTAAATGTTTTAATTCAAGCCGATTGGATGGAACAATCTCCTCTTGGGAAAGCAGAATGGCTTAAACTTTACGGAGCATTATTTGGGAAAGAAGATAAAGCAAAAGAATTGTTTGATAAAATTGTGACAAGTTACAATCAGGCAAAAAAATTAGTTGCCGAAAAACCAGCAACTTCAACGGTTTTATATGGTTCTATGTATGAAGACGTTTGGTATGTAGCGAAAGGGAATAGCTGGGTAGCGCAGTTTATGAAAGATGCTCAGGCAAATTATTTGTGGGCAGATTTAAAAGGTACAGGAAGCCAAGGTTTGTCTTTTGAAAAAGTATTAGACAAAGCCAAAACGGCAAACGTTTGGATCGCTTCAGGTTCGTTTAAATCTTTAGACGAATTGCAGAAAGCAAATCCGCACTATAGTGAATTTGATGCTTTTAAAAATAAAACGATCTATACCTTAGAAAGTAAATTTGGAGCAACTGGCGGAACAGTTTATTATGAATTGTCTCCAAGCCGTCCAGATTTGGTTTTGAAAGATTATATCAAAATTTTTCATCCGGATTTACTCGAAAGCTATGAGTTTACTTTTGCATCTAAATTAAATTAAATTGGCAAATAAAAAACGAAATACCATTTTGTTTATCGTTTTGGCTTTGAGTCTTTTGCTGATGTTTTTTATAAGCATTAGCTTGGGTTCTGTGACAATTCCGTTTAAAGATGTTTATACGAGTTTAACTGGAGGCCACGCCACTAAATCGACTTGGGAATACATCATTATTAATTATCGTTTACCCAAAGCAATAACAGCAGTTTTAGTGGGAACCGGACTTTCGATCAGTGGTTTGCTCATGCAGACATTATTTAGAAATCCGCTTGCCGGACCGTATGTTTTAGGATTGAGCTCTGGTGCAAGTTTAGGTGTTGCTTTTGTAATTTTAGGAGCTGGATTTTTACCTTCATTTTTAAGTGTAATCGCATTGTCGTCATACGGAATTGTACTTGCATCCACATTAGGAAGCACGATGGTTTTATTGTTGGTTTTAGTTGTTTCGCAAAGATTGCGAGATACAATGGCTATTTTAATAGTCGGTTTAATGTTTGGTAGTTTTACAACGGCAATTGTCAGTATTTTAACGTATTTCAGTACAGCAGAACAATTGCAGAAATTTACTTTTTGGTCAATGGGAAGTTTAGGGAATCTCTCTTGGTCAACTCTTATAATTTTAGCAGTATGTGTGGGCATAGGATTGGTTTTAAGCGCAGCCAGTATCAAACCTTTAAATGCATTGCTATTAGGCGAAAATTATGCTAAAAGCATGGGATTGAATTTTAAAAAAGCAAGATTGATCATCATATTTGCAACGAGTATTTTAGCAGGGAGTATAACCGCTTTTGCTGGTCCAATTGCTTTTGTTGGTTTAGCGGTTCCACATATCGCAAAACTTACTTTTCAAACCAGTAATCATACGGTTTTGTTTTGGAGCACATTGTTTTTTGGTGCTATCATTATGTTGTTTTGTGATGTCGTTTCGCAAATGCCAGGCTTTGATGTTACGCTGCCTATAAATGCGATTACGTCTATAATTGGTGCGCCAGTTGTCATTTGGTTATTGGTTAAAAAAAGAAATTTTAAGTAAAAAGTTAGAATTAATTGTCTCAATATTTTTAAAGAAGGTCAAAGAACATTTGTTAATGAACATTATAAATTACTGCCTAAGTTTTAAGCCAGGGCTATGTGTTAATTTACAAGTAAATTTTTAAAACAACTTTTTAGTACAGAGAAATCTATGTTTCTATGTGTTTAAAAAATAATCGCAATGAAAACAAGTATCTTAAATACATCAAATTTAAACATTGGATATAAATCTAAAAAAGGGATTGTGACTATTGCTGAAAATCTGAATCTGAATTTAAACTCAGGAAAACTTATTTCATTAATTGGCGCAAACGGAATTGGGAAGTCGACATTGTTGCGTACTATTACAGGAATTCAGCATCCTCTTGCGGGAAATGTTTTTTTGAATGATAAAAATATTTCCGATTATAAACCTTTAGACTTAGCTCAGAATTTAAGTTTGGTTTTGACTGAAAAATTGCCGCCAAGTAATCTTTCGGTTTTCGAATTGGTTGCATTAGGTCGTCAGCCCTATACGAATTGGGTCGGAACTTTAACAGATACTGATATTGAGAAAGTGCAGGAAGCAATGCAATTGACTCAAATCGAACATTTGGCTCAAAAAAAGCATTTTGAAATCAGTGACGGACAATTGCAAAAAGTATTGATTGCAAGAGCTTTGGCACAAGATACTCCGTTGATTATTTTAGATGAACCCACAACTCACCTTGATTTATTGCATAAAGTTTCGCTTTTTAAATTGCTTAAAAAACTAACTCAAGAAACTCAAAAATGTATTTTGTTTTCAACGCACGATATCGATTTGGCGATTCAATTGAGTGACGAAATGATTATTATGACGCCCGAAACTGTAGTTCAGGATCAGCCTTGCAATTTAATTTCGAATGGAAGTTTTGCTGCGTTATTCAAAGATGAGCATATTGTTTTTGATGCAGAAAAAGGGAAGTTTATTGTGACTTGATTCGCTTTCCTGCAAGGTTTTCTAAATCTTTTACGTTTTTATTTATTATCAGCTTTATGCTTTATACCTAAAAGCAAAATCAAGATTGTCTTTTCAATCCAATTTGTCTTTTAGCCTCGCCAACAACAAATGCTACAGAATTAGCAATATTAAAACTTCGGATTAATTTTGACATTGGAATAGTTAAATGATTCTCAAAACGAGCCAAAACTTCTTTGCTCAAGCCAACGCTTTCTTTGCCAAAAACCAGCCAGTCTCCATCTTGAAACTCGGTTTCTAAATATGATTTTTCGGCATGAGAACTCATCAAAAATACGCGTGATTGATCTGGAATTTGTTTGACCCACTCATCTATATTTTGATATTCGGTCACTTCGAGATGAACCCAATAATCCAGACCCGAACGTTTTAGGTTTTTGTCATTAATCACAAATCCGAATGGATGAATTAAATGCAGTCTGCTTTCTGTGCCTACACATAATCTTCCAATATTTCCAGTATTATTTGGTATTTCAGGTTCTACAAGAACAACGTTTAGCATTTTTTTGAGTTATGAATTTTGAGTTTTCAAAAATTATTTAATTTTCTAATTGCCACATTATCTAATTAGTTCTCTAATTTAAAATCTGGAACTTCTATAACTTCTCCAGCTTTTAGGTTTTGCAAATATACATTTCCTATTCGTACACGCACAAGTCTGAGAGTAGGAAAACCGACTGCAGCGGTCATTTTTCGAACTTGGCGAAACTTTCCTTCATTTACTGTAATTGAAGCCCAAGAAGTTGGTCCGTGGCGTTCGTCTCTGATTTTTTTAGCTCTTGGTCCAAAATCTGGAATTTCGGTAACTATAAAAGCAGAGCAGGGTTTTGTTTTGTATTTTCCTCCATCAAAACCAATTTCAACGCCTTTTTGAAGTTGTTCTATAGCTTCTGGAGTAATTATGCCATCTACCTGAACATAATATTCCTTATCCACTTTTTTGCTTCTTATCTGTTCGCTAACTTTTCCGTCTGTTGTCAGCAAAAGCAAACCTTCAGAATCTTCGTCTAGACGACCAATAGCCATTGTGCCTTCAGGGAAATTATATAATTCGCCCAAAAGTTTCTTCTTTCTTTTTAATTCATATATAAATTGGCTTAGATAGCCGTAAGGTTTAAAAAGAATAAAGTGATGGTGCATATTGATTTTTTAGACTGCAAAGATAGTTTTGTTTGATATGCTGCAAAATAATAATCCTTTAATAAACCAAAAGCTATGTTAAAGAACTTACTTTTCAGGCTAAGATTTCGTAATATTATGATACTAACCCTTAAAAATAATATCATGGAATCTAATAATTTAGGATCAAAAAAGATAAATGGAGTACAAAAAGACATCGATGAATCGAAAGGAAAAAATGTTTCTCACGATGGCAAAGCGGATGACGCAAATTTGAAAAAAGAAGTCGTTACAGATAAAAGCGGCAACAAAGAAGTTGTAGAAAGAGCCAGAAATGAAAACGAAGATATTAAGAAAGTGAAAGGCGATGTGAATCCAAAAAATGCAAATGCCAATAGAGGAGTTTCATCTGAAGAAGAAGCTGAGAAAACAGTCGAAAACAAAGACCGAAATTCAGATATAACACCAAACAGATATCCAAACTCAAATCCTGAAAGTCATAAAGACAGAGGGAATATGAAATTGGATGAAGATAAATAAGCAATTTTTTTTTGATTTTAGCAATTTTAATATCAAATAACATTTGATTGTGATAAAGTATTAAACTTATTTTAAACTTTTATTTTGCTATGGCTAAAGGTTTTTATGTTTGTAAATTTAGAGTACAAATTTAAATCTTAAGAATATGTCACTTTTAGAAAACAAAGTGGCTTTTGTATCAGGCGGAGGTTCAGGAATTGGACGCGCAGTTGCAGAAGCTTACGCTCGCGAAGGAGCAAAAGTAGTTGTTTCAGATATTAATGTTGAACACGGTGAAGAAACCGTTAAATTTATAAAAGATGCTGGAGGAGAAGCCTTTTTTGTAAAAGGCGATTCGTCAAGCGCAAGCGACAACAAACACATGGTTGAGGTTACAGTTTCAAAGTATGGCCGACTTGATATTGCGTGTAACAATGCAGGAATGGGCGGGCCGGCAAAACCAACCGGAGAATACGAACCTGAAGCCTGGGATAAAGTAATTGCTTTAAATTTAAGCGGTGTTTTTTATGCTTGCCGCTACCAATTAGAACAAATGGAGAAAAACGGTGGAGGAAGCATTGTTAATATCGCTTCCATTCACGGTCAGGTTGCAGCGCCTTTAAGTCCTGCTTATACAGCCTCTAAACATGGAGTTGTGGGATTGACAAAAAATATTGCGGCAGAATACGGTCAGAAAAATATTCGTTGTAATGCAGTTGGACCCGGTTATATTGAAACTGCTTTGCTGAAAGACAATTTAAACAAAGATATGATGATTGCTATTGCTGCAAAAGCGCCCATGAATCGTTTAGGAACTTCAGAAGAAATTGCAGAACTTGTTTTGTTTTTAAGTTCTGAAAAATCCTCTTTTACTACAGGAAGTTATATAATTGCAGATGGTGGTTATACTGCAGTTTAACTCTACATAAAATAAATAGCAAAAAGCTGTCCTTTTGGGCGGTTTTTTTTTATGTGTTTTATTTTTATTTCTTAAGTTTAAACTTGTTAAATTTTATATGTTAAGAAGTTTTTTACAAAAACATATAACACTGCGATATGTTGTTATTGTTGAGAATAATTGAAATTATGTCTAAATAAAATTAAGTATGATAGAAGATGTTTATAAATTGAGAAACAATAAATTTATATTTTAACAATATTCTCTTAACTTTAAAGACCATAACTTTAGCCTCTAAAACTCTATTTTAAACATATGAAAAAGAATTACACTGTACGCCACTTCATGGCTTTTCTAAGTTTTTTTTGCTGTTTGGCACTTAGTGCACAGACAATGCCGTCACCGCGGACTCTACCATATTCACAGAATTTTGACGGATTAGACGCTTCTGCTATTGCTTATCCAATAGGATTTCAAGGATGGACAGCTGCAACTTCAAATCCTACGGGTGCAAGCCAGTATGCTGTTTCAGGTACTTTTGGTGCTGATAGAGCATTAGTTGCTAATAGTACGGCTGCTACAACTAGTGGTAATTTCCATAATTATAATGGAAAAATAGGTTTTTTAAATACTAGTGGATTAGATTTAACTATTGGTTTTGCATTCATAACAACAGGCCAATCAGCCATTCAGGTTCAATACGAAGTTATGACAATTCGTAATCCTTATGACGGAACAAACAATACTCGTATTAATGAAATGATCTTGCAATATAGAGTGGGCACTACGGCAGATTTTACATCGATACCAGAAACTGCATATGTAAATAATACTACTACACAAACGGGGTCCGGAATTACAACACCACAAAATCCGCAGACTATAAAAATCACCTTGCCATCAAATTGTGATAATCAGCCTGTAGTACAGATTAGATGGATTTCTAAACAAAATTCAGGAGGAGGTTCAAGACCTTCGTTTGCAATTGATAATATAAAAATTGGAAGTGATATAACACCTCCGGTAAACGAATCAGGTTATCCAAAAGCTGTTGAAGTATTATCTGAGGGTTTTGACTTTTTCAATAAAATAAATGAAATTGGTAAAACGTATTATGTACTAGTAGCGGCAGGCATTGCAGAACCAACGCCTGCACAGGTTAAAGCGGGTTTAAATGCCAGCGGAAACGCACCTTTACAAGCAGGTTCTCTTACTATAACAAATAAAGATCAGGAATATTCAAAGGTAATTTCAGGTTTAAGTTTGGGAACTTCTTATATTGTTTATTCTGTATCTGAAGATGCTTCTGAGAATCTTCAAGTTACAGTTAACAAGCTAGATGTCACTACAGCGAGTGTTTTAGTGCCTTCTTTACGAACTACAGCCTCAGTGCTTAATTTTGGGAAATCTGATCAAAATATTGATTCATCAAGTTTGAGTTATCAAATCAGTGGAACAAACATACAGAATACCGTTACTGTTACCGCACCAGCCAATTTCAGTGTTTCAAAAGACAACATAACTTTCCAATCTTCTATTGTTTATGATGCCTCCGATTTTGCTGCAAATGCTACACCAACGGTGTATGTTCGTTTTAAACCTAACACAACTGGCGTTTTTTCAGGAACATTAACTAATGAAACAACGGGAGCTTTAAGCAAAACAGTCTCTTTGTCTGGAATTGGAATAAATCCTTACATACAAGGTTTTAATGATGCTGATGTTTTAACAAACAGCGGTTGGACACAATATAATGTTGCCGGTGCTTTAAATAAATGGAGTTATACAACAGTTGCAAGAAATATAAATTCTGGAAATGGAGCAGTTTTAGTAAACGGATTTACCGATACTGGAGCTAGCAAAGACTGGCTGATTTCTCCAAAATTACATTTGGATACTTTTACTCAATTTGCACTATTGTCTTTTTACTCACGTAAATTTTATGACGGGCCAAGTTTAAAATTAGTAGTTTCTACAAATTATGACGGAGTAAGCAGTCCTGAAACTGCAGCTTGGACAGAAATAGACGGGAAATTTCCTACCGTAACAGGAACTTATGCGCAATCACAATATATAGATTTAAGCGCATTTAAAACACCTAATACGTATGTAGCATGGGTTTATGAAACCACTGCTGGCGGAAATACTTTGGCAGCAGAATGGTGTTTAGATGATGTTGCGATAACAAATGAGTCAGGATTCGTTGCGTCAAATCCTGTTTTAGATTTTGGCGATGTTGCTGTAAATACAAATTCTGCGAGTCAGTCTTTTGTTTTTAAAGCGAATGGTTATAATGATATTACAATTAAAGCTCCTGCAGGTTATCAGATCTCTTTAGATAATACTGTATTTCAGTCAGAAGTTTTTGTCAGCGCTGCTGATGCATCCGCAGGCAAAATGGTTTATGTGCGATTTACTCCATCTGTAAAAGCATTAAGTATTCCTGGAGCTTTAACGGTAGCAGGAACTGCCTTAAACAAACAAATCGGATCTTTAAATGGTTCATCTCTGCCAAAAGCAGATACCTACGATATTGTTAGTTATAATTTAGAATTCTTTGGCTCTGATGTTAAAGGTTCAGATGGAGTTGAGTTTGGTCCAACTGATGATGCGCTGCAAATAGAAAATGTTGCTAAAGTGATGAATAAATTAAATGCAGATGTTTATGTCGTTCAAGAAGTTTCTGATGATCCATCTTTAGATCTTTTAATTCAGAAAATCAATATTAACGGAAAAACATTTGATAAATCAATTTCGACTTCTTGGTCTTATTCGTTTAATGCCCCAGAAGCTGATTTTCCTCCACAAAAATTAGTCGTTCTTTATAATACGCAGACTACAACTGTTAAAAGCACAAAAGTATTGTTTAAAGATTTATATGATCAAGTTCGTGCTGGAACTGTAGTATTGCCTGATTATCCTGGTACAGGTACTCCTCAAGTTAATGATGATAGTTTTTTCTCATCAGGACGTCTGCCATATTTAGTTCAGGTAGAAACAAATATTGGCGGTGTCAAAAAAGAACTTAATCTTATTGATCTTCACGCCCGTGCCAATAGCGGAACCGATATAATGAAATACAATCAGCGTAAATATGATGTGGAATATCTGAAACAAGCGTTAGATGCTGAGTATCCGAATTCAAATCTTGTTCTTTTAGGAGATTTTAATGATGATGTAAAAGCATGGGTTGGAAATGCCAATACCCCATCATCTTACCAAAAATTTGTAGAAGATAAAACAAATTACAATGCTTTAACATTCGATATTAGCCAAGCAGGAGCTTTTAGTTTTTTAAGTTCTGGCGGATTTTTAGATCATATTATAATTTCTAATGAATTAACAGATCAATATATTCCGAATTCAATTGCCGTATATGATCCACGTGCAGACATTACAAGTTATACGTCTACAACTTCTGATCACGGGCCTGTAATTGCTCGATTTGAATTAAAACAAGACGTTTTGTCGACGATAGATTTTGGTGCAAATAAATATGGTGTAGCATCCTATCCTAATCCAGCAAATGATGTTTTGAATGTTGTTGTAAAAACCAATAATGCTAAAGATCTCAAATTAAGACTGTATGATATTTCAGGGCATTTAATTGGAAAACCAATTGAAATAAACGGAACTCAAGAAACCACGACAATTCCGGTATCGCATTTGCAATCAGGAATCTATATCTATACGTTAACAGAAAACAATAAAATTGTTTTTAAAAATAAGATTATCAAGAAATAAGAAATAAAACTAAAACAAAAGGCCGTTCGATTGAACGGCCTTTTTTATGTTTAAATTGAATGTACTCCAATCAAATTTTTAAAATTCTTTAACTCTAAATTTGGGCTTATTTCATAAAAATAATGTAATTGCCACTGCTGTGTTTTTTGCGCTTGTTTACTAGTTGTGACATCCCACGGCGGATAAACTCTCGTTGCTCGTATTCCTTCTTTTGTTTCTGTAGAAAAAATTCCTTTTTGAAGCAAAATATTTTTCGGAAAGATGAATTGTCCTAAAAGAGTCTCTTTTCTAACGCTTACAATTACAAAATCAATTTCATCTGAAAAATCAAAAGGTTCGATAATTCCTGATTTATTTCGTTTCCATAAAGTGACAAACTGCCCTGTTTTTGTTGGTGTTATTTTAGCTTCTCTATAACAAATGTTTTTTTTATTAAAAGAAAAACGATAAGCATTGTACTCTTTGCTTTCAGCTTCCGGTTGAGGTTGCGTGCAATCAAATTCAAAGGAATCAAAAATGAATTGTTTTAAAAGAAGCAAATCTTTTGAAATTTGCAGTTCATTCCAATTGTTTTGAATAGTCATTTGTAAGATTATTTTTGAGTTGAGATTTGTAAAAGTAATTCAAAAACTATTTTAAAATGATACATTCAATCCAAAATTCAATCCCCACTGAAATTGGTTGAAAGACTGACTGTTCAGCGGATTTACATAATAATTCATAGCTGGCTCAACAAATACATTTGTCTTTTTGTATACGCGATATTGTACTGTACTGCTCAAAGTCGATCCGTAAACAAAATCATTAGCATTTACATTTTGTCCAATGTTATTGCCATCTAAAGCTACGTTGTTCGAAATCAATTTACCAACAAATCCTCCTGTGTTTAAAGTGATATTGGCTTTGTTTTTAGAAAAAACAGAATAGGAAACTTCTAATGGCATTTCGATATATCGTAAGCTTTGATCTAAATTTCCACTCTGTATATTATCGCTTGATATCGCCGTTTTAGTTGTGCTTGATAAAAGTACAACACCAGAAGCATTATTGCTGGCTATTTGAGGAATTGAAGAGTTTTGAGCAAGGTAATCGCCCGTCCCTAAAAAAGCATTGTTTTTGGTGCTTATATAAGAAACATTCGCAACGCTTTGTCCTAATTCATTGATTTTGAAACCAGAACCAACAGCCCATTTTTTATTGATTTTATATTTTGTTTTAACTCCGTACGTATTGCTTTGTTTGGAATCGTTTACGTTTCCTAAAGTTTTTTCGTTTTTTGTGTTTTCAGAATTTGCAATACCTGCAAAAACTTCAAGAGCCCATTTGTCAGAATTTGACAGAGCTTTAGGATCTTTTTCTTTTCCTTTTTTGACTTCGGGAGTTATAATTCCTTTTTCTAAATTTTGAAGTTCTGCCAACTGAACTGAATCTTGTTTGCTTAAAATAACATCCTTAAATTTCGAGTTGCTTTTTGGTGTATTTTCTGCAATTGCTTTATCTGTTTTGACAATCTCATTCGAAGCATTTTTCTCGCTTTCAACAGCTCCATTTTGTTTGTTGCCTAAAGATGAATTTGAAGCATTAAAAGCAACATTATTTGAATTCGAATTTAATTTGTCTTCAAATATAGAAGCAGGTGTCTGATTTTTTGGAGAATTAAAGGCATTCTTTTTCTTCGTTACAAATGTTTTTTCGGCTAAAATCTTGTCGGCATTTCTTTTTTCAGGATTTGAAAACTGATTTTTTGAAGCTGTATTAAATGAATTTTGTTTTCCGTAAACGAAAGTTTTTTCGGCTACAGCCTGATTTGCATTTGCTTTCTCTGAATTCAATTTCTGATTTCTAGAGAAAGAATTCAATTGATTTTGTTTTTCAGCAACAGTATTTTTTTCGGCTAGAGCCTGATTTATATTGTTTTTTGCTCTATTTGATTTTGAATTTAAATTTTTAGAAGAATTAATTTTGCTTGAAGCCTCTGTACTGGCTACTGCTGTTTCTTCAGTTTGATTTCCTTCAGAGTTGTTAGTTTGAACTGAATTACTTTCTACAATTGAATTAGTAGTATCATCTGATTGTTGATTACTATTATTTTGTTCTGATTTAATTGGAGTTTTGTCATTTTGCTCCTTTTTATTTTCATCTAAAACAACTTTATTATTTTCAATACCACTGCCGTTTATAGTTTTAATTCCAGAATTTGAAGTAAAATATAAAACAGAAGGAAGCAACAGTCCTAATAACAAGGATGCCGCAGCCGACCACCAAATAATAGCCCTTTTTTTCTTTTTAGGTTTATCCAGTTTTTCCTCAATGTTAGCCCATAGCTCGGGTGGCGGAACACTCGAAAAGTTTTCCATTGATGAAAAAATATCTTCTATATTTTGCTTTTTCATGCTATCTTAAAATTTTTTTTTATGCTCAAAATCCTTTTTTGCAAAATTCCCTTCGCTCTGTTTAAATTTGATTTTGATGTTCCTTCTGATATTTTTAGTAATTCGGCGATCTCTTTGTGTTTCATTTTTTCAAAAACATAGAGGTTAAAAACCGTCCGGTATTGATCAGGCAAATCCCGTATATATTCTAATAATTTTTCTTGTTCTATCGGAATTGTTTCTAATTCCTCCTCTTCAATAAAATCAGTATCAGGGTCAAAAACATCTAGAAAAAAACTCTCTTTTTTCTTTTTATTTAAAGTTTCGATGAGTTTATTGATGAAAATCCGTTTTAGCCAGCCTTCAAAGCTTCCTTCAAATTTATATTGGCTTATTTTCTGAAAAACAATTACAAATGCTTCTTGGAAAACATCCTTGGCATCATCTTCGTTTTTCATATACTTCAAGCAGATACCATACAAAACAGGAGAAAACAGCTGATATATTTTCAGCTGTCCTTCGCGCTCATTCTGCATGCATTGCCTAATGTATTTTTCTAAATCGTCTTTCAAAAATGTGGTATTGTTTGGTTTTGCAAAAATAGTTCTTATAAACTTAAAAAACTATCTTTTAAAAATAGTACGGGCTGCATCTTGACAGTTGCTTACGATTGTTAGGTTTTGATTATCAAGGTTTTCTATAATATAAGTTTTACCTTCAAAGGTAATAAGGTCGTGTTCTGCCTTATCAGAAAAACCAATTCCTTTTCCTATTTCATACGCACTATTTCTAATTTCAACATCATTTTTATACGTGATTACTCTTCCGTCAGGAGTAAAAACTACCTTTTTTGTAAAGCCAATAGTTTTAGGAGTTGCGGTATAAGGATTACTTGCTCCTCCAATAGATTTTTCCCAAATCCAAGTGTTCACAATAGAACCAGAATTTAAGGTTGTCGATTCTAAAGAGTAAGCTGTTGAGAAAAGTCCAAAGACGATAAGGATTAAAATTTGTTTTTTCATGGTTATGATTATTTTAAACTTGTGATTTTGTCTTGAATCGCTTTTTTGAAAAGTTTAATTTCTGCACTTTGATCTGCAGTGTCATTAGTATCTATAAATACTTTTGTAGCAATTGGTCCCTGATGAAGTTCAAAATAAATACCGCCTTGATCTGCAGCATCTGGCGAACCGTACGTTTTTGTTTGTCCTTTTAAATTTAAAATTTCTGCCGGCACACTTTTTAAGAACAAAGTATAGTCGCCTCTTTTACCAGCAGCCATATATTTATATTGCTCAAAATTGTAGTTTCCTGAAGCTACATTCTGAAATTTCATAATATTAAAATCGTTTATCTGAAAGAATTTTTGACAATCAGAACCGGCGCATTCTCCAAAGTAAGTTCCAATTACAATATTGTCTGGAGTTTCTGTTACTGGGTTGAAAAGAATAGTTTTAGATGTTCTTGGAATCAAAATAAAATCTGATGGATATGTTGCAGCTTGTGTAATAGCTTCTCCAGCTAAAGGTGCTTTTTCATAAAAACTGATGATAACTTCGCAGTTATTTTCGACAATCGAAGTCATTTTTATAGCGTAGCCGCTTGTTGGTTTTTCTCCAGCAAAAATTCCTACCAGCATATTTTTAGTAAAATCTATTGTAGGATCGCTTGCAGCGGTACAAGTATTTTCGTGTTTTGTAAAGTTAGAATCCATTTTTTCTTGCGAGGCGACAAGAATGGCAGCTGGTTTTACAGGTAAAGTTTTGATGCTGTAATTGCATAATAGTGGAAACCCTGTAAAAGCTAAATCTGTATTTGCGCCACAGTCAACATTTATGTCGTCGCCAAGGGAGCAAGCACTGAATCCAAAAGCTATAAACAAGCTTAACATTAATTTTTTCATGATATTATTTAATAGGTTATATCTAGTAGATGATTCTTTTTGAAAAGGTTGCGTAAAAGATTTTTTTTTCTTGGAAATTTTTAAAATTCTCGTTTAATTTAGAATGTCTCCTAATTCGTGAAATTTTGATTTTAAAGATTAAGCACTACGTATTATTGCGTACTTTTACTTAAATAAAAATTTAATTATGTTTGATTTTCTTCCACTTATACTGGCGTTTGTTGTTGCTTTATTCTTAGGGATTTACTTAGGAAAATTGCTCTTTTCGGCAAGATCACAATCTGAAAAAGTGAGTTTAGAAGAGAGATTAAATGCAAATGCAAATCAGCTTGAATTGCAAAAAGAACAATTCGAAAATGAAAGAAACAATTTTCAGAAACAGCTTCAATTAACCAATGCTGAAAAAGAAAATATAAGAACCGAAAAAGACAGTTTGGCGATTCAGCTTTCTAAAAAAGAAGTCGATTTTGAAAATTTATGGGAGCGCCACAGAGAACAAAAAAGTGAAATAACAGAGCTTCAGGAAAAATTCACGAAAGAATTCGAAAATTTGGCGAATAAAATTCTCGAAGAAAAATCGGCTAAATTCACGGAACAGAACAGCGAAAACATGAAAAATATACTTTTGCCTTTGCAGGATAAAATTCATGGTTTCGAACAAAAAGTAGAACAAACACATAAGGAAAGTATTGATTATCATGCCGCTTTGCGCCAGCAAATTGTAGGTTTAAGCGAAATGAATGCTCAAATGAGCAAAGAAACCCTAAACTTGACGAAAGCCTTAAAGGGCGACAGTAAAATGCAGGGAAATTGGGGCGAACTCGTTTTAGAACGTGTTTTAGAAAAATCGGGTCTAGAAAAAGGTCGTGAATACGAAGTACAGCAGAGTTTTACTAACAATGAAGGAAATCGCGTTTTTCCGGATGTGGTGATTAATTTGCCAGACGGTAAAAAAATGATTGTCGACTCGAAAGTTTCTTTGGTTGCTTATGAAAAATGGATCAATGAAGAATCAGAAATTCTAAAAGTTGAATATTTAAAAGAGCATGTAAGTTCTATAAGAAGACATGTTGAGCAACTCGGAAATAAAAATTACCACGATTTGTATCAAATAGAAAGCCCAGATTTTGTTTTGCTTTTTATTCCGATAGAACCCGCTTTTGCAATTGCTTTAAACGAAGATTCTGCTTTATACAACAAAGCTTTTGACCGTAATATTGTAATCGTTACGCCAAGTACATTATTAGCGACTTTAAGAACTATTGACAGCATGTGGGCCAACCAGAAACAACAGGAAAATGCTTTTGAAATTGCCAGACAAGCCGGAGCCTTATACGATAAATTTGAAGGTTTTGTAACCGATTTGGTTAAAATTGGAAATAAAATTAAAGATACTAAAAGTGAATACGATAACGCAATGAATAAATTGGTAGACGGAAAAGGAAACTTGATCTCAAGCGTTGAAAAGTTGAAGAAAATGGGAGCAAAGGCTAAAAAAGCTTTGCCAGAAAATATTATTGCGAGAGCCTCAAATACAGACGAAAATCAATCTTTAAATTAAGATCTTATGAAAAGAATTTTAATAATAATTGCAGCAATTGGTGTTTTAATTTTTACGATTTATTTTACCTTTATTTATTATATTCCTTACAGTGAAGGATATCGTTCTGGCGAATTGATCAGAATGAGTCATAAAGGCGTAATGATGAAAACTTGGGAAGGCGAAATAAGTCAAGGCGTTTCTGGATCACAAATATTTAGATTTTCAGTTTTAGACAGCGATAAAAAAGTAATTGATCAATTAAACGATCTGCAAGGTCAATATGTAAAACTGACTTACGTAGAACGCTATAGAACATTTAGCTGGTGGGGAGATTCTCATTTTTTTGTCACAGCTGTTCAAAAAGAAAGTTCCCCATTTAAATATAAATAAACATGACAGATTTTAAACCCGTTTCTTCATCAAAAATTAGTATTTCAGAATTAATGCTTCCGTCGCACACCAATTTTAGCGGCAAAATTCACGGAGGATATATTTTGCAATTGCTGGATCAGATTGCTTTTGCTTCGGCATCAAAATTTTGCGGTAATTATTGTGTAACAGCTTCGGTTGATACAGTGAACTTTTTAAAACCTATTGAAGTAGGCGAATTAGTAACCATGAAAGCATCTGTAAATTATGTTGGAAGAAGCTCGATGATTGTAGGCATTCGAGTTGAGGCTGAAAATATTCAGACAGGAGCAGTTAAACACTGTAATTCGTCTTATTTTACGATGGTTGCCAAAGATAAAGATGGGAAAAGCGTTCAAGTACCAGGACTTATTTTATCTAATTTAGATGAGGTTCGACGCTTTAGAAAATGCATCAAACAAATTGAGTCTAAAAAAGAAGTCGAAGAACATGCCAAAATTACAAATGTAAATTCGATTGAAGATTTAGCAAGTTTAGACAAATATAATGTACTTTTAGAATTAGCATAATTTATTAAATCACTTAATTTAAAACAAATGGTAAAGTTTGGATATACAATTTTATATGTAGAAGATGTAGAAAAGTCGCTTTCATTTTATGAAAATGCATTCGGATTTTCAAGAAAATTTATAACACCAGATCATGATTATGGCGAATTAATTACGGGAGAAACGACACTTTCATTTGCTTCAAAAAATTTAGCCAGCCAAAACTTAAAAGAGGGTTTTGTTCAAAGTAATTTAGAAGGCAAGCCTTTTGGAATTGAAATTGGTTTTATAACAGACGAAGTTGGCGAATTAGTGCAAAAAGCAACTTCTTTAGGAGCAATCTTAGTTGTAGAACCAACAAAAAAACCTTGGGGGCAGGTTGTGGCATATGTACGAGATTTAGATGGCTTTTTAATAGAAATTTGTACAGAAATGAAATAATGTAAATTTCACAAATATTTGGCAAAAATATGAAACCGGCTATCCTGTAAAAATCGTAAATTTAAGGTATAGAATCAATCTTAAAATTATATTTCAAGGAGTATTGCCATTCGATTTTTTATCGGTTTAATTAAGTTCAGTTTTTCTCTTCTTATCATTAAATTATCGATTGACATAATTGTTTAAATATTTGACGATTATGAAAAAAATTACATTATTTATTTTACTATTTACCGCTTATTCCGTTGTTGCTCAGGATAAATTTTTCACCAATTCGGGAACAATTAATTTTGAAGCCTCAATTCCTCTTTTTGAAGAAATAAAAGCCGTAAACAGACAGGTTGCAATTGTTTTAGAACCTAAGACAAGTACATTTATTTGTACTGTTGTTATCAAAGATTTTCGTTTTAAATTAGACTTGATGCAAGAACATTTTAACGAAAATTACATGCAGAGCGAGCGTTATCCTAAAGCAGTTTTTAAAGGCAAAATCGAGAAATTTGATTTGAAGGACATTACTGAAGAAGAAAAAATGTATCAAATAAAAGGAAAATTGGTCGTACGAGGAAAAACTAAACAAATTATGGTAGATGCCTTAATTAAAAAAGTGGGCGACGGAATTCAAATTATATCTGACTTTCCTATTTTGGTTTCTGATTTTGATATTCAAATTCCAGATGAAATAGCTTCCAGAATTTCTAAAACTGCTAATACAGAATTAATTGGAGTTATGAGAACTAATGATCAAGTTTATCTGACTTTAAAATAAAGCTAATGCAAACAGCTTACGAGTGTTTTTTCTAAATCTGTAAACTGAAATTCAAAACCCATTTTCTGAATTTTTTCAGAAGAAACTCTTTGGCCTTCTAAAACTGCATCGCTCATTTCGCCTAAAACTATTTTTAAGAGAAATGGCGGCACTTTTGGAAGCCATATTGAGTAACCAAATAACTTGGCCAGTTCTTTAGAAAATCTTGAGTTTGTAGTATTGTCAGTGATACAGGCATTGTAGGGACCTATCATTTCTTGGTCTAAAATTGCCTTCAAGTAAATTTGGCATAAATCTTCGACATGAATCCAAGGTAAATATTGTTTTCCTGTTCCTAAAACTGCTCCAAAACCAGACTTGAAACTCGGAACAAGTTTTTTAAGAAAACCTTCATTTTTACCAAAAACAATTCCGGTTCTGACTTTTACAGTCCGAATTCCCAATGAATTTATTTTATCAACACTACTTTCCCATTCTTGGCAAGTTGTGCCTAGAAAATCATTTGCTGGCGGTGTATTTTCATCACATATTTTATGACTCGTTATAGCACCGTAAATTCCAATCGCTGAAGCCGAGACAAATGCGTCTAAAGTTTTATTGTTTTCTTTTAAGACAGAAAAGATAAGTTCAATTGGTTGTATGCGGCTTTCTAAAATAACTTTTTTACGATTTTTAGTCCATCTTTTTTCTACAATTCCTTCGCCCGCTAAATGGATAATATAATCGGCATTTAAAATGGCATTTTTATCAATGTAATTCTTTTTTAAATCCCATTTATAATAGGTAACCAAAGGAGTATTTTCTCTATCAGATCGGCTCAAAATAGATACCGAAAAACCACTATCTAAAAGTACATCTGTGAGATGTTTTCCAATGAATCCAGTACCTCCGGTTAGTAAAACATTTTTAGCCATGATAGTTTATAATATATTTAACAGTGCATCTTGTTTAAGCATAAGTAAAGATACTTAAACATTGCTTACCTTTAAGGCAAATTCTAAATTTTAATGAAATGGCAACTAAAAAAAAGATGATCACAAGAGATGATATTGTTTCAAAATATATGGATTACGTTTTAGAAAAAGGAGAAAAGCCAAAATCAGTTTATCATTTTGTCAAAGAAAATGATTTTACTGAAGCTGAATTTTATACTTTTTTTGGAACGATTGAAGGTTTAGAAAAAGAAATATTCAGACTGTTTTTTGTAAATACTGTTGATCTGCTTCACAAAAACAGTGAGTATGCAGCATACAATATGAAAAACAAAATGCTGAGTTTTTATTTTACTTTCTTCGAGATGTTGACTGCCAACAGAAGTTATGTTTTGCAATCGCTAAAACTGGACCGAAATCCGCTTAAAAATTTAGTACAGCTTACTTCGCTTCGTGAAGTGTTTAAAGAATATGTTTCTGAAATCTTAACGGATGATTATAGATTAGAACAGGAAAGACTTCAAAAATTTCAAGAAAAGACAATTCAGGAAAGTGCTTGGCTGCAATTGATGATGACGATAAAATTCTGGATTGACGATTCGTCTCCGGCTTTTGAAAAAACAGATATTTTTATCGAAAAATCAGTTAATGCTTCGTTTGAATTAATGAATGTCGCGCCAATAAATCATTTGATAGATTTCGGAAAATTTCTATTCAAAGAAAAAATATACAGCAAACAATGAAAACAATAGATTATATACCAACGTCAAAAATAGAAAGAGCCAGCAAATTAGTTCAGACAGGTGCAAAAGTGGGAGTAAACTACATTAAGCATTATGCTGAAAAAATGGTAAATTCTGATTTGACACGTGATAAATTAAATGAAAACAATGCCGAAGATATTTATGACGGACTAAAAAGCTTAAAAGGAAGCGCGTTAAAAGTAGCTCAAATGCTGAGTATGGATAAGAACTTCTTGCCTCAGGCTTATGTCGAGAAATTTTCTTTGTCGCAATTTTCTGTTCCGCCTTTATCGGCACCTTTAGTCTTAAAAACATTCAAAGCAAATTTCGGAAAAACACCTTATGAAATTTTTGACGAATTCAATGCAAATTCTGTAAATGCGGCAAGTATTGGTCAGGTTCATTTGGCTAAGAAAAATGATAAAAAACTGGCTGTTAAAATTCAATATCCTGGAGTTGCAAACAGTATTTCGTCTGATTTGGCTTTGGTTAAACCAATTGCAATTAGAATGTTTAACCTGCAAGGAAAAGATTCTGACAAATATTTCAAGGAAGTTGAAGATAAACTTATTGAAGAAACAAACTATTTATTAGAATTAAAACAAAGTCAGGAAGTTGTTGATGCGTGTAATAAAATCGAAAATATACTTTTTCCGAATTACTATCCAGAGTTTTCATCAGAGAAAATCATCACAATGGATTGGATGACAGGAATTCATCTTTCTGAATTTACGGCTAAAAATGCTGATCAGGAAGTTGGCGACAAAATAGGTCAGGCGCTTTGGGACTTTTATATGTACCAAGTTCACGTTTTACGAAAAGTTCACGCAGATCCGCATCCAGGTAATTTTTTAATTAATGATCAAAATCAGCTAATTGCTTTGGATTTTGGTTGTATGAAACAGATTCCCGAGGAATTTTACTCACCATATTTTGAATTGATTAATAAAGCAGTTTTAAATGATTTGGAAAATTTTAATAAAAAATTATTTGAGTTAGAAGTTCTTAGATCTGATGATTCTAAAGAGGAGATCGAATATTTTACAAATATGTTTTTTGATTTGTTATCACTTTTTACCAAGCCTTTTCAAAATGAAACCTTCGATTTTGCAGATGAAACTTTTTTTAATGCAATCGCCGAATTAGGAAAGCGTTTCTCGGAAGATACAAATCTTAAAAAAATGAATGGAAATCGTGGTTCTAAGCACTTTATTTACATGAACCGTACTTTCTTCGGACTTTATAATTTAATGTTCGATTTGAAAGCAAAGATTGTGGTTGATAATTATTTGAAATATTAAGTTTTTGTTTCAAGTTTCAGGTTTCAAGTTGGCTGAACTTTACATATAGAACTTTGTCAAAGTTTAAAACTTTGACAAAGTTTTTTTTGTCTTGTTTGTCATCCTGACGAAGGAAGGATCACACTCGTAAATCGATAAAGATTGGCGGCTTTCTGTGCGGAATTTCTTGTGTGATTCTTCCTTCGTCAGGATGACAAGATTACGAACAATTGGAATTTGGAATTTAAAATTTTGGAATTTATTTCAAAATTCCAGCCTTATAAGTAGCAATAGCGTGATCTCTTGCAAAGGCATGGTCGATCATTGGTTCATTATATCCTAAATCAAATTCTGGAATCCATTTGCGGATGTAGATTCCTTTTTGGTCAAATTTCTTTAGTTGAATTTCAGGATTAAAAACTCTGAAATAGGGCGCAGCATCACAACCCGTTCCAGCTGCCCATTGCCAGTTGCCTACATTTGAGGCCAATTCAAAATCTAGTAATTTTTCTGCAAAATACGCTTCGCCCCATTGCCAGTTAATTAGCAAATGTTTGCATAAAAAACTTGCTACTACCATTCGCACGCGATTGTGCATGTATCCGGTTTCATTGAGCTGACGCATTCCGGCATCGACCATTGGGTAACCTGTTGTGCCAGAACACCATCGTTTAAAATCGTCTTCGTTATTTCGCCATTGGATGCCGTCGTAAGCTGATTTAAAATTGTGATTAACACAATTTGGAAAACTGAAAAGAATCTGAATAAAAAATTCTCTCCAAATCAATTCGCTTAAAAAAGTTTGATTTTTCTTGTTCGCCCAATTGACTAATTTTCGGATACTGACAGTTCCGAAACGCAAATGAGGAGACAGATAAGAAGTGCTGTCTAAAGCTGGAAAATCTCTCGTTTCTTTATAATTTGAAATGTGAGTTAAGTTGTGTGGAAGCACTTTTATTAAACTTCTTTCAAAACCAATTTCAACTAATTCGGGAAATCTAAATTGATTTTTTGCAAAATTTGCAAAGTAAGGTTTGGTATCATATTCTGGAGCTTGTTCAGAGAAATGATATTTCTCGAGCCATTTGTTTTTATATGGTGTGTAAATCGTGTAAGGCAGTCCGTCTGCTTTTGTGATTTCTTTTTCTTCAAAAATTACATGATCTTTAAATGAAAAAGTTTCAATATTATTTTTTTTTACTAAAGAAGAAATTGCTAAATCGCGTTCAATAGCATATGGTTCGTAATCCTTATTGAAGAAGATTTTCTGAATATCAAATTCTTCTAATAGCGATTTCCAAACATCAATTGTTTTTCCTTTTTTAATTAAAAGAGAAGAGTCAATTCCAACAAGTTCAGTATTTATTTTTTGAAGGGAATCATAAATAAAACTTACCCGTGCATCGTTTTTAGGAAGGTTTTCTAGAATATCTTCATCAAAAATGAATAATGGAACTACAGGAAATTCAGAGTTTAAGGCATGAAATAATCCAGTATTATCTTCTAAACGCAAATCACGTCTAAACCAGAAAAAAGTAACTTTTTGTTTTGTCATTATATTAATTTCTGCTTTTGAAATTTTGTTGTGTTGCCAGAGATTTCTATTAGAATAAAAACGTTTAATGATTTGTATTAAGCTGTGAAATCTTTAGCAGAACTTATTTCAAATTGAATAATTCTTCAATCTTATTGTGGCGATATTCAAAAATGGCTTTTAATTTTCTTTTTACAATTAAAGCATTCATAAGTCGGCCTAAATACCAAAAAGGCAAAGCATAATGCACAATATCGACCATTTTTGTTCCGTTTGCGACAGGCTCAAAAAAATGTTTATGATGCCATAAAGCGTAAGGACCAAAACGCTGCTCATCTATAAAGTATTGATTTTCTTTTGAAACAGTTATGATCGTTACCCAGTTTATTTTTATTCCTAAAAGAGGTTTTAATGTGTATGTAATAATTTGACCAGGATACATGCGCTTGCCGTCAAAATCTTGAATCTCAAAACTCATATTGTCAAGAGTTATGGTTTGAAGGTTATTTGGGCTTGAAAAAAAATCCCAGCATTCTTCAATACTGGCATTGATATGCTGTACAGCTTCTATTTTATATACTTTCATAAAGTAAATTTACATTTTGTAATATTTGAAAGGAACAAATAACATTCCGAAGCATTCTCCATGCTCTTTTCCTAAATGTTTGTGGTGAATTTTATGTGCTTTTCGCAACCCAATAAGGTATTTGTTTTTAGTGTTTTTAAACCATTTAAAACGCTGATGAATCAAAACGTCATGAATTAAAAAGTAGCATATTCCGTAAGTTGTTATGCCACAAGCAACAAAAAACCAATAATTAAATCCGCCTTGAACTCCAAAATAAAACAGCACGATGCTCGGAACCGCAAAGATTACAAAGAAAACGTCGTTGCGCTCAAAAGTATGCTCGTACTTAGGCTGATGATGATCAGCGTGAAAATACCACATAAGCCCGTGCATAATGTATTTGTGCGTGAGCCATGTAACACATTCCATGAACAGAAAAACACCTAAAAAGATTAAGAAAGAAATCATTTTTTTTTATTTGTTGAAATATTAAAATTATTATTTAAAATATGATGAGCTTACCTTTAAATTATAAAAGATTGACTCAAAAAAGTATTTAGTATTTAGAGCTAAAGAATTAGGAAATCTAAACCAGCTTCAATTTGTAAGTTACAAAAGATTGCGCTAAAAGTCCTGCTTTAGTATAATTTGAAACTCTGATTCTAGAAGTTCCAATTTCGTAATAAGGTGTATTTTTTAGCTTTTTCAGTAATTTTTTATAATAAACAAAAGCAGTATAAACGCCAAATTTAGCTTCGATAGGAAGTTTTACAATTCCTTGATATGCAATTCTAAAATCTTCTTCGATTTCATTGATAATGGCTGTTTTTGCATTTTCATCAAAAGAATTCAAATCGACTCCTGGAAAATAATTTCGGTTTAAAACCAAATTATCATCTTTTAAATCTCTTAAAAAATTCACTTTCTGAAAAGCAGATCCTAGACGCATTGCTTCGTTTTTAAGCTGTTCGTATTTATGATCTTTTCCTGAAACGAAAACTTTCAAGCACATCAAGCCAACAACATCTGCAGAACCGTAGATATAATCTTCATATTCAGTTTGTGTATTATAAGTTGATTTTATAAGATCGAGTTTCATACTTTTTAAAAAAGCCTGAATCATATCATCTGTAATATTGTATTCTTTTACAGTGTGCTGAAAAGAGTTCAGAATCGGATTAAGGCTGATTCCAAGTTCCATCGCTTTATAAAACTCTTTTTCAAAATCGTTTATGAGACTTTCTTTGTCGTATTCATGAAACGAATCTACAATTTCATCTGCAAAGCGGACAAAACCATATATGCTGTAAATAGCATCGCGAATACTTGGCGACAACATCTTTACTGCTAGCGAAAATGAGGTGCTGTAGTGCTGTGTAACAAGCTTACTGCATTTAGAAGAAACGGCGTCGAATAGTGATTTCATTTTTTTAAGATCTAAGATTTTTGAATTAACTCAGCAACCAATTTTCCCGAAATTAAAGCAGGCGGAACCCCTGGTCCAGGAACGGTTAGTTGCCCTGTGAAGTATAAATTCTTTACTTTTTTGCTTTTTAATTTCGGTCTTAAAAAAGCAGTTTGTAATAAGGTATTTGCCATTCCGTAGGCATTTCCTTTGTACGCGTTATAATCGGATACAAAATCATTTTTACAGAATGATCTATTAAATATAATACTATTTTTAATTTTTTGTTGTGTAAGTGCTTCAAAACGAGTGATAATTTTTTCGAAATATTCTTCTCGAAGCGATTCACTGTCTGTTATTCCCGGTGCTAACGGAATCAAAAAGAAACCGCTTTCCATACCTTCCGGCGCAGCAGTTATGTCTGTTTTAGAGGGAAAATTGGCGTAAAATAACGGAGACTCTGGCCATTTTGGTTTATCATAAATATCTGCTGCATGCTGATTAAAATCAACATCGAAAAACAGTGCATGATGCGTTATGTTTTCTATTTTTTTATTAAAGCCCACGAAAAATAGGAGAGAAGAAGGTGCAAAAACACGGCTATCCCAATATTTTTCAGAGTAAGCTCTGTCTGATTTTTCAAGTAAAGTTTCTGTATGATGATAATCAGCACCGCTTAAGATAATATCTGCACTAATGATTTTTCCGTTGATAACAATTCCAGTTGCCGTTTTGTTTTCGACAATTATTTTTTCTATTGCCGAATTGGTTTCAATTGAAACGCCTAATTCACGAGCTAGTTTTTCCATACCGCGAACAACATCAAACATACCGGTTTTAGGATGCCAAGTGCCTAAGCCAAAATCGGCATAATTCATAAAATTGTAAAATGAAGGTGTTTTGGTAGGTTTTGCTCCCAAAAATAAGACTGGAAATTCAAGAATCTGAATCAGTTTTTCATTTTTGAACTTCTTGCGGATATCAGTACTTACGTTGCTAAAAAATTGACCAAGTTTTAAAGTAGTTTCGAGAGTGACTAATTCTAGCGCCGAAACCCCAGGGCGATAAACTAAATCTTTGATCGCAATATCATAATTGCTTTTGGCTTGATTGATAAAGGTTTCTAACTGTTTACCGCTTCCTTCTTCAATACTTTCAAAAGTAGACTTGATTTCCTCTAAATTGTCGTAAATGTTAATGAAATCGTCAACGCCAAAATAAACCCGATAGGCTGGATTCAATTTTACGAGTTCATAATAATCGGATGTTTTTTTGTTAAAATCCTGAAAAAAACGTTCAAAAACATCGGGCATCCAATACCAGCTTGGTCCCATGTCAAATGTAAATCCGTCTTTTTTAAATTGTCTGGCTCTACCGCCAATACTATCATTTTTTTCATAGATAGTCACCTTGTTGCCTTGCTGAGCCAAGTAACATGAAGCGGCTAAAGCTGAGAAGCCTGATCCTATTATTGCTATTGTTTTTGTTTTTGTCATCTGTTTAACAAATGTACAAAAACTTTAAACAAAAATATTAGATTTGTTCTATTGTTTCTTCCATAGAATCAAAAATTCGAATTCTGTCTGGCAAATTAGCTTGATCAATATGTTCTACCATGTTGCCCATAAGCCAAATTTCGTTGTTTTTTAGAAGTAATTTTTGTGCCATAGTCTTAACGTATTGATTGATAACACTACGATCTGGCTGTACAGTCATAAAAGAAACGAAAGTAATGTTCTCAAAATGACGCGTAAGATCCTGTAAATTTTCTATCGGCATACTTTCGCCTAAATAGATGGTTTTGTATCCTTTAGATAAAATTTCGTATTGCAGATATAATAATCCAATTTGATGAATTTCATTTAATGGCAAGGAAAGTACAAATAATCGATCTGTTTTAGTTGGCTTTAATATTTGAAGGCTTTCGGTATAAATTAAAATCTTCTGCTTGATCAAATGGCTCATGAAGTGCTCATTTGCAGGAGTTATCGTTTCAGATTGCCACAATAATCCTAACTCTTTTAATAACGGCAAAAAGTGATCTTTGAAAACTTCTTTAAAGCTTTTTTCAGAAATCAGCCAATCAAAAGTGGTGAAAAACAATTCTTGGTCAAAATTCATCATTGCCATCTTAAATGAAGTGATGGCGTAGTTTTGAGAATTTTTCTTGGAGATAATTTCTCTAACTAATTGCGGAATTTTATCATCAGGATAAGTAGCTATTTTAGATATTTTATAACCGTATTCGTGTAATAATGTTATGTTTAAAAGCTTTTGTAAGTTTTGTAAATTATACAGTCTGATATTAGTATCAGTTCGCATGGGTTCAAGAATATTGTATCTTTTTTCCCATATTCTGATTGTATGAGCTTTTATGCCAGATAAGTTTTCAAGATCTTTAATGCTAAAGACCGTTTTTATATTGTTCACCATTTGTTATTATTGAATAAACAAAAATAAAATAAAATCTGAAATAACCCTTAAAACTTACTAAAAATGGTCGATTATTCGAGGTTTGTAGTATCATACTGATTTAATTTATCTAAATACAAAATCGTTTTAGTGCCATCCTTGCTTCTATTGTACATTGTTACGAATTTTGCGCCATAAATAATCTCACTAAAAATATAAGAAGTTCGGGCTGCAACAGTGTTGCTATACAAATCATCAAAAGTGGTAATGAAAACTAAAATTTCGCCATGTATTTTTTTAAAGTCTTCTTCAGTAAAATTGTATAAAGGACTTTGTTCTGTTATAGGATGAACTAGTGTCCAGCTTAAAGAAAGTGCATTAATTCGATCTAATTCGAGTTCTAAATTGTAGAATTTGTTTGTTCTTACGCCGTTTTCTTCAACACTCATTCCTAATGTAACTTTTGCTTTTGCATCTGTAAAATTGGTATTTTTAAAAGGAACAAGACGTATCATTAGGCCTTTATTTTCTCCGTAAGGCGAGATTAAGGCATTGTGCGAAAACTTCAGGAAAGCGGTTGGCTTGCTGAATCTTCCAAAAAATAAACCTGTTGCAATAGCAAAGCTCAATAAACCAATTAAGGCTTCCGCCGAAGACAAAGCGCTTGTTAAAAATCCGGTTGGACTTATATGGCCGTAACCAACAGTTGTAAAAGTTTGTGCACTAAAAAAATAAGCTTGCCCAAATTGAGTCAATACACTTTGCGATTGTGCGATTCCGTCGAGATGTTGAATTCCGATTGCATAGTAAATAACAGCGAAAATAAAATTGATTACGATGTAAAAAGTAAAAAGTATCAACATGAATTTCCAATTAGGCATATCGATCATGGTATGATACCAGCTAATGCGTCGAAGTATATTCATACCTCTTTTTTCGATATTTGGGGTTCCGTTTTTATTTACGAATCTCCCGCCATAACTGCCTGCATTTGTCCCGAATCCAGAGTTTTTATCGGTTTGAGCGTTGTTGTTTATTTTTTTAAGAAGTGCCATCGAAATTAAATTTGAATGACAAATGTAAGGATATCTTTAATAGGAAATTGTGGTTGGGTTTTTAATAAAAAAGCAACCTGTAAACAGCTAGTTTAAAGATTGCTTTTTAGTTATTTTTAATTGTAAAATCAGTTTATTTGCAAAAAGTAGCCCTGTTTTTAATCGCACTCTGACTTCCTAATTCGATTGCTTTAGAGAAATCGCTGCAGGCATTTTTTTTGTCTCCAATTTTATTATATGCCAAAGCTCTAAGATTGTAGGCAATATAATCTTTCGGATTTAAACCTAATGAAGCAGTGCAGTCTTCGATAGTTTCTTTAAAGTTCATCAATTTGTAATTTACGTTTGCTCTTCCCGTAAAGGCATCTGCATTCATGTCGTCTAATTCGATGGTTTTGCTAAAATCTGCCAACGCACCTTTTAAGTCGTTGATTTTAAATTTTGCAACACCTCTGTTTTGGTAGGCTTCAACAAATTTTGAATTCATGCCGATGGCTTTAGTATAATCAGCGATGGCGCCTTTTGTGTTGCCGGCTTCGGCTTTTTTCATGGCTTTGTCAAAATAAGCCGTTGCAGATTGCGCCCAGGTAGAGCAGGTAATCATAATAAATGATGCTAATAGTAGGTGTTTCATAAACTAATTTGGGATTAGGTTGATGTGTTAATTAATTCTGAAACGAATTTAGCAAAGTTTTATTTGTAAGAGAAGTTCTTTTTGTGAAATAATCTTGATTAATTTTAAATATAATATAAATTATTTGCCCAAATTCAAATAAAATTAAACTCTTAAAGAACCGCGAAATCCCCTTGCAGCATAATAAGATTCTGCTCCATTATGATATACAAAAACAGTGTCGTAACGAAAATCTGAAAACAGCGCGCCTCCTAATTTTCGAATGTTAGAAGGTGTGGCAATCCAGCTCGAGGTTTTAGTATCAAAATTTCCCAGTTGCTGTAATTCGCGATATTGTTCTTCTGTCAAGATTTCAATTCCCATTTCTTCAGCCAAATCAATTGCACTGTTTTTGGGTTTGTTTTCTTTTCTTGAATCAAGCGCTTTTCGATCATAACAAAGACTTCTTCTTGCTTTTGGACTTTCGGCCACGCAATCAAAAAAAATGTATTCATCTTTTTTTTCATCATATCCAACCACATCAGGCTCGCCTTCCGTTTTTTCCATTTGAAGCAATGACCAAAGTTTCTCTGTATGAGATTGCAGTTTTTTTTCTACTTTAGACCATTCAATACCTTTATGACGGCTCATGTTTTTTTCAAAACGAGCTTTCAAAATACTGATGATTTCTTCCTGCTCTTCTTGTGTCAACTTGTTTTTTATGAAGCTCATGTTGTTTGCTTTTTTTAGAGGGGTGAATTAAAATTAATCATTTAATCCTTTTCCGTCAAGAATTAGCGGGATATATTTCTCGACTCTTGATTCTCTCGTTTTAGATTGTTTAGGCTGCGAAAAATGAAGCAAGTAAGCTCTTTGACGTCCTGGCGTTAGACTTTCAAAAGCTTTTTTTAATTTAAAATCTTCATCAAGTTTCTTTTGAAATTCTTCAGAAACTGCAAATTCTGTTGTCTTTTTTAAATCGACTTTTAAGCCTGCTTTTTCAATTTCGATCGCTTCATAGATATACCTTTTTAAAACGTCTTTTAATTCAATAATTTCTTTAACGTCGGTAAATCTAATTTGTCTAGCAGCTTGCACATTTTCTGTTTGCTGAATCATAATTCCATTTGTGTCTTTTAGTAGTGCACCTTTAAAAAATAAAAAGGCACAATACTCTTTAAAGGCATGAATTAAAACAATATTGCCTTTTTGATACATGTAGCAAGGATTTCCCCATTTTAATTCTTCTGTTAACGGGCAATCAAGAGCTATGGTTCTTAATTGCTCCAATTCTTCTTGCCACTTTTGGTCTTTGTTAAAATAAAAATCAACTTTAGGATTCATTGTAACTATTTTTAAAGTTAAACCGAAATTGTTTTTCTATTTTCAGGTCTAAAATACCATGAAAGTACAGTAAGAATTAGCAATAAAGTGGGCCCAAAATATTCTTTTCCTCCATCGCCAATTGCAAAGTGCGAAAATATAGCGCCAGACATAGCAAAAAAGAAACCTGCATAGGCCCATTCTTTCAATAAGGGAAATTTTTGAATAAGAACTGCGATTACGCCAAGAATTTTCCAAACGCCTAATATTCTTAGAAAGTAAAGTGGATAACCCAAATGTGCCATCATTTCTTTTTCTTCCTTTAGTTGTAGTAATTGTACAATTCCGGTTGACAGCATTCCTAATGAAAGCCAAGCGGTTGCAATCCAATAGATAATTTTGTTTCTCTTTTTCATGATTCTTATTTTAGTTTACTAACGATGTCTTGTAAGCGATTGTGAGCCATGTTTATGCCTTGAGCAAATGGTAATTGCAGCATTTGATCTCTAAGAGCAATTGATTTGTATACCACATGCATTTTGAGTCTGCTGGTGTTTTCTGTTAATGTTTCAAATTCTAAAAATTCTAACTGAACAGCAAATGGAGAATTTTCCATTTCAAATGTTCGTGTGATTTTTTGGTTTGGAATATATTCATGAATAACACCGTTAGCCTGAAATACCACATTTCCTTTAGGATCGCTTGTTTCAAATTGATAGCCTCCGTGTTTCTTGTTTTCAAGTTTGAGTACTTTTGTTCCCATCCATTGTTCAACTATGCTTGGTTCAATGTATGCTTTAAAAAGTAAGGCTGCCGGAAGATCAAAATCTCTTGTAATTACAATTTCTTGCTTCCCATTTTCTGCGTCTATTTTTGTCTTTTGTTCCATTTTGATTTAGTTTTCGGGTTTGTAGTTTTTCATAATTGATTCAAGTTTGTTAAATCGGTCGTCCCACATTTTTCTGAAAGGCTCAATAAAATCAGCTACTTCTCTCATTTTTTTAGCATTGATATTGTAGTGAACCTCTCTGCCATTCTGTGTTTGTTGTAACAATTCGCACTCGGTTAATATTTTCAAATGCTTGGACACAGTTGGTCGCGCCGTGTCAAAGTTAGATGCAATAGCACCTGCGGTCATAGATTGCGAAGTTACCAGCAATAATATAGCTCTTCTTGTTGGATCTGCTATGGCTTGAAATACATCTCTTCTTAAATTCATTGTGAAGTTATTTGGCTACAAATTTATATGTAGTTATTTAACTACACAAATTTTTTTACTATATTTTTTAAAAATATCTAAAAGGCTGTAATAAAAAATGGTACAAAGAATTGTTTATTCTTTGTACCATAAGGTTTGAGTATAGAAGTTTTTTTAAATTATTTTTTTGACTCCAGGAATTAATACCAGCATTGATCCAAATAAAAAACTGCCTAAAATTGCCAAAGGAGCTGCAATTAAAAGTTTTATTGCAGAATCAACTTCCCAGTTTCTTAAAGCTAATGTAAAAGCAACAATTGCCAGCGGATGAAAAATATATACTGCAAAACTAGAACGGGATAGTTTATAAAGTAATGTTGATGAAGTATTCCATTTTCTTTTTCCTTTAACTAATAAAGCTGTTAGGATAGAAAGACCAATCCATTGTTCCCAGACCGCGTATAATAAAGATTGCCAGTGAAAACCGCCACAATACCAAGAAACTGGCATGTTTAATTTCTCTTTGATTATAAAAAATAGAGGAAAAAATAATAAACATAACCAAGCTGATAAAGTCAGTTGTTTTCCTGTACGCTCTGTTAGTTTGTCGAACCAGTTGTTCTTTTTTGCAATAAGGCCAATTATAAACAGTGCAATGTATTGCGGAAAATGTCCAAATTGAAAACCAATTGGTTTGAGCACCCATCCAACAGGAAATACAATTCGCACAGCAAAACTAATAATCCCCAATAATACTGCAAATAATAATATACTGCTGGTTTTTGGTACAGCTAAGGAACTTTTGTAATTAATTTTAAAAAGACTTTTCATTGTGGCATAAATTAACGCGAACAGCAATAATGCGGCGATAAACCATGTTACGCCAGTTTCGTAATCATTGTAACCAGAAAGATATTGTAGAAATGTGATGTGTTCTTCTTTTGCAAAGTAATTTACCAAATAGCTTAAAAACGGAGAAAGAATAAAAGAATAGAAGAGAAGCGGAATGCCTAATCTGATGAGACGATCCTTAATAAATTTCGCAACTCCTTTTCTATCATAAGATGCGTCTGTAAAATAAGCGGATAGCAAAAAGAAAAAGCCCATAAAAAAAGACTGATTAATGCTTATTAATATTGTCATCGGAATTCTGGCGCCTTCAATGTTTGTTTTTTCACAATAGTACCAGCCTTCAGAAGAATTATAAGCGATAAAAATGTGATGAAGTATTACTAATATTGTTAAGAGGATTTTAATATTATCTATGTAAAATAATTTGTTTGAAGTACCCGAATCCTGATTCGCGGTAAAAGTTGCAGTTGTCATAATAAATTGGTTTAGCGTTATTGATGACAAACGTACAACAAGAAGAACCCTTTGTTTTAAGGCTTGTTACTGATAACTAGCTTTTGTGATGAACAACAAGTTTAAGCGATATATTTCGTGCGAAGCTCTTGGTAATAGTTATTAAAGCTATCGATTTGTTTTCTGGAAACGGGAATTTTTATGTTGGTTTCATTAAAAGATAAAAGATAGCCTTGTGAATTTCCGGTTACCTTTTCTACTTTAAACATGTTTACTAAATAGGTTCTGTGGCATCTAAAAAAGTGTGGATAATCTTTTATTTGAGTTTCAAATTGAGTTAAAGATATTCTCTTTACTTCTGTGTTAATTTGATTGCCGTTTGATTTTGTTAACTCTATATAATTACCATCTGCTTTTGCGAAAAGTAATTGATCAATATCCAGACTAAAATCGTCTTGTTTTACCTGTGTACTAATAAAGAGATTGGACTTAAAAGTTGTTTTTTCAGGCTCAACCGCAAGTGGAATAAATTGAAGAACAAATGGTTCACCTTTTTTGGATTCAAAATAAAAGCTGGATAATCTGAGAAAGAAATAGAAAAATATTCCTGCCACAAAGCAATTTCTGATTTCTTCAAAAAAATATTTCCAAGACCAGTTGTTTGGATTATCATAAAGTAAATCTCGTAATAAAAAACTCGATACACCTATTAGAAATAAAAGAACCCCAATATGAATGTATTCTTTAAGTAAAGTCCAATTGCTTCGATTTTGTATTTTCCTGAAATAATTTAATATTTTAAAATAAGAACC
Organism: Flavobacterium sp. JLP; assembly: GCF_015350755.1. Lineage (NCBI taxonomy): Bacteria > Pseudomonadati > Bacteroidota > Flavobacteriia > Flavobacteriales > Flavobacteriaceae > Flavobacterium > Flavobacterium sp. JLP. The sequence goes on along the minus strand of NZ_JADKPS010000003.1, from coordinate 31,328 downwards.
TAAAATCAATGCTGGAACAAAGCCATGAAAAAAGCAGATCAATAAATAATGCATTTTGAGTTCGGGATCATAAACTCCAAAAGGTCTGAATAGCAAAAGAAAAGTTATAATAATAAGAAAAACCACAACCGAACTTTTTATTAGATTTTGAGACTGATATCTTGTAGGATATTCAATTTCCTTTGTCAAATGTTCTGTGTTGATGTAAAATCTCATGATTAAAATTTGTTCGGGAATAAAAATACAAAAAATAGTGAGGCTGCCGTTTTGTTTAAAGATTATTTGGAGGTACGGAATTCTGCACTCTTACTAAAGAGTTAAACATTATAAATGAGTTTTGTTATTATATATCTATTCAACACTTTAGAACCAAATAATTTATCTTTTAATATGGTTATATTAGCCGTTTTGTAATTAAGTGATATTTAACAAAACTCCAAATGAATAAACAAATTCTATTAGCATTACTTTTTGTGAATATATGTTGTACAAAACAAATTATTTATGCACAGGAAAAAAATAATGAAATCGCTGCTCAAGAATCTATTCAACTCGAAACGGATAAAATTTTCGATAAGCTCGTTCAAATTAGAAGAGACTTTCATGAAAATCCAGAACTTGCCGGAAAAGAAAAAAGGACACAAGAATTAATAAAAAAATATTTACTGGATTTAGGCCTTCAAGTTGAAAATAATATTTACGGTTATGGTGTTATTGGTATATTAGAAGGTACTAAAAAAGGTAAAAAAATTGGCTGGAGAGCCGATATGGATGCTTTGCCAAATGACTTTCCTGATAAATCTGATTTTAAATCCAAGATAAAAGGTGTTCAGCATGGTTGCGGACATGATATACATATGGCAATTGCGCTAGGAATTGCAGAAGTTCTAGCAAAAAACAAAAAGACATTGCACGGTACTGTTTATTTTATTTTTCAGCCAGAAGAAGAAACATTTAAAGGAGCAAAAGGAATTATTGAGAATAAAATATTTGTCAAATATAAACTTGATGAGATTTACGGACTTCATATAACGGCATTGCCGGCTGGACAAATAATGGTAAAGCCTAATGAAATGTTTGCCTACCAAAAAGAAATAGAAATAGAATTTAAAAACAGATTGTCAGGAGAAGAAGTAAAAGAACTCACGTCAAAAATTCGAAATTCTTTAGTTAGGTCGAATAACGGCAGCAAGCCATGGGAAATCCAATCTATTATAGATTCTAAAATTGGATTGATGAATCCGAACACAATATTTAAAGACTATTTAATTGTTGACGAAAATTTTAGAACCTATTCTAAAAATAATGTGTTCTATTTAAATACAGAACTATATGAAACAGATGCTGCTCGATTGAAAAATATTATTCCGACCGTTGAGCAGGTAATTAAAGATAATAATTACGCTCCTCAAATGCTTTCTATTGAGTATATAAAAGAAAATCCAACAGTTTTAAACCATCCAAATTTAACAGCCATTTCTATAAATACACTTGAAGATATGTATGGAAAAGGATTTGTAACAATTGATTACGGACAGGTTCCTTATTTTAATGATGATTTTGCCTATTTTCAGCAAAAAATACCAGGAGTTTATTTCTTGCTAGGAGGTTCTAATTTCGAAAAAGGAATTGTAGCAATGAATCATGCTCCTAATTTTGAAGTTGATGAAGAATGTATCAGAACTGGTGTAAAAGCATTTTCTTCGTTGCTATTTCAAAGAGGTGGATGAAATAAAAAATTAATTAAAAGTAGTTCGCAAGAGTTCTAATGTGAATTCTGCGGATAGAAAAGAAAAAAACCTATTTCATTTTGAAATAGGTTTTTTTCTTATGTGACCACGGTGGGATTTGAACCCACACGCCCTTACGAGCACCACCCCCTCAAGATGGCAAGTCTACCGTTTCTCCACGTGGCCCAAACAAAAAAAAGGTCAAGTAAATTAATACTCGACCTTTTTGTGACCCGACTGGGGCTCGAACCCAGGACCCCATCATTAAAAGTGATGTGCTCTACCGACTGAGCTATCGAGTCATTGCTTTCAAGAAACTTGTATTGTGAATCACAATTTGTGACCCGACTGGGGCTCGAACCCAGGACCCCATCATTAAAAGTGATGTGCTCTACCAACTGAGCTATCGAGTCATATTCGTTTCTTGAATGCGGGTGCAAATATAAGGAGTTATTTTTGATATTTGCAAGCTTATTTATTATAAATTTGTCTTTTTTTAATCAAAATTTACAACGCCTTAGTTTATAGGGTATTATTAAAATGAAAAAAATCATATTATTAGGATATATGGGTTGCGGAAAGTCAACTATTGCCCAAAACCTTTCAAAAATTACAAATATTCCGTTTTTAGATTTAGACAAATGCATAGAAAAAAGAGCAAATTTGTCCATAAATGAAATTTTCGAACAGCACGGAGAAATCTATTTCCGTAAATTAGAACACCAAATGTTCTTAGAATTACTTCAATCTTCAGAAAAAAGCATAATAGGTTTGGGTGGTGGTACACCATGTTATGCCAATAATCATGAATTATTAAAAAGAGATGATGTTATCTCGATTTATTTAAAAGCTTCAATTGAGACTTTATATAATAGATTAGTGCATAACAAAAGCAAACGCCCTTTGATCGCTAATATGGAGGAGGAAGAAATGAAAGAGTTTATCGCAAAACATTTATTCGACAGAAGCTTTTATTACAACCATGCACAGCAAAAAGTTTCGGTAGATAATAAAACGGTTGATGAAACAGTTCAGGATATTTTAGAAATTTTAGCTTAAAAAAGCATAATCATCTCCATTTTCATTAAAAACAACTTGTACATGTTCTAATAAAGATGTAGAAAGAGATATTCCTTTAAAATCGGCCTTTACAGGGTATTTTTTATGATTTCTGTCTACAAGTACCGCTGTTTTGAATTTCTTTAGCGGTACGTCTAAGAAATGACGAACAGCATAAATCAAAGTTGTGCCTGAGTTCAACACGTCATCAACTAAAACCAATCCTTTGTTTTGGTACTCTTCTTTAGTTAAAGAAGTTTGAATTGGCAATTGTGGATTCTGTTTGTCGACTTTTACTTCGCAAAGAGAAACTTTAAGTGTTGAGATATTGCTTAACGCTAAAGCAATTTTTTCGGCAAAAACAGATCCATTAGAAGCAATTCCAGCAATTACAACTTCTTCTTCGTCAACAAAGGTTTCGTAAATTTGATAGGCAATACGTTTTATTTTGTGTTCGATTTCCTGATTGGTTAAGATGATGTTTTTGCTCATGATTTATTTTTTTTGCTAAAATACAATTAGAATTTTAGATTTCAGATTTTAGATTTCAGATTTTTTGAGTTTGAATTTGGAATTTAATTTTCCTCGTCTTCATCAAAAATTTCATTTCCATATTCATCAATATCTCTTCTGTCTTTTTTAGTAGGTCTTCCTGTGCCGCTTTTGCGATAGTGCTCTTTAGACAGTTTTAAAAGTTCTAAATGAGCGTAAGCTTCTGCGGGGGTTTCATTTTTTCTGTAAATATCAACTAGTTTTGCTCCCACGCGACTTTCTGGAATGTCGAGTACGGTAATAATCTGCGTAATTTGATCTTTCCTAAAAGTAATTCGGTCAGTAGGAAAAACTTCTTTAGAAGGTTTGGCAACCTGCCCATTTACAGTAACGTGGTTTTTTTTGCAGGCCTCTGTTACCATGTTTCTGGTCTTGTAATAACGCACGCACCACAAGTATTTATCGATTCTCATAATTTTTCTAAAATCAAAGTTAAATTCTTTACAAAAATAAATCAATATTGTATCTTGCGCACCTAAAAAATTAACAATAATGAATAAATTTAAATATTATTTTATTTTAGTACTGGCAAGTATTGCTATAGTATCATGTAATAAAGATAATGATGATCCAGTAGTGGTTCCTGTTCATGACTATGCAGAACAATATAAAGCAGATAATGATTCTATTGTAAAATATTTAAATACTAATTATATTACGGTTACGAATAGTCCGGGTACTCCAGAGGATCAGGATGTTGTTATAAGTAAAATTACAAATCCTGCAACTCAGCCTTCTATTATGTCTTATCTTAATAGTGCTACTTTTCCCAAGTTGTTGACCAGAGATGTTTATAATGATGATATTACTTATAAAGTTTATTATTTGGTTCTAAGAGAAGGATCTGGAGAAGCTCCAACTAATACCGATAGAATTTCTGCTTCTTATTCAGGAAATCTTTTAAACGGAACAGTTTTCGATACTTCATACGGTATCGGGCGTACTTTTGATTTATTTGTATATGCAGAATCTCCTGTAATAGATGGCTGGGGAGAGATTTTTCCTAAGTTTAGAACCGGTATAGCAAGCAATCCTTCACCTACTGGTGAAATCACGTATTCTGATTTTGGTGCAGGTGTAATGTTTTTACCTTCAGGATTAGGTTATTATGCAAATACAAAAGATAAAATTCCTGCTTATTCGCCTTTAGTTTTTAGTTTTAAGCTCTTGGGGCTTCAAAGATTAGATCACGATATCCAAATTGTAAACGGACAAGCGACTTCGGCTCCAGATGGTATTCCTGATTATTTTGAAGACATCAATCATGATGGTTATCTGTATGATGCAAGAGATACAGCACGTTACCCAAATCTTCCTGCAGCTTTAGTCGATGATACAGATAAAGATGGTTTGGCTGATTTCTTAGATTTTGATGATGATGGTGACGGATATACAACTAGATTTGAAATTACAAAACCGACTGGAGCTCCAAAGACTGGAATAAGTTTATATTATCCTTATAACCCTGTCTCTGACAATCCAAAAACACCAAATGTAGATGAGACTGAAACTTACGGAATTCCTGCTTTTGGAGGCGATTATACTACTCCTGACAGATTAAGACTGCATATTGATAAAGATCATCATGCTGTTAAATAATGATAAATAAAAATTAGACATAAAAAAACCTCGAAAGTGATTTCGAGGTTTTTTTATAAAGTAAGAAAATCAAAAATTATTTTCTTTTGATAACTCTTTCTACAGCTTCAACAATTGCTTGATTGTTTAGTTTGTATTTTTCCATTAATTGCTCTGGAGTTCCAGATTCACCAAAACTATCATTTACAGCTACAAATTCTTGCGGAGCAGGAGTATTTAAAGCTAATACTCTAGAGATGCTTTCTCCAAGGCCTCCAAGAATATTATGCTCTTCTGCCGTTACCACACATTTAGTTTTAGCCAATGATTTAAGAATTGCTTCTTCGTCAAGTGGTTTAATAGTGTGAATGTTAATTACTTCAGCAGAAATTCCTTTTGCTTCTAAAGCTTCAGCGGCGATAAGAGCTTCCCAAACTAAGTGTCCTGTTGCAACAATTGTTACATCAGTTCCTTCGTTTAATAAAATTGCTTTTCCAATTACGAAAGGCTCGTCAGCAGGAGTAAAGTTAGGTACAACCGGACGACCAAAACGCAAATAAGCTGGACCATGATGATCAGCTAAAGCTAAAGTTGCAGCCTTAGTCTGGTTGTAATCGCAAGTATTGATTACAGTCATTCCTGGCAACATTTTCATTAATCCGATATCTTCTAAAATTTGGTGAGTTGCTCCGTCTTCTCCTAATGTTAAACCAGCGTGAGAAGCGCAGATTTTTACGTTTTTATCAGAATAGGCAACAGATTGACGAATTTGATCGTAAACTCTTCCTGTAGAGAAATTAGCGAAAGTTCCTGTAAATGGAATTTTCCCTCCAATTGTTAAACCTGCAGCGATACCAATCATGTTAGCTTCTGCGATTCCAATTTGGAAGAAACGCTCTGGGTGATTTTTTTTGAAATCATCAAATTTTAATGATCCAATTAAATCAGCACAAAGTGCTACTACTTTTTCATTTTTTTGACCTAATTCAGTCATTCCCGCTCCAAAACCAGAACGAGTGTCTTTACTTCCTGTATTTGTATATTTTTTCATTTTTGTCTTTTTGCTGTACGCAATAGGCTGTAGGCAATAGGCGTAAAACTTACTGCTTAAGGCTTATAGCTTTTTTTAATAGTCGATTTGATCTGCAGAATAGTTTTGAGCCAAAGCACTTGCCAACTGATCGTTGTTTGGTGCTTTTCCGTGCCAAGCATGAGTGTGCATCATAAAATCAACACCGTTACCCATTTCAGTATGTAGTAAAATACAAACTGGTTTTCCTTTTCCGGTTCTTGATTTAGCATCTGTTAAACCAGCGATAATTGCATCGATATTATTTCCTTCAGCAATTTCTAAAACATCCCAGTCAAAAGCTTCGAATTTTGCACGAAGGCTTCCCATTGCAAGAACTTCGTCAGTTGTTCCGTCAATTTGTTTTCCGTTAACGTCTACAGTTGCAATAAGATTGTCTACTTTTTTAGCAGAAGCATACATAATAGCTTCCCAGTTTTGACCTTCTTGTAGCTCACCATCACCGTGCAAAGTGTAAATTAAATGATTGTCGCCATTTAGTTTTTTAGCTTGAGCTGCTCCAAGAGCAACAGATAAACCTTGTCCTAATGAACCAGAAGCCATACGAACTCCAGGTAAGCCTTCGTGAGTTGTTGGATGTCCTTGTAAACGAGAATTTAACAATCTGAAAGTTGCAAGTTCTGAAACAGGGAAATAACCGCTACGTGCTAAAACGCTATAAAATACTGGAGAGATGTGTCCGTTAGAAAGGAAGAAGATATCTTCTCCAATTCCGTCCATATCAAAACCTTCTTTGCGGTCCATAATGTTTTGGTAAAGTGTTACCAAAAATTCAGTACAACCTAAAGAACCACCTGGGTGGCCTGAGTTGACAGCATGTACCATTCGAAGAATATCTCTTCTTACTTGGATAGTTAAATCGCTTAATTGTTGTGTGTTAGGCTTCATTTTATTTGTAAAAGTTAAACTGGTGCAAAAGTAATTTTTATTTTGCGGGCTGACAAATGATTTTTTGCTTTAGTTTGCTGGAATTGTTAAATTATAGTTCTTTTTTTATTAATCTCGAAAAAAAGCCTGAAATCTTGTAGATAGTACATAAAAAGTTTGCCACACATTAAGCAACATAGATTTTTAAATCTTTTAATGCTTAACCTGTGGCAAAAATAAACTTGAGAAATTATTTAATCAAATTTGGGGTAAAAAAGGTGGTAACGTAAATGAGGGCAAATTAATCATTCCCTCTGCTGTAAAAATTGTTTTCTTCATCCTCAGAACCAATATCTTCCTGTTCGTCATCAAGTTCAGAACCTGGAACGTCTAAGTCGTTTCCGAGTTTGTCGCTGTTTTGTTTCCACTCGTGATTATTGTCTTGATTAATGATTCTTTCTCCTGAAATTCCTTCTGGATCAATATCTTCTAACTTGTCTTCCTGATTGTAAATATCTTCGTTTGCTGGATAATCTAAATTTTCTAAATTTCTTTCAATTTGATCGTCCTTAATTTGATCTAAATCAACAGGATTTTTTTCTTCTGAATTTATCATGATTTCTAATAATTTAATTGACACTAATTTAGTTTTTCACTAAAAATAAAATTACGAATTAGATGCTGTTTGATGTTACACTTTACTATTGTGATTGTTGTAAATTTTACATTTTATGAGATAGTTAAGAATTATAATTTATTAAAGGTTAAATCATAATGGTTTTGCTTCAATTTTTTACGTTATCATCTAGACTGCTTGCCATTTTCTCATTATCAAACTGCCGTGTTTTCTAATTATGTAATTTTCTAAATTGACAAATTTTCTAATTAATTAAATTTTCCTCAAATTAACCTATCTTTGCCGTCCCGAACAATCGGGAGAAAAAAGAAACAGATGAAGTTTGATTTATTACAAAAAGATCCGCAATCAAAAGCAAGAGCGGGAAGCATTACTACAGATCACGGCGTAATTGAAACGCCTATTTTTATGCCTGTTGGGACAGTTGCATCTGTAAAAGGTGTACATCAGCGCGAACTTAAAGACGATATTAATCCGGATATTATTCTTGGAAATACTTACCATTTATATTTGCGTCCGCAGACAGAAATTCTTGAAAAAGCTGGCGGATTGCATAAATTCATGAATTGGGATCGTAATATTTTGACAGATTCTGGAGGATATCAGGTATATTCTCTTTCAAATAATAGAAAAATCAAGGAAGAAGGAGTGAAGTTTAAATCGCACATTGACGGTTCATATCACTTTTTTACGCCAGAAAATGTAATGGAAATTCAGCGTACCATTGGGGCTGATATAATTATGGCTTTTGATGAATGTACGCCTTATCCATGCGATTACAGATACGCACAGCGCTCTATGCACATGACGCACCGCTGGTTGGATCGTTGCATCAGTCACTTAGATAAAGTTCCGTATAAATACGGATACGAGCAAACTTTTTTCCCGATTGTGCAAGGAAGTACTTATAAAGACTTACGTCGTCAATCAGCAGAATATATTGCCAATTCTGGTCAGCAAGGAAATGCAATTGGTGGATTATCAGTTGGAGAACCTGCAGAAGAAATGTACGCGATGACCGAAGTGGTTTGCGAAATTTTGCCAGAAGACAAACCACGTTATTTAATGGGAGTTGGAACGCCAATTAATATTTTAGAAAATATTGCATTGGGAATTGATATGTTTGACTGCGTAATGCCAACCCGTAATGCAAGAAATGGTATGTTGTTTACAGCAAACGGAACAATCAATATTAAAAATAAAAAATGGGAAGCTGATTTTTCTCCAATTGATGAAATGGCCCATACTTTTGTAGATACCGAATACACAAAAGCTTATTTGCGTCATTTATTCGCAGCTAATGAATATTTAGGAAAACAAATCGCGACTATACATAATCTTGGTTTCTATATGTGGTTGGTTCGTGAAGCTAGAAAACATATCTTAGCAGGAGATTTTAGACCATGGAAAGAAATGATGGTTAAAAATATGAGTCAAAGACTTTAAAAAGTTTCAAGTTTTTTAGTTTTGAGTTTCAAGTTCTATACTGAACGTGAAATCTGAAATATAAAACCTGAGCATTAAATTGAAACGAAAAATCTATGCTGACAATAATAGATAAGTATATTTTAAAAAGATATTTAGCCACTTTTTCGGTGATGATTCTCTTATTTATTCCAATTGGGATTGTAATTGATGTCTCTGAAAAGGTGAATAAGATGTTAGAAAACAAGATTCCATTTACTCAAATTGCAATCTATTATTACAACTTTACTATTTATTTTGCGAACTCTCTTTTTCCGATATTTTTATTTTTATCGGTAATTTGGTTTACCTCAAAATTGGCAAATAATACAGAGATTATCGCTATTTTAAGTTCTGGAATCTCATTTACGAGGTTTTTGCGTCCTTATATTATCGGAGCTTCAATCGTTTCCGTTTTTGTACTTCTAATGGGATTTTTCATTGTTCCAGCTGCCAGTGAAGGGTTCAATAACTTTAGGTATACTTATTTAAAGGGAAATGGAAAAGAGCTCATGCGTGGCGAAAACACCAATGTTTACCGCCAGCTTAACGATAATGATTTTATTTTTGTAAATAGTTTTAATGAAGAATCAAAAACAGCTTTTAATTTTACACTGGAGCATTTCGAAAAAGACAAACTGACTTATAAAATTAGTGCCAGCCGTATCAAATGGGATCCTAAAAAGAAAACGTATATTCTTTATGATTACACCAAAAGAACTGTTGGCGAATTGAATGATGTTATAGAGAAAATTCCCGAAAAAGAAGTGAAATTTAAGTTTGAACTGGCCGATTTAACTCCGGTAGTGTATATTGCAGAAACACTTTCGTTAGGAAAATTGATCGATTTTATCGAAAAAGAAAGAAAAAGAGGCTCAGGAAATATCAATACATATTTAGTAGTACTGTATAAAAAATACAGTGTACCAGTATCTGCTTTTATATTAACCATTATTGCTGTTGCTGTTTCGGCTATGAAACGTCGTGGCGGAATGGGAACGAATTTGGCAATCGGAATTGCAATCGCCTTTTCATTTGTCTTTTTTGATAAAATATTTGGTACTCTTGCCGAAAAATCTACTTTCTCACCTTTATTAGCTGTTTGGTTTCCGAATATTGTTTTCGGAATTTTGGCAGTTTATCTATTACGAAATGCGAAACGATAATTTAAAAAGTTATTTAAATCTTCATTTAATTGTTTTTATCTGGGGATTCACTGCTATTTTAGGTGCATTAATTACTATTGATGCCGAAAATTTAGTTTGGTTCAGAATGCTTCTTGCAGGAATTTTTCTTGCCGGATTTATTGTGTATAAAAAACAATCTTTTGTCATATCAGCTCAATCTTTAGCCAAGTTAATTTTTGTCGGATTATTGATTGCGATGCATTGGATTTTCTTTTTTCGAGCCATTCATGTTTCTAATGTCTCGATCACTCTATCGATATTTTCATTAGGAGCATTTTTTGCATCTTTATTGGAACCGCTTTTTTACGGCAGAAAAATATTATGGTACGAAGTTTTCTTTGGATTAATTATCATAGCAGGTCTTGGTTTGATTATGCAAGTTGAGGTAAAGTACTTGCACGGCATGTATTATGCCTTGGCTTCGATCATTTTAGGCGTATTATTTACTTTAATGAATGGGAAATTAATCTCAGATCATGAACCTTCAGTTATTACATTTTATGAATTTGGAGCTGGCGTTTTCTTTATTTCAATTTATTTTTTGGTGCAAGGAAAATTTAATGCTGATTTTTTTACAATGTCATTAAATAATTGGGTTTTATTGCTGATTTTAGCTTCGGTTTGTACCGCTTATGCGTTTACGGCTTCAGTAAAAGTAATGCAGCGATTAACTCCTTATACGGTAATGCTAACGACTAATTTAGAGCCCGTTTACGGAATTATGCTGGCTTATTTTATTCTTGGCGGAAAAGAAAAAATGAGTGCAGAATTTTATATTGGCGCACTGATAATTGTAATTACAGTTATTTTAAACGGGGTTTTTAAACATTATAAAAACAGGAAAGAACTGTAATAATTTCCTTATCTTTAAATTACATTTTTATATTTTAAATACGATTTAACCATACCAATGATATAATATTTTTATATTTGCGGTTCGATTTACAAACAAAATTCAAAAATCCATGGAATATTTAGATTTTGAGCTTCCAATCAAAGAACTTGAAGAACAGTTACAAAAGTGTGTTATAATTGGAAAAGAATCTGATGTTGATGTAACACCAACCTGCAAGGAAATCAACAAAAAATTAGAGCAAACTAAAAAAGATATATACAAAAACCTTACGGCTTGGCAAAGAGTCCAGTTGTCAAGACATCCAAATAGACCTTATACTTTAGATTATATCAGAGCAATTTGCGGTGATACTTTCTTAGAACTTCATGGAGACAGAGGCTTTAAAGATGATAAGGCAATGGTTGGCGGACTAGGAAAAGTAAACGGACAGTCGTTTATGATTGTAGGACAGCAAAAAGGTTTTAATACAAAAACCCGTCAATACCGTAATTTTGGTATGGCAAATCCTGAAGGATACCGTAAAGCTTTGCGTTTGATGAAAATGGCAGAGAAATTTGGAATTCCGGTTTTAACTTTAGTAGATACTCCAGGTGCATACCCAGGACTAGAAGCTGAAGAAAGAGGACAAGGTGAAGCAATTGCAAGAAATATTTTTGAAATGGTTCGTCTTCAAGTGCCAATTATCACGATTATTGTTGGTGAAGGAGCTTCAGGTGGAGCATTGGGAATTGGTGTAGGAGATAAAGTATATATGTTAGAAAATACTTGGTATTCTGTAATCTCTCCAGAATCATGTTCTTCAATTTTATGGAAAAGCTGGGAGTACAAAGAACGTGCAGCCGACGCTTTAAAATTGACTTCATCAGATATGAAAAAACAAAAATTAGTTGATGATGTTATTCCAGAACCATTAGGAGGAGCACACTATGATCGCGAAACTACTTTCAAAACTGTTGCTGAATATATTACGAAAGGATATAACGAATTGAAAGACTTATCAACAGCCGACTTAATTGCCCAAAGAATGGACAAATACAGTAATATGGGTGAATATAAGGAGTAAATTCTTACAAGAATATTAAAAAATCCGAAGCCTTACAGTTTCGGATTTTTTTTTGGTTATGAACAAAAAAAACTTATTTATAAACAATTAATAGTTATAACTCGATAGCAATTTTTTTTTAAATTTTGTTACTTTCGCTATATGGAAAATTTCAAAAATGTAAACCCTATAAAGGTAGATAAAACCACGATTATCAATTTAGAAAAAGGAAAACTGCCACCACAAGTACTTGATTTAGAAGAAGCTGTGCTTGGAGCGATGATGATTGATAAAAAAGGGGTAGATGATGTAATTGATATTTTGCAGCCAGATGCTTTTTATAAAGATGCACACAAATTTATTTTTGAAGCAATTGTGCAGCTTTTTACAGAAACACAGCCAATTGACTTATTAACTGTTTCGACTCAGCTGAAAAAAAACGGAAAATTAGAGTTAGCGGGAGGTGATTTTTATTTAATTCAGCTTACTCAAAAAATTGCCTCTTCGGCACACATTGAATTTCACTCTAGAATCATTCTTCAGAAATACATTCAAAGAAGTTTGATTAGAATTTCTTCTGAGATTATAGAAGAATCTTATGACGAAACTACCGATGTATTTGATTTGCTGGATAAAGCCGAGTCAAAACTATACGAAGTTACGCAGGGAAACATCAAGCGAAGTTCTGAAACTGCACAAAGTTTAGTATTACAGGCAAAAAAACGTATTGAAGAAATTGCAGGAAAAGAAGGTTTGAGTGGAGTTGCAACTGGTTTTGAAAAACTAGATCAAGTAACTTCAGGATGGCAGCCTTCGGATTTAATTATTATCGCGGCGCGTCCAGGTATGGGTAAAACCGCGTTTGTACTTTCGATGGCAAGAAATATTGCTATCGATTTTGGACATCCGGTTGCAGTTTTCTCTTTAGAGATGGCATCAGTGCAGTTAATTACAAGGCTTATTTCATCAGAAACTGGTTTGTCTTCTGAGAAATTGAGAACAGGAAAATTAGAAAAACACGAATGGGAACAGCTGAGTACTAAAGTAAAAGACTTAGAAAAAGCACCATTATTTATTGATGATTCGCCTTCGCTTTCTATTTTTGACTTACGTGCAAAATGCCGTCGTTTGGCATCACAGCACGGTATAAAATTAATTATTGTCGATTATTTGCAGTTGATGACCGCCGGAGGAAGTGGAAAAGGGGGAGGAAATCGTGAGCAGGAGATCTCGACAATTTCTCGAAACTTAAAGGCTTTGGCAAAAGAGCTAAACGTTCCGGTAATTGCACTTTCGCAGTTATCTCGTGCCGTTGAAACGCGTGGATCTAGCAAACGACCGTTGCTTTCGGATCTTCGTGAATCTGGAGCTATTGAGCAGGATGCCGATATTGTATCGTTTATTTACCGTCCTGAATATTACAAAATTGAAGAATGGGACGATGATGAACAATCTCCAACTGCTGGTCAAGCCGAGTTTATTATAGCAAAACACCGTAATGGTGGTCTTGAAAATATTCGTTTAAAATTCTTGGGGCATTTGGGTAAGTTTGATAATCTGGAAGATTTTACGGGAGGTTACGATGATTTGCCTTCTAAAATGAATCATGATGATAATCCATTTATCACAAAAAATCTGCCTTCGGCAAATGAAGCGTTCGGAAGCAATTTGAATGATGACGATGATGATAGCGATGTTCCATTTTAATATATCAAAAAGCCTTTTTTACAAGGCTTTTTTTTATGAACAAATGTTAAAATTATTAATTTAATTCTGTAGATTAGCACAGCAATTGCTGAAAATCAATTGTATATTAACATAACCAAAAACAAATTTAAATTATGGCAAACAACATCAAATTACCAGAAAAAGACACGGAAATCCCTTTGAAACTTGCTCAGACTTGGGTAGCAAAATGGAAAAAACAAACTGATGAAGAGGTTCTAAGGAAAAAAGTCGATTCGTATTTAATTCCTAAATACAATTTAGAAAAAGTTTTAGCAGAAGGAATTGATGCTGCAAGAGCGTATATTGGAGTTAATGAACAAGGTTTGCAAACTTTGATGATTGTGGGAACCCGATATGATGACAAAACTGGTATTTATGTTGATGTACTGCCCGGTTATGGAGTTGAATGTACAGAAGATGGTGGTGGTATTTACGATTTTAGCGAACCAAGCCCACCAGCAACTGCAGATCCAAATAGCCCAATGAATCAATAAATATGCATTCATTTCTTGTAAACTTAGGATATGTTTTATTGGCACTTAATTTTATTTTATATGCAGTAAAATTTCCGAAAAAAGATCCGGCTTATAAAATTTTTACAGTTTATATACTAGTAATGATAGGTGTACAGCTTAGCGCTAAAATATGCATGCTAATGCATGCCAGCAATTTGTTTCTGTCTCATTTATATTTTATAGGTCAATTTATAATGCTTAGTTTCTTTTATTTAAAACTAGTGAAAGATCAGTTTCAAAAAAAAGCGATTAAAATTGGTTTTGTGCTGGTTTTGCTGACGTTAGCTATTCAATATGAAATAAAGCCTGAATTGTTTTTAAAATTTAATCTTTATGAAATATTTATTACTTCGTTTTTACTGATTATTTATGCAACTTTTCATTTCTACAATATGTTAGAGGAAAGAAGAACATTTTATTTTATCAATATGGGAATTTTGCTTTATCTGTTTGGAAGCACAATTCTTTTTTTAGTCGGAAATTTGACGGTCAAATTCAGTAAGGATTTCAATATGGTCACATGGTTGTTAAATGCAATTTTGTATGTAATTTATCAACTGTTTATATTATATGAATGGAAAGTAAGTTTCTATAAAAACAAGAAAGAAGAATTCATAAATTAAAAACATATAACCTTTGGCATTATTTTTTATTTTGCCAAAGGTTTTTTACTGAAACAATACTAATTTAATTAAAAATAGATGAGTTTAAAGGCAATTCCAGAATCAGAAATAGTCGCAACAGTCATATTCAGTTGTGTGTCTTTTTTATTAATGGGAATTGTTTTGGTATTGTTTTTTTATTTCTCAAGAAAAAAAATCATTCAAAAAGAATTAGAAAAAAAAGATTTAGAGATTCATCTTCAAAAAGAACAATTACATGCTATAATTATTACGCAGGAAGAAGAACGAAAAAGAATTGCTCAAGATTTGCATGACGATATTAGTTCTAAACTTAATATAGTGTCACTGAATACGCATTTGCTTTCGGCGCCAAATTTAACAGAAAGCGAAACTAGAGAAATTACAGAAAATATTATTAATCTTACTGCGAAGGCTTTAGAGAATTCTAGAAAAATTGCACATAATTTGTTGCCTCCGGTTTTTGAAAAATTTGGGCTTAATGCCGGCATCGAAGAATTGTGCGAAGAATTTGAAACAAGTAAAGCTGTAAAAGTTCATTATACCAATAAAATTGATTTTGATGATAATGAAATGGATCGCCAGCTGCATGTTTTTAGAATTCTTCAGGAATTAATGAATAATTCATTGCGTCATGGAAAAGCAAGTGAGATTTGGATTTCTTTTAAAAAAAATAATGGAATTTCAACCTGCGATTATGAGGATAACGGAGTTGGCTTCGACAGTAAAAATGCTGAAAATCAAAAAGGGCTTGGAATGAAAAATATCGACAGCCGAATTTCATTTTTAAACGGAACAATAAAAATTTCTTCAGAATTGAATAAAGGTTTTACAGTAACTTTTACATTTTAAGTTAAAATAAAAGAATAATCTATCTTTCTAGTCAATAAAATGGGCTTTTTCAACTGTTTTTTAATACATATTTTGTAATTTCGACGAGCCAAACGACCAAAAACCGAATAAAAATGAGTGCCGCTATTAAAATTGCTTTAGTTGATGACGAAGTTTTATTTCGAAAAGGGATTTCTTTTTTATTGCAGCGCGAAGATAATATTGAAATTATTTTTGAAGCATCAAACGGAGAAGAACTTCTTTCAAATCTGGAAGAGAATGAAATTAAACCAGATATTATTGTAATGGATCTGAAAATGCCAGTTCTAAATGGTGTTGAGGCCACAAAAATTATTCGAAAATCTTATCCCGAGATAAAAATAATTGCCTTGACAAGTTACGATTCTAAATCATTTATTGCCAATATGATTCAGGTTGGTGCTGTTGCTTATCTTATAAAGAATACAACTCCAAAGGATTTGATTCATACTATTAATGAAGTGGCGCAAAAAGGATTTTATTACAATGAAAATGTTTTAAAGACAATTCAAGAAACTATTGTATCATCAAAAAATTCAAAAGTACATTTAGAAACGAGCTTTCTGTCGCCACGCGAAATAGAAATTCTTCAACTTATATGTCAGCAGAGAACGACTTCAGAAATTGCTGAGCATCTTTTTTTAAGTCCAAGAACTGTAGAAGGTCATCGCAATAATTTATTGCTTAAAACAGAATCAAGAAATATTGCCGGCTTAGTGGTTTACGCTATTCAAAATGAAATTGCTGTTATAACAATTTAATAGTTAACTGGTTAAAAATTGAATAGACAGGACGTAGTAAAAAACAATTGTGACTACAAGTACACAAAGACCTATTTTTTGCATTACGCTTAATCCTTTTGGTTGGTTATTTTCGTTAAATTTCATTGTTTCTCGTTTCATTGATTAATATCTCAATGATTTGGGTTTCCAAATGTAATTAGAAAATAGTTTTGTGAAATACGTGTTTTTACCTGTTTTTGTGTTAAAAGTTTAAATTTCAAATGAAAATTTTTAACGTTTCCATCTCTTATAAAACAAAGATATCTAGTGTGTTTTTTGAGGCTTCCTTTATATCTTTACTAAAATAATTTTCTAATGAAGAAGTGTTTACTTTTTATTTTCATATTGTTGCTTTCATTAAGTGCAAAAGCTTCGTTTATCTTACTTCCGATGGACGAAACAACCCAGCAAAATCACTTAAAAGCGTACGGAATTACATATTGGTGTTTAAGCAAAGATTATAAAGCAAGCTGGCTACTTAATTATCGCGGTGGCTCTTTTTTATTGCCTGATGCAGATGAAATTAGAAAAGAATGCAAAATACGTGGCGTTAGTTTTGAAATACTTTCTGATAGCGAAGAAGCATCAATCTTGAATGAGATTTCAAGTCCTTCTCAAAATATGGAGTCAGTTGTTCTTGAAAAAGCACCAAAAATTGCGGTTTATACGCCAAAAGGAAAACAGCCTTGGGATGATGCTGTAACTTTGGTTTTGACTTATGCTGAAATTCCTTTTACACCAATTTATGATGAAGAAGTTTTGAGTGATCAATTACTCTTATATGATTGGCTGCACTTGCATCATGAAGATTTTACAGGGCAATATGGAAAATTTTATGCAGCTTATAAAAATACACCATGGTACATCGATCAGAAAAAAGATGCTGAAGCTTTGGCAACAAAATTAGGTTATTCTAAAGTATCTCAGGAAAAAGGTGCAGTTGCAAAAAAAATTAGAGATTTTGTTATTGGAGGAGGATTCATGTTTGCTATGTGCTCTGCAACAGACAGTTTTGATATTGCTCTCGCAGCAGATGGAGTAGATATTTGCGAAGCCATGTTTGATGGTGACGCTAGTGATTCTAACTATCAGGCAAAATTAAATTTTGGAAATTCATTTGCGTTTAAAAATTTTACTTTAGAAAGAAGACCAGAACAATATGAATTTTCAGATATTGATATGACTTTGAAAAGAAAAATTCCTGTTGAAAAAGATTATTTTACTTTAATGGAATTTTCTGCAAAGTGGGATCCAATTCCGAGTATGTTGTGCCAAAATCATACTCAGCTAGTCAAAGGTTTTATGGGACAAACTACTTCATTTGATACAGCATTAATAAAATCGAATGTTTTGATAATGGGAACTTGCGAACTCAACGGTGAATCAAGATATATTCATGGTGAAAAAGGAAAAGGAATGTTTACTTTTTTTGGAGGCCATGATCCTGAAGATTTTCAGCATCAGGTTGGAGATCCGCCAACGGTTCTCGATTTACACCCAAATTCGCCAGGTTACAGATTAATTCTTAACAACGTTTTGTTTCCTGCAGCAAAAAAGAAAAAACTTAAAACATAATTTAATTCAATGAAAATTCAAACCAAATAGGAATATGATCTGATATTTTTCGGGCTTCCTGCAGAGAATTGAATTTTTTATAAAATGAAACTACCCCAGAATTAATATAATTTACTGTATTTGATTTGAAAAACATATTGTCAAATTCTGATGCGACACAGATATTATCTTTGCATTTTTGTTTCAAAGATGTTTTTTGATTTTGTAAAACAGGAGCGTAGCCCATTTTCTTTAAAGGATTAAAAACAGTATGTGATTGAGGACAATTAAAATCTCCCATAAAAATCAAATTTAAGCTGGGATATTCTGCTGGTAAAAATTTGAAATATTTGATTTCGGTTTCAGGCTGTCTGTTTTTCGTTATAGCATGAAAATTAGCGAGTGTAAATGTTTTTTTGCCACTTTCAAAAGTAGCAAAATAAGGTTCTCTGTCAATTTCTAAACCGTATTTTTTCTCGAGCCAGGGCTTTCCTTTCAGTTTGACTTTACTCTTTTTCCAAATAAAAGCATAACGTTCTGTTTTATAACTGCTGCTGCTTGTCGGATCACTTATCACATAATCCCAGTTTGTACCTTTTTCATTTAATAGTACAGCAAGTTTTGCTACAGCTTTAGCACCGCCATAACCGGCAACAACTTCCTGAATAGCAACAATGTCATACTCAAGAAGAGTAGAGGTAATAAAATTTAATTCAGATTCAGATTTTGATTTTCCAAAATTTTCTATGTTCCAAGATAAAATCTTAGTTTGAGAAAAAGAAAAGAGCGTAAGAAATAACAGAACAAGGCTAAGACTATTTTTCATGCAGTATTAAAAAATCAAATATAAGCATTTCAAAATTTTACAATAATAGTCTTAGTGTTTTTTATATCTGTTTTTTAAGGCAGTTCCAATAATAATAATTTGAAGTACTAATAAAGCTGGAATGAAAACTAATTTCCAATCAACTTCAAACCATCCTGTTCTATCTGACACGAAGGCAAAACTTATTGATAAAAAGATACAAAGCAGCATTGTTTTCATAACAATTTTATTATTGGTTGTATTAATTTTTAAGATCAATCTCTCAGAAAAATTTTTCTCTAAATTAATTTTATTATTCGGTTTCATGGTTGGTTAATCGATTACTCAAACTTAAATCTATATAAAATCATTTCCTTACGGAAACCCGTAAAAGGCATTAATTTTTACACTAAACCAAAGTCCTTTGCAATTGCAATTAAATGCACATTGTTATTTGCTTTAAAATATATTTTCAATTTGTTGATTCTCTTTTCAATACTGCTGGTTCCGTTTGGAGTGATAGCAGAAGACTTAAATTCGTTAGAGATATTCTCTAGAATGTAACCCTGAGCCAAAAGTTTTAATATAGAAATATCATAGGATTCAATTTCAATTAAAGCTTTATCATTAAAACTAAACGATAAATCCGATGATATTATTTTTTCTTCATTTCTAAAAGTTCCTTCGATTGCTTTTCTAAGTTCCTCCATGCTGTTTCTTCCTTTAGAAACATAGGCATTTACTCCTAAATCATTAAAAAGAGTCTTTACTCTATATGATTTGTCTTCAATCGAAAAAACTATTTTTTTTAGTTTTGGCTGTACTTCATTGATTGCTTCGATAAGCTCATCGCCACAAGTAAGAGTTGTTTTGCGATGATCTGATTTAAATGATAAATCAGTTATTAGTAAATCATAAGGTTCTTTTTCAACCAGCGCTTTTTTAACTTTTAAAAGACCGTCATCACAGTATTTTACATGATGAATGGTTGGTACTTTTAAGTCTTCAAGTACTTGAACCACTGCTATGCTAATACTATCTAAATCTTCGGCAACTAAAACTTTTTTAAACATATTATTATTTTATAAAGGAAAAGTGAAACTGAATTTAAAACCTATTTCAGAATTATTGTCAAAAATAATAGTTCCATTTATAGTTTTAATACGGTTTTCCACATTTGACAGTCCATTTTTCAAAATTAAAGTCTTATTCCCTATTCCAACGCCGTTATCGCTGTATGTTACAGAAATATTTTTATCAATAATTTTAAATGTTATACTGACAAGAGTCGCTTTACTGTGTTTTTTCATGTTCAGAAAAAGCTCTTGAAGTATTCTAAAGATTATTATTTTTTTGTTTTCATTAATTTTATTCCACTGAATTGTATCAAAACCATTAATTAAAATGTTTAAATCTGCAGTTTTAAAACCTGAAATCATTTCTTTTAGGATAAAAGGAAAATCCTTATCAGTTTTAATGATACTGTTTTCTTTCGAGATATTTCTTGTTTTGGCATAAATATTATCAAGACTTTTTAGAAAATGTTCTTTATTTTCTCCTGTTTCAAGATCTTTATTTTGTGCAAAACTTATAGTTTGAAAAACATCTTTAGCGAGTTCATCGTGCAGTTTTCTTGATATCCGAAATTCACTTTTTAAAATTGCCTCTTTTTTTTCTTTTTTACTTTTTGAGGATAAATAAAAAATCAGAAATAAAATTGCTCCAATAACAACAGCCAGAATAGCATATAAAATTATAGTACGATTTTTTTGTCTTTCTATTTGAAGATTATTTTCAGCTTTCTGAATTTTGAGATGTAAATTTTCAGCTTTGTCTATGCTAGCATCATATTTAATTCTAGAAAATTGATTTCTAGCTTTTTGTCTGCCTTTAGTAATACTGTCAATAAGTTTGATATAATCTAAAGAATATTTTTTCAGATTATTTCCGTTATAGCTTTTAATTAATTGTGCCAGACTATTCGCTTTATTGGCGGCTGAATTTACTTTACAAGCATTCATGTAAGACTTTTTAGCATACATTTCTGCCAGTGTAGAATTCCTGTTTTGATAATACATCGAAAGAAACTTATAGGTAGCTATACTGCTATAGTCATCTTTTTGTTCAAGCTTTATCTCTAAACTTTTCCTTAAGTAATCTACTGCTTTGGGGTTTCCAAGTTTAAAATAACAGAATCCTAAATTGTCTAGTATTAAGGAATACTGATACTCCGTTTGCAAAGGTTTTGTCTTATGTTTAATTTTTTTTACCGCTAATGGATATAACAAATCGACAGCTTCTTTATATTTTTTTTGTTCAATGTAAACTACTGCTATATCATTTAATATTATTGACTTTTTGAAAAGATCATCAGCAAATTTTAATGCTTTTCTGTGATATAAAATGGCACTCCTATAATCATAATTATTATAGTAATTATAAGCCATGAGCGTATATACATATCGGGCATATTTTGGTTCTTTTATTTTTTTTAAATGAGGAAGAGTTTTTGTAAGTGTTGCTTCGGCAGCTATAAGATCACTGTTATTTTGCTGAATATTAGCAATTGATGCAACAATAAACACGTATTCTTCATGATTTATTTTTGGATCACAAAGGATCAGTGCTTTGTTATAATAAAATAATGCACTATCATATTCACTTTTATCAAATTGAATATCTCCTTTGTCAAAAAGTATTTTAATTGCGGCAGTATTATCTTTTGCCTTCTCTTTTAATGGCGCTTCTGTTTTGTATAACTGTTTTAAAAATAAAATGCTAACAAGCAGCATGCTTAAAATAACTAAAAAAGATTTTAAGACCACTTTATTTTTAAATGCGCTATAAAGGTTTTTCATTTACAGAGGAAAATTAAAAGAAACTTTAAAACCCCTGTCTGGAGCTGAATCTATCTTAATGTCACCTTTTATGTTATGAATTCTAGATTCAATATTGTGGAGTCCGCTCTTAAATGAAATTGTGTCTATGTTAGTACCAGTTCCATTATCATTATAAATAACAGTAATGTTTTTGTGCATTTTTTTTAAGTTTATACCAACTAATGATGCATTGCTGTGTGTTTTCATGTTTGTCAGCAATTCCTGAAGTACCCTATAAAGGGTTATTTTTTTGTTTTTATCTACTTCATTCCAGTCAATGGTACCAAAACCATTCAATAAAATATTCAAATCTTGAGTTTTAAATCCTGAAATCATTTCTTTCAATACAAGATCGTAACTTTTATCTGTTTTGATTGTACTGTTCTCTTTTGAAATTTTTCTTGTTTTTGAGTATAAAAGGTCTAAATTATTCAGGAGTTTTTCTTTGTTTTCTTCTAATTCCAAATTCCTGCTTTCAGCAAAAACTAATGTTTGGTAGACATTATTGGCAAGTTCATCGTGTAATTTTTTTGAAATTCTAATTTCACTTGTGTAAATAGCATCATTTTTTTCTTTTTTTCCTTTAGAGGTTAAATGAAAAAAGAGATAAAGCAACAGTGTGCCGGTAAATAAAATGATAATATAAGAAATTTTAGTTCTATTATTTTGCCTTTCTATTTGAAGTACATTTTCAATTTTTTGAGTTTTAAGAAATAAATTTTCAGCCTTATCTAAATCAGAATCGTATTTAATTCTCGCAAATTGATTTTTAGCCTTTTCTCGGGCAACAGTAAAACTGTCAGCAAGTTTAATAAAGTCTAACGAATATTTTTTTAGTTCATCTCCTTCACTTTTTTGTATCAGCATAGCCAAACCATTTGCTTTATAAATTGCTGAATTTGCTTTACACGCACTGCTATATGCTTTTCCGGCATACATTTTCGACAAGTTTGCGTCAGTTTTCGAGTAATAAGTTGAAAGTGTATTGTAAGTCCCTATTAAACCGTGGTTATCATTTTGTTCTAGTTTTATTTTCAAGCTTTTATTCAGACAATCTAACGCTTTAGGATTTCCAATTTTATAATAGCAATATCCTAGATTGTCCAGTAAAAGAGAATAATTAAAGTCGGTTTTATTTTGATCGCTTTCGTGTTTGATTTTTTTTGCAACCAATGGTATTAATAATTCAGCAGCTTCCTTATATTTCTCTTGTGTTAGATAAACCAGTACAATGTCGTTTAAGATAACAGACTTTTTAAACGGTGTTTTAGCTAATTTTAAAGCTTTTAGATGGTATGATATGGCACTTTTATAATCAAAGCTATAGTAATAATTGTATGCTATTAAAGTATAAACATTGTAAGTGAATTTTGGATTTTTGAGGTATTTTAAATAAGGCAGCGTTTTGGTTAGACTTTCCTCTGATGCAATATAATCACTGCTGTTTTGTTGGATGTTTGCCATACAAGTTAGTGCAAATACATAGTCCTCTGCATGATCTTTTTTGGGTTCACAAAGAGATATGGCTTTATTAAAATAAAGATATGCACTATCATTTTTTACTCTGTCAAAAAAATAATTGCCTTTTTCAATCAGCTTTTTAATCTCGGCTGAGTGGTTTTGTTTGATAAGTTTCTTTTCTGTTTTTCTTTCACAAGATTGTACAAAAAACAAACTACCAATAATAAAGTAAATGATGTTTATGCGAAGCCGATTTTTAAAATGGTTTTTATAAGAAATTAAAGTCTTTTTCATTATTTATAAGGGAATTTAAAAAAGACTTTAAAGCCTTTGTCTGGAGCAGAATCAATATCTATTTCGCCTTTTATACTTAAAATCCTGCTTTCAACATTATGTAATCCATTTTTAAATGCCATTTTAGTAACATCGACACCTTTTCCGTTATCTGTATAATTTACAATGATACTTTTATCTGTAACTTTAAAACTAATTTCGATTAAAGTGGCATTGCTGTGTTTTTTCATATTTACAAGCAATTCTTGAAGCACTCTATAAACAGCAATCTTTTTATTTCTTTGAATATTATTCCAAGGAACTGAATCTACGCCATTCAAAATAAGATCAATATTTGGGGTATTAAACCTCGATATCATTTCTTTTAAATAAAAAGGGTAGTTCTCATTAGTTATTATCGGGCTGTTTTCCTTAGAAATGTCTCTAGTTCGAGAATAAATGGCATCTAAATTATTTAATAATTGCGTCTTGTTTTCTTCAATTGAAAGATTTCTGTTTTCAGCAAAGGCCATTGTATGATAAATATCGTTTGCAAGTTCATCATGTAATTTTTTTGATATTCTTGTTTCACTTTTGTAGGTAGCTTCGATTTTGTCTTTATTTCCCTTAGAAGTCAAATAGAAGTAAAGTACCAAAATTAGACTTAGGCTTAACATAATTATGATATAAGAGTAGATATTTCTGTTTTTTTGTCTTTCTATTTGAAGTTCATTTTGTGCCTTTTGTACTCGCAATTTCAGATTTTCATTCTTTTCTTTTTTTGAATCATATTTAATTCTCGCATATTCATTTTTAGCTCTTTGTCTGGCCTCAAAAATACTGTCAACGAGTCCAATATATAGTATCGAATTTTTTTTCAATTCGGCATCATTGCTATTTTTGATTATTAATTCTAATGCATTAAGCCGATCGTCTATACAGTTTGCTTTTGTATATTTCTCATAGCTTATCTGAGCATATTTTTTAGCGAGTTCAGGATTGCTCTTATCATGAAATTTTGATAAATGCATATAACTCATGCCTAAGCCTAAATTACTATCTAACTTTAATCTAATTTCTAAACCTTTATGCAGAAAATCTACTGCCAGAGGATTCTCAACTAATGTATAACAAGAACCCAAATTATCTAATACTTTAGAAAAAAGCAACGGATTGTTCTTAATCTCTTTTTCATTTAAGAGCGTTTCAAATATTTGTATGGCTTTATTGTATTTTTTTTGTTCGCGATAAACCAGAGCAATATTGTTTTTCATTGCTATTTTTCGCTTTTTATCAGTTTTTAATTGATAGGCTTTCTGATAATAAAGAATAGAGTTTTCAAAGTTATAAATGCAGAAATAATCTATACCTAATACTCTGTATATTCTCCAGGTATAATCTGTTTCATTAGCATTATTTAAATATTTAAGAGCTTCTTTTGCTGTTGTTTCACTCCCAATGTAATCGCCATTTTCTTGTTGAATTTCAGCCATTTTCAAAAGAGAATATGTAATTTTTTTGAAATCCGCTTTTGGATCTGCAACCGATTTTGCTTTATTAAAATAGAAAAAGGCGCTGTCAGTTTTATTAGTGGCTTTATATTTATCAGCTATCAAAACAAGTTTTGAAACTTCTTGAGAAGCATTTGGTTTTGGAGTAATGATTGTCTTTTTTTGGCAGGAAAAAAGAACAAGAAAAATTAAATAAATATATAAGGATATTTGTTTGCTTTTTGGTATCATGCGCCAAAAATAAAGAATTTTTTTTCTTATGAAAGCGTATAAATACGGTATTTTTAAAAATCTAAAAAATTGTAATTATCTGATTCTCATTTACAAGCAAATACAAACAAACCCTCAGTCGTGAGGGTTTGTCTTTGTTGAAAAGTTGTAAAAATTATCTTTATAAAATTATACAGCACGCATTACAGTAGTAATTGCCATTCTGTTCCATGCGTTTATTGTAATGATCGCTAAAAGGATTTCAGCAAGGTATTTTTCATCAAATAAATTGGCAGCATTTTGGTAAACTTCATCAGAAACATGATTACTGATTAAAGTTACTTGTTCAGTAAGAGCAAGAATTGCTTTTTCTTCTTCAGAATAAACATCCGCTTCACGCCAAGCACTAAGTAAGTAGATACGCTGCTCTGATATGCCATGCTTTCTTGCATCTGCTGTATGCATATTAATACAAAAGGCACAGCCATTTATTTGTGATGCACGAATTTTGATTAATTCTTTATGAATGGGTGTCAGTGAAGTAGTAGAAATATATTTTTCTAAATTCATTAATGCTTGATAAGCTTCTGGTGCAACTGTTGGCAGAGTGATTCTTGTTTTCATTTTATGTATTTTTAAAAGTTTGATACAAAGGTCAGAGATATCTCCTTTTAAAAACTTGAACTACTTCAAGAAATGAAATCAGACCTTTCCAGCTCTAATTTTGCTCATGAACTCTGCAGAAAAATCTAAATAGGAGGCAAGCATGTATTGAGGAACTCGTTGAACAAATTTTGGATTCAAATTGTTAAAATGATGATACCTTTCCTCTGCAGACATTGTAAATAAGAATTTAATGCGCATTTGCGCTGCACCAAACGATTTTTGGGATACGATTCTGAAGTAACGTTCTAATTGTGGCATTTGAATTAAAATTGATTCTAAAACTGATTTCTCAATTGCTATAACACTTGTATTCTCTACTGCTTGAATATAAAAATGTGAGGGTATGTGATTATGATAACTCAGATAATCTGTTATCCACCAATTCTCGATGCCAAATTGAAGTGTTTGCTCAGCACCTCGTGAATTGATTATATATTGTCGCATACATCCTTTGACTATAAAATACATCGTATTGCAAACCTGGCCTTCTTTTAAAACATGTTCTTTCTTTTTTATTTGAGAAAGATTCAAACATGATTCTAGAATATCAATATCTGAAGGCTCTAAGGTTGTAAACTTTTGGATATGTTGAAAAAGCGAGTCGTACATATAGAGGTTTTAGTTATTACAAAAGTACTTCTAAATTTAATACATTGCAGATGTAGTTTTGTAAACTCGTATAAAGCAAAAAACCATTCCGTTTAATCGGAATGGTTTTTCTATGATAAGTAAGTAATCTAAATTGAGTTTATAAAACGTTTATTTTACTTTATTAAGTATTGCTTTGAAAGCTTCAGGGTGGTTCATCGCTAAATCTGCAAGAACTTTACGGTTCAATTCGATTCCGTTAGCTTTTACTTTCCCCATGAATTGAGAATAAGACATTCCTTCCAATCTAGCTCCAGCGTTGATACGTTGAATCCATAATGCACGGAAATTTCTTTTGTTTTGTTTTCTATCGCGGTAAGCGTAGCACATTGCTTTCTCTACTGCATTCTTAGCAACTGTCCAAACGTTTTTACGTCTACCAAAGAAACCTTTGGCTTGCTTCATTATTTTTTTTCTTCTTGCTCTTTTAGCAACTGAATTTACCGATCTTGGCATAATTTTAATGTGTTTTTGTAGCAGGCGTCCTGAATTAAATCAAAGGAACTTAAAAGCCATACTCCAAGGTTATATAAATAATTTTTTAACCTAAAGAAAATCTTTAGTCAAAGGTTTAAAAGTCAAATGTCAAAAGTTTAAACTTGCAACTTTAAGACTTTACAACTTAGACTTATATTAGATAATTCTTAATTGTTGTTTGATGCTTTTCATATCTGTAGAGTGAACTAGCGCTGAGTGTGTCAAAGCTAATTTACGTTTTTTAGATTTTTTAGTCAAGATGTGACTTTTAAAAGCATGCTTTCTTTTAATCTTTCCAGAACCAGTAACTTTGAAACGTTTCTTGGCGCTAGATTTTGTTTTCATTTTAGGCATTTTTCCTAGTGTTTTAATTTATTCTTACTTACTTATATCTTGGTCTGAAAGTTTAAAAGTTAAAGTCAAAAGTCAGATTATGACTTTCGACTTTAAGACTTTCTACTTTAAGACTTATTTTTTCTTCTTAGGAGCAATGAACATAATCATTCTCTTACCTTCTAAAACTGGCATAGCTTCCACTTTACCATGTTCTTCTAAATCTGTAGCCAAACGTAATAATAAAATCTGCCCTTGATCTTTATAGATGATTGAACGTCCTTTAAAGAATACAAATGCTTTTAATTTAGCTCCTTCTTTTAAGAACTTCTCAGCATTCTTTCTTTTAAATTCATAATCATGCTCATCTGTCTGAGGACCAAAACGAATTTCTTTTACTACAACTTGCGTAGACTTAGCTTTTAACACCTTATCACGTTTCTTTTGTTCGTAAACGAATTTTTTATAATCCATTATTTTACAAACCGGTGGCTCAGCGTTTGGCGAAATTTCAACTAAATCCAATTCAAATTGATCTGCTAAACGTAAAGCTTCTGCAAGCTTAAATACACCTGGTTCGATGTTCTCGCCTACTAGTCTTACTTCTTGTACACCACGAATATTATTGTTTATTCTGTGTGCATCTTTTTTTTCTACTCGAGGTTGATAACCTCTGTTGCTTCTTATTGCTATGACTTTATAATTTAAGTTAAACTGTAAAAACTTTTAATGTCTTTTTTATTTCTTCGTTTACAATAGCGACAAATTCATCAATTGTAACTGTAATATTCCCTTTTCCTTCTTGCCCGTGACGACGGATCGAAATAGTTCCGTTTTTCTCCTCTTCCTCACCTACAATAAGCATAAACGGTATTTTTTGCATTTCAGCATCTCTAATTTTCTTACCAATAGTCTCGCTTCGGTTGTCAATTAGGGCGCGAATTTCGTGATTTTCTAGCAAATCTAAAACTTTTTTAGCATATATTTCGTATTTCTCGCTCAAAGACAAGATTATAGCTTGTTCCGGCATTAGCCAAAGTGGGAAATTTCCCGCAGTATGCTCTAGTAAAATTGCGATAAAACGTTCCATAGATCCAAAAGGAGCTCTGTGAATCATAACAGGGCGATGTAATTCATTATCAGCACCTTTGTAAGTCAATTCAAAACGCTCAGGAAGGTTATAATCAACCTGAATAGTTCCTAATTGCCATTGTCTTCCTAAAGCATCTTTAACCATAAAGTCAAGCTTCGGACCATAAAAAGCAGCCTCGCCATATTCTACAACAGTATTCAGTCCTTTGTCAGCTGCAGCATTGATAATCGCATTTTCAGCTTTTTCCCAGTTTTCGTCTGAACCAATATACTTCTCTCTGTTTTCTTGATCTCTCAATGAAATCTGAGCAGTAAAGTTTTCAAAGCCTAACGAACCAAATACATAAAGTACAAGGTCAATTACTTTTTTGAATTCTTCATCTAATTGCTCCGGAGTACAAAAAATATGCGCATCATCCTGAGTAAACCCTCTAACGCGAGTTAAACCGTGTAACTCGCCAGATTGCTCATATCTATATACCGTACCAAATTCAGCATAACGTTTTGGTAAATCTTTATATGACCAAGGTCTTACATTATAAATTTCACAGTGGTGAGGACAGTTCATCGGTTTCAATAAAAACTCTTCGCCTTCAGCAGGAGTATTTATTGGCTGAAAACTATCAGCACCATATTTTGCATAGTGACCAGAAGTTACATAAAGTTCTTTCTGTCCAATATGTGGAGTTACTACTTGCTCGTAACCGGCTTTCTTCTGAGCTTTCTTTAAAAATTGCTCCAAACGATCTCTAAGTGCAGCACCTTTAGGTAACCATAAAGGTAAACCTTGTCCAACTTTTTGAGAAAAAGCAAACAATTCAAGTTCCTTGCCTAATTTACGGTGATCACGACGTTTAGCTTCTTCAAGTAGTTCAAGATATTCAGTTAAATCCTTTTGCTTAGGGAAAGAAGTTCCGTAAACACGAGTCAATTGCTTGTTTTTTTCATCACCTCTCCAGTAAGCACCCGCAACACTCATGATTTTAAAAGCTTTGATGATTCCGGTATTCGGAATATGTCCACCGCGGCATAAATCAGTAAAAGTTGCATGATCACAAAATGTAATAGTACCATCTTCAAGATTCGAAATCAATTCAGTCTTGTAAACGTTATCTTTATACATTGCCAAAGCGTCAGCTTTACTAACCGGACGCATCTTAAACTCATGCTTTTCTCTTGAAATTTCAAGAACACGATCTTCAATCTTTTTAAAGTCAGCTTCAACAATTTTCTGATCTTCAAAATCAACATCATAATAGAATCCATTAGAAATTGCAGGTCCAAGAGTTAACTTAATTCCAGGATACAATTCTTCAAGAGCTTGCGCCATTACGTGCGAAGTCGAATGCCAGAAAGCTTTTTTACCTTCTGCATCATTCCAAGTATATAAAATAAGACTACCGTCGGTCGTCAATGGAGTTTCGGTTTCTATTGTTGTACCATTAAAAGAAGCAGAAATCACATTTCTTGCAAATCCTTCACTAATGCTTTTAGCAACCTCCATCGGAGTTACGCCCGAAGCAAACTCTCTAATTGACCCATCGGGTAAAGTAATCTTAATCATTGTTTATAATTTTGTGAATGCAAATATAAAGCATTACAAAAACACATACAATATATATGTACATGTTTATACGATAATATATAAGAGTATATTTAATAATTCTCTCCATCGTCATTTCCAGGTACTATATAATAAAGGTATATCGGCAATTCAATCATTGAGTTTTTAGAATATATAACATCTTATTCTCTCTTATGTATAAGTACAATTTAACGATACTATATAGGGACAAGTTTCTACTATAATATATAAGAGTGATTTCTTCGCGAACGAACCCGATAGGTTTTCAAAACCTTTCGGGTTTACTGCATAAAGTATATAAGATCATTTTTTGTCCAGTTGAGCGAAGTCGAAGCCTTAAGAGTTTGGGATTTAAAAAAATGGAATTTAAATTAAGAATTAGGAGCTATTTCCTGTTATCCGTTCCAATCTTTTGTGCCGGTCCCGAAGCTTCGGGACCGGCACAAAAGGATTTCCTTCCGAATCGTCGGGAGGACTATCGGGGCTAGGGCAGAGGTTTTCATAACGAGTGAGAGGGAATAAAGAGAAAAACTTAGCGACTCTGAACCTTTGTGCGATTGAAACGCCACAAAAGCTTTTAGGACTATGTTTTACAATCTAAATCCTTGAAAAATGTACAAACTTGATAAAATTGCCATACTAAAAAGGTCTTGAAATGCCAAAAACACAGTAAGTCGAGGAAAAAACTCACAATGTATCAAAAAAGGTTAAAATGTAAAGATGACGTTATCAGAGTGTTAAGAAAAGTTTTGAAAAAACAGGAAAAATATATAATAAAAAGGCTTGCAGATGTAAATAAAGGTGGTACTTTTGCACCCGCAACAACGACAGACGTTCACCGAAATACTGACAAGTTATTTAAACTAAACGAAAAAATATTTTCAAAAAAAGTTAAAAAAAGCTTGCGAGATTTGAAAACAGATGTTACATTTGCACCCCGCAAAACACGGAAAGTTCATTGACAGACTGGCAGACAAGGAGAAGAAAAAGGGAATAAAAATTTCTGAAAAAAAACTTCAAAAAACATTTGCCGGTTAGAAATAAGTTTTCTACTTTTGCACCCGCTTTGAGACACAGGCGAAACAAGATTGAAACACGTTCGTAGACATATTGAATTGACAGCCGCTTTAACAGAGATGTTAGAGCAAAAGAATAAGAGTAATAGAATCGAGAGATTCGAAAAGAACCGATAGAGAAAACGTCGCATAATAATTAGTTCTGATTTATTTAGAACAA